>NZ_JAXSQX010000004.1:0-699554 GCF_034659755.1 Massilia phyllosphaerae
AGCGCTGCGCCACGGCGGCCGCCTCGGCGTCCGTCAGCGGCGCCAGCGCAGCGCCGCTGGCCGCGTCGACGCCGACCCAGCGCTTGTCGGCGCCGAGCAAGCGCCACACGGGCCGGTCGCCAAGCATCCCCAGCCGCGCTTCGGAAAAGCGCACGCCAGCACGGGCCGACGCATCCTGCGCCGTCAGGCAGCACGGGGCTTGCGCCCGGAGCGGTTGCATGCCCGCCAGGCGCTCGCCTTGGGTCAGGGACGGGAAAGGCACGTAGTACATCACGATGCCGCTGGCAAACCACATCGCGAACAGCAGCGCCAGGCCGACGCCGAGCCACTTGTGCAGGAAGATCAGGGTCTTCTTCATCGCGGATCAGAAGCTGGTACGCGCCGTCAGCTGCAGGGTGCGAGGCGCTCCAAGCAGCCAGCGCACGCCACCGCTGCCCGACAGGGCGTAGTCGCGGTCGGCCAGGTTCTTGACGGCCAGGACCAGGGTCAACGCCGACGACTGGCGCCACGCCAGCGAGGCGTCGAGGACCGTGTAGGCCGGCAAGTTGGCGGTGTTCGCTGAATTAGACTGGCGCAGGCCCACGTAGCGTGCGCCCAGGCCCGCATCCCATTGCGGCAGGAAGCGGTAGCGGGTCCACAAGCTGGCCGTGCGCTCGGGCACGCCGGCCGGGGTATTGCCGTCGCGCGCCACAGGGACGCCGCCCACGATCTCCTTGAAATCGTCGTAGCGCGCGCGCAGCACGGCGGCGTTGGCGTCGATGGTCCAGCCGCGCAGCGGCTCGGCTACAAAGGCCAGTTCGAGGCCGGTCGACGACTGCTGGCCGACTTGCTGGGCCACGGAAGGATTGTCCGGATCGCGCGACAGCAGGTTGCGCTTCTCGATGCGGTAGGCGGCGACGGTCCACTCGCCCTTTACCGCCGGCATCCCACCCTTGGCGCCGAATTCCAGCTGCCGGCCACGCGTCAGGTCGTAGCTGACTGAGCCGTTCGGCAGCGACAGCGCGCCGCTCAGCGGATCGGTGGCGGTGCCGAACTGGCCATACAGCGACAACTGCGCGGCCGGCTTCCATACGGCACCCACGCGCCCCGTGACAGGATGATAGTCCTTGCCCAGTGCGACCCCTGTACGCAGGTCCAGGTTGTCGAAATTCATGGCGTCGCGGCGCAGGCCTGCCACCAGTTTCCAGTCCGCCGCGATGTCCAGCACATCCTCGGCAAAGAAGGCGCCGGTTGTCATCTCCGCGCGGCGGCTCGCGACGGTGGGGACCGGGCTGACGAAATAGCCGGGCATGAAATCGTGGGGATCGACCACGCTGGCGCCGCCGTAGGGCGAATTGTTGCTGTGGATGAGGCGCGTGCGATACCACTCGAGGCCGACCACCAGCCGGTTGGCGCGGCCGGCGATGCGGCCGTCGACAACTGCGTCGAAGCGATTGCCCGCCTGCTCCTGGTCATGCAGGATTTCCAGGTAGTCGCTCCGGTTGACGCGCGTGCCGGCGGCATTCAAGGCGTAGCTTTCTGCATTGCGCCAGTGGCGCTTGCTGGTGATGTAGTAGCTCTCGTTGCGTATGAGCAGACCGGGCGCGGCATGGTATTCGAGGCGCAGGCGGCCGACCCGGTCGTTGTAGCGTACCAGTGCGTTTTCGACGTTGAAGCTGGTACGGCGCAGGTCCGGGATATGGCGTCTGCGCCGCCTGCAATTCGGCGCAGCGGTCAAGGAAAGAAGGTATAAGACTTCGCCGCTTGCTTGGCGCAAGGCATGAACGAACCCGTTCAGATTTCCTATCAGTTATAATCTTGGCCATTCAGCCAGCGCCAATCCAGCGCATCAAGTGAATCCCGAGACATGAGATTTTCGATTGCACCATCACGGCGGCGGCGCTTGATGCTGGCTGCCGCGGCCACGCCGCTGCTCTCCCGGCACGCCGCGCATGCCGACGACCACGGTGCAGCCCATACCCATACCTTCACCGCCGCCGCCGACGTGCTGACCGTGGTTGGTCCTTGGGAAATGACCGGACTTGATCCCTCGCGCGCAGGCTACATGTTCGCGCGCATGGAAGTGGTGGAGACGCTGCTCGACGTGACGGACCGCGGCCGCCTGCAGCCGCGCCTGGCCTCGTCCTGGCAAGTCTCCGCCGATGGCTTGGAATGGCATTTCACGCTGCGCGGCAGCCGGCGCTACCATGACGGTACCCCGGTCACGCCGGAGAGCGTACTGGCCTGCCTGCGCCGCGCCCACGGCCGGCCCGGGGTGCTGGGCCTGGCCGGCATACGCAGCATCTCCCACGAGCGCGGCGCCATCGTGTTCCGGCTGGCACGCCCGTTCGCGCCGCTGCCCTACCTGCTGACCCATTACTCGGCCCAGATCCTGGCGCCGGCTTCATTCGACACGCGCGGCAACGTGGTGCGCATCGTCGGTACCGGACCGTTCCGCATTACGTCGATCACCTTGCCGCAGCAATTCGACGTCGAGCGTTTCGACGGCTATGGCGGCCTGGCCCTGCCGGGACGGGTACGGCGCGCCCGCTACATCAGTGTGTCGCGCGCGGAGACGCGCACGCTGCTGGTGCAGAGCGGCCAGGCCGACCTGGCCTATTCGCTCGATCCGCCCAGCATCCGCGCGCTGCAGCGCAGCTCGAAGGCGACCCTGGTATCGGCGATGCTGCCGCGGACCACCTTCATCAAGCTTAATAGCGGCCATCCGCTGCTGGCCGACGTGCGCGTGCGGCAGGCGATCGCGCTGTGCGTGGAGCGCAAGGGGATCGCCCGCGCGCTGCTGCGCGATCCCGACCTGGGCGCGACCCAGCTGTTCCCGCCGTCGATGGGCCAATGGCATGACGCCACCCTGGCGCCGCTGCGTACCGACCCGGCCGAAGCACGGCGCCTGCTCGACGCCGCCGGCTGGCAGCCGGGCAGCGACGGCATCCGCCGCCGCGACGGCCGGCGCCTGGCGCTGACGCTGACCACCTTCGTCGACCGCCCCGAGCTGCCGCTGATCGCCGCCGCGCTGCAGGAAGAGATGCGCCAGATCGGCATCGCCGTGCGCGTCGTGGTCGGCAATTCCAGCGACATCCCGTCCGGCCACCGCAGCGGCTCCCTCGAACTGGCGCTGGTGGCGCGCAACTTCGGCAACGTGCCCGACCCGGTGGCCACCCTGCTCCAGGATTTCGGCCCGGGCGGCGGCGACTGGGGCGCGATGGGCTGGCGTAACGCCGAGGTGCCCGCCGCGCTGGCGGGCCTTGCCGCCGGCGGGCAGGCCGGTGCCGCCACGGGGCAAGCTGAACGCATGCGGATAGCGGCACTGCTGCAGGCGGAGCTGCCGGTGATTCCCGTGGTCTGGTACCGCCAGGTCTGCGCCGCCAGCCGGCGCATCGAAGGCGCCAGCATCGACCCTTTCGAACGCAGCTACAGGATTTCGCACCTCCAATGGATTTAAAGAGCTTGATAACGGCACTAGCGCGGCGCCTGCTGCAGGCCGCGCTGGTGGCGCTGCTGGTCGGCACCCTGTGCTTTTTCATGACGCGCATGCTGCCGGGCGACATGGCCTACCGCATCGCCGCCGGCCGCTACGGCTACGACATGGTCACGAGCGCTGCGGCCGATGCGGTGCGCCTCGAACTCGGCCTTGACCGGCCCTGGCCTGCGGCCCTGGCCGAGTGGTGGGGCCGGCTGCTGCGCTTCGACCTCGGGGTCTCGCAGGTGACCGCGCAGCCGGTAATCGACGAGATCGCCTACCAGCTCGGGCCCACGCTGCGCCTGTCGCTGCTGGCGATGACGCTCTCGCTTCTTGCAGGCCCTACGCTCGGCGTAATGGCAGGCCTGAAGCCGGGCGGCCTGGTCGACCGCGCGACCCTGGCTATGTCGGTGCTGCTGCGTGCACTGCCCTCCTTCCTGCTCGGGCTGGTGCTGGTGCTGCTATTTTCGGTGCGCCTGGGCGTGCTGCCGGCGGCCGGGCACGACGACCATGGCAGCATCTTGCTGCCCGCGCTGACGCTGGCGCTGGGCATGGCGGCCGTGTCCTGCCGCGTGGCCCGCGACGCCATGGTGCGGGTGCGCGGCTCGGCCTACTTCGCCTTCGCCCTGACCAAAGGCTTGACGCTGCGCCAGGCGCTGCTGCGGCACGGCGTGCGCAACGTCGCCGCGCCGGTCGTCGCCTACCTCGGAGTCCAGCTCGTGTATCTCGTCGAAGGCGTGGTGCTGGTGGAAACCATCTTCGCCTGGCCCGGCATCGGCCACGCGCTGGTGCATGCGATCTTCGGCCGCGACGTGCCGATGATCCAAGGCACGGCGCTGATGTTGGGCCTGATGTTCGTGCTGTTCAACGCGCTGGTCGACACCGCCTGCGCCTTCATCGATCCACGCCGCCGTCCATGACCGCCCTCTCTCCCTACTACCTCCTCGACGCGGCGCCGTCACGCCGGCGCCTCACCCGCGCGCAAACCGTCGGTATCCTGCTGCTGGCGGCCGCCGGCCTGTTCGCCCTGTTCGGCCCCTGGATGGTGGGCATCGATCCGGCCCGCCAGCAGCTCGAGCGCTTCCTGGAGCTGCCAAGCATGCCGCATCCGCTCGGTTTCGATCAGCTCGGGCGCGACATGCTGGCGCGGCTGGCTCACGGGACGCGCCTGTCGCTGTCGCTGGCACTTGTGAGCGTGCTGACGGCGGCCATTCCCGGCACGCTGGGCGGCTTGCTGGCCGCCTGGCGCGGAGGCTGGATCGAGCGCGTGCTGGCGGCTGTTGCGGACGCTGTGCTGGCCCTGCCCGGCCTGCTGCTGGTACTGCTGCTGGCCGCGTTCGCGCCGGGCGGATTCTGGCCGCTGTACGTGGGCATCTCGCTGGCGCTGTGGGTCGAATACTTCCGCGTGGTGCGCGCCGCCAGCCGCATCCTGCTGGCCAGCCCGCACGTCGAAGCCGCGCGCCTGCTCGGCTTCGGCCCGCTGCACATCGTGCGCCGCCACCTGCTGCCCGAGCTGCTGCCGCAACTGTTCACGCTGATGCGCTTCGGCTTTGCCGGCGCGGTGCTGGCGATGTCGGCACTCGGCTTCGTCGGCGTCGGCCTGCAGCCACCAACGCCGGAACTGGGCGTGATGATGATCGAACTGCTGCCCTACTATGGCGAGGCGCCCTGGCTGGTAGGGGCGCCGGTGCTGGTGCTGTTCCTCGTGCTGCTCGGCCTGCTCCTGCTGTCGCCCGAAAAGGACAGCGCATGAACGGCCGCGCCACGATACCCGCCCTCGCAGTGGAAGGCTTGGCCGTGCTGCACGGCGACCGGGCGCTGGTGCGCGGCATCTCGTTCGCTATCCCGCCCGGCGGCGTGCTGACGCTGCTGGGCGAGAGCGGTTCCGGCAAGTCGCTGCTGGCCCAGGCTATCATGGGCAACCTGCCGGCCCCGCTGCGCTGCGAGGGCCGGGTATCGATCGGCGGCCAGCACAGCGCCGCCGCCGACCAGCGTAGCCGCCATCCGGGCTGGGGCCGGCGCCTGGCGCTGCTGCCGCAGGAACCCTGGCTTGCGCTCGACCCGACCATGAAGGTGGGCGCCCAGGTGGCCGAGACCCATGCGCTGGTCGGCGGGGCGACCGACGCGCGCGACCGGGCCGGGCGTGCACTGGCATCGCTCGGCCTGCTGGACGCCGCCCACAAGTATCCTTTCATGATCTCGGGCGGCATGGCCCAGCGCGCCGCTTTTCTCGCCACCCACGCCGCCGGCGCACCGCTGATGATCGTCGACGAGCCGACCAAGGGCCTAGATGCGGATCGGCGCGGCGAAGTCCTCGGACTGCTGCGGACGGCGCAGGCGGAGGGCATGAGCCTGCTGTGCATCACGCACGACATCTGGCTCGCACGCGAGCTGGGCGGGCAGCTGGCGGTGATGCTGAACGGCGCGATGATCGAGCAAGGCGACGCCGCCAGTGTTCTGGCCGCGCCGAGTGACGACTACACGCGGCGTCTGCTGGCGGCCGATCCAGCCAGCTGGACACCGGACCACGCCGCCGCGGGTGCCGATCCCGCGGCTGGCCCAACCGGCCCAACCGGCGCGATCGTGACGGTCGATGCGGTCGGCAAATCCTTCGGCAGCCAGCTGCTGTTCGCCGGTGTCGACGCCAGCATCGGCGCCGGCGAGATTGTCGCCGTGAGCGGCCCGAGCGGATCGGGCAAGACCACCTTCGGCAATATCGTGCTCGGTCTCTTGAAGCCGGACCGCGGCCGCGTGACCCGCGCAGCCGGCCTGGCGCCGACCGCCTTCCAGAAGATCCAGCAGGATCCGGGCGCCGCCTTCGCGCCGCGTATCACCCTGCGCCGTTCGCTGCAGGACCTGGTGAAGCTGCACCTGCTCGACTGGGCGCTGCTGGAAGCGATGCTGGCGCGCATGCGGCTGGCGCCCGCCCTGCTCGAGCGCCTGCCGCACCAGGTCTCGGGCGGCGAATTGCAGCGCATCGCGCTGGCGCGCGTGCTCCTGATGCGGCCGGCGCTGATTTTCGCGGACGAGCCGACCTCGCGCCTGGATCCGGTCACGCAGCAGGAAGTGTTCGCGCTGCTGACCGAACACGTGCGGGCCAGCGGCTGCGCGCTGCTGCTGGTCACCCATGACGGCGATATCGTGCGCAGCATCGCCGGGCGCAGGATCGCGCTGCGGCTGGCCTGATCATCCGGCGCGGGAGGGGCGGCCGGCACACGCCAGGACAGTTTGGCGCGCGGGAACGACAAAGAGCCGGATATTATTTCGGCATGCACAACTTCCTCGGACGGCGGCTGGTAGTCGCCCGGATCGCCATGATGAGCGTTCTGTTCAGCGCCCTCGCGCCTGCAGTGTCGCATGCCATGGCCGCATCCGCGCCGGCAACGAGGAAGTATAGGTAGACACGATGGAAGGCATGATGACCATCATCGTATAGAAGGCTGCGCCGGCTGAGCTTCGAGGCCACAGCCTCTCACTGCAACAAGCATCTCCGGGCTTCGCATCGCTTCCGGTGGCTTCTCGGCGCGGCGGTAGTCGCCGTAGCAGCTGAAGCGAACGACCACACCTGGCGCTCAGTATTGACTGCGAACGCTTGGTTCTCGAAGAACTTGACTCTCTCGGGCCATTTGGACCAAGAACCGTAACCAGATCAACTCACCTTCCAAACTCATACGAAGCTCCGTGAAAAGAAATAAACTATTGGTGCATTATAGCAACTAACGCATGAATATATGACGAATTTGATTAATAGTTCGAATGTGTGATTTTATGGCAACACAAGTTACATAGGCTTTGACAGTCTCGATTTTGCCACGCTACATCCTTGTTTAGGATAGCATAACGCTTACCTGCGCTTGAGATTCGACAGCTCGCTACCGATCTTCAGAGCACAGTCAGAGTAACCTGATACGCTACTATCAAGAAATAAGTGACGGAAATGACGAACCATGAGGTAACCAAGGGAGTTGTTGAGCTATAGATGGTTGCGGTCGATTTGACTGCAATTTTGACAAGCTCGGTTGATCAGGCGCGGCCACTAATGCAATTCAAAAATCAATTGTTAGGCGTCCGTTGTGAAGGTGCGCATCCTTGGCTTACCGGCGGCCGGGATCGACCTGTTCAGGCCATGGTCAACTTGCTCAACAAGGCAACGAAGTACACGCCGGACGTCGACAACAGTCGAGGGCTCTTTAGAGGCATCCTTTGCCTCTCACGCCTCAGCTTTCCAACCGGTTTCGACCTGCTCTCTTGGCGCGGTAAAGCGCGGCATCCGCAGCCCGCAGCAGCGAGCGTGGATCGTCCTCCAACGGATCGGCTAGTGCCACGCCAATGCTGGTCGTGACCACGCGCAGCTCGCCCTCGATGTTGAAGGGCATGGCCATGCAGGCGATGATTTTGGCAGCTACGCCTTGAGCCTCTTCAGATCGGCCGATGTCTTCGAGAACGATGGCGAATTCGTCGCCAGACAGCCGCGCGACTGTGTCGGCCTCACGCACGCATTGGCGCAATCGTCGGCTGAACTCCATCAACACGCAGTCGCCGCCTGCGTGGCCCAGCGTATCGTTCACTTCTTTGAACCGATCGATGTCCAAATACAGACAGGCCATGGCAGTACCTGTCCGGCGGCAACGCGCCAGCGCAGCCACCAACCGGTCCGACAACTCCGCCCGGTTCGGAAGTCCGGTTAGGTCGTCGACGCGCGCCAAATCCGACAGGCGCTTCTGGATCATCTTGAACTCGGTAATGTCGGTGACCATGGCGTAATAGCCCATTACCCTTCCTCGGCTGGTAAAGTCTGGCGTGTACTGATGCTTGAAACAACGCGCCTCGCCATCGACGGCGTAACTCCGCTCGACATCTACCGTTTCGCCAGAAAGAGCCTGGCGCGCATCCTTCTTTATTGCTGCATAAACCTCGGGGCCGTGCGTTTCCAAAAGCGTCTTCCCCTGCGATGCACCGCCAGGGACGCCGCTTGGCCCGGTGTTGTGATACGTGTAGCGCTCATCGGCATTGACGTAGGCGACCCGCGCCGGCACGCTGTCAGCGATCATTCGCAGCCGGTGCTCGCCACGGGCGAGATCCGTCTTGGCGCAGTGAAGCTGGTCGATCAGCTTGCGCTGCAACGCCTCGACGCGTTCCAGCCGCATGTATTGCTCCAACGCGAAGCGGCCGCTGAAGAGCGCGACGATCAACGCCACGGCTAGCCCCAAAAGCCCGGCGATAAAGTCCGAGCGCGAGCCCGCTGCCCACGACTCGCGCGTGACGCCCACGACGACCATCAAGGGCAGCGATGCCACCGGGGTGTACGAAAAGAGCCGCCGCTCCCCGCGAAAAGGGCTGTCGGCCTCGAACGTCCCCTCGACGACCACGGCGGAGTTGGGGCGCGCTAACCCGGACAGGTCAGCTCCAAATGACTCCTCGAACAAGGGGGCGCGCGCGATGATCATGCTGCCCTTCATAGTCAAGGAGATGGACATCTCCGGGCCGAGCCTGGCTCTTTCAAACACGTCCGCGACGCGTTTGGCGTCCACCGGTGCGGCAACAACGCCCAGAAATTTCCCGGATAGCGACTCGACGCGACGGCTCAGAAAAAATAAGCGACGCTTGGACACACGCCCGACGGCTGGCTCGCCAACATGCAGCTGATCAGAATGGCTGGCCAACGCGTCCAGAAAATAGGAACGGTCTACAAAAGACACGTCTTTGACCGGCAATCCGCTGCTCGCGACCACCCCTTTGCCGGAAGCGTCGATGAACAGAAGCCAATGGCGCGAGTCAGACCCTTTGGACGAGGCGGCGAGCAAGGGCAGCACCGCGTCCGGTGTCAACGCGCCGTCGTCAAGTGCCGAGATGCCTGACGCAGAGAGGCGTAGCGACTGGTCTACGGCGTCGATAATTTCGCCGACGTGGGCCGCCATGGCGCGTGCGGTGTTTTTTGTAACCGCAGCCGCCGCTTGCCGGTCCGATCGATATCCCGACACGACTTTCCAACCCAGCAACGCGAAGAGCAACGCGCACAGAATCAAATAACCGAGCACCAGTTTGCGTCGAAATTTTGCGTACCCCGCGTTCTGCTCGTTCATCAAACGCTACTCCCCCGCTGTCGCCGCCAATCGTCAGGCCGCCGCGAGGCGCCAGCGGACTCAACGGGGTTGAATAGATATTTTTATTTTAACAATCTCTTGCGTCGGCGGCGCGCGGCTGAGCCTCTATCCTTCAGAGCTTATGACGCTGCGGTCGCACGGCAAATGCGTAGGTAGCGCTTTGCTTGGCTCGTCAGCACACGCACGACCTCAAAATCTATAATCAATCCTGATACCGGCCGGGCTGAAAACTGATCCAAGGCATGCATCGTGATACACACGCCGTTACTTGGTACGGCAAGCTGTTTCCCTCTGCGTGGTCACTTGGCATGCTGAGCCAAACGGCCGGGAGCGGCCAAGAGCGGACGCTCGCCAAGCCACAAAATAGTTGGATAAATCGAAGGAGCGACAATGAAAAGCAAAAGGAGCGCGCTAATCGAGAGGCTGGGCTCATGCATGAACTTCAAGGCGCGCACCCGCAGGTGGGGGCGCCCCTGTTGCGCTCCATCGTCTCAGCGATCAGACTGCGTCGAGATACCCTGTCCAAGTTGGTTCTACCGCTTCTCGTGAAGCCGCACTGAAGACAGATTGGAAAACACGATAGAATTGGCTAGGATAGCCATCAGCTGCGCTAGGAACAACGTCTTTACGTCCATGACTGTTTGCCATGGTGTGCAGGCAGCGTCAGTACGATTTTGCCGAACGGGCTCGCCGCCAGCCGGTCAAGCGCGGCCTCAATATGGTCGACATCGAACACGGCGTCGATATGTGGGTGGAGGTCGCGCTGCACCAGGAAAGCATTCATCCGCTCGAACATGGCGCGCGAACCGGTTTCCACGCCGCGCACGTTAAGGTTTTTGTTCATGACAGTGAAGATGTCAAGCGGGTTCACGTGTTCCTGAACAACACCGATGATCGCGACTGTACCCTCGAACGCCACGGCGCGCGTTGCGCGGCGCAGGGAATCCGACAGGCCCATGTCGAGGACAAGGCGCGCACCTTGATTACTGGTCAGTGTCTGCACTTCGCGGTCCCATTCGGGCAGGTGCGACGAATCGATGGTGGCCCAAGCCTCGGTGCGCGCCAGCTTAGCTGCCGAACGCGACACGGCAATCACGCGAGCACCGAGTGCCTGCGCAAACTGCATCGCGAACACGGCGACGCCTCCGGTTGTCTGCACGACGACCGTGTCGCCAGCGTGGACGACCCCCAGCTCGGCGACGGCATGCCAGGCAGTCAGCGCGGCCACTGGCAGGGTTGCCGCTTCGATGTCGCTCAGGTGCGCTGGCGCCGATACTAGCGCATGTTCGGAGGCATCGAAATGGCTGGCCAACACGCCATCCGCCGCGCTCGAGCCGATCGAACCGCCCAGCGCAGCAGCGTTCAACGGTCCGTCGAGCCAGTGCGGCAGGACGGTCGAGCAGACCCGGTCGCCGACGGCAAAGCGTGTCACACCGTCCCCCACCTCTTCCACGATGCCGACCGCGTCGGTCATCGGAATTCGCCCATCGATAGGGTCGCGAAAGCGGTTGCCGCGGATGAAATAATGATCCCTGAAATTCAGGGAAAGGGCGCGCACGGCAACGCGAACCATGCCGGGCTGCAGGGGGGCGAGTACTTCGGAAAGCCGCTGCAAACCGCCCTTGCCATCCGTACGGAAAACACTCTTATACATGATTTCTCCCAAAACCCGCAGTATCGATTGACTCGCTCAAAATGACAATCCACTTAAAATGCAAAGGATTGATGACTGAGACGCAACGTAACAAGCAGGATACAAAATGGAAATGTTGAGGGAAATGGCGATCTTTGCCCAAGTGGTCGATAAGGGCAGTTTTGCGGCGACGGCGCGCCACTTAGGGATCACAACGTCCGCCGTCAGCCGCCATGTCGCGCGCCTGGAGGCGCACTTGGGAGGGCGCCTGCTATCGCGGACCACGCGCGCCCTGGCGTTGACCGAGCTGGGCCGGGAGGCCCATGCAGCGTGCGCTCGCATTCTGAGCACGGCGCGCGAAGTCCATGCGCTGGCAGGTCACTACCGTGCGCAGCCGACCGGTGTACTACGCCTCAGTGCGCCCGTCGTGTTTGGCGAAACCTGGCTGGCACCGCTCCTGCCCTCGTTCCTAACAGCCTATCCGCTGGTCGACGTGCGCCTTACACTCATCGACCGCAATGTGAATCTGGTCGACGACGGCGTGGATCTGGCAATCCGCATCGCGCGCGACCTTGCCCCCGGTCTAGTGGCCCGTCCTCTGTTTCCATTGGATTACGTGCTAGTGGCGTCAACAGCTTATCTCGCCGAGCATGGCACGCCCATTGCGCCCAGTGAGCTAGTAGCGCACTCGTGCGCGTATCTGGGCTATGGACGGTTCGGTCCGGACCTGGGCTTGATTCGTGGCGCCGAACGCGCCACGGTGCGGATGGCGTCGCGCGTCACCATCAACAATAGTGCCGCCCTAGTTGCGCTAGCGGAAGCAGACGGAGGCATCGTACTGGTGCCGAATTTCGCGGCAGCGCCCGCGCTGGCCAGTAAGCGGGTACAGCGAGTGCTTGCCGACTGGACCTGTGACGCACCCTATACGGGCACAGTATATGCAGTCTACACATCGGGTCCTCATGTTGCTCTAAAAGTGCGGGCCTTCATCGACTATATGATTCAGGCAGCATCACCGGCTGGCGCAGGATAAGCCTGCAAAAAACCGCCTCAGTGCGGCTAAAATTGCCTAACACAACTCTCTAGTTGTTCTGCAGGCAACAGCCGAGTACACTGAGCTGTGTAGGCCCCCCGGTAATCGGCCAAAAGAGGATATCCAGAGACATACTGACAAGGGGTCTAATGAAAAACATCAGCGACTCAGATTTCGACCAATCGATAACCTTGGGAGAGGCATACTGAATCGCCACGAGTTTTCTAGACACTCGACAGCCGCTGTGGACTTCCCCCACTCCGGTAGACATTTCTGACCTATGATTTGAGCATAGGAGAAATGAATGAGCACACAGCGTTACACCCCGGAATTTAAGGAAGAAGCAGTTAGGCAGGTGGTCGAGCGCGGCTACCCTGTTCCGGAGGTTGCAGCCCGATTGGGGGTGTAGGCCCATAGTTTGTACAAGTGGGTCAAGGCAGTCATGCCAACGAAGGACGAGAAGCAAAGTGCCGAGTTGGTCGAAGCAAAAAGCGAGATCCTACGGCTGCGGTCCCAGATGCGCCGTCTAAAAGAGGAGCGCGATTTGCTAAAAAAAGCCGCACGGTACTTTGCCAGGGAACCCGAGTAAAGTACCGGTTCATGAACGAGCATCGGCACGAGTTTTCGCTTGTGCTCATGTGCCGCATTTTGAAAGTGGCTAGAGCCGGGTTTTATCAGTGGTTGCACCAGCCGATATCGGAGCGAGCGAAGGAAGATGCTCGCCTGGTCGAGGCAATCCGGTATTCGTATTCGGCAAGCGGCGGTGTCTACGGCGCCAATCGCGTCTTTGGCGATCTGCGAGAAGCCGGCGAGACTTGCGGACGTAATCGTGTAGCACGGCTCATGCAGGTCAATAAGATCAAGGCTGTACGCGGCTATAAAGCACCGAGAAGGATTGCTGGCCGGCCTTCGATCATTGCTCCGAATCGGCTGAACCGAGAATTTACAGTCGATGCGCCTGATCAGGCTTGGGTCACTGACATTACCTACATCCGAACTTGGCAGGGCTGGCTTTATCTGGCCGTTGTGGTCGATCTTTTTGCACGCAAAGTCGTTGGCTGGTCGATGAAGCCGACATTGTCGCGCGAGCTGGCGATCGACGCCTTACTGATGGCGGTTTGGCGCCGAAAGCCAAAGAAGCCGGTACTGGTACATTCTGATCAAGGCAGCCAATATGGAAGCGACGACTGGCGCCGCTTCTGCAAGGCCAACAACCTCGAACCGAGCATGAGCCGACGCGGCAACTGCTGGGATAATGCTGTCGCGGAATCGTTCTTCAGCAGTCTGAAAAAGGAGCGCATCCGCAAGCGCATCTATAAAACCCGGGACTTCGCCCGGGCCGATATCTTCGACTACATCGAAGTCTTTTACAATCGAACCAGGCGTCACAGCCATCTGGGCGGTATCAGCCCCGAGGCCTTTGAACAGGCCTCAGCGTGAGGTCAGGATTTGTCTAGGGAACTGGGGGAAGTCCACAGCGGGCTTTTTGACGTACCTGAACAAGTCAGGACAATGTTCTGGCGGAGAGAGGGGGATTCGAACCCCCGATAGGCTATGAACCTATTGAACAAATGAAATTTCTTCTTTTATATCAATAACTTAACTTCTTAAAGATGCACTATAGTTTGATTCTATCGGTGTGAATTTTGGCCAGGGTAACGTCCGCTTCACCCGACTGTATAGCGCAAGTTAGACAAAAAAATAGTGCGTATCAAGTTGAGTAGAAGTAATATTATAATTTTCAAAATCCGAGAAAAACAGTGAATTCGCACTTCAAAAGTTTAACAATCAGCGGATGGAGACAATTTCATAATGTCTCGATTGAGTTTCATCCTAGATTGACCGTAATTACAGGGTCAAATGGTGCAGGAAAAAGCACTATCCTAAATTTGTTAACTCCCCATTTTGGATGGCAACGTGCTTTTCTCGGTACCCCACGGAGACAGCGACGTAACGGCATGCAATATTTTTCGACTGGACTTCGTCGAGGTGGTCATGTGCAGCCGGGCAACTCCGTGATTTTTGGGTCAATAGATTATTCGAACGGTATAACTGCACAAATGTATGTGGGGTCGGAAGGGCAGCAATATGGAGTTACGATTCATAATCAGCAGCCGGTGGTTGGAACATTTATATCGTCACATCGATCTGTGCCAGTTTTCAAGCCTGTAACTCAGATCAATACAGCGGCCGTACATCCTGACCAAGCATATAATGTCTACCAATCAGAAGCTGTACAGAGATTCTCTGGTCACCATAACCACAATAGTTTCGGTTCTATTTACAGGCTTAAGGAAACACTTGTTTCACTTGCTATGTTTGGAACGCAAAGTGAACTATCTGCTGGCGACGAACACGCAATTTCTTATTTTCGTGACTTTGTCGATGTGCTCCGAGTTGTACTTCCGGAAAGCCTTGGATTTCAAGACCTATCCATTCGTATTGCCGACGTAGTGATGGAAACATCGACAGGACACTTTGTCATTGACGCGGCTTCTGGTGGCGTAATGTCGCTCATCGACATGGCTTGGCAGATTTATACTTTCTCTAAAACGAGCCAAGCTTCAAATGCGGCAAGCTTTACTGTAGTCATGGATGAGCCAGAGAATCATCTGCATCCATCAATGCAGCGAACATTGCTGGCAAATTTGCTGAAGGCATTCCCGAAAGCGCAGTTTGTTGTCGCAACACACAGTCCGTTTATGGTTTCCTCAGTGAAAGATTCTACAGTCTATGCCCTCCGGTATGGCCTTGTAGAGCTAGATCCTATATTGATTGATGGAGATGACAGTGCAAGGATGGCAAGTTTAGTTTTCAGCAATAAACTTGACGTCATTAATCGTGCTGGCAATGCTGCAGAGATTTTGCGGGATGTGCTTGGTGTGTCCGTCACCGTTCCTTTATGGGTTGAGGAGCAATTAAACGCTCTAGTTACAGAATATCGTGACCGTGAATTAAATCTCGAAAACTTAAACGAGTTGCGTTCAAGGATGACAGAATTAGGGTTTGGCGAGATGTATCCGACGGCTTTAGCAGGAGTCATAAAAACGAATGATTAAGCTTAAGAAACTAGCTGAACCTGAAATCTTAGTAAATCATGCTGCTGCATGGACGAAAACATTGATTGAAAAAATTGCTTCCGGCACCCCTGCAACCGATGGCGAGAAAAGCAGATATAGGCACGCCGATATTAAAAAGGTTTTGGTGAAGGAAACCAATGGCAAATGCGCTTACTGTGAGAGCAAACTTCTTCACGTTACCTATGGCGACGTAGAACACATAGTGCCAAAATCCACTAAGGTTGATGTAACGTTTGAGTGGAGTAACTTGACACTTGCTTGTGATGTCTGCAATACAAACAAGAGTGACAAATTTTCGCATGGGGTAGGATTTGTAGATCCCTATGTAGACGACCCTGTTGACCATTTCAACTTTGTGGGAGGGCTAGTTCTCGCAAAACCCGGTGACCATGACGCAAGGCTTACCGAGGAAACATTAAAGCTGAATCGGACTGAATTAGTGGAGCGACGCAATCAAAGAATACGATATTTACGTGAACAAGTTGAAGTAATACGACATGCGCCGGCTAATCTTCAGCAAGTTCTAATTGCGAGCCTTCAACAAGAGCTCGATGATGACAAAGAATATGCTGCGATTGCGCGGGCGTGCTTACCATGCCTAATGGCATAGCTTGGAGTTATCCACGGCGCCGGTCGCCGCCCCATGAGTAGGGCAAGAGCGAGCGGCGCGGTGGGTAACTAGGCCACGTGCGCTGTACAAGGGTTGTTGAAAACCCCTTCCCAGTCTATTCTGTCAACTTCAAGGAGCGAAGATGGCACGAAAAGACAAATACCCGACCCCACCCGTAGAGACCGTTCACCCTCCTGAACGTGCGGAACAACTCGTCCGCATCGCTAACGATGCATTGGACCGTTTTATCGGCACAGCCGACGAGTTAGAGAAAGCCTTGGGCATGCTGATGCTGGGCGACTACATGGGCTGGAAGGTCTTGGTCGTCATCCATAACAAACGGACGATCAGGAAGTACGAGGAAATACTCGGCATCTCAGTCCGTGAGTTCTTCCCTGAAGAAGGACCGATTGCTCTTCGGTCGTTGGGGTACAGCATTGCGAAAGAGCTTGGCAGCTTCTGGAAGGTCGTGAGCGGTGACATCTCTGTCGAAGATCGGCGCGAGCTCGCTGGCACGAACGGCACAAAGGGGTAATCAATACCCTTGACAAGGGGTAATAAATACCCCTATTGTAGGGGTCATGGATACCCCTATACATTCTTTTGTCGAAGTCCAGAGCGAAGGGCCGACCGCAATGCCGGCCGCGCCAGCGGGCGCCATCGCGGTCGGCACGCCGCTCCCCCCGTCTGGTAATACGGGGGGAAAGTTTCCATCCGACGAGCCAGACTCAGTCCACCCGTACGCGGCGATCACGGATTATCTGAACTGTACTTTCGCCTTTGGCGAGTTCGTAGATGCGCTACCGATCTTTGTTCGTCAACTAGTTGACGTTTTGGGCGAGAAGTTTGGTCCTGTCGTTGAGCGTCCTGGCAAAGGTCATATCGGCTACAAGAAGTCATTCGTGCTTGGTAATACAGCCGCCTTGTTCGCCTATGGCGGCCAGCGCGGTACAGCTCTTATCAGCCTGCCCGGCGAGGCCTGCTCAGTCATCCGAGACTGGCGTCCTGTTCTCTCGCTTCTCTCTTCTTTTCCATCATCCCGTATCACGCGATGGGACGGTGCCGTCGACGATTTTTCCGGATTTCATTCGGTCGACTACGCGGTTGCTTGTTACTGGCGGGGCGATTTCAACGCAGGTGGCAAAACACCATCGTGCAACCAGAACGGCAACTGGATTCAGCCAGACGGAACGGGCCGAACCTTCTATGTTGGGAAGCGCAAGAACGGCAAGATGCTCCGGGTCTACGAAAAAGGTATGCAACTGGACCACCGGGGACATCCATGGGTACGCTGGGAAGTAGAGCTTCATAACGTTGATCGCGTGATTCCATGGGAGGTGCTCCTGGAACCGGCTCGGTACGTCGTCGGTAGCTACCCCAAGGCGCTGCAATGGGTGCAGAAAGAGATGTGTCGCATTCGAACCATTCAACAGCAGACCTAAATCAGCTACGAACACCTGGTTGAGTACGCTGGTCGTGCGTACGGCCCACTGCTCAACGTGATGCTTGATGTCGAAGGGACGTCAGATGCGGTCCTGGAACGACTCTATCGCATCGGTACGCCACGTCGATTACAGCATCCCCTGGTTGATTCGCCGAGCGAGTTCATCACGCCGCACCGTAAGGACGATGAGGAGATGAAGGCATGACCGTCCAGCCCATGTTCCTGTCCAAGGAGGAGCTACAAGCCCTTACCAATCGCATCCAGTACGCAGCCCAGGTCCGCACGCTACGTGCCATGGGAATACAGCACTGCGTGCGTCCTGACGGCTCTGTAGCGGTCATGCGAGGTCACATCGAATCAATGTTTGGCATGCAGAGCCGAGTGACTACCAGAACACCTGTCGAGCCGAATTGGGGAGCTTTGCATGCCACGTCCGCGTAGGCCAGAGAACAAAGGGTTGCCTTCCCGTTGGCGTTTCGATCATGGAGCGTATTACTATCAGGTGCCAATCGGTGCTGAAGGGGCGTGGGACGGCAAGCGCTCATTTAGGCTGGGGAGGACGCTCCCGGAGGCGTACCGGGCCTGGGCCGACCGTATCGGGAGCGTTGATCATGCGAGCACGATCGGCGCATTGCTGGACCGTTACGCGCTTGAGGTCATCCCAACGAAAGGAATATCGACCCAAGCCCACAACAGGGTAGCGATCAAGCCGCTACGCGCTGTGTTCGCTGATGTTCGACTGCATGACCTAAAGCCGAGGCACGTCTACTTGTACGTCGAAAAGCGCGCAGCGAAGACTGCCGCACGGCGTGAGATTGAGATTCTGTCCCATGCTTTCACAAAAGCCGTTGAGTGGGGCTATCTCGACCGACACCCATTCAAGGGTGAGATACGGCTCACTGGCGAAAAGCCCCGGGAACGATACGTGGAGGATTGGGAGGTTGTAGAGTGCCTGTCCCTCTCTGCGCGCCGCAGCGCGGGCAGTATCAAGGCTGTGCAGGCGTACATTCGTCTCAAGCTGCTGACGGGTATGCGCCGCGGCGATTTGCTGCGCCTGACGGTATCAGACCTGAAGGACGATGGAATTGACGTATCTCCACGAAAGACGCTGGGCACGACAGGAAAACGGTTGATCATTCGATGGTCTGATGAGCTGCGCGATGCGGTCCAGCTAGCGAAAGATGTCCGACCTAGCAGCCGGTCTCCCTATCTCTTCTGCACGCGAGTAGGCGAATGCTATTTCGATGAAGAGACTGGACGCGCGGGCGGCTGGGACTCGATGTGGCGCGGGTTTATGGCTAGGCTGTTGACTGAAACGAAGGTTGTTGTCCGCTTCACTGAACACGATTTGAGGGCGAAGTGTGCAAGCGATGCCAAAACGCTTGAGCACGCAAGAGCCTTACTCGCACATGCGGACGGACGTCTGACCGACCGCGTATATCGTAGAAAGCCCGAGATGGTAGACCCGTTGCGCTGATTGCCTGCCGATGCCTGTTGTTGAGTTGTCGGTTCGGTTATCATTAATGAAGGCCGGATCGAGGCCTGGCAGCCCACCTTGCGCACCCGGACGGGACGATCATCTTCAATTACCTCTTGAGATTCCCTTTATTGCGGAGTTCGGTAGTGGGCGCTGGACTTGCCGCATGAAGGAGTGTCTCAATGCCCAAAGAGTATATTTTTTCCTCAGCCACTTTCGGGAAATGGAAGCAGCAGGCCCGAGCCCTGAAGCGATCAAGCCAGCTGTCGCATCATCAAGCACTCGACCATGTAGCCAAGGCACACAGGTTCGACGACTGGCATCAGGTCGTCACCGAGGCTAAGCTCAACCACGTCAGCGAAACGGCGTATCGGTCTGGACTCGTTGTAGCCTACGACGTCAAAGATGCGATGGACAGCTGGGTTCCCGATGCCTCGTTCGTCGACGATTCACGTGTGTATCACTTCTGCGAGAACGATATTTTTGCCTGGTACCGTCGAGGCGACGATGAAGTAGACGGGGAAGAAAGAAACGCGATTCCGACAGACCCGACTGAGTACAGGGAAGAGTTCGAAGAATGGCTCATGAACGTTTACCTGTTTCGTTATACCGGGACGTGCTTACCGCCGACACCAGCGAAGGTTTTGCCGCTGCTACATAAACGATGCTTCTTCGGCCCGATGTTCTTCTGGTATCAAGGGAGGTTCATCGATCCATGGCGCGATTTGGCTGTCAACAACGTCCTAGACATGACTGGGAACACCGAGCCCAACATCTAGTGAGTAGCATGACAAAGGCTAGGCATCTGAGTCAGCTTCGGCGTAGGTTTTTTGCGCAAGGTCCCATTGTTGGTGTAGTGCTGCCATAGATGGCTGCTGGGCAGGATGCGCAGGTTGTAAGACCTGGCGGCCCGACAGATCACGATAAGTCGGGTCGTCAACTTCCGCGCTCACCCAAAGCCTGCGCGTCAGGGGATCGATAGCGACCAAACCCAAGTCCCATAAGGTATGTAGGTCCGCACGAAGCAACAGACCATTGCTGATCGAGTTCGTATCCGGGCCCAGATACGGTGTGATGTGTGCGGCTTCCAGTAGAGGCGTTACGGGGCAGGCCGTGATTGCACAGCGACCGCCATATGCAGCGATCAGCGCTTTCCTGAACTTCTGTTGGCCCCGCCTCTGAACGACTTGACGTAGTACGCGTGCGCGTGCGTCATCTTGCCCTGTAGGGTCGAACGGCACACCTTGCTCGGATACGATCTGCGCTACCTGCCGTTGGTACGGGCCGTATTCACCGGCGTCAGCTTCGGAGGTAAGGGAGCGAAGGTACTTCTCGTAATTGCTGAGTGCCGCTGCGTACATCCCGTTGCCGGTTGTGTTCCTATCCTTGAATTCGGGCGTTTGCCGTAGTTGCTGGGCCAGGGTAAGGAACTCTGCGAGGTCCGAGATGTTGCCGATCTGCTTCTTCGTCAGTTGATGGCCGATAGCCCAGTTAGTCAAACGCCCCTTGATGGCGCCTACGTAACTGTTAGCCGACTTTTCCGAGAGCCCTGCTGACTTCATCCATTCCGCAAAGTCCATCTTGCGCCTTCAAAAAATATTAAACAGGCAAGATAGCATCGTTTCGAATAGCGCACAGCAAATCTATAGCGCAGACAAAGAAAAAGCCGACTTAGAAAAGTCGGCTTTTGTCTTAAAAATCATGTACTTAATCTTGGCGGAGAGACGGGGATTCGAACCCCGGATAGGCTATGAACCTCTCCATTTGATTACTTATTGTAGCAATATAATCAATATCTTACGTGCACTAAAATGTACTATAGATTTTACTGAGTCGCCTCATAACCCATTGTTTTGATTGGGCTGACGTCAGTTCAATAGTACAGATTTTTGCGCCTTTTCCGCGACATGCTCAGATGCCAGTTGTGTCTGCGCAGAGTGAATGGCCGGGTGCCGTTGCGGCATCGGACGGGTGCCGGAGCCGATGGACATGGGCAAGAACAGTGTTTGATCAGTGCTGGGCCCGCGCCGCTTCACAAACCCGATGTCGAGCCCGCCGGCGGCCGGCCGCAATGCCAGGCGCAGCGGCGCGACCGAAGCATCCTGGGCCGCGGCGACCGGCCGGAACACGAAGCACAGCGTCTCGCCGGCCTGGGCCGCCAAGTGCAGGCGCCGCAGACTTTCTTGCCGTACATGCGTCTGCCACAGCAACAGCGCACCGCACGCCCCACTGCGCAGCACCTGCTCGGCCGCCCATAGCGTGTCGGCTGTGGTCTTCGCGCGCAGCCAGAGCGCTTGGTCTGGGGCGACGCCCATCGCCGCCAGCGCAAGCGCCTGAGGCGGGTGCGGCGGCTCGAGCATGACGATCTTGCGCTTCGCGACCTTACCCAGCGCCGGCGCCAGCAGGCGCATCTCGCCAATGCCGGGCTGCTGGGTCAGCAACTCGGTGAGCGATCCGGTCGGCCAGCCGCCGCCGGGTAGTTGATTCGACAGGGCCGTATAACCGGTCTCGACGCACTTTGTCGTCGAGCGGCCGAGTTGTGACGCGCGCCACAGCGCAGGATGGAGAGCCTCGGGATTGAGCGTAGCGGCGTGAGTGTTCATAGTGATGCATGGAAATACTGTATGTTTATACAGTATCGTTAAATTCACCTTTTGACAAGTCCGATTTGCCGGGACGTTTGCTATCCTTGTTTGATATATATCAAGACGCGACCAGCCAAGCGGGCGCAGGCTTACTTCATGAACAAGCGAATTGACAGGCTTTCGGCGGTGATTGTCGATGCCATACTCAACAATCAAGAGAGGCAGAGTACGACCGGAATGGCTCGCGCCATGGTCGAAAACGGCATACCTCTCCAGGTCGCGATTCGGGTGATCGCCCGCCCCTGGGAGCGGAGAGGCGCCTCTACGTCGCCGACGAGAGCATCTCCGGAGTAACAGTATTCCGGCAGACCTGACCGAACTCACTGTGATAGGTGATAGCCGTGCACTGCCGCTCGCTCATCCAGCCGCCGCGCGCGGCGTAGGCGTCCCTGGCCGCCAAGGTCGAATGCTGGACCACCGTCATGCCCGAGTGCTCTTTTTCCTCGAAATGGTGGCGGTGACCCGTATGCGCATACCGGCGCGTGGTCGCGCCCCATACCTTCGGGAACTGGGCGGCGAACAGCAGCGGCAGCTGGTCGTTCTTCTTCAGGTGGCCGTGGTGCCAGGCGAGCATGGTCTCGCCGTGCTGATAGACGTAGTACGGCAACTCCGAATCGATCACCTCGACCCGCGGCTCGTTCTCGTACAGTGCCTTGAACATCGCGCGCAGCCAGACCGAGCTGGCGAGATCATGGTTACCTTCACACATCAGGACGACCACCTTCTCATGCCGCTCGAGCGCAAAGCCGATCACGCGCCGCAGTATCCGGATCGCCGCCTGAACCACCTTCGGGAATCGACCGTCCTGGTCCAAGATGTGGCCCGACGTCGGCGTCTTCGCCTCGAGTCCGTCGCTGTGCAGGAAGTCACCCAGCTGCGCTACGATGCCCACGCGCGCCAGCGGGCTGGCCTTGACCATGTGTTCGAAGCAGCCGGTAAGCGTGCGCTCGGCGATCGCCAAATCCCAATCCCCGTTCGGATCGAGATTCTCACGGTTCCAGCAGAGGGCCCCGACGTGACTGTCCGTGAGCGTGTACACGCTGGCCAGTTTGTCGTTCGTCACGCGCGGCGCCCGCGCCGGCCTGGCGCGCGGCAGCTCTTCTGCCATCGCCGCGGCTGCCGCGCGCATGAACTCCTCGAGCTGAGCCGCATCGGCGCGAGTCTTCACCCACTGCAGCACCGGCTGGCCGTCCTTGTACAGCGTCGAGGTGCCTTTCAGCATCTGGCCAGGCGCCACCGGGTGCTGCAGGTCGAACTCGGGCGCGTAGCCGCGCGCGGCCGCGGCGACCTTGAGCCGTGCCAGTGATCCTTGCACCGCACTCTTGCTGACGCCCAAGGCGCGGGCCGCCGGCCGCTCGCCGCCGTGCTTGATCACGGCATCGAGGTAGATGGCCTGTTGCGGGGTTGCGTAGTCGCGCAGCTTGGGGTCGTAGGTGATCTTGCTCATGCATTTCCTTTACTTGGGCCAGGCCTGAACGGTCTTGGCATGGCGCGCAGCACAGTCGGCGTACTGCTGCAGCAGGTTGATCGCCCAGACCTGCCATACGTCGTAGTCGGGCGATTCGGGTTTCGGCACTTCCGGACACGGCGCCGCAAGCGCACTATCGAGCGGCGGCGACCTGGTTGGCGGCGTCGATGGCGGCGTCGAGGTTGCGCACCCGGACATCGTCAGGGCGGCAATCCACAGGTAGGCGAGGCGCATTGCGCAGCTCCTTGGTGAGCGCCGCAATCTTGGGCGCGAGGGTGGACTGGATGCCGGCGTACTCGGTGGCGGCCTGATGGATCGCCGCAGCGTCGGCCTGCAGCGTGCTGGCGGCGGCGGCTGCCTGGGCGGCCTGCTCCTGGGCGCGCTCGGCGCGCAGGTTCGCCACGTCGGTTCCGAGGCGCCAGCCGTTGACAGCCCAGCCGGCGCCGAAGCATAGGATCGCGGCGACTGCGCCGGCGCCGATCGTCAGCTGCAGCTTGTACGGCGCCAGGGCGGCGGCGATCACCGCAGCCCCTTGAGGCACAGCTCGCGCTCGCGCTGGCGGCGCTTAGTCAGGCCCGCCACCTCGCGGCCGCCGGCCCGGTTCCATAGCAGCAGCGCATCGCAGGCGCCGACCATGTCGCCAGCATTCGCCTTACGTGCCATGCTCGACCCGCAGAACGCCGACACACCAATGTTGAAAGCCGCGTCGACGAAGGCCACCTTCTGGCCATCCGTCAGGCGATCCATCGGCACGCACCTGGCGATACCGGCGGCGTGCCTCTCCAGGTCGCGATCGAGCTGGGCGTCGCACTCGGTCGGCGTGTAGATGCGGCCAGTCTGGGCGTTCTCAGTGGCGCCGTCGCAGTAGGTCAGGACCCCGCCGATGTCGCGGTAGGTCTTGAGCGCCCTGCCCTCTTGCACTGGCGTGAATGCCAGCAGCGCGGCCGCAGCGCCGGCTCCGACGATGGCGATTAGGCCGCGGCGTGGCGTCTTCTTGATCGGATCAGCCATGCGCCACCTCCTTCGCTTGCGCGGCCTTGCGCGCGCGCTGCGCCGAGCGCACCAGGTTGAACACGACGACCGCGAAGCCGACCACCTTGTAGACGTTCGGCGGCAGGTACTGAGCCAGGGCCGGCAAGTTATCGCTGATCGCCTGGACGATCTGGTCAGTGAACGGGAATGCGGCCAGCAGCACGGCGTTGAACCAGACGCCGGCCGACTTCAGCCAGGAATGGAGGCGCGCCATCATTTCGTCACCGTCACTTTGAAGGCCTGCCAGAACGCCAGGACCAACCAGCCGATCGCAGCCAGCGCGCCGGCGCCGACCATCTTCGTCAGCGCCTCGCGCACCAGCTTGTTGCGCAGCTCGCGCCACTCGATCACCGATTCGTGGTATCGGCGGTGACCCTCCACGTCGTCGGCCGGGAAGCCGGAGAGCAGGCGCGTAGTCGCCGCCTCGGATTTGGCAGTCTTGACGGTCAGGATGTCGATGTTGGCCATGAGTTCGAGCTGGCCGTTACGCAGCTCGTTTAGGACCTGGACGAGGGCGGGACCGCCGACGCGCGCCGCTTCTTGTTGCCATTGTTGGTTCATTGAGGCCTTTTCAGTAGGCGTAAAAAAACCCGCCGGAGCGGGTCGGGGTGGATCAGCGATATTCGGGCGGAAGCTGCGAGCGCGTCCGCTCGGCCTCATATGAGGCGCGGCAGTGCTCCGGCTGCCAGAAAAAAAGCCCATCAACGATGGGCCTCAGGATGCTGTACGGTCGGGCGGCCCGGAGGCGCCAGCAGCGAGCGCTGATCGTCTCGTCGCTGTAGCCGCCCAGGATCGCATTCGCCAGCTGGTCGAAAGCAATCGCTACTTCACGCAGTCGGCTCATTCGGCCCCCACCATCAAAGTGTATAAACCGGCCTCAAGCCGCCGGGCGAGCGCGGCCACCTCAGCACTATCGGTGGCGTGACGCACGTCTTCTTTCGCAGCCAGCCGCATGTCGCGGATGTCGTCCAGCAGCTGGTACCAGCGGTCGGCAGTGGCGATGATGTCGTCGGCCGCCTCCTGCGCCGTCATCTCGTCGCGCCACTTCGCCGCTACCCAGCCAGCCACATTGCGCGGCACGTCGTCGACCGGGTAGCCGGCCGCCTTGAAGGCGCGCGCCTGGGCTTCCGCTCGCTGGTATTCCGGCGTGTTGGTCTGCTTGGCGATCACCGCTATGCGGGCGGCGTCGGCAGCGCTGTCGATCTGGTCGATCGCGCGCGCAGCAACGACTTCCAGCGGCGCCGTCTCGATCCATATTGGAGCGCCGTTCACCCATTTGTGCACTTCGGTCGACGTGTTGGCCGCCAGCCGAACAGGCTGATCCCACCGCACGTATGTGTATTCGTCCGTATCCGCCGGCGGCGGCGCCAGCGGGCCAGCCATGTCGGGCGGGTCGATCCAGCCGGCGATATGGTCGACTCGGTTGTCGCTTGTCAGTCCAAGGTATTGCGTCATGTGAACGTCACCCATATGGTTTGAGTAGAGGATTTCGTTACGCCGCCATCGCTTACGGTGCAGGTAAGATCATATGAGGCATCGATCGGGCCGCCCCCGGTGTCCCTGCCGCCTGGCCCGACGACGGACAGGCCGCAGGTCGCCGACGACGCGCCGCTGATAATCATTTGCGTCCCGGGGTAGCCAGTGATGGTCCAGAGGTACGACGGATTTACCGCACCGGAAATGCTGCCCGTGTGCGAGCCGCAGTAGCCCCCGGTCGTGGTCCTGCCGTGCGTGAACGAAGTTCCCGAGGGGCTGCTGATGCTCACCGTGCGATTACCAAGGGTCAACTGTGGATTTATGATGACCGGGTTCGATAAGGTC
Source organism: Massilia phyllosphaerae (assembly GCF_034659755.1). Lineage (NCBI taxonomy): Bacteria > Pseudomonadati > Pseudomonadota > Betaproteobacteria > Burkholderiales > Oxalobacteraceae > Massilia > Massilia phyllosphaerae. The sequence goes on from NZ_JAXSQX010000004.1 coordinate 25,805, forward strand.
AATTGACGGCCGGCATAGTCGAATCCCGGCATATGTAATTCGCCGAGATTGGCGTCAAGCTGAATGTAGCCTTTCGTCGGGTCGTTCGCATTGCCGAGCAAAATGCCGTTCGGGTGTATGAGGAAGCCCATTCCGGCGCCATTTGCAGGCCATGCCCATGCCCCGCTATACGCGCCTTGTGCGATGTAGCCGCCGCTAGCAATGCGAAGGGCGCCAAAAGTGCCGTACGCGGCTGTAAGTTGCCCCCCGAATTGAGCTTGGCCGGAAGCAGAGATCGCGAACGTGTAGTTCGATCCATCGTGACCAATGATTCCGAAGGGCGTGATGGCGATACCGCTGCCGCCGCCGCGCAGGCCGGTCGTGGCATCATAGCTGAGCGAGCCAACCACCACGCCGCCGCCGGTGGTGATGGTGATCGGCGCGCGCAGGATGTTGCTGGCGTTTGCATCGATTTTGGTTTGAACCTGCGACAACGCCACAGCGCCCGAGTAAGCCCAGCCGACCACCTGTTGCGCTTCCGTGTCACCGACCTTAGTGCCCGCCGGCGCGCCAACGGTGGCGTTGTCCTGCGGCTTGTTTGATCCCTTGACGTCGCCCCACTGCTGCTGGTTATTCAGCAGCGCCGACGCCGCAAAATACTCCCGCAGGCTCGGCTCAGCGCCATCCATCAGGCTCACCATTGGGCGTCCGAAAAGCTGTTGCGCCCCGTTTGATGCGTAATACTGATAAGCCCGGTGGTAGATAGTGCCGGTGCCAGGGATGAAATTGTAGTTCGTGCCGCCCGCCACCTTCTCGCCGGTCGAACAATCCCATATGCCGGCGCTGTCGTTGGTATTGCCTACCGAGTTTGCCGGGAAGATGTAGCCCACAAAAAGATACCAGCGACCCAGCGTCAAGCTGTTGCTTGACGCGAAATATGGGTTATTGTCCGCGACGATGGCGCTCCCGTTCAAAGACGCGACGTTGCGAAGACCCCAATACGCCCACCCTGAACCCGCGCGGCGAAAGATCGGCAATACAAATCTGTATTTTTTCGTCGGATCGAGCGTAATGGGTGCATCACTCCAGCCGCCGCTCGGGTTATCCCCATTCGGGTTGTTATTGATTTGCTTTTCTTCCGCGTACCAGATGACGTCGTCCACGCCCTTCGGCCCCTGAACGCCGAAGTCCGCCAACGAATTGGCGAGCACGTTATATTCGCCGTTGGCCGGCCATGGCATGCTGCCAAGTCGCACCCACGAAGACAAGTCGACTAGGTTGTTGCGGATCGCTTCGTCGGAGGGGCGCCCGGCAGTGCCCGCCCACGTCGAGGTGGCTGACGCTGCGTCAATGGCTGTAGACAGCCCTGATGTGGCCCGAATGTTGAGCGTGCCGTCGAGGACCACGTCGCCACGCAGGCCGATCACGGTCTGTCCGTTTACGGTGCCGATGACGAACGGGAATTTCGGCGACTGGCCCGGCAGCGCCACGGCAAATCGATCGGCCAGCACGATAAAGCTGCTCGTCGGCACGCCGTTGATGGCCGTGCTTGCCAGGCCATAGCCGGCCATATAGCCGTTGTTGTCGATCTTGACCGTATACTGCGCGCCCAGGCCGCTGATGGACTGGCCCTGGATTTCGAGCGTCGACGTGTGGCCGGCGACTGTCGTGCTCAACTGCTGCGTTGCCGACGCAATTGCGTCGTTGGCTTGCGCCTTGCTGTACGCGTATTCCTGGACCCATGCCACGGTCGCGCCAGCGCCTTGGTTTAGCGTGGCGAACTCGGAGCGCAGCTGGTTTGCTGTCGCCGTGAGCGAGCTGTCGGAATCAGCCTTGCTGTACGAATAGGACTGGGCGAAGGACTTCGCCGCCGCCAGCGCGCCGTCGGCCGCACCGTTCGCATAGCCCTGGTATGCCGCCTGGATGTTGGTCCCGAACGCCGAGAACGAATCGTTGATCGTCTGCTGGCTGTAGGTGAACTGCTGGACATAGGTCCGGTTGTCGGTTGACGCTTGCGAGATTGCAGCGATGCGGGCATCGGTCTCGGCCTTGACGCGGGCCGTCACGCTGCCGGCCACGTCGGCGCCGCCGTCGATCAGGCCGATGCGGGAGGTCAGCGCCGCGGTAAGCTGGTCGGTGGTGATCTGCCCTTCGAGGATAGCCTTCAGATCGCCCGCGGTGAGGTTTGCCCCATCGCCATCCACACCGTCCTTGCCATCCTTGAACTTCGAAATCGTGCACGGCCCAGTGTAGGTCTGGCCGTTGACGGTCGCGCTGGCGATGACCGTCGCGCTCGACCCGACCATGTCGGCGCCGGCCAGTGTAACGGTTGTGGCGGTGGTGTTCGTCAGTGTGGCGCCGGTGCAGTTGAACGCCAGGGGCGCATCAATGTCGATCCGCGTCGCCGTGAAGGTAATCGACGCTGGGGTGATCACGCCGTCGGCATCGACGTGGAAGGCCGGCGCCGACGCCGTCAGCAGGATCTGCGCCGACGCCAGGTTGACCGTGCGCGCCGCCGCGCCGCGCAGCGTGACGTCGATGAAATTGACTACAGTAGCCATGCAGCTCCTTCAGATTGACCGAACAGTGACTTTTGATCCGTACCGCTCAGCGGCCTGCAGCGCCACCTCAGAATCGCCCATGCGCTTCCCGAGGACGGTGTGCGCCCGCTCTGCATCGAGATCAGGGTCGCCGGTGCGCACGCTCACGAAGATCGGGTACGCCCGGCTGGCGCGCAGGATGCTGGCGAGCCGCGCGCGATCCGCCGGTGCCAGCGCACTCATCTCGATCGAAATCTCTTTGCTTATCGTCGAGGCGCGGCTCGGCAGGTCGCCGGCGGCGGTGCTGTAATGCGTCGTCGCATCCACGTCCGTCGCGGAAACAGACGTCAGTCCATAGGGCGGCGACCAGTACCGGCCGATGACCAGTTTCGACGCCTCTATGTAGCCCTGCAGGTTGTTGGTGTCGACCAGGTCGATGGCGAAGGCCCGGAATTGCGTCTCCGGGAACCAGGCGCGCGCATAGGCGCCACCACCATAGGCGTAGGCGCTCGCCGACTGCGCAGCAGTCCAGCCCTCCAGCTGGATCGCCGGCGCCGGGCAGGCTGGCACCAAGCCGGTATCGCAGTCGTAGCTCTGCCAGGCGTCGATGTAGCCGGCCGGCCTGACGCCCTGCGACGCACCACTGGAGAAATATGACGACAGCGCGCCACTCTCAACCTGTGCACCGAAGATGTGCACTACATCGCCGGCGCTCGCCGAGTCTGGCGCATCGACGCGCACGCGGTAGCTGCCGCCGGTTGCGACGGTGCAGGTGGCGGCGTAGCGCACCCACCCGTTGGCTAGCGGCCGCGCATCGACTGCCGAGACAAAGCCGCCTAGGCCTCCAATGTTCCAGAACCAGACATTCGGCGCCTTGCCGACGCTGCCGCCGATGCCCTTCAGGAAGATCGAGAAGGTGTATGTGCCGGGCGCCAGGGTCAGCGTCTTGTCGAAATACGGGTCGGAACCGGTAGCCGTGACAGCAAACGCGTTGTTTGAGCCATCCGGCGCCGCCACGCCGCCCGACAGGTTCAGGCCGACCTTTTCCCAGCTGGAATCGCCGAAGGCCTCGCTGTACGTCAGCAGGTTTGTCTTGCTCGCCTCGTTCGACAAGCGCACGCGCATCGTGGCCGTCGGCGAGAAATTGCCGAGCAGCACCGCACCGGACGCGACCTCAGGCGCTGACAACGTGCCGCTGATCCTCGCCGACGCACCAGTGGCGCGCCACACGTCGGACTTCTTGTCGGCGACCAGGTTGGCGACGCCCAGCAGGCCGGCCGTGCTGCTGGCGGTAAGCGTAGCCCGGCGCGCCGCGTTGCTGGCGATGATGCGAAGATTTGCCATGCTGTCCTTACACAGTGAGTTCCGCCGTGACGGCGTAGTTGCCGAAGTTGGTCGTCAGACTGGTGACCAGGCCGGGCTTGCCGGCGTCCAGGCCGAACCGGTCGCTGAACAGGTTGCGCGCCTCGCCCAGCTCGACCAGCATGCCGGCCGGCGTCAGCTCGACGCGGTAGGTCGTGCGCGGCACCTTGACGATCGCCAAGCGACGCTCAGCCTCGGCCTGGGCGTCGGCCGGCGTCAGCAGGCAGGTATCGATTGGTGCCGGGTCGGCGTACAGGCGGTAGGCCGCCTGTGTCGCCGCGTCGACTGCGGTATAGCTGCGCCACTCGGTCGCGAACATCTGCCGGTGCTCCGGCGGTGGCGAGGTCTGCAGATTCGGCTGTACCGTGTAGTTGCGGCAATACCTGATCTGCACTGCGGCGGCCACCGTAGAGCGCGCCACCGGCGCGAGCGAGTCCTGGACCTGCATCGAACGCGGAATGCTCAGCGACGCTGCGGCCGGGATCGCGTACTGGATTAGTCGCAGTTTGCCGAGCATCGACGGGATAACCTGAGCGCCTTTGCTCGATGCAATCAGCGCCATCGCCGTGAGCACGTTCGTGCGGTCGAGGATGGCCAGGCCGACCGGCTGCTGGTTCGCAGCATCGAACAGCGTCAAGTTCAGCGTGTCGATGTCGTCGGCTGTCATGCGCGTTGACTCTTTGCCGTACTGCGTAGCGAAAAGCTGGACCAGTTGGGCGATTCGATTCCGGTAGATGCCTCCGGTCTTGTCGCCTTGGGCGCTGCATGTGATAGTGCCGACCGTGTTGGCGTTGAACGAAAAGCGGCCGTTGGTCGGCTCGTCTGTCACATCCACCGTTCGAGGGACGCCGTCATTGCGTGGCTCGATAAGCCCCTCGGCGGCGGCCCAGTGGTAGTAGTACCGGCCCGTGACGCGGTCATAAACCGGCGTCACGTTGGGCACCTCGCCGAAAGCCCCTGGAATCAGCGTGCCGTCGGCGAACTTCGCTTCCGACAGCGGGGTGTTCAGCCGCTGCAGCGCGTCCCGGAACTTCAGGACCGCCGTCTTGCCGTCGGCGCCATAGGCGATGTCCGCCAGGTTGCCGACGAAGGACAGGCGGAAATCCGCCTCTTCCCACCGGGCATCGCCAACGTAGACCTCGACCCGCTGGTTTGCCCACACATCGGCGAACCAGGAATCGAGCTCCCCGCTGACGTTCCAGACCTCCACGTCGCCGGCCGACAGCTTTGCATCCCCATCCATCGAGATCGAGCGAGCGATTTCCAAATCCTTGGCGATGACCGCCGAGTAAGGCGCGGCCGCCGACCCGGTGAAATGCCGGTTCGACAGCCGCCGTGTGACCTGCACACCGCCGCTCACGCAGCCGACGCGGTACAGGGTCACGCGCTGCGCGGTCGAGTCATCGAGCCACGCAGCGTATTGCTCATCAGAGATTGTCATTCCAGAGTTACCTTCTCTACGGTATTTGCGGCCTTCGATGCGCCCTTCTTGACGCTATCAACGATAGCCTGCTGACCCTCGGCGTTCGCGGCGATGGTGTTGCCGGTCTGCGCGTCCTGATCCTTCCGCAGGCTTGCCACCTCGGACTGCACCGCCTTGATAGCGGTGCCGAGCACGGTACCCATCACCGAGATTGCATTGCTAAGAACGTAGCCGGACTGAATCGGCGCCGGGCCAGTGTTCTGCGCGATCGTGTCCAGGATCTTGTTGGCGGCATCGAGTGTGTTCTGCATCCCCTTGAGTGCCAGGGTTTGCGAGTTCATCTCGTTCAACTGCGCCTGAGCACTATCGATCTGACCGGTTGCCCATGCTGCTGCAGCCGAGGCATCCTTCTGCCCCTGCGCAAAATCGGCCTGATACGTCGTGTCGCCAGCATTGAGCTTCTGCGAAGCCGTCAGCCATGCGGTCAGTGCATCCGAAAACTTGCCCTGCGCCGTGGTGTCGCCACCCATCGCAGCCGCACGGATCCTCTCGTACTGGCTCTTCAGCTCCGCCCCTTGCTGCTCAGGCGTCAGCACCGACAGGCTGCCGGTCGACAGGCTGTCGGACAGCGACCGGACCGAATCGCGGAAAGTCCTCAGGCTGCTCGACGTATCAGCCAGCTTCTGAGCCGTCTGCAACATGTCGAACAGCGGCCGGTTGGCCTCGGCAAGTGCATCCCGCTGCTTCTTCAGCAACTGCGTCGACGTCATCGTCAGCTGGTCAAGCTGGTCCTGCAGGCTCGACCGCTCCGACGCGATGTCCGACTCGCTCCGCGTCAGCGTCTCAGTGGCGGCGTGCACCTGGGCGAAAGCATCCGCCAGCTGCATCATCGAGGTGAACTGCTTTGCGCCCGCCTCAGTGGTCAGGTCCAGCGAAGCAACCACCCGCTTAAACTCGTCACGCGTGGTGACCGACGCCAGGCCCAGGCTCGACATCGCCTCGTCCACCGCCTTCTTCACAGGCGCCAGCTTTTCCTGTTCGGTCAGGTAGTTCTGCGCATAGGTCGAGGCCCACGACGTCAAGTTCGAAGCACTGCCGGCCAGATCGACCAGGCGCTCGCGCGTTGCTGCTGACGCGATGCCTGCCGATCCGAACGCCTCCACCGCAGTCTTGCCCAGCAGCTGAGCCATCTGAGTGGTGGCGTTGAAGTCTCCCGCCAGGCGCTCGAGCGTGCTGGACGCCGTCTCGCCCGACTTCGTGAACTGGGCGATGTTCGGCACCAACCGGGTTGCCAGCTCGTCGCCGACGCTGCTGAGCAGCTTGGTGACGCCGTCCTCGATCTTCCCGTCCTTGCCCAGGTTGATGTCGAACGTTTTCGAGTAATTTGCGATCGAGGCGGCGTCGGCGCCGATGCTGGTCGCAAAGCTCGACGAAACAGCCTTGATCTGGCTGAGACCATTGGAGATCGCTGCCAGCGCGTCGGCCGAAAGCGACTTGCTGTCGGTACCGTTTTTGTCGGACCGGAACCAGCCGCCATCCTGGTGGTACTTCGCATAGCTCGACGCCATCAGGCCGCCGGCGGTGATGCTGCCGCTGATGCCGGTGTCGCCAATCTCCTTGCTGCCCATGCCGAAGGCGCGGTTGATCAGACCGCCAATAGCACCTCCGATCGCACCACCAATCGGGCCGCCGATGATCGCGCCGGCCACAGAGGCAATGTTGGTCACCGCCTGGCCGTGGTTGATGCTGTAGTCGCCGGCGATGGCATTGCCGATGTAGTGGCCACCGATGATGCCGGCGCCATAGCTTGCTGCGGTGCCGGCCATGCTCGCCAGCGGCGTCAGCGCTTGACCCGATGCGGTGGCCAAGCCCGAGGACGCCAGTGGCGTGTAGCCCATGGTCGTCATCGCCGACTGCACGCCGCCAGCGACCATGTCGGACAGCCCAGCGAATCCACCAGAGAGCGCCTTATAGGCAGCCGACGCCGCGCTTGCCGCACCGATCAATGGATTGGAGCTGATTGCGCCCGCCGCCGACCCAACCCCATCACCCATCCCGGGAATGGAAGCCCCGGAAGAGGTAAAGGCGGCGCGAATGTCCAGGTAGATCGGCTTCAGGGCCATCTGCCACAGCCATTCATACAGGCCATTTTTCAGCGCCTGCTTCGCTCGGTCGGCGGCCGACTTCGCCCCATTCTCAATGCTCAGGAACGTATCGTGCGCCGCCGACTCGATGCCATCCCAGGTTTTCTTTTGCTCGTCTAGGAATGGCTTTGCCGACTGATTGGCGTACCACTCGTCGAAATTCATCTGCAGCTGCTTCTGCGCCAGGGTGCCGTTGCCAGCATTCAGGATCCGCTCTTGCCACACCTCGGAGTCGATCGCCAGTTCGGCGGCGGCGCGCGCCTTAGCGTCGGCGATGTACTGCAGGTTGAACTTCTTGTTCTGGTCATCAAGTTGAGCGGCGTATTGCAGCGCCTTCGTCTGACCTAAGGCGCTTTGCTCGAGCGCTACTCGGGCGTCCTTCGCGGCTCGAAACTGCGCCTCTTGCTCCTGTGTCATACCCTTGAGGCGCTGCGCAGCCAGTTCCTTTTCCAGGTCGGCCTCTGCCTTGATCGCAATCATTGCCAACTGGCGTGCGTCGGCGGTCTTGCCATACATCTCATACTCGATGGCGAGTGCGGCGGTTTGCTGCGCACGGGCGATCGTACTTTCAGTGACGTATTTCGCAACCTCCCGACCGACCTGGTTGGCCTTCAATTCCTTCTCCGAAACGGCCAACTCGTCAAGCTTCGCCTGGACGACCTGCTTGTGCGCATCAGACAGCTTCAGCTTGCCAGTGGCGATCTCTTGATCAACCTTGATCTGCAATTTCTGCGATTCAGTGGCATCCTGGCTAACCTTGATCTCAAGCTTGTTCTCTTCGATCTTGGCCTGAATGGCGGCGGTTACGCTGGCATAGGCTGCCTCCTCTTTCTTTGCCGCGGCCTCGGCAGCTTTTGCCGCAGGATCGTTGCCGGTTTCGTACTTCAGGTCCGGCTTGGGAGTATCACCCGCCGGCGCCGTGGCTTCCTTCCCGCGCGCCGCCACACGCGCCAAGAACGCCTTCTCGAACTCCGGCAGCGGTTTGGACAGCAGATCGGCCAACGTCTTGTTGGCGTCCTCGACCACCTTGTTTCGATCAGCGAACGCCTTCTTGATGTCAGCAAGCGGCGTGCCGCCGGTGGCGAGCTTGTAGCCAACCTTGAAGGGATTCGAATTCTCCTGCACGGTCGACATCAGATTGATGTCTGCTCGAACCGCCTTTAGGCTGTTCCAGATGATCGAAATGCTGCGGCCAAGGACGGCTGCCGCGTCAGCTGCCTGCGCGATCGCCTGCGCAATTTCGTCAGCCCACTTTTTCGTGTCCGGCTTGCCGAGATCCTTCTGACCGTTGTAGACGTCCAAGAATGCGCCGGCCAGGTCGCTTAACGCCGGCAGCGCGTCGATCGTAACGGTAGTGAAGAGCTCCTTGAGCCGGAGCTTCATCCATCCCATCTGGTCCTGGAATGCAGCGCCGGCCGATGCCGCCTCCGCTGACACCGACCCCACCTTGTCGTAGTTTTCGGCCAGGTCGTTCAGGAACGGCAGCATGTCGGCGCCAGATTTCCCGACCAGGTCAGTGACGAGTGCGACCTTGGCGGCGCCGTCGCTGTAGTCCTGCAGCTTCTTCGCGACGTCTACCAAGACTTCGACAGGATCGCGCAACTTGCCGGATGCATCTTTCGACGATAAGCCCAGCGCGCCGAGCGCTTTTTGGGTCTTATTCGACTCGTCGTCAACAGTAGCCATGCCCTTAGCGAGCTTGTTGAGCGCACTGCTCACCCCGTCCATGCCATTGCCGAAAACGGCGTCTACCTTCTGAATCTTGGACAGGCTCTCAACGCTTGCGCCAGTCTTCTGCGCCATATCGTCGAGCTGACCAAGATCATCAAGTGACTTATTGATCATGACAGCAAGGCTAGCGACTGTGGCGGCCGCAGTAGCAGCAACAGCAAGCAGGCCAGCCTTTGCTTTGCCGGCCAAGTCACTAAGCTTACCGAACGCGCCTTCGCCAGCGGCCTCGGTCTCACGCAACCTGGCGATCATCGGGCCGGCCGCATCGGACACCCCCAATTGCGCGGCGCGCAACTCAGCGAGCTGGGAGGCACTCTTGCCGATCCCGTCGGTTCGCGACTTAAGGTCCGCCAGAAACTTGGTCGACTCATCGAGGCGGCGGGAAGCGTCAGCGGCTTCCGTGGCCCTGCGCTTTGCCTCATCCAGTTGGGCGAGCAGCGGCTTGAGCGCATCAACGTTCACGCCGCGCACCTGAGCCAAGGCAGCGTAGTTCTCGGCCGTGCCCTTGGCGCCGGCAGCCAATGCGGTCTGCGCCTGGATAGCACGCTGAATCGACTCGGCCATATTCTTGGTGGCGCGGTCGACGCGTGTCGCGGCTGCGCCAGCGCTGTCGCCCATCCCAGTCAAGCCCGGGCCGCGGCCGATTTCCTCAATCACCTTCCCGGTGGTCTTGGCGGTGGCGCCCAGGTTGTCGAGATTCTTACCGGCCTTTTCGGCTGCGTCGTCAACCGGTCGGAAGTCAATCCCTTTACCGGCCTCTTCGATGACCTTGGCTGTGGTCTTCGCAGTCGCGCCAAGGTTTTCGAGATTCTTACCGGTCTTGGCGACTGCGTCATCGACCGGGCGAAGACCAGCTTCGACACCCGTGGCATCTGCGACTACCTTGATTGTTGCGGTGTTGACGATGTCAGACATGGCGAACCTATGAAAAAGCCGCGCTGTGGCGGCTTTGTTAATGCTGTGTTATTCGCGAGCACTGCGCTGGGCGCGCTCTTCAATCTGCTCGTGTATCACCTGCAGCGCCGCCGCTTCCATGATCTGTAGGTCCTGGTCAAGCTGGTCGTATTCCGCCGCCGCCAGGCCCATGCGATCCATGCGGTGATAGGCCACCACGAAGTTGAGTCCAACCGGGCCGCCCATCCCGACCAGCCATTGTGTGCGCAGGCTCCGGAAAAGGTTAAAAGCTCGTTCGGTTTGCGGCCACACCTCGATCGACGTTGCGACGTCCTCACGCGTCAGGCCGGCCACCGCAAGTTCTGCCTCGGTCGGCTCCGGCGTGTAGAGGGCTGTCGCAACGTCGATCAGTTTTTTGCGCGGGCGCCGGTCAGCTCGTCGACATAGGTGTTAAGGACCGAGCGGGCCGAGCCGATGTATTTCTTGGTCAGCTTCTCGACGCTCTGTTTGTCGAAAGCCTCGTCCAGATCCCAGTCGACAGCGATGTCCATCAGGATATCGACGTCCGAGCGCCCTTCCAGCTTCTCGGTGAATTCCTTGAATTCGTCCGCATCGCGGTACTTGAACTTGAATTCAATCTCGGCCTTACGGCCACCCGGGACATGGATCGGGGCCTTGGCTTTGAAGGTCGGGTTCGGATCGAGGGAAATTTTCGCCATGATATTGTCTTTCAAAGAGGTAAAAAGACCTGCGAGGAGCTACCCCGCAGGCTGGAAGGCCGGCGCCGACGATTCAGTGCCAGCTGGCAAACACTTACGAGGCGTAGCGGACCACGCGGCCCTGCAGCGCCAGGCCGCACTTGACGGTCATTGCACCGCCGCTCATCGTGGGGTTCGGATTGAAGCCGGGGAAGCCGTTGTAGAACAGCGGCGCGCCGGACGGCAGGATTGCGCGCACTGCGGTAACAGCCTGGGCGTCGGTCGCCGCCTGCAGGACAGCGTGATGCGGCAACGACGGATCGTCAGCGATGGTCATCGAGACCGAGGCCGCCGAGAAGCCATCCGGCAGCTGAATCTCGTCCGGATAGTCGATGAACGTCTCGGTTGCGTACTTCGGATCGCCGCCCGACACCTCGAACGCCTTCATATACGGAATCGGGGTCCAGGCCGAGATTTTGCGCAGCGAGCCGACGCCACCGCCGACCGGGAAAATTTTGGTCGAAGTGGTATCGAAGCCTTCCAGGGTCACGCTCGTGGCGCCCGCGGCCTTGACGCGGAACACGCGCAGATTGGCACGGGTCCAGCCGCTGGTGAACTCGACAACGTCGCCAGCTTGGTAGGTGTTGGTTGCGGTCGTGAGCACGCACTCGGATGCGTTACTGGCTGCCGAAACGGCGATCAAAGCCAGGTAGGCGGAGGCAACGGCATAGGTCGTGCCCTTCGGGAGTTGGATCAAAGTGGTTCCTTTCCAGCCGGTCTCGGCCGAGGGATTGCGCCCGAACGGGCATGAAAAAGCCGCCCGGATTGCTCGGGGCGGCTTGGTTATGCAGCGAGGCGATCAGCAGAACAAGTAAAAGTCCTGCCTCGCGCCGCGGTATTTTGTGACTTCGTCGAAGGCGTCGACGGCGATGGTCAGCACTTCGGTTTGCAGCTCAGCCGTAGCGCACAATGCAGTTTCGATCTGCGCCGCGATCGCATGCGCCTCAAGCGTAGTTTTTGCCCACACGCTGAACTGCACCCGGCGCTCCTGTTTGCCTGGTCGATCACCGCTGATAAAGCTCATCGGATCACCGCCAACGACTTGGAAGACCACGTATGGCACGACGGTGTCCTCATCGGCAACCAGCGGAAAGACCCGGCCGCTGGCTAAGGCGCCGACTGCGGCCTGCACAGAAACGTGAACGCTCATCGGTTTGCATTCCTTATCAGCTGCTGTTTGAGCGTCAGCGACATGGCATTGACCGCATCGCTCTTCCTGCTGTCGTATGCAGGACGCATGAATGGGTAAGCCGGCGCGCTGGCGGTGCCGTACTCGAGTTCGGCGGCGCGTCGATGCGCGGCCCAGCCGATCTTGTTGCCGCGCTTGCCGATCCTGGTGTTCTTGGGCACGAACTTGTGCCCTTTTTCGACCCAGGACCAGTAATACGCGTCGCCGCCTCCGAAGTTACCTTTGCGGACGGTGACCAGATAGGCCTGTCGCAGAGCGCCGTCGGAGTCCTCTGGCAGGTGCTTCATGATGATGTTGCGGTGGATTGTCCAGGTCTTGGCATGCGAGGCAGCGTTATGCTTCGCCTCCTCCCGGAAGATCTCGGCACCGGAGACCCCCATGGCGCGCAGAACGCCCTCATCCGGCGTGATCTGGCCAATAGTTTCTTGCACAGCGCGCAGTAAGTCGGTGGTGTCGAAACCGATCATTTGACGCTTTCGCAGACCAGAAACATCTTCCGGCGGTCCTTCGAATCCGGCACAGCCGACTTGATCTCGTACTCGACGCCCAGGTACCGCGCGCGCCAGGACTCGTTGACGGCCGGGTCGTAGTTGGCCCGGATCGAACAGCGCTTGATCACCACCTCGGTATTCGCGCGCATGGTCTCCGCACCCGTTTGGAAAAGGACGTCGCCCCAGCGCTCGCCGAGCGCCTCGAACCCGCCCAACGGCTGGCCGGCGGCGTCGCGGCCGGTGGCCGGCTGCAGCAGCGTGAATCGGTGGTTCATCGTCATGCGTAGTAGACCTCCGACCACAACAGCCGCCTGATGTATTCGTTCTTCGGCTGGCCGCCGGTTTCGAAGTGCTCCTGCACGCGCGCCAGGATGAAGCCGGAGATGCCATCGGGCACCGCGGAAGCATTTGCGCCGTAGCCGCAGCGGAAGCGCACCTCCACTGCGCCGATCATGTCGGCCGTCGCCGGCCAGGCGCGCCCGGGCTTGAGCACGACGTAGCCCGGATCCGTCTTGACGTCGGCCTGGTAGTCGGCCGGATCGAGCGTCCGCTGTTCGCCGTTGACGTCATAGAACTTGACCCAGTCGACGGCAAGTAGCGGCGGCTTGTACAGCTTGATCGAGCGCTCTGCCGGAAAGGCATCGAGCGTCAACTCCCAGGTCTGCTCCATGATCAGCCGGTTCGTTTCGGTCTCGGCTTCTGCGGTGTATGTCCGGATGGCGCGCACGATGTCGGCGTCAAGTGCCGAAGTGCCGTCCGAGCCGACGTCGGCGCGCGCGTTCGATTGCGCCTCCTGCATCGACACAGCCAGAGCGGTCGGGCGCACAACAATCTTGAAGGTCATCGAGCACTCCCTTGGATTGCCGGGGGGCGGCCCCCAATCGGAAGCGCGCCGTTCGCCGCTGGGGCGACGGCGTATTCGACCGGGTTAGCCGGATCGGCCGGCTGCGGAGGGATCCTCGTCCCACCTTCAGTCCGGACATGCGCAGCCAGGAGGTCAGCAGCGTTGATCATCAGTGGTCCTCCCTGGTGAAGTAAATTGAGCGATAGATTTTTTCGCCGTTGGCGAAGGTGACCGGCAGGCCGCACGAGTTGACTGCGTCACCCGCCGACAGGCCACCGAATTTCATGACGACCTGCGATCCCTGAATGCTTGGCACCGAGAGCGCGGTCACGCCGACGACGATGGGCGTGCCCACCGATGCCAACGTGGTGTTCGCACTGAGCGCCAGGTCGGCAGCAAAGTCGAACGCGTAGAAGCGCTGGTCGTCTGGATCCTTGCCGAACACCCACAGGCGGTCATCTACCGACGTCAGGAGGATGGTTCGATCGAACACTTCGCCGTTCGCGCAGGTCACCCGGAACGTGAAGGAGGCCGACCCAGAGCTCATCGAGCCCAGCTTGACAAGGCCGAGCGCCCCTTGAAGTCCCGGACCCTCGAGCACGGCCACGCCGGCGGATACCGGAACGACCGACACCGCCGTCGTCGAGGCGTCCGCCAGGTCTCTGGTGAAGTCGCCGACAAACCACAGCTCGTCCAGTGCGCCTTTTGTCAAAGACGCCGGCCGCGTCGTATTGAACACAGCGACGCGCGGATTCGCTGCAAACTTCGCAGTTCTGGATGCCGGCACAGTTACCACCCCTGGGATTGTCCCACCTGAAGAGCCGCCAATTGCGGCCCCGGGCGCCATCGAGCTCGATGCAACGAGCGCCGCGCCAGTTGCCGCAGCCGACCGGGAGCCGGATGCTGCGCCCGGCGCCATGCTGCTGGTCGCAACCAGCTGCGCACCGCCGGCAACACCAGCCGACGCTCCGACCGCTGCGCCGCCCACCATGCTACTCACCGCCACCAGGCTCGCACCCGGCGCCGTCGCATCTTGGCTCGCTGACGCGGCCACTATCGCCCCGATCGGGGTAACTCCAATGGGCGAGTATCCGATCATGGCTTAAGACGCTGCCGCGACAGTAAAGTTGGAGAAACTGATGGTCGGCGTGACGCCATCACCAGTATGCTGGCTATCCCCTTCGTCGTAGGCGTAGACGCCAACTTCGCCAGACACAGGCGGCAAATTAGCATCGGCATGAGCATCACCTCGCGCCGGAACTTTCGTATCGGACCAGGTGTTGTCGTACTTGAGCCACTTCTGGTCGGACACGCGCTGAATATAAATGTCAACCTGATGCTGACTCGCGCTGGACGATTTGACATTGAACTCGATGTCATAGTCGGTCGCCGTGGCGAGGTTGGCGCCGACACTCATCTCTTGGCTGATGTTGCTCTGCACGCCGTTGACAGATTTCAGCGACTTGACGGCGCCGCCGCCGCTCTGGTTCAGCGCGATGTCCATGCCGATGAAATTTTTGACGCCGCTATATGGCACCAGGCTAGAGCCACGCACCAGGATGGCCGCATGCTGAGTGACGGTGGTATGCGTTGCAAACCGGAGGCGCGCCTTCACCTTCACGTTGCCGTAGAAGGTATCGTTGGCGGCCTGCTTGGCCGAGGCGATCACGCCAGGAACCGGGCCGTTGTACGTGATCGCACTCGAATCCGTCGAGGCGCCCCACGGCGTGCCGCTCTGCGTGACCCAGCCAGTGGGAACGGCCGGCGTAGTCATGCTGTTGCTCGCCGCCGGCGCGATGAAGTTGCCGATGGTGCCGTTGTTCTCCACGAAATCGGTGAAGTTTCGGCCGATGTTCCCGCTCAGCACCATCTGATCGATTGTCGCCCCGCTCTCGACAACGATAGGGCAGCCAGATACTGCGGACGGTGCGTAAAAAGCCGAGTTGGAAAGCACCACCTGGCCAACCTTGGAGCCCGCAACGAAGTGGATTTGCTTCGTCAGGTAGGTGGCGCCGTTGCTCGGGCGGCTGATGTATTTGTCGATCACCAGCTGGCCGATGTCGGCTTTTTCTCCGATGCGCAGCGCCGGGAACAGTTCGTTGTTGAGCTTGTTCTTGGTGACGTTCTCGAAAATAAACTGACCAATTTTGCAGTTGAGGTGAACGGCCATCTTGCCCCAGCCGCTGACCGGAACGTTTTCCGTGGCGACGTTGCTGAGCCGGACAGTGCCGATGTTGCCAGGCCCGGTCTGCTGCGTTTGCGCCGGGTTGAAATTGTCGGCAATGAAGGTATAGGCGCCGGTCTTGCCCTTGATGTTGCTGATGCTGACGTTGTCGATGAGCGACCCACCGGAGAGCAGGCGCACGCCGCAAACGTAGGTCTGGAATTCGATGTCCTCGATGGTCACATCGGTAATCGGGCCATAGGAGCCGTCCAGCGGACCCGGCGTGATCGCGCCCCAGCCATCGTCTGCATTCAGGGCGATGCCGTCGTCGGCGCCATTGTAGTGCCGGCCGCGCGCGATCCGGATATGGCTGGCCGGGCCGTTGATATGAATGCCGTCCGTGCTCACTAGCGTATTGCCGACGCCATGGTCCACGACGTAGCCGTCTACCGTGATGCGAACGCCGTTCGTGACGCGGAATGCGAACCCTGCCGGCTTGCGGAATTCGATCTCGCCGCCAGCCGAAATGGTGTTCACGCCGTAGAAATCGAACAGCGTGACTTGGTCGTTCGCCGTCATCGTGCCGAGGTTGCCGTGCCAGATGCCGCCCTCGAAACGGATATTCTGATCGATGATGGCGCCCGGCGATTTCGTCGGGTTGTAGTTGCGCCACATCGGCACATTGCTTGCGGCGAGCATGACGGCGCCGCAGTTCGGCAGTGCCTTGATAGTCGTATTGCTACGCACACGCAGCGTCGAGCCGAGACTGCATGCTACGTCCCAAAGCAGCGTCAGCGGGCCGTTCGCAGCCAGGTCGAGCAGCGCCTGCGCCTTCGCGGCTTGGTTTGCGCCGACGCCCGGCGTCATGCCGAGCGTGCTGTCGCTCGCGCACAGGGAAGATGCAAACACCAGCCGTGTCGAGGTGCCGTTTTCCCACTTCGTCAGCGTGGCGCCGAGCGGCGTGGCGACGACTTCTTTCGTGCCGGCGCTGAAGTTGACCGCCGCATTGCCATTCGAGCTTGCGGTCGGCGTGCGCGAGAATGTCGCGGTGCCGTTGCTGATGGTCGTGATGGTGGCAACGCCGCACTCCCATTCAGCCGAACCAGCGAGACCGACCGAATAGGTGAAGGTATCGCCGACCACAAGGCCGGCGGCCATCACAGTTTGGAATTCGGCCGAAACGGCCGTCGCGACCATGGTGAGCGGGCCTGTGCCGACGCCGGTCGTTGCAACTCTTACGCGCTCGGGAAATTTCATGCTTTAGGCCGGAGTATTGATGGTGATGGTGGTCGCGTTCAGGGTGAACGTGCCTGCGCTGGTAGAGACGTCGACGCCGAAGTCGTCGACGCAGACCAGCTCGTCAGCGGATGCCGCGCCGCCGCGGCGCTTGTAATACACGGCCTTGCGCGCGGTGATGGTCGAGTTGGCCCAGGCGACCTGCGGGAACGTGACGACAACGCGGTGGTTGGTCGTGTCCTTCGTGAAGGTCGGCGCGATGGCCTGGCCGCCGGCGGTGTAGCCCGTGCCGCTCACCTCGTTGCTGATGTCCGAGCGCTTGGTATGCGCGCCCTTGTTCTCGGTGTAGCCCGAGCCGACCAGCATCACGTAGTAGGTGTCGCCCTTGGTGATGTTCCCGGCCAGGACGTCGTCCAGGTAGCTGTCGTATGCGGTCGAAGACATGGCGGCCTTTCATAGGTCGACGAGCCGCGCGGCGACGGCGCCGGCAGCTCGGAAAAGTGTTCTTAGAGGGTGTTGCGGTTACAGCTGGATGGTCTTCATGACGCCGTGCCGCTCGAGCATCACCGTGGTGGCGCCATGGGCGCGCAGCAGGTCAAGCGTCTTTTCCCAGGTCTCGCGATCGACCTTGCCGACAGCGCCATGGAGGTAGACGACTTTGTCGGTGAGGTGCGTCACCGTGACGATGGCCAGGTAAGGCAAGCGGTTTTCGTAGCCACCTGGCTGGTCGTAGGCACGGATGGCCGACGTTTGTGGGGTCATCGTCAGGTGGATCATGCGGATCTCCGACAGGATGTTCGAACGAACCGAAGCCGCCGGCCGGCGCGCACGCCGGCGAGCCAGGCGGCGGTTTCGGGCTTCATGGGGTCACTTCGCCGGTTTCGCCGGCTTTTCTTCAGCAGGCTTTTCTTCAGCCGCGACTTCTTTGGCGACGCCGCCGTCGACCAGGCGCTTGGCCTGCTCGGCCTCGAAGCCGGCAACGTCGCCGGGGCTGTAGATCTTCCAGGGCTTGAGGAATTCGACCGATTTCATGTTCAGTTCCTATTGAATGGATGAAGCCGACCCACCGCAGCGGGTCGGCAATCAGGTCGCGTTACGCGCCCCAGGTGACGCCGGTCAGGATGGCGACCGACTCGACGTGGCGCGGGCCGAAGTCGTGTTTTGCGATCACGCGGACCAGGGTCTGGTCACGCTGGAAGGCGCTGACCATGTTGCCCTGGTCGTCCTTGTAGGTCGCTTCCTTCGAGTAGTCGATCAGCAGGGTCTCGTCCTCGCCGATGAAGCAGTCGTTGAAGTCGACGAAGTAAAGCTCCGAGGCGTTCGAGCCGGCGCCCAGGTTGTTCGGCACCTGGGTGGTCTTGCCGATCGGATAGCCCTTCAGGTTCCCGTCCTTCATTTCCGGGTAGACCTTGTTGCCGTTGCCGTCACGCATGCCTTCCAGGAAGCGGAAGGTACGCGGCGACATGATCCAGCCCGGTGCGCCCATGTTGGCGTTGACGGCTTCCAGGCACAGGATCAGCTTGTTCAGGTCGGTTTCGACCTTCTGGATCGTGGCGCCGTCGGAGGCGACGATCTTGAAGCCGGCCAGCGCCCAGGACAGCAGGCCTTTTGGGGTGTCGAGGGTGCCGTCGTCGCGGATGAATGCCTTGTCTTCGCGCGAGCTCATCGCACCGGTCAGGTCGTCCACGACCAGCTTGTCGACGTTCGGGCTCGTGCCAGCGTAGGCCAGCAGGTCGTTCGAGATCGGGACCAGGCCGGTCAGCTTTTTGGCCGACAGCTTCAGGTTGTCGAAGGTCTGGCCGGTCGTCGGGATGTCGGTATCGCTGCCGATGTATCCGACCACTGCGCCGCCCTTCAGGCGCGGCAGGGTGATGTTGCCGTTGGTGAGCGGCAGCGAGCGGGCACCCAGGCGGCGCACGACCGATTGCGGGCGCCACAGCTCGATCACTTCGCGGGCCATGTTCGCCGGGACCAGGACGCCGCCGGCGCCGGGGGTCAGGGTGTTCAGTGCCATCGCCACGTCTTCGCCGAACTGGTTGTCCATGGCGAATTTGGCTGCGACCTGCTGGTTGCCGCCGGCGACGACCAGCGCGCGGACCATGCGCGACATGCCCGAACCCGGCAGCTCCGGGGTGCGAGGGCGAGCCGGCATGCTTGCCGCGGCGCCGGCGGGCGGTGGGGCCGGCTGGTGCGCGGCGTTGAGCGCGCGGTCCACCGGTACCGCGGCGGCGGCGGCGATGGTCTCGGCCGCTTCCATGCGGGTGATCTGTGCGGTCAGCTCGCCGAACTTGGCTTGCAGGCCGGCGAACTCGGTCAGCTGTTCAGCGGTCAGGGTGCCGCCGCCGGCTTCGATCTGGGCCAGAGCTTGGACGCTGGCGTTGACCTTGGCGCGTTCGCTGCGGAGCTCGTTGATGGTTGGCATATTTGCCTCTCCTAGAAAAGAAAAAGCCACCCGAAGGTGGCTTGGTTGCTTGTCCCGCGAACGCGGTCAAATTTGGGACTGGAGCGCCATCGCTTTCGCGCGGGCACCGATGGAAGTTTGCTTCGAAGTGCGCGCAGCGCGCGCCTGGCGGGCCTGGGCGCCGATGCGGTCGGCGGCAGCCTGCGGCGTCTCGATCCGGTCAGCGAAGCCGACGTCGACGCCGGCCTGGCCGAGCATCACGCTAGCCTCGGTGCCGCGCACGGCGCCGACGTCGATGCCGCGATACCGGGCAACCGCATCCACGAACTGCGTGTAGTAGTTCTGCACCATGTCGTTCAGGAATTTGGCGGACTGCTCGGTCAGGGGCTCGTGCGGGCTCATGTCGTTCTTGTGCGCGCCGGCGTAGATAGTCGTCACCTTCACGCCCATCTGCTCGTTTCGCGCCGACTGGTCCAGATGCTTGGCGATCACGCCGACCGACCCCACGCCGGAGGTGCGCGACATCGAGACGTCGCCAATGGCCGAGGCCATCAGGTAGGCGGCCGAGTAGGCGCTGAAGTTGACGATCGCGCTCATCGGCTTGACGCCGCGCGCTTCGAACAGGAAGTCGGCCAACTCGAACGCACCGGTCGTGCTACCGCCAGGGCTGTCGATGTCGAAGGCGATGTGCTCGACGGCCGGGTCGGCCAGCGCCGCACTGACCTGCGCGCGGATCTGCTCGTAGCTGGTCATGCTTTCGCAGGGGTTCATCTGCATGCTGCGGCTGACCAGGACGCCGTGGATCGGGATCACGGCCACACCGGTGTCGGCAATCGACTGGCGCCGTGCTGCCTCGGCGCGCGACGCCGCGGTCTCGTAAACCGACTCGTCGTCTTCCATCATCTGCGGCTGGGCGCCGTTAACGCTCAGATTGACGATGTTCAGGCTCATCTGCTGGTTCGCCCAGGCCGCGGCCTGGTCCAGCATCGCCTCGGTCACCATCAGCGGCTGATTGAAGATCATGCCGGCGATGCGGAAACGGTTTTTCATGCGAGGATTCCTTCGATTTCTGCTACTGCCTCGGCGCTGGCTTTTGGCGGTGTGGTCGGAAGCGGCTTGGCTGCGTCGACCATGTTCAGCGGCTGAAGATAGGTGTCGCCGCCCTTGATCGGCGGCATGTTTTCCAGGCGCCGGATGTCGTTGACGGACAACCAGCCCCACTGGCGGGCCACGGCGTACGCTGCATAGCGCGACGCTTGGTCGCCCCGCAGCAGGCCCGAGACGTTGAATTCGATGTAGTACTCGTCGCGCTCGCTCGGCAGCAGCAGGTCGCGCATCATCGCCTGCTCATGTCGCTTGATCCACGGCAGCAGCGTGTAGATGACGAACTGGATGGCCTGGTGCTCGATGTTCGAGAACGTTGCCTTGTCCAGCTCGCCGATCATGTGCGGCGGCACCTTGTAGATGCGCGCGATGTCAAGATTGGCCAGCTTCAGCGCCAGGATCAGCTCGGCATCGACGTTGGTCATCGAAAGCGCGCGGAAGGTCATCCCCTCCTGTAGCATCGCGACGCGCTTTGCGTTCCCCGCTCCACCGTACATCTGCTGCCAGCGATCGGTGATTCGGTCGATTACCGACTGGTCTTTGATCGGCGGCGCCTCTTTCGGCCGCTCGATCACGCCCGACAGCGCCGTGCCGTTCAGGAACGACTTGCCGGCGTACTGCTGGATGGCCTGGGCATGCCCTATCGCATTGGCATGCAGCATAATCGGCGAGACACCGACGTAGCCGTTCAGGCTCCACCACCGCACGTGGTGCACCATCCGTTGCGGGATCGGGTCCTGGCCGTCGATGCGGTAGTACGGCATCAGGTCCGGACCCTTGAGCACCTGAACCGACTCCGTCGGCACCGGCAGCAGGTCGGTGACCGTGCCGTCGCTGTCGCGCGCGATGATGCTGATCGAGTTGCCGCGCGCGCCGGCCTTCATCTGGCTTTGCTCGAGGTACTCCAGGGGCGTCTGCCACCCGTTGGGGCGAAAGGCGAGAATCCGATGGAGGGCGTGATCCTTGGCCGACTCCCGGCCGCCGTCTTCGAGGCGACGGAAGATGTCGAGCGGGAGCTGGGCGATGCTTTCAGCGAGCAGGCTGACGCAGTTCTGCACCGCAGTCAGCGCCAGAGCCGACTCGACAGTCACGAGCGGGCCGGCATCGGAGCGGGCGCCGCCAAGACCGGACAGCCAGCCGCCGGAACCTGAGGCTGTCTGCGAGCCGAAAAACTGTTTGGCGAACATCGTTATCCTTTACTGCCTGCACCGGCGCGCGCGACGATGTACGACCAGGCCACCAGACCGGCGCCGGCGACGATGAACCCGGCCGGCAGGAAAATCATGCCGGCGCCGATCGTGATGGCTGCCAGGCCCAGGACGCCAGCGATGAGGGTCGCGTAGTCGAGAAAGCTCATATCAGTACGCCCTCGTCGTAAATTGATGTTGTCTGCGCCGGCTCGGGATTGAGCGACATGAGGTAGACCGCGTTCAGCATCGCCATCAGCGGGTCGATCTTCCCGGTACCCGAAGCCTGTTTCGTGATCAGCACGGCATTCGCACTCGGCACGATCTTGGCGTTGCTGACGCACCAAGCCATGAGCGGCTGACCGCTATGCACCAGCACGCCCTCGGCAAGCTTTCGCTCAGCCGTCTTGATCGGACTGGTCAACTTCCAGCCCTGGGTGATGCCGATGACCTTATCTGCGGGCACGCCATTCATCTCGAGTGCATCGAGGATGGCACCAATGCCTTGCGGGTCCAGCCCGAGTTTGTCCAACACGCCGGCCTCGTAGACCATGGCAACGTTGGCGGCAAATTGCTCGGTATCCTGCCCAATGTGCTCGACCAGCGTCAGGTGCCCATCGCGCGCGAAGTCCTGCAGCCGCGGCGCGATTTCCTTGCGCCGCTCCAGCACTGAGGGGTGCGCCCAGGCATGCGCCCAGCCGAGCCAGCGGCGAGTTGTCTTACACCGGCCGATTGCGTACTGCCCCAGCAAGTCGTCCAGGCCGCCGCCGTCGCCGCCCATCGTGACCACTTCGGAGCGCTCGATCAGGTCCTGCAGTGAAAATGTCTTCTCTAGTACGCCCTGCTGCGCCCACCAATCGGCGCCAGCCCATCGATCGGAGCGCAGGTTCATGCCGATCTCGACGTTCGCGTGCTTGGCCATGAAGCCGCGGAACGATTCGGGACCGGCCTGCTCAGCAATCTTGAATTCACGTTCAAGGAATGCCTGGTCGACTGAGAACCCGATGTTCGGGTTCACCATCGCCATGTTTTCCAGCAGCAGGCACTCGCCTGACGCAACCATCTCGGGCGGATGCTCGAAGATGATCGGCACGAAGGACGGATCGACGATCTCGCCGTCACGAACCTTGCGCGCGTAGTCTAGCTTCTGCTTGAATACGCCGGCTGGCGGCTCGTCGGATTGCGTGGTCAGCCAGATCACGAAGCCTTCCGGCCGTGACGCGCGACCGCCCAGCGCCTCGCGGAACATGTTCTCGGCGCTGGAGATCTTGCCGAACAGGTGAAGCTCGTCGACCAGCGTGCCCACCGACTTCTTGCCGCCTACCGTGTTCTGGTCCGCCGCGAGCACCTTGAGCATCGCATTGCTCTCGCGGTGCGTGATTTTCTTCTCGTGCGCCTGCACATGCATCAGCGCCTCGAGGTCCTCATCCTCCCGCACCATGTCCCATGCGGGCTTGTACGCGTTGTTCGCTACCTCTACTGTGGGAGCAAGCACCGAGAATTCAGCCGATTTGCGCCAGTTCAGGATCAGCGCGGTCATCATGATGCCGGCTGCAACGGTGGATTTCGAATTCTTCTTCGGCAAAAGCACGAAGAACTCGACGATCAATCGCCGGCCGCTCTCGGCGTCGTAGGCGCCGAAGATGCAGCGCACCAAATCAAAGACCCATTCCGCGCAGGACTCGCCAAACGTCGGGCTGCCAGGCGCATCCACGATCTTGAGCTGCTTAAATATCGCGAGCGCATGTTCGGCTTGATCTGGGAAGATCGGCGGCGGAATGATCGTTTCGCCCGCGCGCAGGCGCGCTGCCCAATCCGGGCAAGCAGTTGTCCAATCCGGCATTTAGACCTTCTTTCCACCAGCTGCGACAAGCTTCGGAGGCGCGGTCGCGGCAAACTTGCCAGCACCCGCCTTCGCAGCCGCATCCTGCTTCTGGTCTTTCTTGCCGCCCTCACCCAGCTTCTGATGCTTAAACGGCAGCATCGCTTTGGCGGCATCCATCCGGTACCGGAGATCCGCCAGCGGCTCGTTCATGATCGTGGTGAGAAATTCGATCGGGTCGGCGGTTGGCGGAATGTCAATCAAGTCATCGCCCGGCGGCATAGCGGGCGGCGCGCTCTTACCAGTGGCGGCAGCCTTCCCGGCGGCGACCGAGCGTTGCTTTTCGAGGTAGGCTTTAACATCCGGGTCTTTAACATTTCGGGACCCGGCGGCCGACGCAGTTTTTTCACTAAAGCCAGCCCGAATCGCCGCTTCCTTATTCGAGAACCCGGCCAAAACGGCATCGGCGAAGGCTCGCTTTTTGCCTGTTAAAGCCATTAACAAATTCCTCCAGGGGGGATTTTTTCTGCGCGTGAGAGACAGTGCGGTGTCGGCTCGGAACGTTGCCCTAGGGATACACTAGCCCCTACCCCGCTGGCACTACAGGCCGCGGCGCGCCCGATCGCGGGCCTCGCGCGCCGTTTTTGCGTCGTGGCAGGGCTGGCAGAGCAGCTCCTTGTTCGAGTCGTCGTCGCTGCCGTGATCCCACAGCGGCTTCTTGTGGTCGACCGCCACGCCGACGGACGTGCGGTGGCTGCGCAGGCATTCCTGGCACAGGCCGCAGTCACGCTCGCGTATGCGGTCCCGGTCCTTGACGCCACGCCAGCCGCGCACGCGCTCGACGGTATCAGGTCGCGTCGGCGTCAACACCGGCAAGCGACTGCCTGCAGCCTGCAGGCGCGGCTTAAGGGTTTGCAGCTTGGGCATCAGATCGGCGCGCCCATGTAGCGCGCAACGCCCTCGATGCTGGCGTCGCAAGGTGGCAGGTTAGCCGTGCGCTCCATGAACTCGCGGTGCGCCTGTTCGGTACGCGCGCGCTGCCAGGCATCAAAAGTCCATTGGGACAGGGCTTCACGCACCTGCCAGTGCTCGAACTCACGGCCGAACTCGACGTCGCGAATCAGGTGAGCCGGAACGCCGAAAGCGCGGGCCACTTCTTCTACAGTAAATTTCTGGAATGCCGCGAGATCCACGCTGGCGCCCATCTGAACATCGGCACCTTGGACGCAGCATGGTTGCGCCGACTGCGCAGCTACGTGCTTGCGGGTGTAGTGGATGGACCAAGCCGCAACGGCGAAACCGCCTGCACCGCACAGGACGCAAGCGAGAATGAGGGTGACTTGGAACATCGCGAACTCCAGTTGTTGATTCAGCCGCGGCGCATCCGATGCAAGCGCCGCACATAGCGGCGGCGATCGATCAGGGTCAGCACTAGGGCAAGTACGCCGATGAAGGCTAGGCCAGGTGCAACCAAGAGGCCGAGCGAGGCGCCCAATGCAACCCAGGTCAGGCCAGTCATGGTGCGCGGCCCGCTGCCGGCATCGGGTACTGCGCCGGCGTGCGCGGTGCGAACATCCGGGCCAGCATGCCGGGCGTGTAGCTGGGAACCTCGCGCGTCAGTTCGAGGAAGGTTCGGCCGCCGCGTCCATAACCCTTGGCCTGCAATGCAGACTGAGCCAGCTCACTATCGGCCAGGTGCTCGGCGATCTGGCGCAGGCGCTCAGGGTTGTCGACCTTGGCAGCATGGGCGTTCGGGCCCAGCACGGCGCGCAGGATCTCGGCGCGATAGATGTCGGCGATCTTGCTCATGCTGCCCGCCGCATGCGCTCGACCACGCCATCTTCCAGCAGCATCCGCATCACGACGCGCAACCAGGTCAGTTCGGATTCAACGCTCACGGCGTACCTCAAATAAAAAAACCGCCGGCGCATTGCTGCGACAGGCGGTGAAGTCCAAGAGACTCTTAGCGGAGGAGACTAAATATCTCAGAAATAATAAACAAAAACGCTTGCTTATATAAACTTTTTTGTTTATTATAACTACATCGACAACACAACAAGGAGGTGCGGTGAAGCAGAGTGAGTTTGTAAGGTGGTTGAAGCAGCAGGGAGCGACATTCAAGGAAGGTGGCAGCCACTTGAAAGTCTACCTAAACGGCGAACAAACCATCCTCCCAAGGCACCCGAGCAAGGAGTTGAAAATGCCCCTTGTCGAGGGAGTAAAAAAGAAACTGAAACTCAAGTGAGGCGAGCCCCGGAAGGGGCTTGCAGCACAGACTGAACCGCACCAGAAACACCAGTGGCCTAGCCACCTACTCACGTAGCCCGCAACACCATGAGGACAACTATGAAATATCCAGCAATCTTTACCCCTGCCGATGAAGGCGGGTTCGTTGTTACCTTCCGCGATATCCCGGAAGCGATCACCCAAGGTGACGATGAAGCCGAAGCCTTCGCGATGGCGGCCGACGCGCTTCTCACTGCGATGGACTTCTACTTCGAAGACCGACGGCCAGTCCCTGCGCCATCAGCACCCGAAGACGGCGAGCGGCTCATCGATCTGCCGCTCAGTGCGTCCGCAAAGGTCCTGCTGTTGAACGAGATGCTGACCCAGAAGGTCCGGCCGGCGGATCTGGCGCGCCTCATGGGCATCAAGCCTCAAGAGGTCAACCGCATCATCGACCTGGGCCACGCAACGAAGATCGACACGCTGGCGGGCGCCTTCAAGGCACTGGGCCGCGAGCTCGACATCATCGTGCGATAAGTTGCGGCGGAAGCGTCCAGGGCTTAGTTTCACGCAGACTCTGGACGGCAAAGGGTGCTCCCGCCACACCGCTAAAGATGGCCTCACTCGTAGCGCCCTAGCCCTCTCGTAAAGCTGGGCACCCTTGAGTGAATTGCTGACTATCTGTAGCGGTGTGGCCACTGGTTTGCCAATGAAGCAGTCGGTTACAGCGTCCGACGACGTTGCGCGCCTGGTAGCGCTCGCCTGTTCCGGCCGATGCCGGGTCGTGTTCCGTGTGCATGTGGCGCCGTCTTATGAGTGTCGCCGGGCGGGAACTCCGGCACTCATCGGGCAACTGAGATCCCGTGCGCGTTTCGTCGCGCTTCTACGTGATGACCAGCTTCAGGTGGGGCTACGCGCCGCCGATGCCTTCTTTCATACAGCCTCCGTAGTGGGTTGATGTTGAGAGCCAGCTCCCTCGAGTACCACGCGCCCCAGTTCTATCTGAAAAGTGGGCTGTAAACGACAAAGCCCACCAGGGCGGTGGGCTTATTTGCAGACGAGCGCCGGCTTTACTGCGGGCTGGATACTCGTCTGCCTCGGGTTATGGTGGCGCTTTCGCGCACATTACATTGGACCGAGGGAATTGGAAGACTGAAGTTTACGCCTGTTTTTTCGGCTGCGCAATACTGTTGAGTGCTGATCGCAATTTTTCCACGTCAGCCGGGTTCTCGTCGCGCCACTGCTGCCAGCTTTCGTCTTCGAGCTTCCATCGCATCCACTCGGGATGATCCGGTGACGGCTGCAGCTTCCGGCGGCGGCGATCCGCGCAGTGCTGACAAAGCTGGTGATGGTGTCGGTTTGAGTGCGTATGCTCGCTGCAGATGAACAGGCCGCAGCCATGCTCCCCGCCATAGACATCGTCGCCGCACACGTGGCCGAGACCACGATCGATCTCGGCAGTGCAGCCCGGGTGATCGCAATGCGCCAACACGCCATAGCCGATGTCACGCTCCCAGGTGCTGTCGTATCCGATGCTCCAGCCCATTATGCAGCCTCCTGCAACTTGGGTTCGGTCCTACGCATCTTGGCACCGGCACGCGCAGCGTGTGACTGATGCAGGCCTTCCAAGTCGCTGATCATGTCCTTGATGCGCTCGCGCAGGAGTCCACTACCTTCCACCGGCTCGCGGCCGGGCGTCTCGGTGCAGTGCGTGCAGCTGCGCCCGGCGTGGATCTTCGTGCCGTTGCAGACCGAGCACTCTCCGCCTAACCAGTGCGCCAGGGACTGCAGCGCGATCTTATTGCAGATGCCTTCGAGCGCGTGGATGTCCCACGGCTGAACTACCCGGATCCACTTGCGGTCTTTGCCCTTCTGGAACACCGCCTCCTTCCACACGCGCAGCAGGACGGCCAGACTGTGGCTGCCGGATGCGATCGCTTCGCGCGGCACACCGTCGATCTTGGCGCGCGCGAGCATGCTGCCGAAGATGCTGCCCGACCCGCCGGAGAGGTCCGCCAGCGCTGCCGCCGCCAGGGCTTCGGTCTGGTGATGCTTGTCGTCGTCCAGCAGGTTCGTGCTGTTCAGTGCATTCAGGTAGCGGTCTTCGAAAGGCATTTCTATCTCCTGTGGTATGGCTGAGTTCGAGCACAAAGAAGTTTACCACCCTCAACAAAATAAATTGCCTTGCGCGAAGTTTTCTAAATTGCAACGTGTGGTTTTTTGTGACGATTCAAATTGCGATCCTATAACGAAATATTGCCGTCGAATAACTTTACATTCATCCGTTGTCGATTCGTGATGAGGTGCTCAACTGATTGATTAATAAATAGAACATCTACATGGCATGGCAATTGCTTAATGTGGGGTCTTCCAATAATTAGGGTTTACCATGTTTAAGAAAGTTCTCGCTCTCGCCGCGACCGCGCTGTTTTCAATGAATGCATCGGCGGGTTATCTCAAGTACGAGCTCACGTCGCCTACCCAGTATTCGCCCTTCGGTAGCTACATGATCATCCGCGACCAAGACAAGTCCGTGGCGTATTACCACATTGCGGGTGGCGTAGCTCAGTTTTACACCCAGGATATCGGTGACAGCTGGCACCGCAATTCGCTTATCGAGACCACTACGAGCTTTACTGGATATGGCCCAACGAACCTATATGCCTATAGCTTTTTAAGTGAATCGAACGAGAGCCGGATGTGGCTAATGTTCAGCGCTGGCGATACCGCTGACACGTTCAATTACTCCATGCACGTCACCGACAAGCCGGCGTTCAATGCATATCGCCCTGAAACCTATCCTACGAGCGACCTGTATTATTCAGGCACAGCGAAGCAGGTTGAGATAACCGCAAACGAGCTGTCGTGGCTGGACGATCCACGGTATTACGTCCTGTCGAGAGATGTCCCGTACTACGATCCGACGCAAGTCCCAGAGCCAGGCAGCCTGGCCCTGCTGGCAATCGGTGCGCTCGGCGCAGTCGGCGTAGCGCGCCGTCGCAAGAAGTCTGCGTAATCTAGCAAGATCACCGCGCGCAGATCGGCGCGCGGCTTGCCGCCGGCTTAGGCCGCTTTTACTTCCAGGTCGAGCGGCACACCGATTTCAATGCGTACGCCGCCCGCCTTCGCGCCGTACTCGCGCGCCGGATCGCCAAGAAGCGCAGCGAATACAAGGCGGCGCCGATCTGGCACTACTTTCGCCGGTCGATGATTTCCCAAGCACTACCGCTCCACTTGATCCGCCCTTCCTGGCGCAGCGCCTGAAGCCGCCGCTCGATGATCCGCACTACTGGCGTTCGCCCGCGCCAAGGATCTCGCTTTCGATACGACTCTACGGCAATCCTTACGGCGTTACCCTCCTTGGTGAAGACAGCCATGGTATTTCGTCCGGACCAAATTTCCCCCATCAGTACCTTATCGAACTCTTCATAATCCATGCCGCCACCTTGTTTCTACAAATATAACTTATATTGTATTTGAAACAATAGTGTTGTGTCCAACGAATGATCTGTTTATTTTTTGCCTCTAAAATTTCCCAAGTTCATGCTGATGCCTCGTTGGCTCTATCAGGCCCTATCAGAACTCCTCAGTTGCCCATCCGCCACCGTCCTTCTTCGCCCTCGCCCGGATCGCCACGAAGCGCAGCGGGTACAGGTCCGCGGCGATCTTGATCTTGGCGCGTGCGTCGTCCTGCCAGTGGCCCTTGACCTCGTGCGCCTCGAGCGCGCCGTCGGCGAGCATCACTGCGAAGTCGGGCGTGTAGAACGTGTTGTCGGCCAGACGGAACTTCAGCCCTTCGAACTTGAACCACGCCACCTCCCCGGCGTACTGCCGCTGGGCCAGCGTGGCGGCGTAGGCGGCCTCCGTCTTGTTCATCTGACCGACCTTGAGCCGGCCCAGCGCCTGGAGCGCTCGTTGCTGCGTCACTGGCGCGCCTCCACAGATGCCGCGACCACGCTGGCCAGCCGGTGCAGCCTCGCGTTGAACCAGCGGCGGATCGTGTACGAGCGCACGACGCTGATGACTGTGTAGATGCAGCCCATCAGGAAGTTGGCGCCGGGTGTGATGTGGAACCCGAACAGTGGGAAGATCAGCAGATTGGCGCAGTAGTTGATCGAAAAGCCGATGATCGTATTGATGACTGCTTCAATCAGCGAGCCGATGCGAGTCTGCGTCATGGCTGCAGCTCCTTCACCGGCCGGTCGTCACCTTGCTGGAAAGTCTTCGAGTACAGCGTCAGCATGCGCAGGTTGCACATCGCATGCGCCAGGTGCGGCAGGCCGGATTCCGGGTCGCACTCCTCGCCGCGCTGCCAGGCCGCCATGTGGCGCATTGCGCAGGCGAATGGCACCGACCATGCCATGCCCTTGGTCCAGTTCCAGGCGGCGTACTTCTGCCGGCCGTACATCCAGACGCGCGCCTCGTCTTCGAGCGTGCCCATTGGGATCAGCGAGAAATCAGGCTTGCCGGCGTTGAAGCGGGCGCCGCTACCCTTCTCGGCGCTGTTGATGTCGCCGATGCCGCCGGCGGGTGCCTCGTTCGTGTCGTTCATGCCATCCTTTCGTTTCGGGTTGTGCTGCGTTGTTGTTTTGCTCTGCTCGTCGCTTTTCGACCCATGCGATCCGCTTCACCGTGCCGGCCCAGTCCTGCGCGAACCGCGCGCACTTCTTCATGCCCCAGGGGATAAACGGGTTTTTCAGCTTCGTGAACGGGTCGTTGTCGTATCCGTGGCACCGGCCGATGCCGACTGCCGCGTGTTGCGGGTAGTCCTTCATCTTGAAGTGCTTGCACAGAGCGCAGATGTCCGCGATCTGGTCGGTCATGCGGCCCTCGCCGGCAGAACGACTTTGCGCACCAGGTCTTTCAGAGCGCCGATCCCCTCGGGCTTCTGTGCGCGCCGATCCGGCTGGTCGACCAGCACCGGCACCGGCGGCGCGGCGGCCGGAAGTGGCGCGGCCGGGGGCGCGGCTGACACCTTCGGCTCGTTGCCCGGGTCGAGCATCGCCTCGATGCGCGCTTTGAATTGGCCCATGTACTCGCCCGACCGCGGCGCGATACCGAGTTCTCGCCCTTTTGCGAGGGTCGTCTCGTCGGTCGCCCACCAGTTGCCGGCCGACTTCTTCGGCTGAGCATCGGTCTCGCGCTGGATCCACAGGCCGTCCCAGTGCTCGCGCAGCTTTGCTGGGCAGCGGACGTTCGCGCGCCAGAAGCGGTGCGCCTGCGCCCACTGGAACAGCTCACAGATTTCGCTGCGCTTGCGGCCGTCGCGCTCGCGCATCAAGCGGACGTCTTCCGCCCATGCCTTGAAGTTCGGCTGTTTCGCCTTCGGCATGGTTTCGAGCAGGAGGTCGAACAGGCAGCGGGCGCACTTCTCGTCGTTCGGGTCGACCTCGCGGGCCACCTTGGCCACTTTTGTTTTCTTTTCTACCTTCGCTGCCAGATCGAGCAGCTCAAGCAGCGTGTCGGATGGGACAAGCACGGCCGGCGTGGTTTGCGCGGCCTGGCGCAGGGCTTCGTGGCTAAGCATGGGCGCCCTCCCCGCGTTGTTTCAGCTGCCACTTGGCCCACTCGCCTGCCACCCAGGTGACGCCCTTCGGCGTGAAGCGCGCGGCGTTGTAGGCGTGGCCACTGACCTGCGCGGTGCCGGTCTTGACGCAGAAGCGGCCGGCGTCGATGTGCGGCGCGTGCGGCGTCAGCTCGCCACCCAAGCGATACATGATCCGCTCCTCGATGAGGAACTCACGAAACTGGGCCTCGTTCGCGCCCAGCAGCTTGCAGACCTGGCGGAAGCCTTTCGTGCCCGTGGCGTCGGCGTAGCGCTCGACGAACTCGACGGCCGGCGCCGCGGCAGCCAGTCGCTCGGCCTGCGCCGTGATCACATCTTGCTGATCGGCCGCTAGGCGCAGTGCTTCGGCGAAGGTGCGAGGCAGGGCCGGTACCGGCGCCGCCGGCGCGCCGCGCTCCAACTCCTGCCAGCGATCGATGATTCGGGCACGCAGGTCCGCGCTGTATCCGGACACGACGACCATGGTGTCGCGGAACGACAGCAGAAACTCGCTGTAAGTCTGACCGTTCTGCGGATGATAGTACGGGGTCTCGTTCCCCGAAACGACACCCTCCCCGATCAGGCGACGTATAGTTTTCATAACGTTATCGTGCGAACTCTTCGTCAGCTCGGCGATCTCGCGGCTCGACATCGTGACGTCGGCGCCGCCGGTGGTTTGCAATGCCAGAATGCTTCCCATGTCGTTTCCTTTCTATATTTCCAATGCTGAGAACCAGGTCTGCGGCACGATGCGCGTCATCGCTGCAGTGAGCCCCGACCTGG
Source organism: Massilia phyllosphaerae (assembly GCF_034659755.1). Classification (NCBI taxonomy): domain Bacteria; kingdom Pseudomonadati; phylum Pseudomonadota; class Betaproteobacteria; order Burkholderiales; family Oxalobacteraceae; genus Massilia; species Massilia phyllosphaerae. The sequence goes on from NZ_JAXSQX010000004.1 coordinate 57,628, forward strand.
CGCGGCCGATGTGGCGGGTGTAGCGCACGTCTTCCTTGCCACCGGCGAGTGCCTTCTCGACTGCCTTTTTGACGCGCTTGCGATACCGGCGGCCATGCTCGGCCCTGGGCCTAGGCTTAAACTCGCACTGCGCGTCCTCGCCGGCGCCCGCGTAGATCACCGGCATCCACGCGCCGGTGCCGCGCTTCCAGCGTCCAACGTGGCACAACGCAGGCTTCATGTGGCGAAGGCGGAACTTGACCTGTTCGAGCGTGAGCCCGGTTTCGCTAACGATGTCCGGAATAGTGGCCGGCAGCACTGCCAGAATCTTGTTGGCCAACTTGTCGCCGTAGTTCGGGTTGCAGACCCGGCAGTGCGCGCCCCCGCGCTGAATGGCCTGAGAATTTGCCTCGAAGGCCAACCCGCAGTCGCATACCAGGCGCCATACCGCGCAACCCTGCTTATTGCTTCCGAGGCGCTCGCTGGGTGTCAGGTTCGCGAATGGCGATGCTGGCGGCTTGGCCAGCTTCAGACCGAGGGATGTCATGCCACCTCCTGAAACAGTCCGACCTGCTCCGGCGCTGCCGGCTCGGGCGTGAACAACTGGCCCTGCGCCACCTCCTGCTTGAGCCGAGTGCAGGCCACGTCGAACCAGCGGCGCTCAATGTCGATGCCGATATACCGGTACCCGCCGCGCAGCGCTGCAATGCCGAGGGAGGCGCTGCCCATGTACGGATCGAAGATGACGGCGCCGCGCGGCAGCTTGCACTGTTCGATGGCCCAAGCGAGCATCGCGACGGGCTTTTGCGCCGGATGCAGCCGGATCGCGCCGCGGGACACGTTCTCCTCGCCGCTGCGCACCATGCCTCGCCACTTCTGGGAAAACAGCCGGGCCGGCCCCTTGAGGTTCGTCCAGGCCATCTCGCAGTCGGCGCAGCTGTCCGACGTGCCGCCATCGCGCTTATCCCAGACCAGCCAGCACGAAGCGTCCGGCAGGCGGCTGCCGAAGTGGTTGCCCCCGAACAGAACGACTTTTTCGAAGGCCAGCCAGGGTGCCGGGTCGAAGTCGCGGTCGTCGCCGACGATATCGAACCCGTAGTTCGTGCCCTCGTTCCACCGATTGCGGCCGGTACCGCTGATCTTGCCCAGGTTGATGCCGTATGGCGGATCCGCGATGACCGCATCGATGTGGCCGAGGGTCGGCAGGATCTTCAAGCAGTCGCCGTGGTACAGAGTGGCGTTGCCGATGTCCGCTTTTGCCAGGATCATGCAGCCTCCTTTTCGTTGTCTTGCTCGGGCATCAGGCCCAGGGCGCGAAGCTTTTCCTGACTCTCTGCCCGCGCCGCGTCGAAGCGCGCGTCAACCACCTCGCGCGCCACGCGGCCGGCATACCCGCCATCCAGCCATGCATGGCAGTCCGAGCAGCCGTAGCAGCCGTGATGGTCCGGCGCCTTCAGGCCCATGCCCTTCCCGTCTTCGAGGCGGTTTGAGTGGCACCAGGCCGTGGTCTCCGGGTTGCGGTTGCAGATGCCCGGAAAGCGCAGCGTGCAGTCCTGGCCGCGCGCTGAGGCGCGGATTGGCGTCATCTTCGGGCGGCTCGATTTCATCGGCTTGCGAGGCTTCGCCGGCTTAGCTTCGCGATCGCGCGCCTTGGCCTGAACTGCGGCGACGCGCAGCAGGCTGGCGCCGGCGGCCGGTGTCTTGGTGCCGGCGCGCGAGAATCCACTGCCGCGCGACATCGCCTTCTTGCGCTGCAAGGGCTTGCCATTTTTGAGTGGTGAGCGGCGCATCATGTTAATATGATGATCAAATGACCATCAAAACAACTATGTTGCCGCTGTCCGTATACGAATACGGGGGGCACAGTGTTGTCCTTAGGATGGCGCAGCTGTCCGACACCCAGTTCAACTGCGCTTTTACGATTTACTTCGGGAGAAATGTAGCCTTCCTTCGCACTCCCGAAGTTGCGCACCGAGAACCCAACGACACTACCGAACTGTTCGCCTCGACCCTTGCCGCTCAGGCCAACGCAGTCAAACGCGCAAACGCCTGGATAGATGCCCATCCAAATGTGTAGCCTATCGATTAATGGAAAGTTAGCTTGGACTGGCCAGGCCATTGACAGAAGAATGCTTCTGCTAGAGGCAGCGCGGAGTCCGTGACGCCTCATCTTCAGGCGGCGCACAATTGATGTCCGATGTTTAAGAGATAAACTACGCATCATGCTACGATCCCATGTTGAATCTCATGGGAGGCGACATGCAACGAATGGGCGACTACCAGTACAAGGGCTTCACCATCGCCGTGATGGTCTGGCCCTCGATCAATGACCGATTCCAAGGCGCTTTTTCGATCCGCCGTACCATAGCCCGTCTCCACGTGGTCTCTTCGATCCCTGTCGATCGATTCGCGCTTCTTTACCGAGAAGGTCGCGAACTCGGCACAAGCTGCGAAACCGATCAGGATGCACGCATGGATGCGGTTAAGCGAGCTCAAACCTGGATCAAGACGCAGGCCGGATAAGCACGTCCTCATAAGCAAGCTGCCCTTTCCGCCCTGGAGGTAAGAATGGACTTTGTCACCGAACTTTATCGGGAGTACGTGTTGTTCGTTCATGCCCACAAGTCGACACTTGTTCCCGGCCGATACCTGGCTAGCTTTATCGCATCCAAGGACGGCGTGAATGTGGCCGATGTCACAGTGGATGCTGACTTCGCCGATGCCGCAGGCGCCAAAGCGACCACCATGCAAACTGCGAGAGAATGCGTCGATGAACTTATTGCCGACTGACTTCATGGTTCGCTCCTTTTGATGGTCACGATCTTGACTGTCTCGCGCACCGACCAGGCCGGCACGTCCGCACGCGTGCCGCGGCTGTTCGGGATGTAGCGCTTGCTCAGGCCCTGGCTGCGGAAGATGTCTGGGCGGTACTGCGGAGGCGTGATCTGGCCGGCGTACTTCTCCTTCGGCGCCAGGCCGGCGAAGTGCTCGCGCACCGACTCGGTGACGTCGATCGTGCCGGCCGGGGTTTCGTGCAGCCAGCCGGCCTGAATTGCGGCAGTGATCTTGGCTTGCTGGGTACCGTGGGCGCCGAAGTCGACGGCGACCAGCAGCTGCTCGACCGTCTTCGGCCCCTGGTTGATGATCAGCTCACAGGCCTTGTAGGCGGCGCCGCGACTGGATGGAAATGCGGTTGCGATCATGGCGGTCATGATGCGTATGCCTCCTTTTTGGCCGGCCCGGTGCCGAACAGCACTGTGTCCATCCAATGCCGGAACGGTCCAACTCGGCTGATGCGAACTGCGTAGTGCTCGTCATCGCTCAGGATGTGGAAGTGCCGACGCGGGTCGCGCGCAGCGATGTCCATGGTCGAGGGGCGCATTTGCAGCACACCAGGCGCATCGCCCAGCGTGTCCATGTAAGCAGTCGCCTCGACTGCGCTGACCGCGAGGCGATAGACCGGATCGCCCGGGCTGTACGTCGTCGGGTCGATCCAGCGGTCGACCGTGATGATGTGGCGCAGGTCCTTGATGTAGGGGCGGATGCCCGACAGGCTTAGCTGCAGCAGGTCAGCCATGTCGCCGCGCGTCATCTCGCCGTTGAGGAAGGCGCCGACCAGGATGCGCAGGCGTGCCAGGCGGGCAGCGGTGTGGCTGTTGGGAGTGGAGTGGCAGCGGATCATGCTTCACTCCCGGCCGGCTCGAGTTTGAACGCCCAAGGCTTGACTTCGAACGTCGGCACTACAATGCCATCGACCACGGGCTCGAGGATGATCGACGTGTCGCTGACCCTCGGACCTTCGAAGAACAGTACCGAAGTGCCGCGCGCGAAATAGATCGAATGCACTTCGTCAGCGCGCATCGAATATTCCTGCTCCTCCACATAAACACTTTCGTGCATTGCCCATTGACCCTGCTCACCAGCAACGCGCTCGTACTGACCTGGCGCACCGCCGTAAGTCAGCGTCGATTCCTGGAACCGATCGCCGCGCGTACCCTTGACCCAGAGGATGTTGCGCACGCGGCCCGACAAGACCATGCAGTGAAAGTCGAAGCGATGCGAGTGGGGAATGATCGGCTCTTGATGGTCTCGGGACGACATCAGCAGGCGAACCAGGCCCTTCTCGCCAGGCGTGCCGATCAGCCAGCTGGTGATACCTGGGATGCCGCCGTAGTTGTGGATCGGCGAGTGCATCATCGCGCTAAGCACATGCATACAGAGGTTGCTCATTGCGCACCGCCGATTACGGCGCGTGCCGCCACATCCAGGTCCAGGTCGGTGATGCTGTAGCGGCGGATGTTCTCGACGCCGAGGAAGTCAGGCGGGCAGCACAGCGCAATCCAGCCACGCAGCGCAGCTTCAAGGATCTGCTTCTGCTTTTCGGTCACGCCCGGGTATCCGTCAGCACCCTCACCGGCCAGCTTCGTCGAGCGCTGGCTCATGATCAAGATAATGTCCTGGGCATCAATCACGTCAGCCAGCGTGACCGCGCGCTTCGTGCCGACATAGACAATGTCGCCGGCGCGCAGCCAATCGTTGGCGATCACCAGGTTGGACAGGCTCTCGGCCTCGAAGCGCTCCGGGCTGGTCGACCAGCACTCGGTCGACGCCTGCGATTCAGCCCGGGCTGCGGCGACGCCGGCAACAGCCGCGGTCAGGTGAGCTGCGCGCGCGGCGAACTCAGGCGCGAGCGAAGCTTGATCTTCACCAGCCTGCGCTGCCGGATTTAAGTTTTCTGCTAACATGCGATCTCCAATGCGTTGTACTTGTTTCAGGAAGCCCGGTTGCCGCCGGGCTTTTTCATTGCTGCGGTACTGCCATTTCTGCCTTCAGTTGCTCCCAGCGTGCGTGGCTCATCACGCCCGGCGGGGTCAGGCCCATTTCACCGACGCATCCCGGCTCGACCTCGGCTACCGGCGCCGCCTTCAGCGACCACTTGCCACTGGTTTTCTTCGCGCCGACCTTGCGCAGCAGCGGCGTCACCGCGGAGCCGAAGCCGGAGCCGTTCCACATGCACCAGGCTTCGCCAATGCGCTCCGCGATCTGGATCGGGCCAAGCGGCTCACTGGCGGCGCGCAACACTTCGCGCACGCGCTCCTTGCGCGCTTCCTCGGTCATCGCCACCGGCTTACTTTCTTGATTCACATGCCCTCCTTTCATGACGGCGCGCAGATCCAAGGACCGGCGCCGGGTTATCGTGGTATTGGTGGGGTGCGGCCTATTCGGACGCCTGACCGCGGAAGTGCTTCCGGCGATCGCCCATCAGTTCGCGCAGTTCCTTGATCTCGATGCCCGAAACTTCGTGCATGCGGATCAGGGCCATGGCGCCGACCGGCAGCCGGCCGTGGCGGATCTTGCTGATCACCGGCGGCGCGAACTCCAGGGCCCGCGCCAGGGCCGCGTCATTCTTCAGGTTCAAGTGCTTCGTCACCGCATCGAGCAGCGCGCCCGGATTCGGGTTGAACTCTTCGGCCTGGCCGGCCGGTGCTGCAGCTGCTGTGGTCATTGCTCTCTCCCTGATGAAATTTCGGTTATTGGACCTTCGGGTTGGCGATCTCGGACAGGTTCTCTGCCGTGTACTTGACCGCCTGCTCCAGGCGCCACAGACGCTCCAGCTCCGCGACTACCTTGTTGTGCACTTCGCGGCGAGTCTCTTCGCCGTAGGCCTGCGGGTTCTTCAGAACCTCCAGCATCACGCCCTTCTCACCGTTACTCATCGCTCTCTCCCTGGTGGTGGTATTGGTGGCGGCACCCCTGTCGCCTGGGTTGCTGCTCACTTCGAAACCGGGCGCTTCTCGGCCATGCCATCCAGGCATTCGATGAGGCGCATCATTGCGGGGAAGGCTCGGAACACCGAAGCACGCACCGCCTCCACCTCGTGCGGCTCAACGCGGCCGTCTTCGAGGGTCTTGTGCACCTCGCCCGCGACGTCGCCCAGGCGCTGCCAGATGCTGGTGACGTGCTCGAGCACCGCCATGTCGGACGAGGGCTCATCACCAATGCGCGCCAGGGTGAATCCGTGGTTGGCCGCCAGGGCTTCGAGGATCCGGAAGTCGCCGGTGATGCCCATCAGACGATCGGCGTCGTCCAGGGTCGGCTTGTTGGTCGTATTTGTCGGACAGGCCTTGTTGCGCAGGATCGCCGCCGACATCCCCATGCGCGGCGCGAGCGAGTCGCAGCCACCAGGAGCGGTGTGTACGGTGGCGTGGAAGGCATCGAGATGGTTCATGTGGAGCAACCTTTTAAAAATGATGTTTTGGAAACACTGCGGTGCAACAATGGCTCTACTGCAAAATTACTGAGGCCTAAAAAATGCCTACCGACGACTTCTTCCTTATGAACTCCGACCTGGTCGCAACTCCGTTTCGGCGCGACGCAGCGCAAGGCGCAGCACAGCAAGCCCTGTACGATGAGTTCTTCGCTACGTGCTCAGTGCACGGCGCCGCTAAACGTCGGAGGCAGCAGGTCGAATCGGCTGATCTTCCCGCCGGTTGCGCGCTCGATAGCCTCGCACCTCTCAACCGGCGGGTAGCCCTTCTTGATCCACTTGTAGACAGCCTGAACTGAAATGCCGCAGGCATTCGCAAGCACAGGGACACCTACCTGATCTGCCGCGCGCTGAATCGCGGTTGCATTGGTCTTATCCATAGCGTTAGTAAACCACAGGTTGACTTATGGCGCAACAGAAATCAACTCTTGGTTCATTGAAAGCGTGGGAGATTGGACCGATGATGCCGCCCATGAATTCACCTTTCGGCAACATCATTAAGCAGCGACTAGTCGACCTGAAGAAAACTCAGGAGTGGCTGGCCGAGGAATGCGGCGTATCCAAAAACGCGGTGTCTAAGTGGATCCGCGATGGGAAGATATCGCGTGCAAATGCCGTCGAGGCTGCGCGTGCATTAGGGCTGACTGTGGACCAACTGCTTGGTCAAACGCTAGTTGACGCATCGCCGCCCAGCGAAACGACGCTCGAGCGCCTAGACGTGCATGAAAAGCGTCTACTGGAACTCTATCGCCAGGCAACGAAGGATGGAAAGCTCATGATCTACGGCGCTGCAAGCGTCGCACCGAAAGACTCGGATACCGGGCATCTATTTCCCAGGCAGTAAGCGCAGCTTGACCGGAGTGGATGGCAGCGTGCGCATATACTGCACAGACAAGTCAAATAGCATCTCCTGAGCACTTCCCTTCATCCCTCGAAAATTGCGGATCAGATGGCGCTCACGCCCGGTCAATGGAAAGTCATCTGGGTCGGTTTCGTAAGCAAGACCTACCTTGGTTTTCTCGTCGTCTAGCATTCATTCCTCCAGGCTCGCCGTCTCACGGGAGCGCTCGCTGTTGTGTAGTGCCGCCAATGGCGCCCAGGTACTGTCGGACTCCAAGCTCGGCCGTTCGTTTTCTTCCTTGAGTACTGTACATCCATACAGTATGGGTCAAAGTTTAGCGCACTTTACTGACAAAGTGGCATGTCCCAATGAATATTTCTTCAAGGCTCTTGAACAGTGAGAATTGGTGAGCTTTTGGCAAGTCTGTACAGCTATACTCGCGCGAGCGATACGGCACGCTTAGATGCCGCCAGCTGGATCATCATGAAAAATACCATCCCCATTCTTGCGTTCACGGTCGCCGCCACGGGCTGCGCATCGGTCAGCGTGACGCAGCCCAGCCAGCTGACTGAAAAGGTAGGCCAGCTGCCTGAGCTAAACGCGCCAGCAACCGTCACTGTGGGGAGCACGATGTTCTCTCAGTATCGCTACTGGAGTAAAACCGGGTACCGGCTGCTCGCACCGGTGTCGGTAGGCCTGGCCTTGGGAAGCATTCGGACCGATGCGGGCGACTTCGTTGTTCCCGCAACTGCAGAAGGCACGCCGGCGTATTGCACTGAGAAGCCAGCATACGTTGATCCGATGGTCGGCCCGCTGAAGACCGCGTGCTTCCTGGACAAAGCTGGCAGCGGCGCGTTTGACATGGTAAAGGCAGCGCCTGGATTGGTTTGGTTCGAGAAGAAACTTGAGACTCCGATCCGCTACGAGCAGGGTGAACTCCAGGTGCCACGACCCGACTCGAAGAAGTTCGAGCTCCTTTATCAGGGCGTCAGCGCAAAGACAGTGCGCCTCTCGTACCGCGAATACATGAACGACTTCGCGCGGCCGGCGTTCTTCCAGGACGTGTCGTACGAAATCAGCGAGTTCCCAGCGGAGGTAACGTTCCGCACTGTTCGCATCAGCGTGCTCAGTGCTGACAACAGCGGCATCCGCTACAAGGTCCTGTCCGGTTTCTGACCTGGCGCCGTGATAATTGGAGAGTCTTTTGCCAATTTGACAGTGTACTATTGACAGAGGCAAATGCCGTCTTGCTCACTAGTGTTGCCTTAAGGATACATTAGGTAACAATGTTCCGTATCAAGGACCTTGAATTTTCTAAACGGTGTGACTATTTTCCAGTTACAATCCCATGATTGTTGAAGCCCGAACTACATGTCCAAATATAGCAAAGCGCTAGCAAAGATATCGGCGACCCCTCCACCATCAAACTTCAAATGGGATGACCTCAAGGCATTGTTAGAACACTTGGGGTACAGGATGTTGAACGGGGATGGTTCGCGGCGCAAGTTCTATCACAAAGAAAAAGATCTTCTGATCATCTGTCATCGACCGCACCCCTCTCCGGATGTGGACAAAGGTTGCATTGTAGACGTCGTTGATCACCTGAAGACTCATGGATTCATCTAGGAGCATGACAATGGACATCTTGAAATATAAGAGTTACGAAGGAACGACTGAGATTGATCTGGCACGGGGCGTTTGCCGTGGCAAGATTTTGCTCATCGACGATTTGGTAACTTACGAGTGCGAATCCCCGCGAGAACTTCAAAAACAGTTTGAAGAAGCCGTAGACGACTATATCGAGACTTGTAAGGAGCTCGGCCGCCCGGCGCAAGTTCCTCTCAAAGGACAGTTTAATGTTCGCGTCTCGCCGGACATTCATAAGCAACTCGTCCTTAGGGCCGCTAGCGACGAGGTTTCGTTAAATGAGGTTGTCTCGCGAGCGTGCGAGGCCTACGTGTGCCATCGCGACGTGAATCATCACCATAACCATGATCACAACCATAAAATCGTTGTGACGGTAGAAGAAAATCAAGTTGTTAATCGTGTTGCTTTGCGCGGCACCGGAATTAACTGGGAATCTGGAGTGGCAAATGTCCGATCCCACTAACCGCAGGAAGACAGACTTGGCCTCTCCAGAACCCAAATTTTCGCTCTCAATGACTGAGCTTACGGCAGTGTTAGTTCAGCACTATGGGCTTCCCAAAGGGAGGTACGAGCTTGGGATTGAGTTCCAAATTGGAGTTGGCCCGGTAGCCTCATCTAGTCAGCAACAACTGCCTGGCGTGATCCTGGGCGTCAAGAGCATTGGATTATCACCAGTAGCGCCAGAAGCCTCAGATCCCCCTTCTGAGGTTGCCTCCTCAGAAGAAGCGCCTCCAGCTCCCAAAAAGGCAAGGTCCAGGAAGACGGAAAAGGTGCTTGGTTAGTTTTTGTGGCCCGCTCCGAGCGGGCTTTTTTATGCCCAGGGCGCTGACTTGCTCTTGCGGTAGCGCCGTGCCAGGCGCGGGACGAAGCCTGGCACTGGCGACGTCGGAATCCGGGCCGGCGCGCTGACCAGCTGCAGCTGGACGCCGGCCGCCGCCGGAATGCGCGACTTCGCCCTACTCGCGCTCGCCTTCTCTTCTGCCGCCTGGCGCGCCGCCTCCGCGTGTGCCACCAGCTTCGCGCGCATTCCATCCTCGATCATCATGGCGCCGTGCTTTCGGGCCCAACCCTTCTGTAGCGGGTACGCAATGCCAAGCAGCGTTGCCTCGCCGCGCGTCAGCGCTTTCGCCTTTACGCCTCGCTGCGCCAAGTACGCCGTCAGGGTCATCTTTTCCGCCATTTTCCGGGCCTTTTTTTGTTCTGCCCCTTGTATAGGTACTAACAAAACTATCAAGAGGTACTGCTAACGTTTGTATCTGCTCTACCTTTAACTTCAACCCCTGAGTTTGGGTTTAGGGATATCGGGGGCTGGGACGGAGACTCAGCTTATCCTGCAGGGGCTGAGCCTTTACGTTATAGATCGGTACGCCGTCTACTCCGACTCGCCAGCCTTTCCGGTCTAGAGGTGCTAGCTTCGCTGCCCCCGTGCGTATCTCAGACCTATCCCACAGTACGCCTATCCCCTCACCCCTGCCGTTTTTCATCCGACAAGTGAAGCGGCTGATGCCGTCAGCTCGGTTCCTCTCTGGGCCATTCGCGTCGGAGTTCCCCTCCCTGCTCCAGGCTTGCAACCAGCCGAACCCAGCCGGTGAAGCCAATTTTACACAATTAAATCAACCTAGGGTTGACTATTTTGTTCAACCTATGGTTTACTAGACACATCAACGCAGCGAACTCACCAGGAGCCAGCTATGCAGCAGACGACCAAGCCGAGCAATCAGCAAGTGCGTAGTTGGATGCAGCAGAGGCAGGAACAGAACGGGCCGCCGCCGAGCCCCGAAGAAATTCGGCGCCAGTTGGGCTGGCGCATGGTTGAGGCAGAGCGAGAGGCAATCGGCCTCGGTAACGAAATCAGGCGGCGCATTGGGCGCGGCAAAAAACGTGAGATGAGCATGGCAATGATCGACATCAGCAAGCTGAGCAAGCCGCAAGTTCTGGCGGCCCTATTCAACGCCTCGCGTCAGCAGGGCATGGGCTTCCTCGACACCCGCGGCGCTCGCTCGATGAGCGAAGAGGATGCGGCAAAGGTCATCGCTGACCAGGGGCTGTATTTCGACTATCTGCGCGGCCGCGTTATGAAAGTTGGCCTCGATGGCGATCAGCTGGACCCTTATCTGTACGACCGCGACAACGGCGCCGGCGCTGCAGCGCGCGCCCTGGCCCCGCTGCTGTCCGCGTAATCAACCCCGCGCTCACTCTACCAGGCGCACAGGAGCAAACGATGAGCAACACCACCACCTCGAATCCGCTGGCCCGACTCGTACTCGAGGCGCAGCAGATCATTGCGGCGGCGACGCTGCCGGGCGCGAACACCGCGCTGGCAGTCCAGTGCCTGGCAGGCCTGCTGTGCACGCCGGTCGCGCACGAAGTGCTGCTGGACACGTTCGGCGCCGAGGCAATGCGCGCCGCAGCTGCCGCCACGCCGGTCTAAGGAGCGATCGATGAACCAAGCCCTTAAGCCCTGGACCGACACCTACCTGCGTGCCGCGATCCGTCAAGAGGTCGAACTGGCGAGGGCCCTGGGCCACGTCGTAGCGGTGCCGAGCTTGTTCACCGCGGTGACGACGCTACGCCCGACCGCGAAACGTGGCTACAAGTTCATCCCGCCCTCGTACCAGCCTGGCGAAGATGGCCTGCCCTTCTGGCGCCGCAGTTGGAGCGCGGCCGGCCCGCTCTCCACCGCGCTGCACCTGTCGACCTCGCACGACAAGGACGACGGCGGCGGCACGGTGACGGTTTACGGCTCGACGCCCCGGCGCAGCGTCACCGAGGCCTACAAGGACCACCCGAGCGAAGACGCAGCCACCTGGGCGGCGATTGTCGGGGCCGCGATTCTCGAACTCGAAGCCCGGGCCGATCAGTAACCCCTATCGCTCGATATCGAGCCGCCGGCACGGCGCCAGTGCACAACCAGGAGAGACACAAGATGGAAGCAAAAGAACTGGCCATGCTGCTGACCGGTCGCGAATACCGCAAGGAGCTCGACCGCACGGAGGAGCATCAAGCCAAGGCAGCCGGCCTGGTGGTGGCCTTTGGAGCCAGCGACGACCTGCTGGAACTGCGCGGCGCCGTTCATGACGAAGCCGGCGCATGGGGCGGCTGCCGAGTGCGCGTCGATCGCGCCGGCCTGATTCCCAACTTCGAAGACGTTGACCGTGATGACGAAGACGAGCTGCGCCGCTACTTCAAGCGTGAGGGCGGCGGCATCGAGATCGAGGCGGCTTGGGAAGGTGAGCCCGGCTACAGCTGGATCATCAAGACCAGCATTCCGCACGAGACCTTCGAGATCGTCGAAGACGGCGAGCCCTATTGCCGCGGCATCGTGTGCGCCCTGGCTGACGTGATCGCCCAGGCCGCGAGCCAGCAGCCTGCGCCTGGCGCCGCGCATCCCGGCTACAGCGCCATGCAACCGCACCAGCAGCGAGTGGTCGACGAGAAAGCTGATCTGGACGAGAAGCGCCGCCGGCTAAGGGCATTCCTGATCGGCGACGTGTTCGGCAACCTCGACGAGGCAGAACAACGCCGCCTGCAGGTCCAGGCTGTCGCCATGAAGGTGTACTCAGACATCTTGGGTGAGCGCATTGCCGCCTTCGCGCCGACCTGACACCGGCGCGGCGCGCCCAGCAACACCCATCGCTCGGCCAGACCGGGCTTTGGCACTGAAGCGGTACCCGACAACCACCTGGAGAACATGATGCTGCGCTTTTTGCTGTTGCACCGTATCGAATGGACTGACCGCCACCCCGCCCTGATGCTGGCCGGCGCCGCCGCGATGATCGCCCTGAGCGGCGCGATGGAGCGTGTGCTGTGAACCGCGTAACCGAGCGAGAGCTCTTCGCTGCCAAGGTCAAGCTGGCCGGCTCCATGCTGCTTGGCGTGTTTGCTTCGGCAGTCCTGGTGGTGACCCGGTGGGCAGCATGATCCGCCAGACCATCGCCGCGCTGCTGGGCGCAGTCCTGCTCCTGGGCCTACTGGCCGAAGTACAGCGCCGGGATGAACTCGCGCTCGAGCGGGAAGTGCTGCAGCTCGACGCGCGCCAATAACGACAACGAAAGGAATCCAAGAGATGTGGTTCAAGAACCTTCAGATTTATCGCCTCCCCCGCGCCTGGGCCGTCACCGCCGATGAATTGTCCGCTGCCCTCGCCTCGCAAGCCTTCACGCCGGCATCGAGTAGCGAACTGCTGCGCCAGGGCTGGGCGCCGCCGCGCGGTGATGGCGCACCGCTCGTGCACGCCGTGAATGGCCAATTCCTGCTGCAGCTGGCGACCGAGAAAAAGCTGCTGCCGAGCTCGGTGATAAACCAGGTCGCCAAGGCCAAGGCCGCCGAGCTGGAAGAACAGCAGGGTTTCGCGCCGGGCAAAAAGGCGATGAAGGAACTGAAGGAACGTGTGGCCGATGAGCTGCTGCCGCGCGCATTTTCGATCCGCGGCAACACCTGGGCCTGGATCGACCCGGTCAACGGCTGGCTGGTGGTCGATGCAGCGAGCCCGAGCAAAGCGGACGACGTTATCAAGCTCCTGCTGAAGGCCGTCGACAAGATGCCGCTGGAATCGGTGCGCCTGCAGCACTCCCCGGTCGCCGTCATGACCGCGTGGCTGGAGTCCGACGAAGCTCCCCACAACTTCACCGTTGACCAGGACACCGAGCTGCGCGCCACCGGCGAGAGCCGTGCTGCTGTGCGGTACGTAAAGCACTCCCTGGACCCGGAAGACATCGGCCGCCACATCGCGGGTGGCAAGCAGTGCACGCGCCTGGCCATGACCTGGAACAGCCGCATCTCGTTCGTCCTGACCGAGCAACTGGCGATCAAGTCCGTGCGCCCGCTCGACGTCATCAAGGAAGGCGAAGCGATCACCTACAGCGACGACGAGCGCTTCGACAACGACATGATGCTGATGACCGGCGAGCTGGCCAAGCTGTTGGCCGACTTGGTCGAAGCCCTGGGCGGCGAGGCAAAAGCATGAAGAAGCGCCGCCCCTACAACCCATTCCCAGCCCCATTCATGTCGCGCCGGCAGCGCTTCGACGACGCGGTCGCGAGCGACAACGCCCGGGCCCGCCGCGACGATGCGATCGCGAAGGCGCAGGAAGCAGCCGCCCAGCCGGCAGCAAACGACGACCAGACGGAGAAAAAGCAAAATGGATAACCAAAACCGCCGGGCCCGCGACAAGCGCGCACCGGGCACGGTAGAGTGGGATGAGTCGAGCAAGCCAGCCACATCGGTGCCGGCCCTGGTATCGCCGACGGACCTGCACGATGCAATCATGCGCCTGCCGTGCAATCCACCCGGCGGCCGCGGCGCCATTCAGTACAACGGCTACGTTGCTGGCCATCGCGATGCCCGTCATGGGGCTGCTGAGCTGGCTGCGAGCTTCAAGATTGCCCCTGCAGCGGCAGATAGCCCGAGCACGGCGAGCGACGAGCTGCATATCGGCGTCAGCAACAACGACCAGGGCGTGCACATCAACATTATGCAGCGGCACGCCGACGGCACCGTCACCGTCATCTATACGGCCAAGGCGCCCGCTGGCGACAGCTACGGCCGCGCCAGTCTAGCCGCTCCAGTGGCGCCGTCGCCGCTGATTACGCCGAAGCATATCGAGGAAATCAGCGATGTCTTGCTGTGGCCTGTGACAGAAGATGATGCGCGCACGGCACGCGACATGCTGCAGTCGTTGCACTTCGATCTTTCGATGGCCGAGCCTGTCGGCGCTGCGCCGGCCGCCCAGGTGCAGGCCGATGTGCGCGACGTACTGGAAGCAGCTGCGCAGGCTTGCGAAGCGGAGCGGGTCGAAGATACTGGGACGGATGGGGATACCGGCTACAACAACGCAATCACGCACTGCGCTGCCGCCATCCGCGCCATGAAGTCGAAGCGCGCAGCTAGCACCGATGGCGAAGGAGAAAAATCATGAGCCGCAGCGGATATTGCGAAGATTACGGTGACGACGACCCGCTGGCACTTGGTCGGTATCGCGCTCAGGTCATGTCGGCCATCAGGGGTAAGCGCGGGCAGGCGCTGCTGCGCGAACTGCTGGCGGCGCTCGACGCCATGCCGGACAAGCAGCTGGTAGCCGGCGAGTTGGAGGCCGATGGCCATTTCTGCGCGCTCGGCGTCGTCGGGCAAGCGCGCGGCCTGGATTTGGCCAGTATCGACACCTACGACGTAGAAGCGCTCGGCCCCAAGTTCAACATCGCCGAGCAGTTGGCGCGCGAGATCATGTGGGTCAACGACGAGCATGTAAGCGATCATCGATGGGAATGGGTCGAGATTTGCGGACCGATGCGGCGCTGGGAAAGCCACGAACAGCAGGTGCAAGTGCCGAAAGAACAGGCCGGTGCGCAGCGCTGGCAAGCAGTCCGCGATTGGGTCGCCATGCACATCACGAAGGAATCGAAATGAACCAGACCACCAACACCACCGCCAACATCGACCTGGCACAACTGGACAAACTGGAAGCACTGGCTCGCGCCTCAGAAACCCAAGGCTGGTATGGAATCTACCAACTGGCGGATGGCGTGACAGACAATCTGGACGCAGCTTTCATCACCGCCGCCAACCCGGCCACGGTGCAGGAGCTGGTCGCTCTTGCCCGCCGCTACCTTACCAGTGGAGCGCCCGCCACCGACGGCGATCTGTCGGGCGCCAGCTTGGATGACGTGGTCGACAACCTGCGCGAGTACGCTAGCAACCCCGGCTACAGCCACAACGACTACGCCGACATGATGCGGCAGGCCGCCAACACGATCGAATCGCTGCGCGCGATGTTCTGGAACTACAGCGCAGTTGTCCATGATGCCGCTGCCCCGAGCGCTGAACAGGCGCTGGCACCGTTGCCGAAAAGCGGCGACAAATGGCCCAACTTTGAACAGTTCACCGGCAACGATATGCGCGCCTACGGAATGGCTTGCATCCAGCTGGCTGGTGCCGCTGCAAAGACCGATCATGCGCCGAGCTACATGGTCTACAACCACAGCCAGCACCCGTACGGCGGCGGCTGGAGGTTTGCTGACAAGGCCGCATACGATGCCGCTGCCGACAATGACCGCATGATGATCTATCAGGCCAGCGCAGCAGGTGCAGGTAGCGATCATGCGCCGGTATGCGAGCACTGCGGGCGGGCGCCAGGGGAGCGCCGCGACGAATGCGAGAACTGTCCCGCCAGCGTTACCGTACAGGACGAGCGTGCGCTGTTCGAGGCCGCATTGCGAGCAGCGCACGGTGAGAATCTCACAGAGGAAGATGTGGACGCATGCTGGAGCGAGTTGCCCGGTTACGCCTGGCGGAAAGCTCGCGCCGCTCACCCTGTCCAGGATGGCGAGAAGGATGCAGAGCGCCTCGACTGGATCGATGCGCAGATTGCTGAGAAAGGGTCGATCTGGATTCTTCCGTGCGGCGCTGACATGCGTTTCGTTCAGGTCCGCATGGCGGGACACTGCACCAATTATCCGACGATGGAAGGGAAGGCGCGCGAAGCCATCGACGCAGCCATGGCCGCCGCTCAACAGGATGCGAAAGGCGGTGCAGCATGAAACGGGCAGAGCAGAAGGCCGCCCGAGTGGCGGAAGTGAACAAGCTTCTGAAGTCCATTTCCAACTTCGGGCGGCGGTTCTTCTATAGCAAGCAGCACGACCGCGTGGCAAGCATGATGATAGGCAAAACGGGCCATGTGTACTTCGTGGACGACTACAGCGGAAAGCCGATTTATACGGCCTACCAGGGCCACTGGCGCGGATTCTCGCACGGCGGCACCCTGAAATCGCTAGTTCAGGCGCTTGCCGAATATATCCGCACTGGGAAGCAGCTTTCTATGGACTGGATTGGGCCGGAACGTTTCGACCAAAGCAACATTTGGGGCTACGCGGCCGACGAGATGGCTAAGTGCCGCGCGGAGGTGGCCCTGTCGCCCGTGATTAAGCAAAGAGCTGCCGCCACGCAACCCAAGGAGCCACTCCATGCCTGACCACCAGACCAGCCCTGTGGGCGAAGATGCGGGACTGTTGCCGTGCCCGTTTTGCGGTGGCACCAATATCGATCCGGCCGAATGGTCCGGCAACGACGGCAAGAGCGGTCCAGGCTGCGGCGACTGCGGCGCGCTCGGCGAAAGCATCGAAGCCTGGAACCGCCGCGCCGCTCCTGCCCTGGATGCGTCAGGACTGCCGCCTCTGTCGGCGCCGGTTGGCACGATCTATCCCGGCAACTACTGGACCGCATCGGTGCAAGCAACTCCACCCGGCACGACGATCGCCACGGTCTACACCGCCGAGCAGGTCCGCCAGGCCCAGCGCGATGCTGTCGCAGCAGATCGTAAGGCGCGCGGCCAGATGTTCACGTACGAGCAGGCGCAGCGCCATGCAGCAGAAGCTGTCGCCATCCGTGACGCCGAGATTGCCGACCTCCGCGCCCAGCTTGTGCGCCTCACCGAATCCAAGAAGGAAAACGACAATGACTAAGATGAGCGTGCGAGACCTGCACAACGAGATCGCCAACCACCTGGGGCAGATTTCCGATCTGTTCGTGCCCGGCATGAAGCTGACCTTCATGGCGCGCATGGTCGGCAACAATGAAGCCGATGTCGTGGTGAGCGATGACAACGAGCCAGAAGAGATGATTGCGATCGTCCGTCGGCGATTCAGCCTGGACGCTCCAGTCGAATCGGTGCCGATCCCGACGAGCACCGACATGGCGCGCCTGATGCTGGGCCTGAGCTACCGCTACCTGCAGGAGAACGCACCCGAAAACCTGGCCGGCGCCGCTCCCACCCAGCCAAAAGCACAGGTAGAGAGCATCGATACGCCGGAATTCGGCGAGCGGCTGGCCGATCTGATTGATGCATACCGTGACGAATTAAACGGCGGTCCAGAGCAGCCGTACGAAAGGGCTCGCGCCGCCCTCATCGACTACATCTACGCCTGGGCAGGTAGCCGCGCTGGCGATGCGGTACCGGCAAAGTAAGCGCATAAGGAGATATGATGGATGGGATGTTTCTAGACGACGACGAACTGCGCAGCATGACGAAGCGCGTGCAGCGGGCCGCTCAAGTGAAGGTGCTGCGCGGGATGGGGATCGAGCACCGACAGCGCCCCGACGGCACCCTGGCGGTGCTGCGTGCACACGTCGAGAAAGTCTTCGGAGTAGCCCCGGCCGCTACTCGCAAGATAAGGTCGAAAGAGCCTAACTGGGGAGCGCTTGATGCCGCGCGAGCGTAAGCCAGAAAACAAGGGGCTGCCGCTGCGCTGGCGGCATACCCACGGCGCCTACTATTACCAGGTGCCGCCTGGCCAGGAGGCCGCCTGGGATGGCAAGAAGCTGTTCCGGCTCGGAGCTACGCTTGCAGACGCCTACACGGCGTGGGCCGAGCGCCTCCGCTATGTGCAGGATGCGAAGACTGTCGCCCAGCTCCTAGATCGATACGCGCTTGAGGTGATCCCCAAGAAGGCCGTCACCACCCAGGCGCAGAACCACAGCGCGGTCAAGAAGATCCGGATTGCGTTCGGCAGCATGGGGCTGGCCGATATCAAGCCGATGCACGTCTACCGGTACGTCGACATGGCCAAGGGAAAGACTGGTGCGAAGCGAGAGGTCGAGGTGCTGTCGCACGCGCTGACCAAGGCCGTCGAATGGGGTTTCATCGATCGGCACCCGTTCAAGGGCGAGACGCGTTTCGAGGGCGAAAAGTCGCGCACGCGCTACGTTGAGGATTGGGAAGTGGTCGAGTGCCTGTCGCTCGCGGCGCGGCGGAAGGCCGGCAGCGTGTTGGCGGCCCAGGCGTATATCCGGATAAAGCTGCTGACCGGCCTGCGCCGCGGCGACATGTTGCGCCTGACGATGTCCGACCTGAAGGAGGACGGAATGCACGTCGAGCCCCACAAGACCCGCGACTCGACCGGCAAGCGGATGATTATCGAATGGTCCGACGAGCTGCGCAGCGCGGTCGCACTGGCGAAGGGCGCACGACCAATGAAGCTGTCGCCCTTCCTGTTCTGCAATCGCGATGGTGAGGGCTACATCGACGAAAAGACCGGCCGCGCCGGCGGGTGGGAATCGCTCTGGAGGAATTTCATTACCCGTGTAATGGACGAGACCAAGGTCAAAGAGCACTTCACCGAGCACGACTTGCGGGCAAAATGCGCGAGCGATGCGACGACGCTGGAGCACGCGCGAAGCCTGCTCGCCCATGCCGACAGCAAACTCACTGATCGTGTTTATCGGCGGCGACCCGAAGTCGTCAAACCGCTACGATAAAAGGAAACAGCTTTACACCCACTTCATTACTGCCAGTTTTAACCAATAAGTAGTGGGTGTTGAGTTCCAAAAAAACAGAGCGGTTGCAATTAAAAAAGTGCATGCAACGAGAACGTCGACAATTCGAATAAGGTATTTTTGATGTCTGTATCGTTTTTCGAGATCAGCATAAGGTTTCGCAAAACGATCATAAATATCATCATGTTTTCGGATCCAGTTATTCTCTTGCGCTACAATCTCCGAATGCACAGCATTGAGTGTGTTGTACTGATTTCGAACTAGCAAATCCATAAACACAACAAATACTAGACAACCAAACATAATTACAACATTGTGCCAACTAAACCCATTACTTTCCTTTAACTGCCCTCCAATAAGAATAAGGGCAGCTGGCACAGCAAGAAGTTGATTCTGAATATCTGAAAATACTTTATTTAACTTAATCGTATAATCTAGTTTATGCGCCTGAACTTCCTCCAAAACTTTTTCGAAAGAAAATTCAGCAACGTATAATTCATAGCTATCCTGCACTCGCCTTTTGAATTCACGAAATTCACTCAAAAGCTGAGAAAAGCGATTCTCTTCGCGAACGTTCCCCAGCATCTCGTTCAAAACCACCTTAAGGATTACTTTTCGCTGATCCTTATGTTTTTTGGCTGACGTGCCGAATTCCTCCGCAAGCTCATCTAAACCAGGGGTTGAGCGTAAGTCCTTCGCGCTATACGTTATTAAAATCTCTAACTTGGCAGGCTGGAGAAATATACACTTCATCTCGTCGTCTGAAATGTCTTTAAAATCCGCCACATCCTGAATTAATTGCGCCAGCGCAATCGTTGACTTATAGCGTTCTGCCGTGAGAAATTCTTTACCCTCCGAACTGAGGTAATCGTCCGCAGCAACATAAAACTCATCAGGAGGGATTGTTAAAAATTTGTGGCTTTGTAAAAGATCGTCCCAATCCTTAGCAAAAAAATTGCTTAACCCACGAGGAACATCAACCTCTAACTGTTGCACAACCGCTCCATCAGGTTGCCCCTCGGAAACGTCCTCTAGAGTCATCTGAGCATCAGCTAGGTCTGCAAGTAACTGTCGTGAATCAACATCGACTACAATATTCCCGACTATAGATGCCCCATTGAGCTGAGGCTCAATCATTTGGCGATATACCTTAGCAGCCAATTGTGTCTTCGTCAGGGACATCCTAAGAATTCTCGGTAAGTAATCTAAGCCTACATTTCTTTATCTAACTCCTCCACAAGCGAGTCAGGAAGCTTAAGAAAAGTCAGTACTTTTTTTTCTTTATTATAACTCACAGTATTGCCGAGTAGCGCACGATCGAAGCTAATCGACATTTCCGTATCCTTACCACCAATTCTCTTCAAATATTTATACGACCCTCTATCAGGCTCAAAGCCATCTCCGATCTCTATTTCCTTTTTCGCCAGAAAATCCGTGAATGCTTTCGGCTCATCATTATTAAATCGCATTGAAATTGCGGCGAGGCTAATTGGTTTATTTTCTCGCTTCTGCTCTTCGAAATACTCGAAAGCCTTTGCTTTTAGAATTTTAGTGGCATCAGCATTCAGACCCGTCTCTTGACAATAGGTTGTAATTGCCTTAACTAAAATTGTAGTTTGAGCTTTGGATTCAATAAATTGAGTACACCCAATAAATTCCCTAAAATATTGAGTGAACGTCCTATTTGTTGAAGCAGTACGGGCAAACGAGATGTAATTTCCTTTTGATGACTTCCAATTTTCGATATTTACTCGAGCAGCCTCATGCAAGTGATCAACGTCAAGATTCCAGTTCTCGCTGAGGGCAAGGTTGATCTCGTTAATACCTACGCCACCCTTTAATTTCAAGATGACGATCATGAAAAAGCGCTTCCCGCTGTCATCTTCGTAATCTATGAAGATCGCATATCCGCCGGTCGCAAACGGCTCGCCATTGATATGGTTTTCCAATAAAGTCATTGACTGATGGGTGAAACCAATAAAATCGCCGGCAGCTGTCAGGTAGGAATCCAAGAGTTTGCTGAAAGGATAAACAAGCTGGTTAGGTTGAAAGATCCCGACAGCGCGGTTCGGATTCGAGTTATACGCGTCGCGGCTCTTTTCAACCAAACTGGTGAGTACCCCATCTTTTGGTAGTACATCGCCGCGAAGCGTCAACGTGGCCCTCCCTTGACGCTCCTTGTCTATACGATGGACGATGGCTTCCCGGATCTGCATGGCATCAGCCTTTGCGAAATTAACATCAGGAAATGGTAGCGCGACTTTGCAATGAATGAAAGAAATATCAGATTGAATAGTACAAACTGTCTGAATAGTACAAATAAAAAAGGCCGCATCAAAGCGGCCTTAGTAGAATCTTGGCGGAGAGAGGGGGATTCGAACCCCCGATAGGCTATGAACCTATACACGCTTTCCAGGCGTGCGACTTAAACCACTCATCCATCTCTCCTGATGGGTTTTCGCATCACTGCGAAGCCGCCTATTATAACAAGGTTTCTCGGCTGCACAAGAGTGTCACGCTGCTAGCGTGAACGCTACCTCGCCGCGACCTTCATGCAGGCCTGCAGCCGCGCCATGCCGCCCCACTCCTCGAACGCCTTCCCTGCGGCCGCGACGGTCGCGCCGGGGTCGGACCCGCGGTAGTCCATCGGCGTGTCGCCGAAGAAGACCCAGAGGACTGACGGGGTGTCGACCTGCCCCGCGTAGCGATTCTTCCGGGTGATGGTGGCGCTTGGCGCCAGGCCCGCCAACTGGCGGGCCAGCGCCGGACTGGCTTCGCCGATCCTCGGGCCGATGTCGCCGACGACAAACGGAACCGCCGCCTTGGCGCTGGGTGAAAAGGCGACGCCGAAACTGCCGAGCCGGATACCGGCATCGGCGATGCGGCGCGGGATGACGGCGGCCGGGACCGTCAGCGGATGAACGTAGCGATCCTGCTGCGCCTGGTCCTGGATCGACGTGTCGAACAAGGTAGTCGGCGACACGTAATAGCCGCTGCCATCCTTTTGGGGTACCGGCTTGACGCCCTCGATGGTACGCCCGCGGATGACCGCCTTCCCTGTCGCAAGCACGCCGTACCAGCGGATTGCGCCCACCTCCGGGTCGTTCCAGCCGGCCGCTTCGATGTTCGCGAGGTCGTTCATGAACTTGCCGGTGCAGGTGGCGTTGCTTTCCGATCCCTGGTACGAGGACCCATCCGGCAGGAACACCTCGCCCGCGTTGCACAAGTGGATCACGGCATCGGTCTTGTAATTCTCTCGGTGGTAAGCCCGGCCGTAGCCGTCGATATTGATGTTGACCATGGCATAGGTGGCGAAGCCGGTCTGCATTTGCCAGACCTTGGGCACCTTTTGCCAGTTTTCGACCGACTTGCCTTGGCAGACGCTGCTTTCGGCTGCGAGTGGGTGGCAGTGGACGCATGCCAACAGGCCCAGGCTGATGTACCAACATTTCATGATGGGTCTCCAGCGGGTTGATGAAGCGAAACCTGGACAGCATGAATGCGAAATACGAGAGCGCGGCACTTGCCGTTGCGAGCGATTATCTAAATAATAATCCTGAGCAAACCCAATGCACAGGTATCTCAATGGATATGAAGAAAATTAACGCCGGCAAGCTGCGCGCCATCGGCTACGACGCGCGTGAGCGCATCCTGCGGGTCGAGTTCGACGACGGCGGTGCCATCGATTACAGCGGTGTCGGCAGCGAGGTGTGGCGGCGGTTGTCGACGTCCGGGGCGGCGTGGAGCTTTTACCGCGATAACATCGAAGAGGAATTCGCAGGCAAGCGCGGGCGGGCCGAGGTGGCGAGCAAGCGTGCCGAGCTGGATGCCTTGTTCGGTGGCGGTGCCGAGCCGGAGGTGAAGAAGGCGAATCCGCTGGATGCCTTGTTCAAGCAGCCGGGCGAGGAATGAAAAAGCCGCGCCGTTTGCACGGTGCGGCTTTTCGTGGGCACGGGGTGCCCACCCTACTTAGCGTTGGTTGAACGCGTGGACGGCGAAGCCGTCCACCCTACGATTATGCAGACTCTTTAAGCTGATCCAGGATCGCCGGATTTTCCAGCGTCGACACGTCCTGTGTGATGTTCTCACCCTTGGCCAGCACGCGCAGCAGGCGGCGCATGATCTTGCCGGAGCGGGTCTTGGGCAGGTTGTCGCCGAAGCGGATTTCCTTCGGCTTGGCGATCGGGCCGATTTCCTTGCCGACCCAGGTGCGCAGCTCGGCGGCCAGTTGCTTGGCTTCGTCGCCGGTCGGGCGGGCCTGCTTCAGCACCACGAAGGCGCAGATCGCTTCGCCGGTGGTGTCGTCCGGCTTGCCGACCACGGCGGCTTCTGCCACGGACGGGTGCGCCACCAGTGCGGATTCGATTTCCATCGTGCCCATGCGGTGGCCCGAGACGTTCAACACGTCGTCGATGCGGCCGGTGATCGTGAAGTAGCCGGTGTCCTTGTTGCGGATCGCGCCGTCGCCGGCCAGGTAGTATTTGCCGCCTAGTTCTTCCGGGTAGTAGGCCGTGCGGAAGCGGTCCGGGTTGTTCCAGATGGTGCGGATCATCGACGGCCACGGACGCTTGACGACCAAGATGCCGCCCTGCCCGTTCGGCACGTCGGCGCCGGCTTCGTCGACGATGGCGGCCATGATGCCCGGCAGCGGCAGCGTGCAGGAGCCCGGGATCATCGGGGTCGCGCCAGGCAGCGGCGTGATCATGTGGCCGCCGGTTTCGGTCTGCCAGAAGGTGTCGACGATCGGGCAGCGCTCGTCGCCGACGTTCTTGTAGTACCACATCCAGGCTTCCGGATTGATCGGCTCGCCGACGGTGCCCAGCAGGCGCAGGCTCGACAGATCGAAACTCTTCGGATGCACTTTCTCGTCCGCGTTGGAGGCCTTGATCAGCGAGCGGATCGCGGTCGGCGCGGTGTAGAAGATGCTGACTTTATGCTTGGCGATGGTTTCCCAGAAGCGGCCGGCATGCGGGTAGGTCGGCACGCCTTCGAAGATCACCTGGGTGGCACCGACCGCGGTCGGGCCGTAGGCGATGTAGGTGTGGCCGGTCACCCAGCCGATGTCGGCGGTGCACCAGTAGACGTCGCTCGGCTTGATGTCGAACGACCATTTCATGGTCAGCGCGGCCCACAGCAGGTAGCCGCCGGTGCTGTGCTGGACGCCCTTCGGCGTGCCGGTCGAACCCGAGGTGTACAGGATGAACAGCGGGTGCTCGGCGTCGACCCATTCCGGCTCGCATTGCGCCGGCTGGCCGTCGACCAGGTCGTGCAGCCACAGGTCGCGGCCTTCCTGGAAGTTGATGTTGCCGCCGGTGCGCTTGTAGACGATGACATCCTTGATGGTGTCGCACCCGCCCATGGCCAGCGCTTCGTCGACGATGGCTTTCAGGGGCAGCGATTTGCCGCCGCGCAGCTGCTCGTCGGCGGTGATGATGGCGACGGCGCCGGCGTCGATCACGCGTTCCTGCAGCGACTTGGCCGAGAAGCCGCCGAACACCACCGAGTGGGTGGCGCCGATGCGGGCGCAGGCCTGCATCGCGGCCACGCCTTCGATAGACATCGACATGTAGATGACGACGCGGTCGCCCTTCTTGATGCCGCGCGACTTGAGGCCGTTGGCGAATTTGCAGACGCGCTCGTGCAGCTCGCGGTAGCTGGCGCGGGTGACGCTGCCGTCGTCGGCTTCGAAGATGATCGCGGTTTTATCCGCGTTGCCGTTCTCGAGGTTGCGGTCGAGGCAGTTGTACGAGGCGTTCAGCTTGCCGTCGGCGAACCATTTGTAGAATGGCGCGTCCGACTCGTCCAGGGTTTGCGTGAATGGCGTCTGCCAGGCCAGGTTTTCGCGCGCGAGGCGGGCCCAGAAGCCTTCGTAGTCGTTGGCGGCTTCGTCGCAGAGTTTTTGGTAGGCGTCCATCCCGGAGATGGCGGCATTGGCGGCGAAGTCGGCGGGCGGGTTGAAGACGCGGTGTTCGTTCAGTGCGCCCTGCTCTTGATTGGTCTCAGTCTCAGCCATACTAGTCTCCATAGTAGTAGTTTTGCACAATACCTTAGGCGGACTCGCTTACTGAGCGCTTACAGCGCACCAGTGCGGTGCACCCGCTGGCATCCCTCCGTACGATTCTACCAACCTTTGTGCATCGCGGAAGACAAGCCAGCAATCGCGTACGGGTGTAGAATGTTCAGCTGTCTTGACCGATGCCCGCGTCACAAGCTCCACCAACCGGCTCCCATTACAGATCAGATGCTCGATTCGCACTCCCCTTCCGCAGCAAAAAAACGCAGCGCCCTCGCCAATTTCATGTTCGCCAGCCGCTGGCTGCAACTGCCCCTGTATCTCGGCCTGATCCTGGCCCAGTGCGTCTACGTCTTCCATTTCTGGGTCGAACTCAAGGACCTGGTGCTGGCCGCCCTGGGCAACGAGGACGCCCTGCAGCACATCATCCAGGCCGTGGCCGTGCCCAACGCGCCGCCGCCGACCAAGCTCAACGAAACCACCATCATGCTGGTCGTGCTCGGCCTGATCGACGTGGTAATGATCTCCAACCTCCTGATCATGGTGATCGTGGGCGGCTACGAAACCTTCGTGTCGCGCATGCACCTCGAAGACCACCCGGACCAGCCCGAGTGGCTGTCGCACGTGAACGCATCGGTGCTGAAGACCAAGCTGGCCATGGCCATCATCGGCATCTCCTCGATTCACCTGCTGAAGACCTTCATCAACGCGAATGCCTACGAGGTAAAAGTGCTGGTCGCCCAGACCTGCATCCACATCGCGTTCCTGCTGTCGGCGATGGCGATCGCCTACACCGACCGCATCATGATGAACACCCAGAGCAACTCCAAACATTAACCTGAACGAGAACGAAATGACTGTCATCAAACAGGACGACCTGATCGAATCCGTCGCGGCCGCACTCCAGTACATCAGCTACTACCACCCGGCCGACTACATCCAGCACCTGGCGCGCGCGTACGAATCCGAGCAGAGCCCGGCCGCGAAGGATGCGATCGCCCAGATCCTGACCAACTCGAAGATGTGCGCCGAAGGCAAGCGTCCGATCTGCCAGGACACCGGTATCGTCAACGTGTTCCTGAAGGTCGGCATGAACGTGCGCTTCGAAGGTTTCGGCGAACGCTCGATCACGGACGCCGTCAACGAAGGCGTGCGCCGCGCCTACAACTTCCCGGACAACAAGCTGCGCGCCTCGATCGTGGCCGACCCGCACTTCGAGCGCAAGAACACCAAGGACAACACCCCGGCCGTGGTCCACATGGAACTGGTCCCGGGCGACAGCGTCGACGTGAAAGTGGCTGCCAAAGGCGGCGGTTCGGAGAACAAGACCAAGTTCGTGATGCTGAACCCGTCCGATTCGCTGGTCGACTGGGTGCTCAAGACCGTGCCGCTGATGGGCGCCGGCTGGTGCCCGCCGGGCATGCTCGGCATCGGTATCGGCGGCTCGGCCGAAAAGGCGATGCTGATGGCGAAAGAGTCGCTGATGGAAGACATCGACATGTATGAGCTGAAGCAGCGCGGCCCCCAGAACAAGCTGGAAGAACTGCGTATCGAACTGTGCGACAAGATCAATGCGCTCGGCATCGGCGCCCAGGGCCTGGGCGGCCTGACCACCGTGCTGGACGTGAAGATCAACATGTACCCGACCCACGCCGCATCGAAGCCGGTCGCGATGATCCCGAACTGCGCCGCCACCCGCCACGCCCACTTCGTGCTGGACGGCTCGGGCCCGGCCTACATCGACCCGCCGTCGCTGTCGACCTGGCCGGACGTGCAGTGGACCCCGGACACCCAGAAGTCGAAACGCGTCGACCTCAACACCCTCACGAAAGAGGAAGTCGCCTCGTGGCAGCCGGGCCAGACCCTGCTCCTGAACGGCAAGATGCTGACCGGCCGCGACGCCGCTCACAAGCGCATCCAGGACATGCTGGCGCGCGGCGAGCAGCTGCCAGTGGACTTCACCAACCGCGTGATCTACTACGTCGGCCCGGTCGATCCGGTCGGCGACGAAGTGGTCGGCCCGGCCGGTCCGACGACCGCGACCCGCATGGACAAGTTCACCGACATGATGCTCGAGAAGACCGGCCTGATCGCGATGATCGGCAAGGCCGAACGTGGCCCGACCGCGATCGAATCGATCAAGAACCACAAGTCGGCCTACCTGATGGCGGTCGGCGGTTCCGCTTACCTGGTCTCCAAGGCGATCAAGTCGGCCAAGGTGCTGGGCTTCGAAGACCTGGGCATGGAAGCGATCTACGAGTTCGAGGTGCAGGACATGCCGGTCACCGTGGCCGTGGATTCGACCGGCACCTCCGTGCACCAGACCGGGCCGAAGGAATGGTCGGCCAAGATCGAGTCGCTGAAGGGTATTCCGGTCACGACCGTCTAATATAGACGGCAGCCTTTGTAGGGTGGGCACACTGTGCCCACGCGGACGTTTGCGTAATGCTGGCTTCCGCGTGGGCACGGCGTGCCCACCCTACGCCATTCCGGCGTTATCATCTCTTCCATGACTTCCTCTACCCTGCCCCAGGACGCCCCCATCGGCATCTTCGACTCCGGCGTCGGCGGCCTCTCGATCCTGCGCCACATCCGCGCCCAGCTCCCGCACGAACACCTGCTCTACGTGGCCGACACCGGCTTCGCCCCCTACGGCGACAAGTCCGAAGACGTGGTCGCGGCGCGCTCGCTCGCGGTCGCGCGCTTCCTGGTGGCCCGCGGCGCCAAGGCGCTGGTCGTGGCCTGCAACACCGCCACCATCTCCGCGGTCAAGCTGCTGCGCGAGAGCTTTCCCGACATGCCCATCGTCGGCGTCGAACCGGGCCTGAAGCCGGCGGCCGGCGCCAGCCGCAACGGCAAGGTCGGCGTGCTGGCCACCGAGCGCACGCTGGTCGGCGCCAAGTTCCTGCAGCTGCGCGACCAGATCAGCGCCGCCACCGGCGCCGAATTCCTGCTGCAGGCCTGCCGCGGCCTGGTCGACCAGATCGAATCGGGCGACGCCCAGGCCACCACCCAGCTGCTGCGGCGCTACATCACGCCGTTGCTGGAACAGGGTGCCGACACGCTGGTGCTGGGCTGCACCCACTACCCGCTGGTGCGGGCGTCGATCGAGGACGTGATCGCGGACAGCGGTGCGCGCGGCATCGTGCTGGTCGACACCGGCGACGCCGTGGCGCGCCAGCTGGTGCGCCTGCTGGATGCCGGCCGGTTGCTGCGCGCCGCGGATGACGCCGAACCCGCCAGCCTGCATGCCTACACGAGCGCCAGCGCGGCGGCGCTGGCGGCCGCCTTCAACAGCCTGGTCGGCATCGACCTGCCGGTGGACGAGGTGGCGTTCGAGCGGGCGTGAGGGCCATCGCACTGTTCGGCAAAACTCGATTTGCCAGAATGCGAAGTACCTTATATAATCTTGTTCTGTCGCAGCAACAACAACGCGACAGCAAGTAAGACAGTGGTGGCTGTAGCTCAGTTGGTAGAGTCCAGGATTGTGATTCCTGTTGTCGTGGGTTCGAGTCCCATCAGCCACCCCAAGAATTCGGTAGTCAAGCAAAGGCCCCATCGCGAACAGCATGGGGCCTTTTTGCTTTGTGCGCCAGTCACGCCTTTCCTGTCGATAAAATTTACATTGCGCTATAAATCAATGCCGTCTCAACATTAACCGTTTGAAAACAAACGCTTATTTGTTCTGGCATAAATTTTGCGGAGCCATGGCATCCATTCTCCTTCGATTTCCGACAGGGCATGCACGCCATGACAGGCAGTCCTTCCTCCCATCGCAATCTCCTTATCACCCTGGCCTGCGGCATCGGCGTCACCCTGTGCTGGTTCCTGCTGACATGGCGCTACGGCCTCGATCTGGCCGACGAAGGCTATTACTGGTACGGCAGTCAACGCGTACTGCGCGGGGAAGCCCCGATACGGGATTTCCTGGCCTACGACATCGGCCGTTATCTATGGGCCGCCGCCATCATGTTCGTCATGGGTGACGAAGGCATTTTCGGGGCACACTCGGCCGCATTCGTCTATCAGGCGCTGAGCGTCTGCGTCGGTACCTGGCTGACGCTGTGGGCGCTGCGGGCGAGGCTGAGCCCGGCGCGGGCCATCGGCTTCGCGGTCGCGGTGGCCCTGATCCTGAATCTCTGGGCGACGCCCTATTACAAGGTCTACGACTACGGCACCTGTATCCTGATCGTCGCCATGACGGTGCTGATACTGACGTCGCGCGCGCCGGCACGCTGGTTCGGCGCCGGCGTGATACTGGGGCTGGCAGCCGTCATGGGACGCAATCACGGCGTGTATGGCGCGGCCTCAGCCCTGCTCGCCCTCGGCTTCATGTTGCTCAAACAGGGAAAGCGCGGCGAGGTGCTGCGCCCGGCGCTTGCCTTCATCGGCGGGACGGTTCTTGGTTTCAGCCCGACCTTCCTCATGGGGCTGGCCAAGCCGGGATTCCTGGACGCGCTGGCAGCCGGCGTCATCGAGCACGTTCACAGTGTCGCCAGCGCTACCAATATTCCCCTGCCCGTGCCCTGGCCCTGGCATGCCGAACATGGAAAGAACGGATGGGTGCTGTGGGCCTGCGACGTGGCGAAAGGCCTGGGTTTCTTGGCGCTGCTGCTGGTGCCGGTGTTGACGCTGCTCTCCATGCTGCGCAAGCGTATCGCCGGGTTCACCGAACCGCATTACCTACTGACCGCGTCGGCATGCGTGGGCCTGGTCTACGCACACTACGCCTACTCGCGTGCCGACCTGGTCCACCTGGCGCTGTCGGTCGTGCCCGTACTGCTGATTCTTTTCTGTTGCAGCATGCTGGGCCGTGCAGTGCTTCCCGTCGCGATCGGCGTTCTCGCCTTATCCGTACTGGCGGTGGGCCAGGACACCATGATCATCAACAGCAAGCTGTTCGGCCGGACCACGAAGAGCGTCGTGATCGACGGCAGCACCATGCACACCGATCCCTTCATCGTCGACGATATCCTGGACAGCCAACGTGCGCTGGCGACGGTACCGGGGGCACAGGCGAATTTCCTCGCCGTCCCCAACCTGCCGGGCCTGTATGCCATCAACAGGTCCAGGATGGGGATATGGGAAATCTATGCCCTGTCGCACCGCGATGCCGGCTTCGAACAGGCCGAAGTCGCCCGTCTTGCACGCGTGCCACCCAAGATGGTGCTGTTGTCGGATCATGCCCTGGATGACCAGCCCCAGTTGCGCTACAGCGTCATTCATCCGGTGACCTACCAGTGGATCGTCGACCATTACGAACGCGAAAAGCGGACACCGATGGCGGAGCTGGAAGTGTATGTAAGAAAACAGCACATGCCTGCACAGTAAGCGCTGCGCTGAAAGCAAAAGCCCAGTCCGGGGACTGGGCTTTTGCTTTCTAAGGCCTTATGACCGATTCCAAGGCCTTGCTACCGGCCTGGTTGCCGATCAGGCGCGACGATCAGGAACGGTTCGGGTTGTTCGGACGGTTGTCGAAACGGTTCGGTACGCCGTCGCCGTCACGGTCGCCACGACGCCAGCCGCCGCGTTCCAGTTCCCAGCCGTTGCTGCCCTGGCGCCATTCCGGACGGTGGTAGGCATATCCCTTGCGGGCACGTTCCCAGTGGCCCTGCGTCCAGGTATAACGGCGGCCGTTCCAGTTCCAGTAGCCGGGTGCCCATTCGTAACCGCGGCGGGCATGGGGCACGACTTCGTGGCGCGGGGCCGGCGGCGCGGTACGGACAACCACGACCTCACCTTTGGCGAAGGCCTGCACCGGCACGAAAGCGGCAGTACTGATCAGAGCGGCGGCAGCGGCACAGAGGATTCGTTTCATGATGCTTCTCCTTTCGGTTGGTTTTGGACTCACTATAGCGAGCACGACACCCGTACAGTACGAATGATGCAAGTGCTTACAATCGAAACATGACGTTAAGAAACAGTAACAGTTGCACGCCGGTCTTTGCAGCATGCATAGGTAATGTGCCATCTCAACAGGGTTTCGATTCCTGGGGGAATCGGGACTGTTACTCATCAATATCCGTTCCGTTTGTCCTTGTCCGGCCATGGCTGAACCCGTAACGTGGAATGACAGAGTTCGCCAGTTCTTCCACGCCCGCTCGGAGTTCTTCCATGAAAACCCGTATCAAGTCACTGCTCTGCGTCCTGTCCGTATCGATGCTGACGGCCGCCGCCGAGCCATCGGCGCCGGCCGCGCCCGTGCTGCTGGAGCCCAATCCCTATCCGACCCAGCCGAACACCCATGAACTGCCACCGCGCTACAGCGCCCCGGCCGGGGTCAATGCGACGGCGCGGCTGGCCTACTGGAGCGAACAGGCCTGGCGCGCGGCGGTGTTCGACGTGACGCCGCCGCCAGCCGGGCCGTTTGCATTTGCGGAGCAGCGCGGCCGCACGCGCAGCAGCCGCGTGATGGCCATCTTCCACATCGCCGGCTACGATGCCCTGAACGCGATCGCCAAGCGCTATCCGGGCTACAGCGGCCCGCTGGGGGCACTGCCCGACAGCCTGCCCGATGCGGCGATCGCCCAGGCCGCGCACGACGTGCTGGTGGCCCGTACACGCGCCAGGCCCCTCGCCTCGACGCCCTGCTGAAGGAAGAGCTGGCCAGGCTGCCCGACTGCCGCACCAAGCAGAACGGCATCGACGTCGGCCGCCGCGCCGCCGCCGCGATCCTGGCGCTGCGCGCCAACGACGGTGCCGAGCGGCCGAATCCGATCGTCGGCGAGGACTATCCGCTGTACATCGAACCCGGCAAATGGAGCCCCGATCCGGTCAGCCGCAATCCGGTCGCGCTGGGGGCGTACTGGGGATCCGTGAAACCCTTCGTGGTGCCCTCGGTCGTCCCGTTCCGCGCGCCGCCGCCGCCGCCCCTGACCAGTCCGGCCTACACCAGTGCCTTCAACGAGGTGAAGCAGCTGGGCGGCGACGGCGTCACCACGCCGACCAGGCGCACGCTGGAACAGACCCGGATCGGCATCTTCTGGGGCTACGACGATGCGGCCTGGCTCGATTCGCCGATACGCATGTATAACCAGATCGCGCTGCAGATCGTGCTCACGCGCACCCGCGACCCGCTCGAAGTGGCGCGCGACCTGGGCCTGGTCAACGTGGCCATGGCCGATTCGACCATCGCCGCATGGGACGCCAGGTACCATTACCGCTTCTGGCGCCCGGTGCATGCGGTGCGCGAAGCCGACCCCGGCACCGGACCGACCGGCAAGGGCGACGGCAATCCCGATACGCGGGCCGACCCCAACTGGACACCGCTGGGAGCGCCGGCCAGCAACATGGTCGGGCCGGATTACACGCCGCCCTTCCCGACCTATCCGTCAGGCCACGCGGCGACCGGCGGCTCGGTGTTCGGGACGCTGCGCAAGCTGTATGGCGACGGGGTTCCGTTCACCTTCGTGTCCGACGAATGGAACGGCATCACGCGCGACAACGACGGCTGGGTCAGGCCGAAGCTGCCGCGTAGCTACGGCAGCTTCTCGCAAGCCGAGGAAGAAGCCGGCCAGAGCCGGATCTACCTCGGCGTGCACTTCCAGTTCGACAAGGTGCAAGGCGTGCTGGTCGGACGCCAGGTGGCCGATGAGGTGTTCCGGCGCGGACTGGTCCGGCCTGCGCAGTAGGCATAAAAGTACGCATAAAAGCAGGCATAAAAAAACCGGCCTCGGCCGGTTTTTTTATCGTGCTGCATGATCGGAGAAGATCAGTCCAGCTTCCAGGCGTAGTCGACCTTGGTCCAGGTCTGGGCCGGGGCACCGTCCTTGGTGCCCGGCTTGAACTTGCAGGCGGACAGGCCTTTCAGTGCTGCCTTGTCCAGGCCCTTGAAGCCGCTCGACTTTTCCAGCTTCGAATCGGCCACCGAACCATCGGCGTTGACCTGGAACGACATCGAGGTCACACCCTGCTCTTCGTTCATCAGGGAGGCTTTCGGATAGTCGACCTTGCACTTCGACGCATCGAAGCTGGCCGGTACTTCGGCGGCAAAGGCGGCGCCGGCGAAACCGGTCACGAACAGGGCTGCTACCAGGCTGACTGCAAATTTCTTATTGGACATTTTTGTTACCCCTAAATAACACAGTTTTTTTTAATGCCGGCCTGGGCGGCCGGCGTCGGACAAAGCTTGATTGATAAGGAACTGCTTAGAACTCTTCCCAGTCGTCACTGGCGGCGGCGGCGGCGACCTTTTTCGAGGTCGGGCTCTTGTCCGCTGCCGCTGCCGGCTTGGCAGGCGCCGGGCTGGCCGGCTTCTTCAGTTGCGGCCGGGCCGGACGGGTGGCCACAGCGCGGGTAGCGGCGGCCGGCGCCACCGGGGCAGCCGCCACGGCGGCCTGGGCCACGGCAGCTTCCATGCCCTCTTCCAGCTTGAAGATGCTGACCACGCGCTGCAGTTCGGCCGCCTGGTCCTGCAGGCTCTGGAAGGCGGCGGCGGCTTGCTCCACCAGCGCCGCATTCTGCTGGGTCATGCCGTCCATCTCGATGATCGACAGGTTCACCTGTTCGATGCCGGCGCTCTGCTCGGCGCTGGCGGCGGCGATGTCGCTCATGATGTCGGTCACGCGCTTGACGCTGTCGACCACTTCTTCCATCGTCACGCCGGCTTCGCCGACCAGCTTGCTGCCACGGCTGATCTTCTCGACCGAGTCGCCGATCAGGGTCTTGATTTCCTTCGCTGCCGCGGCCGAACGCTGGGCCAGGCTGCGCACTTCGGATGCCACGACCGCGAAGCCGCGGCCCTGTTCGCCGGCACGGGCCGCTTCGACCGCGGCATTCAGCGCCAGGATGTTGGTCTGGAAGGCGATGCCGTCGATCACGCCGATGATGTCGGCGATCTTGCTGGCCGAGCTGTTGATCTCGCCCATGGTGCCGACCACTTGCGACACCACTTCGCCGCCCTTGCGCGCCACGTTCGATGCGGTGGCGGCCAGCTGGTTGGCTTCGCGGGCATTGTCGGCGTTCTGCTTCACGGTCGAGGTCAGTTCTTCCATCGCCGAGGCCGTCTTTTCCAGCGAGCTGGCCTGCAGTTCGGTACGTGAGGACAGGTCGATGTTGCCGGCCGAGATCTCACGCGATGCGGTGGTGATGGTCTGGGTGCCGCGGCGGACCTGGCTGACGATGTCGACCAGGCTGTTGCGCATCTGTTTCATTTCGGTCAGCAGGCTGCCGCGATCGCTCGACTTGGTGTCGATGGCGATCGACAGGTTGCCGTGGGCGATGCTGCCGGCGATCTGGGCGGTGTAGCCCGGCTCGCCGCCCAGCTGCTTGAGCAGGCCGCGGGTGATGATGTAGGCAGCGGCGACGCCGATCGCGACCGCCAGGGCCAGCAGTCCGAGCATGAAGTTGCGGGCGCCGGCGAAGGCGGCTTCGGCAGCGACCTGGGTCTGGGCATTCTGCTTGTCTTCCATCTTGCCCAGCTGGTCCAGCGCGTCCAGCCACTTCTTCTGGGCCGGACGGATTTCCTTGACCATCACGCGGGTAGCGTCCATGGCATTGTTGGCCAGGTAGAGCTGCGATGCTTTGGCAATGGCCGGCATGGCGACGTTTTCCGCTTCCTTGATCTGGGCCAGCAGCGCCTTTTCTTCGCTGGAGGCCTCGAGCGCGAACTTCTCGCTCAGCTTCTGCTGCAGGGCGTCGTATTTGGCGGTCTGTTCCTTGAAGCGGTTCAGTTCCGGCTCCATGTCGGCCGCATCGGTCATCAGCGTCAGGGTGCGCAGCGAGGTGACGCGCTCGCTGACGTTGTTACGCATGTCCACGACCAGGCGGGTAACGACATTGCTTACGCTGACCACATGGTCGAGCCGGTTCTGGATCTGTGCCATGCGGACGATGCCGACGACAGTCACCACGACCAGCAGCACCAGGACCAGGGCAAAGCCCAGACCGAGTCGCACACCGACCTTCATGTTTGTTAAATTCATTACTTGCTTTCCCTGTTTCAAGTGATCGAGATCGCCCGGAACTTGCTGCGCCGCGCGTCGCACATCACGACGACCAACTTCTCCGGGTCGTTTCGTGTATTTCCTTCAGGATAAATCAATTTCCTAAAGTTGCAGATAGCAAAGATGCTTTGCAGCAAAACTGTTTCAGTAACACAACAGTGAAGCCAGTTTGTGATGCTGTCCGGAGGACGATCAAAGCATGAAGAAGGACGCTAGTATTAAACGCGACCTTGCTACGTGGCAAGAAAATTTACGCAGAAAAACAATGTATGTACGAGAACCGTCGCGCATTTTGAACACGAGGCGGCCTGTGGCAGGCCGCCGGCTCAGTGCTGGGGAGGATGGGTGAAGCGTGCCCGCTCTGCCTCGAGCAGTTGGGCAATGCCGACCGTGAGATTGGTGGCTGGCAGGTCGTCATGCCCGTGCAGCGCCAGCGTGGAGCGGAACTGCATGCGCCGGCCATACAGGCCGGCACGCGCGCTGGCGCTGGTCACGATGCGCGGCGAGCGCCGTGCCAGGCGCCGGAAGGTGGCCACGATCTCGGCGATGGTGGTCGGGTGTTCGGAGGCGATGATCTTGGTGAGCTGGTGCGCTGGGCCGGTCTCGCGCAGCGCGCAGATCATGTGCGCGGCCGCATCTTCGACACGCAGGTAGTCGCGGATGGTATCGAAGGGAACGAAGATCTGGATCGGCTGGTGGCGCACGATGCTGCGCGCGATATGGGTGAGCAGGCCCTGCTGCTTGCCGACCGCCTGGCCGGTGCCGTACAGGGTGCTGAAACGGGCAAGCAGCGCGCGCGTGTCCGGGCGCGCGGCGGCGAAGGCGCGCACCAGGTCTTCCTGCTGTAGCTTGGCGCGGGCATATGGCGTGGTCGGCGCCACCGGCGTGATTTCGCTGATGATCTCATCCAGCGCACCGGCATAGATCGCGCCCGCCGAGCTGGCGAAGCCGATCGCGCCCGGGGTGCCGGCCAGCGCTGGATGCGCTGCCAGCGCTTCCAGCAGCACGCCCAGGGCCTCGGTCTCGAGCAGCAGCGCTTCGGCCGGACTCGACATCGTGCCCACGCCGGCCGCCCAGTACAGCTCCCATGCACGCGAGGGCGACGCCGCGACCCGCTGCGCAAAAGCACCGGCATGGGCCTGCAGCTGCGCCATCAGGCGCGCGCGCTCGGCCCAGGCCAGGCGTTCGCCCGGGACGAACACGTCGTCGCCGAGCGCCGTCGAGCGGTGCCACAGCGCGGCGCCCAGCAGGCCCCCTGCTCCAACCACCCATACGGTCTTCATGCGCGCCCCAGCGGCCGTACCGGCTTGCTGCTGACCACGTACAGCGGCTTGCCCATGACAATGTTCATCGTCACCGCCAGGTACTCGGAAATGATGCCCATCGAGGCCAGGATCGTCCCCGAGAAGAACGCGACCACCGTGACCAGCGAGGTCCAGCCCTGGATCGGCACGTCGCCCACATACTTGCCGTACAGCGCGAACGCGGCCAGGAAGATCGCCAGCAGCATCGAGATGAAGCCGACGATGGTGATCAGGCGCAGCGGCCGGGTGCCGGTGGTCAGGATCAGGTTCCAGAAATGGCCGAACAGGCGGAAATAGGAGTAGCCGGACGGCCGGTCCATCTCATTGCGCAGCTTGATCGGGGCATGGCCGATGCGGCCGGTGATCCAGAACAGGCCGACGTCAAGGTAGACGCCGTTACCGCAATAGGCCGCCAGCGTGCGCGCGATTTCGCCGTCGACCAGGCGGAAGCTGTTGAAGCGGCCGATCGACTTGTTGCCCAGCACGCGCGTGCTGATGGCCTTGGCCGTGCGGCTGGCCGTGTTGCGCAGCCAGCCGTGCGGCGGTGGATTCAGCGGCTGCGCATACACCAGCTGCAGCGACGAGGCGATGGCCGCGTCCAGCAGGTGCGCGATGTCGGCCGGGTCCTGCTGGCCATCCTCGTCCATGGTCACGACCCACTGGGCGGTGGCGCTGGCCATGCCGGCCATGGTGGCGGCATGCTGGCCGTAATTGCGCGACAGCCAGACCGGCGCCACGAAGGGATAACGCTGCGCCAGCGCCTCGATGGTCTTGTCCGAGCGGTCCGGTCCGCAGTCGTGTGCCAGCACCACTTCGGAGACCACGAACAGGTTGCCGTCCGGGCTCAGGCGCTGGGTGGTGAGCGGTGCGATTTCGGCGACGATGGACGGCAGCGTGGTTTCGCCGCGGTACACCGGGATCACGATCGAGATGCGGTGCAGCGGCGCATCGTGGGCGGCAACGTCTTCTTGATGGAGGGGATCGGTGTGGGTATTCATGTTCGCTCACGCTTATGGGTTGGAAGCGGCTTGGACGGCATTCGGAAAACGGTAGAGCCGGTAGCCGCCGCAGGCATACGCAGGCTTCCCGGCGACATCGACGGGCCAGCCCAGCACCTGTCCGGGATAAGCCAGGAACCATGCGATGCCGCGTGCCGCCGTGAAATGCTGCAACTGGGCCGCGTCATCCATGCGCATGAAGCCGCGGACAGCGTCTTGCCGTGCGGCCTGCTCGTGCTGGGTCCCGCCGAACCCGGTCGCGCCGACGTACAACTGGCGCTCCGACAGCGCGGTCAGCACGAAGCGCTGGTCGCCATACGAGTCCTGGATGATGTCCGTCGGCTTGCCGCGTGTACGGATGAAGGCGCCCGCATTGACCAGGCAGGTCGGTACCGCATTCATCTCGCTAAACGTTTCCATGTGCTTTCGCTCGGGGAAGGTCTGCAGGTCCGGCGCCGAATACCCGGTCCCGCACAGCGCTACCACGAGGAGTGCGGCCGCCAACAGGCCGCGCTGCAGCGGCTGGTTCGGCAGCACCCGGCCGGCCCAGTTGCGGTACAACAAGCCCGCGCCGAAGGCCGCTGCCACGAAATATGCCCAGACCAGCGGCCGGTTGGTCAACTCGTCCGGCGTACCCACGCCCCGGGTATCCTGCGCCAGGCCGACCGCCATGACGATGTAGTTGGCCACCACCAGCAGCGGAAAACACAGGAGCGGCAAGTCCACCCGCTTCCTTGCGCCTGCCACCGCCGCCGGCAGCAACAGCGTCCACAGGCCGAAGGTCGACAGCGACAACATCGCCACCACATAGACCAGCTGTAGCGGCTTGCTGTGCGACTCTTCCAGGAAGACGCGGGTAAAGAAGGATTTCAACGCGCCGGGCTCGTAATCGTGCAGCAATATGAGCAGATAGTCGCTGATGCCGCTGCCATCCAGGCGCATCACCGGCACCCGTGGATTGGTTTGCGAAAACGCCACTGCTGCCACGAACAGCACCGTCGCGGCCAAGCCGATCGCAACGCGCCAACGCCGCTGCAACGGTGTGAAGAACAGCACGGGGAACATCATCAGGAGATAGCTGTTCGCCACGAAGATATGCGCCTTGTAGAAAAGGCAGATACCGAGGAAGACATAACCCAGCAGCACCGTCTGGAATTTCCCGCGGCGGCAGCCATCCACCACGAACAGCCAGGCCAGGGCGGCGCAGGCAATCCCGTACAGCATGCCCAGGTTAACCTGGGAAATGAAGTAATAGCTCAGGTAACGGTTGGCGAAGCCCTGCTGGAAGCCATCCGGCAGCAGGGTCACGGCAGCGGCGGCAGCGACACCCGGCCAAAGACCCAGCACCTTGCCTACGAGACAATAAGCGGCGAGTCCCGTCAGCAGGATGCCGAACGGCAGCTGGAAACTCGCATACACCTGCATCGCGCTGGCACCGCCGAGGGCGTTGATGAACGCGGCAGACAGATAACTGGCGAAATGGTAGAGCGGGGCCGGCCCGTCCGCCAGTTTGATGTCGTGGATGGTCCGCAAGCCGTGCGCCTGTGCGAACACGCTGATCTCGCGCACGTGGATGTAGACGTCGGGCCAGACCCTGAAAATCGTGTTGTCGCCCTGGGCCTGCAGCGGCGCCTGGACATCGCCGGCCCAGATCGTGGCGCCGGCACCCGCGATCAGCACGGCCAGCCACGGCGCCCAGGCCTCGAATCCCGACACAAAGGTGGCGGGCGGCACGGTGCGCTTGCGCAGGGCAAACGCCGCGGCCGCGCCGGCCGCGCCCAGGATGGCCACGTCGAGGGCCATGCCGAGGGGCGAGCACAGGGCCAGGACGAACAGCGCCGTGTTGAACATGAAGTAGCCGCACAGCAGCTGGAACGGCATGCCCATGGTGTTGCGGAACAGGCGCGCGCTGGCCAGCGCAAACACATGTCCATACAGCAGATACAGTCCAAGCAGCAGCGCCAGCGAGGCGCAGGCCGGCAGTGCCGGCGCGCCCGCCACGCGCCAGTGCCACGCACACAGGAAAAGAAACAGCGACGCGACCGGCACCAAGCCGGTACGCATCGCACGCGCTGTCAAGGCAGGCGACCCATCGAATACTGCCACACGTTCCATTCACACCTCATGACAGGCGGCCGATCCACGCATTCACGCCAGGGGCTTCAGGCCCGCCTGGCTCCGGTAAACACAAACGACTTCTGCAAGAAATACGACAGCACGGCAGTCGGCACGATCGCCAGCGCGCCCGCGGAATACGCGTTGGCGCCCAGCCGGATGAGCGAGCCGATCATCAGGATGTTGGACAGGTACAGGATGGTCCACACCATCACGTAGCGCATGAACAGGCCACGCGCGGCATCCTGGAACACGAAGGCGGCCTGGGTCCGGAAGCTGAACAGGATGCCGAGCACCAGCGAGCACAGGTTGCTGACCGCATAATTCAGGCCGCAATACACCAGCAGCGCATACACGCCATAGCTGAAGCCGGTGTTGATGCCGCCCATAACCAGGAAGCGCAACCAGCGATGCTGCTGCCAGAACGCGTGCAGCCGCGTCATGGCTTGACCGCGTGCATGGCCAGCACCCGGTACAGCACCGAACGCAGCAGCGCATTCACTTTCGCCATCAGCTTGCCGACCAGGATGTCGGGCGCACTGGCGCGGAAGCGCGGATTCGCCGCCAGCTTGCGGATGAACTGCTGGTACTCCATGCTCTGGCGCGTGCCGATGCGCACGCTCCACGAGCCGACCGAGACGCGGAACGATGCCAATGGTTCGTTGACGTACCAGGCGTCGCCATGGCACAGCAGGCGCACCCAGTAATCGAGGTCGAGCACGTAGGGAATGCTGGCATCGAAACGGCCGGCCAGGGCGGCGCTGTCGCGGCGAAACAGCACGCTGCCGGGTTCGCCGATGACGTTGGTGCCGCGCCGTACGCACTGCCGGATCAGCACACGCGCATCGACCACGCCGCTGCTGCGCTTCGGATAGCCGCGCACCATCACCGTGCGGTCGCGCGCGTCGAGGATGGTGCGCGCGCAGAACACCAGCGCCAGCTTGTGCTCGCGATCGGCTTCCAGGACCCCCACCTGCTTTTCCAGGCAGGTCGGGGCAATCAGGTCGTCCTGCGGCAGCAGCTTGAAGAAGCGGCCGCGCGCCTCGTCCAGGCAGCGGTTCCAGTTGCCTTCCGGCCCCAGGTTCTGTGGATTCTTCAGGTAGCGGATGCGCGGGTCGTCGAAGCCGGCCACGACCTCGTCGGTATTGTCCGGGGAATTGTCATCAATGACGATCAGCTCGAAGTCGGTCCAGGTCTGGGCAAGCACCGACGCGATCGCCGCGCCCAGGTGGGCGGCGCCACGATAGCAGGGAATGCAGACGGATACGGCAGGAATGGCGTGATTCGACATGGTTGCTGACGAGGTAACCGAAAGTGAATCATCATACATAAACATTCAATTATTTATCGAAAATTATGATTTTTATCAATATAAAATAATAATCGTAGTGCAATTGAGACAACTAAATAAAGTCTATCTCACCGCTTCTTGCATCGAATTCAAGGCTTTTTACTGCAAGGGAATGATGACGTACGCCACCAAATACGCGGCCCATGGCGGACGCCACGGGCCGGAGGGAGACAGGATCAGGCAGCCTGGCGCAGGCGCGCGGCGGCTTCGAGCAGGAGTTCGGGATCGCCGCCAGCCAGGCGACGCGAGTCGGACAGCAGCTGGCGGTAAGCGCGCGCGCCCGGCAGGCCGGCCATCAGGCCGAGCATGTGGCGCGTGATGCTGTTCAGGCGCAGGCCGAGGGGACCGTAGCGCTCGAGCTGGGCGCGGATGTACGGAATCATCGCCTGCAGCACCTCGTCGCGGGACTTGCCGGGCGCGTCGTCGCCATAGAAGCGGGCATCCCAGCCGGCCATCAGCCATGGGTTGTGGTAGGCCTCGCGCCCGATCATCACGCCGTCGACGTGCTCCAGGTGCAGCGCGATCTCGTCGTCCGTCTTGATGCCGCCATTGATCAGGATTTCGAGGTCCGGGAATTCGCGCTTGAGCTGGTACGCGACTTCGTAGCGCAGCGGCGGGATCTCGCGGTTTTCCTTGGGCGACAAACCCTTCAGCACGGCATTGCGCGCATGGACGATGAAGGTACGGCAGCCGGCGTCGGCGATGGTACCGACGAAATCGCGCACGAAACCGTATTCCTCGTTGTCGTCGATGCCGATGCGGTGCTTGACGGTGACATCGATCGACACCGCGTCGCGCATCGCCTTGACGCAATCGGCCACCAGCTGCGGCTCGCTCATCAGGCAGGCGCCGAACGCGCCCTTCTGCACGCGCTCGGAAGGGCAGCCGCAATTCAGGTTGATCTCGTCATAGCCCCACTGTTCGCCCAACTTGGCGCTTTTCGCCAGGTCGGCCGGGTCGCTGCCGCCCAGTTGCAGGGCGACCGGGTGCTCCACATCGTCGTAGCGCAGATGGCGCTCGACGTCGCCGTGGATGAGTGCGCCCGTGGTCACCATCTCGGTATATAACCAGGTGTGGCGGGTGATCTGGCGGTGGAAGACGCGGCAGTGGCGGTCGGTCCAGTCCATCATCGGGGCCACACTTAGTAACCTCTTGTTTTTATTGGCAATAATATCGTTCATTTTGCATATGTGCAGCATTAGATGCACACGAGGTGCACACAAAGGGGATTAACTGGAGCATAATCGGGGCATATCTTGACACACAGAAATTGCACACGATGGCTACATTTACGAAGCTTCCGAGCGGGAAATGGCGGGCGCAGGTCCGGAAAGGTGGAATGTATCGCGGGGAAACGTTCACCCTGAAACGCGACGCGCAGGCATGGGCACAGCAGATTGAAGTACAGGCAGAACACATTGCCGCGAGCGGCTATCAACCAGTTCCCGAAGGCTACAGCGTCGGCGACCTAATCGACGGCTACGGACAAGAGTGTAACATGGGCGGGAAGACCAAACAGGCGACCCATGCCATGCTGAAGCGTGAGCTTGGCAGTATCGCATTGAAGCGTATAAATAGCATCCACTTACGGGACTTCATCGACAAGAGGCTGGGTTCTGGCGCTGGCGGAGTGACAATTGCGGCTGACCTGTCGTTCTTCGGGGCGATACTGAAATGGGGTAAGCATTCTCGCAAGCTGGACTTGCCCGCAGACCTTGCACGCGACGCACGCCGGGACCTTTCGGCCCGTAGGGTCAACACCCGAAGCAACGAACGGGAACGCGAGCCGACACCGGCAGAGCTTGAGAAGCTTTTCACCTATTGGCGGGACAACAAGCGTCAGAAGATTCCGATGGCAACGCTCTGCGCATTCGCTCTTGCGACAGCTATGCGACAAGACGAAATCTGCTCGATCCTTCTGGAAGACTTGGACCCGGACAAGCGCACTGTCATCATCCGCGACCGCAAAGACCCACGCAGGAAGGCCGGCAACGATCAGAAAGTGCCGCTGCTCCCCGAAGCTTGGAAACTCGTCGAGCCTATACTCGCTACCCGCGAAGCTGGCCGCATCTTCCCCTACCAAACGTCGAGCGTTAGCACGGCATTTACGCGTGCGTGTGCCAAGCTGGGGATCGTTGACCTTCATTTTCATGATCTTCGACACAAGGCCACAAGCGACCTGTTCCGCATGGGCTTAACAATTCCGCAGACCGCCCTACTCACCGGACATAAGACCTGGACGCAGTTGAAGCGATACACCCACACGAAGGCGGAAGACGTGCATGA
The DNA here is from genome assembly GCF_034659755.1 of Massilia phyllosphaerae. Classification (NCBI taxonomy): domain Bacteria; kingdom Pseudomonadati; phylum Pseudomonadota; class Betaproteobacteria; order Burkholderiales; family Oxalobacteraceae; genus Massilia; species Massilia phyllosphaerae. The sequence goes on from NZ_JAXSQX010000004.1 coordinate 100,640, forward strand.
CGCAGTGCAAGCGCTGGCAAGCCGGAAGCAGGAGGCGGCATGAGCCAACAGCGCATCCGGCACTGGGCTCAGTCGAACAACACGATTCGTGATCAATTGAAGCCCTTGAATGAAAGCACTTACTCGCTTCTAGTAAGAAAGGCGAACTCGGCCCATACGCCTCGTTACTTCGTAACTTGTATGCAAAGGGCGCTTAGTTGGCTTCGGCCCCAGTTAACGACGCGAACTGATCCTATCTACCGCGAGATAGAGACACTGCTCGCTGAAATCGACAGAGAAAGGCCACGAAGTCGCGTATGGCACCCTCCCATGGCCGTTCGGGTCTCAAAAACCGCTGAAATGGCCGAAACGGCAAGATATGTAAGCAAACGTGACCGGGTCATGGCTCTGTTTGAAGAAGCAAACGCATTGCACCGGATCGAACCGTTTGTCGCAGCGCAGGAAGCATTCAATGAGGCGCAACGCGTGCGTGCGTCCAAGCCCAGAAAATTGGATGAGGAAACGTGCAAACGGATTGCCAAACTCTACTGGGACAGAAAGCAGGATGGTACGAGCTATGGCCTTGTGAAGGAGTTAGCAGGCGAACTCGGTGTCACCGCAACAACAATCCAGAATACGGTAAAAAAGTACAAACCCAACTCAATTGATAAGTAACCGCGCTACTGGTTTTTGACGCATTAAAGTTCAGCCTCCACAACAATGAAGGAGGAACAGATGAACACAGAGCCAACCACCAACCCGAGCGTAGCCGACCTTGCCCGCCTCGTTAACTGTCTTGACGAGCAGAGCGTTGCCAAGCTTGCGGGTGTGCAAGTATCCACACTCGATGCATGGCGCAAACGCGGCAAGGGACCGGAATACGTTCTACTTGGTCGCAATTATCTGTACCCAATCGCTGGTGTCCAGAGCCATATTTCTAGCATCGTCAGAGCCCGTAGCGGTTTTGACGCGAGGAAAGCGTTGATGTAGCAACGTGGTCTATACAAAGTATAGAGTTTTGGTTGTTTTTCTAAACCAAATTGGATGCAAGTTCACCATTGTGGCTGGACGAATCCCCCCGTTTTATATGTCACAACCACTTGTGTTTTGGCTGGAAACGCCATGTTCCGTCAGCTTTGACGCTACCGTAGATATTCCTACCACATCCGTAGTTCCTAAATCCTGGAACACGACATTGCTTCGCTGGTAATCAGCGCTGAGCAGAAGTCGTTACGTCGATGCGGTATGAATTAAAAAAGAAAGGAAACCAAAATGAAGACTTTTGAAGAATTCAATCAATTAGATGTAGCAGTTATGACCGCGTCATGCCTCATATTCGGCGCATCCGTTCCGAGGGAAATGCCCCGCTGGGATGGCAGAAACATCGATGCGTTTTTTGCGGCAAAAGAGGAGTTTTCGCCGACGCGGGTACGTTATACAGATACCACTGACGATCCATGGTGCTTTCCACCTAACCTCGACCATGATAGATGGCACGAGACAGCAGATGAAGCATGCATATCCTCCCGCACACGTCGGGGCGTATCTGCCGCCTTCAAGCGTCCGAAAAAAGTATTGACAGACGAAGTTCGCCATTCACGGCATAGATAATAAGAGGATGACAAATGACCGCAATAAATGAAACATCTAATCAACCGCCAACGCTGGAGGAACAGGCAGAAATCGCGGCCTACGTGACGAGTCTAAAAGAACGGGGCTTCTGTAAGATCGATGACGGAACAGCAAATCAAACTCGCTTGTTCAACCGCTTCACTGGGGAAAAGTTCTATCCGGCTTTTCTAGAAAGTGACTTCGACCGTTACTGTAGAGTCAACAGGAAACAACTCCCCTACCCTGGCTCTGGCTACTTAATGCGTACGCTTGTGCATGTTGTCGGCCATCGCTTTGACCCGCAGGGCGGCCCGTATTCGGTAGATTCTCGTGCTGGCCTTACCTACGTGAACCTGTTCCGGAAATACGAGCCGTCCAGCGCAAGCACTGACGTAAGCCCGCTGTTTCATGAGTTCTGGGAGCGAATGTTCCCTGATCCGGTTCAGCGCCATCAAGCACTACAGTGGCTCGCACACGCGGTACAGCGTCCTTGGGAGCGGCCTTCCTATCACTTGCTGTGGACATCCGATCCGGGCACAGGGAAAGGTTGGGTATTCGAGAACATCCTGAGCCCGATTCTCATTCACACGGAAATCGCTGCTTCGTACGACAAGGTATTAGGCCGCTTCTCCACGATGCTTGAAACGGGTCTCCTGGTGCTGTTGGACGACTGTAAAACAAGCAGCAGCTCCACCCAGACCAAACTGAAGTCGGTACTGTCCGAGGAGCGGCAACATGTGGAACGCAAAAACATGCAAGGCACGATGGTTCGTACGTACACACGGTTTATCCTTGCATCGAATGAAGCTCGCCCGCTTTACCTTGATGAAGACGAGCGTCGCTGGCTTGCATTCGATCGGATGAAGCACCGGGTAGACGCTACGGAGACACAATCCTTCATCGCTCAACTGGACGCTTGGATCAAGCTTCCCGGCTCACTTGATGCCGTCTACTGCTGGTTTTTGCGATATGACCTGACAGGGTTTAACCCGAAACGCCCGCCCGAATCGTCTGCACTACAAGCGATCGTCGCGCTAAGCACGAACCCGCAGGAAGAGTTCGCGATTGGCTTTGCAGCCGACAACATCGTGTTCACGCTTGCAGAGCTACAGGATGCCCTTGTCATGGATGGACTAACAAAGCTGAAGCCAAGCCACGTTCCGCACATCATGTCCCGGCTTCGCTATACGAAAGCACAGATGCTCATCACCGGGAACCGGTCAACTTACTACTTCCCAGACGGTATGTCGGCTTACGAAGTGCAAGAGGTTCGCAACGGTAATGCAAGGGTAGTGCAAGGGTCTGAGTTTTAAGGACCACCTGAATAATCAAGCAGTTACGTAAAAGTGCAAAGGTGCAAGGGCTTGTCAGAACTCCTTCTCTTTTACGTAGTGCGAAATCCTGAAAGGAGTAACACATGACATATCAATCCAAACCCGAAGCAACCGCAGCGAAGGCACTGCTCCCTCTCGGGTTCATCCCCTGCAATAACGACCTTCTCCCGTTCGCTTTCGAGGACAAAAGCGGCCCGTTCAATGCCATGGCTGACTTCTACCATCCTGAATGGGACTTGTACGTAGAAGTCAAGGATCGGGAGTTGAACGCCAAGACCAGCAAGGCGACTGCCGAAGCCGCCCTAGCGAGGGTTGACCCGGCCCGATACCATAAGGCACCGACGTACTACCAGATTCAAAACGGATGGAACCACGCAGCGGTTAAACAAGGCATTGTGCAGTCAACGATAGGGGGCCCTCAATACGCAGTGATCTTCACCGGCAAGCCGACCGACAAGACGATAGAACTTATCGAAAAACGAGGAATCCGTGCCCTAAGTCTGGCCCGGTTTGTTTCGATAGTCCAACTCCAACAAGCATTCCTCAGTTGATCCAGTTGCTCAGTGGCCCGATATCGCCGTACTTAGACAGATTTGCATGGGCAATCGCAATCCCTACGCTCGTCGGCGAAAAGCTGGTTAAAGCGCTTTTGTCCCACACGTCGAAGAGCCTTGCAAGATATGGGCGCTTTGTAATGCAGACGCTGCGTACATTGCGTACGTCAATACGCTGCCCTTGAAATATGGCTTGCAGCATTTTAGTATCACGCTCATCTAACTGTAGCTGCTTGCACAAGTCATCCAGCATTTCTCGCGTCCCGCTCAGCACTTGCACCCGGGCCGGATTATGTTCACACGGTACCAACAGTCTGCGTGCGGCAGGACTTAGGACTTTTATGCCCGCTTCGGCTTCTGAAGCTCCTTGCTGAAAGGCGCCTGGATAAGAACGGAGCAACATGTCCGCCATGAGACGCCGCATTGTGTCTGAGTTAGTGCCACATCCTGCATATTCCAGATGGCTAAGAGATGCCTTCGATCCGGCTACATCTGAGAGAAGCGGTTCAACATAAACATCCATCGTCTTCAAGAAAGTATCGAAGGACGCGACTGATGCAAATCTCAAAGTCAAAATGACAAATGCAAGCGATAAGGTATTTATCTGAGAAGTGGAAATCCGCTGGACTACTTCGATGGACTCATTGAGGACAAGCTGAATTAAACTGCGGGGAGCTTCGAACGTTCGTTGTACAAGCAGCTCTACGAGCAAGTCATGCAAGCCGCTGTTATCGGTTCTTGCAGCAGTCTTTTGCGCTGTATATAACGTGTATCTAAAATCAGGGTCATTCGCGTACCGAAGAGCCGACGGGTTAACGCGCTCAACACGGTCAATGAACGCCTCAAGCACTTTGTTCGCCCGAGCTTCAGCAATGGCCTCAGCCATGCCAAGCATCTTGACGAAATCTGCCTTGAAGGTGTCGCTTGCAAGGGCACGCACCTCCTCTGGAGTAGTAACGCCAACGTGCATGACAACATCCCGCCCTGCTTGGACAGCAACTGCACCGTCAGCAGCTTCTTGGGCTTGTGTCTTACCGAGCATTTCTTACCGGTTCCTGTTAGTGATGTCACGGACCTTTGCGTCTCTGCCAGCCTGAACGCCGATGCCGCCAGCGCCGATGTTCTGGGACTGCCCAGAATCTGCACGAGGAACGAAACAAGCAGCGAATGCTGCTGCTGCTGCCACTGTCGCGCAAATGCTGTCCCAGCCTGGTTTAGAGACTGCCCATGCGCCAGTCACAACCAGCGCCAAACCTGCTACAAGTTTGTAAATCATTGCTACTCCTGTTTGGCTTTCCGCCTTCGCACATGTATCCCACATCAGTTTAGTTATGTCAACAATACAACAATATCTGTTGTTGCGACCACTAAACGCTCGTATAATAGCTGCAACGACATTTCAGTACTCGAAAGACGACTATGAAACAGGCGATCGCACTAATTCGCGTAAGTACATCGGAACAAGGAAGGTCTGGTCTTGGTCTGACGGCGCAAGAAGCAGCAATTCGCGCATTTGCTGCGATAGAAGGTTTCGAGATTGTCGAACTGTTTTCGGAAGTGGCAAGCGGTGCGCAAGGTATTGACGAACGTGCTGGACTGAAAGCGGCTCTGGCGAAAGCTAAGAAGATGAAGTGCCCGGTAATCGTGGCAAAGCTAGACCGCCTGAGCCGCGACGTAGCCTTCATCTCAGGTCTAATGGCGCGTGGCGTACCGTTCATCGTCGCTGAGTTGGGATCGGATGTGGACCCCTTCGTTTTGCACCTGTACGCTGCACTGGGTGAGAAGGAACGCAAGATGATCGGTGCACGCACCAAGGCGGCTCTGGCAGCGAAGAAGGCTCAAGGCATGGTGCTAGGCAACCGAACCAACCTGAGCGAAGCGCAAGTCAAGGGACAGGCTACAAACTCCGCCAAGGCCGCAGCCTTCGCCGCTAGAGTAGTCCCCACCATCAAGCAACTGAAGGCGCAGAACATGACCCTTGACCAGATCGCCGCAGAGCTGACCAGTCGTAACGTTGCCACTTTCAACGGCGGCGAGTGGCACAAGTCCACTATCTCCCGATTGCTGAAGTCCGCTCAAACCATTTAGGAAGCCTATTCAGGCACAGCGGTGGCTCCACAGGCCACTGGCGTCAATAAACAGCGGCAGAGATATTTTGCCTGCACCATCGGCGATGAATACCCAGCCGTCGTCGCGTTAAGCACCGCGTTCGACCTCGCAAATATCTTGACTCATACCATAGCGGCAGTACAAGCACATGGCGCCCCTGCCGCGTTAAGTTCCGCGTTGGACCTTAGATACTTTTCCAGTTCTGCCCGCTTTCGTACCTCCTACAGGCACTTTCCAAAAATTTTTGGTAGAAAATCCGTCAGCCGAAGACGGCTTTCCGGTTACAGCCGGGCTTCGCTCATTAGAGATTCCAACGTCACGCCAAGTGCGTTGGCAATGTTAAGGAGTGTCAACAGCGCGATGCTGTTGTCTCCCCGTTCTACCTGTCCGAGGTAGGACCGATCAAGGCCAGCTTGCTCTGCTAGCTTCTCTTGGCTGAGTTTCAGCTCCTGTCGCCTCTTACGAATGACAGCACCAAGCGCTGTGAGAGCAGGATGTCGGGGGTGTGTTGATGGTGTGGGCACACTATTGATGTTGCCAGTATGCTACAGTACGGACCACGGGATATATCCCGCAATTCCTAACCTACACCGATCTGAAGGCAAATGAAAAAAACTACAGTAATCTTTCTGGCTGTACTGCTAACCGCATGCACCGAGACTCCAGAACAGCACGAAAAATCCGTCGCTCGCCTTGCCATCTCTAACTGTTGGGACGACCAATCAAAAAAATCACTGGAACCCGGTGAAGCTCGCTTCATCGCCATGGCCTGCGAGAAGATGGAAAACGACTTCATTACAAAGTACGGAGTGAAACCTTGATGTTCTACGATGTAGAGTAATCAACGTTAAAAGATAACTACAAATGTGACAGCCATGTTATTCTTTCTTCACTTACTTGAGGAAAGTTACCATGGCAGAACGCAAGTTTAACATTTACTTTTCGGATTTCTTCGACGTCGCTCCTGAAACGATTAGCGACTATGGTGCATTCAACGTCTCATTAATTAACGATCTGCCGTTGTTTATCGATCCTTTTCTTCTTTTTAATAGCGAAAAAGAGGATTATCAGAAGCTCCATGAGAACATGCTCGCGTATGTGCGTTTTCTGAAGTCGAAGTCCAAGCAGTCACTCCCAAACGGTGCGATCAAAAACTGGTTTTACTTCTCAGAAATTAAGCAGAACTGGCTAGGCTACAGTAAGTCCGGAAATAACGGTCGGGGGTTAGGATCAAAGTTCGCTAATTCGCTTAAGCTTAACTTGACAACAGTTCTTGCTAACTTCGGTGAGGAAGAAAAGACTGGGACGCACTTGGAGAAACTGACCCTTGTAAAGAACGGCGTCGGAAAAGATCAGATTAGTGACTTCACCTGCAATCTTATCTGTGGATACTTGGCCGAGTACACCGAGAAGTTTGCCTTAGCGCATTTACCAAAGAATAAGCTCGGCAAATTTAGCGTAGCCAAGGTTCGCTTCGATATGCGAACTGAAACGTGGGCATCCAAGCAATTTACCTTGCCAAAGTTGGGTAAAGACTTCGTACTGCTGACGCCCATTGACATGCTGACCAAGGACGAGGCCTGGATTAGCTATAAAGGACTAGTAGAAGATTATTCTGAGGTTCTCGCAAGCGTTGATAACGATGCACTGCGTGGCAAGATCGACAACTACTTGGTTAGTCAACTGCCGATCGAGGCAACACAGGACGAGTTCAGCAAGACGTTGGAGAAGGTTGTTGCTAAGTACCCGGAACTTCTCGACTACTACATTCGGCAGAAGGAAAAGAATGGGAAGGGAGCAAAGGTCCAGAGCGCGGAGAAGCTGGCACAGGCTAGTGATCTGTTCCTGAAACAACTGAAAGAACTCGTTCGTAGGCTGGATAAGACGGATTTTTACGACACAGAGCCAAGCAGTTTTACGGAAGGTCTGGCAAGGATTCACTTCTTGCGTGACGTGATTGAGAAGCAGGACGGATACAAGCTCTTCATAGTCGGCGGTAAGCCAGTCAGAAAAGAAGCCGACCTCCAGATCATGTTCAAGCTAACATGGTTCGCGTCGTCATTCGACTCTAACGCGGAAGTCAACAATGGACGTGGTCCGGCTGACTTCATCGTATCTTACGGCAGTAAGGACAAAACCGTAATTGAAATGAAGCTCGCAGGGAACACGAAGCTGGAACAAAACTTGTTGAAACAAGCTGAAATCTATGTAGACGCTAGCCGTGCGACTCATCCTCCAATTAAAGCGATCCTCTGCTTTACGAGTGCTGAGATTGCGAAAGTAAACCGGCTGCTGACAAAACATGGCCTTCAAGGCAAGAAGGAGATAGTCCTCATCGACGCATCTAAGGATAAGCCTTCGGCTTCTCGTGCTTAAGCCAGTCGCGTAACTCTAGGGGGCGGTACTTACACTGTCCCTGAGCTGTAAGCTCACCATCAATCTTCAGCGTAAGTACACTATTGTCGTCCTGCCTGGCTCGCATAATCGACACCCAAACGAATGCACACCATGTGCACACGAACCCCTCAAGACCCGCATGAATACTAGTCTTTAGATCCAGTCCATCATGGGTGCCACCGACAGGCGGCGGCTGGGCAAGCCGCGCGCCGGCGTCGGCATGGCTGCGGTGGAAGGCGTAGCGCCTTCAGGAATCTCGATCTGGGAACTCATGCGGAAACAGCAAGACTGTCGCTTGGCGACGGAAGCCGACATGATAAGGCAAAGCGGCCGCCTCCGCTAACCCCGGCCGGTCACGGTCAGCGGCAATCGCCACACCCTGGTTAACGTGAAACCGTCGCGCAGATTACATTTTTGCAAGCGGCCGTGTGCCGGGCACGGGCGCGGCTATGCTTGGCCGAGTCAAGTTGACCCGAAAGGAATGACCTTGGCACATCCGAACGCATGGCTGTACTGGGCGCTGATGTCGGCGGGCTTTGCCGCCCTGACGGCGATTTTCGCGAAAATAGGCATCCAGAAGGTCGATTCCGATCTCGCCACACTGATCCGCACGGCGATCATCATCGTCGTGCTGGCGGCCTTCGTCGCCTATGCCGGCAAGTGGTCGAATCCGTTCACCCTGCCGGCGCGCACCTGGCTGTTCCTGCTGCTGTCCGGGCTTGCCACCGGCGCGTCCTGGGTGTGCTACTTCCGCGCGCTCAAGATCGGACAGGCGTCGCAGGTGGCGCCGGTCGACAAGTTCAGTCTCGTGCTGGTCGCCGTATTCGCCGTCGTGTTCCTGGGCGAGCGCCCCTCGCTGCGCGAATGGGCCGGTATCGGCCTGGTTGCCGCGGGTGTCCTGTTGCTTGCCTTCAAACGATAGGCCGGCGCTGCGTTGACCAGGCGTAACAGGCGCTATGGTCGTGGCTGGAAGACTATAATTTCTGCGCATGGGGGTTCGATTCCACATGCGCTTGCAGCAGGACCGGACGGCCCGCGCGATTTTAGTTCCCTGCAACCATGCCGATCCGTCGAACCCGCATCTTCATCGATTACGCCACCATCGCCAGCATCCTGGTGCTGGTGGTCATGGTGGCGACCCTCACCAGCAGCATCCGTCATATCTGGGACTCCTGGCGCTGGGTCATCCATACGCGCGAAGTACTCGAGCACGTGCAAATGACCATTTCTTTCGTGCACGAGGCGGATTTTTTGCAGAAATCCGTTTTGCTCGACGAGAATGCGGATGATCGTGCCGCCCTCGACCGCACCTTGCACGCCATTCCGCAATCCGTCCAGAAACTGCAGGGGCTGACGCGTGACAACCCGCGCCAGCAGGATGCCTTGCAGGCCTACAGGCAAACACTCGACCGGCATACCCTCGCCTTGCAGGCCGCCCTGGCCGACGCTGCGGATGCCGGCAAGCAGACGCTGGACGAGCGCCGGATGGCGGCGGCGACGCGCGCGACGATCTTGCAGCAGGCTGCCGGCTTGCGTGCCGAGGAGGAACGCCTGCTCGGTTTCCGCGAAACGCAGCTCAGGAATGACCAGATACGCGTGATCGTTGCCGTATCGGTGGTGGCCGCGCTGTCGATTGCGCTGCTGGTGCTGGTGCGCTGGCTGGCCTGGCGCGATACCGTCATCCTCATCGATGAGCGTGCCCGGCTGGACGCCACGCTGCGCAGCATCGGCGAAGCCGTGGTGGCGGTCGACCTCGACGGGCGGGTGCGCTTCATGAATCCCGTGGCGGAAAAGTTCCTGGGCGTGTCGGAAGCCGATGCCGCCGGCCGGCTGTTCGAGGACGTCTTCCGCAGCGGCCAGAACGCTGCCGCCGATGGCCAGGTCGGCTCGATTTACCGGCTCGTGATTTCCACCGGCACGCCGCGTTTCAACGTGGAGCTGCACGCCGCCTCGGCGGCCGGCGCCGACGCCGAGCACGACTGGATCGCCGGCTGCTACCCGGTCCTGATCGACGACCGTCTGCGCGGCGCCGTCATCTCGGCCATGGACATCACGCGTCTCAAGGACGCCCAACGCAAGTTGAACGAAGCCAACCAGACCCTGGAGCAGCGCGTGCTGGAGCGCACCGAAGCGCTCGCCGAGACCAACCTGGAACTGCATGCCTTCGCGCATACGGTGGCGCACGACCTGCGGGCACCCTTGCGCAACATCCAGGGCTTTGCTTCGGCCCTGCTGGAAGACGAGACCCCGCGCCTGAGCCCGACCGGCCGCATGTTCCTGCAGCGGATCGACGGTGGCGTGGGACGGCTCGACCGCCTGATTTCCGACCTGCTCGACTACAGCAAGCTGACACGCGGCGATCTGCCGCAAGGTCCGGTCGATCTCGAACGCGCCGTCCAGCTTGCCCTGACCGACCTGGAAGCCCAGATCGGGGCCAGCGGCGCCCGCGTCGAGGTGACCTCGCCCCTGCCGGCCGTGCTAGGCAACGAGGCCTTGCTGATCCAGGTGTTCAACAACCTGATCGGGAATGCCATCAAATTCGTCGCACCGGGCGTGGCGCCCCGGGTGCTGGTGCGGGCACACGCAGCGGAAGACCGCATCCGGGTCGAGGTCGCCGACAACGGGATCGGTATCTCGCCCGCCGACCGCGGCCGCGTGTTCGGGGTATTCGAGCGCTTGCATGGCCAGGAGCGTTACCCGGGCACCGGTATCGGGCTTGCCATCGTGCACAAGGCGGCCGACTGGATGGGTGGCAGCGTGCACATGGAGGAGGCGCCAGGCGGCGGTTCGATAGCGGTCCTGTCGCTCAGGCCGTCACCCGGACAACAGACGGCGCCGCACAAGGCCTAGGCGGGTATATTGACAATCCAGTTATACTAGCTCGTTGCTGGCCTGCACCTCCCGTAATGCGTTTTTTGATTCCATGACCCTGCGCGTCCTTTTGCTCGATGACAATCCCGATGATCGCCTGCTCGCACGCCGCGAACTGGAACGCCATTTCAGCGATTGCGCGATCACCGAGGTCGGCGACCGCCATGGCTTCGAACAGGCAGCCGCGAGCGAGCTGCCGTTCGATCTCGTGATTACCGACTACCAGATGCGCTGGACCACCGGGCTGGATGTGCTCAAGTACATCAAGGCGCAGGCGCCGCAGATGTCGGTGATTATGTTCACGGCGACCGGCACGCAGGAGATCGCGGTCGACGCCATGAAGCATGGCCTGGACGATTACGTGATCAAGAGCCCGCGCCACTATGCGCGGCTGCCGATCTCGGTACGTACCTGCCTGGACCGCACCGAGATCCGGGCCCGTGCGATCCGCACCGAAACCCGCCTGGCTGCCCTGCTGGAAAACATCCAGCTGGGGGTGTTCCGCATGTCGCTGGCGGGTCGGCTCGAAGAGGCCAACGGGGCCTTCTGGGCCATGCTCGACTTGGCGCCCGGGCACGCCGACGGCCTGGAAGCGCACCCCTTGATCGTGCGGATCCGCCAGGAACTGGAGCGTCTTCACACGACCCTGGCCACCGCCGAACTGCAAGTGCTGGGCGACCTGGCCCAGGGCGGGCATGCGCGCACGGTCAAGCTGGTACGGGTGCGCGTCAACGGCCACGATGCGGTCGACGGCATCGTCGAGGATTTCACACCGCTGCATCGCGCGAATGCCGAGATACTGCGCCTGAACGCCGAACTGGAACAGCGCATTGCCGAACGCACGCGCCAGCTGCAGGAGGCCAACGAAGCGCTCGAGGCCTTCGGCTTCTCGGTCTCGCACGACCTGCGCGAACCGCTGCGCACCATCCAGGGCTACGCCAACGCCCTCAAGGAAGACTACCAGGAAGACCGCCTGGACAAGTTCAGCGTGTACGTCACGCGCATCGAGGCGGTGACCGGGCGCGTCGACACCATGGTCTCCGACCTGCTGGAGTTTGCCCGCCTGTCGCGCACCGAGATTGCCATCGAAGCGGTGGCGGTGATCGACGCCGTGCGCGACATGCAGCTCATGTCGCAGTCGGAACCCGGCTACGGCCGGGCACGGATCGACATCGACGTGGCGCCCGATATCGTGGTCAAGGCGCATCGCCAGACGCTGGTGCAGACGCTGACCAACCTGGTGTCGAACGCGGTCAAGTTCGTGCGGCCGGAACGGGTGCCGCAGGTGCGCATCCATGCGCTGCGCAGCGACGCGCTGGTGCGCATCGCGATCGAGGATAACGGCGTCGGCATTCCGCTCGAGGCACAGAGCCGCATCTTCAACGTGTTCGAACGCCTACACAGCGAAGAGGAGTTCCCCGGCACCGGCATCGGCCTGGCGATCGTGAAGAAAGGCCTCGAACGCATGGGTGGCGGCATCGGCGTCATCTCGACGCCGGATGCCGGCTCATCCTTCCTCATCGATCTGCCGGCCGCATGAGGACGACACCATGGGCCTGAGCATCCTCCTGATCGACGACAACCCGGACGACCGCGCCCTGGTCGAGCGCCAGCTCAAGCTCGATCTCGACGATCCGCGGGTGCTGCATGCGGGGACCGCCGAAGCGTTCGCGCACATGCTCGACCATGAAGAGTTCGACGTCGCCATCACCGATTACCAGTTGCGCTGGAGCGATGGCATCACCGTCCTGCACGAACTGAAGCGCCGCTTCCCGGAGCGTCCGGTCATCATGTTCACCGGCAGCGGCAGCGAGGAAGTCGCCGTGGCCGCCATGAAGGATGGGCTGGACGATTATGTGACCAAGACCGTCAAGCACTATCCGCGCGTACCGTTCACGGTGCGCGCCTGCGTCGAACGGGCGCAGCAGCGCAAGCGGCTGGAGGAAGCGCACGTGCGCGAGACGGTGGCGCGGGCGCGCCTGGAAATCACGCTGGAAGCCGCCGGGATGGGCAGCTGGCAGGTCGACCTGCGCAATGAACAGATCAGCTACTCCGATGCCCTCGGTCCCATGTTCGGCCACGCACCCGGTTTCGTGCACGCCGGCGTCCACGACTGGGCCGAGGCGATCCATCCGGACGATCGCCCGGCAGTGCTGTCCGCCTGGGACGATGCCGTGCGCGGCATCCGGCCCTACCGCGTCGAGTTCCGCGTCCTGGGCGCCGACGGCGTGACGCGCTGGATCGCGTCCACCGCGAAGGTGCTGCACGACGAGGCCGGGGCCGCCATACTCGTGGTCGGCAGCGCGCGCGACATCACGTCCGAAGTCGCGATCCAGGACGACCTGAAACGCCAGCGCGCCGAGCTGCAGGAAGCCGAACGCCAGAAGACCGAATTCCTGGCGATCCTGGCACACGAGCTGCGCAATCCGCTGGCCGCGTCGGGCTACTCGGTAGCGATGCTGCGCCGCAGTGCGCCGCCGCCGCAGATGGCCAAGGCGGTGGATGTCATCGAGCGCCAGACCGCGCACATGGGCAAGCTGCTGGACGACCTGCTCGATGTCAGCCGCATCACCCGCAACCGTATCGAACTGGACCTGAAGCCGACCGACCTGCGCGCCATCATCGACATCGCGTACGAGAACGCGCGTCCGGCCCTGGAGGCAAAGCGGCACCGGACGATCCAGACGGTGGCCGGCGAACCGCTCGTCGTCAACGGCGACGAAGTCCGCCTGACCCAGGTGATCGGCAACCTGCTGCACAATGCCGCCAAGTTCACCCCGCCCGGCGGCGAGATCGCGATCCGTGCCTGGCACGACGACGGGAATGCGGTGCTGGAGATCGCCGACAACGGCGTCGGGATCGAAGCCGCGCGCCTCGGCGGCGTATTCGACATGTTCGCGCAAGGCCACACCAAGATGCATGGCGGCGAGCCCGGACTCGGCGTCGGGCTGGCCGTGGTCCGCTCCCTGGTCGAACTGCATGGCGGTTCGGTCAGCGCATCCAGTGCCGGTGCGGGACTGGGCACGCGGGTCAGGGTCACCTTGCCGCTCGCCGAAGCGACGCAGGGAAGCACGCCGGCGGCGGACCCGCTGTCCTCGCCCGGCCTGCATCCATCGGAAATCGTGCTGGCCGACGACAACGTGGATGCCGCCGACCTGCTGTCCGAACTGCTGCGCGCCGAAGGCTACCAGGTGCACACCGCCTACGACGGCCAGGCCGCCTACGACCTGGCGGAGCAGCGCCGCCCGGCCATCCTGCTGCTGGACATCGGCATGCCCAGGCTGAACGGGTACGAAGTCGCGCACCGGGTGCGCGAACACGCATGGGGCGAGACGATGAGCATCATCGCCGTCACCGGCTGGGGCGAAAACCAGCATGCGCAGAGCGCCGGCCCGGGTTTCGATGCGCGCCTGGTGAAACCCGTGGACTTCGGCCAGCTGCTCGACGTGCTGGAGCGGGCCCGGACCGTGCCGCGCGCCTTGACCTAGGCAATATTCATCACGAAGGCGACCGCATCGCGGTAGATCGTGTGAATGCCGTTCTCGACGTAGATATGCTCGCAGTAGGTTTCCAGGAAGTCCTTGCGATAGGCGACAATGTCTTCGCCAAAGCGCAGACTGACGTATTCGTCCTGCAGCATCGCCATCACCATGTCCATTTCAGCCTGAGGCAGGCACTGTGCCTCGAATTGCAGGATGAACGGACGGATACCGCGGTCCAGGATCAACTCGACGATCTGCGCATCCATGCCTTCGACGTCGATCACGACGATGGCCGGAGGCACGTGGTCGTGCAGCGCCAGCAGGTGGTCGACGTCGACCAGGTCGACATCGATCGCTTCCACACATGCGCCGATCGCGCGCGTCATGTCGGCGTCGATGGTCAGGCCGCCGATCGCGTTGCGGTCGGTATAAGCCGATGAGATGCCGAGGGCCCATCCGGGCAGGCCCTTGGCCTCGACTTTTTCCGGATTGATCGCGTTCAGGCGCAGGGTACCGGATACCGCGCCGAGCGCAGCCTGGATGAAGCGGGTACGCTGGTTGTTGGCGTAGTTCTTGCGAAGCCTGGCATGCATGTAAGGGTTGGGCTCGACCAGCACGGCGTGCGGGTCGAAGTTCACCATCAACGTCCGCAGCGGATCGACCAGAATGCCGTCGGCGGCGCCGATCTGCCACACCAGCGCATCGGTGACCTGCGTCATGAGGAACAGCCCGGCCTTGAGGAAGGCCAGCGGCGCCACGTTCTCCATCTTCAGGTGGTTGCCCAACATCGCATGCTTGGCTGCCTCCATGAGCTTCATGCGGGCGGCGCGCGCCAGGTTGGCATACGCGTGAATCTGCTCGCCGTCGCCCTGCATGCCGGCGGACAGGTGGGCCGCTTCCTCGAGGTCGCCGTGCTGCACGCGTTCCATCACCTTGGCCAGTTTCTGCCTGTCGTCCAGCCAGGAGCCGCCCCATACATGGATGCCGTAGGTGGCGGACAGGTCGCGTTCCAGCACCGCCGAGAACGGCTCGTTGAAAAGGTAGGGATAAAAGCTCATGGTGGGGAGCTTTGTATGTGGTCCGTGGCGCAGCGCTTCGCGGAAGAACCACGGGCCGGTCTCCTCGTTCGGCGGGCGGCGGTTCAACTGCCGGGTCAACAGGGCATCGACCGCCCAGGCCAGCGCCTGCGCCCCCGGTATCGCGGCAATAAAGCCGATCGAACAGATGCTTTCGTCCCCGCTCTCGTTGCAAACCACCAGCTCGTTGTCGAGCAGCGTGTCGTCGAAACGCTTGTAAGGGAAAATGTCGCAGTCGAGGTAGATGCCGCCGTGGCGCAGCAGGATTTCATAGCGTGCGATATCGGCCTTGCGCGCCATGCCTTCCGCGCGCGCGATCTGGGGCGCGGTCTGGAATCCGAGGACGTCGTCGTCGCGCCAGGTGCGGAATTCGAAATCGGGCAGCTGGCGCTGCCATGCTTCCCAATATTTCTGGTACTCGTCGGGGATCGGCTTCGGACCGAACCAGATGCGGTGCACCACGCGTGGAATCGTTGTGTAATCGAGGGGCTGCATAGCGTTCTTCATGAAATAAGGGGCATGTTGCGGTCAGGGCGCCTGCACCAGCGAGGTCGTCCGGTCGTTGCGGGTTGCGGCCAGCGGCGGCAGCGCGCAGAAGGCGTTGACCTGGCCGTACAGCTGGATCATCGGGATGTCGATGCCGTTGTTGGGCAGGTCGCGCTTGATGCCTTGCACGTAATGGCGGAACGGGCGCAGCGGAAAGCAAGCCGACATGAAGCGGCGCGCTCCGGCCGGGCTGATGGTGTAGGCGCAGGTGCCGAAGCATTCGCCCAGGCGTAGCACCGCCGGCGCGCCGGTCAGTGCCTGGAAGTTGCGCATGGTCGCGCGCAACTGGGTCTGGTTGAACTGCACGACGGCAGGCGAGATGCCAGGCAGGATGTGCAGCGACAGGATCGAATCGAAGTTCCAGCCCCACACCACGATATCCCAGTCGGCCGGCAGGCCGGCGACGGCCTGTGCCGCGCGCGTTTCGAAATCGTGGCGCAGAATGGCGTCGTCCTCGAGGATGGTGAGCGGCTGCTGGCTGTCGACCACGTCCTGCCACAGCGTCAGGTGCGAAAGCGCGCAGCCGACCGCGCCGGCCGTGTACTCCAGGCCGGGCGCGAACAGGTCGGGCAGGCGCGCCATCTGCGGCTGGATCTGCTTGCCGTCGACTGCATCGAAGAAGTCGAAGGCGACGTGGCCGTTGTTGGCCGCGAAGGCGGCGCGGCGTTCGAGCGAACCCGGGAGGCTGATGACCTTGATCGGCAAACGCATGCTGTTCCCCGTCACGCCAGTGCCTCCAGGTCGCGGCGCACGCTGGCCAGCACGTCGCCCCACGCGCTGTCCTTGGTGCAACGAAACAGTTTGGCCGTCGGGTACCAGGGGCTGTCGCTGCGCTCGCGCATCCAGCGCCAGTCGCTGTTGGACGGCAGCAGGACCCAGACCGGCCGGCCCAGCGCGGCGGCCAGGTGGGCCACGCTGGTGTCGACCGAGATCACCAGGTCCATCAGTTCGCACAGGGCGGCGGTATCGGTCATGTCCTCCAGTTGCGCGCCGACGTGGCGCACCTGCGGCAGGCCCGCGAGCACGGCCTGGTCGGCTTCGCGCACTTCCTTCTGCAACGACACGAACTCGCAATCGCCACCGAACAGCGCCGCGAACTCGGCCAGCGCGATGCTGCGGTGATGGTCGCCCAGGTGGATGGTGCTGCCGCTCCAGACGACGCCGACGCGGGTCCGCGTCTTCGGTCCGAGCGCGGCTTCCCAGGCGGCGACGCGGGCAGGATCCGAATCGAGGTAGCGGCGCGGCGCGGGGATCGCGTCCAGCGTGGTCTGGAACGCCAGCGGAAGGCTCATCAGAGGACATTGCAGGTCGAACGCCGGCAGGCGGCTGCCGCCCGCCACGATCGCCGCCACGCCCGGCAGGTCGCGCAGCAGGCGCACCAGCGCCGGCTGGACTTCGAGCACGATGCGGGCGCCGAGCGCGGCCACCTCTTCGACGTAGCGGCACATCTGCAGCGTGTCGCCGATGCCCTGCTCGGCATACAGCAGGATGGTCTTGCCGGCCAACGGTTCCTCGCCCATCCAGAGCGGCTGGACGAAGCTGCGGCGCTCCTTGTAGACGCTGATCCCCGGGGTCTGCCAGCGCCATTCGTAGCCGCGCCAGCCTTCGAGCAGCGCGCCGCGGCGCAGGTTCATGAGCGCCAGGTTCCAGCGCGCCAGGTTGAGCTCGGGATCGAGCGCCAGCGTGGTGTCAAAGGCCGCCAGCGATTCGGCATCGCGCTGCTGGAGACCCAGCACGATCGCGCGGTTGTGGTGGGCTTCGGCCAGGTCGGGCGCCATCTCGATCGCGCGCTCGTAGCAGACCAGTGCCTCGTCGTGGCGGTCCATGCGCAGCAGCACGCCGCCGCGCACGCACTGGCCGATCGGGTAATCCTTCATCGTCAGGGCCTTGTCGATCGCGTCCAGCGCCTTGTCGAACTGCTTCAGTTCTCCCAGCGCCGCGCTGCGCCGCTCGTGCAGCTCCGGCGTCTCGTAACCGAGCCGGATACCCACGTCGTAGCTCTTGACGGCGGCTTCGAACTGCTTCATCTCCTGCAGCGTCTCGCCCAGCCACGCGTAGGCTTCGGCGTAATCGGGGCGCAGGCGGATGGCCTGCTGGGAATCGGCCAGCGCCTCCTGCCAGCGTTCGAGTTCGTAATAGGTCAAGGCACGGTTATGGTAACCCTGGGCGAAGCGCGGATTCAGGCTGAGCGCATAATCATGGGCGTCCAGTGCTTCCTGCGAACGGTCCATGGACTGCAGTACGATGCCGCGGTTGCAATGGGCATCGGCGAAGCGCGGCTTGAGCGAGATCGCGGTGTCGAGGCTTTCGAGCGCCTGCTCGAACTGACCCAGTTCGCGCAGCGCGATGCCGCGGTTGCTCCAGGCATCCACGAAGTCCGGCACCAGGGCGAGCGCCCTGTCGTAGCTTGCCAGCGCGTCCTCGAAGCGCTGCAGCTCCTTGAGCGTCACGCCGCGATTGTTCAAGGCTTGCGCGTCGCCCGGGTTCAGTGCCAGTGCCTCGTCGTAGCTGGCCAGCGCGTCGTCGAAGCGCTTCATCGCGTGCAGGGTGGCACCGCGGTTGTAATAGGCATCGACGTCGCCCGGCGCCAGCTCGATCGCGCGGTCGTAGCTGTTCAGCGCATTGTCGAGCTGGTTCAGCTCCTTCAATGCATTGCCGAGGTCGCAATGAGCCGCCGCCACGTTCGGGTTCTGGGCCAGGGCCGCACGGATGAAACCGACGGCCAGCTCGTAGTTCCCCTCCTGGAAAGCGATGATGCCCACGTGGTGCAGCGCCTCGACATGCTTTGGCACCAGCGACAATACCTGTTCATAGAAGGTAGCTGCCTTGGCCAGTTCGCCCTGGTGGTGCAATTGCAGGCCTTCCATATATAGATGGTTTGCTCGTGCGGCGGCGGCGGCGGCCTGGCCGTGCTGGAGAGCCGGATGTGCGGATTGTTTTGCCATGATGAGAAGCATGAAAGTGAGTGAGCCGGGTGGGTGAGGCGGCGGCAGAGAACGCGATCGGCCGACGCTGGGGCATTCAAGAATTATAGATGTGCACTTGCCATGGGGCAAAAGATATCCGCCAAATTGTAAGTTTGTCGTGGCCACCGTTTGACACAAGGCAGGCATCTATCTGTATACAGCGTCGCAAACAGCCCTTGTCGGCCCAAACCATTGTTAAAACGTCACATCAAAAAATTTTTCAAAAAAATTTCCATGTGGAATTTAATGCCCAAGGGAAAACGGTCGTCTTGTACTTGTGAGAGCGCGACGAATCGCTGCTCCAGTGACCAACACCCAATTTTTTAGGAGCTTCACCATGCTGAGCCTTCACACCAACAACGCTTCGCTCTCCGCACAAAACTCGATCAGCACCACCCAGAAGTCGCTGTCGACCTCGATGACCCGCCTGTCGACCGGCTACCGCATCAACTCGGCAATGGACGACGCCGCCGGCCTGCAGATCGCAACCCGCCTGAAGTCGCAGACCAGCGGCATGGCCGTTGCAATGCGCAACACCCAGAATTCGGTCTCGATGATGCAGACCGCCGAAGGCGCGCTGTCCGAAGTCGGCAACATCCTGGTCCGCATGAAAGACCTGGCCACCCAGTCCGCCGACGCCTCGTCGTCGACCGACGACCAGACCGCGATGCAGGGCGAGTTCGACCAGCTGAGCAACGAACTGGGCAACATCATGGCCAACACCAAGTTCGGCGGCAGCACCCTGCTGACCGCGGGCGGCACCAGCAAGCTGAGCGCAACCGCCGGCATGACCTTCCAGATCGGCGCCGATTCGTCGGAAAAGATGACCGCCAGCTTCGCCACCGAACTGACCAACGTCCACACCGCGATCAAGAACGCAGCCGCTTCCTACAACGGCACCACCGGCGCCGCTGCCACCGCTATCGGTACCGACATCACCGGCACCAACGCCAACGCCACCATCGGCGACCTGGCCAGCGCGATCGACAGCGTCAGCGCACTGCGTTCGAAGCTGGGCGCCGTGGCCAACCGCCTGGACCACGTCTACAACAACCTGTCGAACGTCAGCTCGAACACCCAGGCCGCCGCTGGCCGCATCATGGACGTCGACTTCGCAACCGAGTCGTCGAGCATGACCTCGAACCAGATGCTGATGCAAGCCGGCACCGCGATGCTGAAGCAGACCAACAGCATGTCCTCGATGGTCATGTCGCTCCTGCAGTAATCGTTCGGCCTACGGGCACGCTCCCGCGCTGACACAGGCGGGATTTTCACGAAGGCCAGCCGCACGGTTGGCCTTTTTACTTTTACACTGTGCTCATCATGGCCAGCTTCTCCTTCCCCGCCCTGCCGCCGCTCGCGGTTCCTTCGCTGCCGCCGATGCCGGTCGGCGCCGTCACGGCCGTGGCGCCGGTGGCGCTGCTGCAGGCCGAGCTCGATGCGCTGCCGCTGCCGCAGGTGCAACCGGCGCCGGCACTGCCCGCCCCCGCCGCGGATGTGCCGGACGGTGCGGCGATGCGGCCCGACCAGGTGATCATGTCGCGCCAGCTGAACTGGCCGACGCCGGACGGCGGCACGCTCGCCAGTTCGTGGCGCGGCATGGTGCGCAACTACGGCACCCAGTTCGCCACCCGCGAGCAGCAGGCGCGCGCCGGCCAGGTGCCGGCGGCGCTCCTGCTCAGCGGCCAGCCGATCGCGGACGCACGGGTGCTGCGCCAGGCCGAACTCTTGGGCGCGCCGCAGGATGCGTGGCGCTTCACGATCCACGCCAACGGTCCCCGCGGCCAGCATTTGCGCGTGGTACAGGGCGAGCCGGAACAGCAACCGGAGCGGCGGCGCCGCCGCGCCCGCGCCGCCCTGCGCCTGGAACTGGTGCTGGCCGACGGCAGCATCGTCACGGTGCAGGCCGAGCCGGTCGCGGACGGGGTCCGCATCGAGGTGTGGGCGCAGGACAGCCGCACGCTGGAACGCATGCGCACACTGCAGCCCGAGCTGGAAGCGGCGGTGCGGCGCACCGGCTTGCGCGTGCTCGGATGGAAGTACGTCGAGATTCTGCAGGACGGGCCGGTGCATGCGCGCCTGCCGTCGGCGGAGGCGGCATCGGCCCTGAGTCTGCCCGTGTTCAGGGCGGTGGCCGAACTGGCGCTGCTGCTGCCGGCGTAGGGTGGGCACACCGTGCCCACGCGGACGTTTGCCGTATGCTGGCGTTCGCGTGGGCTCGGGGAGCCCATCCTACGTCATGTTGGTACCAGGCTCCGATCAACCGACGGTGCCGACGATCGAGACTTCGCGGTTTTCCGGGATCTCGTTATACGACAGCACGTGCAGCCCCGGCGCGAACAGGCGCGCGTAGCGTGCCAGCAGCGGACGGATCTGCGGCAGCACCAGCAGCAGCGGCGGCGTGTGCTGCTGCTTCATCTGCTCGCGCGCCACCGGCATGTTCAGCTGCAGCTGCGACAGCAGTTGCGGGTCGATCGGGTAGTTGTCCAGCGCGACCTTGCCGCCATTGGCCTGGCGTGCCTGGTTCAGCGACCCGAGCAGCATGTTTTCCAGTTCGCCGGACAGGTTAAACGCCGGCATGTCCTTCTTCTTGCCGTACAGCGTGGACACGATCTGGCGGCGCAGCGCGCAGCGCACCTCGGCCGCCAGCAGGATCGGATCCTTGGTGGTTTCCGAGCTGTCCAGCAGCGTGGTGGCGATCACCACGATGTCCTTCAACGACACGTTCTCGGCCAGCAGCACACGGAACACGCGCAGCAGCTGGGTGTGGGTAAGCGCCTTGTCGAGCGCGCCCGCCAGCTTGGGCGACAGCGCCGTCAGGCGGTCCAGCATCGCCGGCACGTCTTCGTGGCGGAACAGCTCCGCCATGTAGTCGCGCGCGACCTTCGAGGTGTGGGTCGCGATCGCGCTCGCCACCTCGACCACCTGGTAGCCCTGCCCCAGCGCGTGCGCCTTCTGGTCCGCCTCGATCCAGGTCACGGCCATGCCGAAGGCCGGCTCGATGCCCGGGATGCCATCCAGTTCGCCGTAGACGTTGGGCGAGGCGATCGCCATCAGGCAGTCGGGCTGCACTTCGCCTTCCGCCACCACGGTGCCGTTGATCGCGATCGAGTACTGGTTCGGGCGCAGCGTCAGGTCGTCGCGCACGCCGATGGCGGGGAGCAGCAGGCCCATTTGTTCGGACAGGCTCTGGCGCACGCCCATGATGCGCTTGGTGAGGGTTTCACCCTGCGCCTTGTCGAGCAGGTGCACCAGTTTGTAGCCGACCGCCACCGCGATCGGCTGCACCACCGGAAGCTGCTGCCAGTCGAGTTCCGGCGCGCGGTCGTCGCGCAGCGCCGCCTCGATCGCGGCCACGCCGGCGGTGTCCGGCGCCTTGATCTCGCGCGTCAGCTTCCAGCCGACGTAGCCGAGGGCGGCCGCGAACACCATGAAGAAGAACCACGGCATGCCCGGCACCAGGGCCAGGATGATCATCACGCCGGCGGCCGAGAACAGCACGTTCGGCTGCGCCAGCAGCTGGCCGCCGACCTGCTGCTCGAAGTCGCCCGAGTCGCTGATGCGAGTGACCAGGATCGCTGCCGCGGCCGACAGCAGCAGCGCCGGGATCTGGGCCACCAGGCCGTCGCCGATGGTCAGCAGCGCGTAGGTCTTGAAGGCTTCGCCGAACGACAGGTCGTGCATCAGGGCGCCGATCGCGACGCCGCCGATGATGTTGATCAGGAGGATCAGGATCGAGGCGATGGCGTCGCCGCGCACGAACTTCGAAGCGCCGTCCATGGCGCCGTAGAAGTCGGCTTCGTTGGCCACGTCCTTGCGCCGCTGGATCGCCTTTTCCTGGTTGATCAGGCCCGCGTTCAGGTCGGCGTCGATCGCCATCTGCTTGCCCGGCAGCGCGTCCAGCGTGAAACGCGCCGACACTTCCGAGATCCGCTCCGCGCCCTTGGTGACCACCACGAAGTTGATGATCATGAGGATCACGAAGACCACCATGCCGACCACGAAATTGCCGCCGATGACGACGTTGCCGAAGGCTTCGATCACCTGGCCGGCCGCGTGCGTGCCCTCGTGGCCGCGCAGCAGCACCACGCGGGTCGAGGCCACGTTCAGCGCCAGGCGCAGCAGCGTGGTGCCGAGGATCACGGTCGGAAAGACCGAGAAGTCCAGCGGCCGTTTCGACGACACCGAGACCAGGATGACGACCAGCGCCATCACGATGTTGAAGGTAAACAGCACGTCCAGCAGGACCGGCGGCAGCGGCAGCATGATCATCGCCAGGATGGCCAGCAGGAACGCCGGGGTGCCGTACTTCAGACGGCGCAGCTCAGCGAGCAGGCTGTTAATCATGTTCATTTAGCGGATACCTCACTCAAATGGGCCGGCACGGCCACTTCATTGGGGAACCGTGGGGGCGCCTGGCGCCGGCCTGCACGGAAAGCATTCAATTGCAGCACATAGTTCAGCACCTGCGACACCGCCTGGTACAACTGGGCGGGAATCTGCTGCTGCACCTGGCTGGTGTTGTAGATGGCGCGCGCCAGCGGCGGCAGCGAGACCGTCTCGATCTTGTGCTTGGCCGCTACCGCGCGGATGTACAGGGCCATCTCGTCGACGCCCTTGGCCACCACGAACGGCGCCTCGGCGCGGTCCGTATCGTATTTCAGCGCCACCGCATAGTGCTCGGGGTTGACGATCACCACGTCGGCCGTCGGCACGGTCTTGTTCACGCTGCGCCGTGCCAGCTGTTGCTGCAGCTGGCGGATGCGCCCTTTCACCTCGGGCTTGCCCTCGGAGCTCTTGTACTCTTCCTTCACTTCCTGCTTGCTCATGCGCTGGCCGCGCGCGAACAGGAACGCCTGCAGCGGCACGTCGATCACGGCGAAGATCAGGAACACCGCGACCAGCGACATCAGGCCGTCGAACATCATGCCGGCGCCGTGCAGCAGCGCGTCGCTCAGCGGCATGCGCTGCAGCTCGACCCAGGCGCCGCCGGCCGAGCGCACCACGTGCACCAGCACCGTCGCCAGCAGGGCCGCCTTCGCCACCGAGCTGGCGAAGGTGGTCCAGTGCTTGCCGGATGCCAGCTGGCCCAGGTTCTTCACCGGCGAGAAGCGGTCGAAGCGCGGCATCAGGTTGCTGCCCGAGACCACGAAGCCGCCCGGCACCATGCTCGACACCACGATCGCCAGCGGCACGCCCAGCAGCGGCAGCACCATCTTGACCAGCAGCGCCGCGGCGCTGCCCCATATCACCGACAGCGCGTTCTCGATCGAGCCCGCCGCGCCGAGCGGCACGTAGACCAGCCGGAACAGCACGCGGAACGATTCCAGGTAGTCCGGCAGCAGGAACACGAACAGCTTCAGGCTGGCCAGGATGCCGACCGCCGTGGCCAGGTCCTTGGAACGGACCACCTGCCCCTGCTCGCGCGCCTTTTTCAGCTTTTGGGCTGAGGCCTTTTCGGTCTTGTCGCCGCCGCTGCCACTGTCAGCCATGGGCCATCCTCATCTGCTGCTGGAGCATCTCCAGCACCTGGTTGGTCATCTGCACGTAGTGCTCGGGCACGAAGCGCACTACCTGCACCAGCATCATCAGGCCGAACAGCGTCACCAGCGAAAAGCCGAGCGAGAACAGGTTCAGCGACGGCGCCACCCGGTTCAGGAAACCGAAACCGATCTGCACCACCAGCGTCGAAAACACGATCGGCAGCGCCAGCAGGACCGCGGCCGAGAACACCCAGCCGACGTTCAGCGCCACCGTTTCCAGCAGCAACGGCCCGAAGCCGCCGGCCACCGGCCAGGCGCGGAAGCTCTGGCCCATCACGCCGGCCAGCACCAGGTGGCCGTCGATCGCGAAGAACACCAGCATCGCCACCAGCCCGAGCAGCGCGGACACCACGTCCGACTGCTGGCCGTTGACCGGGTCGTTCATCTGCGCCATCGAAAAGCCGATCTGGCTCGAGGCCAGGAAGCCCAGCATGCTCACCACCGCCATCGTCAGCTGCAGCGCCAGCCCGATCACGCCGCCGATCACGGCCTGCTCGATCATCGCGACCACGCCGGCCAGAGAGAACGGGTCCGGCATCGCCGCCACCTTGGTAATCGGCAGCATCAGGAAGGTCAGCACCACCGACAGCAGCACGCGCACCGGAATCGGCACCATGCCTTCGCCGATGACGGGGGCGGTCGACAGCATCGCCATGATGCGGCAGAACGGCCACCACAGCGCCATCAGGGTCGGCAACAGCAGGTTTGCGACTTCGAGCATCTAGCTATCCACTCAGCCCACCAGCTGGGCCGCGCGCTGGAACACGGACACGCAATAATCCATCAGCTTGCCCGTCATCCAGTGGCCGGCCAGGACCAGCGCCACCAGCGTCACCAGCAGGCGCGGCAGGAAGCTCAGGGTTTGTTCGTTGATCTGGGTCGCGGCCTGGAACAGCGCGACGATGATGCCGGCGATCAGGCCGGGCACCACCAGCACCATTACCAGCAGCATCACCAGCTGCAGGGCCTCGACGACGATGTCGACAGCGATATCAGGCGTCATGGCTCACCACCCGTGAATGCTGCCGACCAGCGTGTTGACGGTGAGGGTCCAGCCGTCGACCAGCACGAACAGCAACAGCTTGAACGGCAGCGAGATCACCAGGGGCGACAGCATCATCATGCCCATCGCCATCAGCACCGACGACACCACCAGGTCGATGATCAGGAACGGGATGAACAGCATGCAGCCGATCTGGAAGGCGCTCTTCAGCTCGGACAGCACGAAGGCCGCCATCTTGACCGTGAAGGCGCGCTGCATCGGCTGCATGTCCGCCGGTTCGCCGGCCAGGTGCGCGATCTGGTTGAGCGCGGTCTTGCTGGTCTGGGCCAGCATGAAGCGCGACAGCGGCACCTCGGCCGTCTTGAGGGCCGTCTCCAGCGAGATCTTGTCCTGGTCGTAGGGCAGGAAGGCTTGGTTCCAGACCTGCAGCCCGACCGGACGCATCACCAGCAGGGTCAGGATCAGCGCCACCCCGGTGATGATCCGGTTGGGCAGGCCCTGCTGCAGGCCGAGGGCCTGGCGCAGCAGCGACAGCACAATCACGAAGCGGGTAAAGCTGGTCATCATCATGACCATCACGGGCAGCAGCCCGAGGATGGTCATCAGGACCAGGATCTGCGACTTGACCGTCAGGCCGCTGGTGGAACCGGGGATGATGCCGGGCAGGACGTCCTGTCCGGCCGGGGCGGCCCAGACGCTGCCAGCGGCGGCAAATAGGAAAACGCCGGCAATGGCCGGCGTCCAGCGGCGCACACCAGCGCCGCCCTGCTTGAACGTCATGGTGCGATCAGGTCCAGGTTGAGGCCGTCGAGGTCGATGACCTTCAGGCCGTACTGCTCGCCCGCGACCACCACTTCGGCGCGGCCGATGGCGGCGCCGTTCACTTTGATCACCAGCGGCTCGCCGGCCAGGGCGTCGAGCGGAATCACGCTGGCCGGGCCGATGGCCATCAGTTCCTGCAGCGAGATGCGGGCCGAACCCACTTCCAGCGTCAGGGTCACCGGGATGCGGCGCATCATTTGCGGCAGGCGCGCCGATGGCGCGGTGGCCACCGGAGCGGCGTCGTCGGCCAGGTCGTCGATGATGATGTCGCCGCCGGCGAATTGATCGTTCAGGTTCATATTGGGTTACTCGGCATCTTCAAATGAGGTTAAACACAGCTTTCCCTTGCTCTCGGCAACCGCGGCGGTGAACAGCCGCGCTTCGTCGAGCAACACGTCGGCCCGGCCCATGCTGACCGGGATGACGTCACCCACCTTCAAGTCGAACAGCGCGCCCAGGGTGATTTCCTTGCTCACCAGGCGGCCGTCGAGCTTGACCTGCAGTTTAGTCGCCAGCGGTTCGCTGGGACCACGCGCAGCGCGCGGGCGCGGCTGCTCCGGGCGCAGGCTGCCCAGAATTGTTGCCATCAAGGCTTGATCGGGCGCAATCCAGAACTCGCCGGCGACGTCGGCGGCGTCGCGCACCACGACCCGCACGGCCCAGTTGGTCGCTCCCGGCATGGTCGCAGTGGCAACAGCATTCGCCGGTACCGGCTGTGGCGCGACTTCCATTGCCGTACTGACAGCGACGCGTCCATACAACACGTCGATCATCTGTTGCGTCAGTACGACGCTAAGACGGTCTTCGGTGGCGGTCACGCGCTCGCCCTGACGCTCTTTTTGTCCCTGCTGAGTTGCGCCGGCACCACGGCCACCGTAGCGCCGTTCCAACAGTGTCAGCAATAAACCACGGTCAAATGCCACCGAAACCGTCCCCAGAAGGCCGGTCGCGGACATCCAGCGCAGGCTGTCGAGCTGCGGCGCACGCCCGAATTCGACGGTTTCCAGGCGCCAGCCGGCCCAGTAGCGGCGCGCGCTGCCCTGCATCAGGGCCTCGAGGTCATCCTGCAGACGGACTGCAAACTGGGGCAGCAGATGCACCGGACGCCCCAGGAGACGGGGATCGAGCACGGGATGCTGTTCGGCGTTGGCTGTGTTAACGATCGGCATTTTAGAATTAACATTTTACTAATCGGGAATGCTTTCTTTTCATTCCCCTGGGCAACAATTATACCTGCTAAATTGTGTCGCGTCGTTTGCGAATCCGCTTTGATTTCGCCATTGCCGTACGGTAAGATGCTCACATCTGATGCAGATTTCTCGAAATTGACTGAGTGTCACCTAAATACATGTGGCTGTTTCTTCCACATGGCGAGGATACCCGGTTTCTGCCACGCCCCTGCAGATTTAACAATTTCTTCAAAGCAATTAACTTTGACCGGTAGTGACACTAAGCAACACTGTCAAATTTCTACCGCGCACCTACCAATACACATCACTTGATCATGGAGTGGGAACACGATGGGAACTGAACTTGCCGGTCTGATCCGGGCCGACCTGGCGGCACTGACCAACGATGCCAGCCGCCTGGCGGTGGCGCCGTCGATCGACGCTGCCCAGCTTGGCCAGGCGAATGCCAATGGCGGCTCGTCCTTTACGCAGAGCATGAAGGATGCGATCGCCGGCGTCGACCAGGAACAGCGCGTCGCCGGCGACAAGATGGCCGCGGTCGACAGCGGCAAGAGCGACGACCTGGTCGGCGCCATGCTGTCGTCGCAACAGGCGAACCTGTCCTTTTCGATGCTGATGCAAGTCCGCAATAAAGTCATGGGCGCCGTCGACGAGCTGCTCAAGCTCCCAGTTTGATCAAGTTCATTGATCAAGCTTAATCACCCAGGAATCGAAACGTGATCGCTGCATTAAAGTCCGCCATCGCCGGCAAGCGCCTCGCGCTCCCACCCGCGTTCTCCAGGAACCTGACCCCGATGCTGGTCCTCGCCCTCGGCGTGACCGCCGCGGTGATGCTCTACATGTGGAACGACCAGTCGAGCTACAAGCCGGTGTTCGGCGCCAGCGAGAAGGTCGCCGCCGCCGACATGATGGGCGTGCTCGAAGCCGAGCACGTGCCCTACCGCGTGCATCCGCAGTCCGGCCAGGTGCTGGTGCCCTCTTCCCAGCTCGGCAAGGTGCGCATGCTGCTGGCCGCCAAAGGCGTGACCGCGCAGCTGCCGGCCGGCCTCGAGCTGATGGACAAGAACGACCCGCTGGGCGTGTCGCAGTTCGTGCAGGACGTGCGCTTCCGCCGCGGCCTGGAGGGTGAGCTGTCGCAATCGATCCTCACCATGGATGCGATCGCCTCGGCACGCGTGCACCTGGCGATCGCCAAGTCGACCTCCTTCGTCGCCAGCGACGGCGACAAGTCGTCGGCCTCGGTGGTGGTGGCGGTGAAGCCGGGCCGCACCCTGTCCAACGAACAGATCGCGGCGATCGTGAACCTGGTGTCGGGCAGCGTGGCCAGCCTGGCCCCTAGCCGCGTATCGCTGGTCGACCAGAACGGCAACTACCTGTCCTCGCGCGTCGACCTGAGCGAAGGCTTCGACGGCGCGGCCCAGGCCGACAGCGCCGCCAAGCGCTTCCAGGACGAGGTGCGCACCAACGTCAACGAACTGCTCGGCCCGGTGCTGGGTGCCGACAACTTCAAGGTCAGCGTAACCGCCGACGTCGACAACGACAAGATCGAGGAAACCCAGGAGAAGTACGGCGAAGCCCCGAAGGTGACCAGCGAGGCGATGCGCGAAGAGATGGACAGGAACCGCATGGCGCTGGGCGTGCCAGGCACCCTGTCGAACCGTCCGCCGGCCGCTGCGGCGCCGGAAGGCGGCGCGGCGGCGGCGGGCACCGATCCGAACGCCGCGCCCAAGCAGGACGACGGCAGCAACCGCAAGAACGCGACCACCCGCCAGTACGCCTACGACCGCGCCATCACCCAGATCAAGCGCGCGCGCGGCCGCCTGAAGAAGCTGTCGGTGGCGGTGGTGCTGAACAACGCCAAGGCGGCCACGCCGAAGACCGGCTGGACGCCGGCCGAGATCGCCAACATCGAGAAGATCCTGCGCGGCGGCCTGGGCATCGACACCCAGCGCGGCGACGTGCTGGCGGTGTCGGCCCTGAGCTTCCCGGCAGCGGCCCCGATCGAGCCGTGGTACCAGCAGCGCGACAACGTGGTCGACATGACCGGTTGGGCGATGTACGCGATCGGCGCCATCCTGGGCTGGTTCCTGGTCCTGCGTCCGCTGATGCGTGCGCTGACCCAGCGCGTGCTGCCGCAAGGCGCCGCTGCCCCGCAACTGGCGGGCGCGGCCGGCACCCCGGCCCTGGCCGGCGGCGCGGCGGCCGGTGCGCTGGCTGCCCCGGCGGCAGCCGGTGGCGCGGCGGCCACCCCGGCGCTGGGCGGCACGCTGCCGGTCCAGCCGCTGCTCGAAAACTATGATTTGCCCCCGGCCGGTTCGGCCGTGGATGTGATGGTCGACCATCTGAAGGTCCTTGCAGGCAAGGAGCCGGAGCGGGTCGCGGAAGTGGTCAAACAATGGGTGCAGAAGAAAAATGCCGGAACTGAACAGTAACGATATGCAGGAAGTCGCTCTCACTCCGGTCGAACAGGCCGCCATCGTACTGCTGTCGATCGGCGAAGAGCCGGCCGCGGCGGTCCTGCGCTGCCTCGAGCGCGAAGAACTGATCGAGCTGACCCAGGTGATGTCGCGGATGAGCGGCATCAAGGTCGACGCCGTCAAGAACGCGGCGCAGAAGTTCTTCGACGACTACCGCCAGCAAAGCGGCCTGCACGGCGCCTCGCGCAGCTACCTGAAGCGCTCGCTCGACCTGGCGCTGGGCAGCGAGATCGCCAACTCGGTCCTGAACACGATCTATGGCGACGCCATCCGCCCGATGATGGCGCGCCTGCAGTACGCCTCGCCCAAGTGGCTGGCCGAATACATCGCCAACGAGCACGTGCAGATGCAGGCTGTGTTCCTGGCCTTCCTGCCGGCCGCGCTGGCCGGCCAGATCATCGACGCGCTGCCGGAAGAAGGCCGCGAACTGGTGCTGCTGAACCTGGCGCGCCTGGAAGAGATCGACCGCGACCTGCTGGCCGAGCTGGAAGAGCTGGTGCAGCGCTGCCTGTCCGCGCTCGACACCCAGAGCTCGACGGTCGAAGGCGTGCGCCAGGCCGCCGAGATCCTGAACCGCCTGCCGACCAACCGCGGCACGATGGTCGAGCTGCTGCGCGCCCACGATCCGGAGGTGGTCTCGAAGATCGAGATGTCGATGTACGACTTCTTCATCCTGTCGAAACAGACCGAGCAGACCATCTCGCGCCTGCTCGACGAGATCCCGCTGGAGCAGTGGGCGATCGCACTCAAGGGTGCCGAGCCGGCCCTGCGCGACGCCCTGCTGGGCGCGATGCCGAAGCGCCAGGCCCAGAGCTTCGAGGACCTGATGCGCCGTTCCGGCCCGGTGCCGATGTCGCGCATCGAGCAGACCCGCCGTGAGATCATGGCCTCGGTCAAGGAGCTGGTCGACAACGGTGAGATCGAAGTGCAGCTGTTTGCCGAGGCGACCGCGGAATGAAGCAGTTCCGGCCTTATCACTTCCCGCCGCTGTCGCAGTACATCGCTGCGAGCGGCGCCACGGCATCCTCGGCCAATGCGGGCGAGGACTGGCAGGGCGCGGTCGCCGACGGCTTCCGCCAGGGCCAGCGCGACGGCTACGACGTCGGCCTCGAACAGGGCCGCACCGAGGGCCTGGAATCCGGCCACGCCGAGGGACTGGCGCGCGGCTACGAGGAAGGCCGCCAGCAGGCGCTGGCCGAGATCGAGGCGGCGCTCAAGCCGGTCGACGCCATGCTGCGCGGCCTGAAGAAGCTGAAGACCGAATACCGCAATGCCCAGCGCAACGAAGTGGTCGACCTGGTCGGCAAGATCGCGCGCCAGGTGATCCGCGCCGAACTGGCGCTGCAGCCGGTGCAGATGCTGGCGCTGGTCGACGAGGCGCTGGCCGGCATGCCGCCGACCCGCGACGAGGTCGAGGTGCTGCTCAATCCGGAAGAACTCAAGCGCATCCAGGAACTCGATCCGAAGCGTGCCAAGAAATGGAACCTGATGGCCGACCCGAGCCTGGTGCCGGGCGAATGCCGCGTGCGCGCCGGCGACCACGAAGTCGATGCCGGCTGCCAGAACCGCCTGGCCGCCTGCATGGAGCAGGTGCGCGAGGGCTTGAGCGCCGCCGATCCGAAAGGTGACGAATGAGCACGCTCGCCGAAACCCTGCGTTCGCTCGACATCGGCGCGGTGCCGGTGGCGGTGCCGACCGGCCGCCTGGTCGCGGTGCAGGGCCTGCTGCTGGAAAGCGTCGGCTGCAAGCTGCACACCGGCCAGCGCTGCCGCGTCGAGACCGTCGACGGCGGCTGGCTCGACGCCCAGGTGGTGGGCTTCCGCGACAAGGTGACCTACCTGATGCCGTTCAAGAAGGCGGACGGCCTGGTCACCGGCGCGCGCGTGCTGCCGGCCACCGGCCCGTCCAGCATCCAGATCGGCCCGTCGTGGATGGGCCGCATGGTGAACGGCCTGGGTGAGCCGATCGACGGCCTGGGCCGCCTCGGCGGCGACCAGACCCTGTCGACCACGCCGCCCAAGGTCAATCCGCTGCGCAAGGCGCCGGTGGAAGAGCCGCTGGACGTCGGCGTGCGCGCGATCAATTCGATGCTCACGATCGGCAAGGGCCAGCGCGTCGGCCTGATGGCCGGTTCCGGTGTCGGCAAGTCGGTGCTGCTCGGCCTGATCACGCGCCAGACCGTGGCCGACGTGATCGTCGTCGGCCTGATCGGCGAGCGTAACCGCGAGGTGCGCGAATTCGTCGAGAAGTCGCTCGGACCGGAAGGCCTGAAGCGCGCGGTGGTGGTGGTGGCGCCGGCCGACGAATCGCCGATGATGCGCGTCATGGCGACCGAAATGTGCCACTCGATCGCGGCCCACTTCCGCGACCGCGGCCAGAACGTGCTGCTGCTGTGCGATTCGCTGACCCGCTATGCGATGGCGTTGCGCGAAGTGGCGCTGTCGCTGGGCGAACCGCCGGCCACGCGCGGCTATCCGCCGTCGGTGTTCTCGAACCTGCCGCAGCTGTGCGAATCGGCCGGCAACGGCGAGAACGCCAACGGCAGCATGAGTGCCATCTATACGGTGCTGGCCGAAGGCGACGACCAGCAGGACCCGGTCGTCGACAGCGCGCGCGCCATCCTCGACGGCCACATCGTGCTGACGCGCGAACTGGCCGAGCGCGGCCACTACCCGGCGATCGACGTCGCCCAGTCGATCAGCCGCTGCATGGCGCAGGTGGTCGGCCCCGAGCATGCGCAGGCCGCGCGCAAGCTGAAGGCGGCGATGGCCAAGCATGCGCGCGTGCGCGACCTGATCCCGCTCGGCGCCTACCAGCCGGGCGCCGATCCGGAGACCGACCGCGCCGTCAAGCTGCATCCGCACATCGAAGCCTTCCTGTGCCAGGGCACGCGCGAAGACGCGCCGCTGGCACCGTCGGTCGAGCAGCTGAAAGCGATGATGGCATGAGCAAGATGAATACGATCGAGAGCCTGGGCACGCTGGTGCGCCTGCGCAGCACCGAAGTCGAGCGCCTGCAGGCCGATCTCGCCAAGCAGGAAGCGACGCGCGTGCGCTTCCAGAACAGCGTCGACCGGTTGACCGAACTGGCTGTCGGCAGCGGCGCATCGGGCCAATCCGCCGGCGCGCTGTCGCCGGTGCTGGCGGCCAACTGCGGCAACTACAAGCAGGCCGTGTTCGCGCTGGCGGACACCCACCGCACCGACCTGCACCTGATCGAGGCCAACATGGCGGTCTCGCAGGGCAGGCTGACGCAAGCCTGGACCCGGCGCGAACTGCTCGGCAAGGTGCTGGCCCAGCAGGAAGCCGCGTTCGCCCGCGAACAGGACCGCGCGCAGCGCAAGCGCGAAGACGAAATCGCCACGCAATCGTGGCTGGCCGGACGGGCCGACTAACCAAAGGAACAGACATGGCATCAACGATTACCGCACCGGCTTACGACCCGACCACCACCGCGCAGGCGCTGGCGGAAAAGTCCACCGCGACCCTGCAGGCCAAGATCCAGACCGACACCACGACCACGACCGCGACCGCCAAGGCGCTGTCGACCCTGAGCTCGGCCATCTCCGCCTTCCAGGGCAGCCTGAGCACGCTGACCGGCCTGGGCAAGTCGGTGCTGGCGCAGAGCGCCACCCTGTCCGACACCAGCATCGCCAGCGCCAGCGCCAAGTCGAGCGCCGCCTCCGGCACCTACAGCCTGTTCGTGAAGCAGGTCGCGACCGCCGGCCAGGTCTCGTACAACGGCCTGGCCGATGGCGCCACCCTCGGCGGCACGCTGAAGGTCAAGCTGCAGGACGAGAACTCGACCACCGCCACCCCGCTCACCTTCGACGTCGACCTGTCTGCCGCGAATGCCGACACCGACAAGGACGGCGTGCTGAGCGTGCGCGAACTGGCATCCGCGATCAACCGTTCCTCCGGCAATGCCGGCCAGGTATCGGCAGGCGTGGTCACCATCGGCACCGAGACCCGCCTGGTGCTGACCTCGAAGAACACCGGCGTCGCCAACACCATCTCGCTCGACCCCTCGGGCGCGACCGGTTCCAGCCTGCAGACCGGCCTGGCCACCAGCAACCGCACCATGGTGACCGCGGCCCAGGATGCGATCGTCATGCTGGGCGGCGAGAACGGCACCGCGATCAAGCAGTCCTCGAACACCTTCACCAACATCGACGGCGTGTCGTTCACGGTCAGCAAGGCCCAGAGCACGGGCAGCACGCCGGTCACGCTGACGGTCTCGGGCGACAGCAACGGCACCACCAAGAACGTGCAGTCCTTCGTCGACGCCTACAACAAGCTCAAGAGCGCGATCGACAGCCTGGTCGACGCCGGCGATCCGGCCAACAAGGTCAGCGCCGGCGCCTTCGCGCACGACGCCGGCGTCTCGGCCCTGCAGAGCCGCCTGGTGTCGCTGATGCGCCCGCTCGGCGCCACCTCGCTGGCCAGCTACGGCATCACCGCCAACCGGGACGGCTCGCTGAGCCTGGATTCGGCACGCCTGACCAAGCAGCTGGCGGTCGACCCGACCGGCCTCGACAAGCTGCTCGGTTCGGCCAGCATCAGCAATCCGAGCGGCGTCGCCGGTTCCCTGAACACTTACCTGAACCAGTGGAGCAACAGCGCCACCGGCCAGATCAAGACGCGCACCGACGCCAACAACGCCCTGTCGGCGACCCTGACCAAGCGCCAGGCCGACCTCGACACGATGTACAACTCGGCCTACTCGCGCTACCTGAAGCAATACACCGACCTGCAAGCGCTGCAGTCGACGATGAACTCCAACCTTTCCATGTTCGACGCACTGTTCAGCAGCGACAAGTCCTGAGAGAGCAACCATGTCCTATCAAGAAGCCTACGCCAGCTATCACTCCACCAGCCTGGATGCGCAGACCTCGCGCGCCTCGCCCATCGAACTCGTCCTGCTGCTGACCGACGGCCTGCTCGACGAACTGGCGCGCGCGCGCGCCCACATCGTCGCCAAGCGCTACGAGCCGCGCGCGGCCAGCATCAACAAGTGCGTCGACATCATCAACGGCCTGTCCAGCTCCCTCGATTTCGAGAGCGGCGGCCAGGTCGTGGCCAACCTGGCCAACCTGTATGACTTCTGCGCGCGCCACCTGCATGGCGCCGGCATCAAGCAGGACCCGGCCATGATCGACGAAGTCGTGAAGATCATGACCACGATCCGCCAGGGCTGGCATGGCGTCCAGGCGCGCAATGGCTGAGCTGCGCCAGGCCCAGCTGCTGCGCATGGGCGACGCGCTGCGCACCGCCGCCGCCGGCGCCGACTGGGCGCGGCTCGGGGAACACGTGAACGCGCTGGCGCCGCAATTGCAGGCGCTGGCCGCACGCGGTCCGTGGAGCGCGGCCGAGCGCCAGGCCCTGCAGCGCCTGCGCACGGCCCACGACGCCGCCCTCGAGGCCACCGCCGTGGCCTCCGGCGCGCTGGCAGCCCGCCTGGAGCAACTTCGTAACAACAAAGACGGCTGGGCCGCGTATGCGATGCACAGCGACACCGAATCAGGCATGAGCCAGGGATGAGCATGATGTCCACCTTAGTCAACACCGCCGCCTCGACGGCACAGGCACCGGCCGCGGCCGGCGGCGACGCCGCCGTGCAGGCAGCGCAAAGCGTCGCCACCGGCGCCGGCCAGCAGCCGGCCGCCACCGCCACCGCGCCGGCCCCGGCCCCGGCCGCCGCGCCGTTTGCGCAATGGCTCGACCAGGCCGACGGCGCCGCCGCGCTGCCGTCCCTGCCGGTCCTGCCGGGGAATGCCTTCGCCGCATTGTCGCAAGCCCTGCAGGCCGCGGCGCCGGCGGATGTCCAGTCCGGCACGGCAATCACCGGCGCGGATGCGGGGGTACCCGCCGCCGACATCCTCCCGGCCGCCGAAGGCGACGACGGCGCCGGCGCCGGCGCCCAGGACAACACGCTGCTGGCCGCGATGGCCATGCCGCTGATGCCGCTGACGCCGATGCAGATCGCGCAGGCGGTGCAGGTCGCCCAGGGCGGCGACATGGCCGCGGGCAGCGCCGCCGGCGGCGAGCGCAAGCCCGCCGGCCAGGCCGTCGGCGCCGGCAGCGGCGCCGTGCCGGGCCTGGGCGCGGCCGGCCAGGATGGCGGCCGCCGTGCCGACATCGCACTGGCCCAGCTGCCGGCGCAAACCACCCAGGCCGCGCTCCAGGACGACGGCGCCGTACGCTTCGCCATCCAGGCCGCCGCCGGCCAGGCGGGCAGCCATGCCGGCGCCAATGCCGGCGCCGATAGCGATGCCCGCCAGGATGGCGCCGCCGAGCGTACCGTGACAGCTGGCACCGCCACCGCGACGCCGCAGGTCGCCGTCGCCGCGCCCGCCGGCGCCCAGCCGGGCGCCGATACGGTCAAGCTGGCCGGTCCGCCGACCGCGTGGCGCCAGAGCCTGCAGGAAGCCCTCGGCGACCGCCTTCAGGTGCAGGTCGGGAAGAACGTGGAGCAGGCCGTGATCCGCCTCGAGCCGCCCCAGCTGGGCCGGATCGACATCGCGATCCGTCACAGCAACGGCACGCTGGAAGTGAACATCTCCGCCAGCAACGGCGAAGTACTGCGCCAGCTGCAGACCGTCAGCGACAACCTGCGCAACGACCTGGCCCAGCGCCAGTACACCGACGTCGCGGTGTCCGTGACCCCGACACCGAAGAACAGCGGCGCGTCCCCGTTCGGCGATCCGCAGCAGCAGCAACAGCAGGGCCGCGGCCGCCAGCCGGGCCGCGAGCAGGACGAACCCGGCCGCGCACTGGCCGAGGCCAACCATGCCGGGTCGGCGTTTTCTCTCGGCGCACGCGACGCCTGATAGCCCACCCTCAGCAGATACGACACAAGTACAAGTACAAGCACAATGAACAAGAAAACGATTTTGGCCATCGTCGGCGCCGTGATCATCAGCGCCGCCGGCGCCGGCGGCGCCGGGGGGGGGTTCATGCCCCAGCCGGCGGCGGCCGCGGCCGCGGGCCAGGAAAAGAAAGCCGAAGCGGAAAAGAAAGAGGCCAAGCCGATGAAGTACGTCACCCTCGACAAGGTGATCGTCATGCTGCGCCGCGGCCCCAACGAAACCGAGTCGCACTACCTGTCGACCGACCTGGTGCTGGCCACCGAGCACGCCAAGGAAAAGGAAACCAAGGAAAACCTGCCGCTGATCCGCAGCCTGGCGGTGCGCACGCTGTCGAGCTACACCATGGCCGAGGCATCGAGCATGAGCGTCGACAAGTACGCCGAAAAGCTGAACCACGCGTTCGATGCCAACTACGAGCACGAACACGCCGAAAAACCGTTCGCCGAAGTCATGATCGGCAAGCTCATCATCGAATGACACCGGGGATATCGTGGGTTACATGACCGACTACGCCGACAGCTACGCCAGTACCGAATACGCCGGCGCCGCCCACCACGCGGCGATGAGCGCGAAGGACGAACAGCGCCACCTGGTCGCTTATGCGCCCCTGGTGAAACGCATTGCACGCCAGCTGAACTCGCAGGTTTCCGGTGCGATGGGACGCGAAGACATGGAACAGATCGGGCTGATGGGCCTGCTCGAGGCCTTGCGCCGCTACGGCACGCCCGACACCGGCTTCGCCAGCTACGCGTCGCTGCGCGTGCGCGGCGCCATCCTCGACGAGCTGCGGCGCCAGGACTGGCGGCCGCGCGCCGTGCGCCAGGACAGCCACAAGATGCGCGACGCCGTGCGCGCCCTCACCCGCAAGCTCGGCCGCGAGCCGAACGACAAGGAAGCGGCCGACGCGCTCGGCATCAGCCAGGACGAGTGGCGCCAGTTCCTGCTCGACGACGTCGCCGAGGAACTGCTCAGCTTCGACGACGTGCTGCAGGAAAGCACCGAGCGCGCCAGCCACGCGCCGGGTCCGGAAGAGCAGTATGCGGTGCGGCGCAGCCTGGAACATGCACTGGCCGCCCTCAACGAGCGCGAGCAGCGCGTGATCCAGATGATTTACGAGTTCGAGCTCAGCTACAAGGAAATCGCCGCCGTGCTCGACCTGTCCGATGCCCGCGTCTGCCAGCTCAACAAGAGCGCGCTGGCCAAGATGAAAGCCGCACTGGCCCAGGCCTGAATGCTGCACGACCAACAATAAAGGTAACAACATCATGCAAATCTTAGGCATTCTCATCGTGCTGGGCACCGTGTTCGGCGGCTACATGCTGATGGGCGGCACCGCCATCGCCATCTGGCAGCCCAACGAACTGATCGTCATCTGCGGCGCCGCGCTCGGCGCGCTGGTACTGGCCAACCCCAAGCACGTGCTGGTCGAGATGCTCGGCCAGATGAAAAAGGTCGCGGGCAAGCACAAGCACGATTCGGAATTCCAGCGCCAGTTGCTGCTGCTGATGTACGAACTGCTGCAGACCGCCGCCGGCGGCCTGAAGGCGCTCGACGCCCACGTCGAGGCACCCAAGGAAAGCCCGATGTTCCAGCGCTACCCGCTGATCCTGGAAGAGCCGAAACTGCTCGCCTTCATCGTCGACAACTTCCGCCTGATGGCGATGGGCAAGATCAACGCCCACGAACTGGAAGGCGTGCTCGAGCAGGAATTGGAAGCCATCCACGAAGAGCTGAGCCAGCCGGCCAAGTCGCTGCATAAAGTGGCGGAAGGCATGCCGGGCTTCGGCATCCTGGCCGCGGTGCTGGGCATCGTGATCACCATGAACTCGGTCGGCGAAGGCGCCGAGACCGCCGAGATCGCGGAACACATCGGCGCGGCCATGGTCGGTACCTTCATCGGCATTTTCTTCTGCTACGGCGTGCTCGATCCGATTTCCGGCATGATGAAGCAGCTGGTCAATTCCGAAGCCTCGACCATGGAAACGGTGAAGGTCGTGCTGGTGACCCACGTGGCCGGCAAGCCGCCGCTGCTGGCGATCGACGCCGGGCGCCGCCTGATCCAGCTGAACACCAAGCCCAGCTTCGCCCAGCTGGAAGCCTGGCTGAACGCCATGGCCGACGGCGAAGACGCCGGCGGCGCCAAGCGTAAAGCGTAACGGAGCTCCCAGTGCAAGCAAATAAAAAAGGCGGCGGCGGCGACCACCACGGCGAAACCATCGTCAAGCGCGGCGGCGGCAAGCACCACGACGACGAGCACGGCGGCGCCTGGAAAGTGGCGTTCGCCGACTTCTGCATGGCCTTGATGGCACTGTTCCTGGTGCTGTGGCTGATCGCCTCGCAAGATGCGGCCAAGGCCAAGAAAATCGTGCGCGACAACATGGCCAGCGGCATGATCGAAGGTAGCGGCAGCAAGCCCGAGCTTGCCAGCAACCCGAGCGGCAGCATGATCGAACGCTTCGAGATGCCAAAGAGTAACGGGGGCAGCGAAGGGCCGAACGCGGGCAAGCAGGACGCCGTCCGCACCAAGTACGAATCGGCGTCCGAACTGGCGGCCCTGGCGCGGGCGCTGCAGCAAATGAGCGTCGATGCCGGCTTGTCATCGAATCTTGCCACGGTGGTCACGCCGAACGGCTTGCGCGTGATGTTGCACGACACCGACCGCCAGGGCATGTTCGAGCGCGGCAGCCCGTTGCCGACCACGAAATTCGGAAAACTGTTGCGTGCGATGGCGCCATTATTCGAAAAAATGGAAAATCAGATGTTGATTGTGGGCCACACTGATTCCTTGCAGTACACTTACAAAGGTCCGATGGGCTATTCGAATACCAGCCTGTCGGTCAACCGCGCATTGGCTGCGCGCGGTGAACTGCTGAGTGGCGGGATGCGCACCGAAAGCGTGCTGCAAGTGGTCGGCATGGCCGACCGCGCGCCACTCGATGTCGCCAAGCCGGCGGCGGCGGCGAACCGCCGCATCGAACTCCTGATCCTGACCAGTGCCCAGGCCGCCAGCGTGAAGGCGATGTTCGGCACGCCGGGCCCGACCGAATCGCTGACGCAGGACGTCACGGTCAGCAAACCGGGTGAAGAAGCGCTCCAGGACCTGCGCAGCCAAATGGCGAAGAAACCATGACGATCCAATCGAAATCCAGAGGACAACGCATGAAGATCACAGGCGTCTCGACTCCTTCCATCTCCATCACGCCGCAAGCCGGCGCCGCTGCCGTATCCGCTTCGGTGTCGGTGTCGGCCCCGGCGGCCGAATCATCATCGCCGCTCGAATCGGCGGTGCTGCAACCGGCCCAGGGCGCACTGCGCGCCCTGCCCGACTTCGACGCCGCCCGCGTGGCCGAGCTGCGCGACGCCCTGGCCAAGGGCCAGCTGCCGTTCGACGCCGGCCGCCTGGCAGGCTTGATCCAGCGCTTCCATGGCAGCCAGGGGTAACGCATGAGCCGCATGACCCGCGACCAGGCGCTGGCGCGCCTGCTGGACGGCATCCAGGACGACATCCGCGCCTGCACCGCCATCCGCGACGTACTGGAACGCCAGTTCCAGGCCGCGCTGCGCCACCGCGGCGCCGAACTGGCGACGCTGGCCGGCGAACTGACGCCACAGCTGGACACCATGGAACAGCGCCGCCAGCAGCGCGTGCAGCTGGTGCGCGCCCTGTTCGGCCAGCAGGCCGGCATGGAGCATCTGTTCAGCAGCCTGCCCGCCGCCCAGCGCGGCGGTGCCAGCGCCGCCTGGGACCAGCTGGAGCAGCTGGTGCGCGACTGCAAGCGCGCCACCACCCGCAATACCAACCTGATGGCGGAACAGCATTCGGTGATGCAGCGCCTGATGCATGGCGAGGACCAGACCTATGCGCCACGCTGAATTCACGACCGCGATCCCGGCGCTGGCGCCGACCGCCGCCACCCGCCCTGCCGCTGCCATCGGCAACGGCGGCGGTAACGGGGGGGCCAACTTCGGCGGCGTGTTCGGCCAGGTACAGGGCGAAGTCGCCGCCTTCATCCAGAACGGCGGCGGCGACTGGACCAGCAGCGCCACCCTGAGCGCGGAAGGCCGCATGTGGGCGGCGCGCGCCAGCGAAGCCGGCGCCGCGAATGCCATCGTCGGCGACGGCGACGGCAGCGCCTCGCCCGACCAGCAGGCCTTCCTCGAGAGTATCGCGCCGTGGGCGCGCGAAGCGGCCGACAAGCTTGGCGTGGCGCCGGAACTGGTGTCGGCGCACGCCGCCCTGGAATCGGGCTGGGGCCGGCGCCCGCTGAAGAATGCCGATGGCAGCTCGACCCACAACCTGTTCGGCATCAAGGCCGGCAGCAGCTGGAAAGGCGACGTCGCCGACAACAGCACCACCGAATACGTGGGCGGGGCGGCGGTCAAGACCAGTGCACGCTTCCGCGCCTATCCGGACCAGGCCAGCGCCTTCCGCGACTATGCGCAGATGCTGATCGATAATCCGCGCTTCCGCGGCGCGCTCGGCACCGGCAGCGATGCCCGTGCGTTCGCGTCTGGCCTGGCCAAGGGCGGCTACGCCACCGACCCGTCGTACGCGGCCAAGCTGTCGCGCCTGGCCGGCAAGCTGCAGGGCGTCGGCAGCTGACGGTACCGCACTCCCTTACCGAACGCCCCTATCTATTAGTTGCCGACCGGTTCGACCATACCCGGACCGGCCACCCGCATGCGCACCACCTGCCCGCTGTTGGCATTCCGTACACGCACCATGGCGCCGCGCGCACCGGCATCCAGCGCCTCGCCGGCGCTGCTGACTTCAATGCCGTCGCGGCGCGCGATCATGGTCACGGCGTCGCCGCGCTTGACCATCACGGGACTGCTGAGCTGGCCGCCACGCAAAATGTCTCCTGGGCGCAACATACGGCGTGACATTTGTCCGACAGCATCTTCAGGTGTCGTGATCGGATCGGCAATGTTGGAAATATCACGGCGCTCGATCGTGACTTGTGCATCGGTCAATGCCTCGTTGGCCGCGACCGGGGCCGCAGCGACCGCCACCATGGCCGTCAGGCGCGCGCGGACCACATACTCGTACCGCCATCCGGGCGTGTCGTTGCAACGCGCCAGGAAGCGCATCCGCAGGGGAGAACGGGTATCCAGGGCCTCGATGGCGACATTCTGGGTGCATGCCGGCGCCGCGCGGGTGGTCACGACGGCCACCTCGACCTGCGGTTCGGTCAATCCCGACGCCGCCATTTGTCTTTCCAATTCGGCACGGGCGGCTTGCTCGATTTGTATCGATAAAGGTTGCTGTGCTGCAATTGATAAGCCCGAAGCCAGCACAAGTGTCGTCGTGACAAGGGTTGCCTTACAGAAAGCAATCATTAGAGAATAGCGGCAGTAGAAAGAAATCCGATTTTAACCAATCACATTGCATTGCAGGACAACGGAGGTTCCGGACCATGACGTTTAATTTCAAGGATGCACTCGGGGTGCACGCGGATGCGCTGCAGGTGCGCGCGGAGCGCACCAAGGTGCTGGCGGCGAACATTGCCAACGAAAGCACACCCGGCTTCACCGCCCGCGACGTCGACTTCGGCGCGATGCTGCAGGACCGCATCGATTCCGAGAATGGCGAGATGAGTCTGGGCGAAGGCGATCCGCTGTACCGCGTGCCCTTCCACCCGAGCGCCGACGGCAATACCGTCGAGATCGGTGTCGAGCAGGCCGCGTTTTCGCAGAACGCTTCCGATTTCCAGACTAGCCTGACCTTCGTGAACATGCAGCTGCGCGGTCTGGCCAAGGCCATCAACGGCCAGTAACCCCGGCCGACAAAGGATACTCAACATGGGCTTCAAGGACATCTCGAATATCGCCGGTTCGGCGATGACGGCGCAATCGGTGCGCCTGAACACGATCGCCAGCAACCTGGCCAACGCCAACGCCGTGGCCGGCTCGGAAGCCGAAGCCTATCGCGCGCGCAAGCCCGTGTTCGCCGCCATGGTCGAAGGCCAGGCCGGCGGCGGCGTGCAGGTGCTCGACGTGGTGCAAAGCAGCGAGCCGCTGCGCCGCGTGCACGAGCCGGACAATCCGAAGGCGGATGCCGACGGCATGGTGTATTACGCCAACGTCAACGAAGTGGCCGAAATGGCCGACATGATGTCCGCCT
Source organism: Massilia phyllosphaerae (assembly GCF_034659755.1). NCBI lineage: Bacteria > Pseudomonadati > Pseudomonadota > Betaproteobacteria > Burkholderiales > Oxalobacteraceae > Massilia > Massilia phyllosphaerae. Next base: position 143,592 of record NZ_JAXSQX010000004.1, read on the forward strand.
CGCGCGCATTCGAGACCAACGTCGAGGTGCTGGGCCGGATCAAATCGATGCAGCAGTCGCTGCTGAAACTGGGCGAGGGCTGATCGACATGGTGACCACGACTTCCACCACCAACAACCCGTTGGGCAACAACACCACGGCGGCCGGCAGCGGCGCCGTCGCGCCCCAGGCCACCACCTCGGAAAACCGCGACATGTTCACCAAGCTGCTGGTCGCGCAGATCCAGAACCAGGATCCGCTCGAGCCGCAGGATCCGACCACCTACGTCAACCAGCTGTCGCAGCTGTCGCAGACCGAGGCGCTGCAGAACCTGTCGACCATGACCACCGCCAACGCCAGCATCCTGCAAAGCCTGCAGACCCTGGCGATGGGCGGCCAGGTCGGTTCCGACGTGACCGTGGTGACCGACCACGTCAAAGTGGACGGCGCCAAGATCAACGGCAGCATCAACCTGCTCGGCGCCAGCAGCGCCACCAACCTGGTCCTGACCGGCATCGACGGCCAGCAGCATACCGTGGCGCTGCCCGCCCACGGTTCGGGCGAGCAAACCTTCACCATCGATCCGGACGCGCTCGGCCTGGCGCCGGGCACCTATTCCATCCAGGCGCAGCCGTCCGACGGCAGCGCCCCGCAGGTCGAAGTGGCGGCACGCCTGAACAGCGTGCGCGTCACCGGAACCGGCGTCGTATTGCAAGTGGCGGGCATTGGCGAGGTCGATCCCTCGACCGTCACGGGATTCAACGGCAAGACGGGCTCCTGAGCGGGCCTCCCTCCTCTACCGCATCAAAATATCAAGGAATCGACATGAGCTTCGACATCGCACTGTCCGGCATCCAGGCCATCAACGAGCAGCTGGAAACCGTTTCGCACAACATCGCCAACGCCGCCACCTATGGCTTCAAGGCCGGCCGCGCCAACTTCGCCACCGTGATGGCCGGCAGCAAGGCCAACGGCACCGAGATCGGCTCGGTCACCCAGAACATCAGCCAGAACGGCAGCACCACCACCACCGGCCGCGGCCTCGACGCCGCCATCGACGGCCGCGGCTTCTTCGTCAGCCGCGATCCGCAGGGCGGCATGACCTACAGCCGCGTCGGCATCTTCTCGACCGACACCAAGGGCTACCTGATCGACAGCGACGGCAAGAAGGTGCAGGGCTACGGCCCGGCCGTCAACGGCACCCTCGGCGCGATGGGCGACATCCAGGTGCCGACCGGCCAGATCCCGGCCGTCGCCACCACCAGCGTCGCCTTCGTCGGCAACCTGTCGGCCGACTGGAGCAACAAGACCGGCTTCAGCAAGGACGACCCGAACACCTATAACATGGTCAAGCAGTCAGTCGTGTACGACTCGCTGGGCACCCAGCACACCATGTCGCAGTATTTCTCCAAGCAGAACGACAACACCGTCAACGTCTACTACTCGCTGGACGGCGGTGCGGTCAGTGCAACCCCGGGACAATTGACCTTCGACTCCACAGGCAAGCTGACCGGCGTTACCAACAACACCATCAACATCCCGGCACAGGGCGGCGCGGCCGGAGGCAGCGTCAAGTTCGACTACACCGGCACCACCCGCTTCGCTGGCGACGCCACCACCACCACCAACCGCAGCGACGGCTATGCCTCGGGCGCCTTCGTCGGCGTCGAACTGGCCGGCGACGGCTCGCTGGTCGCCAAGTACAGCAACGACCAGTCGCAAGTGGTCGGCACGGTAGCCATCGCCAACTTCGCCAACGAAGGCGGGCTGCAGGCGATCAGCGGCACCAGCTGGACCGCCAACGCCGGTTCGGGCGCGGCCCTGTACAACGTCCCAGGCGTCGGCCTGGCGGGCAAGCTCAATACCGGCGCACTGGAAGGCTCGAACGTCGACATCACCTCGGAACTGGTCGGCCTGATGACTTCGCAGCGCAACTACCAGGCCAACTCCAAGGTCCTGACCACCGAAAGCCAGATGATGCAGGCCCTGATGCAGGCCCTGTAATCCGGACATCGATCGAGACACTGAGCCGACATGGATAAACTGATCTTCACCGCCGCTTCCGGCGCCGACCGCCTGATGCGCGCCCAGCAGGTCCACGCCAACAACCTGGCCAACCTGGACACCGCGGGCTTTCGCTCCAACATGGAAGTCGCCGGCCACGCCAAGCCGAACGGCGGCTACGGCTACGACGACGTGCACATGACGAACATGCAGGCCGACACCCTCTCGACCCGCGCCGGCAGCGTGCGCGAGACCGGCCGCCCGCTCGACGTGGCGATCGGCGGCAAGGGCTGGCTCGCCGTGCAGTACGGCGACGGCGAAGCCTATACCCGCTCGGGCGAGATCGAGATGAGCGCCGAAGGCGCGCTGTCGGTGCACGGCCACCCGCTGATGGGCGAAGGCGGCCCGATCACCCTGCCCCCGCACACCGCGGTCGAGATCGGCACCGACGGCACCATCTCGGTGCTGACCGAAGGCGCCACCCAGATGCAGGTGATCGACAAGCTGCGCCTGGTGAACGCCGAAGGCACGGAACTGACCAAGAACGAGGCCGGCCTGATCGTCGCCCGCGATGGCGCCCCCCTGGCCGCCGATCCCAACGTGAAACTGCGTTCGCGCGCGCTGGAAGGCAGCAACGTGTCGGCAGTCGAGGAAATGGTCGCCACCATGAGCCTGAACCGCAGCTTCGAGATCCAGATGAAGCTGTTCCAGGCGAGCGACAAGATGAATGAAGCCGGTAACAAATTGATCGGCGCTTAAAAAGGAAATCCCATGAATCCCGCAATGTTGATCAGCAAGACCGGCGTGCAAGCCCAGGATGCGAAGCTGCAGGCCATCGCCAACAACCTGGCCAACGTGAACACGACCGGCTTCAAGCGCGACCGCGTCGTGTTCGAAGACCTGTTCTACCAGATCGACGCCCAGCCGGGCGCCCAGGTCGCGGACAACACCGTGTCCAACGGTGTCCAGCTGGGTAACGGCGTGCACGTCGTCGGCACCCAGAAGATCTTCACCAACGGCAGCATCCAGACCACCAGCCAGCCGCTCGACGTCGCCATCTCGGGCAACGGCTTCCTCGAGGTGCGCCGTCCGGACGGCACCGCCGCCTACACCCGCGCCGGCCAGCTGCAGGTCGACGCCAACGGCGTGCTGGTCAACGCCCAGGGCCTGCCCCTGGTGCCGCAGATCACCGTGCCCAACAACGCGCTGTCGCTCACCATCGGCGCCAACGGCATGGTCAGCGCCGCGGTGCCGGGCAGCACCGCCCCGACCGAACTGGGCCAGCTGACCCTGACCACCTTCGTCAACCCGGCCGGCCTGCAGGCGATGGGCGAGAACCTGTTCCAGGAAACCGCCGCCAGCGGCAACCCGAACCAGGGCCAGCCCGGCACCGCCGGCATCGGCACCCTGAAGCAGGGCGCGCTGGAAGGCTCGAACGTGCAGGTGGTGGAAGAGATGGTCGACATGATCGCCGCCCAGCGCACCTACGAGATGAACACCAAGGTGCTGTCGGCTGCCGACAACATGCTGCAATACCTGTCGCAGGCGGCGCGCTGATCATGGTCCGTCTGCATGCCGCCGCAGCGGCGGCCATCCTGCTGCTCACCGGTTGCGCCTCGAACGTGCCGCTGCGTACCCCGGCCCTGGTCGACGACGCCCTCGCCCTGCCCAAGGCCGGCGCGGCGCGCACCGGCATGTCCGGCGGCGTGTTCTCGGCCGACACCGTGTCGCTGACCTCGGACGCGCGCGCCTTCCGCATTGGCGACGTGGTCACCATCCTGCTGCAGGAAACCACCCAGGCCAGCAAGAAGGCCGGCACCAGCTTCAGCAAGGGCTCGTCGGTCTCGGTGGCCCCGCTCGGCGCGCTCGGCAAGACTTTCGGCCGCACGTCGATCGACGCCAGCGCCGACCGCAGCTTCCAGGGCGACGCCACCAGCACCCAGCAGAACGCGCTGACCGGCGCGGTCACCGTGATCGTGCAGGAAGTGCTGCCGAACGGCCTGCTACGCGTGGCCGGCGAAAAGCGCCTGCAGCTGAACCAGGGCGAGGAGTTCCTGCGCGTGAAGGGCTACCTGCGCGCCGCCGACATCGATTCGGAAAACCAGGTGTCCTCGCTGCGCGTGGCGAATGCCCGCATCGCCTATTCCGGCCAAGGCTCGCTGGCCGATGCCAACAGCCCCGGCTGGCTGACCCGCTTCTTCACCGGCCCCCTGATGCCGTTCTGAGCACGACATGACCTCATTCGCACGCCCTGCTTCACTGATCCGTATCGTTTCCCTGGCCGTACTGGCCAGCCTCTCGCTGTCCGCCGCCTCCGTGGCCATGGCGGCGCCGGCCATACCGAAGACCTCGGCCCAGGTGGAGCCGGCCATGCCGCGCACCCAGCCGCTGCGTAACCTGGTCAGCGTCGAAGGCGTCCGCGAAAACCCGCTGGTGGGCTACGGCCTGGTCGTCGGCCTGAACGGCAGCGGCGACTCGACCCAGGTCAAGTATTCGAGCCAGTCGGTGGTCAACATGCTCAAGCAGTTCGGCGTCAAGCTGCCGCAGGGCGAGGATGCCAAGAACAAGAACGTGGCGGCGGTGATGGTGTCCGCCGTGTTCCCGCCGGGCTACCGCCGCGGCCAGTCGATCGACATCACGGTGTCGTCGCTGGGCGACGCCAAGAGCCTGCGCGGCGGTACCCTGCTGCTGACCCAGCTGCGCGCGGCCGACAACGAAGTCTATGCGCTGGCCCAAGGCAACGTGGTGGTCGGCGGCCTGGCGGCCTCGGGCAAGAGCGGTTCCTCGGTGACGGTGAACACGCCGACCGGCGGCCGCATCCCGAACGGCGCCCAGATCGAGCGCGAGATCCCGACCGACTTCTCGACCCGCCCGCAAGTCATGCTGCGCCTGCGCCATCCGAATTTCGACACCGCGACCAACGTCGTGAATACGATCAACCGCCGCTTCGGCGACGTCGCCACCACAGCCGACGGCACCAGCGTCGAAGTGGTCGCGCCAAGCAACCCGACCGAGCGCGTGGCCTTCGTCGCCAAGCTGGAAAACATGCTGGTGGAAGCCGGCGCCGAGACGCCCAAGGTGGTGTTCAACTCGCGTACCGGCACCGTGGTGATCTCGGACGGCCTGCGCGTGAAATCGGCCGCCGTCACCCACGGCGCCCTCAAGGTCGTGATCTCGGAAAGCTCGGCGGTCAGCCAGCCGGGTCCGCTGTCGAACGGCCAGACCGCGGTGACCCCGCAGTCGAAGATCTCGGTCGACCGCGGCTCGGGCCAGATGTTCCACTGGCCGGCCGGTGCGCGCCTGCAGACCATCATCGACGTGGTCAACAGCCTGGGCGCTTCGCCCGACGACATCATGGCGATCCTGCAGGCGCTCGACCAGGCCGGCGCGATCGAAGGCGAACTGGTGGTGATCTGATGCTGAACAACCTCAACCCGCTCAAGCCGCTCCATCCGGAACAGGCCGGCCCCGCCGATGCGGTCGCCCCGGCCGCCGACGCCGCCCAGGCGCCCGATCCGGCCTACGTGGCGAAGGCCACCAAGGCCGCGGTCGAATTCGAAAGCTTCTTCATCTCGCACATGCTGCACCAGATGCGCGAGAACCAGCGCACCATCGCCCCGGAAGACAGCGCGGCCAAGAACAAGGTCAACCAGGACATGACCGACATGGTCGACAACATGCTGGCCGGGAACCTGGCGAACCAGCGCGCCTTTGGCGTTGCCGATGCCATTTTGAAGCAATTGTTGCCGCAAGGACTTAATAAAGCTGGCTGAACGGTCGCCTGTCTGTATTGATTCCGCCCCTATGAGACGTGCCCCATGAGCATCCTGAACAACGCGCTGTCCGGCGCCCTCGCATCGCAGCTGGCGCTGTCCGCCAGCAGCCAGAACATCGCCAACCTGCAGACCAAGGGTTATACGCGCCAGTCCGCGCTGCTGACGGCGGCGGCGCCTTCGGCCGGCGCCAACCAGGCCGGCAACGGCGTGCGCGTGAGCTCGCTGCTGCGTTTTTCGGACAACTATAAAACCCAGCAGCTGTGGCGCAGCAATTCGGAAGTCGGCGAGCGCTCGCAGACCCAGCCCTACATGACCCAGTTGGAACAGGTCATGGCCGACGACCAATCCAACCTGTCGAGCGGGATCGACAGCTTCTTCGCCGCCCTGAACGCGGTCGCCGGCGTCGATCCGACCTCGACCCCGCTGCGTCAGCAGGTGGTCACCACCGGCACGCTGCTGGCCCAGCGTTTCAACAGCCTGAACAACGTCTACAACGCCCAGATGCAATCGGTGCGCCAGCAGCGCAGCGCCGTGATCGACTCGGCCAACAGCGCGATCGCCACGATCGCCTCGCTGAACACGCAGATCGCCAACGCGAATGCCAGCGGCACCAATGCCTCGGGCCTGATCGACACGCGCGACCAGGCGATCGACAGCCTGGCCGGCCAGCTGGCGCTGGAAGTCAGCGACCAGCCGGACGGCACCCGCAACGTCTCGCTGAAGTCGGGCCAGTCGCTGGTGCTGGGCGGCGTCGCCGGCACGCTGAGCGTGGGCGGCGGCCTCGACCAGACCTTCAGCCTCGAATTCGCCGGCACCTCGTTCGCGCTGGACCCGACCAAGGCCGGCGGCCAGCTGGGCGGCCTGTCGACCTATGTGACGGACACCCTGAAGCCGCTGCAGCAGGGCGTGGCCGACATCGCGAAGCAGGTCGCCGACAAGGTCAACGGCCAGCTGGCGGCCGGCTACGCGATGGACGGCACCCGGGGCAAGCCGATGTTCGTCTACACGCCGGGCAATACCTCGAACATGCTGCAGGTGGCCGACGGTTTCCAGACCGCCGACCTGGCGTTCTCGGGCGACGGCACCGCCGGCGACACCGGCAACCTGCAGAAGCTGGTCGACATCAAGAACCAGACGATCACGGTGACCGGCCTCGGCTCGGTCCTGATCAGCGACGCCGACACCCAGCTGGTCGGCAAGCTGGCCGTGCAAAGCCAGCAGAACAAGACCGCGCTGACCACCGCCCAGTCGATGCGCGACCAGGCCGACGCCGACTGGCAGTCGACGAGCGGCGTCAACCAGGACGAAGAAGCCGTGAACCTGGTCGAATACCAGAATATGTACCAGGCCAACATGAAGGTGATGTCGGTGGCGAACGCCCTGTTCGACGCCACCCTGGCCATGATGGGTTAAGGTTAAGGAACCAGATCATGCGAATCGCGAGCAGCCAATACCAATCGATGATGAACCAGTCGCTCCAGAAGAACCAGGAGCGCATCAGCTACGTTACCCAGCAGATGGCGAACGGCAACCGCATCCAGCTGCCGTCGGACGATCCGGTCGACAGCGTGCGCATGTCGCGCCTGAAGCGCGAGGAAGCCGCCGTCAAGCAGTACCGCGACAACATCGCCGCGGTCCAGCAGCGCATGTCGAAGACCGAAGGCTACCTGCAGAACATGGTCAACGACATGCAGTCGGGCCGCGACCTGCTGGTCTGGGCCGCGGACGGCAGCAACACGCCGGACGACCTAAAGTCGATGGTCACCTCGCTGACCTCGCTGCGCGACAGTATCCTCTACACCGCCAACACGATCGACCAGGAAGGCCGCCACGTGTTTTCCGGCACCGTGACCGGCAGCGCGCCGATCGCCTACGACGCCACCCAGCCGCTGGGTGCGCGCTACAGCTACGCCGGCAACACCAATGCCCAGACGGTCGTCGTCGGCAACGGCATCACCCAGACCGCGAACCAGAACGTGAAGGGCCTGGAAAAGCTGCTCAACCAGCTCGACCAGACCATCGATACCCTGTCGAACTCGGGCCGCGACGCCAACGACGCCACGGTCAAGGCAACCCTGTCGGCCAACCTGGACGGCTTCGACGATGCGATGGACCTGTTGTCCGGCAAGGTCGCCGTGCTCGGCGGCCAGCAGAACATCCTGTCGACCATCGACGCCAATCACCAGAACGTCAGTTTGTCGAACCAGATGGCGATCAACGACATCGGCCAGCTCGACGTCGGCGCCGCCGCGATCGAACTGAACGGCTACTCCACGGCGCTGCAGGCCACCTATAAAGCCTACAGCAAGATCGGCACTCTTTCCCTGTTCTCGGCGCTCTGATGGCAATCGACACAGCACTTCGTTCTTCCACCGGCGGCGCCCTCGTCGCCGGCACCTCCACACCGGCGCGCCTGGTACCGGCACGCAGCCTCGACGTCGTCGACCTCGACAAGGACGCCGCCAGCACTGCCGCCCCCGTGGCTGCGCCGGCCCCGCTGCGCAGCAACGGCGCCGCCATCGGCAGCGCGCTGCAGGACTCGGTCGCGCGCGCCCAGCAGGCGGTCGACTACCTCGAGCAGGTCGCCGGCCAGCTGGAAAACCTGAAAGGCGAGATCAGCGCCAGGCTGTCCGGCGCCGGCAACGGCCAGCGCAGCCAGCAGCGCAGCGTCCAGCGCCAGCAGCTCGACGGCGCGGTGCGCCAGCTGACCAACACGCTGGCGGCGCGCAAGAGCAGCGCCGGCGGCGGCGTCGACGCCAACCTGAACTTCGACGGCCAGCCGGCCCAGCAGCGCTTCCGCATCCGCGGGCTGGACATCGACACCCTGCAGCAGAACGCGCCGCAGACGGTGGCATTCTCGGTCGGCGGCGTCGGCGGTCCGCAACTAGCGGTCGCCATCGGCACCGACCAGTCGAGCGAGGAAACCGCGCGTGCGATCGACCGCGCCATCGCGCCGCTCGGCGTGCGTGCCGGCCTGAACAACGGCGGCCTGGTGTTCTCGACCCCGGAAACCAACTGGCCGGCGGTCAGGGACAGCATCGCCGTCAGCGGCCGCGGCCGCGTCGCCACCGAGGAAATCGCACCGGCGCTGGCGCCGCAGCAGTGGACGATCGGCAGCAACAGCAGCACGAACGGCGGCAACGCCGGCAATGCCGATGCCCTTCGCCAAAGCCTGCGCGAGGTCGTGCAGGCCCTGGAGCGCGTGCGCCGTTCGCAGGACGCGGCCAGCACCGCGCTCTCCGCCGCCAGCTCGCAGGTCGTCACCGCGACCACGCCGCCGCCGGAAGTCGATCTGGCGGCCGAGGACTTCGCCAGCGCCGCCGCGAACACCAACTACGATTCGCTGCTGGCGCTGAGCTCGGCGCTGGTGGGCGTCAGCCGCGAGCGCGTGCTGGCCCTGCTGGGCTTGCGCTGATCTACGCTCCGCCACGTGAAAAAGCCGCCCGAGTGCGGCTTTTTTCATGCCTGCACTTCCTGCTTCGATTGCTTGCCGCCGTCGCCCCCGCGCCGTAGAACGCCACACTCATAAACTCGCCACACTCAAAAAAAATCCCATAAAAAAACCCGCTGCAGGCAGCGGGTTTTTTTGCAACCGGAAAGCGCGATTACGCGTTTTCGCGGCTGGCCTTCTTGCGCTCGTGCTCTTTCAGGTGACGCTTGCGCAGGCGGATCGACTTCGGCGTGATCTCGACCAGCTCGTCGTCCTCGATGAACTCGACGGCGTATTCCAGCGACATCTGGATCGGCGGCACCAGGCGCACGGCTTCGTCGGTACCCGACGAACGCACGTTGGTCAGCTGCTTGCCCTTGATCGGGTTGACGACCAGGTCGTTGTCGCGCGAGTGGATACCGATGATCATGCCTTCGTACACCGGGGTGTTGTGCTCGACGAACATGCGGCCGCGGTCCTGCAGCTTCCAGATCGCGTAAGCGACGGCGGCGCCGTCATCCTGCGAGATCAGCACGCCGTTGCGGCGGCCGGCCAGTTCGCCCTTGCTGTTGTCGACCGGTGCGTATTCGTGGAACACGTGGCTCATCAGGCCGGTACCGCGGGTCAGGGTCATGAATTCGCCCTGGAAGCCGATCAGGCCACGCGCCGGGATCAGGTATTCCAGACGCACACGGCCCTTGCCGTCCGATTCCATGTTCTGCAGGTCGCCGCGGCGGCGGCCCAGTTCTTCCATCACGCCGCCCTGGTTGACTTCCTCGACGTCGACGGTCAGGTTCTCGAACGGCTCGTGACGCACGCCGTCGACCATCTTGTAGACCACGCGCGGACGCGACACGGCCAGCTCGAAGCCTTCGCGGCGCATGTTTTCCAGCAGGATCGTCAGGTGCAGTTCGCCGCGACCCGAGACTTCGAAGGTGGTGTCGTCTTCGGTCGGCAGCACGCGCAGTGCGACGTTGGCCTTCAGTTCGCGCTCGAGACGCTCGCGCAGCTGGCGGCTGGTGACGAACTTGCCTTCGCGGCCGGCCAGCGGCGAGTTGTTGACCATGAAGTTCATGGTCAGGGTCGGCTCGTCGACGGTCAGCATCGGCAGTGCTTCCGGGGTATCCGGTGCGCACACGGTCGAGCCGATGCCGATTTCTTCGATACCGTTGATCAGGCAGATGTCGCCGGCGACGGCTTCATCGACCAGCACGCGCTCCAGGCCCTTGAAGTTCAGCACCTGGTTGATGCGGCCCTTGATCGGGGTCGAATCCGGACCGTTCAGGACGACGACGTCCTGGCCGGTCTTGACGCGGCCACGGTTGACGCGGCCGATGCCGATCTTGCCGACGTAGGACGAGTAGTCCAGCGAGGTGATCTGCATCTGCAGCGGGCCGTCGGGATTGTCGTCACGCACCGGCACGTATTTCAGGATGGCGTCGAACAGCGGCTTCATGTCGCCGCCGCGCACGCTTTCGTCCAGGCCGGCGTAGCCGTTCAGGCCCGAAGCGTAGACGATCGGGAAGTCGAGCTGCTCGTCGTTGGCGCCCAGCTTGTCGAACAGTTCGAAGGTCTGGTTGATGGCCCAGTCGGCGCGCGCGCCCGGACGGTCGATCTTGTTGACGACCACGATCGGCTTCAGGCCCAGGGCCAGCGCCTTGCGGGTCACGAAGCGGGTCTGCGGCATCGGGCCTTCCTGGGCATCGACCAGCAGCAGCACCGAGTCGACCATCGACAGCACGCGCTCGACCTCGCCGCCGAAGTCGGCGTGGCCCGGGGTGTCGACGATGTTGATGTGGGTGCCTTCGTACTCGACTGCGCAGTTCTTCGACAGAATCGTGATACCACGTTCCTTTTCGAGATCGTTCGAGTCCATCACGCGGGTGTCGACCGCCTGGTTTTCACGGAAAGTGCCGGATTGGCGCAGCAGCTGGTCCACCAGGGTGGTCTTGCCGTGGTCAACGTGGGCGATGATTGCGATATTACGAATCGCGCGTTTGGTGTCTGACATATGCGTTTTCAACAGTGAATGTTGCGTGATGGGCGGATGAGTCGAGCTTTCCGATTTCCAGAACCGACTATTATAGCAGGCTTGCGGCAGTTGCTGCACGGTTACTGCGCCCTGGCGGCCGCGAAAGTCCTGTATTTTCAAAGATTTGCTGTCTGCCGGGCGCTCGCCCGCGGGATTTGCGCTAGCTTGGCGCAGAGATGTGACCTGCTCGTGACGGCGTATGTCGCGCGCATCGCGCGCCTTTCAAGAGCCCACAAACAAGTTCATGTCTGGCGGCGCAGCGCCCACAGCGCGTTCATCCAAAGGATCAGGCCGGCGCCAAGGAAACCGACCGGGTCGGCCGGCCCGCCGGCGGCATGGCGCGGGTAGAGACAGGCAAATCCGACTAAGGCAGCGGCCGTGACGTAATGCGGCGGATTGCGGAACACATGGGCCAGCGGCACGAAGTGCAGGCCGATCACGACGATCCCCATCGGCACCACCCAGGCGCCGAGGCCGAAGTGGGCCAGCACGTTGCCGAGCACCAGGATCACGACCCACTGCCCCGCATTCACGATGTGGAAGATGCGGTCGGCCCGCTGCTTTGCCGGCGTGTCGGCTTCTTCCGCCAGCGCCGGTGCGTGCCGGCGGTAGGTCAGCCAGGCACTGGCGGCCAGCGCCAGTCCCAGCACGGCGATGCCGCTGAACAGACCGGCACCGGTACCGGCGCGCCGGTTCCAGACTTCCAGCAGGACCGTGCCGAACACGGAAAAGAACAGTGCGCCGATGGCACGGCTGGCCTGGCGCGCCTGGACGCCGGGGGCGGAGTGGATGGCTTGCATGGGGAGATTCCTGCCTGGTTAAACACGATACATGATCGGTGTTCAATATCTCCCAACCATGCTGGATGGGCAAGCGTCCCGGCGCCCCTTGTTGCGTGAAAGACTCAGCCCTGGAAGGCGATCAGGCGTTCCGGCGCCAGGATCGCATACTCGCCGAGCAGTGCGGTGCCGAGCAGCCTGCCGTCGTGGTACACGCGTACCCTGCCCTCCTGCCCGGGCACGCTGACCGCCGGCTCCTTGCCGAGGGCCAGGCGCTGGCCGTTCAGGAAGCGCTTGGCCAGCTCCGCCGTGAGCTCGACGCTCGGAAAGGTCGACAACAGTGTGTCGACCGGCGCCAGCAGCGACAGCGGCTCGAGATGCGCCTGCAGCTGTTCCAGCGTCACCATGCCGTCCACCGTCAGCGCGCCGACCTGGATCCGGCGCAGCGCGTTCAGGTGGGCGCCGCAGCCCAGTGCCGCGCCGATGTCTTCGCCCAGCACGCGCACGTAGGTGCCCTTGCTGCAGGTGACGCGGATGACCAGCATCGGCGCCTCGTAGCTCACCAGTTCCAGTGCGTGGATGGTGACCGGGCGCGCTTCGCGTTCCAGCACGATGCCTTCGCGTGCGTATTCGTAATAGGCCTTGCCGTCGCGCTTGAGCGCCGAGTACATCGGCGGCACCTGCAGGATCGGGCCGCGGAAACGGGCCAGCGCCGCTTCGATCTGTTCGACACTGACATCGACAGGTCTGGTGTCGATCGCCTCGCCTTCGGTATCGCCGGTGGTCGTGGTAATGCCCAGGTGGACCGTCGCCAGGTAGGTCTTGTCGGCTTCCAGCAGGTCTTGCGAGAACTTGGTCGCCTCGCCGAAGCACAGCGGCAGCAGGCCGGTGGCAAAGGGATCGAGGGTGCCGGTGTGGCCGGCCTTCTTGGCATTGACCACGCGCTTGGCCTTGATCAGGGCATCGTTCGAGGACAGGCCGACCGGCTTGTCGAGGAGCAGCACTCCGTCGACCAGGTCGCGGGGCTTCTTCGGGGGACGTGCGTTCACTCGGTGTCCGACGGTTTATCGACGTTTTTGGCCGCCAAGGTTTCTTCATCGTCAGCAGCGCGGGTGGCATTGGCCTGGTCGATCAGGGCCGACATCGCCAGGCCGCGGCTGGTCGAGGTGTCGTGCACGAAATGCAGCTGCGGCAGCGTGTGGATGTGCAGGCGCTTGCCGAGCAGGTTGCGCAGGTAGCCGGACGCTTTGCTCAAGCCTTCGAGGGTCTGCTTGACCTCTTCCGGGCTGTCCTTGAGCAGGGTGAAATACACCTTGGCGTGGGCGTAGTCCGGGGTCAGCTTGACTTCGCTGATGGTGACCATGCCGACACGCGGGTCCTTCAGTTCGAAGGCGATCAGTTCCGACAGGTCCTTCTGGATCTGGTCGGCGACGCGCAGGCCGCGCGAGGGGATACTTTTGCTATGTTTTGCCATATGTTTACTACTGTGTCTTTTTTGTTTTCGTTAGCGCTAGACCTGCCGGTCCCGGCACTGCGGGCACCGACTCCCCGAAGGCGGGGATCCAAGTTCAGCATGCGTTACGTTAGCTCATGCAAACTTGGGTTCCCGCCTTCGCGGCAACGACGTTTTAAAGCTAACGGAAAAAACTTGGGGCCAGTCATCCAGCACCGTAGCGCGGGATGACTGGCCCCATATTACTACTTCCACTCCGATCGACGATCGCCGGTAATTACAGCGTACGCGCCACTTCCTGGACTTCGAAGACTTCCAGCACGTCGCCGACTTCGATCTCGTTGTTGCCCTTCAGCGACAGACCGCATTCCAGACCGGCGCGGACTTCTTTCGCGTCGTCCTTGAAGCGCTTGAGCGAATCGATCTCGCCGGTCCAGACCACGATGTTGTTGCGCAGCAGGCGGACCGACGAGGTACGCTTGACCACGCCATCGGTGACCAGGCAGCCCGCGATCGCGCCGACCTTCGACACCAGGATGACCTGGCGGATTTCGACCTGGCCGGTGATGGTTTCGCGCTTCTCCGGTGCCAGCATGCCCGACAGTGCCGTCTTGATCTCGTCGATCGCATCGTAAATGATGCTGTAGTAACGGATGTCGACGCCGTTCGATTCCGCCAGCTTGCGCGCCTGGGCGTCGGCACGGGCGTTGAAGCCGATGATGACTGCCTTCGACGCGGTTGCCAGGTTGACGTCCGACTCGGTGATGCCGCCGACCGCCGCATGGACGACCTGCACGCGCACTTCCGAGGTCGACAGCTTCTGCAGCGAACCGACCAGTGCTTCCTGCGAACCCTGCACGTCCGTCTTGATGATGAGCGGCAGGTTCTTGACTTCGCCCTCGGCCATCTGGTCGAACATGTTTTCCAGCTTCGCTGCCTGCTGCTTGGCCAGCTTGACGTCGCGGAACTTACCTTGACGGAACAGTGCGATTTCACGCGCCTTGCGCTCGTCGCCCATCACCATCGCTTCTTCGCCGGCGCTCGGCACTTCGGTCAGACCCTGGATTTCGACCGGGATCGACGGACCGGCTTCGGTCACCGACTTGCCGTTCTCGTCCAGCATCGCACGGACGCGGCCGAACGAGGAACCGGCCAGCACGACGTCGCCGCGGCGCAGCGTACCCGACTGCACCAGGATGGTCGCCACCGGACCACGGCCCTTGTCCAGGCGGGCTTCGACCACCAGGCCGCGTGCAGGCGTTTCCACCGGTGCCTTGAGTTCCAGCACTTCGGCTTGCAGCAGCACGTTTTCCAGCAGGTCGTCGATACCCTGGCCGGTTTTCGCCGACACCGGGACGAACGGCGATTCGCCACCGTATTCTTCCGGCACCACGCCTTCGGCAACCAGTTCCTGGGTCACACGGTCGGTGTTCGCGCCCTGTTTGTCGATCTTGTTGATCGCCACGACCAGGGGCACGCCGGCAGCTTTCGCGTGGGCGATCGCTTCCTTGGTCTGCGGCATCACGCCGTCGTCGGCCGCCACCACCAGGATGACGATGTCGGTCGCCTTCGCACCGCGGGCACGCATGGCGGTGAACGCCTCGTGGCCCGGGGTATCCAGGAAGGTGACCATGCCGCGCGGGGTGTCCACGTGGTATGCACCGATGTGCTGGGTAATGCCGCCGGCTTCGCCAGCTGCCACCTTCGCACGGCGGATGTAGTCCAGCAGCGAAGTCTTGCCGTGGTCGACGTGACCCATGACGGTCACGACCGGTGCGCGCGGCTTCGACTCGAACTCGGCGTGCTCGCCCTGGTCGGCCAGGATCGCTTCCGGATCGTCCTCGGCGGCAGCGAAGGCCTTGTGGCCCATCTCTTCCACCACGATCATCGCGGTTTCCTGGTCCAGCACCTGGTTGATGGTGCACATCTGGCCCAGCTTCATCAGCTGCTTGATGACTTCCGACGCTTTCACCGACATCTTGTGCGCCAGTTCGGCCACGGTGATCGTCTCGGGGACGTGGACGTCCTTGACGATCGCCTCGGTCGGCGCCTGGAAGTTCGATTCGCGATCGTCGTGACCACGGCGGCCGCCGCGTCCGCCACCCGCACGCCAGCCGTCACGGCCACCGGTCGGGGCTGCGCCGCCGCGGCCCTTCATGCCGCCGCCCGGGGCGCCGCGCTTCTTCTCGTCCGACCAGGTCGAGGCCACGTTGGCCGACTTGATCGACTTCTTGTCGCCCGGCTTCGGACGCGCGCCGCCGCCTTCCGCCGGCTTGGCGGTGGCGTCGGCCGGCTTCTTGTCGGCGGGCTTGTGCAGGGTGCTCGGCTCGGCGGCCTTCGGCTTGGCCGCGGCCGGTGCCGGTTCCGGCGCCTTGATCACGCGGCGCGGCTGCGCCATCATGGCCTTGATCTGGGCCACTTCGTCGGCCACGGCCTTGCGTGCGCGCTCGGTGGCGGCAGCGCGTTCGGCGGCTTCCTTGGCGGCTTCGTCGGCCTTGCGCTTGGCTTCCTCGGCAGCGGCTTTCTTGGCTTCCTCGGCGGCGGCGCGCTTGGCGTCCTCGGCAGCGTTTGCCGCGTTGGCGCTGGCGCTGACCGAAGCGGCCTGCGCGGCTTGCGCGGCGCGTGCAGCGGCCTGCTCGACTTCGCGCTGGGCACGTTCTTCGGCTTCGCGCTTGGCCTGCTCTTCGGCCGCCTTGGCCTGTGCGGCCTTTTCGGATTCGAGACGGGCCAGGCGTTCCTGCTTCTCGCGCAGTTCCGCTTCCTGACGCGCCAGCAGTTCAGCCTGCTTGCGTGCTTCTTCCTCGCGGCGCGCCTGTTCGGCAGCGTCGATCACCGGCTCGGCCGGCTTGGTCGTGACGAGATCGTCACGCTGGACGAAGGTGCGCTTCTTGCGCACTTCGACCTGGATCGTGCGCGATTTGCCGCTCGAGTCAGCCTGCTTGATCTCGGAGGTTTCCTTGCGGGTCACCGTGATCTTTTTCTTTTCACCACCGTCAGTGGCGCCGTGGGTACGGCGCAGGTGGTTCAGCAGCTTATCCTTATCATCTTTGGACAAGGGATCTGACGTCGAACTTTTCTCGACGCCAGCAGAACGCAGCTGCGTCAGCAGCAGGTCTGCAGGCATCTTCAGTTCGGTGGCAAATTGGGCTACGTTGTTACTCGCCATTCAGTCCTCTTTTCTATGTGTCGCGAGATGATAAAGAAATTTTGTTGATTAAGAAAGCGCAAAGACCGAGGCGGCGCCGCGGTCTTTGCTTTCTTTATGCCTTGGCGGTTTCCACCTGGCTCCAGGCTTTCGCCTGCAGCGCCTTGGCGCGGTCGTCGTACTTGGCGTCGACCAATTTCATCTCATCGTCGGTCACATCATTAAATTCATTCGTGATCAGATCGCGGGCGCGTTCGGTCGGCAACGCCAGGATGGCGCTGAACTCGTCGTAGGCCAGGCCAGCGAATTGTTCCAGGGTCTTGATGCCGGCCAGGCCAAGCTTGCCGGCGGTGGTGCGGTCCATCCCTTCCAGGTTGACCAGCGCCTCTTCCATACCCTCGAGGCCCTCTTCGGAAGCGATCGCCTCGGTCACCAGCGCGTCGCGTGCACGGGTGCGCAGCTCGTTGACGGTGTCTTCGTCGAACGATTCGATCTCCAGCATTTCAGAGATGGGCACGTAAGCGATTTCTTCAAGACTCGAGAAGCCCTCTTCGACCAGGATATCGGCCACTTCCTGGTCCACATCCAGCTTTTCCATGAACAGCGTACGCACGGCCGCCGTTTCCTGTTCCGCCTTGTTGGCCGATTCCTCGGCCGTCATGATGTTGATCTTCCAGCCGGTCAGGTCGGACGCCAGGCGCACGTTCTGGCCCGAACGGCCAATCGCGATCGCCAGGTTTTCCTCGTCGACCACGACGTCCATCGCGTGCTTTTCTTCGTCGACCATGATCGACGACACGTTGGCCGGGGCCAGCGCGCCGATCACGAACTGGGCCGGATCTTCCGACCACAGCACGATGTCCACGCGCTCGCCGCCGAGCTCGCCGGTCACGGCCTGCACGCGCGAACCGCGCATGCCGACGCAGGTGCCGATCGGGTCGATGCGCTTGTCGGCGGTGTAGACCGCGATCTTGGCGCGCACGCCGGCGTCACGGGCAGCCGACTTGATCTGCAGCAGGCCCTGCTCGATTTCCGGGACTTCCAGCTCGAACAGCTTCATGATGAATTCCGGCGCGGTACGCGACAGGATCACCTGCGGGCCGCGCATGTTGCGGTCGACGCGCAGGATGAAGGCGCGCACGCGGTCACCGATACGCAGGTTTTCCTTCGGGATCATCTGGTCGCGCGGCAGGCGCGCCTCGATCTTGCCCGATTCGACGATCGCATCGCCGCGCTCCATGCGCTTGATGGTGCCGGTGACCAGCGCGTCGCCGCGCTCCAGGAAGTCCTGCAGGATCTGCTCGCGCTCGGCATCGCGCACGCGCTGCAGCACGACCTGCTTGGTGTCCTGGGCAAAACGGCGGCCGAACT
Source organism: Massilia phyllosphaerae (assembly GCF_034659755.1). Taxonomy (NCBI): domain Bacteria; kingdom Pseudomonadati; phylum Pseudomonadota; class Betaproteobacteria; order Burkholderiales; family Oxalobacteraceae; genus Massilia; species Massilia phyllosphaerae. Next base: position 161,561 of record NZ_JAXSQX010000004.1, read on the forward strand.
CGACCGACTCGATCGGCTCTTCGATGTATTCGCCGACTTCGATGTCCGGGATCTGTTCTTTTGCTTCGAAATGCAGGATTTCCTGGTCCGGCAGCTGCAGGCCGGCCTCGTCCGGCACGACGTGCCAGCGCTGGAAGGTTTCGAATTCGCCGCTGTCGCGGTCGATGCTCACGCGGATGTCGACATCGCCTTCGTAGCGCTTTTTCGTGGCTTGCGCCAGCGCGAACTCGAGGGCGCCGAAGACGACCTCTTTATCGACATTCTTTTCGCGCGCAAGCGCATCAACCAGTAACAAAATTTCGCGACTCATGCTTTGCGACTCCTAAAATCCACCTTTGGCACCAAACGGGCCTTGTCTAATTCTGCCAGCGTAAATTCCAACAACGCCGGACCATCCTTGCTTTCAAATTCGAGACCGACCTTGTCACCCTGCGGGGCATGCAGGATGCCCGTGTAGGTCTTGCGGTTGGCACTGCCGGGCATTGCCACGCGCAGCTTGACGGTGCATTCGCTGCCGGCAAAGCGCTCGAAGTCGGCCAGGGTGCGCACCGGACGGTCCAGTCCGGGCGACGACACCTCCAGGCGCTCGTAATCCACGTTTTCGACGGTGAACACGTGCGACAGCTGATGGCTGACCGTGGCGCAATCCTCGACCGTGATCGGTCCCTTTTCGTCCGCCACCGCCGCCGGGAAATCGATGAACACGCGCAGGATGCCTCGTTCGGCACGCTCGATGTCGACCAGGTCGTAACCGAGTCCACCGATTGTCTTGGCAATCAAATCAAACAACTGCACAGGTATTCTCTCCAGATCGCCGGCAGGGCGCCGGACCTTAAAACGATTCAACAAAAAAAAAATGGGCAACTGCCCATCTTTATTCCCAACCAGACCCGCATTCGCCGGAAATTACTGCGAAATGCTTTGATTAGGTTGCGAATTATAACCCGATACAGGGCTGGCCGCAATCGCGGGCCGCCAAAATGAACAGCTATGCAACAGTTTACTCTTTTGGCGAGCGGAGCGCAGGCAATGCTCTGAATCTGGTGGAATTCAGGGGTTTTTCAAGGCCTGCGCACTGCAAAATCGTGCCCGCGTAGAGCGTTTAACAAAGCCTTCAGGACAAGGGATGCGGCCCACCGACGCAGCGTCGAAGACAGTACGCTAGTACGGCGAGACGCTGCGACGCCGCCATGGAGGCTTTTGTCAGGCGCTCTTAGCCGCGGCGGCCGCGGCGCGGCATGCCGCTGTCGCTGACGCGCGGACCCTGCGGCCGGCGGTTCTGCCCGGCACCGGCAAAGCCGAACGTGGTCTGCAGCGGATCCGGCTGGCGCGGGCCCTTGCCGCCGCCATTGCCACCACCGTTGCCGCCGCGCCCCTGGCCGCCACCATAGCCGCCGCCATTGCCCGGGCGGCTGCTGCGGCCCTGGACGAAACCGCCGCCCTGGCCGGCCTGGTTACGGGTCGAACCCGCGCGCGCCACCTGCGGACCGAACGGGTCGGCATTGCGGTTGGCGTCGGCACGGTCGATGCGGTTGCCGTTGCTGCGGTCGTTGTTGCGCTCGCCGGCATCGGCGCCGCGGCCCTTGCCGCCCTGCGCCTTGCCCTTGCCGGCACCTTCAGCGGCGCCGCCCTTCTTCTCGATGCCGAAGGCGGTCATGAAGTTGCGGACGTCGTTTTCTTCCAGCTCTTCCCAGCGGCCGCGCTTCAGGCCGGACGGCAGGGTCATCGCGCCGTAGCGGGTACGGATCAGGCGCGAGACGGTCAGGTTGACCGCCTCGAACATGCGGCGCACCTCGCGGTTGCGGCCTTCGCCGATCACCACGCGGTACCAGCGGTTGACGCCTTCGCCGCCGCCGTCGGCGATCTTGGTGAAACTGGCCAGGCCGTCTTCCAGCTCGACGCCGGCCAGCAGTTTCTGGCGCATGCCCTCTTCCAGCTCGCCCAGCGTACGCACGGCGTATTCGCGGTCGATGTTGTAGCGCGGGTGCATCAGGCGGTTGGCCAGGTCACCGGAATTGGTGAACAGCAGCAGGCCTTCGGTATTGAAGTCGAGGCGGCCGACGGCCAGCCACTTGCCGGTCTTCATGGTCGGCAGGCGGTCGAACACCGACGGACGGCCTTCCGGATCGTCGGCGCTGACGATTTCGCCGGCCGGCTTGTGGTACACCAGCACGCGCGGCGGCTTGTTGTTGTTGACGCGGCGCTGCAGCAGCTTGCCGTTGATGCGCACGGCGTCGGTCGGCAGGATGCGCTGGCCGATGTGGGCCGGCTCGCCGTTCACCGACACGCGGCCGGCGACGATCAGCTCTTCCATGTCGCGGCGCGAACCGAGGCCGGCTTCGGCCAGCACCTTGTGCAGCTTGGGCGCGTCGTCGTCGGCGGTCAGGTCGCGGCGCACCTTGGACGCCTGCCCCTGGCCGCGGCCGCCCTCGTTGGCGTCGAAGGCATCCGAGGTGACGAACGAGAACACGGCGTCGGCTTCATTGCCCTTGCCGCCCTTGTTGTCCTTGCCGCCCTTGGCATTGCGGCCCTTGGCCTGCTTGCCCTGCGGATTCTGGCCTTGCTGGCCTTGCTGGCCCGGCTGGGCTTGCTGGCCCTGGCCTTGCTGGTTGCGCTGCTGGCCCTTTTTTTGGCCCTTTTTCTGGCCGTCCTGCTGGCGCGCACCGCGCGCGTCGCGGCGGGCTTCGGTGCGGCCGCTGTCGGCGCCATCCCGGCCGGCGGCAGGTGCCTGGGCCTGGTCCGGCTGGGTTGCCACTGCGTCGGCAGCCTCATCGGCGGGACGTACCTGGCGCGCTTCACGCACCTGGCGCTGCTCGCGCATCTGGCGCGGGCCGCGCGGCTTGCGCTGGCCCGCCTCTTGGCGCGGGGCGGCCTGGCTGTCGGCGTCCGCCTGTGCGGCCGTCGCGGCCGCCGGGGCTGCGGCAGGTGCCGGGGCCGCCACTGGTGCCGCCGGCGCGGCTTCAAGCACCGGCGCTGCCGGCGCTACTGCGGCCTTCTTGGCGCGCGGCTTGCGTGCCGGCGCAGCTTCCGCCGCGGCTGGCGCCGCTGCGCTCACGGCTGGAGCGGCGTCGGCTTCCTTGGCGGCGGCGGGCTTGCGGGTGCGCTTCGGCTTGGCAGGGGCTTCCTGCGCCGCATCTGCGGACTGCGCGGCGGGCCGCGCGGCAGCCTGTTCGGCGGCGACCTGCGCCTTGGTGCGGCGCTTCGGTTTGGCTGCCGTCTCTACGCCTGCCTCAGCAGGGATCGTCTCGGTTTTGTCGGTTGGATTCATCATTCGTTTCTTGGTTTTACTGACCGGGCGCGACAATCAGGCGTTGACAGTCAGATATGTAAATCAGGCTGCAGATGCTGGCGCAGGGTCGGGAATCGGGACTTCAACGGGTGAAGTGTCATCAAATTGTTGCAGGGCCGCTTCCAGCGCTTCCAGGCTGCGCCCGGCGCCGGCGTCGCCCACCTGCTGCAGCGGCGGCAGCTGCGACAGCGATGCCAGGCCGAGGTCGTCGAGAAACTGCTTCGTCGTCCCCAGCAGGGCCGGCCGCCCCGCTACTTCGCGGTGGCCGAGCACGTCGATCCAGCCGCGGTCTTCCAGCATCTTGATCGTCTGCGAGTTCACCGCGACGCCGCGGATTTCCTCGATGTCGCCGCGCGTCACCGGCTGGCGATAGGCGATGATGGCCAGGGTTTCCAGCGTCGCCCGCGAATACTTGGGCGGCTTTTCCGGCGCGATCCGGTCCAGGTAAGTCTTCATTTCGGGCCGGCTCTGGAAGCGCCAGCCCGATGCCAGGCTGACGATCTCGATGCCGCGCCCCTGCCAATCCTGGCGCAGTTCCTCGAGCAGGATCTTGATCGTATCCGAGCCGACGCCGCTGCCGAGGGGGCGCCCGGCCGCATCCGTTTCGGCAAACAATTTCTTCATGCCGTGGATGGTCAGCGGCTCGCGCGCGCACAACAAGGCGGTCTCGAGCACCCTCTTGGCCTCATCAGTGTTCATAACGATGTCGTCAGCGGATCTTGCAAAGGAATGCGAAGAAAATATCAAACAACCCGGTTCAACCTGAGCGGCGCCGTGGTGACGGCACCTGCGCGGACCCAGCCCGTACGGCTGGATAGACTGCAGGATTGAAACGGGGTTTCGTGGCCCGGCCAACCGGATTTCGAACTACCAATCCTGATGCGCGCCGGGCGGAATTCCTTGGCGGGCTGCCGCCCGGCCATGTGGCCGCCCACCGTAGTGGGCTGCAAGCTGTTGATTTTCAAGCGAAACGGGCTGCCGGCGCGATGCGAAGGCGGGGCTTCGGGCGCGCACTGGGCAAGCGAACGACATCGTTTCTTCCAACTAGCGGTTCATTGTACCCGATAAAACCCCAGAGTGGACAAGCGCCGCGCAGCCGGCGCGGCGACAACCCCGACAAACGCCACACAGCCGGCGCGGCGACAACCACACAAGCACCGCGTGCTAGGCGCGGCGAACGGCCGTCAGGCGGCGCCGGGCGTGGCCAGCTTGTCGGCCAGGATGGCGGAAACGCCCAGGAACGCCGGGTATTCGGCCGTGATGACATAGGTCGGCACCTGGGCCAGGTAGTCGGCGAAGCGGCCCTTCTGCTCGAAGCGCTTGCGGAAGCACGACAGGCCGAAGCGCTCGCCCAGGCGCGGCACGATGCCGCCGCCGATGTACACGCCGCCCTGGGCGCCAAGGGTAACGGCCAGGTTGCCGGCCACCGTGCCCAGCATGCCGCAGAAGGTTTCCAGGACCTCCGCGCACAGCGCGCATTCGCCGGCCAGGCCGCGCCGCGAGATCTCTGGAGCGTCCAGCCCTTCCGCCGCCTGGCCGCGGTGATGGCACAGCGCGCGGTAGATCAGCTCGACGCCGGCGCCGGACAGCAGGCGCTCGGCCGACACGTGCTCGAATTCGCGCCAGGCAAACTGCAGGATCGCGACTTCGGTCTCGTTGGTCGGGGCAAAGGTGACGTGGCCGCCTTCGCTGCACAGCGCGGTCCAGCCGCCCTGCTTGTCCTGGATCAGGCCCGACACGCCGAGGCCGGTGCCGGCGCCGACCAGGCCGATCGGGCTCGCGGCACGCGGCGTGCCGCCACCGACCTGCTGCCGATCGCCATCGCCGAGGTGCGGCAGCGCCATCGCCAGCGCCGAAAAGTCGTTGACGACGACAAAGGTGTCGAGTTCGAGTTCCCGGCGCAGCGCTTCGATCGAGAATTCCCAATGGTGATTGGTCATGCGCACCATGTCGCCGACCACCGGGTTGGCGATGGCGATGGCGGCATGGCGGATCTTGCCGATGCCGGCCGTGGCCAGCGCATCGGACGCCAGGTAGGCGCGCACGGCATCCGCCAGCGTCGCGTGCTTGGTACAGCCGAGCACGTCGATCAGCTCGATCCTGCCGGGGCCGAGTTCGAGCGCGAAGCGCGCATTGGTGCCGCCGATGTCGGCCAGCAGGCGCGGACTGTCGTGGGTGGGGGCGGGCGGGGTCTGGAACACGGCGGAGGCGGGCGAAGCAGTCATGGCGGCAGGAGAAAAACGAATGTCCAAGCTTAAAGGATTTATTGACTGCAGCGCAAGTATTATCTGTAGTTTGGCTACATCAAAATCACTTTCTTGGCTGACCTTATTCAAAAACAAGTGCCTGAATGAGTAGTCGAGCTACGCACCTGCGACCTGCCTTGTCGGTCCTCAGCCCACCTTTGGCTTCAGCTCGACCTCCGCCTCGCCTGCCGCGCAATGCGCATTCCAGGCGTCCAGTCCGCCGTGCAGCGGCCGCGCCCGATGAAAACCGTTGTTCAGGAATTCCCTGGCCACCTGGGCCGCGGTAACGTCGTTCGGACAGCTGCAATACACGACGATGTGGCGCTCGCGGTCGAGCGTGGCCATCAGGCGCGCCGGTTCGTCACCGTACACCAGGGCGCCGGGAATGCCCGGCTCCAGGCCGCGTGCGGTGACACTGCGGGCATCGACGATCAGCGGCTCGTGCCCGGCTTCGAGCAGGGCTTTCAGCTCGTCGACGCTGATGCGCGGCAGCTTGGCCGCGCCCAGGTTGCGCTTGCGCTCGATATATTTAAGCAGGACGAAGACGGCCAGCAATGCGCCGACCACCATCAGCGCGGTGCTGCCGAGCGTCTCGAACCAGCTGATCACGTCGTCGACGCTGTCGTGGAACCAGGCGCCCAGGCCCATGCCGACGCCGCTCCACAGCAGGCCGCCGGCAACCGACAGCCAGAGGAAGCGGCTGGTGCTGGTGCCCATGGCGCCGGCCAGCGGCGGCGCGATCGTGTTGAAACCGGGGATGAACTTGGCCACCACCAGCGACTTCGCGCCCCAGCGCCCGAAATTGTCTTCGGTCTGGCTGACGCAAGAATCGGGCGACAGCGAAATCTTGCACAGCAGGCGCAGGATGCGCTTGCCGTAGTGGCGGCCGGCGCGGAACCAGAAATAATCGCTGATCAGGCAGCCGGCGACGCTGGCCGCCAGCGTCAGCGGCCAGTTGGCGCCGCCGTCGACGGCCAGCGCACCGGCGATGATCAGGATCGGAAACGCCGGAATCGGCAAGCCGATCTGTTCGAGCAGCACGGTGCCGAACACGATCAGGACGCCATAGGTATGTATCAATTGGGAGAGCTGGGCCATCCCGCCATGTTAGCGGAAAAGCCGGGTGCCGGCCGGCGCCTCCCACGATCCATGCCCTTTTCGCAACAGTCTGGCCGCCTCAGCCTTCTTCCTGCGGCTCCGGCCCGCGCGTGCGCCCCGGCGCCTTCAGCTTGACCGGCCGGTGGGTGCGCGCCGATTCGTAGATCGCTTCCATGATGCGCTGGTCCTGCAAGCCCTCCTCGCCCGGCGTGTGCACCTCCCTGTTCTGCTGGATGCACTGGGCGAAATGGTCGAGCTCGGCCGCGAACTGGTTCTTGTCCTCGGCCTGGACCTCGCTGGTCTGCTCCTTGCCTTCGACCACGCGCGACACCTTCAGCTTGATGCCGTTGTACGCGTAAGCCGGGTTCAGCTCGGCCCAGGCGTCGGAACCGTTCAGGCGGAACATCTGCGACTTGTGCGAAGCGTAGCTGGTGCTGCAGCTGGCGATGAAGCCGCTCGGGAAGCGCAGCACGAACTGGCAGGATTCCTCGACTTCGCGGAAGCGGGCGTCGCCCGGGGTCGACCACACGTTGCCCATCACCTCGACCGGCTCCTCGCCGCTGAGGAAGCGCGCGGCATTCAGGCAGTACAGGCCGACGTCGGGCAAGGCGCCGCCGCCGGCCAGCGCACGCTTCAGGCGCCAATGCTGGGGGTCGCCCATGTTCTGCGAATTCACCGAGATGAATTCCTTGAGCGTGCCGAGCTTCTTGTCGCGGATCATCTTGACCAGCACGCGGTCGTTCGACTCGTACTGGCTGCGGTAGGCGATCATCAGCTTCTTGCCGGCCTTGCGGCAAGCGTCGATCATCTGCTGGCACTCGGCCACGCTGTTGGCCATCGGCTTTTCGCAGAGCACGTGCTTGCCCGCCTTGGCGGCGCGGATCGTGTACTCGGCGTGCATGCTGTTGGGCAGCGCGATGTAGACCGCCTGCACTTCCGGCATCTGCGCCAGCTTCTCGTACTCCTTGTAATCCAGCACGGCGCTTTCGGGAATGTCGTACTGGTGGGCCACCTTGAGCGCCTTGGCACGGTCGCCGCTGACCAGCGCCACCGGTTTCGCATGCTTGCTCTGCGCAAACGCCGGCAGCATCTCGTTGACCGCGATACGGCCGACACCGACGATGGCGACGCCGATGCGCTCGCTCATAGGATCGCCGGGCGGCTCGGTCTTCTCGGGTTTCTCGGACTTGGCCTCGGTCGGCGGAAACGAAATTCTGTCCTTTTCGTTGGCGGCGGCTTGCATGGCGGGCGCGGACAGCGCCGCCAGCGTGCCCACATAGCGCAGGAATTCCCGGCGCTGCGGCTGGCTTTGTTTCATGGTGGCTTTCCTGAATAAATAGACAAGCCATCTTCGCATCGGTTCTTGAACGCCAGCGCCAGCTTGATCAGCAGCATCTCGATTCGGGGTCAGAGCACAAGTGGCGCCACAGCAGATGTGCACGTGTTGGCGCCAGTTGCACACTGCTGTCGGGCTCGCGCGGCATCCGGCTTTTTGCTCTGACCCCGAATTTTTGCTCTGACCCCGAATCAGGCCGGCGTACGCGGAATCGCAGCCAGTAGGGTTTGGGTATAGGGATGCTGCGGATTGCGATACAGCTCGTCGGCGTCCGCCATTTCGACGACGCTGCCGTGGTGCATCACCATCACGCGGTCGGAAATGTATTTCACCACCGACAGGTCATGCGAAATAAAGATGTAGCTCATCTTGTATTCGTCCTGCAGGTCCTGCAGCAGGTTCAGCACCTGGGCCTGCACCGACACGTCCAGCGCCGACACCGATTCGTCGCACACCAGGATCTCGGGCTTCATGGTCAGGCAGCGCGCGATCGCGATGCGCTGGCGCTGGCCGCCGGAAAACTCGTGCGGATAACGGTAGAACGCCTGCTCGGGCAGTCCGACGCGCTTGAGCAGATCGTGCGCATGCGCGACGCGCTCGGCGTCGTTGGCGCCGATGCGGTGGATGCGCATCGGCTCCAGCAGGATCTGCCCCACCGTGAAACGCGGATTCAGCGAGGCGTACGGGTTCTGGAAGATGATCTGGATACGCCGTTTATAGGCCTGGTAATCGCGGTCGCTCATGCTCACCAGGTCGCGCCCGTCGAACAGCGCGCTGCCGCCGGTGGCGCGGTGCAGGCGCAGCAGGGTCAGGCCGACCGTGGTCTTGCCGGACCCGGATTCGCCAACCACGCCCAGCGTCTTCCCGCGCGGCAGCGTGAACGACACATCCTTCACCGCCTTGAATTCACGCTTGCCGAACAGGCCTTCGCGCACATAGAAACTCTTGGCCAGGTTGCGCACTTCCAGCAACGGTTCGTCGCCGGGCGCATAGCCGCGCACGCACTGTGCCAGAACCGCGTCCGGCTGCATGCGCCCGCTCATATAGTCGTCGATCACCGGCAGCCGCAGCGGCCGCGCATCCAGCGTCGGCCGGCAGTGCAGCAGCGCGCGGGTATAGCTGTCCTGCGGGCTCACCAGCACCTCGGACGCCGCGCCCTCTTCCCGCACCTCGCCATGGCGCATCACGATCACGCGGTCGGCGATCTCGCCCACCAGTCCCAGGTCGTGGGTGATGAACAGCACCGCCATCCGGCGCTTCTTCTGCAGCCCGGCGATGAGGGCCATGATCTGCTTCTGGATGGTCACGTCGAGCGCCGTGGTCGGCTCGTCGGCGATCAGAAGGCGCGGTTCGCAGGCGATCGCCATCGCGATCATCACGCGCTGCTGCTGGCCGCCCGACATCTGGCTCGGGTAGGCGTCGATCTTGTCGGCCGGGTCGGGGATGCCGACTTCTTCCAGCAGTTCCAGCGTGCGGGCACGCGCCTGGCGCTTGTCCATGCCCATGTGCAGGCTCAGGACTTCGCCGATCTGGAAGCCGACCGTGAACACCGGGTTCAGCGAAGACATCGGTTCCTGGAAGATCATCGCGATGTCCTTGCCGCACAGCCGGCGCCGCTCCGCCAGCGGCAGGCCGAGCAGCTCGCGCCCGTCGAAGCGGATCGAGGAACCGGCCTTGATCACCGTGGTGTCCGCCGGCAGCAGGCCCATCACCGCCAGCGAGCTGACCGACTTGCCGCTGCCGGATTCGCCGACCAGCGCCACGGTGGCATCCGCCGGCACGCTGAAGGAAATCCCCTTCACCGCCTCGACCGTGTTGTGTTTATCGGTACGGAAGGCCACGCGCAGGCCGCGCACTTCGAGCAGGTCGTGATCGGTCATGGGCTCATTTCAGTTTCGGATCCAGCGCATCGCGCAAGGCGTCGGCAAACAGCGAAAAGGCCGTCACCAGCAGCGCCATCGCGCTGGCCGCCGCCGCCAGTTGCCACCACTTGCCGAGGATGAGTTCATTCTGCGCCTCGTTCAGCATGCTGCCCCAGGACACCACGCCCACCGGCACCCCGAACCCGAGGAAGGACAGGATCACTTCGGCCTTGATGAAACCGACCACCAGGATCGACATCTGCACCAGCGCCACGTGCGACACGTTGGGGAAGATGTGGACGAACATCTTGCGCCAGCCGGAGGCGCCGATCGCATCGGCCGCCATCACGTATTCGCGCGCCTTGTGCTTGATGTACTCGGCGCGCATCAGCCGGTAGGGCCCGGTCCAGCCGGTCAGTCCCAGGATCAGCACGATGGTCAGCACGCCCCGGGTCTGCAGCACCGCCGCCACGGTCAGGATCATCAGGATAGCCGGGATCGCCGTGAACACGCTGTAGAACCAGTTGAACAGGTCGTCGACCACCCCGCCGTAAAAGCCGGACAAGGCGCCGAACAGCGTCCCCAGCGCCACCGCGACCAGTGCCGCTACCAGGCCGACCACGATCGAGGTCTGGCCACCCTTGATGGTCTTCTTGACGATGTCGTGGCCCCATTTGTCGGCGCCGAAGGGCAGCGTGGCCGCCTTGGCCGCCCGCACCGTCTTGCCTTGCCGCGCCAGCTCGGCTTTCAGTACCGCGATATCGCCGGCCAGCGGATCGAAGGCGTTCGGCGGCGCCGGCGCGGCCGGCTGGCTCAGGGCCGCCAGGGCCGGGTCCGGCCCCATGAAGGTCGGCGGCGCGTAGTTCACTGCCACCTCGTCTTCCCAGCCGGCGGCGACCAGCCCGGTGGCGGACAGCAGCACCGACAGCAGGAACAGGCACACCACCGCCAGCGCGACCATGGCCACGCGGTCGGCCCGCAGGCGGCGCCAGGCCAGCGTCCACAGGCCGGGCGAGGCCGCCTGCAGCTGCACCGGGTCCGCGCCCATCATCGGAGCTGCACCCGCGGATCGACCGCCTGGTACATCAGGTCGGCCAGCAGGTTGAACACCATGGTGGCGGCGGCGACGTACACCGTGATCGCCTTGATGACCGGGAAATCGCTGCGCTCCACCGCCAGGATCACTTCGCGCCCGATGCCGGGGATGCCGAAGAAGCGCTCGAGCAAAAAGGCGCCGATGAGCAGCGCCGGCAGGTTCGACATGACGTAGGTGATGATCGGGATCGCGGCATTGCGCAGCACGTGCACCCAGACGATGCGCCGCTCCGGCAAGCCCTTGGCGCGCGCGGTGCGCACGTAATCCTGGTTGACCTCGTCGAGCACGAAGCTGCGGAACAGGCGCAGCGTCGGCGCGATCGACACCGCCAGGCCGATCAGGATCGGCAGCGTGGCATAGCGCAGCAGGTTTTCAAACAAGTTTTCACCCCAGCCCTGCACCGGGAACAGGCCGAGTTTATAGGCCAGACCGTACTGGAACACGATGATGTAGACCAGAATCGAGATCGACATGCCGACCGTGCAGGCCACCATCACCAAGCGGTCGGTCAGCGAGCCGCGCACGAAGGCGATGGCCAGCGCCAGGGCGATGCCGAAAAAGGTCTCGAGCACGGTCAGCGGCACCAGCACCGTCAGCGACGGCCCCAGGCGGCTGGCCAGGATGTGCGACACCGGCTCGCCGGTACTCCAGGCATTGCCGAAGTCGAAGGTGAGGATCTGCTTGACGAAGATCCACAGCTGTACCGTCCACGGTTGGTCCAGCCCGAGCTGGGCGCGGATATTGGCGATCGCCTGCGCATCCGCCATCTTGCCGGCCAACAGGTAGGACGGGTCGCCGCCGACCCAGTTGAACAGCACGAACACCAGCACGACGACGCCGGCCATGGTCGGCACCATCTGCCATAAACGTCGGACGATAAAAGACAACTGCGAAGCAAACATCGAAGTCCCGGATCAGAAGACCGAACTATAGACCAGATTCGTCCCGTTGCAGCGAGAAAAGATGCATTCGAGATGTCGCCGCCGGTTCACAAACCGTTGTATTCGCGTCATATCTCTACAGTTACGGTATTGACATGACTTATCAGCGAATGTTCTGATGATGCCGCCCAAGATAATTGAACGTCAATTGGCACCAACGAGAGAGAAATGATTTTTATCGTGGCATTACATTGGCATACATATGCTTACATATGCACCGAAATAAAATCTTTTTACGCACTTCCATAACACAAAGCCATACACTCGGAGTCGTAATGCACCAGAAGAGAGCAGTCGCACAAGCCGTCACCCTCGCCCTTGCCTATGTCGCCCTTGGCCTGCCGGCCATGGCCCAGGACACCCAGGGTTCGATCCAGCGCGTCGAAGTCACCGGATCCAGCATCAAGCGCGCCAGCGCCGAAACCGCGTCGCCGATCCAGGTGATCAGCCGCGAAGACATCGCCCGCTCGGGCAAGACCACGGTGGCCGATTACCTGCAGACCCTGACCGCCGACGGCGCCGGCTCGCTGCCGACCGGCTTCGGCAACGGCTTCGCCGCCGGCTCGACCGCGATCTCGCTGCGCGGCCTGGGCGCGACCTCGACCCTGGTGCTGCTGAACGGCCGCCGCATGGCGCCGTTCGCGCGCGCCGACGACGGCCAGAAAAGCTTCACCGACCTGTCGACGGTACCGATGGAAGCCGTCGAGCGCATCGAAGTGCTGAAGGATGGCGCGTCCTCGACCTATGGCGCCGACGCGATCGCGGGCGTGGTCAACATCATCCTGCGCAAGGACTTCACCGGCCTGGTGTTCAAGGCCGAAGCCGGCGAATCGCGCTACCACGACGCCGAGCAGGGCAAGATGGCCGTCACCTGGGGCAAGGGCAAGCTGGACGAAGACGGCTACAACTGGATGGTCAACGCCGAGGTCTACGGCAACCACGAGGTAATGAACAAGGACCGTGCCGGCCGCGACTGGATCGGCCACGGCGACATCCGTCCGTGGGGCTACGCCGCCAACGGCCAATTCGCCTCCGGCTACATCACGCCGGGCACCGCCAGCCCGAGCCCGGCCGGCGCGCTGCGCAATCCGGCCACCGGCAACTACGTCGGCCTGGCTGGCTGCTCGCAGTTCTCGCCGGTCACCTCCCAGGACCCGGCCGGCGGCTGCCTGTGGTACGCCGACCAGTTCCGTTCGATGCAGCCGCAGATCGGCGGCCTGAACCTGTACACCCGCTTCACCAAGAACCTGGACGGCGACCTGCAGCTGTACGCCGAAGCCGGCTACTCGAAGCGCGACACCGAATTCACCCTGGTGCCGCCGTCGACCAGCAGCACCGTCGCCTTCCCGCCGAACGCCGCCAACCCGACCGGCGTGATCAACTACGGCAACGCGATCCTGATGGCCGCCAACCATCCGCAGAACCCGTACGGCACCGCCGTGCGCCTGCGCTATTCGATGTTCGACGTCGGCCCCAGCACCCGCTCCGCCGACAACGAGTTCAGCCGCTTCGTGGTCGGCCTCAAGGGCCAGCGCTTCGGCTGGGACTTCGACACCGGCTACGTCCACTCGCAGTCGGCGCTGGACCTGAACTACAGCAACATGATCAACATGAAGGTGCTGCAGGCCGCCCTCGGCAACCCGGCCAGCCAGTACTATCCGTACTACATCGGCACCCAGGCCAGCAAGAATCCGGCCTCGCTGTACGCCGCCATGGTGGTCAACGCCAAGTCGCACTCGACCACCGAACTCGACGTGGTCGACTTCAAGGCCTCGCGCGAGCTGATGCAGCTGCGCGGCGGCGCCCTCGGCCTGGCGGTCGGCACCGAATACCGCCGCCTGAAGCTGGACAACCCGTCGCTGTCGGGCAGTGAAGATGGCACCATCAACTCGTCGTACGTCGCCGCCAAGGGCAGCGACGACGTCAAGGCGGTGTTCGTCGAAGTCGCGGCGCCGGTGCTGCAATCGGTCGAACTGACCGGTGCGGTGCGCTACGACAAATACAAGAACTTCTCGTCGACCACGCCGAAACTGGGCGCCAAGTGGACCCCGGTGAAGAGCTTCGCGCTGCGCGGCACCTACACCGAAGGCTTCCGCGCGCCGGGCCCGGCCGAAGCCGGCGCCCAGAGCCAGAGCACCGGCAACTCGTCGGTGCGCGATCCGATCCGCTGCCCGGGCGGCGTGCCGGCCGCCGGCGGCGCCACCCAGGCCGACTGCTCGATCACGATCGGCGCCGTCAAGGTCGGCAACCCGAACCTGCAGCCGGAAGAGTCGAAAGGCTACACCCTGGGCCTGGTCTGGGATCCGCTGCCGAACACCGGCATCACGCTGGACGGCTGGAAGATCAAGCGCAGCAACGAGATCAACCCGCTGTCCTACGTCGAAGCGGCCGCGCTGCCGACCGCGATCCGCCAGGACAACAACCTGGTCGTGAACGGTGCCGTGGTCCCGAACACCGGTACCCTGCTGCTGTCGAACGCCCCTTACCAGAACTCGAGCTACACCGAAGTCAAGGGTATCGACCTCGACGTTAAGCAGCGCATCCCGCTGGGCAGCTACGGCCGCGCCGTGGTCAACCTGACCTGGAGCCACACCGCGTCCTGGATGCGCGTCGAGAAGAACGGCACCGCCTTCCAGTACGCCGGCACCCACGGCAATTGCGACACGTCGAACTGCGCCGGCACGCCGAAGAACAAGATCAGCGCCAGCGCCACCTGGGACCGCAACGACCTCAGCGTGAGCGCCATCGCCAACTACCGCGGCGAGATGCAAAACGTGCGCTTTGGCGGCGACAAGTGCGCCTCGCTGTTCGCCGACGGCAGCGCTGCGCCATACGGCTGCCGCCTGGCCTCGTTCACGACGGTCGACCTGTCGGCACGTTACCGCCTCGCCGCCAACTGGCAGGTGTACGGTTCGATCCAGAACCTGTTCGACAAGGTGGCCCCGCTCGATCCGCTGACCTACGGCGGCCTGAGCTACAACCCGATGGATGCCAGCGGCGCGATCGGCCGCTTCTTCAAGGTGGGTGTGCGGGCGCAGTTCTGATCGGGCTTTCTTGATCAGTTAGCTTGAAAAAAAGGCGAACCCTAGGGTTCGCCTTTTTCGTTATCCGCGCCCGCCCGGTCAGGCGTATTCACGCAGCCGGCGCTGGCGCACCGCCGCCGCCAGCCCTTCCAGCACGCCCACGCTGGTATCCCAGTCGATGCAGCCGTCGGTCACCGACTGGCCGTACACCAGTTCCTTGCCCGGCACCAGGTCCTGGCGTCCACCCACCAGGTGCGACTCGACCATCACACCGACGATACGGTCCTCGCCGGCGGCGACCTGGCCCGCAATGTCGGCGCACACCGGCACCTGGTTCTGCGGATTCTTGCTGCTGTTGGCGTGCGAGGCGTCGATCATCAGGCGGCTGGCCAGGCCGTTGGCGGCGAGCGCCTTGCAGGCGTCTTCGACACTGGCGGCGTCGTAGTTCGGCGCCTTACCGCCGCGCAAGATGATGTGGCAATCCTCGTTGCCGGCCGTCGACACGATCGCCGAGTGGCCACCCTTGGTCACGGACAGGAAATGGTGCGCCTGCGACGCCGCCTTGATGGCGTCGGCGGCGATCTTGATGTTGCCGTCAGTACCGTTCTTGAATCCAACCGGGCACGACAGACCGGACGCCAGCTCGCGGTGCACCTGCGATTCGGTGGTCCTGGCGCCGATGGCACCCCAGCTGATCAAATCGGCGATGTACTGCGGGCTGATCACGTCGAGGAATTCGGTACCGGCCGGCAGGCCCATCTCGTTGATGTCGCGCAGCAGCTCGCGGGCCATGCGCAGGCCGTCGTTGATGCGGAAGCTGTTGTCCATGTACGGGTCGTTGATCATGCCTTTCCAGCCCACGGTGGTGCGCGGCTTCTCGAAGTACACGCGCATCACGATCTCGAGTTCGCCCTGGAAGCGCTTGCGCTGTTCCACCAGGCGGCGCGCGTATTCCAGCGCGGCCTGCGGGTCGTGGATCGAGCATGGGCCGATCACCACCATCAGGCGGTCGTCCTGGCCGTGCAGGATGCGATGCAGCGCCACCCGCGCCTGCGAGGCGGTCTGCTCGGCTGGTTCCGTTACAGGAAACTCGCGGATCAAGTGCGCCGGCGGGGTCAGTTCCTTCATTTCGCGGATGCGTAAATCGTCGGTACGTGGCATTGCGGTTCTCCGTTGTTCAATGTGGGCATGCTGGGGCCAAAAAAAAACCGCCATCGCTGGCGGTTTTTCTGGAATCTTGTGTCGGACTTCGTTCTGTTGCTGCGTGAACCTGCCGCTACTCCACCGCCGTTGGGCTGGAATGGCTAAACCAAAAATGAAAAGTAAAGAAGGCAGTGTGGCGCATGGTCGGGTCCGAAATGTCCGAACGACTATAACAACAATCGGCGAACATTGGCAAGCGCTTTCCACGCCCCTGCGCCGTCATGTGCGCCCGCCTTGTCAAGACGAATGGTTGCATGAAGCCGACATGCACTCTGGCTGAGCCGAACACGCTTGAGAGATGTCAGTCCCCGCTTCGACCCGGATGCAAAAGTCTCCCCATGCCCCGCCCGGCTCGCGCTGCCAGCACGATCTGCGGGTCCTTCCTTTACTGTGTGGAGTCTGGAGATGACTGAAAGACCTTTATCCCGATCGATACGGCGCCTGTTCGCGGGCGGTGGCGCCGTCGGCCTGCTGGTGCTGGCCCTGCCGCCGGCCCAGGCCCAGGAAGCGGCGCCGAAACCGGTGGCCCGCGTCGAAGTGACCGGTTCCAACATCCGCCGCTCCGAGGCCGAAACCGCCTCCTCGGTCATCACCGTCAACCGTGCCGACATCGAACGCTCCGGCAAGAACACCGTCGCCGAACTGCTGCAGACACTGGCGGTCGACAACCAGGGTTCGGTGCCGACCACCTTCGGCAACGGCTTCGCCGCCGGCGCTTCCGGCATCTCGCTGCGCGGCCTGGGCGCCTCTTCCACGCTGGTGCTGCTGAACGGCCGCCGCATGGCCCCCTACGGCCTGGCAGACGACGGCCAGAAGCAGTTCTCCGACCTCAACGTGATCCCGACCGACGCCGTCGACCGCATCGAGGTGCTGAAGGACGGTGCCTCGGCCATCTATGGTTCCGACGCCATCGCCGGCGTGGTCAACGTCATCCTGCGCAAGGATTACCAGGGCAACACCTTCCGGTTTTCGCGCGGCACCAGCGAGGACTGGGACGGCAAGCGCACCAACCTCGCCTTCACCAAGGGCATCGGCAGCCTCGACACCGACCGCTACAACCTCCTGTTCAGCATCGAATACAAGAAGTTCGACGAAATCTGGTACCGCGACCGTGCCGACCGCGACTACATCGGCCGCATCGACCTGCGGCCCTGGGGCTTTTCGGCCAACGAAGCACTGGGCGGCACCGGCACCATCATTCCGGGCACCGGCGCCGCCGGCAGCGCCATCAACGGCAACGTGCGCAATCCGGGCGACCTCACCAATTACTACAACCGCGGCAACCTGGCCGGCCCCGGCTTCACCCGCACTTTCCCGGGCGCGGCCTGCTCGAACTTCACCAACCACCCGCAGGGCGACCCCGGCGGCGGCTGCATCATCGACTCGACGCAGGTCTACCAGCAGCTCGAGCCGAAGCAGGAAAACATCAGCTTCTTCACGCGCGGCACCTGGCAGGCGACGCCCGACCTGCAGGTCTACAGCGAATTCAACTACTACACCAGCCAGACCGATACCGCGACCACGCCCTCGGGCATCAGCGGATCGGTCGGCTTCCCCGGCGGGCCGGTCAACAATGCCACCGTCCAGTTCGGTGCAGGGCACCCCGACAACCCCTACTTCGGCAGCCCGGCGCGCCTGCGCTACCTGGCGGCGGACGTCGGTGCGCGCACGTCCAGCATCGGCTCCAATTTCATACGCTGGATCGGCGGCGCCAAGGGCACCCATTTCGGCTGGGACTGGGATTCGGCGATCCTGTTCTCGCACAACCACGTCAACAACATCCAGAACGGCTACCTGCAGCGCGACGTCACCTACGCCCTGCTCGACCCGAGCGCCGCCAACGTTGCCGCCGCAAGGGCCAACAGCCCGGCCTACGCGGCGCTGCCACCCGGCACCTTCTGGCGCATCGGCGAGAATGCGGGGCTCAACTCGCCTGCGCTGTACGCGGCGCTGTCGCCGACCATCGGCAACCGCGCCAACAGCAAGGTCATCCAGGGCGACATCAAGGCCACGCGCGAGTTCGAGAACATCCCCTACCTGACAGCGCCGCTCGGCCTGGCAGTCGGTGCCGAGTGGCGCCGCGAAAACACCGAGCTGCGCCCGACGACCGGCACCGAGCGCGGCAACATCATCGGCCTGGGCTATTCCGCCTATGCCGGCGGCCGCAACGTGTTCGCGCTGTACGGCGAGGCGCTGGCACCGCTGCCCTACAACATCGAAGCCTCGGCGGCGCTACGCTGGGATTATTTCACTGACGTCAACAGTTCGTTTACGCCCAAGGCCGGCCTGAAATGGACCCCGGTGCGCGAGTTCGCGCTGCGCGGCACCTTCGCCCGCGGCTTCCGCGCGCCCAGCCCGGCCGAGAACGGCGTCGGCGGCCTGGCTGCGTATTCCACCGCCGCCGACCCGGTGCGCTGCGCGCTGGGCGTGCCGGGCACCTGCGATCCGGCGTCCGTTGCCGTGATCACGTCGCCCAATCCCGCCCTGTCGCCCGAGCGTTCGCGCAGCTACAACGTGGGCGTGATCTGGGATCCGATCCCGCGCGCCAGCGTGTCGGTCGACTACTGGAAGATCAAGCGCAAGAACGAGATCAACCAGGACCAGACCACCGCCGCCATCGCCGCCGGCAGCGTGGTGCGCGATCCGGGCAGCGTCAGCGGCATACCGGGCGACCCCGGCGCCCTGCTGGCAGTGCTGTCACGCTATGTCAACTCGGCCCAGACCGAGGTGCGCGGCATCGACGTCGACGGCCGCTACAACTACCGCTTGCCCGACACCTACGGCAACGTCAGCTTCGACGTGAAGTACACCCACTTCTTCGAGTGGACCCGTACCGAACGCGACGGGACTTCGCGCGACTTCTCGGGCACCCACGGCAACTGCGACATCACCAATTGCACCGGTACGCCGAACAATAAGGCCAACCTGCGCGTCGGCTGGGACCGCAACGACTGGCGCGTGTCGCTCAACGTGAACTTCCGCGGCAAACTCGACAACGTCCTGTTCAAGAACGATCCGGACGGCTGCGCTAGCCACTACGCCGACGGCCGCGACGCACCGGGCGACTGCGAACTGGCCTCGTTCACCACCTTCGACCTGGTGGGGCGCTGGAAGCCGGCACCGAACTGGGAAGTGTTCGGTTCGATCCAGAACCTGTTCGACAAGGTGGCGCCGCTGGATCCGCTGACCTATGGCGCCCAGGCCTATAACCCGCTCGACTACGAGGGGGCACGGGGGCGGTATTACACGGTGGGGGCGCGCTACACATTCCAGTGAGTCGCGACTTACTTATAAGTGTCGCCTTATAAACGTCGTCCCCGCGCAGGCGGGGACCCAAGTTGAGTTTCCGAAGACGGTATGTCCGAAGCACTATACGTGTTTCAGAAATACCGGTTCCGATATTCAATATGGGTCCCCGCCTTCGCGGGGACGATGATATTTGGTGCTTTAAGCGTTTATAGAATCAAGCAGTACCACCCACCGTCACGCCATCGATGCGCAAGGTCGGCTGGCCCACGCCCACCGGCACGCTCTGGCCTTCCTTGCCGCATACGCCGACGCCCGAATCCAGGCGCATGTCGTTGCCGATCATGGAAATGCGGTTCATGGTGTCCGGACCGTTGCCGATCAGGGTCGCACCCTTCACCGGGTAGGTGATCTTGCCGTCTTCGATCATGTAGGCTTCGCTGGCCGAGAACACGAACTTGCCGTTGGTGATGTCGACCTGGCCACCGCCGAAGTTCACCGCGTACAACCCGTTCTTGACCGAGGCCAGGATCTCGGCCGGGTCCTTGTCGCCGGCCAGCATGTAGGTGTTGGTCATGCGCGGCATCGGCAGGTGGGCGAAGGATTCGCGGCGTGCATTGCCGGTGACCGGCATCTTCATCAGGCGCGCGTTCATCGTGTCCTGGATATAGCCCTTCAGGATGCCGTCCTCGATCAGCGTGGTGCACTGCGTCGGGTTGCCCTCGTCGTCCATGTTGAGCGAGCCGCGGCGGTCCTGCAGGGTGCCGTCGTCGACCACGGTCACGCCCTTGGCGGCAACGCGCTCGCCGATCATGCCGGCATAGGCCGACGACCCCTTGCGGTTGAAGTCGCCTTCCAGGCCGTGGCCGACCGCTTCGTGCAGCAGCACGCCGGGCCAGCCCGGGCCGAGCACGATGGTCATCGGGCCGGCCGGCGCCGGGCGCGCTTCGAGGTTGACCAGCGCCGACTTGACGGCTTCGCTGGCGTACTGGTCGAGCAGTTCGTCGCTGAAATAGCCATAGTCATAACGGCCGCCACCGCCCGACGAGCCGACTTCGCGCCGGCCATTCTGTTCGGCGATCACGGTCACGGACACGCGCACCAGCGGGCGGATGTCGGCCGCCAGCACGCCGTCGCTGCGCACCACCAGCACCACGTCGTACTCGCCGGCCAGGCTGGCCATCACCTGCACCACGCGCGGGTCCTTGGCGCGCGCGATCTTTTCCACGCGCTCGAGCAGCTGCACCTTGGCGGTGGCGTCGAGCGAGCCCAGCGGATCGTGCGGCAGGTACAGCGAACGGCCGCCGCTTTCGCGCACGCCGGCCGCTACCTTGACGCGGCCGGCACCGGCACGCGCAATGGTGCGGGTGGCGGCAGCCGCATCCAGCAGGGCCGCCTGCGAGATGTCGTCGGAATAAGAGAATGCGGTCTTGTCGCCGGACACGGCGCGCACGCCGACGCCCTGGTCGATCGAGAAGCTGCCGCTCTTGACGATGCCCTCTTCCAGGCTCCAGCCCTCGCTCTTGGTGAACTGGAAATACAGGTCGGCATAGTCGACCTTGTGCGTGAACATCGTCCCGAGCGTCGTGATCAGCTTGCCTTCGTCAAGGCCGAATGGCGTCAACAGAATGTCGCGCGCGACCGCGAGGGAGGACAGATTCGGTTCGAATGGTTTCATGTACGTGGGGTCTTTCTGGTATGGATAGCCGCATTGTGCCATATCCAGTTGGTTCGTACCGGAGGGGGAACGCCCGCGCTATATATATGAGGAATTTGCAACAACGTCGCGTGGGCACGTGGTGCCCACCCTACGTGATGTCGCCAGCGGATGTCGGAATCACATCTTGCGGTGCTTCAGCGCCGGCAGGTTCTCGCGCACCTGCGCCAGGAATTCGGCGTCGATCGCTCCGCTGACCACGCCCTCGCCTTCGGCCAGCACGTCCTTGACCTCGCCCCACGGATCGACCAGCATGCTGTGCCCGAAAGTACGGCGGCCGTTCGGATGCAGGCCGCCCTGGGCCGAAGCCAGCACGTAGCATTGGTTCTCGATCGCGCGCGCGCGCAGCAGCACTTCCCAGTGCGCCTTGCCGGTGGTGTGGGTGAAGGCGGCCGGCACCACGATCAGCGCACACTCGCCCATCGCGCGGAACAGTTCCGGGAAGCGCAGGTCGTAGCAGATCGACAGGCCGACGCGGCCGAACGGCGCCTCGAAGGCGCCGACGGTGGTGCCCGGCACGATGGTGCGCGCCTCGTCGTAGGATTCGGCGCCCTTGTTGAAGCCGAACAGGTGGATCTTGTCGTAGCGGCCGACCGGGCGCCCTTGCGGGTCATGCACGAGCGTCGTGTTCAGCACCTTGCCGACGTCATCGGACACCAGCGGCAGCGTGCCGCCGATCAGCCAGATGCCGTGTTCGCGCGCCTGGCCCGCCAGGAAATCCTGGATCGGACCGCTGCCCGGCTGCTCGGCGTGGCTCACCTTGTCGGTGTCGGCGCGGCCCATGATCGGCCAGTACTCGGGCAGGGTCACCAGCTGCGCGCCAGTTGCGGCGGCGTCGGCGATCAGGCGGCGCGCGGTGGCGATGTTGTCCTCGACCACCGGGCTCGATACCATCTGCACCGCCGCGACCATCGCGGGTTGCCGTAATGCGTCGTTCATTGTTTCCCCTTTCTGGATGTGGCCGCCGGGGCCGCGGCGGCCGCTGCCGCTGCGGTCGGCGGCAGCGACCGGTTGTCCAGCTTGACCACCGACGGCGATTTCCACGGCCCCGTCACCTGCATGTGATAGGTCAGCGCCTTCATCACCGGGGCACGCAGGAACAGCTGCGCCAGGAAGCTGCCCAGGCCGATCACCGGGTTGACCGCGAGGCCGTACACCAGCGGGCCGGTGCCGAGGTTGAATTCGGGGATCACCACCACGTGCAGGTTGGTCGATTCGTTGGCGATGTCGGCGCTGCCGTTCATCAGCACGGTGGCCGCGACGCCGTGCATCTTGAGGTTGTCGGTGCGCAGCACGCCACGCGCGATCAGGGCGTTGGCGGTGATGCCGTCGAAGGCCAGGCCTTCCGAGAACACGTCGTGGAAATCGAGTTTCAGCATGCGCGGCAGCATCTGCAGGCTGAGCACGCCGAGCAGCTTGGCCGCGCCCGGATCCTTTTTCAGGAACTGGCCATCCTCGACGTTCATCTGGATCTGGCCCGACAGGCTCGGGATGTCGAGCGAATACGGCAGGCCCGACCAGGACACGTCGCCCCACAGCTGGCCCTTGCCGCGGCGCAAGGTGCCGGGGAAGCCGAGGCGGTCGAGCAGGCGGCCGGCGTCGCTGATGTCGAGCTTGAAGTTGAGCGCGGTATTGCTGCGGCCGTCGCGCGTCAGCCAGCGACCGTTGGCCTTCAGCTGGCCGTCGGGATTGGTCAGCGCCAGCCGGTCGATGCGCCATTCGCGCCCGGCCAGTGCCTGGGCGTTGCTGGCCACCAGTTCCAGGCGGCCGAACTGCTTGTCGAACAGTTCGAAGCGCTCGGCCACGATGTCCAGGGCCGGGATGCTGGCGCTGGCGCCCTTGTTCGATTCGAGCAGGTCCTTGACCTCGTTGGCGGTCGATTCCGGGATGTCGAGCGAGGCCAGGCGCGCCGTGACCTTGCCCAGGCCCTGGCGGGTCGGCGATTCGTTCCAGGTCACGTAGCCGACCACTTCGCGCGAATCGATGCTGGCCTGCCACATGCCCGGCTGGTGGGTAACGCCGACCACGACGTTGCGCAGCGGGCGTTCGCCGACGATCAGTTCGGCGGCGCGCGCACCAATGGTATCCGGGATCACGTACTGGGCCATGCCGGGGCCGCTGCCGGCGCCTTCGGCGGCAGCGGCGCTGGCCGCTTTTTCATTGCCCCCCTGCCCGGCGATCTCGGCCCCCACAGCCAGCCAGCGGTCGACGTTGATCGACTTCATGTTGACGTTGATCATCATGCCACTGTCCGGCTCCGGCGCCGGCACGTTGACGCCGATGCCGCCGTGCTTGACGACCCAGGGCTTCTGCGGCTGGCGCTCGCGCACGTAACGCGCCGCCAACGTGTTGCCCAGCCCGATGCGGATCTCGTCACGGCCGACGCCGTCCGTCCCGGTCGGCTGGCCGTTCAGGACAAAGTGCAGCGGCAGCGCATCGGCCGCCGGTTTATTGAGCGGCGCCGGCAAATCCACGCCGAGGCCGGCCAGGGTGGAGTCGAGCACGATCTGGGTCGCGCGGTCCTTGACGGTCACGCTGCCGCCGAAGCGCGCCCTGCCCGACAGCTTGGCGCCGAGGCGCTGCAGCGCCGGCAGCGACTGGGTGCGGCGCATGCCGTCGGCGGTGGCCGTGCCGGCCATGCGGATCACGATGCCGCCCTCGCGCTGGGTGCCGCCCGACAGCACCAGCGGGCCGCCGAGGAAGCTGGCGCCGACGCCGTTCAGGTTGACGCCGTGCTCGGAAAACTCGACCCGGCCCAGCGCAGCCTGGATCGGCGGCAGTTCGGGGAACAGGGTGACGTCGTTGTTCTGCAGCTGCAGCGCGCCCTGGACCTTGGCATCGTGCAGGTTGGCCAGCGGCAGGTGCAGCTTCAGGCCCAGCTTGGCGGAGCCGGTGGCGCGCGCGTCTTCGGTGAAGTGGCCGATCCACTCCAGTACCGGCGTCACCGCCACGTAGTGCAGCAGGTCCTGCAGGGCGCCGGCGGCGTTGCCGTCGATGTCGAGCACCGATTCGTGCGAGCCCAGCTCCGGGATGGTGGCGCGCACGTTGTTGAGCGCGATGCCGAGGGTACGCGCGCTGTCGGCGTGGATGTCCATGCGCGCGCGGTCGAACACGATGCTGCCGTTGATGTTTTCGGCCAGCGGCCACAGCGGGGTCTTGCCGTCGGGCTGGCGGTGCGCCGGCGCGTATTCCAGCTTGCCGTTCTCGATGCGTCCGCTGACGCGGAATTCGCCGCGCGCGCGCTCCGCGGCGCTGTCGCCCTTGAACGGGAAGTGCGCCAGCTCGCCGCGCAGGCGCAGGCGCGCGTCGTGCAGGGTGCCTCCCTGCAGCGCGCCGGTCAGCCAGTCGCGCAAGCCTTCGTGGGTGGACAGCGGCAGGAAGCGGCCGATGCTGGCGATGTCGAAGTTGTCGATCGTGGCATTCAGGTCGGCGCTGCCCGGCCCGGCGACCCCGTGCGCGGCGTTCAGCGGCAGCAGGTGGCGCCCGGACAGCGTGCCCTTCAGCGCGCCCTGGCTGAAATTCATGCCGTCGACCTCGACCAGCAGCCGGTCGTCCTGCGGCCACGACCAGCGCGCGCGCAGCCCGAGCTGGTCGAACACCATGTCCGGGTTGGCGAACCAGGCCGGCAGCGCCAGCGCCAGCTGGCTGGAATCGAGGGTGATGCTGCCGCCGCGGTCGCTGGCGTCGATGCTGCCGGACAGGTTGCGGAAACCGGGGACGGCGGGCCGGGCCGGCTCGGCCTGGGCCGCCAGCGCGTCGATGCCCAGCCCTTCAGCCTGGCCGCGCACGCGGTAGGCGCTCGGGTGCGGCAGGCGCCCTTCCCATTCGGCGTCGACGTCGAGCAGGCGGCCGCGCGGCGCCAGTCCGTCCAGCAGCGTGCGCTGGGCCGGCGTGAGCGGCATCTGGGCCGCCAGCGCGGCCAGGGCGCCAAGGTCGACGCGGTCGGCCCGCACTTCCACCCGCTCCGGGCGGGTGCGGGTGGCGGGCCGCCACGATTCCGACAGCGTGGCCGGCGCCAGCACCGTGCCGTCGCGCATGACCACCGAAAAGTCCTCGATGCCGACCGTGTGCCCGAGGGCGCCAAAGGTCGGCTTGCCCTCGCCGGCGCCGGGACGGATTTCCTCGCGTGCCGACAGGCGCCCGCTGACCCGGGCCAGTTGCAGCGGCGGCGCATCCGGCGCCAGCCGCGCACCGACGTCGGCCAGGCCGAGGTCGGCCGTGAAACCGGCCAGGCGTGCCTGGTCGAAGCTCAGCCAGGCGCGTACCGAGCCGCGCCCGCGCTCGAGCGTGAATGGGTAGTCGAGATACTGTTTCCAGGCCGCCAGGTCGGCATTGCGCAGGTCGGCATAGACTTCGCCTTTCCAGCGCAGCGTGTCCGACGGGCGCGCGCCGAAGGCCGGATGGGTGAAGCGGGCGCGCACGTCGAGCGGGGCGCTGAGCGCGCCGGGCGGCGTGGCCTTGAGGGCGAAGCGGTGTGCGGTCCAGTGGTTCTGCAGCACCAGGGTGACGTCGCGCAGCGCAAGCGGCGGCGCCCCGCGCAGGCCGTCGGTCCAGTCGATGCGCCCTTCGCGCACCACGATCTCGCGCTGGCGGAACAGCCAGTCGGCGCCGCCGCCCTCTTCTTTCTTGGGGTCCAGGCGCACGCCCGCCACCTGCAGCACGCCATCTAGAGTGCGCCGCACGTCCAGTTGCGGACGGTTGATCTCGAGCGATTCGAAGCGCGGCTCGAAGGCGGCGAAGGTCCACCACGACAGCGTGGCCGACACCGACGGCAGCGCCAGCAGCTGGCGCCCGGCGCGGTCGTGCAGGCGCACGTCGCCGAGATATAAATTGGGGTGCAGGCCGCGCCACGAGGCGTACACGCGGGCGATCGTGACCGGGTTGCCGAGCGCGCGGCTGGCGGCGCGTTCGAGGTCGGGCTTGTACAGGTCGATGTTCGGCAGCACCGCGTAGCGCAGCCCCAGGAACAGCAGCATGAAGGCGAAATAGACCAGCAGGCCGGCCTTCAGCGTGAAGCCGAGCACGTGGTGCGAGGCCAGGTTGGCATAGCGGTAGGCGGTGCGCAGGCGGCACCAGCGTTCGGCCAGCGGCAGGTGGGCGTGCGCCTCGACCGCGTGCGCGTCCTCGGCTGGGCCATCCGCCAGATTGGCGTCGGCGACAGGCGTGTCGGCGCCGGCATGGGCGGAGTCCCGCCCCGCCTGCCGTGCGCGTGCTGCCTGCTGTTCCGGGTCGTGCATCAATATGCTCAAAAAGACTCGCCGCTATATAACTTTGGTAATGTCGCTTCCGTGCCGCGCAGATTCAGACTATTCGTACAATGAAGATGTGCCTATAAACCGATTGCAACAATTTGCAACTGTGGCATCAACTCCCTTAACATCATGCCAACCTGGGCAGGCGGGCAATTTTACCGCATAGCAAGCGTCCCGGAACGCATAACTCGTCTGGATCCGCGTCATGAATACTGTTGTCAATCTTGAAGCTTCCCTTGCCACCCTGTCGCGCTTTTACCAGCGCTGGCTGGCCGCCGATCCGGCGCGTGCTGCGCGCCTGGCCGGCTTGACAGCATTATCGCTGGCCCGGCTCGATCTCGGCGCAGCGCTGGAGCACGAAGCCGCCGCCGGCCCGCATGGCACCCGGCTGCCGCTCGGACGCGCCATGCGCCGCCTGCGCAACCTCCTCATCTGCGGGCTGATCCAGCGCGATCTCGACGGCCAGGCCGATCTCGACGAAGTCGTCACCGCGATGAGCCGCTTCGCCGACTTCGCCGTGCAGGCCCACCTGGCCGAGCTCATGGCCGAGATGACCGCGACCCACGGGATGCCGGTCGGGGCCGAATCCGGACGGCCCCAGCAAATGATGGTGCTGGCCATGGGCAAGCACGGCGGGTTCGAACTCAATGTGTCCTCCGACATCGACCTGATCTTCGTTTACCCCGAGGATGGCGACACTCAGGCCGGCCCGGGCCAGCGCAGCCTGTCCAACCACGAGTTCTTCGTGCGCCTGGGCCGCAAGCTGATCGCCGCCCTGTCGGAAATCACCGAAGACGGTTTCACCTTCCGCGTCGACATGGCGCTGCGGCCCAACGGCAAGTCGGGTCCGCTTGCGGCGAGCCTGAACATGGTCGAGGACTACCTGATCGTACAAGGGCGCGAATGGGAACGTTATGCCTGGGTCAAGGCGCGCGCGGTCACCGGCGATGCCGAAGACATCGCGGCGCTGGACGCCATCGTCCGCCCCTTCGTGTTCCGGCGCTACCTCGACTTCGGCGTGATCGATGCGATCCGCACCATGCACGCCCAGATCCGCGCCGAGGTCAACCGCCAGGAACGCCTGCATCCGGAACGCAGCCACAACGTCAAGCTGGGCCGGGGCGGCATCCGCGAGATCGAATTCCTGGCCCAGGTGTTCCAGCTGATCCGCGGCGGGCGCGATCCGGCCCTGCGCGAACGCTCGACCCGCAAGACGCTGGGGCTGCTGGCCGAGCGCGAGCTGCTCACCGCCGACATCGTCCAGCAGCTGCTCGACGCCTATACCTTCCTGCGCAACCTGGAACACCGGCTGCAATACCTGGAAGACGCCCAGACCCACACCCTGCCGGTTTCGCCCGAAGACCGCCAGACGGTGGCGCGCATGATGGGCCTGGCCGACGAAGCGGCGCTGCTGGTGCACCTGGACGCATGGCGCACCTTCGTGGCGGCCCAGTTCGATGCCATCTTCGCCGATAAAAGCGCCGGCGCCGACAACGTCGACCCCGGCGCCTCGATCATCGACGCCACCAGCGATGCCGACAACCGCGGCGCCATCGCCGACCGCCTGGCGAGCCTCGGCTTCGACGAGCCGAAAGCCGCCGCCGAGCGCCTGGTCGCGACCTGGCAGGCGCCGCGCCTGCAGACCCTGCCCGAAGCCAGCCGCAACCGGCTGCTGGCGCTGGTCAACGCGGCGCTGCCGCAGATCGCCGCCGTCGTCCAGGAGAGCGGACTCGGCAGCCATGCGGCCACGCTCGGCCGCCTGCTCGACTTCTTCGAGGCGATCGCGCGCCGCTCGGCCTACCTGTCGCTGCTGACCGAGTATCCGCACACGCTCGAGCGCGTGCTGCGCATGATCAACGCCAGCGGCTGGGCCGCCACCTTCCTGACCCAGCATCCGATCCTGCTCGACGAATTGCTGGACGACCGCGGCAACAGCGCCGCCAGCTTCGCCGACGACCTGCCGGCACTGGCCGACAGCCTGAAAGTCCAGCTCGACGCTGCCGACGGCGACACCGAGCGCCAGCTCGACATCCTGCGCGAAACCCACCACGCCCAGATGTTCCGCCTGCTGGCGCTGGACCTGGCGGGCGAACTGTCGGTCGAACGCCTGGCCGACCACCTGTCGGCGCTGGCCGACCTGATCGTCTGCGAAACCGTGCGGCGCGCCTGGCGCACGATCGCCAGCCGCCACCGCGAGGTGCCGCAATTCGCCGTCATCGCCTACGGCAAGCTGGGCGGCAAGGAGCTGGGTTACGTGTCCGACCTCGACGTCATCTTCCTGTTCGACGACGACGACGACCTGGCCCCGTCCAACTATGCCAAGCTGGCGCAGCGCTTCATCACCTGGATGACCAGCCACACCCCGGCCGGCATCCTGTTCGACATCGACACCGCGCTGCGGCCGGACGGCGCCAGCGGCATGCTGGTGTCCTCGGTGAATGCCTTCGAGCGCTACCAGCGCGCCTCGGCCTGGATCTGGGAACACCAGGCGCTGACGCGCGCCCGCTTCTGCGCCGGCGACGCCGCCATCGGCGCCCGCTTCGAGGCGATCCGCGAAGCCGTACTGCGCCAGGACCGCGAGGCCGATGCGGCGCAGTCGGGCGATCGCTTGCGCACGGAAGTCGTCGCCATGCGCCAGCGCATGCGCGGCGCCCACCCGAACCACAGCGGCCGCTTCGACCTGAAGCAGGATGCCGGCGGCATGATCGACATCGAGTTCATCGTCCAGTACCTGGTGCTGCGCTACGCCGCGCGCTATCCGCAGCTGACGGCCAACAGCGGCAACATCGCCCTGCTGCGCCTGTGCGGCGACCTCGACCTGATCGACAGGGGCCTGGCCCAGGACACGGCCAGCGCCTACCGCGCGCTGCGCCGCCTGCAGCACCAGGTGCGCCTGCAAGGCCAGGACAATGCGCGCGTCGATCCGGCGCTGGTGGCGGCGCATGCCGAGGTCGTGATGCGTTTGTGGCACAGTTGCTTCGGCGCGTGACCGTGTTGTTTTTTACCCCCGGCGTGTCATATGTATTTACCTTGCATTGACACTCGTCAATACAGAATGATCTGATACAGACGTTTAGTGTGTTGTCCTTCAGGAGAGGATCTCATGCAACGACATATCAGGATCACGCTGGGCCTGTTCGCCACCCTGCCGGCCGCCCTGCCGCCGGCCCAGGCGCAGGCCACAGCGGAGGCCATCGGCACCGGCGCCGTCACGGAGACGCCGCAGCGGGTCGAGGTCACCGGCTCGCGCATCCGCCAGGTCGACCTGGAAACGGCGCAGCCGGTGCAGGTGATGACCCAGGAACAGATCCAGAAGACCGGGCTGGTTACCGTGGGCGAAATCATCAACAACCTGTCGGTGGCCGGCACGCCGGCGTTCTCGCGCGGCTCGACGCTGGGCGCGAGCCGCGAACAGGGGGGCCAGTTCATCAACATGCGCAACCTGGGCGCGAACCGCCTGCTGGTGCTGGTGGACGGCAAGCGCTGGACCACGACCGTGGCCGGCTACACCGACGTCTCGACCATCCCCGCCGCCTTCATCGAGCGCATCGAGATCCTGAAGGACGGCGCCTCGGCGATCTACGGCTCGGATGCGATCGCCGGCGTGGTCAACTTCATCCTGAAAAAGAGCGTGCAAGGCGGCCAGGCCAGCGTCTACACCGGCCGCAACGAACTCGGCGACGGCCGCAGCAAGGACCTGTCGCTCAGCTACGGCGCCGGCAACGAGCGCGCCAGCATCATGGTCGGCCTCGGCTACAGCGAGCTGGGCGCGGTGTGGGCCAGGGACCGCGCCATCACCGCCACCACCAACGGCCCGGCGCACCTGAATGCCGGCTTCGGCCAGGGTCCCTGGGGCCGCATCCGCCAGGTCGCCGCCAACGGCTTCGCCAGCGGTTTCAACCAGTACCTGAACCACACCGGCAGCTACGACGGCAGCGGCACCGGCAGCGACAGCCGCGACCGGCTCAATTACCACACCTACGCCAACGCCGACGCCGACCTGTTCAACTCGACCCAGCAGATGATGTACACGTCGCCGACCCGGCTGACGACGCTGTTCACCAAGGGCAGCATCGCGCTGCCGCGGGACACGCGCTTGCGCGTCACCGCGATGCTGGCCGACCGCCTGTCGTCGCGCCAGGTGGCCGGCTACCCGCTCAACTCGCAGACCCAGCTCAAGTTCCCGGTGTATATCGACAGGAACAGTTACTACAATCCCTACGGCAGCCAGGGCATCGGCGCCACCGGTCCCGGCCAGGACCTGTACTTCTACCGCCGCATCATCGAAGTGCCGCGCGTGAGCGAGAACGAAAACCGTACCCTGCACGTCGACGCCGTGCTCGAAGGCAGCTTTGCGCTGCTGGACAAGCCCTGGACCTGGAACCTGGGCTACAACCACAGCACCATCCACGGCGACGTGCGCTCGACCGGCAACCTGAACCTGCTCAACCTCAAAAAGGCGCTCGGGCCGTCCTTCCGCAACGCCGGCGGCGTGGTCCAGTGCGGCACCCCGGCGGCCCCGATCGCGCTTGCCGAATGCGTGCCCTTCGACATCCTGGGCGGCCCGTCGGCCTCGACCGCGGCCGCGCTGAACTACGTGATGTCGGTCGGCCAGGCCACCTACGGCTCGACCGTCAACAGCGCCACCGCCGACATCACCGGCGAACTGTTGACGCTGCCGGCCGGCGCGCTCGGCGTGGCGGCCGGTCTCGAGCACCGCTCGGTGCGCGGCGAGGACCGGCCCGGCCAGTTCGAGCAGTCGGGCTATTCGAGCGACCTGGCCGGCAACACCACCATCGGCAAGTACAGCGTGCGCGAAGCCTACCTCGAATTCAACATCCCGCTGCTGAAGGACCTGCCGCTGATGCGCAGCCTGGCGCTCGACATCGCCTCGCGCTATTCGGACTACAGCAACTTCGGCAGCACCACCAACAGCAAGGCCAGCCTGCTGTGGAAACCGGTGCGCGACCTGCTGGTGCGCGCCACCTACGCCGAGGGCTTCCGCGCGCCGGCGCTGGCCGACAGCTTCGGCGGCGGCTCGCAAGGCTACGACTCCTACCTGGACGCCTGCGACAGCCTGTACGGCGAAGCCGCCAGGACCCCGGCGGTGAAGGCGCGCTGCACCGCGGCCGGGGTGCCGGTCACCTTCCGCCAGGTCAACCAGGCCGGCGTCCCGGTGCCGGCTTCCGGCGCCCAGACCCCGGTGCCGTTCGAGGTCGGCTTCGGCAACGGCGCGCTGCGGCCGGAAGCCGCGACCACCCGCACCCTGGGCCTGGTCTACAGCCCGTCCTGGCTGAGCGGCCTGTCGGTGGCGCTCGACTGGTTCGATATCCGCGTGAAGAACCGCATCACCTCGGTGACCTCGGTGTTCGAGATCAACCAGTGCTACATCGAAAACGTGCAATCCTTCTGCGACCGCATCCGGCGCGACCCGGTCACCGGCCAGATCGTCAGCCTGTCGCGCGGCACCTTCAACCTGGGCGAACTGGCGACGGAGGGCATCGACCTGAGCCTGGCCTACCGCCTGCCGCGCACCGGCCTCGGCCAGTTCAACATCCGCACCGAGACGACCTACGTCGACAAGTACGATACCCGCAGCACCGTGACGGCCGCCCCGCTCCACTATGCCGGCGAATACGGCTACAACCGGGTCAAGTCCAACCTGGCGCTCGACTGGAGCCTGGGCAACTGGAGCGCCACCCTGGCCTCGCGCTACTACAGCAAGATCAAGGTGCACTGCTGGAGCGCGCCACTCAACCAGGAGTGCAGCAACCCGAATGACAAGACCAGCTGGGGCACCGGCTACAACCGCCTCGGCGCCATGGTCTACAGCGACCTCTCGATCGGCTATGCGCTGCCGTGGAAGGCGCGCCTGCTGGCGGGCGCCAACAACGTGTTCAACCGCAAGCCGACCATCGTCTACGACGCCGGCAGCGCGCTGGGCGGTGCCTCGTCGTCCTCGGCGGTGGACCCGGAACGGCCGATCGACCGCTTTTTCTACGTGCGCTACAACCAGTCGTTCTAAAATTGCCCTTTCGGCCGCCGCATCTCTGCGGCGGCTTTGTATTATTCGCGCAACACCTCTGCCTTTGCGCGTCCAGCGGCGGGACGCCATCCAGCAATTCGTTCCCCTCTCCACCTCCCTGGCATTTCGCGTTGCAGCAGTCGAGTCCGCATGCACCGTCATGAAGCCTTACTGGCAAGGCTGATGTTCGACCGTATTTCCAGGTCGAAATGCGATTCCCCCATGCTTTCCGCGCACCAGCGCGGTGCAACAAAATGCCTTGATTGTTTCATGTTGGACACAGTTAATCAAATGTGTATTGCCGATTTTTCCAGCTCGAAATGACATGTCCGTATAGCTGAATTTACTGATTTTCGAGGCATGAAAATTTATTAAATGAAAGAAAATGTAAATACGCATCCATGCAACAGTTCACAATATGTATGTCTCATTATTGACAGCACATCAGTAGAAATGCTTCCATTGCCAGAGTGCAAAGCATGCAAAACGCATTGCTTTCAGCAAAGCCGCGGCGTCACCCGCCCCGGCTCGTACCCGAAGCTGTGTCCCAACCCAGGAGTCATCCAATGATGGAAAAAGTCTTGTCCCGGTCGATCCGCCTGCTGTGCGTCAGCGGCGTCGCGTTCGGGATGCATGCGGCAAACGCCCAAGAAGCGCAAACCGCACCGCTGCAGCGCGTCGAAGTCACCGGCTCCCGCATCCGCCAGGTCGACATCGAAACCGCGCAACCGATCCAGGTCATGAACCAGGAACAGATCCAGAAAAGCGGTCTGGTCACGGTCGGTGACGTACTGAACCAGCTGTCGTCGGCCGGCACCCCGGATTTCAGCCGCGGTGGCGCACTGACCTCGAACAACGAAAACGGCGGCCAGTACATCAGCCTGCGTAACCTGGGCTCGAACCGCGTCCTGGTCCTGGTCGACGGCAAGCGCTGGACCCAGACCGTCAACGGCTACACCGACATGTCGACCATCCCGTCGGCCATGATCGAGCGCATCGAAGTCCTGAAGGACGGCGCTTCCTCGATCTACGGCTCGGACGCGATCGCCGGCGTGGTCAACATCATCCTGAAGAAGAGCATGGATGGCGGCCAGGTCAGCCTGTACACCGGCGCCAACGACAAACGCGACGGCCGCAACAAGGACTTCTCGCTGAGCTATGGCGCGAATACCGACAAGGCATCCGTGATGTTCGGGCTGTCGCACACCGAACAGGGCACCGTGTGGGCGCGCGACCGCGAGATCACCGCCTACCCGAACGGCCCGCAGTATCCGGAAGACGGCCTGGGCCTGGGCCCGTGGGGCCGCGTCAATTCGATCAACAGCAAGAACGTGGTCAATCAGGTGCTCAACCACCCGGGTGGCGTTGGCGCCGACAGCCGCAACATCGCCAACTACCACACCTATAACGGCAGTTCACCGGACGACAAGTTCAACAGCGCCAGCCAGATGATGTTCCAGATGCCGAACCGCCTGGACACGCTGTTCACAAAAGGCTCGCTGAACCTGCCGTACGACACCCAGTTCACCACCACCGCGATGTACTCGCAGCGCAAGTCGACCGCGACCATCGCCGGCTACCCGCTGCAGAGCACCACCCAGCCGAACTATCCGGTGTACATCTCGGGCAGCAGCTACTACAACCCGTTCGGTGAAGACCTGTCGTTCGCACGTCGCACCATCGAGGTGCCTCGTACCACCGACAACGAAAGCCGCACCCTGCACGTCGACGCGACCCTGTCAGGCAACTTCGAAGTCAAGGGCAAGGCCTGGAACTGGGACGTCGGCTACAACCACAGCGAAGTGCGCGGCACCACCATGGGCACCGGCAACATCAACCTGCTGAACCTGAAGCGCGCCCTGGGTCCGTCGTTCCTGAACGGCAGCGGCGTCGTACAGTGCGGCACTGCGGCCAGCCCGATCCCGCTGGCCGAGTGCACCCCGTTCAATATCATCGGCGGTCCGACCGCCTCGACCCCGGCGGCCCTGGCCTACATCATGTCGACCGGCCAGGCCACCTACGGCAGCACCATCAACAGCGCCACCGCCAACATCGGCGGCGAACTGGTGCAACTGCCGGCCGGCATGCTTGGCGTAGCAGGCGGCCTCGAGCACCGGGAAGTGCGCGGCTACGAGCAGCCGGGACAGTTCGAGCAATCGGGCTACTCGACCGACCTGGCCGGCAACCCGACCCGCGGCAAGTACCAGGTGCGCGAAGCCTACCTGGAAGCGAACATCCCGATCCTGAAGGGCGTGACCTTCGCCGAACTCCTGAGTGTCGACCTGGCCACCCGCTACTCGGACTACAGCAACTTCGGCAGCACCACCAACAGCAAGGCCAGCTTCATGTGGAAGCCGGTCAAGGACGTGCTGGTCCGCGGTACCTGGGCTGAAGGCTTCCGCGCACCAAGCGTCGGCGACACCTTCGGCGGCGGCTCGC
The DNA here is from genome assembly GCF_034659755.1 of Massilia phyllosphaerae. Lineage (NCBI taxonomy): Bacteria > Pseudomonadati > Pseudomonadota > Betaproteobacteria > Burkholderiales > Oxalobacteraceae > Massilia > Massilia phyllosphaerae. Next base: position 196,334 of record NZ_JAXSQX010000004.1, read on the forward strand.
AGAGCTACGATACCTACCTGGATCCGTGCGACACCACCTTCGGTTCGGCCGTGGGCAGCGCAGCCTGCGCCGGCGTGCCAGCCGGCTTCCGCCAGGTCGACCAGAGCAGGACCGCGATCACCAGCGCGCGTGGCGCGCAGGGCATCGCACCGTTCCTGTCGGGCGCCGGCAACAACGCGCTGCAACCGGAAACCGCCAAGACCAAGACCCTGGGCTTCGTGTACAGCCCGTCCTTCCTGCCTGGCTTCTCGGGCTCGCTGGACTGGTACAACATCAAGGTCGACAACCTGATCACCGGCATCAGCGCCAACGACGTCTTGTCGTACTGCTACCTGCAGAGCGTCTCGTCGTACTGCAGTTCGATCGTGCGTGACGCCGACGGCCAGATCGTCAACCTGGCACGCGGCAACGCCAACATCGGCTCACTGGAAACCGAAGGTTTCGACCTGTCGTTCTCGTACCGCTTCCCGCGTACCCGGTACGGCCAGTTCAGCCTGCGTTCGGACTCGACCTTCGTGACCAAGTACCGCGAGCAGGCGGAAGCCGGCGCCGACTACACCAGCTACCTGGGCGAATACGATGAAAACGGCGTCGCCTATTACCGCACCAAGTCGAACCTGACCCTCGACTGGAACCTGGGCAACTGGTCCGCCACCTGGACCGCGCGCTACTTCGGCCGCATCAAGGACCTGTGCTACGACGACCTGTCGTGCGCCAATCCGGAAGGCACCGCCGGCTTCGGCACCGGCTACAACAAGCTGGGCGCGATGGTCTACAACGACATGAGCGTGTCGTACAAGACCCCGTGGAAAGGCCAGATCATGGTCGGCGCGAACAACGTGTTCGACAAGAAGGCGCGCTTCACCGTGCTGGGTGCCGCGTCGTCGTCGGCTGTCGACGCCAACCTGCCGATCGACCGCTTCGTGTACGTGCGCTACAACCAGGCCTTCTGATACCGTCGCAAGGCTTGACCAATGCCCGCCAGGTTCGCCCGGCGGGCATTTTTTATCCGGCAAAGGTATGATGTACGGTCGGCTCACAAGAAACGAACCATGGTTATCAAACTCAAGAACGAAAAAGACATTGCAAAGATGCGCGTCGCCGGCCGCCTGGCTGCCGAAGTGCTGGAAATGATCTCCGAATACGTCGTGCCCGGCGTCTCGACCGAGGAACTCGACGCACGCTGCAACGAATACATCCGCAAGGTGCAGAAAGCCACTCCCGCCAACGTCGGCTACCACGGCTTTCCAAAGACGCTGTGCACCTCGGTCAACGGCGTGGTCTGCCATGGCATTCCCAACCCGGCCGACATCCTGCAGGACGGCGACATCATCAACATCGACGTCACCGTCATCAAGGACGGCTGGCACGGCGATACCAGCCGCATGTACTTCGCCGGCACCCCGCGCCCGGAAGCGAAGAAGCTGGTCGACACCACCTTCGACGCCATGATGGCGGGCATCCGCACCGTGCGTCCGGGTTCGCGCCTGGGCGACGTCGGCCATGCGATCCAGACCCTGGCCGAAAAGGCCGGCTACTCGGTGGTGCGCGAATACTGCGGCCACGGCATCGGCAAGATCTACCACGAAGAGCCGCAGGTGCTGCACTACGGCCGCCCCAATACCGGCCTGCTGCTGAAGGAAGGCATGACCTTCACGGTGGAACCGATGATCAACCTCGGCGAGGCCGACGTCGAACAGCTCGACGACGGCTGGACGGTGGTCACGCGCGACCGCTCGCTGTCGGCGCAGTGGGAACACATGATCGCGGTGACGAAGAACGGGTTCGAGATCCTGACGCCGTGGCCCAAGGCGCGCTGAACTCCGGCTGACGCTGCAGCAACACGCCTACAAAGAAAAGCCGGTCGACATGACCGGCTTTTTTCATGGCAGCCTGATCATCCGCCGATCCTCCCTGGCTCCCTATGACACATTTACTGCAGCCGACCGTTCAATAAAATTTCACCAATATATGTATTTTCCGAATCTGACACCAGCCACCATGTAAATACTCCCCCGAACCTTTACGTTTTTCGCCTCAGAAAGCTGCAAGATACTCCCCCTCCATGTCTACATGGCTAAATGTGTTGTATCTGTGCTACGTAAAGCTTTGTAACTTGACTGTAATAAACTGTGCGTTCAGATTATGCGCCTGAGCCATTTTGGGCAGAACCCTGTCCAGATGACTCGTCTTTACATTCGGAGATTTGTGGTGAATCCAACCCTATATAAAAAAAGCACGCTGGCGGTCGCTCTGGCCCTGGCTTACTCTCCTGTGGCATTCGCTCAACAGGTTGAGACCGACAAACCGATCCAAAAGGTCGTGGTGACGGGCTCGAACATCGCTCACATCGATGCGGAAACCTCCACGCCGGTGACGATCATGAAGCGCGAAGACATCGTGCGCACCGGTGCCAACACCGTGACCGAACTGCTGCAAACCCTGACTTCGGCTTCCAGCAGCCTGACCGACATTGGCGGTAGCAACTCGTTCGCCGGCGGCGCCTCGTCCGCATCGCTGCGCAACCTGGGCAAGCAGTCGACCCTGATCCTGCTGAACTCGCGCCGCGTGGCACCGTACGCGCTGGCCGACTACAACGAAGTCTTCACCAACCTCGACTCGCTGCCGATGGACGCGATCGAGCGCGTCGAAGTTCTGCGCAACGGCGGCTCGGCCGTGTACGGCTCCGACGCCGTCGCCGGCGTGATCAACATCATCACCCGCAGCGATTACCAGGGCATCCAGATCAAGGCTACCCAGAACCAGTCGCTGAAGAACAGCGAATTCAAGAGCCGCAACGCCAGCATTACCGGCGGCTTCGGTAACTTTGCCCAGGACGGCTACAACGTCCTGGCCAACGTCGAACTGTACCAGCGCGACGATGTCAACTGGCGCCAGGTCGTGAACGACATCAACCCGGCCTACGGCGACAAGTTCAGCGCCGTCGCCCCGGGCAGCGGCAAGCTCTTCGGCAACCGTGGCGCACCGTCGTCGTACAGCTATCCGGGCAACATCCTCGGTTTCGAGACCGGCGCCGGCGGCGCAGTCACCGGTTGCACCACCGTCGTCTCGCGCCTGTGCCAGTACGACCGCTTCTCGCGCTTCCAGGCCGTCCCGGAAGCCAAGCGCGCCAACGCGCTGGTATCGGGCAAGCTGCGCATCAACGAAAACGTCGACGCCTTCGCTGAAGTGCTCTACTCGCACACCGAAACCGACTACATGAGCGCTTTCCCGACCTACGGCGCCACCGTGTCGGATTCCATCTGGGGCAACCCGGCCACCGGTCAGCGCCAGGTCTTCACCTACCTGCCGCTGGCGGCCAACAGCCCGATCAACCCGACCGGCGAGCAGGCCGACTTCCGCTATCGCTTCGCCGATGCCGGCAGCAACAGCAGCGTCAAGAGCGACCAGTACCGCGTACTGACCGGCCTGCGCGGCAGCTGGGGCAAGTACGACTGGGAAACCGCAGTCGGCGCCATGGGCAGCAAGACCAAGATGAAGCAGCGCGGCACGTTCAGCGCCAGCGGCTTCAAGCAAGTCATCGGCGACTATACCCAGTACGACGCCAACTACAACCCAATCGATCCGAACTTCTTCAACCACGACTACAAGATCGGCCAGCAGAATTCCGCCCAGGTGCTGAACACCCTATTCCCGGAATACGGCTATGACGGCAAGATCACCCAGTACTTCATCGACGGCAAGATCAGCGGCGAAATCGCCCAGATCGGCGGCCGTTCGGTCGGCATGGCGATCGGTGGCGAACTGCGCCACGAGAAGTTCGACATCAGCCCGAGCGCCAACCTGCTGAACGGCGACATCGTCGGCAACGGTTCGGCCAGCGCCAATGCCAAGCGCGCCACTGGCGCCGCCTACGCGGAAATCAACGTGCCGGTCACCGAGAAGCTCGAACTGAACGGCGCCGCCCGCGTCGACAAGTACGAGCACTTTGATGCCCACGTTTCGCCGAAGCTGGCCTTCCGCTACGCCGCCAACAAGGAGTTCATGCTACGCGGCACCATCGAATCCGGCTTCCGCGCGCCGAACCTGACCGAGAGCGCCCAGTCGAGCAAGTTTGCGTTCGACAACGGCGTGGTCGATCCGAAGCGCTGCCCTGCGGCACGTGCCCTGCAACGCGACCTGCAGGCCCAGGCTGCAGCCCTGCCGGACAGCGATCCGGCCAAGCAAACCCTGCTGGCTCGCGCTGACACGGTTCAAGGTAACGAGTGCGCCACCGGCGTGTTCAGCAACGTGCGCAACAATCCGGAGCTGAAGCCGGAAACCTCGCGCAGCGCCACCCTCGGCTTCGTGGTCGAACCGGTCAAGGGCTACAGCTTCTCGCTCGACTACTGGCACATCGAACGCAAGGACGAGATCGGCCTGAAGAGCACCGCCGAACTGCTGGCGGCGGAAGCCGACCAGGCGCCTGGCGTGATCGAGCGCGGCACCCTGGCCAACGACAAGACCTTCACCGCGGCCGAACAAGCCAAGTACGGCGTCACGACCCCGGCACTGCTGGGCACCTCGGGCAGGTTCGAAAACGTGTCGAAGACCAAGACCAGCGGCCTCGACCTGACCGGCAGCGCGCGCTTCGGCACCCCGATCGGTCGCATGACCGTGGATGCCAACGCCACCTACCTGATGGACCTGCGCTACTACAGCTCGACGCTGGGTTCGTACGGCGACAACCTGGCCGGCCGCTACGACGCGCCGAAGATCGTAGCCAACACCACCGTCAGCCTGGAAAACCGCGGCTTCACGCACTCGATCCGCGCGAACTTCGAGAAAGCGACCTCGCTGCAGGGCGACTACTACGATGACAGCTACACCATCGCCGGCTGTGCCGACGCCGGCTGGAGCGCATCGGAGTGCCGCAAGGCGTCCTACGTGCGTTGGGACTACAACGTGAGCTACCGCGGCTTCAAGGGCTGGACCCTGTCGGCCTTCGTGCGCAACATCTTCGACCATCGTCCGCCGGTCGACCTGCGTGCGTTCTCGAGCGATGGCGGCGGCGTGATCCCGCAGAGCATCACCGACGTGCAGGGCCGCAGCCTGCGCCTGACCGCGGAATACAAATTCCGTTGATTAAGGCGTAGTCAGCAATAAATAAAAACCCGCCGGTTTGCACCGGCGGTTTTTTTATTTCAGGATCGACGCTTTACTGCTTAGAACCTGTCTTCCAGGCCCAGGCGCAGCGTACGGCCGCGCGATCCAGACCTTGGCCGAACAGCGCTGAGCGCCGCGCAGCAGGAAAGAAAAATGCCCGGTGGGAACACCGGGCATTTTTATTTGTTCAAACAGAGCGGCAGCTCAAACCATCAGAACGTGTACTCCGCGGTACCCTTGAACTGGCGCGGACGCAGGGCATAGCCGCCGCGCAGGTCGACCGGTGCCGAATCGTAGAAGGCGTTGCGGATGTCCAGCGCCAGGCGCAGGTTCCGGAAGCCGGTGTACGAGAAGTTCAGGTCGGTACGCAGGGACGCAGGCTGCCAGCACGGCAGGTCGCCGGTAGGCTTGATGCGCGCCTGGCAGCCCGCCGTGTTCCAGGTCGCCTGGTCTGTCTCGTCAAAGTTCAGCGCCATGGCCGAGGTGCGGTTGACGCGGATGGTCGAGGTCAGGTTGCCCTTGTTCCAGCTTGCGCTCAACACCGTTTTCAGGCGCGGGACGGTGCGATTGCCGACCTGGTTCGGACGATAGCTGTTGGCGTCGATGTCCCACAGCTTGTAGGTCAGGGCGACCGTGTTCATGAGGCCCAGGTTCAGCGTACCGTGTTCGCCCATGCGGAAGCGCGACTTGACATCGATGTCGACGCCCGAGGTCTGGGTCTTGCCGAAGTTCTCGTAATTCAGCAGCAGCGACTGGATGGTACCGCTGGTGAAGGCCAGGTTGGCGCCCGGCGACAGCTGATTGGCACGGGCAGCCAGACGGACGTCCTGCTCGCTGACCGCGTTACGCGCGATGTAGTTCCTGTAGTCCGCATTGTCTTCGCGCGCCAGCACATAGGACGGATCGCGGTAGCTGATCTCGTTGCGGCGTTCCAGGTGCCAGTAGTCGATCGTCATGTTCAGGTTCTTGAGCGGATCGAGCACGATGCCGAAGGTGGCGCTGCGCGAGGTTTCCGGCTTCAGGTTCGCATTCGACGAAATCATCACCGGCACCGACGTCAGGCAACCCGAGTTGTAGGCGAGAGTCGCATCGCTCTTGTCGGTGGCATTGCCGTTCTTCAGGATGTCGCGGATGCTGGTTGCCGTGGCGCAGCGCTTCGGATCCAGCGTGCTGTTGAAGAAGCCGGTCAGGCCGACCTTGCCCAGGGTTTCCGGAATGTTCGGGGCGCGGAAACCGCCGGCGAAGGTCGTGCGGAACATCACTTCCGGGATCGCCTTGTAGACCAGGCCGAGTTTCGGCGACACGTGGGCATCGAAACCCTCGTTCTTGTCGATGCGCAGCGCCGCGTTCGCTTCCAGTTTCTTGGTGAACGGCGCATTCAATTCGCCGTACAGGGCGCTCATGTTGCGTTCGCCGTCGATCCACAGCGAGCCGCGGCCGATGATGCGGGCCTCGACCACGTTGTCGGTGGAGCGGATGAACATCTTTTCATGGCGCACCTCGCCGCCCACCGCGAACGACAGCGCGCCGCCGCCCAGCTGAATGCGGGTGTCGCCGCTGACCTGGGCGTCGATCCAGTCCTGCGACAGCTTGGCGTTGGTGCCGATCTCGGGGAACATGCGGTCCAGCAGCGCTTGCGAGTTGGGGCCGCCGATCACGTATTCGCCGCTGTGCACGGCAGCCGGCATGGCATCGCGGTCGGGGCCGCGGCCGCGCGCCTTGGCGTCGCCGCCGACGCGGCCGATCGCGGTCTTCCAGTCCCAGCCGTTGGCAAGCTGTCCTTCCAGGCCGGTCATCACCCGGTACTGGGTGGCCTTGGTCGGGCTCGACCACATATCCATGTTGTCCATGAAGCGGTAATCGATGCCGACTTCATACGGGAAAGGGTTGGCCGGGTTGCCGACTGCCAGCTTGGGCTTCGGCACCGACTGCGAGGTCTTGGTGTTACCGTCGAACCAGTTGCTGGCCGAACCGGCAGCGTTGGCATACGGCAGACCCTGATAGATCGTCTTGGTGGTCGAGTACGACACTTCGGCGAAGGCGGTCGTCGTGTTCGACACCTTGAAACGGCCCTGGCTGTACAGGTTGACGCGCTCCGCCGGGTCGGAATACTGGTTGATGAAGTTGATATCGCTGGTGCACAGGCCGGATGCGTTGCGCTGGGTCGCCGGGCAGCTCGCGATCGCCTGGCGGATGGCTGGATGCGCGCCCGTGCCCGTCCTGGCTGCTTCGTTCAGGTTGCCGGGGAAGGAATACAGGCTCGGGTCGCCGAACGCCGGGCTGTAGTACTGCTTGTGCCACGCCGGATACTCGCCGATCACGTCGGACAGCATGTAGCCGAAGCGGCGATAACCTTCGACGTTGACGTAGACGTTGTAGCCGTCGCGGTCGAAATTGCCCTTGCCCAGCAGGATGGATGCGGTGTTTTCGCCGCCATAGCTCGCGCCCTGCGGGCGGGTGACGTCGGCGCGTACCTTCACGCCTTCGAACTGGCGACGGGTGACGAAGTTGATGACGCCCGCCATGGCGTCGGAACCGTACAGTGCCGAAGCGCCGTCGGCCACGGTATCGATACGTTCGAGGGAGTCGGCCGGGATCGAATCGACGTTGGTGAACACCTGCTGGCCGCCATCTGCAAACGCATAGTTCGAAATACGGCGGTTGTTCACCAGCACCAGGGTCGCAGCCTTGCCCAGGCCGTGGATCGAGGTGCCGGAGGCGCCGCTTGCGAAGCTGCTCGAGTTGCCATTGTCGCGCAGCGTGCTGCTGTCGAACGACGTCATGCTCTCGAGCACACCGCGCACGGTGCTGGCGCCGGTCTGTTCGATGTCTTCGCGACGCATGTTGGTCACCGGGGATGCGGTTTCCAGGTCGGTACGCTTGATATTCGAGCCCGTGACGTACACGCGCTGTGGTGCTTGGGCTTGGGCTTGTGCCTGAGACTGGGTTTGGGCCTGACCGCTCTTGGCGCCGCTACCGTCGCTGTTGCTGCTTGTCTGGGCGAAAGTAATCGACGTCCCCCCAAGCGTGAGCGCGACAGCGACGACACTGCGTTTCAGAATAAGTTGCTTGTTCAAGTTTTCTCTCGGTATATCGTAATTTTTTATGTATGCGTATCGCATCAATACGCAGACTGAGTGTCACCGAGGCAATTGTATTTTTGTAGTTATTTTTATAAATATGTATCTGGATTCCGATATTCTTTGTATTTCTAAGACATTTTGATCATTGCGGTGGTCGTGCCGTACAAAAACAAAACCCCTGGACCAGTTTCCCGATCCAGGGGTGCAAACAGCGTTAGCTCCGGCCGTCAGGCCGCAAACAAATTTTACTTCGCGTTCATCAGGGCCACGGTGGTGTCCAGCATGCGGTTGCTGAAGCCCCACTCGTTGTCGTACCACGACGACACCTTCACCAGGCGGCCCGACACCTTGGTCAGGGTCGAATCGAAGTTCGACGATGCCGGGTTGTGGTTGTAGTCGACCGAGACCAGCGGTGCGCTGTTGTAGGTCAGGATGCCGGCCAGCGGGCCTTCGGCAGCCGCCTTCATCAGGCTGTTGATTTCTTCGACGGTTGTGTCGCGCTTGGCGATGAAGGACAGGTCGACGATCGACACGTTGATGGTCGGCACGCGGATCGCGTAGCCGTCCAGCTTGCCGTTCAGTTCCGGCAGCACCAGGCCGACCGCGGCGGCGGCGCCGGTCTTGGTCGGGATCATCGAGTGCGTGGCCGAACGGGCGCGGCGCAGGTCTTCGTGCATCACGTCGGTCAGCACCTGGTCGTTGGTGTAGGCGTGGACGGTGGTCATCAGGCCGTTTTCCAGACCGATGGCATCGTTCAGCGGCTTGACCAGCGGGGCCAGGCAGTTGGTGGTGCAGGACGCGTTCGAGATCACGGTGTCCGACGCTTTCAGCACGTCGTGGTTGACGCCGTAGACGATGGTGGCGTCGACGTCCTTGCCGCCCGGTGCCGAGATGATGACTTTCTTGGCGCCGCCCTTCAGGTGGGCCGAGGCTTTTTCCTTGGTGGTGAAGAAGCCGGTGCACTCCAGCACCACGTCCACGCCCAGCTCGCCCCAGCCGATTTCGGCCGGGTTGCGCTGCGCGAACACGCGGATGCGGTCGCCATTGACGATCATGTAGTCGCCGTCGACTTCGACGGTGCCGGGGAACTTGCCATGCGTGGTGTCGTAGCGGGTCAGGTGGGCGTTCGACTCCGAGTTGCCGAGGTCGTTGATCGCCACGATCTGGATGTCTTGCTTCTTACCGCCTTCGTAGAAAGCGCGCAGGACATTGCGGCCGATGCGGCCATAACCGTTGATTGCTACCTTGATCGTCATTTATATACTCCTGATTGAAAGAAATTCCGTTATCACGCGAGGATAGCGCGAAAAACCTGTCGCACGGAACTGTCTCCCGTCCCGTGCGGCGGAGTCCACCTGATTAATGCATGACCGACTTGACCTTGCCCACCACGTTCTCGACGGTGAAGCCGAAGTGCTTGAACAGCACCGGGGCCGGGGCCGATTCGCCGAAGGTGTCGATGCCGACCACCGCGCCTTCGAGGCCGACGTACTTGTACCAGAAGTCGGTCACGCCGGCTTCGATCGCGACGCGCGGGATGCCCTTGCCCAGCACCTGCGCCTTGTAGGCGGCGTCCTGGCGCTCGAACACGTCGGTCGACGGCATCGACACCACGCGCACCGCGATGCCCTGGCCGGCCAGGGTATCGGCGGCCTTGACCGCCAGTTCGATTTCCGAACCGGTCGCGATCAGCACCGCGCGCGGATTGGCCACGTCGCGCAGCACGTAGCCGCCCTTGGCGATGTTCGCCACGGTGACGGCGTCGCGTTCCTGGAACGGCAGGTTCTGGCGCGAGAAGATCAGGGTCGACGGACCGTCGGTGCGCTTGACCGACTCGGCCCAGGCCACCAGCGATTCGGTGGTGTCGCACGGACGCCAGTTGTCCAGGTTCGGGATCAGGCGCAGCGACGAGACGTGCTCGATCGACTGGTGGGTCGGGCCGTCCTCGCCCAGGCCGATCGAGTCGTGGGTGAACACGAACAGCGAGCGGATCTTCATCAGCGCGGCCATGCGCAGCGCATTGCGGCTGTAGTCCGAGAAGGTCAGGAAGGTCGCGCCGAACGGGATGTAGCCGCCGTGCAGGGCGATACCGTTCATCATGGCGGCCATGCCGAACTCGCGCACGCCGTAGTTGATGTGGTTGCCCGGGGTGCCGGAACGGACCGGGATCGATTCCTTCCAGTTGGTCAGGTTCGAGCCGGTCAGGTCGGCCGAGCCGCCCAGGAATTCCGGCAGGATCGGGGCCAGTGCCTGGATCGCGTTCTGGCTGGCCTTGCGGGTGGCGATGTTTTCCTTCTTCTCGATGGTCGAGGCAATGGCGGCGCCCAGCGTCGCGTCGAAGTTGCCCGGCAGCTCGCCCTTCATGCGGCGCTCGAGTTCTGCAGCCAGTTCCGGGAATTGCGCGCGGTAGCCGGCGAACAGTTCGTTCCATTCCGCCTCGACGGCGGCGCCCTTCTGCTTCTGGTCCCAGGCTTCGTAGATCGGGGCCGGGATGTCGAACGGGATCGCATCCCAGATCAGGTGCTCGCGCACCGCCGCCACTTCCTTGTCGCCCAGCGCGGCGCCGTGCACCTTGTCGCCGCCCTGCAGGTTCGGCGAGCCCTTGCCGATGATGGTCTTGCAGCAGATCAGGGTCGGACGGTCCGAGGTTTTCGCCTGCGCGATCGCGGCGTCGACCGCTTCGACGCTGTGGCCGTCGACGTCGGGGATCACGTTCCAGCCGTAGGCGGCGAAGCGCTTCGGGGTATCGTCGGTGAACCAGCCTTCCACCTTGCCGTCGATCGAGATGCCGTTGTCGTCGTACAGCCAGACCAGCTTGTTCAGGCGCAGGGTGCCGGCCAGCGACGCCACTTCGTGCGAGATGCCTTCCATCAGGCAGCCGTCGCCGACGAAGGCGTAGGTGTGGTGATCGACCACGTCGAAGCCCGGACGGTTGAATTCCTTGGCCAGCAGCCACTCGGCCAGCGCCATGCCGACCGAGTTGGCGATGCCCTGGCCCAGCGGACCGGTGGTGGTTTCCACGCCCGGCGTGATGTGCACTTCCGGGTGGCCCGGGGTCTTGGAATGCAGCTGGCGGAAGTTGCGGATGTCGTCCATCGACAGGTCATAGCCCGACAGGTGCAGCAGCGCGTAGTGCAGCATCGAGCCGTGGCCGTTCGACAGCAGGAAGCGGTCGCGGTTCATCCAGCCCGGATTGGCCGGATTGTGGCGATAGTGGCCGTCCCACAGCGCAACGGCGATCTCGGCCATGCCCATCGGCATGCCCGGGTGGCCGGAGTTGGCTTTCTGGACGGCGTCCATCGCCAGCGCGCGGATCGCGTTGGCCATCAGGGTGGTGGTTTGCAGAGGTTTCATGGATGTGGTGAGTCTGAGGATTGGAAGCTGAGGCAGAGCGGACTGCGTTAACCGGATATTCTACCAGAGCATGCTGCCCGGGATTTAAAATGGCGGCCTGCCAACGCCTGTTATTGCCATCGATGCCACGTTTTTACTGTCCCCAGCCGCTCTTGCCCGGCACCACCGTCGACTTGCCGGAAACCGTCGCCCATCACCTCCACGTCGTGCGCCAGCAACCCGGCGACGAACTGGTGCTGTTCAACGGCGAAGGCGGCCAGGTGCGGGCGCGCCTGCGCGAGGTCGGCAAGCGCCGCGCCAGCGCCGAGGTGATCGCACACGAAGCGCTCGACGCCGAGCTGCCCTTTCCCGTGACGCTGGCCCAGGGCCTGCCTGAGGGCAGCAAGATGGACTGGATCGTGGAAAAGGCGGTCGAGCTCGGCGTCACCGCGGTCCAGCCGCTGGCGGCGCGCCGTTCGGTCGTCAAGCTGGCCGGCGAGCGCGCCGACAAGCGCCTGGCGCACTGGCAGGCCGTGGTCGTCAGCGCGTCCGAACAGTGCGGCCGCAACCGCCTGGCCAAGGTGGCGCCGCTGCAGGAATTCGGGCGCTGGCTCGCCGAACCTGGCGGCGACGCCGTGCGCATCCTGCTCAGCCCACGCGCGGATGCGTCGCTGGCGCAGTGGACCCGTGCCACGCCGCCGCGCGCGGTCTGCCTGCTGGTCGGTCCGGAAGGCGGGTTCAGCGCCGAGGAAGAAGATGCGGCGATCGCCGCCGGCGCCCTGCCCCTGTCGATGGGGCCGCGGGTGCTGCGCACCGAGACTGCCGGGCTGGCGGCGCTGGCGATCCTGGCGGCTGGCTGGGGCGGGATCTAATATAGAGAGAACGCCTGCGCAATGAAAAATGCCGCCCGAAGGCGGCATTGCGTTGCAGGGTTCCAGGTTTTTGAACTTAGAACTCGTACTGCGCCATAAAGCGGAAGGTACGCGGATTCTGCAGCGACTCCGGCCGCAGGTAGGTCGGGCTCGGGGTGCTCGGGCTGGTCGCGGTAGCGCCGGCGCTCTCGCCCTGCTCGTTCACGGACGTGACTTCGCGGTTGTTGAAGACGTTCAGCACGTCGACCTGGAAGGTCAAGCCTTTCTTCCAGGCGGGCATGTAGGCAAGCTGCAAGCCGAGTTCCTTGGTCCAAGGCAGGCGGCCGAGCGAACCGCGCGGGTTCAGCTTGCCGTTGCAGTAGAACGAGGCGGCGCCGTACAGGACCGATACGGTGTCCAGGTCGCCCGCATAGTAGCCCAGGCAGTTCTTCGGACGGCCGCTCTGGATGATGGCGTTTGCACCGACACGCCATTCCGGCGCGGCTTGGTAAGAACCCCACACCTTCAGCGAGTGGCGACGATCGTTCGGCAGATAGCCGTTGGCCCCCTCCATCAGGCCCGGGTAGTCCCAGTCCTGCGAAATGCCGGCGTCGTCCTGGCCGATGTCCGACTTCACGTAGCCTTCGGTATTGCCCTTGTTATACGCCAGCACATAGGAACCCTGCAGGGCCCACACGCCGTCCCAGGCGCGGTTGAAGGTGAATTCCAGCGCCTTGTAGGTACGCTGCGGTTTCGGGAAGCCCAGCGCGGCGGCTGGAATGGTGACTTTCGTCAGACCCTTGCCGTCGCCGAAGTCGACGTTGGCGGTCAGATCCTTGCCCGGGTTGTACAGGAAGCAGTGGCCGATGGCGCCCGCCAGGGTAGTCGCGCGGTCGTCGTTGAAGCCGTTGGCGATCGCCCAATTGTAGGTGCCTTCGTCGTTGCACATGTCGTCCATCACCGACTGCAGCTTGCGGTAGGTCGCCTTCACGCCCACAGACCAGCGGTTGTTGAGCGCCTGTTCCACGCCCACGATGAATTCGTCCTGGTACATCGGCTTGATGTTGGGGTCGACCACCGAGCGCGGATCGCCGGCCTCGCCGTTCGAGACCACGGAGCGCGTACCCAGCTGGGTACCCTTGCCGGGCACCTGGAACTTGTCGGAACCGAGGGCGCCGTTATAGGCGTAGTAATCGGTGTAGTCGAGCTCTGCACCGGACAGGCGCACGTTGGTGTTCGACATCACCGGGATGTAGTAGCGGCCGATGTTGCCGAAGACCTTGGTCGTGGCGTTGCCGTAGACGTCCCATACGGCGCCCAGGCGCGGGGCGATGGTGTTGTCGACCTTGATGAAGGTCTTGTCGTCGGCGTTCAGGTTCTCGAACGACTCGCTGCGCAGGCCCAGGTTCAGCACCACGTTCTTGCTGACCTGCCACTGGTCTTCCAAATAGAAGGCAGAGTTCTTGGTCGTGAACTTGCCGCCATTCTCGAAGTGGCGGACCGTGATGTAGTCGAAGGCCGCACCGGTATTATTCACATAGCCGTTGCCAAGGCTGCTACCAGCGTTCAGCCTGCGAATGATATAGCTCTCGCCGCCCGGGTAGCGGGTACCGTCGACCACCTTGTACTTCTCGTTGTCGGCGCCGAAGCGCAGCGTATGGCTACCCAGGTTCCATTCAGCATCAATGCGGTAAGCCTTGCGCTCATCGTTCGCATTCGGATCGGTGATCGAGTTCGCGGTCGAGCAGCCGTAAGTGATCGTCGGCGAGGAGCGGCGGTCTTGGACGACCGGGCAAGCTGCCGAGGCGATGTCCGACTTGCGGTTGTAGCGCCCCAGGCCGGCCAGTGCCGATACCGTGAAGTCGTCGGTCAGCCACGACGTGTACTTGGCGATGTAGTTCTCGCCGCCGGTGGTGTAGGTGTCGACGCCCAGGTCGGTGCCCCGCGACGGGGTATAAGGGATGGTCGAGATGTAGTTGTGCGCCTTGTCCTTGCTCTTGTCGCTGAACGCGGTCAGTTCGAGCAGGTTCTTGTCGTTGATGTTCCAGTCGGCCTTGACCAGGTAGCGCGGCGTGGTCGACTTCATGACCTCTTCACGGCTTTCGGAATAGGTCTTGCGCTCGATGTCGGCGCCCTGGACCAAGGCGAACAGGAACAGCTTGTCCTTGATCAGCGGGCCGCCAGCCCAGATGTTGGCCTGCAGGTCGTCGGTACCGCCATCGCGCTCGTTCAAGTTCCATTTACCGGTCGACGCGCTCTTTTCCGCATACAGCGAGCTGCCGGACAGCGATTCCGGCGAGTAGATCGCGTTCACGCCGCCATGCCATTCGTTGGTGCCGCGCTTGGTGGTCACGGCCAGCACGCCGCCCAGCGAACGGCCGTACTCCGGCCCGTAGCCGCCAGTCTTGACCTGCTGCTGGGCGATCGCCTCGAACGGCACCTGGTTGAAGGCGACGCCGTTCAGGTTGTTTGTGACGTTGAAACCATTGATGTAGTACACGTTCTCGGCCGGCGAAGCACCGCCCAGCGACGGCACGTTACCGGAACGCAGTGCGGTCGCGCCGATCCGGCTGTCGCCGCGCGTCGCGCCCGGCGCCAGCAGGGCCACGGCCGTCACGTCGCGTGCTACCGGGATGCGATCAATCGCGGCTTCGTTCAGGGTCAGGCTCGATTCCGGCGACTTGACGTCGATGCGCGACACGCGGCCGGTCACGACCACGGACTGGGTCATGGCCGCGGGGTCGGCACTGGCATTCTGCCCCGCCGCCACCACAACCTGGCTTTCCTGGGTACTGCCGTCCGGCTTCTTGATGCGAACGGTGTACATGCCCGGCGGCAGTTGGGACAGCTGGAAGCGCCCTGTCCGTTCGACACTGATGGTGCGCGTCACGCCGATCGACGGATTGTCGATCGTGACCGTGGAGCCGGCAGCGGCGTTGCCGTTGATGCCGCCCACTGCGCTTTGTGCGAACGCTTGTGAACCGAGCGTTGTGATGGAAGCGGTAAATGCGAGGGTAAGTGCGTGGCCTAAGACTGTTCTTTTGAGCATTTGATGTCCTGTGTCGATAACGGCATGGATTTTTATAGCTGCTTTTTTAATATTTCTTCGCTAGCAAACCAGATTCTTTTGCCTAAGAAATATTTACAAATATAAAAACATATCTGTATATCAAGTGTCAAAGTCTTCAAAGAGCGACTTTTTCATATTCATATGCACTATGTTTGTGCAATTCCACCATCACTACGCCAAGCACTTTCTCGGATGTCATTACGAATGTGTCTACCTATGCATACAAGCTGACGTTATACCAGTGTAAATATTAACTATTGTCAAAATAGACCTGACTCGTTGTTCGGTAGTCGAGTAGTTCGCTGCGCCGCGATGGATCTTTTCTTCTGTTCGACGCACAAGGCCGGAGCATCCTTGCTCGCGCATCCAAAATGTCTTTTTTTGTAATGTCGGTTGAATACAACGGTAGAGATGAAAAAAACCCCGGTGCGAATTGAAGTTCGCCCCGGGGTTTTGGATGCCGACGGATGTCGTGCAGTGGATGGCTTAGAACGTGTAGTTCACACCCAGGCTGAAGAAGCGGCCGACAGCGCCTGCCTGGTGCAGCGAAGCGTTGTACGAGGTCTGGGTGCCCGCGTTGCCGTAGGTGGCGACGTCGTACGGCGGCTGCTTGTCGAACAGGTTCAGGATCGCGCCGCGCAGCGTCAGGTTTTCGCTCAGCTTGTATTGCACGTTCAGGTTGGTCGTGGTGAACGACGCAACGTGGCAGTAGTAATCAGGCTGCGTGAAACCCGAGAAGTACGGGCGGCCGCCGACGTGCTCACCGGTGGTGGCGCAGTCGGTCTCACCCAGCGCCGGGTCGATGGTCGAGAAGTCGCTGGTGTAGTTCATCGTGGCGGTTACGTCGAGCGGGCCGCGTGCATAGCCGATGGTGAACTGGGCACGGTCTTTCGGGTTGCCGGTGGCGCCGCCGACCGACGACGGACC
Organism: Massilia phyllosphaerae; assembly: GCF_034659755.1. Lineage (NCBI taxonomy): Bacteria > Pseudomonadati > Pseudomonadota > Betaproteobacteria > Burkholderiales > Oxalobacteraceae > Massilia > Massilia phyllosphaerae. Next base: position 212,704 of record NZ_JAXSQX010000004.1, read on the forward strand.
CTGGGTACCGGCCAGCTGGTACGAGGTGCCGCCGACGGCGGTGACGTAGCCGAAGGTGTGTGCGGCGCTCAGGTTCGCGCGCAGGACACCTGCGTCACCCGGCAGGCGCCAACGGTAGCCGATGTCCGCTTCGATGCCGCTGGTCTTGGTGCTGCCGGCATTGATATACGGCGACTCGGCGTACAGGATCGGACCGGCGATCGGCGTACCCAACGCGGTGGCGCTACCCACGCCGGTTGCGATCTGGATCGGCACCGGGGTACCGCGCACCCACACCGGCGTGTAGCTCGGGTCGTTGCCGGCCTGGGTCACGATCAGGTTGCTGATCTCGATACGGTAGTAATCGAGGGTCATGTTCAGGCCGCGCATCGGCTCGGCGATGATGCCCAGGGTGTAGGACTTCGATTTCTCCGGCTGCAGGTCCTTGTTGGTGGTGGTCTGCACGTACGGCGGTGCGAAGCCGCAAGCCGACGGCACGTTGCCGGCCGTGGTCCTTTTGCCGTCAGCGCACAGGATCGGATCGTTGATCGCGTTAAACGTGAAGAACGAACCGGCATTGCCCACCTCGGCCGGGTTCGGCGCGCGGAAGCCGCGGGCGAAGGTACCGCGGACACCGAACTGCTGGAGCGGCGCCCACTTGAAGCTGGCCGCCGGCGTGAACGAATTGCCGTAGGTATCGTAATGGTCGTAACGACCCGACAGGTGCAGCTCGAGGCTCTTGATCGGAGTCGCCTGCAGTTCGGCGAAGGCCGCCGTGTTGGTTTCGTTGCCGATGGTGAAGGCCGAAGTGCTGCCCACGGTACCGTTCAGGGTCAGGGCCGACGGCGGCGAATTCTGGTCACGCTTGTGCCAGTGCACGCCGGCAGCCAGGGCCAGCGGACCGGCACCCAGTTGCATCAGTTCGCGCGAACCGACCAGGTCGGCGTAGTTCAGCGTCGACGACAGCGAGTTGCTGTAGCGCGGCGAAATGCGGTCGACCAGCGCCGGATCGTTGTTGCCCAGCACATTCCAGCGTTGCGCCGGATCCGAGTTGTTGATCGCCTGGAACAGGGCCAAACGGTTGATGTAGCCGCTGTAGTCGATGTCGGTCTTGACCTTGGTCGCGCCGGCGGCGGCGTTCACGTCCCAGCCGTAGGCACTGCCGTGCAGGTCGACGGCGAAACGGGTGCTGGTCGAGCTGTTGTCCGAGGTGTTGGTAGGATCGATACCCGGGATGTAGCCGTACAGGGAAGCCGGAGCGCCCAGGTTGTTGGTCAGGCCCGGCGCCAGGATCGCGCCAGCCGGCAGGCGGGTATTCGTGATGCGGTTGACGCCGCCGGTCAGCACGCCGTTGACCAGCGTGGTGGCGCCCGCATAGGAGTTGGCCGAATAGACCGGCGACACGCCGCGGTTGTTGATGCTGTCGCGGCGGAACAGGGCGCCCTTGAAGGCCAGTTCCCAGTCCTGGTTCAGCTTCTTGGTCATGCCGACCAGGACGTTGATGTTCTCGCTGCGCGGCTGGATGTTCGACACCGTGTCGCGGATCGAGCAGCCGCCCGCACGGTACAGGGCAAAGTTGCAGTTCGGGTCCAGGAACTGGTAGTTGGCCGGATTGTCGACGTTGGCAATCCGTTGGCCCGTCGCCGGATCGATCGGGTTATTTGCATTCGACGGGTTGTACAGGAAAGGCGTGCTGGCCGGGGTCAGGAAGCTGTTGTACGGAGTCGGCACGCCGATCGTCAGGTTGTTACCGCCGCGCGAGCGCCAGTCGCGGTTGTCCCAGCCGAACTGTTCGCGGTCCGACACTTTGATCGCACCCTGCTGGCGCCATTCGGCGGTAACGAAGGCGTTGTAGCCGTCGTTGTCGAGGTCGCCGATACCGGTGCTGAACGACGCGCGCTTGGTGGCGCCGCCGCCGTGCTGGGTGTCGCCGGCTTCGGCGGTCAGACGGGTGCCTTGGTAATTCTTCTTCAGTTTGATGTTGACCACGCCGGCGATCGCGTCGGAGCCATAGAGCGACGATGCGCCGGACTTCAGGATTTCGATGCTGTCGATGGCATCGAACGGGATCGAGGAAACGTCGACGAAGGAGCGCTGCGAGTCATCCGACAGCGGGTACGGTGCCATGCGGTGGCCGTCGATCAGGACCAGGGTCGCACCGACGGTCAGGCCGCGCAGCGAGACGCCCGACGCGCCGTTCGCGAATGCGCCGGCGAAGCCGGTGCCGAGGGTACCGGCGCCGTTGGCGGCCAGGTCGGTCAGCAGTTCGGCGACCGAAGTCTTGCCGCTACGCTGGATGTCTTGTGCGGTCAGCACTTGCACCGGAGTCGGGGTCTCCGTGTCGGTGCGGCTGATCAGCGAGCCGGTCACGACCACGCGCTGCGTGCCTGGGCTGGTGGCGCCGGCAGCTTCGGTGGTCTGTGCCATTGCGGGTGCGGATGCCACGAGGGCACCACTAGCGAGCGCGCATGCTACCGCAAATGGCATTGACTTCAATTTGAACATCATGAATACATCTCCTTCTCGGATTTCTCTCAAAGTGGTTTCGTCTACCGCGTCGTGACACGTTTCCAAATTTTCCAATACCACCGACGTACGCGTTGACATTGGAAAAATGTCTATACATACAAACATATCCACAGTTTTAGTGTCAATTTTCATTTACCGCGAAGGATTAACATTTTTTCACTTTAGCAATTTTTTGCACCACCCGAGTGCGACTGCGCACCGTTGTGCACCGCAACATAATACGTCGTGTTTTTCTAATAACAATGACCTAGCGCGTACGTACGTACACGAGTAGTAAATACGGCTGTGTGGCTGATCCGACATTGCTTTGATGCGCCGCAACACGAATTTGGTTAAGTGTAGTAATTGACGCCTAGATGCACGCTCATGTGGCAGGCATGAAAGGAAGGAAAGATTTTTTTACCGTTGGGTCTACGCAACATTTTTTGTGCATGGACCTGCTTGGCGGCGGCCAGAAAATAAAAAGCCCCGCCGGCGGACACATCCGCGGGCGGGGCTGGAGGCTGGTACTACGCCTTCAGGCGAGGCTTAGAACACGTAGTTCAGGCCCAGGCTGTAGAAGCGGCCAACGGCGCCTGCCTGGTGCAGGGACGCGTTGTACGAGGTCTGCGGGCTCGAGTTGCCGTAGGTGCCGACGTCGATCGGCGGCTCGCGATCGAACAGGTTCAGGATCGATGCCTTCAGCGACAGGTTCTGGCTCAGCTTGTAGTTCATGTTCAGGTTGGTCGAGGTGAACGACGCAACATGGCAGTAGTACGCAGGCTGTTCCACACCGTAGAAGTAGGTACGGCCACCGACGTCATACCCGGTCGAGGCGCAATCGGTACCACCCACCGACGGATCCAGGGTCGAGAAACGGCTGGTGTAGTTCATCGTTGCCGTCACGTCCAGCGGACCACGTGCATAGGTCAGGCTGAGCTGGCCGCGGTTCTTCGGCGAACCGGTGGCACCCGAGACCACCGACGGGCCCTGGGTACCGGCCAGCTGGTAAGTCACGCCGGCAACCGACTGCTCATAGCTGAAGGTGTGGGCGAAGCTCAGGCCGGCGCGCAGCGAACCCATGTCGCTCGGCAGGCGCCAACGGTAGTTGACGTCCGCTTCCAGGCCGCTGGTCTTGGTCGAACCGGCGTTGATGTACGACGACTGCGCATACAGGATCGGACCCGCGGCCGGGGTGCCGATGACGGTGCCCTCGCCCACGCCGGTGGCGATCTCGATCGGGTTGATCGGACCGCGGACAAAGGTCGGCACGTAGTTCGGATCGTTGCCGGCGGCGGTCACGATCTGGTTGTTGACCTGGATCTTGTAGTAATCCAGGGTCGCGTTCAGCTCACGGATCGGCTGCAGCACGACGCCCAGGGTGTAGGACTTCGACTTTTCAGGCGACAGGTTGCGGCTGGTGGTCTGGACGTAGGCCGGGGTGATGCCGCACGCGGTCGGCACACTGCCGGCTGCATACTGCTGGCCGGTCGGGCACAGGATCGGGTCGTCCAGTCCCTGGTACTGGAAGAACGAACCGGCATTGCCGGTCTCGGCCGGGTTAGGCGCGCGGAAACCGCGGGCGAAGGTACCGCGCAGGGCGAACATCTGCGACGGGGTCCACTTGAAGCTGGCCGCCGGCGTGAACGACTTGCCGTAGGTATCGTAGTGGTCGTAACGGCTCGAGAGGTGCAGTTCGACGTTCTTGATCGGGGTTGCCTGCAGTTCGGCAAAGGCAGCGGTGTTGGTCTCATCGCCCATCACGAAGGCCGAGGTGTTGCCGACCTGGCCGTTGGCGGTCAGCGGCGATGCCGGGGCGTCCCAGGTACGCTTGTGCCAGTGCACGCCGGCAGCCAGGGCCAGCGGACCGGCGCCCAATTGCATCAGTTCGCGCGAACCAACCAGGTCGACGTAGTTCAGCTTCGACTCGGCGCTGCCGCCGAAGCGCGGCGATACCTGGCTCATGAGGTCCGGCGAATTGTTGCCCAGCACGTTGAACGCGCCAGAACGAAGCGCGCTGTACAACGCTGCGCGGTCGAGGTAGCCGCTATAGTCAATGTTGACTTTGACCTTGGTCAGGCCGCCGGCGAGGTTGATGTCCCAGCCCCAGGCCTGGCCGGTCAGGTCGAGCGCGAAGCGGGTCGAGGTCGAGCTGTTATCCTGCTGGGCATTGCCGTCGATGCCAGGCACATAGCCGTACAGGCGAGCATTGGCCGGATTGACCAGCGTGCCATCGGGGTTGGTTGCGGTGCCCGGAACGAAGGTGTTGACGATACCGGCACCGACTGCGCTGCCCGGCGCAAACTGGGTGTTCGTAGCGCCGACGCCATTGGTCAGCACGCCGTTGTTAAGGGTGGTCGCGCCGTTGTAGTTGAGAGCCGAGAAGCCCAGCGGCACACCACGGTTGTTGGTGCTGTCGCGCTTGAACATCGAGCCCTTGAACGCCAGTTCCCAGTTGTTGCTCAGCTTCTTGGTCATGCCGACCAGCAGGTTGAGGTTCTCGGTCGGCGGCTGGATGAAGCCGTAGGTGTCACGCACCGAGCAGCCGCCGGCACGGTACAGGGTGAAGTTGCAGCTCGGGTCCAGGAACTGGAAGTTGGCTGCGTTGTTGACGCCGCCTGCGCCGGTCGGATTGAACAGGAACGGCGAGCGGCCTGCGCTCAGGTAATTATTCAGCGAGGTCGGTACGCCCAGGGTCAGGTTGTTGCCGCCGCGCGAACGCCAGTCGCGGTTGTCCCAGGCGTACTGGTCGCGGTCCGACACCATGATGGCATCCTGGTGGCGCCATTCGGCGGTGATGAAGGCGTTGTAGCCGTCGTTGTCGATGTCGCCGATACCGGTGCTGATCGACGCGCGTTTGGTGGCGCCGCCGCCGTGCTGGGTGTTGCCGGCTTCAGCCGAGAAGCGGGTGCCCTGGAAGTTTTTCTTCAGCTTGATGTTGATCACGCCTGCGACCGCGTCCGAGCCATACAGCGACGAGGCGCCCGACTTCAGGACTTCGATCGACTCGACGGCATCGAACGGGATGTTGGAAACGTCGACGAAGGAGCGCTGCGAGTCGTCGCCAATCGCGTACGGCGACATGCGGTGGCCGTCGATCAGGACCAGGGTCGAGCCCACGGTCAGGCCGCGCAGCGAGACGCCGGCGGCGCCGTTGGCGAAGGCACCCGAGAAGCCGGTGCCCAGGGTACCCGCGCCGTTGGCGGCCAGGTCGTTCAGCAGCTCGGCGACCGAGGTCTTGCCGCTACGCTGGATGTCTTGTGCCGTCAGCACCTGCACCGGGGTCGGGGTCTCCGTGTCGGTACGGCTGATCAGCGAGCCAGTCACGACCACGCGCTGCGGGCTGGCGCTGGTGGCGCCGGCGGCTTCGGTGGTCTGAGCCATTGCCGGTGCGGCGGCTGCCAGGGCACCGGTCGCGATCATGCACCAGATCGCGGATGGCATCGACTTCAATTTGAACATCATGAAAACTTCTCCTTCGTGGATTTCTCTCAAAGTGGTTTGGCTACTGTTACTGCAATTCATCCAGCGCGTCCGGAGGACGGGCTCTCAACTAACATCGGATACATATCAAACGTTACTGATGTATCGATAAAACCATGGCAAAAGGGAAAGTGTCAATGAAACATACTTGTATGAATGTGTAGAAACAACACATTGCATGCACAAAAATGGTTCATATTTGTTTTTGTGCAGTGCAATAATATCTGTTCGCGTATGTACTTTTTAATCTGTAATTACAAGAAATTACGCGTACATACGTCGTATTTACTCATGCATACTTATATGTACATGCGCGGCAGTGCAATATTGCGGACAGTGTCCAAAATGGTGCATCACGCAATAGCCCATATCCTGATTTAACAATTGAATTATTTCTTTTCAGTAATTTTGTTAAATCCTGTGGTGCAGCGTGCGGCCCTCCCCCGCCAAGCCGCCCCGGTGCTGGTGGCGATGCCTTATACTTGACGTTTGCCCCATCTGCTGCCCGAGTACGAGGCCGGGCGCGCCAGTCACGAATCCACCATGCTGCGAATTAACGAACTCAAACTCCCCCTGAATCACCCTGACCAAGCCCTGCGCGACGCCATCGTCGGCCGGCTCGGCATCGACGGCGACGACCTGGTCGACTACAAGATCTTCAAGCGCAGCTACGACGCCCGCAAACGCAGCGCGATCGTGCTGATCTATGCGGTCGAGGTCGAGGTCCGCAACGAGGCGCAGGTGCTGGCACGCCTCAAGGGCGAGCAACATGTGATGCCGGCGCCGGACACCGGCTACAAGTTCGTCGAAGCCGGCAACCCGGCGCCGGGCACACCGCGCCCGGTGGTGGTGGGGATGGGCCCGTGCGGCCTGTTCGTGGCGCTGATCCTGGCCCAGATGGGCCTCAAGCCGCTGATGCTCGAGCGTGGCAAGATCGTGCGCGAGCGGACCGTCGACACCTTCGGCTTCTGGCGCAAGCGCAAGCTGAACACCGAGTCCAACGTGCAGTTCGGCGAAGGCGGCGCCGGCACCTTCTCGGACGGCAAGCTGTACAGCCAGATCAAGGACCCGAAGCACTACGGCCGCAAGGTCCTCACCGAGTTCGTCAAGTCGGGCGCGCCGGAAGAGATCCTGTACGTCAGCAAGCCGCACATCGGCACCTTCAGGCTGGTGAAAATGGTCGAGCAGATGCGCGCCGAGATCCTGGCGCTGGGCGGCGAGATCCGTTTCGAAACGCGGGTGGAAGACGTGCTGATCGAAGGCGACGGCAACAACCGCCAGGTGGTCGGCGTCAAGCTGGCGTCGGGCGAAACCATTCCGACCCGCCACCTGACGATGGCGATCGGCCACAGCGCGCGCGACACCTTCCAGATGCTGTACGACCGCGGCGTCTATATAGAAGCCAAGCCGTTCTCGATCGGCTTCCGCGTCGAGCACCCGCAATCGCTGATCGACGCCTGCCGCTTCGGGCCGAACGCCGGCAACAAGATCCTGGGCGCGGCCGACTACAAGATCGTGCACCACGCGTCCAATGGCCGCAGCGTGTACAGCTTCTGCATGTGCCCGGGCGGCACGGTGGTGGCGGCGTCGTCGGAAGAAGGCCGCGTGGTCACCAACGGCATGAGCCAGTACTCGCGCGCCGAGCGCAACGCCAACAGCGCGATCGTGGTCGGCATCACCCCGGCCGACTATCCGGGCCATCCGCTGGCCGGTATCGCCTTCCAGCGCGAGCTGGAATCGCGTGCTTTCGTCCTCGGCGGCAGCAACTACGATGCGCCGGGCCAGCTGATGGGCGACTTCGTGCGCGGCGTGCCCTCCAAGGAATTCGGTTCGGTGACCCCGTCGTTCAAGCCGGCCGTGCACCTGACCGATCTCGGCCCGGCCCTGCCCGACTACGCCACCCTGGCGCTGCGCGAAGCGTTTGTCGCCTTCGACAAGCAGATCCGCGGCTACTACAAGGAAGACGCGGTGCTGACCGGCGTCGAGACCCGCACCTCGTCGCCGATCCGCATCAAGCGCCACGACGACAGCCTGCAAAGCCTGAACACGCGCGGCCTGTTCCCGGCCGGCGAAGGCGCGGGTTACGCGGGCGGCATCATGTCGGCCGCGGTGGACGGCATCCGCATCGCGGAAGCCGTGGCGCTGTCGATGGCGGACGCGCCTGTGCCGCATGGCGGCTGAACCAGGCCGCATCACGCACACTCATGACAGCGCCGGCGGTGGCGCTGTTGCTGCACTACTGGGCGCCATGCTGTCGACCTACGTCGGCGCCGCTATCGCCAAGTACCTGTTCCCGCTGGTCGGCAGCCAAGGCGTGACGGCGATGCGGGTCGGCCTGGCCGCCTGCCTGCTGCTGGGCTGGTTCCGGCCCTGGCGCACGCCGCTGCCGCGCAGCGCCCTTCCCGATCTCCTCGTCTACGGCCTGATGCTGGGCTGCATGAACCTGATGATCTATGGCGCCTTTGCGCGCATCCCGATCGGCATCGCCGTCGCCATCGAAGTCACCGGCCCGCTGATGGTGGTACTGGCCGGCTCGCGCCGCGTCACCGATTTCGCCTGGCTGGCCTGCGCCGTGCTCGGATTATGGCTGTTGCTGCCCCTGCATGCGCATGGTGGCGGCCTCGATCCGGCCGGCATGCTGCTGGCCGCCGGCGCGGCACTGTGCTGGGCCATGTACATCGTGTTCGGCAAGCGCGTCTCGACCCTGCAGGGCGGCCAGGCGGTGGGCTGGGGCATGCTGGCGGCGGCGCTGTTCACGGTGCCGGTCGGCGTGCTGCATGCCGGCACCGCCCTGCTGGCGCCGGGTGTGCTGGCGGCCGGCCTGGGCGTCGCCCTGCTATCGAGCGCCCTGCCCTATTCGCTGGAAATGATCGCCCTGCGGCGCCTGCCGCGGCGCGTGTTCGGCACCCTGGTCAGCGCCTCGCCGGCGGTCAGCGCGCTGGCCGGCTGGCTGGTGCTGGGCGAGCAGCTGACCACCATCCAGTGGCTGGCCATCACCATGATCATCGCCGCGTCGGCCGGCGCCGCAGCCACCGCGTAAGAGCTCTACTCCTGCGCCGCCCCCTGGCGGCGTCAAGCATCTTTTCAGCGTTTTACCTTGTTTTACCAATATTATGTGGCGTATACGCGCCATTTTTCGAATAATATTGCGCAAAAGGCCGTTTCCGTCGTGTATCTTTTGGCTGCCGCAATTATTGAATATCAATGTTGCGGAATTCTCACCCATGCTCACCATGAGATACAGGATCGATATGTTCAAAGAAAAGTTGATGGCGCGTACCCTGCGCCTGGTCTTCTCCGGCGGCGCACTCGTCGCCGGTTTCAGCCTCCCGTACCAGGCCGCATCGGCCCAGGATGCGGCGCAGGCCCCTGTCGCCCGCGTCGAGATCACGGGGTCGGCAATCAAGCGCATCGATGCCGAAACGTCCGTGCCGGTGACCATCATCAAGGCCGATGACCTCAAGAAGGAAGGCATCACTACCATCGAACAAGTGATGGCCAACCTGAGCGTGTCGCAGTCGCAAACCGGCACCAGCCAGGCGGTCGGCGCCAGCACCGGTGGCGCCGCCTACGCCGACCTGCGCGGCATCGGCGCCAACAAGACCCTGGTGCTGCTGAACGGGCGCCGCCTGGCGAACAATGCGTTCGACAGCTCGGCGCCCGACCTGAACATGATTCCGTTCGCCGCGCTCGAGCGCGTGGAAGTGCTGCGCGACGGCGCTTCGGCGCTGTACGGCTCGGACGCCGTCGGCGGCGTCATCAACTTCATCACCAGGAAGGACTTCCAGGGCGGCGTGGTCAGCGCCGGGCTGGATTCGCCAGAACATGCGGGCGGCAAGTCGAAGAACGTGAATGCGGCCTTCGGCGTCGGCAGCCTGGAGAACGACGGCTGGAACTTCTCGGCCGTGCTCGACCACCAGGAACAGAAGGCGATCGGCGGCACCCAGCGCGATTTCAATACGCGCTATGCCGGCGGCCTGTCGTCCTCGACCTATCCGGCCAACTACTACCAGGGCGGCGCCAGCGCCAACCCGGCCGCGGCCGGCGGCTGCGGCACCTATGCCAACCTGATCTCGAACGGCAGCGGCGGCTGCACCATGACGACCTCGTCCTACGTCGACTACGTCCCGAAGAGCCAGCGCGATTCCGCCCTGCTGCGCGGCACCTTCAAGCTGAGCAACGAGCACGAAGCCGGCATCGAATACCTGCGCAGCCGCAGCGTGGTCACCACCCAGATCGCACCGGTCCCGTACGGCGGCCTGGTGATGAACCGCACGCTGGCCGACGGCAGCCTGAATCCGTATTACCCGACGGATGTTGGCCTCGATCCGAACTACACCGAGAGCGGCAGCGCCGCCGGCGTCAATCCGGGCTTCCTCCACGTGAAATGGCGCGACCTGGTGAACGGTTCGCGCCAGGACAAGAGCACCAACGACCAGCAGCGCTTCGTCAGCTCGCTGCAGGGCACGCTGGGTGCCTGGGACTACAACACCGCCTTCACCTGGAACCAGAACAAGGTGCGCCAGGACCTGTCCGGCTACAGCGACGGCGACATGATCAGCGCGGGTGTCCTGAACGGCATCATCAACCCGTTCGGCGCGCAGAGCGCCACCGGCCAGGCCTACCTGGAAGGCGCCGCCCTGTCCGGCACCCTTCAGACCGCCAAGGGCACTACCACCGGGCTCGACTTCCATGCCAGCCGCGAGCTGGGCGACTGGCTGGGCGCCGGCCGCGCGGCCGCCGTGGCGCTCGGTGTGCAGACCTCGTACGAGAAATTCGAGAGCGCCGCGAATACCGAATTCGCGCAGAAAGTCGTCGCGTCGACCGGCGTCGACCCGAATTCGTACAACGCGGGCTCGCGCCACGTGAACGCGGCCTACGCCGAACTGAACGTCCCGATCGTCAAGTCGCTGGACGTCACCGCCTCGGTGCGTGCCGACAAGTACAGCGACTTCGGCAGCACCTTCAATCCGAAGGTCGCGTTCCGCTTCCAGCCGCGCCAGGACGTGCTGCTGCGCGGTTCGTTCTCGACCGGCTTCCGCGCACCGTCGCTGTACGAGATCAACGCCGGCCAGAGCTACACCAACACCGCCGGCACCTACGACGACCCGGTCAACTGCGCGGGCGGCACCGCGGTATCGGGCAAGGCCGCCGCGGCCAACTGCGGCCAGCAGTTCCAGGCCCTCACCGGCGGCAACACCAACCTGGCGCCGGAAAAATCGAAGAACGCGACCCTGGGCGTGGTGTTCGAGCCGGTCAAGAACCTGAACCTGGGCGTGGACCTGTGGGCGATCCAGCTGAAGCACACCATCGGCACCCTGAGCGCCGACGACATCTTCGCCGACCCGGTCAAGTACGCCAGCCTGTACCACCGCAACAGCGCAGGCGACCTGTCGGTCGACGGTTCGGCCTGCACCAGCGTGGCCACCTGCGGCTATATCGACATGCGCACCCAGAACCTGGGCGGCACCATGACCAACGGCGCCGACCTGACGGCCAGCTACCGCCTGCGCCTGCCGAGCTACGGCAACCTGGCGCTGTCCTCGAACACGACCTACGTGCACAAGTACCAGTACCAGACCGAGGAAGGCGGCAACTGGAACGACAACCTGGGCGTGTATTCGGGCAGCGGCGTGATCTTCCGCTGGCAGAACACCACCAACCTGGTGTGGAACATGGGTGAATGGTCGGCCGGCCTGACCGGCCACTACAAGAGCGGCTACGTGGATGCCGATCCGGCCAACCACGTCGGATCCTACTCCACCTTCGACACGTATGTGGCCTGGACCCAGAAGAAAGGCATCGGCATCACCGCCGGCGTGCGCAACCTGGCCGATCGCAAACCGCCGCTGTCCTACCAGGACTACACCTTCCAGGCCGGCTACGATCCGCGCTACACCGATCCGACCGGCCGCACCTTCTACGTGCGCGCAAGTTACGCGTTCTGATCGCAGCCATAAAAAAACCCGCCGCGGTGAGGCGGCGGGTTTTTTCGAGGCGCAAACTAGTCCGATGCGGACATCAGAACTGGTAGCTGGCGCTCACGTAGCCAGTCTGGCCGTGCGGATCGTAGTAGGTCGGATCGTAGCCGGTCTGGAAGAACGAGCCGCCGGTGATGACTTCAGGCGGTTTGCGGTTGAACAGGTTCTTGACGCCTGCGGTCAGGGTCAGGTTCTTGATGCCGCCGTAGGTGCCCTGCAGGTCCCAGGTCGAGAACGCGCCGACGTGCTGTGCGATCGGTTCGTCCGCATCGGCACGGTAGCTGTCCCAGTAACCCGACTGGAAGTTGTTGGTCAGCGACAGGCCGTACTGCTTGTACTTCCAGTCCAGCGTCAGCTGATCCTTCCAGCGGAAGATCACGCCGCCCTGGTTGACCGCGCTCAGGACGTTGCCGTCGTTGTCGATGGTGCGCGCCACGCTGCGCTGCACGGTGCCGTCGGCCAGGGTCAGGTCGTACTTCGAGGTGTAGGTACCGTTAAGGCGCAGGTTGAAGGCGCCGTAGGTCGGGCTCTTCAGGATGGCCCAGCGCAGGTCCAGGTCCACGCCTTCGGTCTTCACGCTGCCGGCGTTGATGTTGGTGCCGACGATGTTGGTGATGTTACGTGCCGGATCGCGGGTCACCAGGCCGGTGTACAGCGGATTGCCGGCGGCGGCCTGGGCCAGCGTGAACGACGGCGTCAGGGTGGTCACCAGGTTGTTGACGTTGATCTTCCACCAGTCGACGGCGACCGACAGGCCCTTGACCGGATCGACCACGATGCCCAGCGACGACTGTTCCGACTTCTCCGGCTGCAGGTTGCGGTTGCCGCCGTAGGTCTGGTTGAACTGGCCGAACTGGCCGGTGACCGGGTCGGTCAGGTTGGGGCTGGTGCCGATGGTCTGCTGGTTGTACAGCTCAGGCAGCGACGGCTCGCGGAAGCCCTTGCCGTAGGAACCGCGCAGCAGCACCTGCGAGACCGGCTGCCAGCGCAGGCTGACCTTCGGGTTGGTGGCGCTGGCGTTCGGGTAGCGGTCGTGGCGGACGGCGACGTCGGCTTCCAGGTTCTTGATGATCGGGATGATCGTCTCGGCGAACACGGCCGACGAATTGCGCGAGGTCGACAGCGGCAGCTGGGCGCCGCCGTAGCCCGACACGTCGCCGCTCTGGTAGGCCTGGCTCGGGTTGATCGACAGGTTCTCGTCGGCCATCGAGGCGCCGACCGCGAACTTCATCATGCCGGCCGGCAGCTGGTACAAATCGCCCGAGATGCGTGCGGCCAGCGAGTCGTTGCGCAGGGTCGCGTTCATCACCGCGCCGACGTAGTTGGTCGCGTAGATCTGCCGCGCCAGGTCGGCCGACTGGTACTGGGCCAGCGGGTTGAAGGCGTTGTTGTTGCTCAGCAGCTTGACCAGCGCGGTCTGGTTCTGGTAACCCTGGATCGCGCGCTCGGTGACGTCGCTCGAGTTGTGGGTGTAGGCGACGTCGTAGTCGTAGCCCTTGACGGTGCCGCGGAAGCCCATTGCCAGGTGCGAGGCGATCGCGGTGTCCTTGGCGATGCGGCCGCCGCCGTCGAAGGCGCGGTAGCTGACGGTCAGCGGCTGGCCGTTGACGCCGGCCGCGGTGGCCAGGCCCGTCGGGTAGTACGGGCTGCTCGGCGACACGATGATGGCCGGGTACAGGTTCTGGGTCTGGAAGGCCGGGTCGGTCGACAGGAACGAGGCGCTGTACGGCGACGGCTGCGCTTGCTGCGTGGTCTCGTTGCGCGACACGAAGCCTTCCATGAAGAACTCGGCCTTGTCGTTCAGCTTGAAGCGGAAGCTGCCGCCGACGTTGGCGCGCTTGGCGGCCGGCACCAGGTTCACGAAAGGCGAGCTGTCGTAGCGGCAGGTGCCCAGGTTGGCGTCGAAGGCGCTGCCGTTGGCGGCGCAGTTGTTCGGCGACAGCGGGTTGCCGATGCCGCGGCCGATGGTGTTCAGCGCGTTCGGGATCACGCCGTTGGCGTTACGGGTGGTGACCGGATCGAAGGTCGAGAAGTTGCCGCTCGGGGTCGCGCTGGCGTCGCGCAGGCCGTTGTTGTTCCAGCCGGTGCTTGCATAGTCGCGCTGGTTGCCGAAGATGGCGTTGTCCTTGCTGAAGTCGGCCGACACGGTGATGTTGTAGCGGTCTTCGTCGAAGTCGCCCCAGCCGCCGATGATGCTGGCCTTGTGGGTCTGGCCGCCGCCGTAGCGGCTGACGCTGGTGTAGCCGTTGACTTCCACGCCCTGGTAGTTCTGGCGGGTAATGAAGTTGATGACGCCGCCGATCGCGTCGGAGCCGTACACGCCCGATGCGCCGTCCTTCAGCACTTCCACGTGGTCGATCGAGGCCAGCGGGATCGAGTTGACGTCGACGGCGGTGCCGTCGGTGGCGTAGTTGCCGAGACGGCGGCCGTTGACCAGGATCAGGGTCTTGCTGGCGCCCAGGCCACGCAGGCTGGCGCTCGACATGCCATAGGTCGACAGACCGGCACCTTGTGCCTGGTTGGTCGCGCCGGCCATCGAGTTCGCGCTCAGGGTGGTCAGCAGTTCGGCGGTGTTGGTGGCGCCGGTACGCTTGATGTCGGCGGCGCTGACAACCTGCACCGGCAGCGAACCTTCGACGTCGGCGCGCTTGATCGACGAGCCGGTCACTTCGACGCGGGCGACCGGCGCAGCGGTCTCCTGTGCCATTGCAGGCAGGGCGGCCAGGCCGACGCCTGCCGCCACACCGCCCGCGAACATCACGCGCAGCGAGCGCGCGAGTACTGTTTGCTTAATCATTCAGGTCCAAACTAAATAAAGTTAATCAGTCTGGCTTGGGACGATTCATGTTCTACCCAAGCCGGGGAACGAATAATGATCGCCCGCTTGAGTATCCGTCAATATTGACGCGCGCAAATTCTCACAAATTGCAACAGAACATTTTGAAACAAATCTCGAGTTGCTGAACAAAGTTCGGAACGTTCTATTTTGGCTGCGACAACGAAATTCGGGGCGTGTCGATGCCTGCCGAACAAGGGTTCGGCATGCTGCCCCCTTTCTGTTGCAGCGGGGATTAGAGCCAGCCGGCCTTTTTGAATAGCCGGTACAGGTAAAGGCAGACGCCGACCATGACCGCGATCGCCATCGGATAGCCGTACTTCCACTCCAGCTCGGGCATGAACTTGAAATTCATGCCCCAGACGCCGGCAAAGGCGGTGAACACGGCAAAGATCGCGGCCCAGGCGGCCAGGCGCTTGTTGACTTCGCTCTCGTCGATCGAGACCATCGACAGGTTGACCTGGATCGCGGTGGCGATGGTGTCGCGGATGGTATCCAGGCGGCCGGAGATGCGGATCAGGTGGTCGTGCACGTCGCGGAAGTAATCCTGCACGCCGGCCGCCAGCGTCGGCGCACGGCCGCCCAGCAGGCGCCCGACCGCGTCCATCAGCGGCACCACGGCATGGCGCAGTTCGAGACCCTTGCGCTTGAGCTGGTACAGGCGCTCGACGTTGTTGCGCTGGGCACCGTGGGTGAAGATGCGGTCCTCGATGGTCTCGAGTTCCGATTCCAGCATGTCGACGATCGGGAAGTAGCGGTCGACCACCGCGTCCATCAGCGCATACATGACGAACGAGGAGCCCATCTTCAGCAGGTGCGGCTCGCGCTCGGCACGCGCACGCACGCCGAGGAAGTTCTTGGCGGCGTCGCGGCGCACCGACAGCACGTAGTTGGGACCGGCGAAGATCGCCAGCTCGCCGGTGAGCAGGCGGTCGCCTTCGAGGTCGACCGTGTGCACCACGGTGAACAGGCAGTCGCCGTATTCCTCGACCTTGGGGCGCTGGTGGCCACGCGCCGCGTCTTCCACCGCCAGTTCGTGCAGGTTGAACTCTTCCTGCATCTTGGCCATCTCGTCGGCGCTGGCGTCGCGCAGCGCCACCCAGACGAAGCAGCCGGGCTTGTCGAGATAGTCACTGATGTCCTCGACCGGAATGTCGGACAGCTTCTTGCCTTCCTGGTAGGCGACGCAGTTGATCAGCATGGAAATTCGTCAAAGCAGCGCTTGTTGCGCGGATGACAGAGTTTAACCCATCGCGATGGAGGCACGAAACGCGTAGGGTGGATGGCTCCACCGTTGCGCTAGCGATTTGAGTACGTGGGTGCCATCCACGCGTTCAATCGGTGCAGAGGTGACGCACATTGTTGAACGCGTGGACGGCAAGCCGTCCACCCTACGAATAAGGCCCCAGACCTTATTCGTCTTTCGCTCCATCGATCCCGAGCTCCGCGATTTTCCGGGTGATGGTGTTGCGCCCGATCCCGAGCCGGATCGCCGCATCGTTCTTGCGCCCGTGCGTGTGCTTCAGCGCGGTGCGGATCAGCGCCGACTCGAACTGTCGCCCCAGCACATCCATCACCTCGACCTGGCCGTCCGACAGCATGCGTGCCGCCTGCAGCTCCAGCAGGCCGATCCAGCCGTCTGCGCCGTTCGCCAGTACCGACCCGAAGCCGGCGCCGGCGATGCCCAGCGCGGCACCGTCGGCCCCGTTGGCGCCCATGGAACCGCTCATCGACCCATTCATGGCGCCGTTCAGGGCCGCGCTCAGGGGGCCGGCCGACGGTGCCGGCATCGCCACCGCCGCGCCCAGGCTGTTCAGGGCCGGCAGGCTTTGCTGGGCCTGGGTCAGGTCGCGCGGCAAGTCCTTGACCTCGACCGTCTGGCCCGGGGCCATCACGGTAATCCAGTTGCACAGGTTTTCCAGCTGGCGCACGTTGCCGGGCAACTCCAGGCCGGACAGGAAACGCGTCGCCTCCTCGCTCAAGCGTTTCGGTTCGACGCCCAGCTGGTGTGCACTCTGCACCAGGAAGTGGCGCACCAGAATGGGGATATCCTCACGGCGCTCGCGCAGGCTCGGCAGGCGCAGCCGGATCACGTTGAGGCGGTGGTACAAGTCTTCGCGGAACAAACCGTCGCGTACGCGCTGCTCAAGGTTCTGGTGGGTCGCCGCGATCACGCGCACGTTGGCCTTCACCGGCTGGTGGCCGCCGACGCGGTAGAAGTGGCCGTCGGACAGCACGCGCAGCAATCGCGTCTGCAGGTCGAACGGCATGTCGCCGATCTCGTCCAGGAACAGCGTGCCGTTCTCGGCCTGCTCGAAGCGGCCGCGCCGCATCGCCTGGGCGCCGGTAAAGGCGCCGCGCTCGTGGCCGAACAGCTCGGATTCCAGCAGGTCCTTCGGAATGGCCGCCGTGTTCAGCGCAATGAAGGGTTGCGCCGCACGCGGACTGTGCTTGTGCAACGCGCGCGCCACCAGTTCCTTGCCGGTCCCGCTCTCGCCGGTAATCAGTACCGTGACGTTCGATTGCGACAGGCGGCCGATGGCGCGGAACACTTCCTGCATCGCCGGTGCCTGGCCCAGGATTTCCGGGGTCTCGGTCGGCGCGATCTCGACGCTGGCTTCGCGCAGGCTTTCTTCCAACGCGCGCCGGATCAGGGCGACGGCCTTGTCGATATCGAAGGGTTTGGCGAGGTATTCGAAGGCGCCGCCCTGGAACGAGGCGACCGCCGAATCGAGGTCGGAAAAGGCGGTGATCACGATCACCGGGAGACCCGGATGGCTTTCCTTGACGGCCGCCAGCAGGTCGAGGCCGGATTCGCCCGGCATCCGGATATCCGACACCAGCACTTGCGGCGTGTCGGTTTCGAACGCGGCCAGGGCCTCGCGCCCGCTGGCAAAGCTCCGGGTTGCGAGGTTTTCACGCGCCAGGGCTTTTTCCAGCACCCAGCGGATCGATGCATCGTCGTCGACAATCCAGATTGGTTTCATTAGTTCTTGCTTCCCGCGCTAGTTCAAGGGGGACTCCTCACGTCACTCCCTCCTCCTCCGCTTATGGCAGGGGAATCAGGATGCGGAAGTCCGTTAGTCCGGGCCGGCTCTCGCACTCGATCAGGCCCATGTGCTGCTGCACGAAGGTCTGCGCCAAGGTGAGCCCGAGTCCGCTGCCGCCTTCGCGCCCCGAAACCAGGGGATAAAAGATGCGGTCGCGGATCTCGGGCGCGATGCCCGGTCCGTTATCGATGATATGCAAGTCTAATGCCAGCCCGTAACGGACCTTCGCCAGCGTGACCTGGCGCGCCACGCGCGTGCGCAATACGATCTCGGCGTTGCCATCGGCGATGCGGCCGCGCAGCGCCTGGGCGGCGTTGTGGACGATGTTCAGCACGGCCTGGATCAGTTGTTCCTTGTCGCCGCGGAATTCGGGAATCGAGGCGTCGTAGTCGCGCCGGATCGCCAGGCCCGACGGGAACTCGGCCAGCACCAGGCTGCGCACCCGTTCGCACACTTCGTGGATATTGACGTCGCCGACGATGTGCGGACGGCGGTGCGGTGCCAGCAGGCGGTCGACCAGGGTCTGCAGGCGGTCGGCTTCCTTGATGATCACTTGGGTGTATTCACGCAGGGCGTTCAGGTGGGCGTCCGGCAGCTCGAGTTCGAGCAGCTGCGCCGCGCCGCGGATGCCGCCCAGCGGGTTCTTGATCTCGTGCGCGAGATTGCGGATCAGTTCCTTGTTGGCCTGGCTCTGGTCCAGCAGGCGCTCTTCACGGTCGAGTTTCAGCTGCTGCACGTTTTCGCGCAGCTCGACCACCACTTCGGCTTCGCCGGCGGCGCTGACGATGATGTGCACGTGCAGCGGCTCGCGCGCCGGCCGGTGCAGGGTCAGGTCCTGGCGCAGGTCGGCATATTTATGGGCGGCGGCCTGCTGGCACAGCGTGCCGAGTTCCTCGCCGTTGGTGAACAGGCTGGCCAGCTTCTGGCGCGACAGCGACTTGACCGAGATCTCGAGCAGGTGCTCGGCCGCTGGATTGGCGTGGCGCACCAGGCCGCAGGCATCCACCACCAGCACGGCGGACGCGAGCAGATCGAGGCCGGCAAAGCGGTCGTTGGCGGGAGGATGGGGCGGAATGGCGTTCATGCGGCCTTGGTGTCTGCGTGCGTTGGTGTCGGCGTGTCGGCTTGTCAGCGGGTATTGGCGATCTCGCGCTTGATCGCCTCGACGTTCTTCTCGGCGCGGCCGATGTCGTCGCGCATGCCGGCCACGCGTTCCTGGTACTTCGCGTAATTCTTCTCGTTGCCCTGGCGCTCAGGTTCGCCGTTGTTGAAGTCGCGCTTCAGGTCGGCCAGCTTCTTTTCCTCGGCGCGCAGCTCTTCGTTGAGGATCTCGCGGCGGTCGTCGTCGCGCGCGCGCTGGGTGGACGTGTCCACGCGCGGGAATCCGGACGGACTGGCAGCGGCCGGACGTGGCGCGCCCTGGCGCATCGTCACTGCCGGCGACGGCGCCGGGTTCGGACGTGCCGCCTGCGGCGGCGCCGGAATATAGCCCGGCAGGTCGAGCGCCTTGCAGCCGGATTTATTGATGTCTGTGAATTCGACCCGGCCGTTCTTGTCGACGCATTTATAGACAGTGGAATCGGCGTGGGCACTGGGGTGCGCCATGGCCGCGATCAGCGTGAAGGCTGCCGCGATACCGGCCGGGCGCAAAATAAAGCTGTTGCTTGTCATCTGCATCAGGTCAGTCGACATGGGGGGTTCGAGAAACCGTAGCGAGCGGCGGCAATGTTGGCTGAGAAGCGCAGCTGTACGAAAGTACAGCGAGCATCGCAAGCCGACAGCGCAACGCGCAGTAGGTTTATCGAGCTCCCCTGTGTCTGGTTGGGAATCCACCGACTATACCCCATTCACCCGACATGCAACGAGAAACGCGGAGGAGCCTACCGGCTTTCTCCGCGTTTTTGTTACCGCAAGGATACACATTGCCGGGCTGGCATGCCAGGCCAGCAATGTGCTTCCACACAGTTATCCGATCGATTACGACGAGTAGTACATGTCGAATTCGGCCGGGTGCGGGGTCATGCGCAGACGCTGGACTTCGCCCATTTTCAGGTCGATGTAGGCGTCGATCATGCTGTCGCTGAACACGCCGCCGCGGGTCAGGAACTCGCGGTCCTTGTTCAGGGCGTCCAGCGCTTCTTCCAGCGAGGCGCACACGGTCGGGATCAGCTTGTCTTCTTCCGGCGGCAGGTGGTACAGGTCCTTGGTCGCGGCTTCGCCCGGGTGGATCTTGTTCTGGATGCCGTCCAGGCCGGCCATCAGCAGCGCGGCGAAGCACAGGTAGACGTTGGCCAGCGGGTCCGGGAAGCGGGTCTCGATGCGGCGGCCTTTCGGGTTCGCCACGTGCGGGATGCGGATCGAGGCCGAGCGGTTCTTGGCCGAGTAAGCCAGCTTGACCGGCGCTTCGTAGCCCGGCACCAGGCGCTTGTACGAGTTGGTGCCCGGGTTGGTGATCGCGTTCAGGGCCTTGGCGTGCTTGATGATGCCGCCGATGTAGAACAGGGCGGTTTCCGACAGGCCGGCATAGCCGTCGCCGGCGAACAGGTTCTTGCCGTCTTTCCAGATCGACTGGTGCACGTGCATGCCCGAGCCGTTATCGCCGTTCATCGGCTTCGGCATGAAGGTCGCGGTCTTGCCATAGCTGTGGGCCACGTTCCAGATCACGTACTTCAGGTTCTGGGTCCAGTCGGCGCGCTCGACCAGGGTCGAGAACTTGGTGCCCAGTTCCATCTGGCCGGCGCCGGCCACTTCGTGGTGGTGCACTTCGACCGGGATACCCAGCGATTCGAGGATCAGCGACATTTCCGAACGCATGTCCTGGAAGCTGTCGACCGGCGGGACCGGGAAGTAGCCGCCCTTGACGGTTGGACGGTGGCCGCTGTTGCCGCCTTCGAATTCCTTGTCGGTCGACCAGGACGCTTCTTCGGAGTCGATCTTGACGAACGAGCCCGACATGTCGATCTTCCAGCGGACCGAGTCGAAGATGAAGAATTCCGGCTCCGGGCCGAAGAATGCGGTGTCGCCGATGCCCGACGACTTCAGGTAGGCTTCGGCGCGCTTGGCGATCGAGCGCGGATCGCGGTCATAGCCCTTACCGTCCGCCGGTTCGATCACGTCGCACTGCATGAACACGGTGGTCTCTTCCATGAATGGGTCGAGGTTGGCGGTGTTCGGGTCCGGAATCAGCAGCATGTCCGATGCTTCGATGCCTTTCCAGCCGGCGATCGACGAACCGTCGAAGGCGTGGCCGGACTCGAATTTGTCAGCGTCGAAGTGCGAAATCGGCACGGTCACGTGCTGTTCCTTGCCGCGCGTATCGGCGAAGCGCAAATCAACGAACTTGACTTCGTTGTCCTTCAGCATCTGCATTACATCTGCGGCGGTCCTTGCCATTCGTGTATCTCCTAAGTGAAAAAGGGGTGCCGGCTACGTCATCGAACGTGCGGCAGCGCACTCTGTACGTAGCACTAATTGTGCCAGCACTTGATCATGAGCAAATAGATAATCCATTGTTGGAGTACGCAGGATTTGCCCATTAAAATCAACGATCCGCAGCGGGTGCACAAGTTTGATGCACACGCATGCATACGCACCAATCGGGTGCAACTTTTTTAGTATGCACCAAGTTAAAGCGGCGTGCACCAAATGTGCGAGCCCATGCAAACGGTGTTCCGCTGCGGTGCGACCCCGCCATCATAGTCGACAGGAGAACGAATGAGCACGACAGACGATATTCTCGGCACCGCGCGCAAGCGCGGCGAAGGCCAGCCCTACGCCGGCGCCGTAACCCCGCAGGAAGCCTTCGCGCTCGTGCAGGCCGATCCGCGTGTCAAGCTGGTCGACGTGCGCACGAATGCGGAGCGCGACTGGATCGGCCGCCCCGCCATCCCTGAGCCGCAGCACGGCGCGGTGCAATGGACCCTGTACCCGGGCGGCGCGCCGAACCCGGATTTCGCGACCCAGCTGCAGCAGGTGGCGGACAAGGAAGACGTGGTGCTGTTCCTGTGCCGCTCGGGCGTGCGCTCGCGCCACGCGGCGCGCGTGGCCACCGAACTCGGCTTCCAGGACGCCTACGACATCCTGGAAGGCTTCGAAGGCGACCGCGATGCCGAGGGCCACCGCAAGACCGTGGGCGGCTGGTGCAAGGCCGGGCTGCCCTGGGTCGGCGCCTGAGTGCCCCGGCGCCTGGGCGGCGCCACTTCCGGAACACATGCGTTAGCTTAGCAAAACGATATCCTTTTTTTGAAAGCTAACGAGATGACAATCCGCAACCTCCTTCCTTCCGCCCTGATCGGCGCCGTCGCCAGCGCCCGCTCGATGACGCCGATGGCCACTCTGTCCACGGCCCGCCTCGCCGGCCGCGATACGCCGGGCAGCCTGGCCCTGCTCGACCGGCCGCTGTTCAAGTACGGCGCGCTGGCAATGGGCGTGGGCGAACTGTTTGGCGACAAGATGAAATCCGCGCCCGACCGCACCGTGTTCCTCGGATTGCTGGCGCGCGTGATGAGCGCCGGGATTGCCGGTGCGGCCCTGGCCCCCAAGGGCGAGGAAAAAGCCGGCGCCGCGGTGGCGGTGGCGACCGCCGTGCCCCTCGCCTACCTGACGCTGGCCGGGCGCAAGCAGGCGATGGCGCGCATCGGCCAGACGCGCAGCGGCTTGATCGAGGACGCGCTGGTCGTGGCGGCGGGTGCGGCGATCGTGGCCCTGTCGACGCGGCCGCCGCAGGATTAACCGGCGGCAGTGCCCTGTACCCGCTGCCGCACGAAATTGATATGGCTGCGCAGCCCATACAGGGCATCCGCATACGACAGCGGAATCGAAATGTGATTCACGCGCTGCTCGATCTCGTCGAGCCGGCGTAGCAGGCCGGCGCGCACTTCGTCGCAGCGCGCCGGATCGGCGCTCTCCAAGGCCTGCTCCACCGCACGCAGCTGGCCGTACCAGCGGTACACACGCGAGCGGATGCGCCACACGTATAAAGGCGGCACCACCTTCGACAGCGGAATGATCAGCGCCGCCAGTGCCACCGCCACCACCCACAGGCGGTCGAACAGGTTCGCCAGCCAGAACGACATGTAGCGCTGCAGGAAAGGCGGGCCGTCGCGGTAGTACTTGGCGGCTTCCTTCGACACCGGGATCTCGGTATAGCGCGGCGACGGGAACTGGCCCTGCTGCTGGAACCAGCCGGTGCCGCCGTGGATCGTGGTGGCGGCATTCACGAACAGGTCGACCAGCGCCGGATGCAGCTGTTCGCGCGCGACCAGGGTCGCGGTCGGGGCGATCAGGTCGAAATCCTGCGCCGGGATATCGCGCCCGAGGTCGACGATCCCGCGCGGCAGCACCACGTGGGTCAGGAAAGGCAGGCGCCGCGTGTAGGCTTCGGCCTGGCGGAAGTCGAACAGGCGGATGCCCGGGGTCTGCAGCAGCATCTGCACCAGCGGCGCTTCCGGCGCCGAGCTGAAGACCAGGCCGTCGATGCGGCCGTCCAGCAGCGCCATCGTGGCCGGCGTGTTCTCGAGCGCGGAAATGGTCAGCTGTGCCGGTTCGACGTTGTTGGCGTCCAGCACCTGGCGGAACAGCTTGGGCACGCCGGTGCCTTCCGGGCCCAGGTTGATGCGCAGGCCCTTCAATTGCGTGAGATTGCGGATCTCGGGCTGCCGGCCTTTCTGAGCACGGAGAAACAGCCAGACCGGCTCGGTGAACAGGCTGCCGAGCGACACCAGGCCGCGCTGCCCTGCTCCTGCCGTCCCGCTCTGCACGAA
This sequence comes from Massilia phyllosphaerae, assembly GCF_034659755.1. Lineage (NCBI taxonomy): Bacteria > Pseudomonadati > Pseudomonadota > Betaproteobacteria > Burkholderiales > Oxalobacteraceae > Massilia > Massilia phyllosphaerae. The sequence goes on from NZ_JAXSQX010000004.1 coordinate 236,303, forward strand.
GGCGATGTCGGCCTTGCCGTCGATCAGGCGCTGCAGGTTGTCCTGGGAGCCGAGCGAAGGCTGCAGCTCGACCTTGATGCCGTCGCGCGCCAGGCTGGCCGCGTACTTGCGGCCGAATTCCTCGTAGGCGCTGTTGTCCTGGCCGGTGGCCAACACCACGCGCCGCGGCGGCGCCGGGTCGACCACCACATAGGCGACGGCACAGGCGATCGCCACCAGCACGATCGTCGGTGCCGACGCAGCCAGCAGGTCGCGCAGCGACACCAGGCTGAATTTGCGCAGGGCCCGCCGTTTCATCGCTGCACCGGCTCAGGCAGGAGACCGCTCAATGCAGCCTCAATGCAGGACTTCGTCCACCACGTCGGACTTGGGACGCGGCGCGCGTTTCGGCTTGTCCGCGGCCGGCTCGTCGCTGGCCGGCTTGCGCGGCGCCGCCGGTTTGGCGTGCGCGCCTTCCGCGCCGGCGGCCTTCGGATGGACTGTCACGGCTTTCGGGTGCGTGCCCTCGCCTGCCGGCTTGGCGGCAGGCTTGGCGTCGGACGCCGGCTTGGCAGGCTTGGCGGGCTTGGCGGGCTTGGCGGGCTTGTCATGCGCCGGCACGTCGCCGGCCGGCTTGGCCGCTGCCGGCTTCGCATGCGGCAGCTCGGCATCGGCGGCCTTGGCTGCCGGCTTGGCGGCCGGTTTTGGCGCCGCCGGCACATCCACCGCCTTGGCTGCCGGCTTGGCGGCACCCTCGGCAGGCGTTGCCACATCTTCCTCCACCGGCAGCGCATCGCCTGCAGCCGCCGCGGCATCGTCACCGGTGATTGCCTGCTCCTTGTCGGTCGCCACCGCATCGGTCGGCCCGGCCGGCGCAGCCACGCCCGCACGCTCCACGTGCAGGCCCGGAATGGTGACGGTGTCCTGCTTCTCGACCATCGGCATCAGGCTCGGCGCCAGCGTCACCAGCAACTGCACCGGCAGCGCGCTGGTGAAATCGTAGTTGGCCGACTGCGGACCGTGCACGTAGGCGGTCATGCTGCCGAAGAAGCGCTCGCCGATGTTGAACACGAAGGTCGCCGAACGGTTCACGTAGCGCGATTCGATCAGGCGGTGGCCGGCGCCGTAGACGTCGAAGCGCTGGTCGCCGGTACCGGTCTTGCCGCCCATCGAGATCACGCTGCCGTCCTGCTTGACGAAGGCTTGCTTGACGCGCTTGGCGGTACCTTCCTGGGCCACGCCCTTGATGGCGTCGGCCACGGCGCGCGCCACCTCGGGGTTCAGCACTTGCTCGCCCTTTTCGGCGTCGCCGCGTTTCACCAGGGTCTCGTACGGCGTGTCCTTGGCGAAGTGCAGCGAGTCGATGCGCTGGGTCGGCTTGCGCACGCCGCCGTTGACGATGATGCCCATCAGCTCGGCCAGCGCGATCGGACGGTCGGCCGAGGCGCCCAGCGTGGTCGCGTACGACGGCACCAGTGAATCGAACGGGTAGCCCATCTTCTTCCACTGGGCGTGGATCTTGAGGAAGGCTTCGACCTCGATCAGGCCGGCGATGCGCTTGTCCTGGGCGTGCTTGCGGTGGGTCTTGAACAGCCACGAATACACTTCCTGGCGTTCTTTCACCGATGCCTTGGTGACTTCGTCCCAGCCGGCTTTCGGATGGGTGCGCAGGTAGCCGACCAGCCACAGTTCGAGCGGGTGCACCGAGGCCACGTAGCCGCGGTCGGCCAGCGACATGTTGGCCGGGGCGTACTGGTCGTACATCTTGGCGATGCGTTCCTCGTCGACTTCGCTGTCGGCCGGCAGGTAGCTGTGCAGGAACTTGCTGAACTCGGCCAGCGAGGCTTCCGGATGGATGGTACGGTGGACCGCCGCCAGCTTGGACGCGCGGATGCGCACGCCCTGCATCAGCGCCGGTTCGACTTCCGCCGGCGCCATCACGCGGTACTTGTTCCAGAAGCGCGCCAGGAAGTCCTTGCCTTCGCGGTCGGCGAAGCGCGACAGGTATTCGGCGCGGCGCGGATCGTCGGCGTCGGCCAGCAGCTGGGCCGAGGAGCCCGGCAGCTGGAACATGTAATAGCGCACCACGTCGCGCATCAGACGCACGAACAGCAGGTTGGTCGAGTTCTGCAGGCCCTGCTGCACGGTCAGGATGCGCGAATCGTCCAGCTTGCTGAAGTTGCCGAAGGTGTGGACGCCGCCGCCGGTGAAGAAGGCTTCGCCCGGGTTGCCGGAATACTTGCGCTCCATGGCCGCGTGCAGCATCGGGCTCAAGCCGCGGTCGGCGCCTGCCGGCAGCGTCGAGAAGTACTCGACCGCCCATTGCGACAGCCGGTCCTTCGGATCGACGTTCACCTTCGCCAGCTCCGATTTCGACATCGGCTCGTAGCGCTTGTGCAACTGATCGACGATGTCGAGGTAGGTCGTCAGCGTGCGCAGCTTGGCGGTCGAACCCAGGTCCAGCTTGGCGCCTTCGTTGATGTCGAGCGGCTGGTCGTAGTTGTCGGTCTGGACGCGCAGGTAGTTCACCTTGTCGCCGCGTTCCATCAGCGTGAAGCTGTACACGACCTTGGACGGGTCGCCGTTGCCGAGCATGCCCTTGCCGGTGAGGCCGGCGGCGGCCGCCGCTTCGTTGTCGGTCAGGCGGCGCAGCGCGGCGGTGACGGCCTTCTGGGCGTCGGCGTCGAGCGTGGTCTTGACCGTCAGGTCGAGGCGGTCGAGGTTGTACAGGCGCGAGTCGCCCAGCAGGTTGGCCAGGTGGTTGCGCACCGCGTTGGCGGCCTTGCGGGTAACAAACGTGTTGGCCGGCGGCGGCGCCACGCCCGAGCCCAGCGCCGGGTGCAGCACCACGGCGGTGGCGGCGTCGCGCAGCGCCGGCGAAATGACGCCGGCCTGGGCCAGCACGCGCAGGTGACTGTTGGTGAGCGTTTCGAGGTCCTTCTCGCCGGCGCCCAGATAATATGCCGGTCGGCGCTGCGCGATCATCAGGGACAGCGCTTCCTTGTATACCAGCGCATATTCGGGCGTGACGGCATTGGTGGCGAGGATCTTGTTCATGGACGCGAAATCGCGGCCGTACCAGACCCACATGCCGTCGCCGATGCCGTTCACTTCGCCGTAGCCCAGCTTGGCCGACAGCGGCACCGTGTTCAGGTACTCGAGCACGATGCGGCGGCGCGCCTTGCTGGTGTCTTCGCCGTCTTCATAGGCGCGCAGCGTGGCCGAGGCCATCTGGCGCAGCTTGTCGGTGGTGGAGGCGGTGCGGCCTTCCGGCGAGTGGCGGTATTTTTCGATCTGGGTCGCCAGCGTACTGCCGCCGGCCACGCGCGAACCGCTGCCCAGGCCGACCGAGTGGAGGGTCTTGTCGAACACCGCCTTCGAGAAGCGGTCCCACTCCACCGCCGGATTGCGCTTCGGGTAGGTGGTGTCGAGCAGCTCGCGGTTCTCGATGAACAGCAGGCTTTGCACCAGCAGCGAAGGCGCCGCTTCGAAATTGTCGTACAGGCGTTCCGGGAAGCGCGCCGAGAACAGCGGCTCGCCGCCGTTGTCGAGGATATCGAGGCCCGCGCGGGTCTTTTCGCGGTAGGTGGCGAACACGCCGTGGCCGGCCAGTTCCAGCATCTTGGGCGACATGCGCGCCTGCGACGCGACCACGTAGTCGCGCGTCTTCAGCTTGGCCAGGTAGTTGGGCAGGTTCGAGTAGCCGAGCCGCTCGTCGTAGGGGCTGGCGGTCGGAAAGCGGATCGCATCGCTGGGGCCCGGCTGCACGCGGTAGCTGATCTTCTTGGCCATGTTGGCGAAGAACCTGGCCTGCAGCGTCGAGGTGCGGCTTTCGTAGACGGCCAGGCCGGAAGCGGCGGCGACCGCGATCAGCAGCAGCACCAGCAGCGCGCGCCGGGCGCGGCGCCAGCGCGGCCGGGTCGGCGGCGCCGGCGGCGGCTCCATGCCGGACGAACCGGCATCCCCGGGAATCGGATCGTCGAGCCGGGGCTCGCGCACGGGTTCGAAGACGGGTTCGATGCGCTGCGGCGCTTCGCGCAGCGGCACATCCTGCTCGGCGGCCATGGCGGGGACGCCGGCCAGGATGGGTTGACCCGGCTGGGCTGCACCGAGGATGCGGCGCAGGGCGCGGGCGATGCTACGAGGCCGTCGGAGACGGCGGATACTTTCCATGATGGCTCAACCGGTTAATTCATTCGGGATCGTAAAACCTGCGGTAGTTCGGGGTCCCTTGCCTGCAATTCCCGCCAACCGGCGCGCCCACGCTTGCTGGTCGTTTCGAGTGTTCGAGGTCGTCAAAAAGTTCACAATGTCGGGCGTCACCGAGGCCGGAACATGGGCCAAAGCACGCTGCTCACAGACATCATTCCACCACATCAATGTGACGGACAGGAACCGCTCACGCAGTTTTTTGACGCCGTCCGTGTATTTTCGCAAAAAAACAACGGCTCAGTTTGCAACACCGTACCCGCTCCGCAACGCGGGCTCAGCCTAGTCCTACACGGGTGTGTATTCCGCTGCAACACGATCGAGTTCGGCCTGCATTTCATCGAAGGCGGCCGCCACTTGTTCCGGTTCTCCCTTCACGCCCAGCTCGATGTGGCGGCGCGTCTGGGCGTCGCCGACGCTCGGCAGGCTGAACACGCGGATGCCCGGATACCGCGCTTCCAGGGTTTCCATCAGCGGGGTCAGCAGCGACTCGGGCTGCTCATAAACCAGCAGTGCGCGCTCGGCGCGGGCTTCGCGGTGGAACTGGTCGGCGTACAAGTTATCCAGTACCCAGGCGATCATCGGCCAAGCCATCACCGGGAAGCCCGGTACGAAGTGATGGTGGGCAATTGTAAAACCAGGGATGCGATTATACGGGTTCGGGATCAGGCGGCTGCCTGCCGGGAACTCGGCCATTTTCAGGCGCTGCAGGTTGTCCGGGGCATCCAGGTCGGCTTCGCGCCCGGCCTCGCGCGCGGTCTCGCGGATGCGCTCCTGCACCAGCAGCTTTCCTTCCGGATGCAGCTCGAGCGGCACGCCGAGCGCCGCCGCCGCGCACTGGCGGGTATGGTCGTCCGGCGTGGCGCCGATTCCGCCGCAGGAAAACACGACGTCCGGTCCGGCCAGCGTGCGCCGCAGGGTTGCCGTAATGCGCGCCGGATCGTCGCCGACGATCTCGGCCCAGGCCAGCTGCAGGCCGCGTTCGCCCAGCAGTTCGATCACCTTGGGCAGGTGCTTGTCGCTGCGTTTGCCGGACAGGATCTCGTCGCCGATGATAATGAGGCCGAATGCCATTGCCGTTCCTTCCTTCTTGCGGTTGATGGAAATGAAATGGCTTCAGTGTGCCACGAAGCCTTTGCAGGCCGCGCGGCGTTCGTTCAGGCTTTCGGGACCACGGTGCCGCTACCGGCGCGCAGGTCGGCCAGCGCCTGCAGGCAGTAATACTGGAACCACAGGCCGGTGAAGATGAAGATCACCAGGTACAGCCAGATCGACAGCACCGCCAGCACCGGGAACAGCACCACCGAGATCAGCGCGCCGCCGATCCATACCACGCCCGGCAACGCGCCGAGCAGGCCGGAGATGGTGCCGATCAGGAGCAGCTGGCGCCTCCGCGCCGCCACGATGGCCAGGCGTTCCTCGCGGCTGGCGTGGATCGAGAGCGCGTCGTAGCTCATCACGCGCGCGGTCAGCCAGCCCCACAGCACGGCCTGCACCAGCAGCGCCAGCGGCGCCAGCGCGTACAGCGGCAGGGTCACGAGCCACAGCAGGGCAAACACGACGATGCCGGACAGGTTGACGCCCAGGCTGCCGAGGAAGCTGCCGCCCTCGCGCCGCTCCAGGTCCGGGAACTGGACCCGGCTGACGTGGCGCGCGATGGCCGGCATGGCGCCGACGCCGATGAACAGCAGCGAGGTGACGATCATCAGCGGCAGCAGCACCAGCATCGCCACCAGCGGCACGACCAGCGTCTTCAGGAAGCCGAGGCCGAGCGAGGCCAGCACGCTGCCGCTGGTCTTGAACAGGTCGTAATCGTGGAACAGGCCGGTCAGGCTGTCGAGCAGCGGCTGCATGCCGGCGTACAGCAGGCCGCCCCACAGCGCCAGCGACAGCAGCAGCGGCACCACCGACAGCAACAGCATGCGGCGCGAGAACTGCGAGCGCAGCGCGCGCCCGTAAGCGACGGCGATCGGGCGCATCATGAGGCTTTGCGGCGGTCGTGGCGCAAGACGCGCACCGCCTCCCCCATCCGCACCAGGCCGAGCCACTGCTGGCGCCAGAAACCGCGGCCGTAGTCGCGTCCCGCGCGCACCGTGCCGTCCGGGAGGGTGCGCTCGAACTGGTCGCGTACGCCGGTGCCGTGCCAGCCCTTGTCGAAATTGGCGGTGCCGAACAGGATGTCCCACACCGGCAGCAGCACGCCGAAATTGCAGCCGCCCAGCGACCCCTGGCCGCGCGACTCGTGTCCGACGCCGATGGCGTGGTGGGTGCGATGGAAGCGCGGCGAAATCAGGAGACGCTCGCCGATGGCGCCGAAGTGAAGGCGCACGTTCGCGTGCTGCAGCGATTGCAGCGAGCGCGACACGGCCACCAGCAGCACGTACTGCCCCGGCGCGACGCCGATCGCCAGCGCCAGCACGGCCATGTAGACGTCGCGCAGCAGGTCGTCCAGCAGGTGGTTCCGGTTGTCGCTCCACAGGTTCATGTTGCGCTGGCTGTGGTGCAGGCTGTGCAGCGCCCACCACCAGCGGAACTTGTGCTGGCCGCGGTGGAACCAGTAGTCGAAGAAATCGAGCACCACCAAGTACAGCATGAAGCTGGCCAGCGGGGGCATCCCGGCCACCAGCGATTCCAGGTTGAACGGGTGCACGCCCTCCATGCGCAGCAAGCCGGCCACGTGGTCCATGACGGGATCGAGCGTGAAGAACACCGCCATCGTGAACAGGCCGAGGCGGTGGATCAGGGTGTAGATGAAATCGTTCAGGCGCGCGTGGCGGTCGGTCATCCGCTGCGCCGGGAACAGGGCTTCGAGCGGGCGCAGTACCAGGTACAGGGCCGCGACTTCGCAGGCGCCGGTGAGGAACCACTCGACGCCTTCGAAGGCGTCCTCGGTGTACTCACCGAGGCCGGTATGAAACAGGATGGGTTCGACCACGCTCTCGAACAGCCAGCCCTGGAGGAATGCGAACCAATCGAGGAAATGCTGGATCATGATGATGTATTACGAAATTTCTAAGGCCGGACATCCGGATGCTCGCGCAGTGTAGCGAAACAGAAGCCTTTCTGCTGCAGACCTGTAATCAGGGGGTCGAGGTTGGCCGGCATCCACGGGTCCTTGCGCGACCAGATGCCCATGTGGGCCATGAAGATGTCGCCATCCTTCAGGTTGTCGAGGGCGCGCTTGAGCAGCAGCGCGTTCGGGTAGACGTCGCTATTGGTCTCGTCGCCCGAGAAGCCGGCCTTGGCCCAGCCCACGTGTTTGTAGCCGCAGCTTTTGGCGGCGGCCAGGATGTTGGGCGACGAGTGGCCGCCCGGGGTGCGGAAGATCGGGTCGATGTGGTGCCCGGTCAGCTCGACGAAACGGGTGTCGACGCGGCGCAATTCGTCGCAGTACTGCTGCGCGCTCCAGGTCTGCGTCTTGCCGGCGTGCTGGCCGAACTGCGGCCGCACCTTGATCCTGCCGCCGGCGTCGTCGGCGCGGAAGTAGACGTGGTCGAAGGTATGGGTACCGAAGGCATGGCCCTCGGCCACCCGCGCCTTCCAGTAGCCGGACCAGGCGGGATCCAGCGACCAGTCGCCGCGCACCGTCTTTTCGTTGGCCAGGAAGAAGGTGGCCTTGACGTGATGCCTGCGCAGCGTGTCGGCGATCAGCTCGGCCTGCGACTGGCTGCCGGTGTCGAAGGTCAGGTAGATCGTGCCTTTGCAAACGTCCGCCGCGAACGCCGGCGTCGAGAGCACGGCGGCCAGCAGCAGTGCCGCCTTGTGCCGGCGCCCCGCCATCACATCCTCGGCGCCGAGTTGGCGAAGAACACGCCGTGCGGCGAGCGTCCCACCGGGATCGTCTTGATCACCTTGCGGCTGGCGACGTCGATCACGGCCACCTTCTTGATCCAGCGCTGGGTCACCCACAGGGTCTTGCCGTCGGCGGACAGTTCCATGCAGTCCGGACCGCCCGGCACCGGGATCATGCCGACGTTCTCCAGCGTGACCTGGTCGATGATGTTGATCGAGTTCTGCACCCGGTTCGACACGAAGATGTGGCGCTTGTTGCCGAGCGCGCGGAAGTTGTGGGCGCCGTTGCCGGTCTTGATGCGCTTGACGGTCTTGGCGGCGCGCCAGTCGATCACCTCCACGTAGTCGCTGCCCATGATCCCGACCAGCAGGTGCCTGTCGTCCGGGGTCATGGTGATGCCGGCCGGGAGCTTGCCGACCGGAAGCGTCCACTTGATGGCGCCGGTCTTGAGGTCGACCGCGCTGACCTGGTCGCTGCCCTGGCGCGTGATGAAGGCGGTGGTGCTGGCGGCGTCGAAGGCGATGTGGCTCGGCATGCGCGGCATCGGCACGCGGCGGCTCAACACGAAATTGCCGTTCACGTACTGGTAGATGTCGATGCGGTCGAGGCGCAGCGCGGTCGAGACGAACCACTTCTGGTCCGGCGAGAAGCCGATCTGGTACGGGTCGAGCACGTCCGACACCTTGCGCTGGATCTTGCCGGTAATGGGGTCCAGGAAAATCAGTTCGTTGCCCACCGAGCTGGCCACGATCAGCGACTTGTTGTCCGGCGTCGCCATCAGGTGGTGCGGCTCCTTGCCAACCGCGAAAGTGCCTTGATCGGCGCCGCTGGCCTGGTCCAGCAGCTGGACGGTGGCATCGCGCGAATTCAGCACGACGACGACGTTGGCCTGTGCGGATTGCACGGCGGTCAACAGGCAGGCGGCGGAGAGGAAGAGCGTACGGAAACGGCGCAGCATGACGGTGGAAGCCTGGAGGTGGAAAGCTATTATTCTACGGGGAAACGTTACGGCGACATGACCGGTTCGCCTGAATTCAAGAGTTTATGTACATATTCGGCGCGCCGCCGCAACACAGTGGAAAACCCGTTAATAGCGCTTTGACAGGCCATGCACTACAATCGGCCTTTTCCCTGAACAAGAAGGAAACATTATGGCAACTAACACCACGAACTCCGGCCTGCAGTACGAAGACACCGTCGAAGGCAGCGGTCCGGAAGCGACTGCGGGCAAGTACGTGACCGTGCACTACACCGGCTGGCTGCAGAACGACGACGGCAGCGCCGGCGCCAAGTTCGATTCCAGCAAAGACCGCAACGACCCGTTCCAGTTCCCGCTGGGCGCCGGCCATGTGATCAAGGGCTGGGACGAAGGCGTGCAAGGCATGAAGGTCGGTGGCGCGCGCCGCCTGATCATTCCGGCAAGCCTGGGCTATGGCGCCCGCGGCGCCGGCGGCGTGATCCCGCCGAATGCGACGCTGATCTTCGACGTCGAACTGCTGGACGTTTAAGCCGCTTCACCCGGTCGGGTGGATGGCCACGTCCGCCATCCGACCGAGCATTTCCTCTAATCTCCCCGTCGCTCAGGCATACATTCCTTATCGATGCGCTAAGATGGCCGCATCGTTATCCAAGGAGTCACCATGAGTTTGCAAGACCAGTTCGCCCAGGCCCAGATCGATTCGAAGAATCTGCCGGAACGCCCGGACAACATGACCCTGCTGAAGATCTATTCCCTGTACAAGCAGGGGTCGAGCGGCGACGCCACCGGCGAGCGCCCCGGCTTCACCGACATGATCGGCCGCGCCAAGTACGATGCCTGGGCCGCCCTCAAAGGCACTTCGCAGGAAGACGCGATGCGGCAGTACGTCGACCTGATCGAAGAACTCAAGGACCAGTAAACACCTTGCGCATGCTTTCCGCCACCTTCTGCTCGATGGTGGACGCGAAAGCGCTCATCAGGAAACCCAGCTTGATGCGCAATGCAGCCTGGCGCTCGTGCAGCGCCAGCGACCCTTCGACGCCGCTGCGGTCGAAACGCAATACGTTGCCCTCCCACTTGCATTGCAAGCCATATTCGTTAGCCAGCTTGTCGGCCACCTTCTGCGCCGCGCTGCGCGCTGCGTCCGGACTCAAACTGTGCTGCTGGGTGATGCTGATATCTGCCATGCCGGCTGTCCTTCCGATAAAACCGAATAACCCGGCATGATGCCAGCTGAGTGGCATAAAGGCTAGCAATTGACTAGCGTCAACATCAGTCGCGCACAAGGGACGACCATCCTGATAGACATTGCTCAGGAGGAAGTTCATGGATTCCAGCGCCATCCCGCCCCTCGGTTTCATCCCGATGCCCAGCGCCCGCTACCGCCAGCACCGCAAGGCGGCGCAACTGCTCGACCAGCCGGGGCGGCCGCGCCCCAGCGGCGCCGCACTGGCCAGCCCGGGTTCGCCCGGCGCCTTCGATGCGGGCATGCCGGCGGGCGGCGACGGCAACGTGCCCTTGCCCTTCGCCTTCGGATCGCGGGTGCTGATGTGGAAGCAGGATCCGTCGGTCGGCGAGATCGGCACCCGCAAGGCCTTCCTGCCCGGCGTGGTGCTGGCCGGGCCGCGCGACGCCCGCATCGAAATCAGGGACCCCGCCATCTCCGCGGTCGAGCCGAACGCCTTCGGCGACTTCGTGACCATGCCCGACACCCCGCAGTTCGACGCCGTCCACACCTTCGCCGTGGTGCGCCAGACGCTCACCATGTACCAGCGCGCGCTGTCGAACGCGGGCAGCCTGATGCCCCTGCCCTGGCAATGGAACAGCAGCGTCGACACCGCGCCGCTGCAGGTCTTTCCCTATGGCCTGCCGAATGTGATGAATGCCTTCTACAGCCGCAGCCAGTCGAGCCTGAAGTTCGGCGATTTCATCCCGCCCGGCGAGACCGCCCGCGTGTACACCTGCCGCTCGTTCGACATCGTCTCGCACGAGACCGGCCACGCGGTGCTGGACGGCCTCAAGCCGCACTGGCTGGAAGCCAACAACCCGCCCCAGACCGGCGGCCTGCACGAATCCTTCGGCGACCTGACCGCGATCTTCCTGGCGCTGTCCCAGCTCGACCAGTGCGAGGCGGTGGTGGCCCAGACCAAGGCGCACCTGCACGATAAAACCTTTCTGGCCGACATCGCCGAGCAGTTCGGCCTGGCGCTGGGCAGCACCACCGGGCTGCGCAACGCCGACAACGACCTGACGCTGTCGCAGGCCGGCACCGAGGTGCATGCGATTTCCCAGGTCTTCACCGGCGCCATCTACGACATCCTGGCCGACATCTTCGCCTTCGAGCGCAAGCCCGAGCTGGAAGACTGTGCCGGCGTGCTGCACCGGGTGGCGGCCTGGCTGCGCGGACTGGTGCTGCGCGCCCTGATCGCCGCGCCCGATGTCGCCGCCACCTATGCCGACGTGGCCAACGAGATGCTGCGCATCTGCCAGGAAGACGGCCGCCCACCCGAGTACGCCGCCTTTATCCGCGACGGCTTCGCGCGGCGTGAAGTGCTCGACGTGCCCCTCGACGCCGGCCCCCTGCACCAGCCCGGCCTGCGCCTAGCCGCGCTGGTCAGCGACGCCCCCGGCGCGCGCCAGGACCGGCGCGCCTGCTGCGGCACGATGAACCTGGCCGAGTACTACGATGTCGAACGGCTGCTGGATGCCGAAGCGCAGGCGCTGGCGCGCTGGTGCGCGGCGCACGGGCGCTTCGGTCCGGCCGGCGCCGAACCGGCGCCCACTGGCGCCGCCGTGGTGGCCGCCGTCAGCGTCGGCGGCGGCACCACCGTGGTCGCGGCCGCAGTGACGGGCATGGCAGCGGTGCCGGCACCCACTCCACATGAACCGGTGGTGACGATCCCGATTACCTGACCCGACGGGAGGCACGATGAAGATCACGGCAGGGCCAGCGGCGGTTTCAGCGGCCGCACCGAACAGGTCGAACTGGATACCAGTTGCCACGCCGACGGCCAGGCCATCGAGGCGCTGCTGGCGCGCCTTGATTTCTTCGGAGCACCGGCAGCAGGCTGCCCTGTCGGCGCCGACATCCGGCGCTGGGAAATCACCGCCGACGACGGCCGGCGTTGCCGCACGCTGGTGCTGGCCGAGGATGGCGCCCCTTCCTTTGCTCACTGGCACGCCCTGCTTGAGCATCTGCGCAACCGGTCCTGAGCGCGCTCGTCCTGCGGTGACGACATTAATTTGCTTATGTGTATTGTGTATAAGCGTGATTTGTCGTAAAAGCCGAATTGCCCTAAAATACAGTGCTTTGCCGCGTCCGGCGAGTCTCACCACGCCCAGCGCCGCCTTCATTATTCAAATAGGACTGTTATGACCCACGTTGTCACCGAATCGTGCATCCAATGTCGCTACACCGATTGCGTGGATGTATGCCCGGTAGATTGTTTCCGGGAAGGCCCGAACTTCCTCGTCATCGATCCGGACGAGTGCATCGACTGCGCCGTGTGCGTGGCTGAATGCCCGGTCAACGCAATCTATGCGGAAGAGGACGTGCCGTCGGACCAGCAACAATTCATCAAGATCAACGTTGATCTGGCACGCAACTGGCCGTCGATCACCAAGACCAAGCCGGCCCTGCCCGACGCGGACGAGTGGAAGGACGTCAAGGACAAGCTGGACAAGCTGGCCCGCTGACCCCGCGGCCGGTATCCATCCCCGGTGCCGGTCCCAGCAAACGTGCCACAGTCGTGGCACACTAGCCGCCTTCGCCCCTACCCCATCATCATTCACAGGATTTAGCTAGCATGACTATCGCGACCCCCGAAGCGGGCACCATCGCTCCCAACAGCTCCTTTGCCGGCGCCATCGAAGCCGATGCCGTGATCATCGGCGCGGGCCCGGTCGGCCTGTTCCAGGTGTTCGAACTTGGCCTGCTCGAGATCAAGGCCCACGTGATCGATTCGCTGCCGGCCGTCGGCGGCCAGTGCGTGGAACTGTACCCCGACAAGCCGATCTACGACATCCCGGCCGTGCCCGTCTGCACCGGCCAGGAACTGACCGACAACCTGCTCAAGCAGATCGAGCCGTTCGAGCCGACCTTCCACCTGGGCCAGGAAGTGACCACCGTGCAGCGCCGTGAAGACCACCGCTTCAACGTCGAGACCTCGACCGGTACCCAGTTCATCACCAAGACCATCTTCATCGCTGCCGGCGTCGGTTCGTTCCAGGCGCGCACGATCAAGGTCGACGGCATCGACAAGTTCGAAGGCAGCCAGCTGCACTACCGCGTCAAGGACCCGAGCATTTTCGACGGCAAGAACCTGGTCATCTGCGGCGGCGGCGACTCCGCCCTCGACTGGGCCCTGAACTTCGTCGGCAAGGCCGAATCGGTCGTGCTGGTGCACCGCCGCGACGACTTCCGCGCCGCCCCGGCGTCGGTTGCCAAGATGAAGCAGCTGTGCGACGAATACGAAATGCAGCTGATCACCGGCCAGGTCACCGGCTTCGACGAAAAGGACGGCCAGCTGTCCGAAGTGAAAGTCACCGGTGCCGACGGCGTCACCCGCCGTGTGCCGCTGGACATGCTGATGGTGTTCTTCGGCCTATCGCCGAAGCTGGGTCCGATCGCCGAATGGGGCCTGGACATCGAGCGCAAGCAGCTCAAGGTCGTGGACACCGAGAAATTCGAGACCAACGTGCCGGGCATCTTCGCCGTGGGTGACATCAACACCTACCCGGGCAAGAAGAAGCTGATCCTGTCGGGCTTCCACGAAGCCGCGCTGGCCGCCTTCGGCGCCGCACCGTACATCTTCCCGGACAAGAAGATCCACATGCAGTACACGACGACCTCGCCGAAACTGCACAAGATCCTCGGCGTCGAGACCCCGGTCTTCGACTAAACGGTCCGGTGTTCAGACGCTCCGGCGTTCCGTAACAGTATGACCACGAAAATGCCCCGCCTGTGCGGGGCATTTTTCTTATGTAGGTCACTTAACCGAAGCCCTAACACGAATGTGATACAAGGTTGCATAAGGATATTAGAAGAAAAGTACAAGTCTTGGCGTTGCCTTATGCCAACCTGATTACCCTATAATTGACGAAACTGATGCGCAACCCTTGATCTGACGCACAGTATGGGCCTTGAAAATGGAGTAGCTGTAGGTTAACAGGGCCCACTCTCACGAAGGAAACCATATGCTTTACCAACTGCATGAAATGCAACGCTCCTTCCTGAACCCGCTGATGCAGTGGGCCGACGCTTCCGCCAAGCTGTTCTCGAACCCGGTTTCGCCCTTCGCCCATACCCCGTTCGCACAACGCATCGCCGCCGGCTACGAGCTGATGTATCGCCTGGGAAAGGACTACGAAAAGCCAGCCTTTGAACTGAATTCGACCCTGATCGACGGCCAGACCGTTGGCATCATGGAACACACGGTCGTCAGCAAGCCCTTCTGCAAACTGCTGCATTTCAAGAAAGACATGTCGGACGCGGATTTTGCCGCGCTGAAGCAGCCGACCGTGCTGGTGGTCGCCCCACTGTCGGGGCACCATTCGACGCTGCTGCGCGACACCGTGCGCGCCCTGCTGCCGGAACAGGACGTCTACATCACCGACTGGGTCGACGCGCGCATGGTGCCGCTGTCCGATGGCGCCTTCCACCTCGACGACTATATTTATTACGTCCAGGATTTCATCCGGCACCTGGGCCCGGACGTGCACGTGATTTCCGTCTGCCAGCCAACCGTGCCGGTGCTGGCCGCCATTTCCCTGATGGCCACCGCCAAGGACCCGAAACTGCCGAAGACGATGATCATGATGGGCGGCCCGATCGATCCGCGCAAATCGCCGACCGCCGTCAACGACCTGGCCATCGAAAAACCGTTCTCGTGGTTCGAGAACACCGTGATCTATGCGGTGCCGGGCAATTACCCGGGCTTCGGCCGCAAGGTCTACCCGGGCTTCCTGCAGCACGCCGGCTTCATCGCCATGAACCCGGGCCGCCATGCGCAGAGCCACCGCGAGTTCTACCAGCACCTGGTGCGCGGCGACGACGATTCGGCCGAAGCGCACCGCAAGTTCTACGACGAGTACAACGCCGTGCTCGACATGCCGGCCGAGTACTACCTGGAAACCATCAAGACCGTGTTCCAGGATTTCAGCCTGCCGAAAGGCACCTGGACCGTCGGCGGCCAGCTGGTGCGTCCGCAAGACATCGAGAACGTGGCCCTGTTCACCATCGAAGGCGAACTCGACGACATCTCCGGCGCCGGCCAGACCCAGGCCGCGCACGACCTGTGCACCGGCATCCCGGCCGACAAGCACCAGCACTTCACGGCGCCGAAATGTGGCCACTACGGCATTTTCTCGGGTCGCCGCTGGCGCGAGATCATTTGTCCGATGATCGCGGAATTCGTCCGGAAGCATGCCTGACCGGTCGTTGGCGCAATAAAAAATGCCGCGGATTCCGCGGCATTTTCTTTGGCCTGAGTGTGAAACCGTCGTAATCAGATTCCCCCTACCGGGGCCGCCCGCCGGACGGCCCTCGGACTCAACGGCTATTGATGATCAGGTCCGCAATCACGCCGGTGGCAATCGCCGCCAGCACGTAGTCGCCGCCGGTCTGGACCCAGTGGTAGCCGCGCGGGGGCTGGCGCAGGCGGTGGCCGCGCCAGTCGTCGACCACGTACTGGCGGTTGCGGTACTCGTTCGGCAGGCGGCCGCCACGGCGCAGGTCATGGCGCGGGCCGGCGCCGTCCCAGCGGCGATTGTCGCGGCCATCCCAGCGGCGGTCGTCACCGCGGCGGTCGTCGCGGCGGTCATTGCGGTAATCGCCGCGGTCGTTACGGGCATCGCCGCGGCGGTCGTTGTCGCGCTGGCTGTAGCGGTCATGGTCGCGGTCTCCGTAGCCGCGGTCCTGGGCGAAACCGCTGGCGGTGACGCTCAGCAGCGCAGCGGCCAGGGTCGAGACGATCAAGTTCTTTTTGCTCATAAGATCCTCCTTGAGGTTCATTTCTTGTATCTCAGTAGACCACCATGCATGCCATGCATTCCGTTAGTTGCATCACCTTTGGCGCTAATCCAGCCCTGACTTTGCCGGAAACGTTAGTTGGCTCACGTAAAAACTGGACTGGCTAGCGCTTCGACGCCATCCGGCTTTTCGCGGATAATGACGGTTTAGCAAACGCCAGACCTTGTAACAGGCACATCGTGACAAAAACGCTCGCCGACCAGATCGAAGACCTGCTGCCGCAGACCCAGTGCACCAAATGCGGCTATCCCGCCTGCCGCCCGTATGCGGAGGCGATCGCGCGCGGCGAAGCCGAGATCAACCAGTGCCCGCCGGGCGGCATGGAAGGCGTGGCGCGCCTGTCCGCGCTGACCGGCCGACCCATCATCCCTATCAATCCGGCCAACGGCGTGGAGCGTCCGCGTCCGGTTGCCTTCATCGACGAAGCCCTGTGCATCGGTTGCACGCTGTGCATCCAGGCTTGCCCGGTGGACGCCATCCTGGGCGCGGCCAAGCAGATGCACACCATCCTGCCGAGCCTGTGCACCGGCTGCGACCTGTGCGTAGCGCCCTGCCCGGTCGACTGCATCAGCATGCTGCCCGTCACCGAACGCACCGGCTGGGATGCCTGGTCGCAGGAGCAGGCCGACGCCGCCCGCGCACGCCACGACTTCCGCAGCGAGCGCCTGCAGCGCGAAAAGGAAGAAAACGATGCACGCCTGGCGGCCAAGGCGCTGGAAAAGCTGCGCGCCGTCACGGCTGAGCAGGCCAACAGCGCCGAAGAACTGGCCGAAAAGGAACGCAAGCGCGCGATCATCGCCGCCGCCATCGAGCGTGCGCGCCAGAAGGCGGCCACGCCGCCGCCTGCGCCGCCGTCCCTGGACAACAAAGACCAATAAGACCCGATGAATCCCGCCAAACGCCAAGAAATTTTCACGCGCCTGCGCCACGCCAATCCGAATCCGACCACCGAACTTGACTACACGACGCCGTTCGAACTGCTGATCGCGGTGCTGCTCTCGGCGCAGGCCACCGACGTCGGCGTCAACAAGGCGACACGCAAGCTGTACCCGGTGGCGAACACGCCGCAAGCGATCCTCGACCTCGGCCTGGACGAACTGAAGACCTATATCGCGACCATCGGCCTGTACAACACCAAGGCGAAGAACGTGATCGCCACCTGCGAGATCCTGGTGAACCAGTACGGCGGCGAGGTTCCGCGCTCGCGCGAAGCGCTCGAATCCCTGCCCGGCGTGGGCCGCAAGACCGCCAACGTGGTCCTGAACACCGCCTTCGGCGAACTGGCGATGGCGGTCGACACCCACATCTTCCGCGTGTCCAACCGCACCAAAATCGCACCCGGCAAGAACGTCGACGAAGTCGAGCACAAGCTGATGAAATTCGTGCCCAAGGAATTCCTGCAGGATGCCCACCACTGGCTGATCCTGCACGGGCGCTACACCTGCGTGGCGCGCAAACCCAAGTGCTGGAACTGCATCATCGCCGACCTGTGCGAATACAAGGACAAGACGCCGGCCCCGGCCGGCCTGGTCCCGGCCGCGGCCGGCGGCGCCTGAGCGCCCGTTCTCACTGTCGGATCCCGTACAGGGAAACGCCCAGCCGGCGCGTATCCGGGCCGATGCCGTAGTCGGCCGGCCGCAAGGGCTTGTCGATTTCCAGCACGATGTGCTGTGCGGCACCCGGTGCCGGGCCGAGGTCGAGCGTCACGCGGCGGCGCCGTTCGGTCGGATAGAAGACCCAGCTGCCGGCCGCCCTGCCGTTGACGACCGCCTGCAGCCGGATCCGCGCGCCGTAGTCGGGCACGAAGCTGCCCAGGTCCAGCGTCAGCATCCTGCCGCGCCCTGCGTCAGGCGGCAGGCGCAGCACGGCGAGCGGCCCGTCCGACCAGACGGCGTCTCCCTCGATCGCCGACCAGCCCTCCCCCAGTACCTGCCTGAACCAGGCAGGCTGCGCCCCGACTGTGATCCAGGTGACCGGCCGCGGCGGCGCGCCGGCACGGAACAGCGACAGGCCCTGCCCTTCCACCTCGGGCTCGCCGCGCACCGGGTCGGGCGCATCGGTATGGTGCACCTGGTAGCGGCGCCCGGCTGCCACCTCCTCGGGGCGGCAGCGCTTGGACCGGGTAAAGGAGATGTGCCAGTTTTGGTTCACGCAGGCCAGGTCGACGTCCTGGCGCGCGGCATAGGCCAGCAGTCCCATCGTATTGCCCCAGACCTCGCCCTGGGTGGTCGAATTTGGTCCCAGGTCCAGGTCGAGTACCACGCGCCCGTGGCCGGGCAGCCGGCGCACCTGTTGGTACAGCGCGGCGACGTTGGCGTGGTTGTAGAAATACGCGTAGTCCGGCGGCACCCGCAGCCAGTGCCAGGCGCCGGCCACGGCCAGCAGCGCCAGCATGGCTGCCGCCGCCTCCCGGGCCCGGATGCGGAGCGATGCGTAGCCGATCAGCACCAGCAGCCCGGCCGCCAGCGCCGGCACCGCAAAATAGAAGGCCGCAATATAGACCTGGCCGAGCATGTCGACGCCGGCCCAGGCGTAATACAGCACCGACAGCGTCGCAGCCAGGAAGACGATGCCGAGCGCGCGCGCATCGCGCGCAAACGCGGGCGGCACGCGGCGCAGGCCGGCCAGCAGCAGCGCGGCCAGGGCCAGGCCCCAGGCCAGCGCGCCGCGCGCGGGTGCGCCATGGCCGAGTCCCCAGTAGACGCCGACGAAGCGTGCCGCCTCGCCCAGCGTATTGGCCTTGTTGGCGCGGCCGAACTGCAGGTAGGCGTACAGCGGTCCCGGAAACTCCCTGATGGTGGCGATGATAAGCGGGACCAAGAACAGGGGCAGGATGCCGGCAACAAGCAGCAGCGTGCGCCGGTGCGCCGCCAGCCAGGGGCGGCCCACGATACGCAGCTCGGGCTCGCGGCGTGCCAGCACCCGGTTGGCGGCCAGCGTCATGAGCAGGGTCAAGCCCAGTATCGGCATGAAGGCGGCGTGGCCGTTGAACAGGAAGCCGGCGGCGACGGCGAGCGTGCCAAGCGTATCGGCGCGGCCCTGTACCAGGCGCGCGCCCGCCACCAGCAGCGCCGCATACGGCAGCACGAACAGGTGCGGGAACCACATGCCGCCGACGATCGCGCGGTCGCTCCAGGCAAACACCAGCACCATGACCGCGGCGAACAGCAGCGCCGGCACCATGTGCCCGCTCATGCGCCGTACCATCGCCACGATCGCGGCCAGCCAGGCGGCGTCATAGACATCTACCGCCAGCAGCTGGCCGGAAAACGGTGACGGCACCAGGTGCAGCCAGTCGTGGAACAGCAGCTCGCCGAAAGCCAGCACGTACAGCAGCGCCGGCCCGGGGTGGTTGAAGCCGACCCGCGAATAATGGCCCTGGATCAGCTGGAGGCGCTTGGCGTCCAGCACCAGCAGCGTATTCGCCGCAAAGTCGCTCGATTCGTGGTTGACGGTGCGGATCGCATCCCAGTTGACGCAGGCCAGGCCGGCTGTGAACAGCACCAGCAGCAGGAAAAACTGCAGTGCGCGCCGCGGCCGGGCAGCGTGCCGTTGCGGCGTTTGTGCCTGCGCACGTTCGGCAGCAAGAGTGGCGTCGGTCGTCATTCAGATGCGCATCCGGTTGAACACGAAGGCCGGCAGGTGGCGGATTACCAGCATCACGGCGGCCCATTTGCCTGGGGCGTAGACGACCGCGGTGCCGGCGGCCGCGCCGTCGACGATGCGGCGCGCCACCGCTTCCACCGGCGCCAGGCCGCGCTGCGGCAGGTGGACCGTCATCGGGGTCGCGGTCGGCCCCGGCTTGACCAGCACCACGCGCAGCCGGCTGCCGCTGCCGGCCAGCCGGTGCTGCAAGCCCTGCGCGTAGCGCGTGACCAGGCCCTTGGCGGCACCGTAGACGTAGTTGGAGCGACGCCCGCGGTCGCCTGCCACCGAGCCGATCAGGGTGATGACGCCGCCGCCGTGTTCCATGTGGCCGGCGAAGGCTTCCGCGAACAGCACCGGCGACAGCGCATTCACCTGCAGCGCATCGAAGGCGGCACCGAGGTCGCGCTGGCAGGCCTGCTGGTCGGGCAGCACGCCGTGCGCGATCAGGACCCGGTCCGGCATCCCTTGCGCCACGATGGCGTCGACCAGCTTGCGGATGGCGCGCGCGTCAAGCAGGTCGCCGCTTCTGGCCCCCACCTCGGCGCCGGGGCTGCGCACGCGCAGGTCGGCAGCGACGCGCTCGAGGCGGCCGGCATCGCGTCCGACCAGCGTCAGGGTCACGCCGGGCGCGGCCCACAGCCGCGCGCAATGTTCGGCGATCGACGAGGTGGCACCGATGATCACGATGCGGCGTGGCGCACTGTGTTGGTACGAAGCGGGCATGTCAACTCCCCAGCAGGCGGCGCGACATCGACGAGCTGATGCCCCGGTCGCGGTACGGCAAAAATTCGGCGAGGCGCGGGTAGCCTGCCTCGAACAGGGCGCGCGGCATGCGCGCATCCTTGGCGGCGTAGAGGCGGCCGCCGGCCTCGCGCACGATGGCGTCGAGACGTTCGAACAGGCGCAGCGTCGACGCGCCGCGGTTCGGAAAATCGAGCGCCAGGGTGACGCCGGGACGTGGAAAACTCATCATGCCGACGCTGTCGCGCTCGCCAAAAGTCTTCAGCACGGCCAGGAAGGAACCCTGGCCGGCGGCCTTGATCGCCGCCAGCATCGCGCGGGTGACGTCCTGGCCGCTGGCGCGCGGCACCACGCTCTGGTACTGGTAGAAGCCGCGCGGGCCGTACATCCGGTTCCAGTCGTGCAGCCCGTCGAGCGGGTAGCCGTAGGCTTCGAAGTGGGCGATCGCACGCCGCTGCCTGGCGCGTTTGAGGTGGAAATAGGCGGCGTTGAAGAGGTGTAGCGACAGGCCGTTCACCAGCGACACCGGCGGCGCGACCGGCATGCGCCGCGGCTGGCGCTCTACGCGGGCCCCGGATTCGGGAATCGGTGCTGGGTTGGCGCGCAGGAACAGCCCGCGCCCGCTGCCCGACAGGCAATCGATCCAGGACACGGTATGCTCCCAGCCGACTTCGGACACGTCGGCCAGCGGAAAAAAATCGTCGAGCCTGGCGTAGGGGATGGTGTCGGTGACCAGCCAGGGACCGCTCACGCGGCGCAGCTGCAGCTCGGCCTCGACGATCACGCCGGTCAGGCCCATGCCGCCGACGGTGGCGGCAAACCAGCCAGCCCCGTGCGCCGGACCGCAATCGATGACGCTGCCGTCGGTACGCGCCAGGCGCAGGGACAGAACATGGTTGCCGAACGAACCCAGCCGGTGGTGGTTCTTGCCGTGGACGTCGTTGGCGATGGCCCCGCCCACCGTGATGAGTTGCGTGCCGGGCGTGACCGGCAGCAGCCAGCCGTAAGCCAGGCTCATGCGCTGGATGTCACGCAGCAGCACGCCGGCCTCGCAGCGCAGGCGTCCGCTGGCCGCATCGAAATCGATGAAGCGGTCCAGCCCCGTGGTGCGCCACAGGCGGCCGCCCGGGTTCAGGCAGACGTCGCCGTAGCTGCGCGCATTGCCCTGGGCCAGGCCGGCCCCGTCGGCTTCAATTTGCCGCGCGACACGTTCGCGGTCGTGCAGCACCACCAGCTCGTGCTCGTGGCTGCCGAGGCGTCCCCATGAAGCGACCTTTACCATGGCCATCCGAGCGCACCGATCACCAGCACGGCGCCGAAGACCAGCCCGGCCAGGCGGCTGGCGCGGTCCTTCATGGCGAACACCACCGGGTCGTCGTGCATGTGGCCGCGGTGCGCCTGCATCCAGATCCAGCTGATCCAGAACAGCAGCACCGGCACCGTGCCCCATACGGCTTCCGGCTGGCGGTACAGCACCGCGACCTTGTCGCTGTTCAGGTACAGCGCCAGCACCACGGCCGACGCATAGCCGGCGGCGACGCCCAGGTTCAGCACCAGCGGCTCGTCGCTGGTGTAATAGCCGCGCCCCTGCACCTCGTGGTGGCCGGACAGCGCCTGCACCTGCAGCTCGGCGTGGCGCTTGACGAAGGCCAGCGACAGGAACAGGAACACCGAAAACGCCAGCAGCCAGAACGACAGCGGCAGCGACAGCGCGGCGGCGCCGGCCGTGATGCGCAGCGTGTACAGCATCGCCAGCGCGATGCAGTCGAGCAGGATCATCTTTTTCAGGCCGAGCGAATACACGCAGGTCAGCAGGAAATAGCACAGCAGCCATGGCAGGAAGCTGCCGCCCACGTGCACACCCAGCGCCAGGCTGGCCGCCAGCAGCAACGGCGCCGCCAGCACCCCGTGCCGGACCGGCAGCGCGCCCGCAGCGAACGGGCGCAGGCGCTTGCGCGGGTGGGCGCGGTCGCTGTCGAGGTCGAGCAGGTCGTTGGTGATGTAGACGGTCGAGGCGCACAGGCTGAACGACAGAAAGGCCAGCGCCAGCGTCAGCCAGTGGCCCAGGTCGAACACCTGGTGCGCCGCCACCAGCGGCACGAACAGCAGCACGTTCTTGAGCCACTGGTGCAGGCGCAGCGCCTTGCGCCAGGCCGGGATGGCGGCCTTGACGCCGCGTGCCGGCGCCGGGAATTCGCGCTCGACGCCGCACAGCGCCGCCGCCTTGCCGGCCAGCCCGCGGGCGCCGTTGACCACGATCGCCTTGCGCGCGCGGCGCCAGACCTTGAGGTCGGCCGCGGAATTGCCGGCATAGTCGAAGCCGCCGTGGCCGTACTGGCGCGCCAGTGCCTCGGCCTTGTCGTGGCCCACCAGGTGGGTAGCGCCGTCGCCGGCCAGCACGTCGTCGAATACGCCCAGGTGCGCCGCCACGGCATCCGCGAGCATGCGATCGGCACCGGTGCACAGCACCAGGCGGCGGCCGGCGGCGCGCTGCTCCTTCAGCCAGGCCAGCAGCGATTCGTTGTACGGCAGGAGTGCGGCATCGATGGCGCCGCGGCTGGCCAGCTTGCGCTTGAGCACCGCCTTGCCCTGCAGCAGCCACAGCGGGATGCGCAAGACGTCGAACGGCCGGTCGCGCGACGCCCGCAGCGCCGATTCGTGCAGCAGGTCGGTGTGCACGAGCGTCCCGTCCAGGTCAACGATCAATGGAGCCATTGTCACGATGAAATCCTGCAGAAGAAGCGCACTCGGCTATTCGAAGCGCTTAAAATAATGCAAAAGTATCAACAAAGCTTAAGCATTATAGGTAAGCACCATGGGTCATCTTTTGATCTGCCGCGTTATCGCTGCCGTTTTCAGGAGATTGCCACTGCCGGCCCGGTGCCGGTCTCTTGTACACTCCCCGGCACACCGCACGATGACCATCCGCCGAGGCCAGCCATGCCGATCCGCACCGCCGCTTCGCTGTCGCTGACGCTGCTACTCCAGCTGTTACTCCCGCTGCTGCTCCCGGTTTTTTCCGTGGCCTGCCTGGCCGTGTGCTACCTGAGCGGCCCCCCCTTGCGCGCCGGCCTGCTGAACGCGGATGCCCTGTATCTGCCGACGCTGTTCGACGACCTGCTGGTACGCGGTGGCCGGCTGTCGGACTGGTACCTGACGCCGGCGCCCTACTTCTTTCCTGACTACCCGCTCTACCTGGCGGCTTGGTGGGTGGCGCCGACCTCCTATTACCAGATCATCGCGTTCGGTATCCTCCAGTGCGCCCTGCTGTTCGGCGCGCTGGCGCTGCTGGCACGGGCCCTCGGCACCAGGGCGGCGTTGCCGGCGGCAGCGTGCAGCCTGACGCTGTTTGCCTGGCTGGCCGCATCGGGCCGGGAACCCTTCGTGCTGCTGCTGTCGAATGCCTACCATTTCGGCGGCTTCCTCGCCGCTGTGCTGCTGGCAACGGCCTGGCTGCGCGTCGACGCCACCGCTTCGCGCCCTGCGCTGGGGGCGGCGTGCCTGCTGGCATTTCTCGTCACGCTGTCGGACAGCCTGTTCCTGCTGCAGGCGGCGCTGCCGCTGGCCGGCGCCGCGAGCGCCCGTATCCTGCTTGAGGGCGGCAAGCCAGGCCGGCGCCGGCGCCTGGCCATGGCGTGGGCACCGGTAGCGGCCGCCCTGCTCGGCCACGTCGGCTACACGCTGCTGGTCGCGCACCCGACCCGCTACGACGTGCACCTCGATCGCGGCCGCCTTGCCGCCAACCTGCACGACCTGGCGGGCTTCGGGCTGGACCTGTGGCAAGCGCTGCCGGCGGCGACCCTGGGCTGGCTGGCCTGCGTCGCCTTCGCACTGGCCTGCGCCGTGCGGCTGGCACGGCGGCGCGATCCCTTCGGTTTGCCGCCGGCGCTGGCCTGGCTGCTGGTGTTCTGGCTGGTCTCGGCGACGATGACCTTGGCGGTGTCGCTGCCGCTGGCCCCGCTGCCGGTCGCGGCGCGCTACTTCATCCCGGCGGCGTGCTGGCCGATCCTGCTGGCGCCGATGATGGTGGCGCATCTTCTACGCAGACGCCATGCGCCGGCACTGCTGCTTGCGGGCGCATGCGCGTTTGCACTGGGCACCGGCATGGCGACGGCGCGCCAATGGCAGGCGCACCCGATCGAAAGCGCCTACTACCCCGCCGACAGCGCCTGCCTCGACCGCGCGCTGGCGCGCATGGACCTGCATCACGGGGTTGCCCAGTACTGGGACGCCAAGCCGTTCCAGCGCTTCAGCCGCCGCGGCATCGTGCTGGCCCAGCACATCGCATCGCTGGAAGAGCTGCCCTGGATTACCAGCCAACGCTACTTCCGCCCAGCCTACGATTTCGCCCTGGTCGGCCCGGACGCGCCACCGCAGTACCATATCCCGGCGGCGCGGCTGGAAGCGATCAACGGCCCGCCGCCGGCACGGGTACGCTGCGGCGACTACACGATTCTGCTGTATGGACGCGATGCCATGCGCGTGTACTGACGCGCGTTCCGTATGAAACTGGTGCTGTTGAACGGCGCGGGACATGCTAGGCTTGCAGCTTGCAATCCAGCACGACATCCTCGATCACCATGCACCTGAATAAGTTCCGCCCCCACGCTTCCCTGCTCGCCCTCGCATCCCTGCTCTGTGCCTGTTCGGGCAAGTCCCAGCCCGCTCCCGATCCGGCCGAGGCCAGCCGCAAGGCGGTCGAGACCGCGCGCCTGGAAGCTGCGGCGACGGCGCGCAAGCTGGCCACGGTGCCGGTGAAATGCACGCTGGGCAGCGCAAAGGATGCGGAAGGCAGCTGGACGGACGCGCCGCACGCCGCGCCGCAGCCGGGGAACAACAATGGGATGGAATTCACGCTCGACGCGCCGGTGGAGGCACGCGCCTTCCAGCTGGCGCTGAGCGCAAAGGCGTTCCACGACCTCGACAAGGTCGAAGTGCGCGACGCAAAAGGGGATTGGCACCTGGCCTGGCTCGGCATCCAGCTGTCGGCGCCGGGCGGCTGCGACTACGTCCAGCTGGAACAGACGATGCAGAATGTACGCGAGGTCGGCGCGCTGCGCGTGTCCTTCCACCCCGGCATGGGCACCGTCTCGGCCGGGCAGGTGCGCCTACTGCGCGACGCACCCGCACCCGCGCCGGCCCCGGCGCCCGCCGGCTGAAGGCTTTAGAGCAGGACCAGGTTGTCGCGGTGCACCAGCTCGGGCGCCTCGACGTAGCCGAGAATCTGTTCGATCTCGCTGGACGCATGGCGCATGATGCGCTTGACTTCGCTGGCGGTGTAGTTGGTGAGGCCGCGCGCGATCTCGTGGCCATCCTCGCCCTTGCAGGTGACCAGTGCGCCGCGCCCGAATTCGCCGCGCACCGCGACCACGCCAATCGGTAATAACGATTTACCCTCTTTCGCCAGCTTCTGCACGGCGCCCGCATCCAGCACCAGCTCGCCCGCGGTGTGCAGGTGGTCGACCATCCACTGGCGGCGCGCGGTCAGGCGCGCGGTCGGCGCGGTCAGCTGGGTGCCGATCGCCTCGCCCTGCGCCAGGCGCACCAGCACGTTGTCTTCGCGGCCCCAGGCGATCACGGTGTGGGCACCCGAGCGCGCGGCGCGGCGCGCGGCCAGCACCTTGGTCAGCATGCCGCCACTGCCGATGCTGGAACCGGCGCCGCCGGCCATCGCTTCCAGCGACGCATCGCCGGCCTGCGCTTCCTCGATCAGGCGCGCCTGCGGGTCCTTGCGCGGATCGGCGGAATACAGGCCTTTCTGGTCGGTGAGGATCACCAAGGCGTCGGCCTCGATCAAATTGGCGACCAGCGCGCCCAGGGTATCGTTGTCGCCGAACTTGATTTCGTCGGTGACCACGGTGTCGTTCTCGTTGATGATCGGGACCACGCCCAGGCGCAGCAGCGTCGTCAGCGTCGAGCGCGCATTCAAATAGCGTTCGCGGTCGGCCAGGTCGGCGTGGGTCAGCAGCACCTGCGCGGTTTTCACGCCGTGGGTGCGGAAGCTGGTTTCGTAGATCTGGGCCAGTCCCATCTGGCCGCAGGCGGCGCAGGCCTGCAGTTCGTGGATGTCGGTCGGGCGGCTGTTGAAACCGAGGCGCAGCATGCCTTCGGCGATGGCGCCGCTCGACACCAGCACGACTTCCTTGCCGAGCGAACGCAGCGAAGAAATCTGGGCAGCCCAGCGCGCGATCGCGGCGTTGTCGAGGCCGCGGCCTTCATTGGTGACGAGCGAGGAGCCGACCTTGACGATGATGCGGCCGGAGGCTTGGATAACGGATTGGAGGGTGGTCATGTCGAAGTGGATGCGAACTCAGGACAGGAGCGGGCGTCCCCAGGGACGCAATGCCAGCAGCACGAGGCCGGCCAGCAATTCGATCCCGCAGATGGCCAACAATACGCCCTGGGGCAGGCCGATCGCAAACGCCGCGACCAGGCGGCCGACCGGCTGCGCCAGGATGAACAGTGCGGTGAGGTCGCCGAGGATGGGCTGGTCGCCCCGCCGCGCCGCCAGCAGAGCCAGCAACGCGGTAGCGAAGCGCACTCCGACATAGATGGCGTAGAACTGGCTGTAGCCGTTCACGCCGACGAGAAACAGTCCGAGCCGCGTCGCGACGACGTCCGGGTTCAGCATGGCCGAGAACGCGGCCAGCGAGCAGACGGTGGCCGTGGCCTGCAGCACTTGCGTGCGCAGGCGTGCGCGGGTGGCTTCGGAAAACACCATCAGGGAGTCTCGAAAAACCGTAGCGAGCGGCGACAGTGTTGGTCGAGAAGCGCAACTGTACGAACAGTACAGCGAGCATCGCAGACCGACAATGCAACGCGCAGTAGGTTTGTCGAGACTACCATCAGTCTTCGAGGATCTTGAAGCGCGGATCGTCCGGATCGATCGACGAGATGCCGCGTGCTTCCGCTGTCATCTGCACTTCTTCCGAACGCTGCTCCACATGGCGCATCTCTTCCAGGTGGCGGTAGATGGCATGCACCAGGTCTTCGCAACCTTCGCGGTTCAGGGCCGAGATCTCGAACACCGGGCCCTTCCAGGCCATCTTCTTGACGAAGTCCTTGACGACCTTCTTGCGGTCGTCTTCCGGCACCACGTCCAGCTTGTTCAGCACCAGCCAGCGCGGCTTGTTGAGCAGCTCTTCGTCGTACTTTTCGAGTTCTTTGACCAGCGCCTTGGTTTCCTTGACCGGGTCGGTCTTGCCGTCCATCGGAGCCAGGTCGACGATGTGCAGCAGCAGGCCGGTACGGCTCAGGTGACGCAGGAACTGGTGACCCAGGCCGGCGCCTTCGGCGGCACCTTCGATCAGGCCGGGAATGTCGGCGATGACGAAGCTCTTTTCGTGCGAGACGCGGACCACGCCCAGGTTCGGGTGCAGGGTCGTGAACGGGTAGTCGGCCACCTTCGGGCGCGCGTTCGAGACGGCGGTGACAAAGGTCGACTTGCCGGCGTTCGGCATGCCCAGCAGGCCGACGTCGGCCAGCACTTTCAGTTCGAGGCGCAGCGAGCGGCGCTCGCCGTCCTTGCCCTCGGTCTTCTGGCGCGGCGCGCGGTTGGTCGAGGTCTTGAAGTGGATGTTGCCCCACCCGCCCTCGCCGCCCTTGGCCAGCAGTTCGACCTGGCCGTGCTCGGTCAGGTCGGCGATGATCTCGCCATTGTTATCGTCGATGATCAGGGTGCCGACCGGCATGCGCAGGGTGACGTCCTCGGCGCCCTTGCCGTAGCAATCGGAGCCGCGGCCCGGTTCGCCGTTGCGCGCCGTATGCACCTTGGAGAAACGGAAGTCGACCAGCGTATTGATGTTGCGGTCGGCGATCGCCCAGATCGAGCCACCCTTGCCGCCATCGCCGCCGTCGGGGCCGCCGAACGGACGGAACTTTTCGCGGCGGAACGAGGCGCAGCCGTTGCCGCCGTCGCCGGCGATGACTTCGATTCTTGCTTCGTCGATAAACTTCATGATGAGACCACTTAGAAAATTGGGCGGTTCGGCCGCCCAAAAAATTAAAAGGCTCTACCGATGGCAGAGCCTTAATTCTAAGGCTTTCGCCTTAAGGGGACCGCGCGCACCCGCCGTGCATTGCACGACAGCTTGCGCGGCCCTTTAATTACGCTGCGACTGCTTCGGCTGCCGGAGCAGCAACGACGGTCACGAACTGCTTCGAGCCGACGCCTTGCTTGACGAACTTGACAGTGCCGTTGACCAGTGCGAACAGGGTGTGATCCTTGCCCAGGCCGACGTTGGTGCCCGGACGAACCGTGGTACCGCGCTGACGCATGATGATGCCGCCGGCATTGATTGCCTGGCCGCCGTAGACTTTCACGCCAAGGCGTTTGCTTTCTGAGTCACGGCCGTTGCGGGTAGTACCGCCACCTTTTTTGTGTGCCATTTAGATGCTCCTTGCTGACTAAAGAATGGGCGCGCGGCAATTAGCCGTTGATCGCAACCACTTGGATTTCGGTGTAGTTCTGGCGATGGCCCTGACGCTTCTGGTAGTGCTTACGACGACGCATCTTGAAGATACGCACTTTGTCGTGACGACCGTGCGACACAACAGTCACGCGAACCGAAGCACCTTCCACCAGCGGAGCACCAAACTTGATGCTCTCGCCCTCGCCAACGGCGAGAACCTGATCGATAGTGAGTTCGGAACCAATGTCTGCCGGTATCTGTTCTACTTTGAGTTTTTCGCCAGCGACAACTTTGTATTGCTTGCCACCGGTTTTTATGACCGCGTACATGATTGAAACCTCATTAATTGTTAAAAAATTTTCCGATTGAACCGATTCTTGAAGACCTCGAGGCTCAGGGAACAGAGGATTATATCCGCATTGCTGCGCCGTGTCAAAACGGCTGTGGCAGCTGCACACACCCCTGTGGCAGCTGCTCATCAGGCTGCTCCCTTGCCCTTGCGATACATGTGGAAAACCGCTGAATTGCCTTGCTTGTCGTATAATCACGGCACTTAACAAAATCCAAACCGCATTCTTCCTCACGCAGGTCTGCCTTGTCCGCCGCCATTCAAACCGCCCAACAGAATCCCATCACCCGCACGATCGCCACCGACATGGGGGCCGTCAACACGGTGATCCGACAGCGGCTGCATTCCGACGTCGCCCTGGTGAACCAGATTGCCGAGTACATCATCAGTGCCGGCGGCAAGCGGATCCGTCCGGTGCTGGTGCTGCTGCTGGCAAATGCCTACGGCTACCGCGGCGCCGGCCACCACGAACTGGCGGCGGTGGTCGAATTCATCCACACCGCGACCCTGCTGCACGACGACGTGGTCGACGAGTCGTCGATGCGGCGCGGCCGCCAGACCGCCAACGCGCTGTTCGGCAATGCGGCCTCGGTGCTGGTCGGCGACTTCCTGTACTCGCGCGCCTTCGAGATGATGACCAGCCTGGACGACATGCGCATCATGGAGATCCTGTCGCGCGCCACCACCGTGATCGCGGAAGGCGAAGTGCTGCAGCTGCTGAACATGCACGACCCGGACGTCACGCGCGAAAGCTACCTGACCGTGATCCGCTCCAAGACCGCCAAGCTGTTCGAAGCCGCGGCCCAGCTGGGTGCGCTGATCGCGGGCGCGAACGACGGCCAGATCGAAGCCGCGGGCGAATTCGGCCGCTCGCTGGGCACCGCGTTCCAGCTGATCGACGACGTGCTCGACTACGCCGGCGACGCCACCGAAATCGGCAAGAACGTCGGCGACGACCTGCGCGAAGGCAAGCCCACCCTGCCCCTGATCTACGTGATGGAGAACGGCACCGCCGAACAGCGTGAGCTGATCCGCAGCTGCATCGAAAACGGCGACGAGACCCATTTCGACGCCGTTCTCGCCGCAGTCAGCAGCACCGGCGCCCTCGATTACACCCGCCGCGAAGCGGAAGTCGCAGCCGACCGCGCCAAGGCCGCCATCGCCGATTTGCCGGACAGCGAGTACAAGGACAGCCTCCTCCAGCTCTGCAGCTTCGCTGTTGACAGGAACCATTAAGACAACTAAAATCATGCCTTCCCGAGATTCCGGTAACGAATCTCAAACCAGTCGGGGTGTAGCTTAGCCCGGTAGAGCGCTACGTTCGGGACGTAGAGGCCGGAGGTTCGAATCCTCTCACCCCGACCATCAGTTTCATCTCCCTCAGCAGTATTCAGTACCAGTCGGGGTGTAGCTTAGCCCGGTAGAGCGCTACGTTCGGGACGTAGAGGCCGGAGGTTCGAATCCTCTCACCCCGACCACAGAATTCCAGAAGCCAGATCGACCTTTCGGTGATCTGGCTTTTTTGTTTTCTGCGCCAGCATCGGCATTGCGGCCGTGATTCACTCCATCGGAAAGTTCTCTTCAGTGTCGAGTCCAAGGATGAATTGTTCGAATGTCTCCGCCAACACCGTTACCCGGTAGTCGAGCTCCTGGTCTACATGCACGACGCGAGGCTCTCCGTCAGGTCCTACAGCGGAGTAATCCAAACAAATCATGTCGTGCCCGGCAGAAGGACAATCTGCAAAATAAACACCGAGTGGTGGATAGCCCCACTCGTCAACCCAGAACGGGGTACCGAATTGCCCGCACAGCGTACTGGCCTTGCTGAAGCCAATCCCGTAGATACCGGTGATCGCTACATGGTCAGTGGCCCAGGATGTCCGCTGATGCGTGCGATAGCATGTTCGTGATGGGATGCCGCCGTTTTGCGTCCGCATCAGCTCGACATAGGAGCGCGGCAGCTTGTATCCCAGTGTATTTTCGACGGCTGAAACGAGGTCATCGCTTAATGGCTCGCCTTCGTACTTCTGCGCCTCGTAGCCAGACTGTTCCCAAAAATCTTTGGGTATGGTTTTCATGATTTTCGATGAGTAATCAGGAACAATTTGGGTTTGTTCCTGTCTGGCGGCAGACATTTAGCTGTGTCCGTTATCGACCCGAAGCGGACCGTCGAGTACGCTCTGAATCAGTTGTCGGTGTGTACTGGCAGACTCAACAATTGTGGTGTCAGTTCAGGTATCGTGGGTTGCTTCGTCTCTTGGCGTTCAGTACTTGACCGGCCCGAAATGCCCACGATAGCTAACTTGGGTAAGGATAAGACGATTTATGCACTCGACGCTGACCAAGCCGCTTTCTACCGGCCTGCCGAACAGGGCGAAATTTCGAATGGTGCTTGCCTCCACATATTGACGGCGTTCGGGATGGAATAGACGAAGCGACAGACCATAGGCTGTTTCGAAAGGATGGGCGCCGGTGCGAATCAGGCTGAAAAAGGATGGATAGATCACACCGTCAAAACCAGCAGCCTTCGCGGCAAGGGCAATGTCACGGGCGATGTCATATGAGTGAGAGCGGGCAAGAAACAACATGTGGATTGCCATATCCAGGCTTTCGAACTCGGTCTCTGCTTCCTCCAAGGGATAAGTGAGGTCCAGTAGCCGCAGATCCCTCTGAACCTTCAGGGTTGCGACATATATATCATCCTCGGTCGACGCTCTGCATTCATGGATACAAACATCAAGGTCTTGCGATCCGTACATCACGGATAGACCTGGAGAATCTAAACGCCCTCTACCTGCAAAAGCTGCTGGTGGACTGTCGTATTGTGACGGCTCCGCTGGATATTCAGGGCTGATGCGCAGGCGGTAGAACTTGCTGCCCACGCTAAGCGTTTCTTCGGAGTACTCCTCTAGAATACGTTCGATGATCTGAGGACGAGTCTTTGGATCCTGCAGCGCCTTGAGTGGCTCGACTTCCCCGACCATCCACAGCCGAGGACCGTAATGAAACAATCCAATTTTGGCAGCCTCCTGGATAAGCCTAATGTCGTTCTCAAGCCACGCCGAAGAGACAATATCGCCCTGGCCGTAACGGTGCTCGTTGAACTGAATCATTGGCGCTGCGCCGTACTCGCACCGGATCGTGGTTCCGCTTACGAAGAAGCGCCACGCTAGACTTTTAATATGGTCTCGTGTCAGCTTCTGCCCATCCGGGCTTTGACAATTCGGACAATCACCCAGCTGCTCAAGGCCATGCTTTGCAGCATCGATCCGCAGTCCCTCATCTTTGAAGCAGTGAGAGCAGAGCAGAACTTCAGCTTGGTAGGACATACCGGCTCCCTATATTTTTGCCGAATTCAACGATTGAATAGGCATGAATTTTTTAAACCTCGATGACCGGTTTTGGCCGGCTGCAGACGGTCGGGCGAGCATAGCATGTTGTCACGTCGAAAAATCTCGCGGAGTGTCACGACAGGCCGCTCCCGCCCCTTAGCAGCCGCAGATAGTCCGCGCACACAATCCGCTGGTAACCCTAGAAAAGTCGAACCACTATTTCGTTAGTCACGACAGATCGTTTTCAGGGGCAACCCATCTTTGTAAGCAAAGTATTCCATGCAGTGATGCCCACGATCCCCGTACCTCCGCGTTCCGAATGAAGACGCATAGCCTGCTTCGCTGTAACTCACTCGCCCATCGTGATCAAAGTCCATCTCACTGTACTTGAGTGGCGACACATACACCATCCAGCCAAAGATGGCCCAATAGGCGATGAACAGGAAACCAGCGACTGTGGCAGTCGCTCTCACAGCATTACGCATACTTCCCTTTGTGCCCTGTAGTTTTATCGCCGTCTTCGGATTGGCTATGTCCGCTCCTGGCCGAACTCGGCCGGTCGGCAGGGCTGAGTGTACCCGGCTGTTGCCTACAGAGTAACCAAGGGGTTTTGTCAGGCGTTCTAGAGCGGTTAGCACAGCAGCTCGCTCCTGCAGCTCGACGACCTGAGTCTCGAAGGTGCGCGCTATGCGTTCGCTCAACAGCTTGAAGCAGCACATCTTGGTTTCAGCAGGTTGCGCCGGGTTCACCCGATTACTCGAGCCGGGTGATCAGCTCTCTACTCGCGATATCGGAAGAGACTATAAACGGCCGCATGAAGACCGTCCTGGCGAAGCTGGGCGCCAGTGACCGCGCGACACGGTAACGCCGGGCAGGTAGCGTAGTCTGCTGCGCTAGGCGCCACTGTCACGAGCGGCGCGGGTGTCCGCTGGCAGGACTTAGATGACGTTAGCATGACTGCTTACGACGAGGACACTGGTCGCTCGCCGTGCGCGGCGGCCACGCTGGGTTCCGCCTGCGGCGTCCAGCCCCCGCCCAGCGCGCGATAGCTGGCAACAGCCGCGCGCGCAAGTTCGGTCTGTGCCTGCACTCGAGCGTCTGCCGTCTGCAGCAATGTCTCGTCGGCGCGCAGCACGTCGATCAGGCTGCCAGCGCCGCGCCGGTAGGCCGCGAACGCAGATGCGCGAGAGCGCGTGAGCGCATCCTCGCCGCGCACCAGCACGTTGGCTTGCTCACGGCGGTTGATTAGCGCCGAGAACGCATTCTCGACGTCTTCCGTTGCATGCAGCACGGCAAGGCGATATGCCGCCAGCGCTTCCGCCTCTTGGCCTTTGGCCTGGCCGATCTGCGCATCGATGCGGCCGAAGTCGAACAGCCGCCAGCGCAGGCCCAGCACGGCCGACGCCTGGCTGGCTCCGTCCTTGAACAGGTTACCGCTCGACAGCGTCGTAACGCTGCCGAGCAGCGCGCCGAGCGAGAAGTGGGGGTAGTACTCCGAGATCGCCACGCCAATGCGTGCGTTCGCGGCGGCAACGCGCCGCTCTGCGGCGATCAGGTCTGGGCGGCGCTGCAGCAGATCCGCCGGCGAGCCCATCCCGGCGATGCGTGGCACGGCCGGAATGGTACTTGCGGACTCGAGCTCCGCGCGGTGCGTGCCGGGCGACGTACCGAGCATGACGTCGAGCGCGTTCAGCGCCGCGTCGAGGCCGGCCTGCAGCACCGGTACGGTCGCCTGGGCCTGAGCCAGCTCACCGTCCGTCTGGCGCATCTGGGACTCTGACGCCACGCCCTTGTCGTACAGCAGGGTCACCTTTGCAAGCAAGTCCTGCCGAGTCTGCACCTGGCGCCGGGCGACCTCGAGGCGCGCCTGAAGCCCGCGGACGGCAATGTAGGCGTCCGCCGTCTGGGCAGCAACCGCGAGCCGGATCGTGACTGCGGCAGCCCGCGACGTCTCGTAATCGCCCAGCACCGCTTCGCGGTTGCGACGCAGGCCACCGAAGACGTCGATCTCCCAGCTAACCGCCAGGTTGGCGTCGTACGCATTGCCCCAGCGGTTGAAGCCAGGCTGCGCGTTCAGCAACTGGCCGACCGGCGTCTCGACCGACTGGCGCGCGCGCGCCGCCGAGCCAGTGACGGCACTAGACGGTAGCAGCGCCGCGTTGGCTGCGCCCAGGCCTGCACGTGCCTGCTCGACCCGAGCCGCCGCCTGCGCCAGGTCGAGGTTCTGTTGCAGCGCGAGCCCGACGTAACGGCTCAGCAGGGGGTCGCCGAAGCCGTCCCACCACGTTGCCAGCTCGGCGGCCGGTGGCGCCTCGCCGGCCGAGCCGGTGAACCGCGCCGGCAGCGTCGCATCCGCGCGGTGGTAGTCGGGTCCCACGGCGCATGCGGTCGTCAGCGCGGCGAGCGCCGACGCGGCGACCAAGCGTATCCTGAACATAGTGTATCCTTAGCGAATATAGTGACTTGTGACCATAATATAATTTAGTCACATTTGTCAAACCTTCTTTTGAGGCGCTAAGCTATCACCATGACCAAATCCAGCCTATCTCACCCCAAGACGCGCGGCCCATCCGATCACGACGTACGCACCCAGATCGTCGATGCCGCTTCCGAATATTTCACCCATTACGGCTACGAAAAGACGACGGTGTCGGACCTGGCAAAGTCGATCGGCTTTTCCAAGGCCTACATCTACAAGTTCTTCGATTCGAAGCAAGCGATTGGCGAAGTCATCTGCGCGAACCGCCTCGGCGAGATGCAGCGTACGGTCGATGCCGCCATGTCTGGGGCCACCAGTGCGTCTGACCGTTTCCGCCGTATGTTCAAGGCCTTTGTCGACGCAGGCAGCGAGCTGTTCTTTGCCGAGCGCAAGCTTTACGACATCGCCGCCACGGCGTCGCTGGCGTCCTGGCCGTCGGTTGGGGCGTACGAGGCTTATGTGGAAGGCGTCGTCACGGCGATCGTGCGGGAAGGGCGCGAGGCGGGCGAGTTCGAGCGCAAGACGCCGCTGGACGAGACGACCCGTGCGATCTGCTTCATGCTCAAGCCCTACGTCATTCCTGTCATGCTTCAATACAACCTGGAACATGCCCAGGAGGCCGCGGTCCACCTGTCGGGCCTCGTGCTCAGGAGTCTCGCACCATAGCAATTTCTTTCGTGACTATTGACTTAATTGGTCACAAGAATAAAAATGACCCCTTTCTAATTCGAAAGGGGATTCCCCATGCTTACGCGTTCCCGCGGCACACAGCTCCTCTACCTGCTGCCGCTCGCCCTGGCAGCGTGCAGCGACAAAACGGTTTTTGACCCGCGCGTCGAAGCGCCGTTGGTCGAAACCGTGCTCGTCGATAGCGAGGCCCCGGCGTCCCGTTCATTCACGGGCGTCGTTGGCGCCCGCGTCCAGAGCGACCTCGGTTTCCGGGTACCCGGCAAGGTCTTGCAACGCCTGGTCGACGTCGGCCAGACCGTCCGGCGCGGCCAGCCGCTCATGCGCATCGATCCGGTCGACCTCGGCCTACAGGCCCAAGCCCAGGCTGACGCCGTCGCCGCCGCGCGCGCGCGCGCGAAGCAGGCGATCGATGACGAGGCGCGCTACCACGACCTCGTGGCCGAGGGGGCTGTGTCCGCGTCCGCCTACGACCAATACAAGGCCGCGGCCGACACGGCGCGCGCCCAGCTGAGCGCGGCCGAGGCACAGTACGGCGTCGCCCGGAACGCCACTGGGTATGCCGTGCTGGCAGCCGACGCGGACGGCGTTGTGGTCGAGACACTGGCCGAGCCGGGCCAGGTCGTGGGCGCCGGCCAGAGCGTCGTGCGCCTGGCGCATGCGGGCCCGCGCGAGGCCATCGTCCAGTTGCCGGAGACAGTACGTCCGCCGCTGGGCACGCGGGCCCGGGCCACGCTGTACGGCGGCGGCCATGCGAGCGGCGGCGCTAGGCTGCGCCAACTATCCGATGCCGCCGACCGCCTGACCAGGACCTACGAAGCCAATTACGTGCTCGACGGCGCGCTGGCGGCGGCCCCGCTCGGCTCGACCGTCACGGTGCACCTGGATGATGAAGGCGCCGGCCGGCCCGCGCTGCAGGTGCCAGCCGGCGCGGTGTTCGACACCGGCAAGAGCGCCGGGGTGTGGGTCGTGGCTGGGACGCCGGCTAGAGTGAGCTGGCGCCCCGTCCGGGTGCGGGGCATCGGCGACGACAGTGCGCGCGTCGACGGCCAGCTGAAGGAAGGCGAGCGCGTCGTCGCGGTGGGCGCCCACCTGCTGCACGACGGCGAGACGGTGCGGATGGCGGGCCAGGCCCGGCAGATCGCCGACACGGCCAGCGCGGGAGAGGCACAATGAGCCGCTTCAACCTGTCGGCACTGGCGGTACGCGAGCGCTCCGTAACCTTGTTCCTCATCCTGCTGATCATGCTGGCCGGCGTGCTGGCCTTCCTCAAGCTCGGGCGCGCCGAGGATCCGCCCTTTACTGTGAAGACGATGACGGTAATCACGGCGTGGCCGGGAGCGACCGCGCGCGAGATGCAGGACCAGGTCGCGGAACCGCTCGAGAAGCGCATGCAGGAGCTGCGCTACTACGACCGTACCGAGACCTACACCCGTCCGGGGCTGGCATTCACGACCGTGACGCTGCTGGACAGCACGCCGCCGTCCGAAGTGCCCGACCAGTTTTACCAAGCGCGCAAGAAGCTGCACGATGCCCAGGCTGAGCTGCCGTCCGGGGTCATCGGCCCGCTCGTCAACGACGAGTTTGCCGACGTCACGTTCGCACTGTACGCCCTGAAGGCGCGCGGTAAGGCGGGGCGCTTGCTCGTGCGCGACGCCGAGATGCTGCGTCAGCGCCTGCTGCACGTGGCCGGCGTGAAGAAGGTCAATATCATCGGCGAGCAGGCCGAGCGCATCTTCGTGTCGTTTTCGCACGAGCGCCTGGCCACGCTGGGTGTCGCGCCGCAAGACGTGTTCACGGCGCTGAACGCGCAGAACGTACTGACGCCGGCCGGCTCGATCGACACCAAGGGATCGCAGGTCTTCGTGCGCCTGGACGGTGCCTTCGACGAACTGCGCAAGATCCGCGAGACGCCGGTGGTGAGCCAGGGCCGCACGCTGAAGCTGGCCGATATCGCGACCGTCGAGCGCGGGTACGAAGATCCGGCCACGTTCCAGATCCGCAACAACGGCGAGCCGGCGCTGCTGCTGGGCGTCGTCATGCGCGACGGTTGGAACGGGCTGGACCTGGGCAGGGCGCTGGACGCCGAGGTCTCCGTCGTCAACAAGGACATGCCACTGGGGCAGAGCCTGACCAAGGTGACCGACCAGGCCGTCAACATCGCCGGCGCCGTCGACGAATTCATGGTCAAGTTCTTCGTCGCGCTGCTGGTCGTGTTAGTCGTGTGCTTCCTCAGCATGGGTTGGCGCGTGGGCCTTGTCGTCGCAGCAGCCGTGCCGCTCACACTGGCCGCGGTGTTCGTCGTGATGGCAGGCACAGGCAAGAATTTCGATCGCATCACGCTCGGTTCTCTGATCCTCGCGCTTGGCCTGCTCGTCGACGACGCTATCATCGCCATTGAGATGATGGTGGTCAAGATGGAGGAAGGCTACGACCGTGTGCAGGCGTCTGCCTATGCGTGGAGCCACACCGCCGCGCCGATGCTCTCTGGCACTTTAGTGACAGCGATCGGTTTCATGCCGAACGGCTTCGCCAAGTCAACGGCCGGCGAATACACAAGCAATATGTTCTGGATCGTCGGCATCGCGCTAATCGCGTCGTGGATCGTCGCGGTCGTGTTCACGCCTTACCTCGGCGTCAAGCTGCTGCCCGCAATTCCCAAGATCGAGGGAGGCGCGCATGCGATCTACGACACGCCCGGCTACAACCGATTCCGCCGCTTGCTCGGCTCCGTCATTCGCCGCAAGTGGCTGGTCGCGGCGGTCGTGATCGGTACCCTCGTGCTGGCCGGTGCCGGCATGGCCATCGTCAAGAAACAGTTCTTCCCAACTTCCGACCGGCCCGAAGTGCTTGTCGATGTGCAAATGCCGTATGGGACGTCGATCGAACGCACGGCGGCCGCAACCGCCAAGGTGGAGGCGTGGCTGGCGAAGCAGAAGGAAGCCGAGATCGTTACGTCGTACATCGGCCAGGGCGCGCCTCGCTTCTATCTCGCGATGGCGCCGGAGCTGCCCGATCCGTCATTTGCCAAGATTGTGATCCGCACCAGCAACGAAGAGCAACGTGAGGCGCTGAAGCTGCGCCTGCGCGCCGTCGTCGCCGACGGCCTCGCGCCCGAGGCCCGGGTGCGTGTGACGCAGCTTGTGTTCGGTCCCT
The DNA here is from genome assembly GCF_034659755.1 of Massilia phyllosphaerae. Lineage (NCBI taxonomy): Bacteria > Pseudomonadati > Pseudomonadota > Betaproteobacteria > Burkholderiales > Oxalobacteraceae > Massilia > Massilia phyllosphaerae. Next base: position 275,096 of record NZ_JAXSQX010000004.1, read on the forward strand.
ATTCGCCGTACCCAGTAGCGTTCCGCCTGTCCGGCCCCGATCCCGAGACGCTACGCGTGCTCGCCGCCAAGGTTGAGTCTGTGATGCATGCCAGCCCACAGATGCGCACCGTGAACACGGACTGGGGAACGCGCGTGCCGACGCTGCACTTCACGCTCGACCAGGACCGCCTTCACGCCGTTGGCCTGAATTCCAGCGCCGTGGCCCAGCAGCTGCAGTTCCTGCTGAGCGGCGTGGCCGTCACCGCCGTGCGCGAAGACATCCGCTCGGTCCAGGTGGTGGCGCGGGCCGCCGGCGACATACGCCTCGACCCGGCCCGCATTGGCGCCTTCACGCTGGTCGGCGCGGCGGGCCAGCGTATTCCGCTATCGCAGGTTGGCTTGATCGATGTGCGCCCCGAGGAGCCGATCCTGCGCCGCCGCGACCGCATGCCGACGATTACGATCCGCGGCGACATCGCTGAGGGTCTACAACCGCCAGATGTGTCGATGGCCGTCGCGCAGGCACTGCAGCCGATTATGGCAGCACTGCCATCTGACTACAAACTGGAAACGGCGGGATCGATCGAGGAAGCTGGCAAAGCCAACGCGGCACTGTTGCCGCTCTTCCCAATCATGGTCGCGCTCACGTTGTTAATCATCATCTTCCAGGTGCGTTCGATCGGGTCGATGGTGATGGTGTTCCTGACTAGCCCCCTCGGCCTGGTCGGCGTCGTGCCTGTGTTAATCCTGTTCCGCCAGCCGTTCGGCATCAACGCCTTGGTCGGTCTGGTAGCGCTGTCTGGTATCTTGATGCGCAACACGCTGATCCTGATCGGTCAGATCGAATACAACCTCGCGAACCGACTGGCGCCGTTCAACGCCGTGGTCGAGGCAACGGTGCAGCGCGCGCGTCCAGTTTTGCTGACGGCGCTGGCCGCGATACTGGCGTTCATCCCACTGACCCATTCGGTGTTTTGGGGAACGCTTGCCTATACCTTGATCGGCGGCACCTTCGCGGGCACGGTCATGACGCTGGTATTCCTGCCGGCGATGTACGCAATCTGGTTCAGGATCAAGCCTTCCAGTGCCGCGGTAAGCGAGCCGGCGCTGGCACCGACCGTCTAACGGTCGGAACCGCGGTAGCGCCGTTCCCCGCTGCCGACGAAATGGGCACGCTGCGCTGAGTGCCCGTTTTTCTGTATGAACGTTGATCGGGAAAGCGTCCAACGGTTGCGTTGGTAAACGGTATTGTAGAGTTATCGCTTGGTACTCGCGGTTCGCGCTGCATATGCCCGGTCAGACTGTTGATACCGAATAGCGACACGTATGCGAATTTCGGAGGCTTAGCTTCTGCTTGCGCCGCCTTAAGGGCAATTCGCCACTGATGAGTTTTCCCTTCGCCCCAACCACCGGTCAAAAATACAACCTTCGGGATGTCTTCTTTGCAAGCCGCGCTCAGGTGTTGCTGGACGATTTCAATGCTCAAGGATTTTCCACACTAACGTCTATAACGAGGCACACTGCGCCGTTTCTCGACTGTAAGGTCGCCGAAAATAACTGAAGCAGCTAGTCGCAACGGCCGCTCCTGGCCGATAGCGGCTCTCCGGCCGACTTTGATATTCTAGGTGTGCCTACGCGCTCGTAACGTATTGAGATATTTCGATGAGGTTCAGGTCAGGGTCGCGGAGATAAATAGACTCAATCGGGCCATGTGCTCCGGTCCTACGAACGGGTCCTTCAGCAATCGATATAGATCTAGTACGCAAATTTTCGATGACATCGGCAAGGGGAATACTCGCGATGAAGCATAGGTCAAGTGCACCAGGAACAGGCAAGTGGGCTTTCGGCTCTACCTCTTTGCCTTTGACATGTATGTTTATCTTTTGATTACCGAACGTTAATGCCTTCCGGTTCTCGTTGAACACTTCTAACTTCATGCCTAGAACGCCCTGGTAAAACTCGACACAAGCGTCCTCGTCTACCGTTGTAAGAACGATATGGTCAATGTGATTGATCATCTTGTTTCCTTCATTATTGGCCTTTAGGACGATTAGATTATCTTGAGCGGGTAAATTTAAACTCAGCAGTCAACGTCGGCTTCTGGCCGAACTCGGCCACTCATCTCAGGATAACATGTTGCTAAGCCGCAAATACAATAGTTGAAACAACAGACAACACCCGGCTCTGAGGGGATCTTAATACCTTGGCTCGAGCCCATGACGTACTTGGACATTGGCTCTCAACCAAAACGATATGACTCCCTGCCATCCAGCCGATTACTAGGTGAACAACAGCGCATGCCGCCCCCTATTCAACCGAACCAGTGCCACTCCATATTCAGCCGCTCCGAGGTCGGGACACAGCATGAGGGCGTCGATAAAACCCATTGGCGGCACATAGGAATGCGCATCGTAATGGACGAATAAAAATAAATGTCCATAGTTGGAAAAACCGCGATGAAAACCGACACTGCATATCCGATTTCCGTCGTTATCAAAACGACCTGACGCTGGTACGCTGTGCAGCGTTTCCTTTTCAGAACGAATCGATCTTGATCGCCGCCGGCAAGGCGGGACTGGAGGCCTGACATGACAGCACCGCTAAGCGAATTCATCACCAGCCTTACCATGCTGCTCGACCGGTGCCCCGACGAGCCACGCATCCTGGCGGAAGGCGGCGCGCTGCTGGCGAAGCTGGTTGCGCGCGACGACTGGCTGCCCGACACCTATGCGCAGCCACATCCGCAGCACTACCAGCAGCTGCTGCTGCACTGCGACCCCGCCGAACGTTTTTCCATTGTCAGCTTCGTCTGGGGGCCGGGCCAGCGCACACCGATTCACGACCACACGGTATGGGGCCTGATCGGCATGCTGCGCGGTGCGGAATATTCGCAGCCCTTCACGCTCGACCAGGATGGCCGGCCGCAGGCGCAAGGTCGTCCCGTCCGCCTCGAACCCGGGCAGGTCGAAGCGGTCTCGCCCGCCCTCGGCGACACCCATCGGGTGCACAATGCCTATGACGACCGGGTGTCGATCAGCATCCACGTCTACGGCGCGAACATCGGCGCCGTCAGGCGTTCCGTCTACAACGAAGACGGCACACGCATATCCTTCATCTCCGGCTACGCCAACCAGCATCTTCCCAACCTGTGAGACCGATCCAAGGAACCCCAATGACGTCAACCTTTCCCATTCTCACGCCCGCTGGGGTCCGCCGGATTCTGCTGGACCGCAAGGAGATCGCCCTGATCGACGTGCGCGAGGAAGATCCTTTCGCCCAATCGCATCCGCTATGGGCCGCCAATTTTCCGCTATCGAAACTGGAACTCGATGCGTGGCCACGCATTCCGCGCCGCGACACGCCCGTCGTGGTCTATGGCGAGCATGACGGTGTGGACCTCGCGCCGCGCGCCGCGCAAGTCCTGCGCGCTCTCGGCTACACCAGCGTGCACCTGCTCGAAGGCGGCCTCGCCGGATGGATCGCTGCCGGCGGGGAAACCTTCCGCGACGTCAACGTGGCAAGCAAATCCTTCGGTGAACTGGTCGAGTCGAAACGGCACACGCCGTCCCTGTCCGCGCAGGAAGTGCAAGTCTTGCTCGACGCTCACGCCGATGCCGTGGTGGTCGATGCGCGCCGCTTCGACGAATACCAGACGATGAGTATCCCCACCGCCACCAACGTACCCGGCGCGGAACTCGTGCTGCGCGTGCGCGAACTGGCGCCCGATCCGGCAACACGCGTGATCGTCAACTGCGCGGGCCGCACGCGCAGCATCATCGGCGCACAATCGCTCGTCAATGCCGGCCTCCCCAACCCCGTGGCAGCGCTGCGCAACGGCACCATCGGCTGGACGCTCGCCGGCCAGAAGCTCGACCGCGGCGCCAGCCGCCGCGCCCCCGCCGACGTGACTGCCATCAACCGCGCTCGCGCGCAGAGCGGCGCGCGTGACATCGCCGCCAAAGCCGGCGTGCGCCGCATCGCCTATGCAGAACTGGCTTCACTGGATGCGCCAGGCCGCACCGTGTACCGCTTCGACGTGCGCACGCCGGATGAATTTGCCGCCGGCCACTTCCCCGGCTTCGTCAGCGCGCCTGGCGGCCAGCTGGTACAGGAAACCGACCACAATGCCCCGGTGCGCGGTGCGCGTATCGTACTTGCCGACGACGATGGCGTGCGCGCCGACATGAGCGCGTCGTGGCTGGCGCAGATGGGTTGGGAAGTCTGGGTAGTCGATCCCGTCGATGCGGGACTGCGCAGCGAGACCGGTACCGTAGGCCACCCCGCGCCCGAAGCCGAAGCCGTCGCCACGATCACACCAGGCACACTGGCAGGCTGGCTGAACGACCCGAAGGAAAACGACGTCGCCGTGCTCGACGTCACCGCCAGCGCCAACTACGTCAAACGCCACATCCCTGGCGCGTGGTTCGTCATCCGCGCGCAACTGCAGCAGGCACTGGAGAAGATTCCCTCTGCCAGACGATACGTGCTCACCTGCGGGACAAGCCAGCTGGCCCGCTTCGCCGCCGCCGACCTGAAGCGGCTGACGCAGGCCGAGGTCGCGGTACTTGAAGGCGGGACGCAGGCATGGATCGAGGCCAAGCTGCCGCTGGAAGAAGGCGAGACGCGGCTCGCCGTGCCGCGGAGCGACCGCTATCGTCGTCCTTATGAAGGCACCGATAATGCGACCGAAGCAATGCAGGCGTATCTGGATTGGGAATTCGGACTGATTGCGCAGCTGGAGCGCGACGGCACACACTTCTTCAACGTCGTCTGAACCCCCGGCTCACGATGGTTGGTCACCGGCTATTCTGCTGTACTGGCTTCCACAGCGTCACGGCCGTCGCCTCCACCCGTTTCGGCAGCAGGCCCTCGGCCAGGAACGCGTCCGCGATCCGCTGCTGCTCGCCGAGCGCCTCGGCAACGACTGCGCGCACTTCATAGCTACGGCGGCTATTCGCCAACTCCACCGTCGCGGCATCGAGGCCCCAGACGGGCGCCAGGAAGACAGCGGCGTCCTTCGGATGCTGCTTGACCCAGCGCCCTGCCTTGCGCAACTCATCGAACACGATCGCCAACGCTTCCGGCCTGGCTTCGGCAAAGGGAGTCCGTGCGAGGTAATACCTTTGATAGTCGGCGACGCCACGGCCATCGGCCAGCACGCGCACCGCCGTCTGGCGCTGCACGCCCGCCAGGAACGGATCCCACGTCACCCACGCATCGACGCTGCCACGCTCGAAGGCCGCGCGGCCATCCGCCGGCGTGAGGTAGGCCGGTTGCACATCCTTGAACTTCAAGCCTGCCTTGTCCAGAAGCGAGATCAACAGATAATGGCTGCCCGCCGCCTTGGTCACGGCAACCTTCTTGCCTTTGAGGTCCGCGACGGTTCTGAGTGGCGAGTCGGCGCGTACCACAATCGCCTGCGCCGATGGGGACGGGGCCTCCTGCGCGACATAGGTGAGCTTTGCCCCCGCTGCTTGCGCGAATACCGGGACGGTATCGGCCACGTCCGCACTGAAGTCGACCCCGCCGACATTCAGCGCCTCGAGCAGCGGCAGGCCGCTGGCGAATTCATGCCAGCTCACCCTGATGCCAAGGGGTGCCAGCTGCTGCTCAAGGACACCGCGTGCCTTGATAATGGTCAGCAGTGTCGAAGACTTCTGGTATCCGATGCGCATGATATCGGGGGCTTTTTGCGAATAAGCCGGCATTGCTTCCATCAATGGCACAGCCGCAAGGAACGACAACAGCAGACGACGGTTTTTCCGGGGAAATGGCATAAGAGGCTTTGGAAACAGGCTAGAAAGCGTTGCGCGGCTTGAGGACGAATATGCCGCATGGAGCATCGCATTGTATGGAGCACCTGTTCCAGGCCGAACGAATGTTTTCAGATTTAAATATTGTGTTTTTATATATCGCCGCCGAGTTAGCGGCACTTCATCGTCAAGCCCGCTCATCCCGTTGCCGGTTTTAATCATCCAAAAAAAACAGCGGGCAATCGCCCGCTGTTTTCCATTAAAACCGCTTCAGGCTTACTTCGCCTTGTACAGCGAAGCGTACTTCATCCCGAAATACAGGATGAACGCATAGCAAGCCGCCGGCAGCAGGAAGGACATCTGCACGCCCATCGAGTCCGCCAGCGCACCCTGCGCGAACGGCACGATGGCGCCGCCGACGATGGCCATGCACAGGATGCCCGAGCCCTGGCCGGTGAACTTGCCGAGGCCGTGCAGCGCCATGGTGAAGATGGTCGGGAACATGATCGAGTTGCACAGGCCGACTGCCAGGATTGCCCACATCGCTGTGGTGCCCGAGCCGAAGGTGGCGGTCAGGACCAGGGCGATCGCCAGTAGTGCGTTGAAGGCAAGCGCCTTGCCCGGGCTGACCACGCGCATCACGGCGAAGCCGATGAAGCGGCCGACCATGGCGCCGCCCCAGTAGATGCTGACGTAGTGCGCGGCGTCGCCGTGCGACAGGCCGGCGATGCGCGATTCACCCAGGAAGTTGATCAGGAAGCTGCCGATGCTGACTTCGGCGCCCACGTACAGGAAGATGCCGAGCGCGCCCAGCACCAGGTGGCGGTGCGCCAGCGCCGAGCCGTGGCCCTCGCCTTCCAGCGCCACATCTTCGGTCTCGGCGATCTTTGGCAGGCGGGCCGCCATGAACAGCACGGCCAGCACGGCCAGCGTGGCCGCCAGGGCCAGGTAGGGGCCGCGCACGGTCGCGGCATCGGCGGTGGCGCCGGCTGCTGCGCCGACGGCCGACAGGATCAGCAGGCCGCCGACCGCCGGGCCGATGGTGGTGCCCAGCGAGTTGAAGGCCTGGGTCAGCGTCAGGCGGCTGGACGCCGTGCGTGCCGGGCCGAGCACCGCCACGTACGGGTTGGCCGCCACCTGCAGCACCGTGATGCCCGCCGCCAGCACGAAGAAGGCGAACAGGAACATGCCGTAGCTGCTGTACGACGCCGGGTAGAACAGCGCGCAGCCGGCCGCGGCGATCAGCAGGCCCGTCACGGCGCCCTTCTGGTAGCCGATGCGGCGGATCAGGGCGCCTGCCGGCAGCGAGATGATGGCGTAGGCGCCGAAGAAGCAGAACTGCACCAGCATCGCCTGGACGTAGCTGAGCGTGTAGATCGATTTCAGGTGCGGGATCAGGATGTCGTTGAGCGACGTGATCAAGCCCCACATGAAGAACAGCATGGTGACGATGACGAGCGCGCTCGTGTTGCCACGCTGCTGTGTCCCCGCGGGATCCTGCGGCGCGACCCGCGCTGTGTTAGGTGCCATGTTTGCCATACTGTCTCCTGATTCGATTTTTACTGCTTAGTTAGTGCTCCCTGCCGGCGGATTCGGCAGGTCGCGGTCATGCGTGCCCCAGCCCTTGGTATCAGGCTGCGGCGCGAGCTTGTACGTCAGAGTCCCGGCAGCCTGTAATTGCTCCCAGTTGAGCCACACCTGGTTCTGCGCGCGGCCGTTCCAGCTGGCCGATTGCACGAAGCGGCGCTCGCCCGGCTTGGCACCCGGCGCGTCGATACGCAGGGTGCGGCCCGGTGCCAGGTCGATCTCAGCACGTGCGAAGCGCGGTGCATGCAGCAGGAAGCGGCCGCTGCCTGGCGCATCCGGGTAAATACCCAGCGCGCTGAACAGGTACCAGGCCGACATCGTGCCGAGGTCGTCGTTGCCGGTGACGCCCGCCGGGCCGTTGCCGAACAGCGTTTCCGCTGCGCGCAGCACCGTCGTGGTCTTCCATGGCTGACCCATCAGGGTGTACATCCATGGCGCGTGCAGATCGGGCTCATTGTTGGGATTGTAACGGAATTGGCTGTAATAGCTATAGGGACCGACGACCCACGACTTGCGCACCGCGGCCGGATCGGCCACCAAAGCGTCGTAATCGAAGAACTGGTCGAGGCGGTGCAGTGCCTGCTTGCCGCCGCCCATCGCCGCGGCCAGGCCCGGCACGTCCTGCTGTACCAGCCACTGGTATTGCCAGCCGGTGCCTTCGTGGAAGCCCTGGTCGCCGCGCGGATCGTACTTGCCATCGATGTCGCTGACCCACTTGCCATCTTCCGAACGCGGACGCGGGAAGCCGCGCTGGCCGGTTTCGGCGTCGGTCACGCTCGGGTCCCACACCTTCTTCCAGTTGAGGGCGCGCTGCGCCAGCACCTGGGCGTCGTCGGTCTTGCCGAGCGCCTTGGCCATCTGCGCCAGGGCGCCGTCGGCCAGCGCGTATTCCATGGTCGCCGAGGCGCCGTGGTGCGGATCGGTGTCCATGCCCTTCGACATGAAGGTGCGGTCGTGCTGCACGAAGCCCTGGCGCAGGTAGCTCGGGTTGCCCGCGCGGCCCTGCGGGCGGATGCCGAAGGCCGGCACGCCGAAGGCGTTTTCGCGCAGCGCGGCGTAGGCCTGCTCTTCGCGGCCCTTCAGCGCGCCGAAGCGCCACAGGTCGACCAGGAACGGCGTCACCGGATCACCGGTCATCACGTTGGTCTCGAAGTTGGCGTAGCCCCAGCGCGGCAGCCAGCCGCCCTCTTCGCGGATCTTCAGCACCGAATTGGCGATGTCGCGCGCGCGCTGTGGACGGATCAGCGCCAGCAACTGGTTCTGGGCGCGGTAGGTATCCCACAGCGAGAAGTATTCGTAATAGGTCCAGTCCTTGGCGGTGTGGATCTGGTTGTCGTAGCCGCGGTAGCGGCCGTCGCTGTCGCTGCCGGTCATCGGCTGCAGCAGCGCGTGGTACAGCGCGGTGTAGAACACGGTGCGGTCGTCGCTGCTGCCGCCTTCGATGCGCACGCTGGACAGCTCGCGCCGCCACTCGGCCTGCGACTTGGCCTTCATCGCGTCGAACGTCATCGGCTTGCCGGCAGCCATGCCTTCGGCCTGCAGGTTGGCGCGCGCGCCGTCGATGTCGACGTGGGAGATCGCGCTGACGGCGGTGACCGCCTTGTTGTTCTTCAGGTCGAAGGTCAGCCAGACGCCGTGCGGCTTGCCTTCGCCCTGCTGGCTCGGACCCTTCGCATTGGGGAAGCCGCCGCGCTCGTTCCAGATGCCGTGGGCGGTTACCGGCTGGTCGAAGGTGATGCGGAAATACGTGGCGTACTTGGTGCCGCCGCAGAAGCTGTTGGTGACGATCTTGCCTTCGACGCTGTTGCCGTCCACGACCGTCACTTCGCTGCCGATCACCGAATGGCGCTCGTTGGCGGTGCCGAGGTTGAGCAGCACATGGCCGCTGCTCGCGCCGGAGGCGAAGGTGTAGCGCTCGGCGGCGGCGCGGGTCAGCGCGGTGGCCTCGGCGGTGATGCCGCCGTAGCTGGTCAGCTTGACCTTGTAGTAGCCGGCCTGGCCGACTTCGCCGTCATGGGTGTATTCGGCGCCGTACTTTTTATAGCTGAAGCTGTCCGCTTTTTTGGTGTCGAAGTCGCCGCCCGGGCCGATGCTGCCGGTGACCGGCAGCACCTGCAGCTGGCCGCCCTGCTCCCAGCAGCCGGCGCCGGACACGAAGGAGTGGCCGAAGCCGCGGATGCGCTTGTCGCTGTAGCGGTAGCCGGCGTAGAAGTCGGTGCTCGGGCTGACCTGGATCAGGCCGAACGGCGCCGAGGCGCCCGGATAGGTGTTGCCTTCGTCCTGGGTGCCGATCAGGGTATTCACCGGCATGCTGCCCGCAGGGAGCGAGGCGGCGCCGTTGGCGGCCATCGGCAGCGCGAAGGCGGCCATCAGTGCCGCGCACAGGGCCGGCTGGTACAGCGCGAATCGGGTACGGCTCGTCACGTGAGGTCTCCTTGGAGTTGATCGAACAGGCGTTGCATGGCCGCCAGCGGCGGCGGGGTGGCGCCCGATTGCAGGCAAGCGGCGGAACCGGCCGCCAGGGCCGCATGCAGGTGCGACTGCAGCGGACGCTCGGGATGATTCGACAGGCTGTGCAGCAGGCCGGCGGCGCTGGCGTCGCCGGCGCCGACCGTGTCCACCACCGCGACCTTGGGCGCGCCCGCATCGCTGCGCGCGTCGCCGAGGAGCAGGCTGGCGCCGTCGCCGCCGCGGGTCAGCAGGTAGTAGGCGGACGGGTTCATGGCGCGCAGCTGCGTCAAAGCCTGCTCCGGCTCGGTGCCGGGGAACAGGCCGCGCAGGTCGTCGTCGGACACCTTGATGACGTCGGCCAGCTCCGCCATCGCCTGCAGCGTCGGCGTGTAGCGCTCGTCCATCAGGTTGCGGTAGTTCGGGTCGTAGCTGATCTTGACGCCGCGCGCCTTCAGCTGGCGTGCCAGCGCGACCAGGTTCGAGGCCAGCGGTTCGCGCGCCAGGCTGATGCCGCCGAAGTGCGCCCAGCGCAGCGCCTCGTCCCAGCCGGCCGGCAGCGCCGCCGGGTCGAAATGCAGGTCGGCGCTGTCGTCGCCGATGAAGAAGTAGCGCGGCGGCTCGGTCTTCTCGACGATCGCCAGCAGCGGCGAGCGCTGGACGCGCTGCAGCGTGCGCAGGTCCAGGCCGACGGCTTCGCTGGCGGCCCAGATGGCGTCGCCGAAGCGGTCCTGGCTGATGGCGCCGGCAAACGCGGTGCGTTCGCCCAGGGCTGCCAGCGCGCGCGCCACGTTCCAGGTCGAGCCGCCCACACGGCTGACCCAGCGCTCGTCGCCCTGGTCGAGCATGTCGGTCAGCGCTTCGCCGGCGCACAACATCAGCGGTGCTTCGTTCGGGTTCCCGTCACGCATGTTCCGTCTCCTTCAGCACCGCCACGATGTCGTAGCAGGCGCCCATGGTGTGATAATCGACCTTGCCGGCCGGGCTCTTTTCGTCGCTCAGCTTGCGGTTCTCGCGGTCGAGGATGCGGAACCAGGCGCCGTATTCATGGTCGACGAAGTGGGTCCAGCTGTAGGCCCACAGGCGGTCGTACCACGCCCAGTATTTGTCGTTGCCGGTGCGTTTCGCCAGCATGGCGGCGGCGGCGGCGCTTTCGGCCTGCACCCAGAAATACTTGTGGAAGTCGCAGATCTCCAGGCTGGGGGCCAGCGAGTAGCACAGGCCGCCGTACTGCGGGTCCCAGCCCTTTTCCACCGCCACGGTGAACAGGCGCTCGGCGGTCGGCAGCAGCCAGCCCAGGTCGTGTTCGAGCACGCCCTGGGCACGTTCTTCCAGCTGCACCAGCAGCTTGGCCCATTCCGTGAAGTGGCCCGGCTGGTAGCCCCACGGGCGGAACAGGTTTTCCGGATCGTCGATGTTGAACTTCCAGTCCGGCTGCCAGTCCGGATCGTAGTGTTCCCAGATCAAGCCGCCGCAGCGCCCGGCCTGGCGCTGGGTGATGTTGTAGGCGACCAGGTAGGCGCGTTCCAGGTAGCGGCGCTCGCCGGTGGCCTGGTAGGCCGCCTGCAGCGCTTCGCAGGCGTGCATGTTGGCGTTCTGGCCGCGGTAGGTCGACAGCACGCTCCAGTCCTGGCTGGCCTCGTCGGCATACAGGCCGGCTTCGGCATCCCAGAAGCGTTTTTCCATCAGTTCGAAAGCCTCGCCGATCCACGCGCGCGCCTCTTCCAGGCCGGCCATGAGTGCATGCGCATAGGCCAGCAGCACGAAGGCTTCGCCGTAGCAGTGCTGGGTGCCGTCTTCGATCTTGCCGTCGTCCAGCATCCAGGCGTAGCCGTCGCCATCCGCGGCGCGGTGCGCCTCGCGCACGAAGCGCACCGCGTGGCGCAGGCCTTCCAGGTAGGCCGGGTCCTGGAAATGGCGGTACGCCATCGCGTAGGTGAACACGAAGCGGGTGCTGCTCACCAGGTGGCGATGGTGCGCGTCGTAGACGGTGCCGTCGTCCTTGAAGAAGTGATACATGCCGCCGGCGGGATCGATCGCGCGCGGGTGGTAGAAGCGCATGGTGTGCCGTGCGTGGTCGATCAGCACGGCCGGGCTGCGGAAGTTCGGGAGAGTGGTCATAGTGGGTGGCGGGGGTGGGTCGGTGTGCTAGTCGTCGTAGCTGCTTTCGCGCACGATCAGTTCGACCGGCACGGTGATCTGGGAAGGCTCGTCGTCCTGCTTGTTCAGCAGCGCGTCGATGCCGGCGCGTCCCAGCGCTTCCTTGTCGACGCGGATCGTGCTGAGCGGAGGGATGGCGGCGCCGGCGGCAGCGATGTCGTCGAAGCCGACGATGGCAAGGTCGGATGGAACGCGCAGGCCTTCGCCGAGGGCATACTTCATGGCGGCCAGCGCCGTGCTGTCGTTGTAGCAGAACAGCCCATCGGGCCGCTTGGGCAAGGCCAGCAGGGTGCGCATCGCTTCGGCCACGCCCTCGTCGCCTTCGCCCAGGTTGGGCACGATGATTTCGAGGTCGGGGTCAGCATGCATGCGGGCGTCGAACAGCGCCTGGCGGAAGCCGCGGTTGCGCTGCTGGATACTGTAGTGGGCCAGGGAGCCGGACAGCATGGCGATGCGCTTGCGGCCGCAGCGCAGCAGGTGCTGGGTTGCCAGGTAGCCGCCGCGCAGGTTGTCGGCATTGATCGAGCCGAAGCTACGGCGGTGCATGTCGACCAGCACCAGCGGCTTGCCGACCTGCTGCAGCGCGCCCAGCACTTCCGGCTCGAAGAAGCCGGCGCACAGGATGGCGTCAGGCTGGTGCAGGCGGATCTGTTCCAGCACCGGTTCGGCCGGGCCGACCGCGATGAAGGACAGGGCGATGCCTTCGCGCCGGCAAGCCTCTTCGGCGCCGTGCAGCACGGGCGAGAAAAACGGACTGGACGCCAGCGTGTTGTGCTGGCTGTGCAGCAGGAAGGCGATGCGGCGGATGCGCCCCTTCTTGAGCTGCGAGAAGTCGTAGCCGAGGCGGATTGCCGTTTCGCGCACGATGTTGCGCGTGACCTCGGTCATGCCGGCCTGGTTCTTCAATGCGCGCGATACCGTGCCGATCGACAATCCGGTCGCCCCCGCGATGTGGCGGAGCGTGACATGGCTCATGGCTGCGTAGGGTCTCCGATTATCGGTTTAATAAACGCTTATGACTGCGTTTTCAGGTGTCGGGCCGGAAGCCGGCGCCGCACCTGTTCATAGTCAGATTTATAGCAGCCGCCGTTTAACAGCGTCAACAACGGCGGCCGAATCCGGGTGCGTTTTAGCGCCGTTTTACTAAACGCGGGCATGGCACTTGCCACGCCCGCACGGCATGCAGGTTCTCGTGTTTACTGAACCTGTGCCGACGGCACGGCAGCGCGCACGTCCTGCTCCAGCAACTCGAGCTCGGCTACCTCGAGCGCCGAGCCGTTGTCGAAGCGCAGGCGGTATTCGCGATAGGCGCCCGGCTTGGCGATACGGAACGGACGCAGCTGCTGGGCCCAGGCGAAGGCTTCGCCGCGGCGCTGGTCGAGCACGGTCCAGGCGCCCTTGCCTGCACTTGTGCGGCCTTCCAGCGTCCAGCCCAATCCCTGCAGCGGGGTCTTGCCGCCGGTGATCGTGTAATAGCTGGCCTTGGCCGCTTCGGCGAACGCGAAGCCGACGGCGGCGCGGGCCGGCAGCGGCATCGTGGTCGCGGCATCGTCGTCGACCAGCGCGGCGGCGGCACCCCCACCTTCCAGCGTGACGGCGGTCGCGCGGCTGGCCAGGTCGTGCATGCCCAGCGGCTGCTTGCCCGGCGCGGTCAGCGACGCCGGCAGCGCGTTCGGCGCACTGCCCCATGCCGACGGCTTGCTGCCCATCTCGAATTCGAGCGTGGCGCCGGCCGCGATATCGGCGTGGCGGATCCAGGCCTGGTTCCACGGCTTGCCGTTGACCTTCAGCGACTGCACATAGACATTCTCCGGGCCGTTGTTGTGGGCGATGACGCTCAGGGTGCGGCCGTTCTCCAGCTTGACGTCGGTGCGTTCGAAGGCCGGCGAGCCGATGATGTATTCCGGAGAACCCATCCGCAGCGGATACAGGCCGAGTACCGCGAAGGTGTACCAGGCCGACATCTCGCCGTTGTCCTCGTCGCCCGGATAGCCCTGGCCGATCTCGCTGCCGAGATACAGGCGGCGCACCACCTCGCGCGAGATCTGTTGGGTCTTCCAGGGCTGGCCGGCCGGCGTGTACATCCAGGGGATGTGGTGCGAGATCTGGTTGCTGTGCGCGTACATCCCCAGGCGCACGTCGCGCGCCTCGGTCATCTCGTGGATCACGCCGCCGTAGCCGCCGGCCACCTGGGCCGTACCGGTTTCCGGGGTGGAGAAGAACTGGTCGAGGCGGGCCGCCAGCTTGTCGCGGCCGCCCATCAGCGAGGCCAGGCCGTTGGCGTCGTGCGAGGCGGTGAAGGCGAAGTTCCAGGCATTCGATTCGGTATAGTCCCTGCCCCAGCGGTCCGGGTCGAAGCTGGCGGCCGGTTCGCGCCACTGGCCCCTGGCGTCGCGGCCGCGGAAGAAGCCGGTACCGGTGTCGTACAGGTGCACGTAGTCGACCGCGCGGCCACGGAAGTAGTCGGCTTCCTCGCGGTAGCGGCGCGCACGCGCCGGGTCCTTTTCGTCGCGTGCCAGCGCGCTGCCCAGCTGCGCCAGGCTGAAGTCGTTGAGCGCACCCTCGAGCGTCCACGACATGCCTTCGTGGACCGAGGTGTCGGCATAGCCGCGGTACATCGACTGCGCCAGGCCCTTGCGGCCGACGTTCGAGACCGGCGGCACCGCGGTGGCGTTCTTCAGCGCCGCCTCGTAGGCCTGGTGCGCATCGAAGCCGCGCACGCCCTTCAGCCAGGCATCGGTGAAGGCGACGTCGGAACTGGTGCCCACCATCAGGTCGGCATAGCCCGGCGACGACCAGCGCGCCACCCAGCCGCCGTCGCGGTACTGCTGCAGGAAGCCGTCGACCATCTCGCCGGCCTGCTTCGGCGCGAACAGTGCATACGCCGGCCAGCTGGTACGGAAGGTGTCCCAGAAGCCGTTGTTGACGTAGGTCTTGCCGGGACGGACCGGGGTCGAGGTCTTGAGCGCGTCGCCGCCGGCGTTGTCCTTCGACCAGCCGCTCTGGTCGGCGTGGCGCCAGTCCGGCTTGTCGACGGTGCCGACGTTTTCGTGGCCGATGTTCGGGTACATGAACAGGCGGTACAGGTTCGAGTACACGGTGGTCAGCTGGTCGTCGCTGGCGCCCTGCACTTTGACCCGGCCGAGCTGTTCGTCCCAGGCCGCCTGGGCGCGCTCGCGCACGGTGTCGAAGCCGGCGTCGCCGACTTCCATGTCGAGGTTGCGCTTGGCCTGCTCGACCGAGATCAGCGAGGTGGCGATGCGCATGCGCACCTCACCGTCGCGAGCGGAGAACTTCACGAAGCCGGTCGGGCGGCCGGTGTCCAGCAGGCCGCTGTCGCTCCACTTCTGGTCGAAGCGCGCGAACACGAACATGCGCGAGGCGCCGTTCGACAGGCCGCTGCGGGTGTCGGTGTAGCCGCTCAGGGTCTGGCTGGCCGCATCCAGCGTCAAGCCGCCGCGCTTGTCGACGTTATCGAACAGCAGGTTGGCGTCGCCGCCGCGCGGGAAGCGGAAGCGGAATACCGCGGCGTGGTCGGTCGGCGCGATTTCGGCACGCATGCCGTTGTCGAAGTCGACGCGGTAGGTGTACGGGCGTGCGAGCTCGTTCTCGTGCGAGAACGCCAGCGCGCGCTTCTGGCGGTCCGGGTCCGGACGGCCGCTGGCCGCGGACGGCATCACCTGGAAAGTCTGGCGGTCGCCCATCCACGGGCTCGGCTCGTGGCTGAGGTTCAGGGCCTGCATGCGCGGGCGGTTGTCGGCGCCGTTCTTCTCGTTCCAGCTGTACACCCAGCTCAGGCTGCCGGCGTCGGTGGCCGGGGTCCAGAAGTTGAAACCATGCGGCATGGTCACCGCCGGGATGTTGTTACCGCGCGAGAAATTGCCGTTGGCCTGGGTGCCGCGCGTGGTCAGCACGTAGTCGGATGGACGCGAGACTGCCAGGCGCGCCTGGTCGCCGATCGCGATGTCGTCCAGCCAGCCGCTGGCCTTGACGCCGGCCGCGCCGCGCACGTCCAATTCGATCGCCTTGATGCGTCGTCCTTTCAGCGCACCGAGGCGCACCGCCTTGCGTGCCCACTGCTGCGGGTACAGGGTCTTCGATTGCGCCTGCGCGGCCGCGCCCAGGCGCACGCCGTGGTTGTCGACCAGCGCCGTGCCCGACACGCGCTGGCCATCGTCCAGCACCAGGTCGAGCGACACGCCGGTGGAAGCGGCGGTATTGCCGTCGACGATTTCCGGCAGGACCATCCACGACAGCGTGGTGTCGTCCTTGATCTCGATATCGACCGCGAACAGCTGCAGGCGCCCGCCGCTGCCCTCGCTGCTGTAGTGCAGTGCGCGCACGCCACTGTAGCCGGCCTTCGGCTTGGCCGTGTACGGCCGCTCCGGACCGGCGCCCGTTTCGACACGCACGCCGTTGCCGGCCATGGCGGCCGGCATCGGATCGGCGGATTCGAACGAGGTCGAGAAGCGTGCGTCGGCGGCGTGGGAACCGGCCGCGGCCAGCAGCAGCATGGCGGTCGACACATGCACGCTGATGGTGCGCAGGCGGTATTTGCGTGAATCGTATTTCATGGTGCGGATCGTCTCCTTGAAAAATTCTTATTGCGCTTGCACGGCGTCTGCCAGCGAGCGGACATGCAGGGCGGCGCGCAGGGCGCCTTCGGCGGCGGCGGACGTCACCCGCAACCGCACGCGTTCGCCCGGCAGCAGCGTCAGCGCGTTGTCGGACAGCTCGGCATCGAGCTCGCCGAAATCGATCCAGACCGCGCGTGCCAGGCGCGCTGCCGTGACCTCGAGCACGAGGCCGGCGCCGTCGCGGTGCAATTCGGCGCGCAGGCCGGCTCGCGGTTCAGCTGAACTCCATTTCACCTGTTTGGCCGGCACAAAATAGACGGCGCCGCGCGACGCCGGCTCGCCTTCGACCTGCAGGTCGAACACGGCGACGGTGGCGGCCGGATCGGCCTTGCCGAGCAGGTCGGCATCGACGTAATCGTGGAACCTGGTGGCCGACAGCGGTGCCAACTCGACCGGCTTGCGCTCGTCGCGCAGCGTTTTGCCGTCCAGGCCCAGCACATGCAGGCGCAGTTCGCCGCGCACGGGCTGAAGGCGGTCGTTGAGCAGGCTGACGGTAGTGGTGCCCTTGGCGTCGCGCAGCGCGGCCACGGCCACCGGCGCATAGAAGCGGCGCGCATGGAATTGCAGCGCCTTCCAGCGGCCGAACCAGTCCACGCTCGACCAGGACGCGCCCGGCCACACGTCGTTCAGCTGCCAGTACAGCGAACCCATGGTGAACGGGCGGCTAGCGCGGTGGTGCAGCGCCGCCAGTTCGATGCCTTCGGCCTGCATCACCTGGCTCAGGTAGATGAAGCCGGCGAAGTCGGCCGGCTCGCCGAATTCCTCGCGCACGTATTTCAAAAGGCGTTCGTTGCCCTTCCCGGCCATGAACTTCTGGTGCGCCTCGATCACCGGCGTGGCCATGCCCTGCTCGGCGCGGGCGGCAAAGGCGTCCACCGTGCGCTGCACCGGCCAGGCCTGCAAGCCGTACTCGGACATGAAGCGCGGCGTGATCTCCAGGTATTTGGTGACCGGGTGCGCCGGGTTGCCCCACACTTCCCAGTAATGCATGTCGCCGCTGGCCGGGGTGTTGGCCACTTCTGCCAGGTCGTCGCCGGGCGAGCTGGCCCAGTAGCCGATGCCGCCTCCCTCCTCCGCCACCACCTGGCGCAGGTCGCTGCCGAACAGCTGCACATAACCCTTCCACACGCGCTCGGCGAGAAGCGGATCGGCTTCCTTCATCGTCTTGCCGTGGCCCCAGTACTTCCACGCGATCTCTTCTTCGTTGTTGCCGCACCAGAGCACCAGGCTCGGATGGTTGCGCAGGCGCCGCACCTGGTCGCGCGCCTCCTGCACGACGTTGGCGCGGAAGGCGTCGTCGTAGGCCGGCTGCATGCCGCCGCCGAACATGAAGTCCTGCCACACCATCAGGCCCAGTTCGTCGGCCAGGTCGAAGAAATCGTCGCTCTCGTAGTAGCCGCCGCCCCAGCTGCGCACCATGTTCATGTTGGCGTCGACCGCCGACTGCAGCACGTGGCGCAGCTGCGCTTTATGAACGCGCGGCTGGAACATGTCGAAGGGGATGGTGTTGGCACCCTTGGCGAACACCGGGATGCCGTTGACCGCAAAATAAAAGCTCTTGCCCTTCGCGTCGACCTCGCGCCGCAGTTCGACGCTGCGCAGGCCGGTGCGCGCAGTGGCGCCGGCGATCGCCGACTGGCCGTCGCCGAGCTGCACTTCATAGCGGTACAGCGGCTGGGCGCCGTAGCCGTGCGGGTACCAGCGCTGCGGCTGGTCGATGTGCAGCGGCAGTTCGATGCGGTTGCTGCCGGCCTTCAGCTCGACGCGGCGTTCGGCCGCCAGCGTGCGCTTGCCATCGGGTGCGGTCTGCCATAGGCGCAGCGCCAGGCCGCCGGCGCGCACCGCGTCGATCGAGGCGATGGCGGCGATGTCGGCGCGCTCCGCGCTGACGCGGTCCTGGCGCAGCTGCAGGTTGTCGATGCGGACCGTGTCCCAGCTCTGCAGCACGACGGGCTTGGCGATGCCGGCGGTGACGTAGCGCGGCCCCCAGTCCCAGCCGAAGTGGTAGCCGGGCTTGCGCACGAAATTGCCGGTCATCGCATCGACCGGTTCGTCGCCGTAGGGCGAGGGGTAGTTACCGGCCAGCTTGACCGGCATCCCCTGGACCTGCGGCAGCAGCTTGGCGATCGGCGAACGGAACACGATGCGCAGTTCGTTGCCCTTGGCGCGCAGCTTGCCCTGCACCGGCACGCGCCAGGTGCGGAAGGCATTATTGACGTCGAGCACGCGGGCGCCGTTGAGCCAGACTTCGGCAAAGGTGTCGAGACCTTCGAACACCAGGTCGCTGCGCGCGCTGCCGACGGCGGCCTGCGGCGCATCGAAGACGATCCGGTATTCCCAGTCGGCCAGGCCGATCCACTGCAGGCCGGCTTCGGGCGCGCCGACGTACGGATCCGGGATCAGTTTATGTGCCAGCAGGTCGGTGTGCACGGTACCGGGCACGGTGGCGGTATGCCAGGGCGCGGCGTCGGCGTGCTTGCCGAGTTGCGCATTGCCGGGCGCGAGGCGGAAGGTCCAGCCCTGGTCGATGACCAGCTGGGACGGTGCGGCCGCCATGGCCACGCCGGCCAGCAGGGACAGGGCCAGCGCGACCATCAGCTTGGGGAGCGATAAGAATTTCATGGCGCGGGCGCCTTCCAGTAATGGTCGATCCACTCCTCGTGGGTCGGCATGGTGGCGACGGCACGGGCCAGCATGGTGCGCACGCCTTCGACGTGCTCGACCAGCTTATCCTCGGGCATCTCGTCGACGATCGGGTGGTAGCCTTGGGGGACGATGCCCTGGCCCAGCATCACCTGCACCCAGCTCGGCAGCGCAAAGAAATCCTCGCCGTTGCGGAAGTAGCGGCCGTCGGTACGGAACAGGTCGATGGTTTCGCGCAGCGTGTCCGGGATCGCCATCGTGCGGCAGTGGTCCCAGAACGGGGTGTCGCCGCGTTCGGTCGCATGGTAGTGCAGGACCAGGAAATCGCGGATGCGCTCGTACTCGAAGACTGATTCGCGGTTGTAGCGCTCGATCAGCAGCGGGTTGAAGTCGCGCGTCGGGAATAGGCTCAGCAGGCGCGTGATGCCCGACTGGGCCAGGTAGATGCTGGTCGATTCGAGCGGCTCCAGGAAACCGCTGGCCAGGCCCAGCGCCACCACGTTCTTGTTCCAGAATTTGCGGCGCATGCCGGTGGTGAAGGCCAGCTTGCGCGGTTCGGCCAGCGCCTTGCCGTCCAGGTTGGCCAGCAGCGTGGCCACCGCTTCGTCGTCGCTGGTGTGGCGGCTCGAATAGACATAGCCGTTGCCGGTGCGGTGCTGCAGCGGGATGCGCCACTGCCAGCCGGCCGCGCGCGCGGTCGAGCGCGTGTACGGCGTGATGGTCTGCAGGCGTTCACTCGGCACCGCTACGGCGCGGTCGCACGGCAGCCATTCGGTCCAGTCGACGTAGCCGGTGTTCAGGGTTTCTTCGATCAGCAGGCCGCGGAAGCCCGAGCAGTCGATGAACAGTTCGCCGTCGATCGTCTGGCCATTTTCCAGCGTCACCGATTCGATAAAGCCATCGCTTGCGCGCTGGTTGACCTTGACGATCCTGCCTTCGATGCGCTGCACGCCGCGCTGTTCCGCCAGTTCGCGCAGGAAGCGCGCATACAGGGTGGCGTCGAAATGATAGGCATAGGCGATGTCGGCCAGCGGCGAATTCGGCGGCGCGTTCCTGTCGCCAGGCGCGAATTTGCCGAGCGGCGCCATGACCGTCTGCGCCGAATACGCGCCGATCGGCGCCGCGCGGCCTTGGCGGTGCAGCTTGAGCCAGAACTGGTGAAACGGCAGCGGCCCGAGCGAACGCCCGATGGTGCCGAAGCCGTGGATGTAACTGTCGCCGATGCGGCGCCAGTCCTTGAATTCGATGCCGAGCTTGATGGTGCCCTGGGTGCGCCTGACGAAGTCCGCTTCGTCGATGCCCAGCCATTGGCCGTTAAAGAGTTTGATGTGGGGCACGCTGGCCTCGCCCACGCCGACGATGCCGATCTCCTCGGATTCGACCAGGCGGATCGATGCGTTCTTGCCCAGGTAGGTGGCCAGGGCTGCAGCGGCCATCCAGCCCGCACTGCCCCCGCCGACGATGGTGATGTTCTTGACGCGGTCCTGCATCCAAACCTCCCGCTGCGCTCCAGTTGCGCCGTTCAAATAAAGACGGCAGTTGCCCGCGCTGCTGGCAACTGCCGTCGATGACACTGTCCGCGGGCTTAGAACTTGTAGTTCAGGCCCACGTACGCCACGCGGCCGGCGTAGCTTCTGGAGAGGAAGCGGTCCTTGGTGTCGTTGCCCAGGTGCGTGCGGGGTTCCTGCTTGGTCAGGTTCAGCACCGAAGCGCTCAGGCTCAGCTCCTTGGTGAAGTTGTAGGCCGCGTTCAGGTCGATCTGGGTGTACGGATCCTGGTACGCGTTCAAGCCGCTGACCAGGCCGTTCACGACTTCACCGCGGCGGTTGTACGAAACACGTGCCAAGTACTTGTCGGTTTCGTAGAACACCGTCAGGTTGGCCTGGTTGCGGGCGCTGCCGATCAGCGGCGACTTGCCGATCTCGGTACCGTCTTCCAGCGTGATCGCCGCCTGGTTGGTCTTGTTGTAGGTGTAGTTGAACTGGAAGCCGAGGCCGTTCTTCAGCGAGTGCTGCACGTAGAACTCGGCGCCCTGGGACACCGCATCGCGGCCGCCGGCGGTGGTCTGGTAGTTCTGCACGGTGACGGTCTGGCCGCCGACGTTCAGGTTGAGGTCGCGCACCACCGGCACCGAGAAGTTCTCGACGTTCTTGCGGAACAGACCCAGGCCGACCACCGAGCCGCGCTGGAAGTACCACTCCAGGCCCAGGTCGAACATGGTGGCCTTGAACGGCTCCAGGCTCTTGTTGCTGCCCGAACCGTACCAGCCCTGCTGGTCGCCGCCGCCGATCAGGCGGCGGTCTTCGACGTACTCCGGGCTGAAGTAGCGCAGGCTGCCCGGCGAGGCGATGTCGCCGTAGCCCGGACGCGAGATCGCTTTCGACGCGGCGGCACGGAACAGCAGGGTGTCGGTGATGTCGAACGCCAGGTTGAAGCTCGGCAGCACGTCGGTGTAGTTGCGGTCCAGCTGGCTGACCACGAAGCTCGAGACGTGGTACGTCGCCGGGTTGGTCTGGCTGTCCGGCAGCACGGTGATGCCGCTGATGCAGCCCGAGCCGGCCGGGGCGCCGGTGGCCGGCAGGTTGCCCACCAGGCAGGGTGCCGGTTTGCCGTCGGGGCCATCGAAGGCGTAGTCGTTGTAGTAATCGACCTGGTCCGTCGAGTCGGCGTGCTGCTTGGTCTTCACCACGCGGATGCCGAAGTTGCCGCGCAGGCGGTCGGTCTTGTAGTTGGCCTGCAGGTAGAACGACGAGATCTTTTCCTTGACGTTGTAGACGAAGTTGTCTTCGTCACGGGTCTTCATGGCCCCGTACTTATTGGTCAGGTAATTGATGTACGCCGGGTAGTTAATGGCCGGGAAAGCAGTCGTATTGAACGCGCCGCCCAGGTTGCCCAGCGAACCCGAATACAGGTACGACGGATCCAGCTTGTTGGCCGCCGGATCGCAGCCGTTCTGGAAGCGGTTGTCGTAGCTGCCGTCGGTGCCCGGGCAAGTCCAGTAGTTGTTGCCGGTGCTGCGGCTGATGCCGCCGTCGCGGTACTTGGCGCCGAACTGCAGCGAGTCGATGAACTTGTAGTCGGTGTGCCAGGTAAAGTCAGCCTGGCCATAGTTCTGCTTGTTGCTGTTCTTGGTCCACGACGAACCGGTCGAGCCGAGGTCGATCTCGCCGATGCCCTTCTGCAGGTTGGCCAGCACGTCCGGCGAGAAGCTGATCGACGGCGTGCCGGTCAGGTTCCACGAGGACATGTTGTTGCCGTTGGTCCAGCTGCCGTCCGCGTTCTGGACGCGCGGCTTGATCGGCATCGAGAACTGCTGCGACGGACCGCCATTGGCCCAGGTACGGCCGGCCTGGAAACTGGCGTCGACCGACTTGCCTTTCCACTCGACGGCGAAGTCGAGGGTCTGCGACAGCGATTTTTGCTTGGTGTAGTTGCCGTTCAGCCAAGGCGTCGGCATGGTGCAGTCGTCCGGACCCCAGCCGCCCGGCTTCTGGCCACCGGCTGCAGCCGCTGCTTCGCTGCAATAATAGGTCTTGCCCGGGTGCAGGCTGTAGTCGGCGCCGGTGACGATGGTGCCGCTCTTGTCGAAGCTCAAGCCGTCGAGGGTCCGGCCGCCCGCCCAGTTGCCGTCGGGTTGGTAGCGCGCCAGGCTCCATTCCGGCACGACCAGCGAGTTGGTCTGCGAGTTCTGCGACAGGTCGAAGCGGAAGTAGTTGGCCACCATGTTCAGGTTGCGCACCGGCTTGAACTGCAGGGTCAACTGGCCGCCCTTGCGCTTGCGCTCTTCTTCTTCGACAGCGGCACTGACCGTGGTCGGCATCATGAAGTTGGTGTAGTGCCCGCCGTTCTGGTCGTTGAAGCCCGACTGGCCCCACCAGTAGGAGTTCATGCCCGAGGGCTTGCCGTTGACGTCGGTAGCAGGATGGTTTTTGTAGTCGTCGCCATACCACTGCCAGCCATCGGCACTGCTGCTCATGGTGCGCGTGGTGCGGTTCTGCTGCGTCAACCCGACCAGCACGCCGAAGCGGTTGCTCTTGTCGTGCCAGGCGTACTGGCCGGAGAACTGGCCGTCGCCCTTCTTGGTCGTATCGGCCCAGGTGCCTTCGGCGTTGACGAAACCGCTGCCCGATGGCATGTCCAGCGGACGGCGGGTATGCAGGATCACGGTGCCGCCGATGCCGCCTTCGTCGATGCGCGCTTCCGGCGTCTTGAACAGCTCGGCGCTGCCCAGCATGTTCGACGGCATCAGGGTGTAGTTGAAGGAACGGCTCGGATCGCCGTTCGATTCGGCGGTGGCAATGTAGTTGCCGTTGAGCTGGGTCAGCGTCAGTCCCGACGCCAGGCCGCGCACGCTGACGGTCTTGCCTTCGCCGCCGTCGCGTCCGATGATCACGCCCGGCACGCGCTGCAGCGCATCGGCGACGTTTTTATCAGGGAATTTGCCGATGTCTTCGGCGGTGATCACCTCGACGATCGAGTTGGCATCGCGCTTCTGGTCGAGGCTCTTCTCGATCGAGTAGCGGTAGCCGGTCACGACCACCTTCTGGCCAGCGGCCGGCGTGGCGACGCCCGGCGTGGCAACGACTGGCGCGTCTGCGGCCTGCGCATCGGCAGCCGTCTGCGCCTGTGCGCTCGAAATGGACATCAGTGCGACACCCACGGCGATGGCAATGGGTTTTACAGGGCAGCGCAGCTGCCGCGAAGCGAGATGGGCTCTCAACGTCATGTAAGTCTCCGGGTCGTACCCAAGATGGGATAGTTTTTATAGCGGGAGTTTTTCGAGGATTTACTAAACGATCAAGCACCTGACCGATCTGTAAAACCCCGCTTTCCAACAAGGAGAAGTTATACAAAGGAAATTACAAGCGTTCAATAAACTTTCAAATGCGCGATGCAGTTTAGCTAAGTTTAGTAAACGTAAATGATGCAAAACCGCCACATTATTTAGGTGAGCGGTAACATGCTTGACATTTCCTGCAGGATCACGAGCGCCACTCCTTTGCCAGCCTGTTCTACACTGCCGCAGCCCCTGCTACCCGGAGTAAATGATGATCGACTCGATTGGCACGCCGACCCTCTACATCGCCTTTTCCGTATTGGTTGCCATCTTGCTGGCAGTCGATTTCTTCATTCTCAAGCAGGAAGGTGAACACCGCGTCAGCACGCGCGAGGCGGCCGTCTGGTCGCTGATCTGGGTCTCGATCGCGCTGGCCTTCGGCGCCTGGTTCTGGTGGTATCTGCGGGATATCGTCGGCGAAGAGGTGGCGCGCACGCGGGCGCTGGAATACCTGACGGGCTACCTGATCGAGAAATCGCTGGCGGTTGACAACGTGTTCGTCTGGATCACGCTCTTCAATTTCTTCGCCGTGCCGGCCGCCTACCAGAAGCGCGTGCTGCTGTACGGCGTGCTGGGCGCGATCGTGCTGCGCGCGCTCCTGATCTACGTCGGCGCCCTGCTGCTGGCCCAGTTCCACTGGATTTTGTACGTGTTCGGCGCCTTTTTGCTGTACACAGGCGTGCAGATGATGCGCGCGGCTGACGAAGAGCAGAACCTGGCCGACAACAAGATATTGCGCTGGATGCGCAAGCACATCCGCATCACCGACGAGTATCACCAGGACCGGTTTTTCGTGGTGCGGCAGGGCCTGCGCTATGCCACGCCGATGTTCGTGGTGCTGGTAATGGTCGAGATCACCGATGTCATCTTCGCGGTCGATTCGATTCCGGCGATCTTTGCGGTGACCGGCGATCCGTTCATCGTGTTCACCTCCAACATCTTTGCCATTCTCGGGCTTCGCGCGATGTATTTCCTGCTGGCTGATATGGCGCAGCGGTTCCACTTGCTGAAGTATGGGCTGGCCGGGATTTTGGTGTTTATCGGTATCAAGATGCTGCTGCTCGATATCTACAAGATCCCGACCGGGATTGCGCTGGGGGTAGTGGGCTTGATTCTGGCGGTATCAGTGGTAGCTAGCCTGATGACGTCGAAGCCTACGCGCGGTAGCGCGCCGTAAGCATCCAACACCTCGCATCGTCACCTGTGACAGGTCTGAAACCGCTTGTAATGATGCTCCTTCTGATGCAAGATAGCTCCATATCTGATGCTCGGAGCCAGAAATGCGAACCACAGTGACGATCGACGACGCGTTGTACGAAAAGGCGCTGGAGATGGCGGATCCCGGCATGGACAAGGCCGACCTCTTTCGTGAGGCTATCAAGACCTTCGTACGCGTCCAGGCTGCGCGGCGTCTTGCCAGCCTCGGCGGCGCAGCGCCCGACATGGCGAACATCCCGCGCCGGTCAGGCGAGCCAGCGCAATGAATGGTGTGCTGGTCGATACCTCGGTGTGGGTAGACCACTTCCGCAATCGCAACGAGAATCTGGTCAGCCTGCTGACGCTGGACCTGGCCTTGTCCCACCCGCTGGTCGTGACCGAACTCGCTTGCGGCACGCCGCCGGCGCCGCGTTCCCGTACACTGAGCGATATCGCAACATTGCCGCAAGCGCGTCAGGCCACGCTGGATGAGGTACGGGGTTTTATCGAGCGCGAAAAGCTGTACGGCCTTGGATGTGGCGTGGTCGACCTGGCTTTGCTGGCGTCGACATTGCTGACACCAGGATCGCGTTTGTGGTCACTGGACAGGCGCTTGATCGAGTTGGCGCAACGGTTCGACCTTGCCTTCCGGCCGGCGCTTCAATAGCCTTTTGAAGCCCCGGCCTTCAGCATCCATGCGTGTTCGGGCGGCCAGGCAAGTTTCAGCGACGTCTCCGATTCGGGCTGGCGCACCTGATTAATCACGTGCCGCAGCAGCCCGAATCCGCACCAGCAACGCCCCACCACTCGCCACGATCGCCACGCCCACCACACCCATCCAGCCCCACCCGGCCAATGCCTGCGCCCCGAGGAAACCACCGGCCGCCATGCCGACGAACACGCTGGTCATCAACAGCGCATTCAGACGGCTGCGCGCTTCCGGTGCGATCCCATAGATGATGCTCTGGTGCGAGATCAGGCTGGCCTGCACGCCCAGGTCGAAGCCGACCGTGGCCAGCGCCAGCAGCGCCAGTTGCGCGCCCGTCGACAGCAGCGGCATCGCCAGCATGGCGCCGAACGAGACCACCGTGATGGTGGCGGCGATGCGTGTCACCCATTCGGCGCCGCGGCGGTCCGCCAGGCGGCCGGCGAACGGCGCCGCCAGCGCGCCGACGGCGCCGGCCAGGCCGAAGGAGCCGGCGACGGCCGAACCCAGGTGGAACGGGGCGTCGTGCAGCATCACGGCCAGCGTCGACCAAAACGCCGAGAAGCCTAGCGCCAATAAACCCTGGGCCAGCGCGGCCAGGCGCAGCTTGCGGTGCGCGCGCCACAGGGTGGCCAGCGATTGGAGCAGCGCCGGGTAGGATTGCGTAGTGGTCGGCGCGAAGTGCGGCAAGCCCTTGGCCATCACGCCCGCCAGCAGCAGCACGCTCACCGCCGCTGCCATGAAGACCGTGCGCCAGCCGAAGTGCTCGGCGACGAAGCCGCTCACCACGCGCGACAGCAGGATGCCCATCAACAGGCCGGTCATCACCATGCCGACCGCCTTGCCGCGGTGCTCGGGCGGCGCCAGCGTCGCGGCGGCCGGCACGATGTCCTGGGCCACGGTGGCGAACAGGCCGACCGCCAGGCTGGCTGCCAGCAGCACGCCCAAGGTCGGCGCGAAGCCGGTCAGCAGCAGCGCTGCGCTCAGGATCAGTGCCTTGATGACGATGATGTTGCGGCGGTCATAGCGGTCGCCCAGCGGTGCCAGCAACAGCAGGCCGATGGCGTACCCGAGCTGGGTCAGGGTCGGAATCCAGCCGACGTTGCGCGCCGTCGCATGCAGGTCGCCGGCCAGCACGCCCAGCGTCGGCTGGCTGTAATAGAGTGCGGCGACGGTGAGGCCGGTGCCGGCGGCCAGCAGGAAAGTCAGGGATGTCGACAGCGTGGCCTGCGCGGGCGCGGCCTGGGTGATGTTCTTGGTCATGGATGTCGTGCTCATGGTGCGCTCCTGGAAGTGGAACAACGATGAAGCGCATTATGCAAAGACTAAAAGTATCACGGTAGCTGCCGCGCACGTCGAACTGTTATACGATAGACGTATGAATATCGACCAAACACCCGGCATTTCCACTGCCGACCGTATGATGCTTGTGGAAACCTTTGTCCGCATCGTCGATGCCGGCAGCCTGTCCGCCGCCGCGCGCCTGCTGGAAACCACGCAACCCACCATCAGCCGGCGCCTGAAGACGCTGGAAAAATCGCTTGGCGTGCGTCTGCTGCAGCGTTCCACCCATGCGATGACGCTGACCGACGACGGCATCCGTTGCTACGAACGCGCCAAGGCCCTGATCCTCGGCTGGCAGGAGTTCGAAAGCGAGATCCGCGGCGCCGGCGACGAGCCGGTGGGCACCCTGCGCGTGATCGCGCCGCACGCCTTCGGCCAGCAGCAGCTGGTGGCGCCGCTGGCAGAGTACCTGGCGCGCTATCCGAAGATGACGGTCGACTGGACCCTGCACGACCGCACCCCCGACTTCATCGCCGAGGGCATCGATTGCGCGATCCAGGTCGGCGCGCTGACGGATACCTCGGTGGTGGCGATCCCGCTGGGCGCCGTGCCGCGCATCGTGGTCGGCGCCCCTGCCCTGCTCGACGGCGCCGGCGGGCCTGCCGCGATGCCCGCACACCCGGACGACCTGGCGCGCCTGCCCTGGATCGCGGCCAGCAATTTTTACCGCGACGAGGTCGACCTGGCCCACGCCGGCAGTGGCGAGACCGTGCGCATGCGCATCCAGCCGCGCCTCTACACCGACAACCTGTACGCGCTGCGCAATGCGGCGCTGCTGGGCGTCGGCGCGGCGGTGGCCTCGACCTGGGCGCTGCGCGAGGAACTGGAGAGCGGCCGCCTGGTGCAGCTGGCGCCCGAGTGGCAGGCCGCGCCGCTGCCGATCCACCTGGTCTACCCGCCGGCGCGCTTCTATCCGGCGCGCCTGCGCCGCTTCATCGACATCATGCGGGTGGCGGTGCCGCAGGCGTTCGGGATCACGCCGCCCGCCTCAAGCTGAAGCGGCCAGCGCCACCGCGTCGGCACCGGCGGCGATGCGCAGCGGTGCTGACGGGTCGGTGGCCGCACGCCATACCGCCTCCGCCACGTCCGGCGCATGGGTCACCGGCGCGTCCGCGCTCATGCCGGCGAACTCCTGCTGGGCGAAGCCGGCGTAGGCGTCCGGAATGCCGCCCAGCGTGCGCGCCTTCGCATTCGCGCCGAAGCTTGTCGTCGGCGAGCGCCCCGGCTGCACCAGTTTGACGCGCACGCCAAACGGTTCGACTTCCAGCGCCAGCGAGGCGCTGAACATGTCGACCGCCGCCTTGCTGGCGGCGTACGCGGAAATCAGCGGGAACGGACGCGCCGTGACGATCGAGGTCACGTTCACGATCACGCCCTGCCCGCGCTCGCGGAACTGCGGCAGCACGGCCTGGGTCATTGCCATCGTGCCGAGGGTGTTGGTCTCGAACAGATCGCGCGCGCTGTCCATCGACAGCGCTTCGAACACGCTCATCGCGCCGAAGCCGGCGTTATTCACCAGCACGTCGATCGGCCCCGCGGCCTGCACGGCGGCGTGGATGCTGGCGGCATCGGTCACGTCGAGCGGCAGGATGCGCAGATGCTCGGACGGCGGCAGGATGCCGTCGCGCGGCGTGCGCATGGTGGCGACGACCTTCCAGCCGCGTTCGAGGAACAGGCGGGCGGTCTCGAGGCCAAAGCCGGACGAGCAGCCGGTGATCAGGACGGTTTGCATGGGAACTCCTTGTCATCAGTGGAACCAGGACGATACCGCCGCCTGGCCGGACTTGCTACAATCAGAAGTCCGATATTCTTTTGCAGGAGTCCAAACATGATCGATCCGCTCGCCGAGATGGTGACGCTGCTGCAGCCCAGCACGCCGCACTCGAAGATCGTCGAAGGCGCCGGCCAGTGGCGCGTGCGCCGTTCGGACCTCGGCCAGCCCTTCTACTGCGCCATGCTGGAGGGCGGCTGCCGCCTGCTGGTCGGCGGCCAGGCACCGGTCACGCTGGCCGCGGGCGACTTCGTGCTGGTGCCGGCGGCCCGGGATTTCGCCACCACCAGCCTGGAACCGCCGGCACCGGACGACAGCGACGCGCCGCCGTTCGCGACGGCGCCGGGCGCGTTCCGGCTCGGCGACCGCGAGGGCGCGCCGGATGTGCGCTTCGTCGTCGGCCATTGCGAATTCGGCTCGCCCGACGCCGCGCTGCTGGTGTCGCTGCTGCCGCAACTGCTGCACATACGCGGCGAAGGGCGGCTGGCGACGCTGGTCCAGCTGGTGCGCGACGAGTCGCGTGCGCAGCGGCCGGCGCGCGACGTGGTCCTGGCGCGCCTGCTGGAAGTGCTGTTCATCGAAGCCTTGCGCGCCGCCGCCGCCAGTGGGGCAGACCAGGGTTCAGGCGATGCGCCGGGACTGCTGCGCGGCCTGGCCGACGCCCGCCTGGCGGCCGCCTTGCGGCGCATGCATGAAGCGCCGGCGCGCAACTGGACGGTGGCCGACCTTGCCAGGGAAGCGGCGCTGTCGCGCTCCAGCTTCTTCGAGCGCTTCAGCCGCGCCGTGGGCACGGCGCCGATGGAATACCTGCTGGCCTGGCGCATGGCACTGGCCAAGGACCTGTTGCGGCGCGGCGCCGGTGGCATCGCCGAGGTGGCGGCGCGCGTCGGCTACAGTTCGGCCAGCACCTTCAGCGTGGCCTTTGCGCGCCATGTCGGGGTGCCGCCGGCGCGCTATGCGCGTGCAGGGGATGCGGTGGCGGCTTGATTTTCTTTCAAGACCGGGCAGTGACGCGCCGTGTCCGCTCGATAGCCGGTACGATTCCGTCACCCCAGCCGATCACCCGATCCGAGGAGACGACCATGGAAACATCTAGCCAGCAAGTGCGCGGCGGCTGCCTGTGCGGCGACGTCCGCATCACGGCCACGGGACGCCCCAACCGCGTCGGCCTGTGCCACTGCCTGGATTGCCGCAAGCACCACGGCGCGCTGTTCTATGCGGCGGCGATCTTTCCCGAGGATGCGGTGACGGTCAGCGGCGCCACCCGCGCTTATGCCAACCGCTTTTTCTGCCCGCGCTGCGGCTCCCCGGTCTTTGGCCGCAGCGACGGTGAAATCGAGGTCCACCTGGGTTCCCTCGATGCGCCCGACCAGTTCGTGCCGACCTACGAAAACTGGACCGTCCGCCGCGAGGCCTGGCTGCCGCCGTTTCCGTTGGCGCAGCATTACCCGCATGACCGCGAAGACCCCAGCCCTGCCGTGCCGATGTGACCGTTCCCGCTTCACCGCGGGGACGACAACTACACCGGTACCCTGGCCTCGGCCAGCAGCGCCCGGATCTCCGGCACGCATGAGCCGCAATTGCCGCCCGCCTTGACGCAGGCCGTCACCTGCGACGCCTCGGTCAAGCCGTCCTTGCGGATCGCGATCTCGATGGTCTTGCGTCCCACCCCGAAGCACGAGCACACGATCGGACCCGGGTCCGCGCCCTGCTCCTTCGCGCGGCCGGACAGCAGGTTGAGGCGTTCCAGCGGCGCCAGCTTCGGCTTGCCGAACATCTCGGCCAGCCAGGCGCGCGCCGGCAGGTCCTGGCGCGTCGAGACGAACAGGCAGGACTGGATGCGCTCGTCGACCAGGTGCACGGCGCGGTACATGCCGCCGCTGCGGTCTTCGACGTCGATCCAGTCGGCCTCCTCGTCCTGCGCATCGATGCCGAGCAGCGCGCGGCCCCAGGCCGTGGCATTGCGTACCGGCGTGCGTCCGGCCAGTTCGTAGCGGATGAAGTCCTTGCCCTGGATGCGGGTCCAGTGCGCCGCCGCCAAAAGCGGCAGCTCGACGCGGCTGAGGATGAAGCCGTACCAGTTCACGCCGAAGGGTTCGATGCGCACCGGCGTGTGCTTGAATTCGGGCTCGCCCGAGACCGGATCGACGGCCGGATTGACCACCGTGCCGACGCGCGCATCGGATGCCGTCTGGCCGCTCCAGTGGATCGGCATGAACACGCTGCCGCGCGCGATGCCGCCGCCGTGCTGGACGCGCGCCACCACCGCACCCCAGTTGCTGGTCACGCGCGCCAGTTCGCCCGCCTTGACGCCGCACAGCAGCGCATCCTGCGGGTGCATGTCGATGAAGGGTTCCGGGATGTGCCCTGCCAGCCTGGGCGAGCGGCCGGTGCGCGTCATGGTGTGCCACTGGTCGCGCACGCGGCCGGTGTTCAGCACCATCGGGTACTCGGCGTCGGGCGCATGCGCCGGCGCGCGCGGGACGGTGGCCACGAAGCGCGCCCGCCCGTCCGCATGGGCGAAGCGCTTGTCGCCGAACAGGCGCGTGGTGGATGCGCCGGCGGCCGGCACCGGCCATTGCACCGGCGCCAGGGCATCGTAGGCGGCGCGGCTCATGCCGGCCAGCCCCCCGATGTCGAAGGCGCGGCGGCGCTGGCCATCGACGTTGTTCTGATGGGCGCTCAGGCGCGCATGCTCGTCGAAGATCGCGTGCGGTCCCTCATAGTCGAAGCCCGGAAAACCCATGCGCTGCGCCACGGCGGCGATGATCTGCCAGTCGGGCCGTGCCGTGCCGGGCACGGCCAGGAAGCTGCGCTGGCGCGAGATGCAGCGCTCGGAATTGGTGACGGTGCCGTCCTTCTCGCCCCAGCCCAGCGCCGGCAGCAGCACGTGGGCCGCGCCGTTGGTATCGGTGCCGCCCACGATATCGGATGCCACCACCAGCTCGCACTTGGCCAGCGCACGGCGCGCCTGGTCGGCATCGGGCAGGCTCACCAGCGGATTGGTGGCCATGATCCACACCGCCTTGATCTTGCCGTCCTCGATCGCGCGGAACAGGTCGACCGCCTTCAGGCCAGGCTTGACGGCCATGCGCGGCGACTGCCAGAAATCCTGCAGCAGCGCGCGCTGGCCGGGGTCGTCCAGTTCCATGTGCGCGGCCAGCATGTTGGCCAGGCCGCCCACTTCGCGTCCGCCCATCGCGTTCGGCTGGCCGGTCAGCGAGAACGGTCCCATGCCCGGCCGGCCGATGCGGCCCGTGGCCAGGTGGCAGTTGATGATGCTGTTGACCTTGTCGGCGCCGCTGGTCGACTGGTTCACGCCCATGGTGAAGGCGGTGACGGTCTTCTCGGTGCGGCCGAACAGTTCGTAAAAGGCGAGCAGCTGCTGCGGATCGATGCGGCAGGTCTTGGCCACTTCCAGCAGGTTGCCACCCTGCCCCGCCGCGTCCAGCGCGTCGGCCAGGCCGGCGGTGTGCGCGTTGACGAAGGCGGTGTCGACCAGCTTTTGCTGCGCCAGGTAGGCCAGCAGGCCGTTGAACAGCCAGACGTCGGTGCCCGGCTTGACCGGCAGGTGCAGGTCGGCGATGTCGCAGGTGGCGGTGCGGCGCGGGTCGACCACGACGATCTTCATGCCGGGCCGCGCTTCCTTGGCGCGCACGATGCGCTGGTACAGCGTCGGATGGCACCAGGCCGCGTTGGAGCCGACCAGCACGATCAGGTCGGCCAGCTCGAAGTCTTCGTAGCAGCCCGGCACCAGGTCTTCGCCGAAGGCGCGCTTGTGGCCGGCCACCGCGGCTGACATGCACAGGCGCGAATTGGTGTCGATGTTGGCGCTGCCGATGAAGCCCTTCATGAACTTGTTGGCGACGTAGTAATCCTCGGTCAGCAGCTGGCCGGAGACGTACAGCGCCACGGCATCCGGCCCGTGCTCGGCGACGATGCGGGCGAAGCCGTCGGCGACGCGGCCGAGCGCTTCGTCCCAGGACGCTTCGCGCAGCGCGCCGCCTCCTTCACGCAGCATCGGCGCCAGCAGGCGGCCCTGCAGGCTGACGGTCTCGCCCAGCGCCGCACCTTTCACGCACAGGCGCCCCTGGCTGGCCGGATGCGCCTCGTCGCCGGCGATGGCGAGGCTGCCGTCCTGGCCGACCTGCGCCTTGACGCCGCAGCCTACGCCGCAATACGGACAGGTGGTGTTGACAGTGGTCGGAATGGCGGACAGCTTCATATTGAACTCCTCGTAGGGTGGGCGCGGCCGGCCTAGGCACCACGTGCCCACGCGGACGCAGGCGCTATACAAACGTTACGCGTGGGCACGGCGTGCCCACCCTACGCCGCTTGCTCGCAGTGCGCCTGCCCAAACAACAACTGGTCGCGGAACGACGCGATGTTCGTCCGCTTCTGGATCAGATCGAAATACCAGGGACCATCAAGCACGTCCCCGTAGAGCACCACGCCGGTGAGCCGGTTGCCGGTCACCACCAGGCGTTTGTAGACGCCGCCGCGGCGGTCGCGCAGCACCAGGTCTTCGCTGCCTTCCAGCCCGACGATGTCGCCGGCCGAGTACAGGTCGACCCCGGTGACCTTCAGCTTGGTGGCGGTGGCCTGCTGCACGTAGCGGCGGTGGCCGCTACCGGCCAGGTGGGCCGCGCACACGCGCGCCTGGTCCCAGATCGGCGCCACCAGGCCGAAGGTGGCACGGCGGTGCTGCACGCATTCGCCCACCGCGTAGACGCGCGGATCGTAGGTCTGCAGGGTGTCGTCGACCACGATGGCGCGCTCGACGTGCAGGCCGGCGCTCTTTGCCAGCTCGACGTTCGGACGTACGCCGGCCGCCATCACCACCAGGTCGGCGCCGATTTCCTCGCCGTCGGCGAAACGTACGCCCTGGACGTGGCCGTCGCCAAAGATCTCGGCGGTCTGGCGATTCAGCAGGATGCGCAGCCCCTTGCGTTCCAGCGCCGCGCGCAGCAGGTCGGCCGCGGGCGGATCGAGCTGCTGGTTCATCAGGCTGCCGGTCACGTGGACCACGCTGACCTCCATGCCCTGGCGCAGCAGGCCGTTGGCCGCTTCCAGCCCGAGCAGGCCGCCGCCGATGACGACGGCCTTGCCGCCGCGCTGCGCCGCCGCCAGCATCGTATCGACGTCCTGGATGTCACGGAAGCCGATCACGCCCGGCAGCGCATGGCCCGGCACCGGCACGATGAAGGGTTTCGAGCCGGTCGCGATCAGCAGGCGGTCGTACGGCACGGCCAGGCCCGACTGCGCATGCACGACACGCCGCTTGCGGTCGATGCGCACCACCGGATCGCCCGCGTGCAGGGTGACGCCGTTGGCCGCATACCAGTCGCGCGTGTGCAGCATGATGTCGTCGACGGTCTTGTCGCCGGCCAGCACCGGCGACAGCAGTATCCGGTTGTAGTTACCGTGCGGCTCGGCGCCGAACACGGTGATGCGGTACATGGCCGGGTCGAGCTTCAGCAATTCCTCGACCGTGCGCATGCCGGCCATGCCGTTGCCGATCACGACAAGGCCTGGACGCGCGTTCATAGCCCGACCCACACCTTGCCGTCCTCGACCCGCACCGGGTAGCTGGCCACCGAGTTGTGCGGCGCTTCCAGGCATTCGCCGGTGCGCAGGTCGAAGTGCTGTTTATAGATGGGCGAGGCGACCACGATGCGCTCGCCGATGCTGCCGACCAGGCCACGCGACAACACGGCGGCTTGCGAATTCGGGTCGTAGTTGTCGATCGCGAACAGACTCGGCGTCTCGTTCCCGACGCGGAACACGGCCACCTGGCGCCCGTTCAGCAGCGCGCATACGCCGGTGTCGGGCACGATGCGGTCGAGGGGGCAGATGGCGTTCCACTGCTGTT
Organism: Massilia phyllosphaerae; assembly: GCF_034659755.1. NCBI lineage: Bacteria > Pseudomonadati > Pseudomonadota > Betaproteobacteria > Burkholderiales > Oxalobacteraceae > Massilia > Massilia phyllosphaerae. Next base: position 310,032 of record NZ_JAXSQX010000004.1, read on the forward strand.
GATTTGCTTGCAGATCACGGTGCATGATGGGGGCTCCTTCGTAGGGTCAGGCGCTGCGGACGGCAATCGGGATGACGCGCTGCTTGCGTTCTTCGGGGGTGGCCGGACGGATCTGGCCGCGTTCCGGCATGAAGACCACGTTATCGTCGGCGGCGTCGCTGTTCACGAAGGTGCGGAAGCGCTCGCGCACCGCCGGGTCCTCGATCGCGTTCTTCCACTCGTCGCGGTAGGTGTCGACCACGTTCTGCATCTCGGCTTCCAGCTCGGCCGCGATGCCCAGCTTGTCGTCCAGCACCACGCTCTTCAGGTAATCCAGCCCGCCTTCGAGGTTCATGCGCCAGGTGCTGGTGCGCTGCAGGCGGTCGGCGGTGCGCACGTAGAACATCAGGAAGCGGTCGACCAGTTTCACGACCGTGGCTTCGTCGAGGTCCGATGCCAGCAGCTCGGCGTGGCGCGGCTTCATGCCGCCGTTGCCGCACACGTACAGGTTCCAGCCCTTGTCCGTGGCGATCAGGCCGACGTCCTTGCCCTGCGCCTCGGCGCATTCGCGGGTGCAGCCCGAGACGCCGAACTTGATCTTGTGCGGCGCGCGCAAGCCCTTGTAGCGGTTTTCCAGCGCGATCGCGAAGGCGACGCTGTCGCCCACGCCGTAGCGGCACCAGGTCGAGCCGACGCAGGACTTCACCGTGCGCAGCGACTTGCCGTAGGCGTGGCCGGACTCGAAGCCGGCCGCGATCAGCTCTTCCCAGATCGCCGGCAGCTGGTCGACGCGGGCGCCGAACAGGTCGACCCGCTGGCCGCCGGTGATCTTGGTGTACAGGCCGTATTTTTTCGCGACCTGGCCCACCGCGATCAGGCCGTCGGGGGTCACTTCGCCGCCCGTCATGCGCGGCACCACCGAGTAGGTGCCGTCCTTCTGGATGTTGCCGAGGAAGTAGTCGTTCGAATCCTGCAGGCTGGCGTGCTCGGGCTTCAGCACGAAGTCGTTCCAGGTCGAGGCCAGGATGCTGGCGGCGACCGGCTTGCAGACGTCGCAGCCCAGGCCCTTGCCGTGCTTGTGCAGCAGCTCGCCGAAGGTCTTGATACCGCCGATGCGGATCAAGTGGAGCAGTTCCTGGCGCGAGTAGGCGAAGTGTTCGCACACGTGGTTGTTGACCGCCATACCTGCTTTTTGCATCTCGGCCTTCATGATCTGCGTGACCAGCGGCACGCAGCCGCCGCACGAGGTGCCGGCGCTGGTGCAGGCCTTGATGGCGCCGATGTCGCAGGCGCCGCCCCGGACCGCCGCTTCAACGGCGCCCTTGCTGACGTCGTTGCACGAGCACACCTGCGCGCTGGCCGGCAGCGCGTCGACGCCGATGGCCGGGCGCGCGCCGCCTTGCGCCTGCGGCAGGATCAGGAATTCCGGCGCTTCCGGCAGTGCGATGCTGTTTAATACCGTCTGCAGCAGGCTGCCGTATTCGCTGGCGTCGCCGATCAGCACCGCGCCCAGCAGGCGCTTGCCGCAATCCGACACCACGATCTTCTTGTAGACCTGGCGGCGCTCGTCGGTGTACTGGAAGCTGCGGCTGCCCGGCGTGGCGCCGTGGGCGTCGCCGATCGACGCCACGTCCACGCCCATCAGTTTCAGCTTGGTGCTCATGTCGGCGCCGCCGAAAGTACCCGTCTGGCCCAGCAGCGCCTTGGCCACCGTGCGCGCCATGTCGTAGCCCGGGGCGACCAGGCCGAAGGTCTGGCCGTTCCAGGCCGCGCACTCGCCGATCGCGTAGACATCGGGATCCGAGGTGAGGCAGGCATCGTCGATGGCGATGCCGCCGCGCGGGCCGACTTCCAGGCCGCAGGCGCGCGCCAGTTCGTCGCGCGGACGGATGCCGGCCGAGAACACGATCATGTCGGTTTCCAGGAAGCTGCCGTCGGCGAACTCCATGCGGTGGGTAGCGCTTTCGCCGTCGACGATGCGCAGGGTGCTTTTCTGCGTGTGCACGCTCACGCCCAGCGCTTCGATCTTGTTACGCAGCATGCGCCCACCCAGGTCGTCGACCTGCACCGCCATCAGGCGCGGCGCGAATTCGACCACGTTGGTGGCCAGGTTCATGTCGCGCAGCGCCTTGGCGCATTCCAGGCCGAGCAGGCCGCCGCCGATCACCACGCCGGACTTGGCGCGCGATCCGCATTCGAGCATCGCTTCCAGGTCTTCGATAGTGCGGTAGACGAAGCAGTCATTCCTGTCCTTGCCCGGGACCGGCGGCACGAAGGGATAGGAACCAGTGGCGAATACCAGCTTGTCGTAAGCAAGAACTTCGCCGTCGGCCAGGGTGACGGTATGCGCGGCGCGGTCCACCGACGCCGCCTTGGCGTTCAGCTTCATGGTGACGTTGGTGCGGCTCTCGAAGAAGCCCGGCGCCACCAGCGACAGCTCGTCGGCCGATTTGCCCGCAAAGAATTCGGACAGGTGCACGCGGTCGTAGGCGTGGCGCGGTTCTTCGCACAGGACGGTGACGTCGAACCCTTGCCCCGCATGTGCGGCATTCTCGGCCAGCAGGGTTTCCAGGAACTTGTGGCCGACCATGCCGTGGCCGATGACGATGAGTTTCATGATGCGATTCCTTACCAAAGAGTCTCAGGCTGCAGCCGCGGCTGCGTTGTCCAGCGCTGCGGACTTGAAGCGCACGCCGATTGCGCACACGGCCGACACCAGCACCGCGCCGCCCAGGATGAACAGGGTCTGGCGCACGTCGCCGGTGCCTTTCATCAGGAAGCCGGCCAGCACCGCACCGACGTTGCCGCCGGCGCCGACGATGCCGGCCACGCCGCCCAGCGCCTTGCGGCTGACGAAGGGCACCAGCGCATAGGTGGCGCCGCAAGCCATGTGAGTGCACAGGCCGAAGGCGAGCATGGCGGTAATCGCCAGCGCGACGCTGCTCGTCTGCGAGAACCACAGCAGGCCCAGGCCCTCGCCGATCATCAGGATGAACAGCAGGTTGACGCGGCTGTTCAGGTCGCCGCGGGCGGCGGCCTTGTCGGACAGCCAGCCGCCGAGGGCACGGGCGAACAGCGCCAGCAGGCCGAAGCTGCCGGCGGCCATGCCGGCCGCCTTCAGGGACAGGCCGAAGTGGTCGACGTAATAGACGGCGGCGGTGTTGTGGATGAACAGTTCGATGCCGAAGCAGGCGCCGTAGGTCACGAACAGCAGCCAGGCCCGGTAGTTGCCGCAGGCTTGCACGAAGCTGCTCCAGCCGCCCTTGTTGTTCGATTCGAAGGGCACGCCGGCGGCGCGCAGTTCCTTGAAGTTACCTTCCGGGCAATCCTGGGTCAGCTTCCAGTAGGCGACGGCGGTCACCAGCATCGCGATGCCGGGCACCACCAGCGCCACGCGCCAGCCCATGGTTTCGCTGACGCCAGCCATGATCACGGCGCCCATCAGCAGCGGCATCAGGGCTTGCGCCACGCCGCCGCCGCTGTTGCCCCAGCCGGCCGATGCCGCGTTGGCGGTGCCGACTACCCGCGGGCTGAACATCACCGAGGTGTGGTACTGGGTGATCACGAAGCTGGCGCCGACCGCGCCGATCCCGAGGCGGAACAGCAGGAAGCTTTCGTAGCTCTGCGCCGCCGCCACGCCCAGCACCGGAATCGAACCCAGCGCCAGCAGGCCGGTGTAGGTCTTGCGCGGACCGAAGCGGTCGCACAGCGGGCCGACCAGCAGGCGCACCAGGATCGTGATGGCGACGGCGGCGATGTTGATGTCGGCGATCTGGCCGACCGACAGGTGGAACTCGCCCTTGATGACGGGCATGAGCGGCGCGCAGGCGAACCAGGCGAAGAAGCAGATGAAGAACGCGACCCAGCTCATGTGGAACGCGCGCATCTGTGGTGTGTTGAAGGAAAAAAGCTTGATGCTGTTTGCTTTGCCGGCCATGTCAGGTTCCTCGCTTGGGTTCCGTTCAAAAACAAAAAGGCGCCCGCTGCGTGGCCGACGAACATGAATCATGTTTTTCGGGTGCAGCGGACGCCGTTGTCCTGTATGCCGGTCCTTCGTTGGACCGGCTTGTATGGGATCGCCGTTGATCCTTTACCGGAATGTTTGCAAGAGGCGTGCCAGACAGTCCTTCACTCTGGCATCCAGGATGGCGCACCCCGGACGCGCTTCGCTGCGGTGCACAACGCCCCAACATGGGGCGCTTGCGTTAGCGCAAAGCGCACCATCAAGTATTGACAGTTGTTCGTTTGTGAATGGCGAAGGAAGCGGCGTAGTTACGCGGGTCGCGGCCGTTCCACACCTTGCCGTCCATGAGCACCGCGCTGCGCAGCAGGTTGGAGGGTGCCGGGACGCCGGCCAGCAGCGCTGCTTCGCGGTACAGGCTGACCCGGTTCACGCGGCCGGCAACGGCCTGGTAATCGGGGTCCTCGCGCAGCAGGCCCCAGCGCCGGTGCTGGGTCAGGAACCACATCCCGTCCGACAAGTAGGGGAAATTGGCTTCGCCGCCGGCGTGGAATTGCAGCGGATCGGGATCGCTCCAGTGGCGGCCCAGGCCATTGTCGTACTCGCCCTGCAGGCGTGCGGCGATGTCGCGCAGGCTGGCGCCGATGTAGGCAGGGCTGGACAGGACTTCGGCCGCAGCGAAGCGGTGCTCGTCGGATTCGTCGATCCAGCGCCCCGCTTCCAGCACCGCCGCGATCAGCGAGCGGCAGGCGTGCGGATTGGCGTCGGCAAAGGCGGCGCTGGTGCCGAGCGCCTTGCCCGGATGGTCGGGCCAGACGTCCTGGCTGGTGCACACCGTGAAGCCGCTGCCGTCGCGCACGGCGGCGCCGCTCCACGGTTCGCCGGCACAAAAGCCGTCCATGTGCCCGGCCGCCAGGTTGGATGCCATCTGCGCCGGCGGCACCGTCACCAGCTGGACATCGCGCAGCGGGTCGATGCCGCCGGCGGCCAGCCAGTAGGACAGGAACATCGCGTGGTTCCCGGTCGGGAAAGTATGGGCGAAAGTGAAGCGCCGGTTGCCCTTGCGCACCAGGGTGGCCAGCGCTTCCAGGCTGGTCACGCCCTGCTGCGCCAGGGCCTTCGACAGCGTAATCGCCTGGCCGTTGCGCGACAGATTCATCAGCACCGCCATCGGCGTGGCGGCGCAGCCGATGCCCATCTCGACGCCGTACACCAGGCCATACAGCACGTGGGCGGCATCAAGCTCTCCTTTGACCAGGCGGTCGCGCATGCCGGACCAGGAGTGCTCGCGGCTCAGCACCAGCCGGATGCCGTATTTCTCGTCGAGCCCGAGCACCGACGCCATCACCAGCGACGCGCAATCGGTCAGCGGCATGAAGCCGACCTTGATGACGGTCTTTTCCGGTCGGTCGGATCCGGCTACGAATGCGGCTGTCATGAAACGTCCTTATCTATAAATAGTGCGTCGTGCCTGCGGCTCCTGAGCGATGGCCCGGAACGCGTGAACGTCGCCCCCGCGAAGGCGGGGGCCCAAGTTGCACGCATGTCGACAGCGCCGGCAGAACTTGGATCCCCGCCTGCGCGGGGATGACGGGCATCGGCAGGGGGCCGACATCGAGCGGCAGCAGTACGACGACACATCACAACAAATCCTCGACATCCAGCACCCGCTGCGCGATCTCGGCCAGCTTCAGCTTCTTGTTCATCGCCATGCTGCGCAACCGCTGGTAGGCCTGTTCCTCGGTCAAGCGGTTCTTGGCCATCAGCACGCCCTTGGCGCGCTCGATCAGCTTGCGCTCGGCCAGCTGGCGGCGGGTGTCGGAGAGTTCGTCGAGCAGCTTCTGCTCGCGCCTGAAACGCGCCAGCGCCACGTCCAGCACCGGCTTCACCCGCTCCGCATGCAGGCCGTCGACGATGTACGCGGACACGCCCGCGGCCAGCGCCGCATCGACGCTGGTCGGGGTCTGGTCGTCGGTGAACAGGACGATCGGGCGCGGCTCGTCGCGGGTGGCGATCACGATGTGCTCGAGCACGTCGCGTGCGTCGGATTCGCTGTCGATGATGATCATGTCCGGCTGGATCTGGGCGATCCGCTCGGGCAGGAAGATATCGGCCGGCAGCGAGGCGACGATGTCGTAGCCCGACTCGAGCAGGCCGATGCGCAGCGCGGTGTTGCGGTGCGCCTGGGCGTCGGCTGCCTGACTGCCCGCGCTAAGGTCCGGCACGGTATTGACGACGACGATACGCAGGGTGCGCTGGGATGGCGGTTTCATGCCGTTGAGATATGCAAGTTCCGGGCCAGACGCGTAATGCGAAATCCAAGCGACCTCATCAGATATTCAGGATCGGCATGTCTCGACTAAGACCAAACAATAATTGCACTGAAGAAAATATTCACGGAACGTATGGGGAACATCACAAACTAAAAGTTCATTTATAACGAGAGTTTCCCTATACTGCACCGCAACAACACAGGAAATCCACGGAGAAGTCAATGAACACCGCCACCATCACCCAGGCGCAGAGCAAAGGTCTGCGCCACCAATTCGCCGATATCCTCGGCACCATCCGCGGCTTCGCGATCGAACTGTACACCGCCCACGGCGGCTGGCTCGCCCACGATGTCGCTCACCCGGCCAGCGGCGCCTTCGCCCGCAAAGCCGTGAAGCGCAACATCGTTTCGAAATAAGACCGCCCTAATCAATCATCGAGGATATATACCATGACCATCATCGAAATCGTCACCGTTTCCATCTCCGCCCTGGCCATCGCCACCCGCATCGCCATGTTCATCCGCAACCCGTCGCCGACCACCCCGTCGGAACTGTGGACCGCCGAGTACCCGCACCTGCACAACATGTAAGTCCCGCGGTTGCCTTCGCAGCCGTGCATTGAATTCTCCCGCGCCCGGAATTGTCCGGGCGTCGTCATTTCTGGGCCGTGAATTTGCCCAGTATCCGAATCGGCTAGGCTAGAATGCATTTTTGCAATTTCTGACCAAGAAAACATTTTTGTGTTTTCTTCCACGCCGACTCATGAAGCAACTCCCTGCCGTCACTGTACTTGCAGCACTGCTGGCCCTGCCGGCCGCAGCCTCCACCCCCATCACCCTCGACCAGGCCATGGCCAACCCGGACTGGATCGGCCCCGCTGTCGAAACCGCCTGGTGGCGCTGGGACGGCAAACAGGTCTTCTATAAGCAGAAGCGCGACGGCGCCCAGCTGCGCGACACCTGGACCGTCGACGCCGGCAAGGCCGGCCGCAACCGCAAGGTGGACGATGCCGAACTGGGCAAGCTGGACAGCGCAACCGTCATCTACGACGAGAAGCGCACGCACGCGATCATGCTGCGCAACGGCGATTTGTTCGAGCGCGACCTGAAGAGCGGCGCACTGGTCCAGATCCGGCGCGCCAACGGCACCCAGATCGACGCCGTGCAGTATGCGAAGGACGAGCGCAGCATCCAGTTCCGCATCGGTGACGACTGGTTCGGCTGGGACCGCGCCGAACGCCTGCAGGTGCCGCTGGCTTCGGTGCGCGCCGCCAAGGATCCGAACGCGCAAGACCCGGACGCGCTGCGCGACATGCAGCTGCGCCTGATCACCACCCTGAAACGCCAGAAGGACGAGCGCGACGCCGCCCGCGCCCGCGCCGAGGAAGAGCGCCGCGCCGACCCGACCCGCGCCCCGGCCCCGGTCTACCTGGGCGACAAGCTGTCGATCCTGAACAGCCACCTGTCCCCGGACGGCCGCTGGCTGCTGGTGGTGACCGGGCCGAAAGACGCAGATAAAGGCCGGATCGGCAAGATGCCGAAGTACGTGACCGAAAGCGGCTACGAGGAATTCGCGGACGAGCGCACCCGCGTCGGCCGCAACAGCCCGCGCGACCAGGGCCTGAAACTGGTCGACCTGGCCACGCGCGAGGTCAAGGACCTGTCACTCGACGTCCTGCCCGGCATCGCGACCGACCCGCTGGCCGCGCTGCGCGCCGCCCAGAAGCTCGATCCTTTGAAAGGCAAGCGCCCGGTCACGATCGGCTCCAGCGGCGACGCCGTGGTATGGAGTCCGAACGGCGCCAATCTCGCCGTGATGCTGCGCGCGGTCGACAACAAGGACCGCTGGATCGCCACCGTGGACCTGCCGCGCGCCGCCCTGCAGCCGGTGCATCGCCTGACCGACGACGCCTGGGTCAACTACGACAACAACGAATTCGGCTGGCTGCCGGACAGCGGCACGCTGTGGTACCTGTCCGAGGAAAGCGGCTACTCCCACTTGTACACGCGCGACGCCGGCGGCCGCGTGCGCGCGCTCACGCAGGGCAAATGGGAAGCGTCGGACGTGGCCTGGTCGGCCGATGGCCAGACCGCCTGGATGATGTGCAACCGCGCGACGCCGGTGGCCTATGAAGTGTGCGCGGTCTCGGCGCGCGACGGCAGCACGCGCGAAGTCAGCCACCTGGACGGCGGCGTCGAGGACTTCCGCCTCTCGCCCGACCAGCGCCAGCTGCTGGTGCACTACTCCGCGCCCTACCTGCCGCCGCAGATCGCCACCCTGCCGGCCGGCGGCGGCACGGCCGTCAGGCTGACCGACACCCGCAGCGCCGGCTTCAAGGCGCGCGAATGGATCCAGCCGCAATTCGTGGCGGTGCCGTCGACCCATGGCGCCGACCCGGTCTGGGCCAAGCTGTACCGCCCGGCCAAGCTCGATCCGGGCAAGACCTACCCGGTGGTGATGTTCGTGCACGGCGCCGGCTACCTGCAGAACGTGTCGCACCGCTACTCGGTCTATTTCCGCGAGCAGATGTTCAACAACCTGCTGGTGCAGAAAGGCTACGTGGTGCTCGACATGGACTACCGCGCCTCGAAAGGCTACGGCGCCAAGTGGCGCAACGCGATCTACCGCCAGATGGGCCACCCGGAACTCGACGACTACCTGGACGGCGTCAACTGGATGGTCGCCAACCAGCAGGGCGACCCGAAGAACGTCGGCATCTACGGCGGCAGCTACGGCGGCTTCATGACCTTCATGGCCATGCTGCGCGCCCCGGACGTGTTCAAGTCCGGCGCCGCCCTGCGGCCGGTGTCCGACTGGACCAGCTACAACCACGACTACACCGCCAACATCCTGAACACGCCGGACCTCGATCCGGAAGCCTACAAGGTGTCGTCGCCGATCGAGTATGCGCAGAACCTGAAGGGCAACCTCCTGATCGCGCACGGCATGGTCGACGACAACGTGCTGTTCCAGGATTCGGTGCGCATGTCGCAGCGCCTGATCGAGCTGAAAAAGGATCACTGGGAGCTGGCGCCGTATCCGCTGGAGCGGCATTCGTTCGTGCAGCCGGAAAGCTGGTACGACGAGTACCGCAGGATCTACCAGTTGTTCGAGCGGACGCTGAAGCCGTAAGCCGCAGCCCCGCCGGCAGCGCTCAGGATTTCCTGGGCGGCGCCAGCGGGTCGAGCAGCTGGCCGAGGACGGTCTCGGCCAGCGGCGTATCCGTGCCATACGCGTCCGGCCAATGACGCGGCAGGTAGTGGCTGCCGAACAGGCGGTCCAGGACCGGCAGCGTGGATGCGTAGTTGCGGTTGATATGCCCGTGCCGGGTATGGTGCCAGTGGTGGAATGCCGGTGTCGTGACGATCCATTCCAGCGGCCCCAGGCGCCAGCGCACATTGGCATGAATGAAGAAGCCCCACAGCTGGCCGACGATCAGCAGCAGCGCCGGGGCGGCGCTGCCGGCAACGCTGGGGCCGGCCAGCCCGAGCAGGTACAAGGGCACTAGGCCGAACAGCCGGGTGATGACCATGTCCACCGGGTGCGTGCGCGTATTCGCCAGGAAATGCATGTGTTCCGTACCGTGGTGCAGCGCATGAAACCGCCACAACCAGGGAATTTCGTGGCTCAGGCGATGGCCCCAGTAAAAACCGATTTCCCCAATCACGAAGGCCAGCGCCATCCGCGCCGCCACCGGCAAACCGGCCACCGCCGTGTGCAGCGCGGCCGGCACCAGGTGGGCGGCGGCCACGGCCAGCAGGGCCGCCGGCACGCTCAGCACCACGACCGGCACCAGGCTGCTGATCACGTAGTAGACCAGGTCGTGGCGCAGTTGGCGGCGAGATTCGGGGCGCGGCCGCGGTGCGTGCCGGGCGCCGAACCAGCGTTCGAGCGGAACGAACAGCAGGGTCAGCAGCACAAGCCAGACAGCGAGGCGCAGTACGGCCGCCGCAAATTCATTCAAGGAAAGGTTCATGCATCATTGCCGGCCGCCGGGACGGCCGGACTCCACGCAGGTTCAGGACTTGTTGTTGCGACGGCGGCGTGCCATGAAGCCGGCCAGGCCAATGCCGCCCAGCAGCAGGCTGATGGTCGATGGCTCGGGCACGGCACTGGTATTGGCATTGGCATTCATCGACACGCCATCCAGCAGCAGGAACGGCGGTGCGCCGGCGCTGCCGCCCTTCGCCAGGAAGCTCAGCATTTGGCTGGCGCTCGTGGCCGTGAACGCCATGCTCGCGGTTTTCCAGCCGCTGAACTCGCTATCCGCGATCGTCAGGGACGCGGTATTCAGCGTGGTATTGCCGAAGCTCACCTGCCAGTAGTTGTCCAGGTTGGCGCCGCCGAAACCGGCCTGCTGGCCCACCGCATAGTCGAAGGTCAGCAGGTAGGACGTACCCACCGACAAATCGTTGATGGTCTGCGACAGCAGGCCGGGACCATATTGAGCATCGGAAGCGAACACATTGCCGCCATTGGCCGATGCAGTGTAATTCTTCAATTGCTTGACCGAGGTGGAAGTACCTGCAATCGGGTTACTCAGAACGAAGTTATAACCGCCGTCGCCGGTGTTGCTCGGCGCACTGTTCCAGCCCGTCAGGGTGGTGCGATAAGTCAGCGTGGTGCTGCTGCCTGCTGTCAGCTGCTTGTTAGTACCATTGGTCACGGTTTCAAAGCCGCCATTGGTAATCAGGTTCGCATTTGCAACGTTCGCGCTGAGCGCGGCAAGGGTGATCAGGGACAGGAGGATAGGTTTGACGGACATTGAACAGGCTCTTTCAAGACATACAGCGGATTGAGTATCGGTCCGGTCCGGACCGCCGGAAGCTCGACGGTATGCATCATCAAGCTTGGAGTGCATTAATACATGGCACTAATTATTGCAATAAATCCATTGTACCAGCACAAATAAATTACTCAAATAAATTGTAGTTAATTAGCGACTACCAATATTACCGTATGGAAATTTATTCAATCTGTCGTTGAACTTATCGTTCAAACCACCGGCATTGCCGTTGCCGGCGCTGAGGCCGGGGCTGCTGCAGGCAAAACGGCGGCCCGGATGGCATCGGCCGCCGGCTTTTGCCGCGCCTGAAAACGTACGGTCCTGATGCCGGCCCCTGCGAGCCGTTCATCGCGCACCTTGTCCTTTGCCCGGGAATGGGTCCGGTCATCCAATTCGACGACGGCGACCACCTCGCAGCGCTTGTTACACACGACGTAGTCGATACGCTGCTGCGCAATGCGCAGGCGGTCGCTGTGCGCCACTTTCTTGTCGCTGCTCGACGGTTCCAGCAATGCCGACATGGCAACTTGCGGGAAGATGTAATGCTCCGGCAGCGCCGCCACCAGCCTGCCGAAGAATTCGAGCTCGTTGTCGGTCATGAGTGCGTGTTGTCGGTAGGTTCCGGCGCGGTCGCTTGTCTTGGCGCGGGCAAGCGTCAGTGCGATCAGGACCAGGGCGACAAATAGGGCGGCAAGGAGAAGCGTCATGCTGATGTCTTTTCTCATCTGTTTTATGGAGGCAGGAGAATAGCAATCAATGAGGGCGGCAAAATCCTCGCTTTGTCACAGATTTTCCAGTCCAGCGAAACAATGGCGCTGTTGTCGACACCGGCCGGCTCGTTCGTGCTAACGCGAAGCCGCATCTTTAGGCCTCGTCAACGCTCTCTGCGGTGACCGGCGTTATCGTCAGGCTGCCCGGTCTCGATCTCCGGCGCCCTCCCCCTTTCACGACGCGAACGAGGTTCACCATGGCGATGCCCGCGCTGTTTTCGACACTGGCGAACGGCGCCCGGCTGGTACGGGAACTCGCGCGCCTGCCGGTTGCCCAGCTGCGCTTCGAACTGCAGCGCAATCCCGACGGCATCCGCCGCGCGCATGCGCTGTTCACGCAGCGCCATGCGCGCTACAAGGTCATCGGCAACAAGACCATGGGCGTCGCCCTGATCGACCTGAAGGCCTTCAAGGGCCAGCCGTCCGCCTACCTGGCGACGGTCCAGCGCAGCGGCCACGCCGGACCGCAAAGCAAGAAGGCGACGGCGCGCGGCTACACGCTGCGGCGCATCGACCGCAACGCGCATATCGACGCGATCCACGCGATTCACACCTCGAGCGGCGAACGCCAGGGACGGCCGATGGACGACAGCGTCGTGGCCATCAAGACCGGCTACGACGACCCGCCCCACTTCGAATGCCACGGCGTGTTCGATGCCACCGGCAAGCTGGTGGCCTATTGCAGCATGGGCCGCTACGGCAACTTCGTCGCGACCGACGAGCTGATGGGCTACAAGAACCAGGACGGCATCATGTACCTGCTGCTGTCGACGATCGTGTGCCGCCTGATCGAGGAAGGCGACTTCGATTACTTCATGTACGACACCTACCTCGGGGCGAAACCGGGCCTGCGCGACTTCAAGCGCCGCGTCGGTTTCCAGCCCTATCGCGCGCGTTATGCGCTGGTCTGAGGCGCGCTGCCCAGGAAATCCAGCAGGGTCAAGGCCACCACCTTGGTCGCCTTGCGCAAATCTTCCAGCGCCAGCTTCTCGTCCGCCTTCTTCGCGTTCGATTCCGGCACCGTGCGCGGCCCGGCGCCGTACAGCACCGCCGGGATGCCGCGCTCGCCGTACAGGCGCGCATCGGCATACAGCGGGGTGCCCTTGGCCTGCGGTGCCTCGCCCATCACGTCCATGCCGTTGCGCTGCAGGCTTTCCACCAGCCGGTCCGACCCCGGCAAGGGCCGCAGCGCCTGGGACAGCAGCAGCCGCTTGATGTCCAGGCGGATGCCGGGCAGGCCGCGCACCGCGTCTTCGATCAGAGTGCGCACGCCGGCTTCCACCGCCACCGGATCCTCTTCCGGAATCATGCGCCGGTCCATTTTCATCACCACCTTGCCGGGGACGACGTTGGTGTTGGTGCCGCCGTCGATGCGGCCCACCAGCATGGTCGGCGAATCGATGCCGGGCACGGTCGACTTGATCTTCTTGAGTTCGGGCAGCTGGCCGTAGATCGCGTTGAGGATGCGGGTGGCGGCCTGCAGCGCGTCGACCGCGGTCTCGGGCATCGCGCCGTGGCCGGCCTTGCCGTGCACGGTGATTTCCAGCTGCAGGCAGGCGTTATGGGCGGTGACGATGTCGTAGGCGAAGCCGGCGGCGATCACGAAGTCGGGCTGCGTCAGGTCCTGCTCCAGCAGGTAGCCCGGCCCGAGCAGGCCGCCGAATTCCTCGTCGTAGGTGAAGTGCAGTTCGAGCGCGCCTTTGAGGGGTACGCCGAGTGCCTCCAGCGCGCGCGCGGCGAAGATGTAGGTGGCGAAGTCGCTCTTCGACACCGCCGCCGCGCGCCCATAGATGATGCCATCCTCGACCACGCCGCCGTACGGCGGCTTGCTCCAGCCCTCGCCCGGCGGCACCACGTCGCCGTGGGCGTTCAGGGCCAGCGTCGGTCCGCCTGCGGCGTAGGGCCGGCGCACGATCAGGTTGGTGATGCTTTCCATGCCGTAGTCGCGCACGCGCTCGACCGGCACCGCGTGCTTCTCCGCCTGCCAGCCGTAGGCTGCAAGCTTGTCCGCCACCATGTCCGCATGCGGCGCGTTGTTGCCGGGCGGGGTATCGGTCGGAATGCGGATCATGTCCTGCAAGAAGGCGACCTGTTCGTCGAAATGGGCGTCGATCCACGCCAGCAGCTGTTCCCGTGTCTGTTCCATGTTGTCTTAGTTCGTCTTGGCGCCGCCCTCGAACCAGGCTGCGACCTGGGCCCGTTCGGCGTCCGTCATGTTGGTCATGTTCGCCAGCGGCATCGCCTTCAGCTGCACCGCCTGCTGGTAGATGCGCGCCGCGTTCTGGCTGATGCCCTGCGCGTTGTCGAGCGCGACGCCGGCCGGCGCCGCCGCGAAGCCGGGCTGGGTCGGATGCGCCGCATGGCAGGATACGCAGCGCTGGGCGATGATGCCCTGCACCTGCGCAAACTGGGCGCCGGCACCGGCACTTGCGGCACCCGGCTGGGCCGATGCCGGTGCCGATACCGCCGCCGGTCGCGGCGCAATCGCGATCGCCACCGCCGCCAGCAGCAGCACGCCGATGGCAGGATACTTCCACTCGATGCGGCCCTTGTGGCGCAGGTTGAAGAAGTGGCGGATGAAGACGCCGGCCAGCATGATCATGCCCAGCACGGCCCATGCGTGCGCATGGTGGTAGGTCATCGCGAAGTGGTTGCTGATCATGATGAACAGCACCGGCAGCGTGAAGTAATTGTTGTGGACGCTGCGCTGCTTGCCGCGGATGCCGTAGACCGGATCCGGCTTCTGGCCGGCGCGCATCGCGTTCACCATCTTGCGCTGGCCGGGAATGATCACCATCGCCACGTTGGCCACCATGATGGTGCCGATCATGGCGCCGACATGGATGTAGGCCGCACGGCCGCTGAGGAAATGGGTCAGCACCCAGGTGGCGCCGACCAGGAAGGCGAAGATCACGGCGCCGAAGGCCAGGTCGTGCTTGCCCAACTTGGAGCGGCACAGCAGGTCGTAGAACACCCAGGCCACCACCAGGCTGCCCAGCCCGATGCCGATCGCCTGCCAGCTGGAGAGGTCGGCGACGCTGCGGTCGACCATCATCGCCTGCGCGTTGAAGTAGTAGACGATGGTCAGCAGCGCAAAGCCCGACAGCCAGGTCGAATACGCTTCCCACTTGAACCAGTGCAGCTCGGCCGGCAGTTCGGCCGGGGCAACCATGTATTTTTGCGGGTTGTAGAAGCCGCCGCCGTGCACCGCCCATAGCTCCCCGGCCACGCCCTTGCGGGCCAGCTCGCCGCCCGGCGCCGGCGGACGCAATGAGTTATCCAGCCAGACGAAGTAGAAGGAGGCGCCGATCCAGGCGATGCCGGTGATGATGTGCAGCCATCGCACCAGCAGGTTCATCCATTCGAGGCCATACGGCAGCAGGTAATCCATGAGCATCCCTAAACGAGTAACAACAGGCAAGTTACAACAAGATAATCCGCTTTCCATTTATTCAACATGAAAAATACCGTATATTCAACATACGCACACGCATATACCTGCCGCATAGACCCGCTTACTCGACTGAATCGATGTCCAGCCTGCCCCAGCATCTCGACCTGCACCTGATCCGCATCCTCTACCTGCTGCTGGTCGAAAAAAACGTCTCGCGCGTGGCGCTCAAGCTGAACCAGCCGCAGCCCTCGATCTCGGCGTCGCTGCGCAAGCTGCGCGAACTGACGGGCGATCCGCTGCTGGTGCGCGGCGCGCGCGGCATGGTGCCGACCCAGCACGGCGAAAGCCTGCTCAAGCCGGCCAAGCGCATCCTCGACGAGACCGAGAGCCTGTTCATCAAGAAGTCGCCCTTCATGCCCGAGGAAGCGGCGCGCACCTTCCGCATCGCGGCGCCGGACTATCTCGACACCCAGTTCCTGCCGGGCGTGGTGGCGGCGCTGCGGCGCGGCTCGCCCAACAGCCGCGTGACCCTGCACCACCTGGGACCGGGCACCGACTACCTGCGCATGCTGTCCGACGGCGAAATCGACCTCGTCATCGCCAACTGGGAAGAGCCGCCGGCGCACCTGCACATCTCGAAGCTGTTCGAAGACCCGATCATCTGCACCATGCGCGCCGACAGCGCCTATGCGCGCCGCACCGCGAGCGATGCGATGACGCTCGAGGATTACCTCAGCCTGCCACACGTGGCGCCGTCCGCCATGCTGCCCGGCTACTACGGCGTGGTCGACGCCTTCCTCGAACGCGAGGGCCTGCAGCGCAAGGTGGCCGTGGAGTCGCCCTACTTCGGGCTGATTCCATACATGCTGACCCAGACCGACCTGGTGCTGACCACCGGGCGCCAGTTCATCCGCTTCTATGAGAAGACGCTGCCGCTGAAGAATTTCACGGTGCCGATCAAATTCCCGCCGATGCGCTTTTACCAGCTGTGGCACCAGCGGATGCACCAGTCGCCCGAGCACAAGTGGCTGCGCGACCAGGTGACGGCCGCCGCCCGGGCCTTGGTCAAGGCATGATGCGGCGCGCGATATGGCCGGCATCATCGGCGCCATATAAATAGACAACGTGGTCCGGCTATCATCGGATGCTGCTATCGGAACCTCCATCATGACGACTCTTTCGGATCTCAACCGCCTCGACACCGCCGCCTTCGTGGCACAACTGCACGGCATTTACGAACACTCGCCCTGGATTCCCGAACGCGCCGCCGCCGGGCGTCCGTTCGCCAGCCTGGCCGCGCTCAAGCTGGCGCTGCAGGACGCGGTGGTCCTGGCCAGCGAGGACGAGCAGCTATCGCTGCTGCGCGCCCACCCCGAACTGGCGGGCAAGGCCGCGATCGCGGGCGAACTCACCGCGGAATCGACCGGCGAGCAGGCCGCCTCGGGCCTGGACCGCTGCAGCCCGGACGAGTACGCGGCGCTGCACCAGCTGAACGCCGCCTACAACGCCCGCTTCGGCTTTCCCTTCATCCTGGCGGTCAAGGGTCCCACCGGCCAGGGCCTGACGCGCCAGGCCATCATCGCCACCTTCCGCCGGCGCCTGGGCAACGGGCTGCCGGACGAGATGGCGGAAGCGCTGCGCCAGGTGCACCGCATCGCCGAGATCCGCCTGAACGGCCTGCTCGGGGCCGAACTCGCATTCGGTCCCGCGATCATGGCATGGGCCGAAGAGCTGGGGGGCATCAGCGACGACGAGGACGGCCTCACCTGCGCCTACATGACGCCAGCCCACCAGCGCAGCGCCGCGCGGCTGGCCGACTGGATGCGCGACGCCGGCATGGAGGTCAACATCGACGCGGTCGGCAACGTGGTCGGGCGCTACACGGCGGACGATCCCGATGCCAAAACGCTGATCACCGGCTCCCACTACGACACCGTACGCAACGGCGGCAAGTACGACGGCCGCCTCGGCATCCTGCTACCGCTGGCCATCGTCAAGCAGCTGCACACGCGCGCCGAGCGCCTGCCCTACCACCTCGAACTGATCGCCTTTGCCGAGGAAGAAGGTGTGCGCTTCCGCTCCACTTTCCTGGGCAGTAACGCGGTGGCCGGCCGCTTCGACCTGGCGCTGCTCGACACGCTCGATGCCGGCGGCACCAGCATGCGCACGGCGCTGGAGCAGGCGGGTCACGACCCATCGACCATCCCCGCCATCGCGCGCGATCCGTCCACCCTGCTCGGCTACGTCGAAGTCCACATCGAACAGGGGCCGGTGCTGCTCGAAAAAGGCTTGCCGCTGGGCGTGGTGACGGCGATCGCCGGCAGCTCGCGCTACCTGCTCGAGCTGGAGGGCCTGGCCAGCCACGCCGGCACCACGCCGATGTCGATGCGGCGCGATGCCGCCGCGGCCGCGGCCGAGGTCGTGCTGCTGGTGGAACGACGCTGCAGCGGCGCCGGCGCGCTGGTCGGCACCGTCGGCCAGCTGGCGGTGCCGGACGGTTCCGTCAACGTGATCCCGGGCCGCTGCCGGCTGTCGCTCGACATCCGCGCCGCCAGCGACGAGGAACGCCTGGCGGCGGTGCGTGACGTCTTCGACGGCATCGAAGCGGTGTGCGCGCGCCGCCGCATCGGCCTGAAAGTGGAAAAGCTGCTGGAAGCGCCGGCCGCGCCGTGCGCGCCGCGCTTGATGGACCAGCTGGGCGAGGCCGTGCAGCGCGCCGGCCTGCCGCGCTTCGACCTGCTGTCCGGCGCCGGCCACGACGCCATGGCGATGGCCGCCGTGACCGAGGTCGCGATGCTGTTCACGCGCTGCGGCAACGGCGGCATCAGCCACAATCCGCTCGAAACCATGACGGCGGACGACGCCGACATCGCCGCCCGCGTGCTGCTCGACTTCCTGCGCAAGTACCGCTGACGCCGCCCTACGCTACACTCTCCCGATCGTCAAACACGGAGGGAACATGCAAGACAAGACGCTACGGGTAGGCCTCATCGGTTTCGGCATGGCCGGCCAGACTTTCCATGCGCCACTGGTGCGCGCCACACCCGGCCTGCAGATCACGGCCGTGGCCAGCAGCGGCCCGGACAAGGTGCACGCCGCACTGGGCGACGCGGTCGCGGTGCTGGCCGACCCGCGTGCGCTGGCTACCAGCGACCTGGTCGACCTGGTGGTCGTCGCCAGTCCCAACGACACCCACTTCGAACTGGCCGCGCTGGCCCTGGAGGCCGGCAAGCACGTGGTGGTCGACAAGCCGTTCACGGCGACGGTCGACGAGGCACTGCGCCTGGCCGCGATGGCGCAGGAACGCGGCCTGCTGCTGAGCGTGTTCCACAACCGCCGCTGGGACAGCAGCACGCGCACCGCGGCGAAGGTGCTGGCCGCCGGCACGCTCGGCACCATCCGCCACGCCGCCATCCATTTCGACCGCTTCCGTCCGCAGCCGCAGCCGCGCTGGAAGGAAGCCGCGGCCGCGGGCGGCGGCACCTGGCTGGACCTCGGACCGCACATGCTGCACGAGGCGCTGCATTACTTCGGCTGGCCGCTGGCGATCCAGGCCGACCTGGCGGCGCTGCGGCCGGGCACCCAGGCCGACGACTGTGTCCAGGCGCGCCTGCGCTATGCCGACGGCCTGCGCGTGGACGTCGCCGCCAGCATGCTGACGGCCGCACCGCGTCCGCGCGTGGCGCTGTACGGCACGCGCGGCAGCTACGTCAAGCAGCACCTGGATCCGCAGGAAGCCACGCTGAAGACGGGCCGCATGCCGGACGGCGACGACGATGCCTGGGGCATCGATCCGGATATGGGCATGTTGTCGCTGGAAGATAAGGGCACGGTGACGGCAACCCCGATCGCCACCGAGAATGGCGCCTACCAGGCATACTACCGCGGCGTGCGCGACGCCATCCTGACCGGCGCACCGAATCCTATCCCGCTGGCCGACGCGATCGCGGTCATGCAGTTGCTGGAAGCCGGCCGGCGCAGCCATGAGGAAAGGCGCGAGATCGATCTGGGCGAACGTCCGATATAAGAAAGACAAGCCGACTCATCCAATCTGGCGCACCGGCGCACCACGACGGTGCTCGTGCACGAAAATCGGGCGCATGTTTCGAAGCGCCCGCACGAGGTGCATCGCTCACCAAAATGGAACGGTTATTGCTACTAAAAAGTGCTTACGCATTTCGCCTGCACTTTTTTAGGAACAGTACTGCATGGAAGCTTACAAAAGCGGCGCCGACGCGCTGTTCATCCTGCTCGGCGGGATCATGATCCTGGCGATGCACGCCGGCTTTGCCTTTCTGGAATTGGGGACGGTGCGCCGCAAGAACCAGGTGAACGCCCTGGTCAAGATCCTGATCGACTTCGCGGTGTCGACGGTCGCCTACTTCTTCGTCGGCTACGGCATCGCCTACGGCGTGCACTTCTTCGGCGCCACCGACACCCTGGTCGCCAACAACGGCTATTCGCTGGTGAAGTTCTTCTTCCTGCTGACCTTCGCCGCCGCGATCCCGGCCATCATCTCGGGCGGCATCGCCGAGCGCGCCAAGTTCCATCCGCAAATGGCGGCCACCGCGCTGCTGGTCGGCCTGGTCTATCCCTTCTTCGAGGGCATCGCCTGGAACAACCGCTTCGGCATCCAGGACTGGCTGGCGTCGACTTTCGGCGCGCCCTTCCACGATTTCGCCGGCTCGGTGGTGGTGCATGCGGTCGGCGGCTGGGCCGCCCTGCCCGCGGTGCTGCTGCTCGGCGCCCGGCGCGGCCGCTATGCCAAGGACGGCCGCATCGCCGCCCACCCGCCGTCGAACATCCCCTTCCTGGCGCTGGGCGCGTGGATCCTGATGGTCGGCTGGTTCGGCTTCAACGTGATGAGCGCGCAGACGCTGGACAAGATGAACGGCCTGGTCGCCGTGAATTCGCTGATGGCGCTGGTGGGCGGCACCCTGAGCGCCTTCCTGCTAGGCCGCAACGACCCCGGCTTCACCCACAACGGTCCGCTGGCCGGCCTGGTGGCGGTGTGCGCCGGCTCCGACCTGATGCACCCGCTGGGTGCGCTGGTCACCGGTGCGGTGGCGGGTGCCCTGTTCGTCACCACCTTCACGCTGGCGCAGAACCGCTGGAAGATCGACGACGTGCTCGGCGTGTGGCCGCTGCACGGCCTGTGCGGCGCCTGGGGCGGCATCGCCGCCGGCATTTTCGGCAGCCATGCACTGGGCGGGCTGGGCGGCGTGTCGCTGCTGTCGCAGCTGGCCGGCACCGTGCTCGGCGTCACCATCGCGGGCCTGGGCAGCTGGCTGGTGTACGGCGCCCTGAAGGCCACGGTCGGCCTGCGCCTGGATCCCGAGCAGGAATTCGACGGCGCCGACCTGGCGATCCACCGGATCAGCGCCACGCCGGAACGCGAGACGACCTTCCAATAAATCAGCTGCTGCGCGTGGCCGCCCCGGTGCGCCGGCGCGCGGCCATGTCGGCGATGCGCGCCACCAGCGCGCCCGCATCGACCGGCTTGGCCAGGTAATCGTCGAAGCCGGCCTGCAGCGCCTTGTTGTAGTCGTCCTGGCGCGTCAGCGCGGTCAGGGCGATTGCCGGAATCTCGCCGCCGGCGTCGTGCGGACGGTGCCGGATGCGCCGCATCAGCTCGAAGCCGTCGACGTCGGGCATGCCGATGTCGCTGACGATCACGTCCGGATGCTTTTGCCCACCCTGGCGGTCCAGCAAGGCCAGCGCCATGGCGGCATTCGAGGCCGCCAGCGTCGCGGCGCCGCATTGCTGCAGGATCTGTTCGATCACGTCGAGCGTGTCCGGCGCATCGTCGACCAGCAGCACGCTCAGTCCGGACAGGTCGGCCAGCGCCTCCATCTCGGAAGTGGCCCCGGTACGCTCCCCCGCCTCCGGCTGCGCGCCGGATGCCGGCGCCGCCAGCGGCAGGCGCAGCGTGAAGGTGGTACCGGCGTTTTCACCGGCACTGTCGGCCTCGATGGTGCCGCCGTGCAGCTCGACCAATTGCCTGACGATCGCCAGGCCGAGGCCGAGGCCGCCGTGGCGGCGCGTGATCGAGGCATCCTGCTGGCGGAAGCGGTCGAACACGTGCGGCAGGAATTCCGGCGCGATGCCGATGCCGGAATCGCTCACGCGGACCAGTGCATCGCCGCCGTCGCGCGCCAGCGCCACCTGCACCGTGCCGCCGCCGGGCGTGAACTTGACGGCGTTCGACAGCAGGTTCCACAGCACCTGCTGCAGGCGGCCCGGGTCGCCGAGCACGTCGACGCACATGTCGCTCGCCTCGGCGGCCAGCTCGGTGCGCAGCGTGATGTGCTTGGCCGCTATGGCCGGCTGCACCGTGCCGAGTGCAGCCTCGATCACCTTGGCCAGGTCGACCCGCTGCACGTCCAGGCGCAGGGTACCGGCGACGATGCGGCTCATGTCGAGCAGGTCGTCGATCAGCTGGCCCTGGGCGCGCGCATTGCGCTCGATCGTGTCCAGGCCGCGCCGCAGCGTGGCCTCGTCCCTGACCCCGCGCTGGAGCATACCGGCCCAGCCGAGGATGGCGTTCAGCGGCGTGCGCAGCTCGTGCGACAGCGTGGCCAGGAATTCGTCCTTCATTGCGCTCAGGTGCTCGGCCTGGTCGCGCGCGGCGCGCTCGCGCACCAGCAGCTGCTCGCGCTCGGCGGCGGTCGCCTGCGACATCGCCATGATGCGCGCGTTGGCTTCCAGGCGCGCGTCGAACACGGACGCCATCAGGGCCAGGCTCAGCACGCCGAAAGTGGCGATCACGACCAACAAGGCGAGGCCGCCGCTGTGCGCACCGTCGCGCGCGGCCATGCACACGGCCCCTTCGGGGAAATTGGCCGCAGCCATGCCGGTATAGTGCATGCCGACGATGGCAAAGCCCATCACGATGGCGGCGCCGACGCGCGGCAGCCAGACCCAGGGCGTATTGCGGCGCAGGCGGAACGCGATCCACAATGCCAGCGCCGAGGCGCCGATGGCGATCAGCACCGACAGCGCAAACAGCCAGGGGTCGTAGACAATGCCGGGCGCCATGCGCATCGCCGCCATGCCGGTATAGTGCATCGCATTGATGCCGGCCCCCATCAACAGCGCGCTGAGCGCGAGCCGGATGGGGCCGAGGCGGGCGCGGCCGACCTGCCATAGCGCCAGGCCCGAGGCGGCGATCGGCAGCAGCAGCGACACCACCGTGATCGGGATGTCGAAGGCAATCGGGATCGGCAGGCTGAAAGCCAGCATCCCGACGAAGTGCATGGCCCAGATCCCGGACCCCATCGCAATCGCCCCGCCCACGGTCCAGGCATACCTGGCGCGGCCTTTGGATTCAGCGACGCGGCCGGCCAGGCTGAGTGCGGAATACGAGGCGACGATCGCGACGAAGATCGAGACCAGGACCAGGGAAATATCATAGTGCCCGGTCAGCATCATCCACGCGCGAAGTCAGACCGAAAGTGGTCCTTTTCTATTATGCAACAACGGCGTGCGGTATGGGATGTCCAATCGTGCGCGCGCCATCTTCCGGGCCGGCCGGTGCACCTGCCCGCGCCAGCATCGCATGCAGCAGCACATTGCAGCCGGCTTCCAGGTGGCCGGGCTGGGCGTCCTCGATCTCGTTGTGGCTGATGCCGTCCTTGCAGGGTACGAAGATCATCCCGGCCGGGGCCAGCCGCGCGACATAGATGGCATCGTGCCCGGCGCCCGAGACCACGTCCATGCTGGAATAGCCGAGCGTGGCGGTGGCGGCGCGCACCGCGTCCACGCAATCCGGGTGGAACGGACATGGCGGATAGTAGGACACGCGCTCGAGGTCGATCGACAGGCCGCTATCCTGGCGGGTCCTGTCGATGAAGGCGGTGATTTCCTCGTGCATCGTGTTGAGCAGCGCGTCATTCACGTTGCGCAGGTCGATGCTGAACTTGACCTGGCCCGGAATCACGTTGCGGCTGTTGGGGAACACCTGCACCATGCCGACCGTGCCGCGCCCGTAAGGCGGATAGCGGTTGGCGATGGCCACCACCTCCTGCATGATGGTCGTGGCCACCTGCAGCGCGTCGCGGCGCAGCCCCATCGGGGTCGGGCCGGCGTGCGCTTCCATGCCGCTTACCGTGCAGTCGTACCACGACAGGCCCATCACCGCCGGCACCACGCCGATCACCTTGTCGGCATCTTCCAGCACCGGCCCCTGCTCGATGTGGGCTTCGAAATAGGCGCCGATCGGATGCTCGCCCGGGGTCTGCTCGCCGGCATAGCCGATGCGCGCGAGTTCCTCGCCGACCGACTTCCCTTCGGTGTCGCGCGCCGCGCAGGCGGTCTCCAGGCTGAAGGCGCCGCAGAATACGCCGGAGCCCATCATCACCGGCACGAAGCGCGAGCCTTCCTCGTTGGTCCAGAAGGCGACTTCGATCGGGGCTTCGGTTTGTATATTGTGATCGTTCAGCGTGCGGATCACTTCCAGCCCGGCCAGCACGCCGTAGTTGCCGTCGAACTTGCCGCCGGTCGGCTGGGTGTCGATGTGGCTGCCGGTGACCACCGGGGCCAGCGCCGGGTTGCTGCCTTCACGGCGCATGAAGACGTTGCCGATCCTGTCGACGGTGATGGCGAGACCGGCGTCGCGTCCCCACTGGACCACCAGGTCGCGGCCCTGGCGGTCGAGATCGGTGAGGGCGAGGCGCTTGACGCCGCCCTTGTCGGTGGCGCCGATCCGGGCGAGGTCCATCAGGGAGGTCCATAGGCGGGGGCCGTTGATGCGGAGGTCGTTCATTGTTTCCCCTTCAGTTATCGTAGTCGCAATGCTGAAAATGCGTTACGTCATTCCCGCGCAGGCGGGAACCCAAGTTCGATGAGCCGTCGACACGCGTGCAACTTGGGCCCCTGCCTTCGCAGGGGCGACGTTCAGAGGGTAGCGGCGCTATTCGCGGTTGCGGTTGCGCTTGCGGCTGTTGGGGAGCTTGCAGTGGCGCTTGCAGTCGCACCGGCCCCACCAAACGCCGGCCGCATCACATACCGCCCGGCCCCCTGCTCCGCCCGCAGGTCCCCATCCGCATACACGACCTTCCCGGCCGCCAGCGTATGCGTCGGCACGCCGCGCACGGTGCGGCCCTCGAACACGTTGAACCCGCCCTTCGAATGCTGGGTCGCGGCGGACAAGGTGCGCATCGCCAGCGGATCCCACACCACGAGGTCGGCATCCGCGCCGACGGCCACGGTGCCCTTGCGCGGATACATGTTGAAGATCTGCGCCGCATTGGTCGAGGTCACGCGCACGAATTCGGAAGGAGTCAGGCGGCCGCTGTTGACGCCGGCGTCCCAGACCACCGCCATGCGCTCCTCGACCCCGCCGCAGCCGTTCGGGATGCGGGTGAAGTCGTCGGCGCCCATCGCCTTCTGCTCGGCGCAGAAGGTGCAGTGGTCGGTCGCCGTGGTGTGCAGGTTGCCGCCCTGCAGGCCCTGCCACAGCGCGGCCTGGTGGTGGCTGGAGCGGAACGGCGGGCTCATCACGTGGGCGCGCGCATAGGCCTTGTCGGCGCTAGCGTAGACGCTGTCGTCGATCACCAGGTGGCCGGCCAGCGCTTCGCCGTACACGCGCTGGCCGCGGGCGCGGGCGCGGGCGATGGCGTCCAGCGATTCGGCGCAGGACACGTGCACGATATAGACCGGCGTCCCGAGCACATTGGCGATGGCGATTGCGCGGTTGGCCGCCTCGGCCTCGACTTCCGGCGGACGCGACAGCGGATGCGCTTCCGGCCCGGTGATGCCCTTGGCCAGCAATTCCTTTTGCAGCTGGTACACCAGTTCGCCGTTCTCGGCATGCACGGTCGGTATCGCGCCCAGCTCGAGCGCGCGGCGGAAGCTGTTCACCAGCGTCTCGTCGTCGGCCATGATCGCGTTTTTATAGGCCATGAAGTGCTTGAAGCTGTTCACGCCGTGCTCGCGCACCAGCGTGCCCATGTCGGCATGCACCGATTCGTCCCACCAGGTCACGGCCACGTGGAAGGTGTAGTCGGCCGCCGACTTCCGGGCCCAGCCGCGCCAGGTGTGAAACGCCTCCATCAGCGGCTGTTGCGGACTCGGGATGACGAAGTCCATGATCGTCGTGGTGCCGCCGGCCAGCGCCGCCGCGGTACCGGTGTAGAAATCGTCGCTGGTGACGGTGCCCATGAAGGGCAGCTGCATGTGGGTGTGGGTGTCGATCCCGCCCGGCATCACGTACTGGCCGCCGGCGTCGATGACGGTGGCATGCGGCGGCGCTTCGAGGTTCTCGCCGACGGCAACGATCTTGTCGCCCTCGCACAGGACGTCGGCACGGAAGGCGCGGTCGGCGTTGACGACGGTACCGCCACGGAGTAACACGGACATGGATTTCTCCTTCACAAGGTTTGGAGCGTGCTCCTAGTCGAGCGAGCGGGCCGGCTGCATGGCCGGTACCGCCCTGCCCTTCATCATCAGGCCGTACACCACCGCGGCGATCGCGATGCCGACGAACCAGGCATAGGTATACATCGTCTTGAAGCCGGCGCCGACGTTCGGGAAGGCCTCCGGGAAAGCCGCGTTCAGGAAGCCGGGGATGTTCGGCAGCACGCCGGCGATGAAGGCGACCAGGGCGGCCATGTTCCAGCCATTGCGATATGCATAGATACCGTCGTCGCGGTACAGGTGCTCGACCGCGATGTCGGTCTTGCGGATGAAGTAGTAATCGACGATCAGGATGCCGGCGATCGGCCCCAGCAGCGCCGAGTAGCCGGTCAGCCAGATGAAGATGTAGTTCTCGCTCTTTTCGAGGATCTTCCACGGCATCATGACCAGCGCGATGCCGGCGGTGAGGTAGCCGCCCATGCGGTAGGAAATACGCTCGGGCGACAGCGCCGAAAAGTCGTAGGCGGGGCCGACCATGTTGGCGGCCAGGTTGACGCTGGCGGTGTCGATCAGCAGGACCAGTAGCGCCACCAGCACGGCGATGCCGGTCATGCGGCTGGACAGGTCGACCGGGTCCCACAGCGCCTTGCCGTACAGGACGACGGTGGCCGAGGTCACGGTGACGGCCAGCGCGGCCAGCAGTGCCATCGGCAGCGGCAGGCCGAGCGACTGGCCGATCACCTGGTCGCGCTGGCTCTTTGCAAAACGGGTGAAGTCGGGGATGTTCAGCGCCAGCGTGGCCCAGTAGCCGATCATCGCGGTCAGCGAGGGCCAGAACACGCTCCAGAACAGGCCGGCCTTCGGGCCGCCTTCGACGAATTGCGAGGGCTGGGCCAGCAGCGGGCCGAAGCCGCCGACCTTGTCGTAGACCCACCACAGCAGCAGGAAGCAGATCGCGATCTTCAGCGGCGCCGTATAGGTCTCGAGCTTGCGGATCGATTCCATGCCGTGCACGATGAAATAGAACTGGATCGCCCAGAACGCCAGGAAGCAGCCCAGCTGGCCGGGATTGATGCCGAGCCCCGGCAGGTTGGCGCCGCCGAACGGGCTACCCGCTGTACTACCGATCAGCACGCCAATCAGCGTGTAGATCATGCTGCCGCCGAACCAGGTCTGGATGCCGTACCAGCCGCAGGCGACGATGGCACGCATCAGCGCCGGCAGCCGCGCGCCGCGCGTGCCGAACGAAGTGCGCGCCAGCACCGCGTACGGGATGCCGTACTTGGTGCCGGCATGCCCGATCAGCAGCATCGGCAGCAGCACGATCACGTTGGCGAAGAACACGGTGAACACCGCCTGCCAGGCCGACATGCCGCCCTCGATCAGGCTGGCCGCCAGCATGTAGGCGGGAATGCTGATCACCATGCCGACCCACAGGGCGGCGAAGTGATACCAGCGCCAGGTGCGTTGGGCGACGCTGGTGGGGGCCAGGTCTTCGTTCCAGAGGTCTTTGTTGACGAGTGGGTCGGTGTTCATCGGGGCAATCTCCAGCGGTTACGGTGCGATATGCATATTATCGTTGAACGAGTGGACGGGAGACCCGTCCACCCTACCGCCAAGCACGCGTTGCGCGTAGGGTGGACAGCTCGTTCGCCCGACATTTAGTCGGCCTCACTCCACGCGTTCAACCAGCAAGACTGATGCCAGCTCCGTCGATCACAGTCCGGCTCACACTTCGTCCAATGCAACCTCCGCCCGCGGATTGCGTGCATCCTGTGTCCAGTTCATGTAAGGCTTGCCGGTTTGCTGCGGCACCATGGTGATGCAGCCCTCGACCGGACAGGTGATTTCGCACAAGTTGCAACCCACGCATTCGGCGTCGATGATCTCGTAACGCCGTGCATTTCCCTCCACCAATCGCGCCACCGCCTGGTGCGAGGTGTCTTCGCAGGCCACGTGGCAGCGGCCGCACTGAATGCATTTATCCTGGTCGATGTGGGCGATCACCTGGTAATTCATGTCCAGGTATTTCCAGTCGGTCGTGTTCGGCACGGCCTTGCGCGAGAACGCGGCGATGTCGGCATAGCCCTGCGCATCCATCCAGCGCGACAGGCCGTCTTTCATCTCCTCGACGATACGGAAGCCGTGCAGCATCGCCGCGGTGCAGACCTGCACCGATCCGGCGCCCAGCGCGATGAATTCGGCGGCGTCGCGCCAGTTGCCGATGCCGCCGATGCCCGAGATCGGCAGCTTGCCGGTGACCGGGTCGCGCGCGATCTCGGCCACCATGTTGAGCGCGATCGGCTTGACCGCCGTGCCGCAGTAGCCGCCGTGGGTACTGGCGCCGCCGACGACCGGATACGCGACCATGCGGTCCAGGTCCAGGTGGGTGATCGAGTTAATGGTGTTGATCAGCGAGACCGCGTCCGCCCCGCCGGCCAGCGCCGCCCGCGCCGGCGCGCGCACGTCGGTGATGTTGGGCGTGAGCTTCACGATCACCGGCAGCCTGGTGTACATCTTGCACCAGCGCGTGACCAGTTCGATCAGGTCCGGCTGCTGGCCCACGGCCGCGCCCATGCCGCGCTCGGGCATGCCGTGCGGGCAGCCGAAGTTCAGTTCGATGCCGTCGGCACCGGTGGCTTCCACCAGCGGCAGGATGTCGCGCCACGGCGCTTCCTCGCACGGCAGCATCATCGACACGACCATGGCACGGTCCGGCCATGCCTTTTTCACCGCCGTGATCTCGCGCAGGTTGATTTCCAGGCTGCGGTCGGTGATCAGCTCGATGTTGTTGAAGCCGATGACGTCGCGGTTCTTGCCGTGCAGTGCGGAATAGCGCGACGAAACGTTGACCGCCGGCGGGTCTTCGCCCAGCGTCTTCCACACCACGCCGCCCCAGCCGGCCTCGAAGGCGCGCACCACGTTGTAGGCCTTGTCGGTCGGCGGCGCCGAGGCCAGCCAGAACGGATTCGGCGATTTGATGCCGCAAAAATCGATGCTCAGGTCGGCCATCATGCCCCCGCTGCGAATGAAGTGGATGAAATCGACTGGATGTCGCCATGGATGGCGAGCGCGGCCATCTTGCCGTGCTGGACCGCCTGCACCGTCAGGTCCTGCCCCGGCGCGATGCAGTCGCCGCCGGCATACACGCCCGGCAGCGCGGTGCGGAAAAAGGAATCGACGTGGATCTTGTCGCTGCCCGCGTCACGTTCCAGTTCGCGTGCGAGCGGATCGTCCAGGCTGCCGCCGTCCCCGCTCTTGCCCATCGTTTGCCCGATGGCCTTGAACACGGCATCGGCCGCGATCTCGACGATGGCGCCGGTCCCGGCCAGGCGTCCGCCTTCCATCCTCGTTTCCTCGAAGCGCATGCCGCGCACTTTGCCGGACGCGTCCAGCAATACCTCGAGCGGCGCCGCCCAGGTGCGCATATGGACGAAATTCTGCTTGGCGATCTCGATCTCGTGGCCGGTCGCGCTCATCGCCTCGACGCCGCGCCGGTACACCAGCGTGACCTCGTCGGCGCCCAGGCGCTTCAGCTGCACCGCCATGTCGATCGCGGTATTGCCGGCGCCGATGACGATGGCGCGGCGCGGCACCGGCAGCGCGGCCAGGTCCTGCGCCTGGCGCAGGGTGGATATATAGTCGACCGCGGCGCTCAGGCCGGGCGCATCCTCGCCGGTCAGTCCGAGCCGGCGGCTGGCGCCCAGGCCGATGCCGAGGAAGACCGCGTCGTAGCGGGTATGCAGGTCCTGCAGGTGCAGGTTGACGCCCAGGATCTGCCCGTGGCGCACCTCGATCCCGCCGATCGACAGCAAAAAGTCGACCTCGCGCTGCGCGAAGTCGCCCGGCAGCTTGTACTTGGCGATGCCGTACTCGTTCAGGCCGCCGGATTTCTCGCGCGTCTCGAACACGACCACGTCGTGGCCCAGCATCGCCAGCCGGTGCGCACAGGCCAGCCCGGCCGGACCGGCGCCGACCACGGCCACCGTCTTGCCGGTGCCCGGCGCGCGCTGGAACGGATGGCTGTCGAAGCGGGCGTTGTCGATGGCGTGGCGCTGGAGCAGGCCGATTTTCACGGGCTGACCCTCGGCGTCGTTGTTGCGCACGCAGGCGTCCTCGCACAGGATCTCGGTCGGACAGACGCGCGAACAGGCGCCGCCGAAGATGTTCTGCTTCAGGATGCCAATGGCGGCACCGGTCACGTTGTGGTCGTGGATGTTGCGGATGAAGCTGGCGACGTCGATGCCGGTCGGGCAGGCGCGCGTGCAGGGTGCGTCATAGCAGTACAGGCAGCGCGCGCTTTCGATGGCGGCCTGGCGCGCGGTGAGCGGCGGGGCGAGGTCGGTGAAGCGGTCGGCCAGGGCGGCGTGGGTGGCCGTGGCTGGGGGGAGGTGCTGCAATGACTCGATCATGGGCATCCCTTCTATATTTTGCGACCTTCGTAGGGTGGGCACTCCGTGCCTACGCGGAAGCCGGCATCATGCAAACGTTTGCGTGGGCACAGGGTGCCCACCCTACGGCTAACGATTTTTCATTTCATCTGCGGAAACGCAAACTCCGCCCCGCTGCTGGCAGTATTCGGCCAGCGCTGCATCACCGCCTTGTGCCGCGTATAAAACCGCACGCCTTCCGGCCCGTACGCGTGGTGGTCGCCGAACAGGCTGCGCTTCCAGCCGCCGAAGCTGTTGAAGGCCATCGGCACCGGCAGCGGCACGTTCACGCCCACCATCCCGACCTGGACCTGGCGCACGAATTCGCGCGCCACGCCGCCGTCGCGGGTGAAGACGGCGACGCCGTTGCCGTATTCGTTGGCGTTGATGAGTTCCAGGGCGCTGCCGACGTCCGGCAGGCGCACCACGCACAGCACCGGCCCGAAGATTTCTTCCTTGTAGATGCTCATCGACGGCTGCACGTGGTCGAACAGCGTGCCGCCGACAAAGAAGCCGTTCTCGCAGCCGGCCACCCGGTGGCCGCGGCCGTCGACCACCAGCGTGGCGCCCTGCTCCACGCCTTGGCCGATCAGCTTTTCGATGCGGCCCTTGGCAGCCGCGGTGACCACCGGCCCCATCTCGGCCCCGGGCGTCATGCCGTCGCCGATCTTGAGTGCGGCGGTGCGCTCGGCAAGCGCCGCCACCAAGCGGTCGCCGGCATCGCCGACCGCCACCGCGACCGAGATCGCCATGCAGCGCTCGCCGGCCGAGCCGTAGGCGGCGCCCATCAGCGCATCGACCGCCATTTCCATGTCGGCGTCCGGCATCACGACCATGTGGTTCTTGGCGCCGCCCAGCGCCTGCACGCGCTTGCCGGAGGCGGTGCCGCGCGCATAGATGTATTCCGCGATCGGGGTCGAGCCGACGAAGCTGAGCGCCTGGATATCCGGGTGGTCCAGCAGCGCGTCGACCGCCGTTTTGTCGCCCTGCACCACGTTGAACACGCCATCCGGCAGCCCGGCCTCCTTCAGCAGGCGCGCATGCAGCAGCGACGGCGACGGATCGCGCTCGGACGGTTTCAGCACGAAAGTATTGCCGCAGGCGATGGCGACCGGGAACATCCACATCGGCACCATCACCGGGAAGTTGAACGGCGTGATGCCGGCCACCACGCCGAGCGGCTGGCGCATCGACCAGGCGTCGATGCCGCGCGCGATCTGGTCGGTGAATTCGCCCTTGAGCATCTGCGGGATGCCGACCGCGAATTCGACCACCTCGATGCCGCGCGCCACCTCGCCCTGGGCATCCGGGAAGGTCTTGCCGTGTTCGCGCACCACCATCGCCGCGAAGTGGTCGGTGTGCTGCTGGCACAGCTGCAGGTACTTGAAGAGCACGCGGGCGCGTGCCAGCGGCGGGGTCGCGGCCCAGGCCGGGAATGCCGCACTGGCTGCCGCCACGGCGGCCTCGATGTCTTGCGTATCGGCCAGCGCCACCCGCGCGCAGGGTTCGCCCCGCGCCGGGTTGTAGACGTCGGCAAAGCGCGCACCGCCGCCTTCCACGCCGCGTCCATCGATGAAATGCCCGATCGTTTCCATGTTCATCCTCAGTCCAGGTTCTTGAGCACGTCGCGCAGCTTGCCGAACAGCTCGTCGATGTGCGATTTTTCGAGCACCAGCGGCGGCGACAGCGCGATGATGTCGCCCGTCGTGCGGATCAGCACGCCGTCGGCGAAGGCCTTCTTGAATGCGGCATAGGCGCGCGCGCCGACCTTGCCGGGAATGCTTTCCAGCTCGATGCCGGCAACCAGGCCGATGGTGCGGATGTCGATCACGTGCGGCAGGCCGCGCAGGCTGTGCACCGCGTCTTCCCAGTACGGCTGCATCGATGCCGCATGCTCCAGGATCTTCTCCTCCTTGAACACCTCGAGCGTGGCCAGGCCGGCGGCGCAGGCCAGCGGATGGCCTGAATAGGTGTAGCCGTGGAACAGCTCGATGCCGGCCGGCGCCTCCATGAATGCGTCGTGGATGAACTGTTTGGAGAACACCGCGCCCATCGGCACGGTGCCGTTGGTGATGCCCTTGGCCGTGGTCATCATGTCCGGCTCGACCTCGAAATAGTCGGCCGCGAACGGCGTGGTCAGGCGCCCGAAGCCGGTGATGACCTCGTCGAAAATCAGCAGGATGCCGTACTTGTCGCAGATCTCGCGCAGGCGCTTCAGGTAGCCCTTGGGCGGCACCAGCACGCCGGTGGAACCCGACACCGGCTCGATGATCACGGCGGCGATGGTGGACGGGTCGTGCAGCGTGACGATGCGTTCCAGCTCGTCCGCCAGTTCGACCCCGAAGTCCGGCTCGCCGCGCGAGAACGCGTTCTTGAGCAGGTTGTGCGTGTGCGGCAGGTGGTCGACCCCGGGCAGCAGTGGGCCGAAGCTCTTGCGGTTGGCGCCGATGCCGCCCACCGACAAGCCGCCGAAGCCGACGCCGTGGTAGCCGCGCTCGCGGCCGATCAGGCGCGTGCGCCCGCCCTCGCCGCGCGCCTTGTGATAAGCCAGCGCCATCTTGAGGGCGGTATCGACCGCTTCCGAGCCGGAATTGGTGTAGAACACGTGGCCGAACTTGTGGTTGGTGTAGTCCATCAGCCGTTCGGCCAGGTCGAAGGCGGCCGGGTGGCCCATCTGGAAGGTCGGCGCGAAGTCGAGCTGGCCGACCATTTCGCTGACCGCGGCGACGATCTTCGGCTGGCGGTGGCCCAGGGGCACGCACCATAGGCCGGCGGTGCCGTCGAGGACGATGTTGCCGTCGACGTCCTTGTAATACATCCCCTCGGCCGAGACCAGAAGGCGCGGGCTGGCCTTGAAGTCGCGGTTGTTGGTGAATGGCATCCAGAAAGCCCCCATGGACGCCGGTCTGGTCTCGTTCATTACGACTCCCCTCTCCGTTATCGCCAAAAAGATTTACCAGTTGGCAAAATCATGATGCAATAATAGTCAGCAGTACCACGGCGGCACATATACACAACCAGCGAAAAGTGGCCAACCGTACAGGCAGCATAACCAGTACAGTTGCCGGGGGGCGCACCCCGTTCGCACCGATGGAGTGGCGATGGACAGTACGGCGGCAGGCGCAGCAAAAACAGGCGATGCAACAGCAGGCGACCCAGCGGCAGGCGACAGCGGCAAGTCCGACTGGCCGATCCTCGCCATCGACCGCCAGCGGCGCGGCAGCCTGGTCGACCAGATCGTGGCCGCCATCGCCGACATGGTCAACCGGCGCGAGCTGCGCGCCGGCACCAAGATGCCCTCGGTTCGACAATTCGCAAAGTCGAACGGCGTCAGCACCTTCACGGTCGTCGAATCCTATGACCGCCTGCTGCATCTGGGACTCCTGTCCTCGCGCCGCGGTTCCGGCTTTTTCGTGGCGCGCGGCGGTCCGGATGCGCCGCAGCAACCGGTGCTGGTGCCGGCCGGCGCAGCCGCCGTGGACGCCCTCACCTCCGATTTGTATTCGGGCCAGTCCGATGCGCTGCCGGTCGGCGCCGGCTGGCTGCCGCCCGAGTGGTATGGCGAATCGACGCTGCTCGATGCCGTGCGCCACGCGATGAAGATCCCGGCCAGGCGCCTGCGCGGCTACGGCCACCCGCTCGGTTTTCCGGCCCTGCGCCAGCACATGGCGACGACGCTGTCCGACGAGCTGTTCGCGCTCGAACCCGAGCAGGTCCTGCTGACCCACGGCGCCACCCACGCCTTCGACCTGATATTGCGGACCCTCACCCGCCCCGGCGACGTCGTGTTGGTCGAGGATCCCGGCTACAGCAACCTGCTGGCGCTGGTGCGCCACCACGGCTGCGTCGCGGTCGGCATCCCGCGCGGGCCGAACGGCCTCGACATGGAAGCGCTGGCCAGGCAGGCGGCGGCAGCGCAACCGAAGCTGATGTTCGTCAACACCGTGCTGCAGAATCCGCTCGGCACCTCGCTGTCGCAGGCGCAGGCGCACCGCCTGCTGGGCCTGGCCGAGCAGTTCGATTTCTGGCTGGTCGAGGACGACATCTACCGCGAACTGGCGGCACGCGGCGACGCCTCGCTGGCGGCGATGGACGGGCTGCGGCGCGTGATCCGCATCGGCAGTTTTTCGAAAACCCTGTCGCCGGTGCTGCGGGTGGGCTCGATCTGCGCCTCCACGTCCCTGATTCCGGAACTGGTGCGCGTAAAAATGCTGGCCGGGCTGACCACGTCCGAGATCAACGAGCGCGCCGTGCTCGACGCCATCAGCAGCCGCGCCTATCGTAAGCTGGTCGAGCGCCTGGTGCTGCAGTTGGACGCCGCGCGCGAACGGGCACTGGAGCGGCTGCAGGATGCCGGCCTGGTGCCGCTGGCGCGTCCGCGCGGCGGGCTGTTCGTCAGCGCCGGGCTGCCGGGCGCACGATGCAGCGGGCGTGCCATCGCCGAGAAAGCGCTGCGCGCCGGCATCCTGCTGGCCCCGGGCGAGTTCTTCAGTCTAGCTCCACCCGGCCAGGCCTGGTTCCGCTTCAATGTCGCCTATGCCGCCGAACCGCTGCTACTCGATTTCCTGCGCTCGCAGTCTTGAAGAAGGAAAGCCCCATGCACACCAGCGCCAGCCCGCGCCTGCTCAACCGCGACAAGGTGGAAAAAACGATCCTGCTCGAAGCCGTACGCCTGTTCGCCGAATGCGGCTTCGAAGGCACCTCGATCGCCACCGTGGCCGAGCGCGCCGGCCTGTCCAAGCAGAACCTGATGTATTACTTTCCGACCAAGCAGGCGCTCTACCAGCGTGTACTGGACAACGTGCTGGACGACTGGCTGGCGCGCATGGCCAGCCTGGCCGACGGCGACAAGGACCCGGGCGGCGTCCTGCGCGCCTACGTGGCCGCCAAGCTGCGCTTCTCGCGCGAGCAGCCGCTGGCCTCGCGCGTGTATGCGCTGGAAGTGATCGGCGGCGCCAAGCTGTACGGCGAGCAGATCCGGCGCCGCGTGGTGCCACTGCTACGCGCCGACATCGCCGTGTTCGAGCGCTGGATCGGCGAAGGAAAAATCGCGCCGGTGAACGCGACGCACCTGCTGTTCGCGGTCTGGGCCATGACGCAATCGTATGCCGACTTCTCGGCCCAGATGGCGCTGGTGCTCGACCGCGACGCCCTGCAGCAGCAGGATTTCGACGACGGCGCCCAGCTCATTACCGCCATGGTGCTGGCGGCCGTCGGCCTCAACCAACCCTAGGAGCGACCGTGCCCCAGCTGACCCCGACCGTCCTGAAGACCGAACGCCTGCTGCTGCGCTGGCTGGACGAGGGCGATACCGACGCCCATTTCGCCGTGTTCTCCGATCCGGAAGTGACGCGCTACTGGAGCGGCTCCCCATGGACCGAGCGCGCACAGGCCGTCAAGGGCATCGCCGACACCATCGCCAACTATGCCGACGGCAGCGGACTGCGCTTCGGTATCGTGCTGGCCGCCACTGGCGAATTGATCGGCAACGCCACGCTGCACCACTTCTTCGAGCAGAACCGCCGCTGCGAGATGGGCTATGCCCTGGGCAGCCGCCACTGGGGACAAGGCTATGCCTCCGAAGCCCTGCGCGCACTGATCGACTATGGCTTCCGCGAGCTCGACCTGAACCGGATCGAAGCCGACGTCGATCCGCAGAACGCCGGGTCGATGCGGGTGCTGGAAAAGCTCGGCTTCAGGAAGGAAGGCTACATGCCGGAACGCTGGATCGTGCATGGCGAGACGGCCGACACGGTGTTCTACGGCTTGCTGCGGCGCTACTGGGCTGGGCCCTGACGACATGGCAATGCCCAGCGCCGAGTTAACTGAAACAGGGCTGTGTCGTTTGTAATCGTGTGTTGCCGGCGTAGGATGACTCTCACTGACACACGACCATTGGTCCGATGACTTCGACACGTGAGGCCGCTATTCTGAACCAACACGACGCACATTGCTGCCGCGTTGGCGGCCATGTGGACCATTTCAGAGTAGCAAGACCAAGGAGAATATCATGCGTAAACAGATCATCACCGCCGCCATGCTTGCCGCCATGTCCACCCTCGCTTTCGCCCAGACCACCTCGGCTGGCCAGAGCGGCTCCGCAACCGGTTCGGCCGCCGGCAACGCGTCGCTCGGTTCCTCGTCGATGGGCAGCACGTCGATGGGCACCGGCGTGGGCGGCTCGCAGACCGGCACGGTCGGCCTGACGCCGTCCGCCGGCGGCATGGCCGGCCAGGCAACCGGCAGCAGCGCCACAACCCCGGTACCGGGCACCATGAGCACGCCATCGGCACTGCCGAACACTGGCTCGGCCCAGCAATCGGGCAGCCTGGGTTCGAGCGCCACGGGCTCGATGTCCTCGGGCAGCTCGCTGAACAACGGCACCGGCACCATGTCGTCGGGCAGCACCCTGAACAACGGCACCGGCTCGATGTCGTCCGGTTCCACCCTGCATAACGGCACCCGTGCCACCGGCACCACCCGCAGCAGCTCGCAGCGCACCCCACTGCCGAACGGCACCGGCGTCGGCACCAACGGCGGCGTGGTCGGCGGCTCGGCGACCGGCACCGGTACCGGTACTGCCACCGGCGGCATGAGCAGCAGCGGCGTGCAGCGTTAAGAGAGGTCAGAGCCCGGTTTTGACGGTCGGGCTCTGACCCCGGTTCGCAGTCCGCGGCTGAACACCGGGGTCAGAGCCCCTGAAAGCAACACCGGGCTCTGACCCCTATAACCCCGGCACAAACTCCGCCCCCTGCTTCACCTGCGCCGTCGACGGCTGCAAGGCCGCGCCGATCGCTTCCGCACGCCCGCCCAGGCAAGGCGCCAAAAAGTTCTCGGCTACCGCGTTGAAGGCAATATTATTGACCGGCCGCGCAAAGCCATGTCCCTCGTCGGGGAACACGACATACGTCACCGGAATTTTCCGTGCATTCATCGCCGCCACGATCTGGTCGGACTCGCGCACGTTCACGCGCGGGTCGTTGGCGCCCTGGCCGATCAGCAGCGGGCGCGCGATACGGTCGGCGAAGTTCAGCGGCGAGCGCGCCTTCAGCAGCGCGCGGCCGGCCTCGGTGGTCGGGTCGCCCATGCGCTTGTAGAACTGCTGCTTGAAGGATTCCCAGTACGGCGGGATGGTTTCCAGCAGCGTGAACAGGTTGGACGGACCGACGATGTCGACGCCGCAGGCGAAGTTGGTCGGCGTGAAGGTCATGCCGGCCAGCGTCGCGTAGCCGCCGTAGGAGCCGCCCATGATCGCGACCTTGTCGCGCGTGGTGATGCCGCTCTTCACCGCCCAGTCGACCGCGTCGAGCAGGTCATCATGCATCTTGCGGCCCCATTCCAGGTCGCCCTTCGAAATGAAGCCCTTGCCGAAGCCGGTCGAGCCGCGGAAGTTCACCGACAGCACCGCATAGCCGCGGTTGGCCAGCCACTGGTGGTAGCTGTTATAGCCGTAGCCGTCGCGGCCCCACGGTCCGCCGTGCACCAGCAGCACCATCGGGACCGGACGCACAGCCCTGGCGCTGCCGCCAGGATCGGCGCTGGCATCGACGCCCTTCGGCAGCGACAGGTAGGACACCAGCGTCAGGCCGTCGCGCGACTTGATTTCCTGCGGATGCATCGCCACCAGCGGCGCGCCTTCGAGTTCCGG
The DNA here is from genome assembly GCF_034659755.1 of Massilia phyllosphaerae. Lineage (NCBI taxonomy): Bacteria > Pseudomonadati > Pseudomonadota > Betaproteobacteria > Burkholderiales > Oxalobacteraceae > Massilia > Massilia phyllosphaerae. The sequence goes on from NZ_JAXSQX010000004.1 coordinate 347,629, forward strand.
ACGCATGGTGAACAGCTTGGTCAGGCGCTTGCCCTTGCGCTCGTACAGCCAGGTCGAGGCCGGCGCCGTGACCGGGTCGGCCGCCACGATCCACTTGTCGTCGGCATCGCTACGCGCCATTACCGAAAACTCGGCTTTCAGCTTGTCCTTCAGCGTCTTCAGGTCGCCCGCCAAGACGTCGCCGACCGGGATGTATTCGCTTTTGAGATAGTCCAGTTCATAGGCCTGCAGGCGGCCAGTGCGCACGTCGAACAGGGCCGAGCCGATGTCGGCACGCGCATCCTGGGCCACCACCTTGGCGACGCCTTCGGCGACGTCCTGCGCCATCAGCGCCGCGGTGTCGCGCCCGCGCGCGTCGGCCCAGTACAGGGTCTTGCCGTCGACCGTAAAGCCGAGCGGCATGGTGGTCAGCGCATCGTCGAGGCCGACCTGCACGAAGGGCGTGGCCTCGGCCTTGCCCTTGGCCACCCGGAAGTAATCGGTGCCGCCGTCGCTGCGCGACTTGGCCAGCAGGCGCAGGTTGAGCTGCTCGTCGGCGACGAAGCTGGCGTACCCGTCGTTCTTGTAGACCAGGGTCAGCTCGCCGCTCTTCACGTTCAGGCTGTACAGGTCATGCCAGCGCGCGTCGCGGTTGTTGATGCCGATGAGGATGCGGTCCTTCACCTGGCGGCTGATGTTGACCAGTTCCACGCGCGTCTTGTCGAACGGCGTGTACAGCGTCTGCTTGCCGCCGGCGACGTCGACACCGTACAGCAGGAAGTTCTCGTCGCCGCCCTTGTCATTGATGAACAGCAGCGACCTGGAGTCCGGCGACCAGAACGCGGTGCGGATCGGACGGGTCTTTTCGGCCGTCAGCGGATGCGCGGCGTCGGGCTTGTCGAAGGGCGCGACCCAGACGTTCAGCACGCCGTCGCGCGGCGCGATCCAGGACAGCCACTTGCCGTCGGGGCTGATGCGGCCGGCGGTGCGGGTCGGATTGCCGAACAGCTTGGCGCGCTCGATGAGCGGGGTTTCGGCTGTGGGTTTGGACGGCGCCTGGGCGGAGGCGGCTGGGAGGAAACTGAGTGCGAACGATGCGACCAGGATGGTACGGAGCATGTTGACCTCGCGGCAGGGATGATGGCAAATACTAAACACATTGTTAACGAAGGTAAACATATGTATTGACAACGCCTTGTAATAACGCGGTCATGCAGCGGTGCAATCATCCCGCCACTTTTATCGATCGGAGTGCCGCACGATGCGTCTTGCCCCTGCCCTAGTTCCTCTCCTGGCCCTGCTGTCCGCCTGCAGCAGCGACGACCCTGGTCCGCCGGCCCAGTCCACGCCCCCGGTGGCGGCTGCCAACCCGAGCGTTGCCTTCATGACCGACGTCCACTTCGAAAACGTCTACGGCGACTTCAAGAGCACGCAGTTCGCCGGCATCCCGACCAAGGACGGCAAGAACGCGACCATCCGCACCATGTATGCGCAGCTGACCTCGACGCGCCTGTTCAACGAAAACTACTTCGCCTTCCGCGCCGCGCTGGACGACGCCTATGCCAAGGGCATCCGCCTGGTCGCCCTGCCCGGCGATTATTCCGACGACGCCCAGCCGATCAACATCAACGGCATCGCCGACATCCTGAAGGAATACCAGGCCAAGGGCATGCGCTTCTTCATCGCGCCGGGCAACCACGATCCGAACGAGCCCTACGACGACATGGAAGCGGGAAAGAACGACTTCCTGACCAAGGATGGCAAGGAGCAGAAGGTGTACGCGACCGCGAACGCCGCCTGCAAATCCAAGGATCCGGCGGTTGTCTGCAGCGACGAGCTGATGGAACAGGGCTACGAAAAGCTGGTCGCCAAGCTGGCCGACTACGGCTTCATGCCGAACAAGGCCGATCTGCTGTGGGAAACCCCGTTCACCAGATACGCCAACAACAGCTACAGCTACGACGCCGCCGTGACCCAGGGCGCGCTGGCGAACCGTACCTATGAAATCTGCGCGGAGGGCGAAGGCGGCACCTACAAGGCGGCCGGCGAAGCCAAGCTGGGCAAACCCTACACGCGCTGCGCATCGATGATCGACACCAGCTACCTGGTGGAGCCGGTCAAGGGTGTGTGGCTGCTGGCGATCGACGCCAACGTGTTCGTGCCGAACGCGAACTTCGACCCCGCCAACCCGAAGAACTTCAAGGGCTACGACGGCGCCGGCAACGCCGGCTGGAACAAGGTGCTCACCCACAAGGCGCACCTGGTCGAGTGGATCAAGTCGGTGTCGGCACGTGCCAAGCTTGAAGGCAAGCAGCTGATGGCCTTCTCGCACTACCCGACCATGGATTTCTACGCCAACCAGACCGACGCCATGAAGGCGGTGTTCAAGCCGGGCGCCTTCCAGACCGCGCGCGTGCCGGATGCCGCCACCACGGCCGCGCTGGCCGCTACCGGCCTGCGCCTGCACGTGGGCGGCCACATGCACTTCAACGGCACCAACGATTACACCGACGGCAGCGGCAACTACCTGGCCAACGTGCAGTCGCCGTCGCTGGCCGTCTATGGCGCCGCCTACAAGATCATCAACTACAAGGACCTGGATACGGTCGATGTACAGACCGTCCCCTTGACCACCGTCGCGCGCTTCAACGAACTGTTCCCCTACTACCAGGTCGAGTACGACTACCTGCAGGGCAGCAGCGCCGCCGGCGATGCCGCCAAGCGCTGGAACCGCGCCATCCTCGATACCCGCAGCTACGGCGACTACACGCGCTACTACTTCGGCGAGCTGTCGCGCCTGCGTTTCATGGACGAGTACTGGCCGTGCGAGATGAAGGAAGCAGCGATGGCGCTGAACGCCAAGCAGATGCTGATCCTGTCGCAGCTGCAGACCAAGGTGACGCTGGCGCAGCTGAAGGACGTGCCAAACGTGGTGCCGTTGACGGCCAGCTGCGCCGCGGCCGGCACCGCCTCAGGTACCAGTGTCGCAGCCGCACAGCTGGCGACCGACTGGGCGGACGCCACTGCCCGTGCCGACAAGCTGGCCAGCGCCGCCGGCCTCAAGCTCGACGACTTCGCCAAGATCACGGCCTACGACTTCTATGGCGATTTCCACCGCACCGTCTACGCCGGCGAACTGGCCCTGCGCGACATGGGCGCCGAGCGCGTCAGCCAATACAAGGTGCTGATGGGCGCCTTCCCGGCCGGCCCGGCGACCATCGTGCGCATCGGCGACAAGATCTCGGACCAGAATCCGGTACAGGTGGCGTTCCAGAACCAGTTCAAGCAGGTGTTCGCGATCTTCAAGGGCCTGGGGTCGGCCAAGCCGAGCGATCATTTCACGATCGACTTGAAAGGGAAGAAGATCAGCAATGCGAATGGCAATGGCTTGAGCTTCAACTGAAGCGCTGGACCCATCCGAAGCGTGCGGTGCGCCAGTGCCGCACGCTCATGACGCACTCAGGCCTGGCGCCCCAGCGCTTGCGCGATCTTCTGGTCGGTCTTGTACTGGCTGAGCGCATAGACAGCCCAAATGGTCGCCGGGATCCAGCCCAGAACAGTCAGTTGCAGGATCAAACAGATGATGCCGGCGACAGGTCGGCCGATCGTGAAGAAGGTCAGCCAGGGCAGGAACAGGGCAAGGATGAGTCGCATTCGTCTTTCTCTCTCGGATGCCCCTGAATCCGCGGGGCGCCGGCCGGGCTCATGCCCGCCTTTTAGATACACTAATTTCCTTGGAGAATTATACCGAGCTATGTCTGGCTGAATGTCTCCAAAACTCACCCCTACATAAAACTGCTTATCCAGCTTCACAACCACTCATCCTGCATTTGGCGCAGTCCGTCGGAAGAGACTAGTCCATTCGGCGCCAAGGATTTACAGTGATCCCATCGACACAGGAGGATCACATGAACAAAGCTCCCTTACGCAGATTCGGCGCCATGCTGAAAGACGCCGCCCGCGACATCGCCGTCATGCCCTGGCCAACCCTGCTGGTGTACTGCATCGCACTGGCGATTGTCCTCACGCTGCTGGTCAGCATCCTGCCGCTGGCGCTGTTCCTGTTCGCCGCCTTCATGGTCATCAAACTGGTGGTCGTCGCCTTCGTCGTCCATACCCGCCGCGGCCGCCGCGACCATTACGAACTCTGATAGTCAAGACCGCCATGCGAGCCAGCCAGATCAACCACGTCCTCGACTTTCTGCGCCAAGCCATCAATGAAGCCAGCAAATGGTGGTGGCGCTTTTTCGACTGGGTGGCGGTGGTCGAGTGGCGGCGCCTGTTCCTGACCTGGTTCGTGGTGCTGATGTGCTTCGGCGTGCTGAACACGCCGCAGCCGGCGGTCTGGTACATCTTCATCTCGTTCGCGGTCAAGGTGCTGGCCGGCGGCAAGCGCAAGGCCGAGCTGGTGGCGCGCGATGCGACGCTGCAGGCCAACGTGGCCACCCTCGAGCGGCGTCTGATGGAAGCGCAAATGGCGGCGCTGCAGGCCCAGGTGGAACCGCACTTCCTGTTCAACACGCTGGCGCTGATCGGCCAGCTGATCGAGACCAATCCGCAGGAGGCAGCGCGCGTGCATGCCCACCTGATCGACTACCTGCGCTCGACGCTGCCGCAGATGCGCGCGCGCGACGGCAGTACCCTCGGCAAGCAGGTCGAGCTGTCGCGCGCCTACCTCGCCATCATGCAGGCGCGCATGAAGGAACGCCTCGGCATCAAGTTCGAAGTGCCGCTGTTCCTGCACAGCGCACCCTTCCCGCCGATGATGCTGCAGACCCTGATCGAAAACAGCATCAAGCACGGCCTGGAACCGAAGATCGAAGGCGGCACCGTCACCGTGCGCGCCCAGGTGGTGGGGTCGACGCTGCAGGTCGAGGTGTGCGACGATGGCGTCGGCATCGATCCGCATGCGGACGACGGCGTCGGCCTGGCGAATATCCGCGAACGGCTGCAACTGCTGTATGGCGCGCAAGCCGAACTGGCGATCGCCACCCCGCCCGGCGGCGGCGCCTGCGCCACCATCCGCCTGCCCTACAAGATGATGATGGAGGATGCATGAGCAATCCGGTCACCGCCCTGATCGCCGACGACGAAGCGCCGATGCGCGACCTGCTGCGCGCGCGCCTGCACACGGTCTGGCCGGAACTGCAGATCGTGGCCGAAGCCGCCAACGGCGTGCAGGCCGTGGAACTGGGGAGCCAGCACAAGCCCGACATCGCCTTCCTCGACATCCGCATGCCGGGCCTGTCCGGCATCGAGGCGGCGCGCCAGCTCTACACCCATTCGCACATCGTGTTCGCCACCGCCTACGACCAGTACGCGCTGGATGCCTTCCAGCAGGGAGCGCTCGACTACCTGCTCAAGCCGGTATCGGCCGACCGCCTGGCGACCACCTGCGCGCGCCTGCGCACGCGGCTGGAGACGCGCCATGGCGCCAACCGGGAACCCGAAGCGCCGGAGATCGGCCAGCAACTGGCCCGGCTGACGGCGCTGCTGGAAAACAAGGGGCAAGCCAAGCCGAAGACCGGCTACCTGCGCTGGATCCAGGCCCAGGTCGGCGCCAGCCTGCGCATGGTGAGCACGCGCGAAGTGCTGTTCTTCCAGGCCGACGACAAATACACGCGGGTGCAGACCGCCACCTCGGAATTCCTGATCCGCAAGACGCTGAAAGAGTTATTGGACGAGCTGGACCCGGACGAATTCTGGCGCATCCACCGCTCGACCCTGGTGCGGGTCGATGCCATCGCCGAAGTGTCGCGCGACGTGCGCGGGCGCCAGATGCTGCGGCTGAAGAACTTCGACGGCGAGCAACTCGAAGTGAGCCGCAACCACAGCTACCTGTTCCAACAGATGTGAAGCGCGCCGGCTGCTGGTAGCATGAGGCCAACCACATCGACAGGAGCCGCCCATGCCTTCCATCGTCGTACCCTGCCTGCGTTACCGCGACACGCCCGCCGCCATCAACTGACTGTGCGAAGTCTTCGGCTTCGAATGCCAGCTCGCCATCCCCGGCACCGGCGATGCCGTCGCCCATGCGCAATTGACGCTGGGCGAAGGCATGATCATGCTGGGTTCGGTCAACGACGAAGGCGAATACGGCCGCCTGCTGGCCCAGCCCGACGAGATCGGCGGCCGCGAGACCCAGACCGTCTACCTCCAGGTCGACGATGCCGACCGCGTGTGCGAGCGCGCGCGCAACGCCGGCGCCACCATCCTGCAGGAGCCGGCCGATACCGAGTTCGGCACGCGCGGCTTCCTGTGCCGCGATCCCGAGGGGCATGTGTGGAATGTCGGGACCTACAACCCCTGGGATGCGGAAGCGCTCTTCAAATAAACAGCCTACGTAGGGTGGGCACCCTGTGCCCACGCGGAAGGCGTGCAAGCGGTTGGCTTTTCAAGCGTAGACGTGGGCACGGGGTGCCCACCCTACAACTTTAGCCGAATAGGCCTTCGTCGGAGCCGTCACCATCGAAGAAGCCGCCGCTGCCTTCGTCGGCGCCACTGTCGAACAGGCCCTGCCCGCCGCCATCGCCGCCACCGCCGCCGAGCGACTGGTCAACGTCGCCCAGGCCGGCCTGGTCGGCCAGGCCGCTGCCCGACTGGTCGCTGAACAGGTTGTTGCTGGTGTCGTCGCTGTTCAGCAGGTGATTCGCGCCGCCGCCGCTCTCATGGTGGCCGAACATGTTTTCCAGACCATTAAACAGGAAACCACCCGCTGCAACGCCGGCCGCGGTCGCCGCGATCGTGCCCAGGGTGCCGCCGAAGCCGCCGCGCAGGAAACCACCCTGCGGCGGTTGCTGGTATTGCGGCTGATACTGGGGCTGGTATTGCGGTTGAGATTGCGGCTGGTATGGGTCACGCTGGTACTGCGGCTGTCCCCCGTTCGGATAGGAGGCCGGACGGGAAGCGCCACTGTTGCCCCACTCGTTGGCATCCAGGAAGCGGCCGTCGCGATCTTGCTGGCCGGAACGCTGACGGTTCACCTGGTTTTCCAAATCGGCGATCTGGGTCTTGGCATTTTTCAGCGCGGTTTCCACCAGTAGTGCGCGTTGCACCAGCAGGTAGGCGGCGTCGGGCTGCTGGGCCACCGCGCGCTGGATGATGGCGTCGGCTTCGGGATCCTTCTGGATGCCCCGGGCCTGGACCAGCTGGGACAGGAAATCGGTCAACATCTGTGATTCTTGCGGGCTCATGGCATGGCCTCCTCATTAATATCCGGATAAGACTTATGTTGAGGGCATGATCAGGATTTCAAGGCCAGGCGCATGCGCAACTGTTCCGGTTCCATCAAAAAACCCTGTTTCTCGGCCGGCTCGCCGCCATGCACCGTCGCCACCGACACGATTTCGAAGCCGCCGAGCAACATCGTCATCGCCACCTTGATTTCCAGCATCGCCAGATACCGGCCGGGACAGGTGCGCGGCCCGCCGCCGAAGGGCATCGACACCTTCTTGTCGATGCGCTCGTCGAGCCAGCGCTGCGGGTCGAATTGCGCCGCATTGGCGACCCAGGCGTCGTCGACGCTGCTGCTGCGCATCACGCACCAGACCAGCGTGCCCTTGGCGACCTGGACGTCGCCGACCGTGGTGTCGGCCAGTGCCTCGAACGGCAGGAAGGCTGCCGGCGGCTTCAGGCGCAACGCTTCGCTGGCGCAGGCCTCGATGAAGTCGAGCCGGTCCATCTGCTCGATCGTCAGGGCGTCCAGGTCGGGGGCCACGCCCTGCACCTCCGCGCGCGCCCGCGCCAGCACCTGCGGGTGGGTGTGCAGCAGCCAGATCAGCCAGGCCAGGCTGTTCGAGGTGGTGTCCTCGCCGGCCAGCAGCGTGGTCAGGACGTTGCCCGCAACCTCGCGCGCGCTGACGCCGCTGCCGGCCTGCGCGGCGGCGGCCAGCATCGCTTCCAGCATGTTGCGCGGCTGTTCGGCCCGCGACGGATCGGCGCGCATGCGCTCGCGGGCGCGTTCGACCAGCTCCGCGGCCGCGCCGCGCACCACCGCCACGCTGCGCTCCAGCCGGTAGTCGCGCGGCAGTTTCAGGTAGCGCCAGTAGGGAAACGGCGCTAGCGTGCGCCGCGCCACCGCCGGCAGGATGGCGTCGAGATTGCGCTGGATGGCGTTGTCGCCGGTTTCGATGGTGTTGACGTCGGTGCCGAAGGCGAGGCCGGCGATGATGTCGATGGTGTACAGGCGCAGCTCGGCCCCAAGGTCGAGGGCGCGTCCGGCCCGTGCCGCCGCTGCCCAGCGCCACTGCAGGCGCCGCGCCACCTGCACCAGCGATGGAAAATAGGCTTTGACGGCGTGCGGCGCAAAGGCTTGCATGACCATGCGGCGCTGGTTACGCCAGTCGCTGCCTTCGGCTTCGAACAGGCCGTCGATGCCGCCCAGCTCTTCGGCTACCCGGGCGGTGGCGCTGGGACGGCGGAAGGTGGCGGGCCGCTCGCGCAGCACCTGGGCGATCAGCGTGTGGTCGGCCACCACCAGCATCGGCGTGCGGCCCAGCGCCACCCGGAACAGCGGGCCGTATTCGCGCGCCCAGTGTTCCATGTCCTGGTGCAGGCGCGCGCGGTGCAGCTGGTGCAGGTTGCCCAGCAGCGGCAGCGGACGCGGTCCCGGCAGGTCTGCCAGCCGGCGGCAGCGCCTAGCCAGCGCATCGACGTGGTCTTGCATGGGCATCTCCAGCAAGTGGGATGCCGCTAGTCTAGCAATAAATACAACGAAAAAATACGCGGCCGCCACGTGGGCGGCCCCTATGATCGACTAGTTTACTTTTGCAGATCGCGGCCGCCGAAAGCGTTCGGCAGCTGGGCGGCGGCGGTGGTTTCCATCAGGTCGCCCTTCAGGTTGGTCAGCACGACCGGCAGGTCGTTGCCGCCCAGTTCCAGCACCACCTGGCGGCAGGCACCGCACGGGGCGATCGGGCCTTCGGTGTCGCCGATCACGGCCAGCGCCGTGAAGTCGCCCGGCTGGTAGCCGTGGGCGATGGCCGAGAAGAAGGCGGTGCGCTCGGCGCAATTGCACAGGCCGTAGGAGGCGTTTTCGACGTTGCAGCCGCGGAAGATGCGGCCGTCCGTGCATGCGAGGGCGGCGCCGACCTTGAAGTTGGAGTATGGGGTGTAGGCCAGGTCGCGGGCGGCGCGGGCTTCTTCGATCAGTTCTTGGTATTTCATGAGTTATCCTAAACGTCGCCCCTGCGAAGGCAGGGGCCTAATTTGCACGCGTTTCGATAGCGCGTAAAACTTGGGCCCCTGCCTTCGCAGGGGCGACGGTGGTGAGCTTACGGGCGGATCGTTTTATAGATCATCGGCTGCGCCGCCGGCTTGTCGAGCGCAATGCGGTACGCCGCCTGCACCTCGCGCACCGCGCGCTCGGCCGCCTCCTGGGTGCGCGCATGCACCAGCGCCAGCGGCTGGCCGGCGTCGACCTTGTCGCCCAGCTCGGCCAGCCCGGTCAGGCCGACCGCATAGTCGATCGGATCCTGCGGACGCACGCGGCCGCCGCCCAGGCCGACCACGGCCAGGCCCAGACTGCGGCAATCGGTCGACGCGGCGTAGCCCGACGCCAAGGAAGGCACCGGCACCACGATCGGCGCCTTGGCCAGGTGGGCTTCCGGATTGTCCATCAGGTCGGCCGGGCCGCCCAGCGCGCTCACCATGCGCGCGAAGCGCTCGGCGGCTTCGCCGGAGTCGAGCGCGCGCTGCAGCCTGGCCAGCGCTTCTTCGGTGGTCGCGGCCAGGCCCGAGATCACCAGCATCTCGGCGCACAACGCCATCGTCACTTCGTGCAGGCGTGCCGGGCGCGACGTGCCGGTCAGGTAGTCGATCGCCACGCGCACTTCGACCGCGTTGCCGGCCGCCGGGCACAGCGACTCGTTCATGCCGGTCAGGATCGCCGAGGTGCGCGTGCCGGCACCGTTGCCGACCTGGACGATCGACTCGGCCAGCTCCACCGATTTCTCGTAGGTCGGCATGAAGGCGCCGCTGCCGGCCTTGACGTCCATGACCAGGGCGTCGAGGCCCGCCGCCAGCTTCTTCGACAGGATCGAGCCGGTGATCATGGCCACCGATTCCACGGTCGCCGTGGTGTCGCGGATACTGTAGAAGCGCTTGTCGGCCGGCGCCAGCTGGGCGGTCTGGCCGATGATGGCGACACCGACTTCCTTCACCACTTTCTTGAACAGCTCGGGGTCGGGAACGGTCGAGTAGCCGGGAATCGAATCGAATTTGTCGAGCGTGCCGCCGGTGTGGCCCAGGCCGCGGCCCGAGATCATCGGCACGTAGCCGCCGCAGGCCGCGATCATCGGGCCCAGCATCAGCGAGACCACGTCGCCGACGCCGCCGGTCGAGTGCTTGTCGACGACCGGCCCCGGCAGGTTCAGCGACTTCCACTCCATGACCTGGCCGGAATCGCGCATCGCCAGCGTGAAGGCGACGCGTTCGTCCATGTTCATGTCGTTGAAGTAGACGGCCATGGCCAGGGCCGCGATCTGGCCTTCGGTGACGTCACCGTTCGGGATGCCGCGTACGAAGAACTGGATTTCTTCCTTGGTCAGGGTGCCGCCGTCGCGCTTTTTGCGGACGATTTCTTGGGGGAGGAACATACGATTACTCTCAAAAGGATCGTAGGGTGGGCACTCCGTGCCCACGCGTGACGCCTGTACTGAGCCGGCTTCCGCGTGGGCTCAGGGAGCCCACCCTACGTTGACGCCAATGGCGCCGCATTTTTATAAGGTATCAGACGCCGTACGGAATCCAGATATTCTTCACCTGGCTCGCATGCTGCAACACCGCCCGTCCGCACGCCTGCTTGGCATCGAACCAGTCGCGGCCCTTGGCGCCGCCGACCCAGGTGCGCTTCAGCGATTCCGACGACAGGCGCTCGACTTCGGCGCAGCCCTCTTCCGAGCCGTCGTGGCGCCACACGGCATCCACGTCGAAGTGCGTCGCCAGCGTGCGTGCCAGTTCGTCGCTCGATCCGGTGACGATGTTCAGCGCGCCGCCCGGCAGGTCGGAGGTGTCGAGCACCTGGTACAGGTCCAGCGCCGACAGCGGATACGCTTCCGACGGCACCGCCACCACGCGGTTGCCCAGCGCCAGCGCCGGTGCCACCAGCGAGATGAAGCCCAGCAGCGGGTTCTCGTTCGGGCAGACGATGCCGATCACGCCGACCGGTTCGTTCAGGGCGACGGCGATGCCGTGCATCGGCGGCTGGTGCGCCAGGCCGTCGTACTTGTCGGCCCATGCGGCCCAGTAGAACAGGCGCTCGATCGAGGCCTGCACTTCGCGCTCGGCGTTCTTGCTGCCGGTCTGCGCGGCGATGCGGGCGACGAATTCGTCGGCGCGCGCGGCCAGGTTCTCGGCGATGTAGTACAGCACCTGGGCGCGGTTGTGGGCGGTGGCCTTGGCCCAGCCGGACGCCTTGTGCGCGGCTTCCACGGCATTGCGGATGTCCTTGCGGCTGCCCTCGCCCACGTCCGCCAGGAAGCTGCCGTTGCTGCCCACGATCGCGCGGCTGTAGCCGCTGTCCGGGCGCGCCTGCTTGCCGCCGATGTACAGCTTGGCGGTGCGGTCGATCTGGAACGGGTTGGCGCTGGCGCCGGCGTCGGCCGGCTTGGACTTGGCCTTGTCGGCGCGGCCCTTGTCGGCCAGCAGCGGCGCTGCCGGACGCGCATCTTCGGCGCGCAGCGTCAGGTATTCGTACATGCCTTCCTTACCGCCTTCGCGGCCGAAGCCCGATTCCTTGTAGCCGCCGAAGCCGCAGGCCGCGTCGAACTGGTTGGCGCTGTTGATCCAGACCACGCCGGCCTTGATCTGCGGCGCCACGTCCAGCGCCAGGCTGATCGACTCGGTCCAGACGCAGGCGGCCAGGCCGTACACGGTGTTGTTGGCCAGCTGGATTGCTTCGCCCGGGGTGCGGAAGCTCGAGGCCACCAGCACCGGGCCGAAGATCTCGGTCTGGGCCACGGTGGCGGTGGTCGAGGCGCCGGTGATCAGGGTCGGCAGGTACCACGAGCCGGCGGCCGGGGTTGCATGGGCCGGCTGCCAGACTTCGCAGCCCTCGGCGCGCGCCGATTCGACCAGGCCGTGGATGCGCTGCTGCTGCACCGGATCGACCAGGGCGCCGATGTCGGTGGATTTATCCAGCGGCGAGCCGACGCGCAGGGTCTGCATGCGCGCCTTCACCTTGGCGATGAAGCGCGGGTAGACCGACTCCTGCACCAGCAGGCGCGAGCCGGCGCAGCAGACCTGGCCCTGGTTGAACCAGATCGAGTCGACCAGGCCTTCGACGGCCGCGTCCAGATCGGCGTTGTCGAACACGATGAACGGCGACTTGCCGCCCAGTTCCAGCGACAGCTTCTTGCCGCTGCCGGCGGTCGCCTTGCGGATCAGGCGACCCACTTCGGTCGACCCCGTGAAGGCGATCTTGGCGATGGCCGGGTGCTTGACGATGGCTTCGCCCACGCGGCCGTCGCCGGTGACGACGTTGAACACGCCCGGCGGCACGCCGGCCATCTCGCACATCTCGGCGAACAGCAGCGTCGTCAGCGAGGTGTACTCGGCCGGCTTGAACACGATGGTGTTGCCGGCGGCCAGAGCCGGGGCCACTTTCCACGCGAGCATCAGGAGCGGGAAGTTCCAGGGCACGATCTGGCCGACCACGCCGACGGCGCGGTAGTCCGCGAATTCTTCCGACTGCAGCTGGGCCCAGCCGGCATGGTGGTAGAAGTGGCGCGCGGCCAGCGGGATGTCGGCGTCGCGCGTTTCGCGGATGGTCTTGCCGTTGTCCAGGGTCTCGAGCACCGCGAACAGGCGCGCGTGCTTTTGCAGCAGGCGCGCCAGCGTGTACAGCACGGTGGCGCGGCCGTGGCCGCCCATGGCGACCCAGGCCGGATGGGCGCTGCGCGCCGCTTCCACGGCACGCTCGACGTCCTCGTTGGTCGCCTGCGTCACCTGCGCCAGTTCGCTGCCGTCGGCCGGGTTGAAGGTGCCGAAAGTCTCGGCAGGCTCGGTCCACTTGTTGTCGATGAACAGGCCGAAACGGCGGCCATGCTGGTCCAGCCACGCTTGCGCTTCCTTGGTGCTCTCTGGAGCGGGACCGTAATCCATAGTTTGCAGAATCTCTTTAATTGTTGGCATGACGTGTCCGTGTGCTTAAGGTTGCGCGTGGCGGTGAACGGCCGAATAGGAGCCGGTGACGTAGTGTTCGAGCTGGCGCTCGATGTCGGTCAGCAGGCTGGACGCGCCGATACGGAACAGGTGCGGCTGCAGCCATTCGTTGCCCAGTTCTTCCTTCATCACGGTCAGGTATTGCAGCGCGGCCTTGGCGGTGCTCACGCCGCCCGCCGGCTTGTAGCCGACCTGGAAACCGGTACGCTCGTAGTAGTCGCGGATGGCGCGCACCATCGTCAGCGACACGGGAATCGTCGCGTTCACGCCTTCCTTGCCGGTCGAGGTCTTGATGAAATCGGCGCCGGCCATCATGCACACCCACGAGGCCTTGGCCACGTTGTCCAGCGTGACCAGTTCGCCGGTGGCGAGAATCGCTTTCACGTGCGCTTCGCCGCACGCCTGGCGGTAAGCCACCATCTCGTCGTACAGCGCCTGCCAGTTGCCGGTCAGGACGTGCTGGCGCGTGATCACGATGTCGATCTCGGTCGCGCCGGCGGCCACCGACAGCTGGATCTCGCGCAGCTTGGTCTCGAGGCTCGAGAGACCTGCCGGGAAGGCGGTCGACACCGCGGCGATCGGCAGGCGGCCCTGCAGGATCTCGCCGGCCGGCTTGATCATCTCGTGGTACACGCAGACGGCGCCGGTGGTCAGGTTGTCCAGGCCCAGCGCCTGCATCAGGTCCGAACGCAGCGGACGCATCGCCTTGCGGCACAGGCGCTCGACGCGGCCCGGGGTGTCGTCGCCCGACAGCGTGGTCAGGTCGATGCACTCGATGGCGCGCACCAGCCAGGCCGCCTGGTATTCCTTCTTGACCGTGCGGCGGTTCGCCAGGCTGGCGGCGCGGCGGTCGGCGGCGGCGCGGTTGACCGTCAGGTGGTTGATCCAGCCCAGGTCGAGACCCATGGCGGTGTTACGTTTGAAATCCAGGTTCTGGGTCATAGCAGAGCGGTTCCGTTAGCGAGGGGTTTGACGCCGAGGTGCTTGGCCAGCGTGGCGCCGATGTCGGAGAAGGTGTCGGCGACCGGCAGTTCCGTGGCTTGCGCGGCCGGACCGAAGAACAGCACCGGGATGTGTTCGCGGGTGTGGTCGGAGCCGGCCCAGGTCGGATCGCAGCCGTGGTCGGCGGTGATCACGACCAGGTCGCCTTCCTTGAGCTTGCTGGTGAATTCCGGCAGGCGCGCATCCAGCTCGTGCAGCGCGTTCGAATAGCCGGCGACGTCGCGGCGGTGGCCGAAGTGCATGTCGAAGTCGACGAAGTTCACGAAGCTCAGCGATTTTTCCGGGGCAGTGTCGGCCACTTCCAGCAGGCGGTCGAACAGGGCCATGTTGTCGGCGCCCTTGATCAGTTGGGTCACGCCCTGCGCCGCGAAGATGTCGCTGATCTTGCCCAGCGCGATGACCTCGCCACCGGCATCCTTGACATGGTCGAGCAGGGTCGGCGCGACCGGCGGCACGGCGTAGTCGTGGCGGTTGCTGGTGCGTTTGTAGTTGCCGTTGCTGCCTGTGAACGGGCGCGCGATCACGCGGCCGATGTTGTACGGCTTGACCAGTTCGTAGGCCGCTTCGCACACCTGGTACAGCCGCTCCAGGCCGAAATGCTCTTCGTGGGCGGCGATCTGCATCACCGAGTCGGCCGAGGTGTAGATGATGACCTTGCCGGTCTTGACGTGTTCATCGCCCAGCTCGTTGATGATGGTGGTGCCCGACGCGTGGCAGTTGCCGAGCCAGCCGGCGACGCCGGTGATCTCCTGCAGTTTGTCGGTCAGCTCTTGCGGGAACGAAGGCACGGTCTTCGGGAAGTAGCCCCAGTCGAACAGCACCGGCACGCCGGCGATTTCCCAGTGGCCGCTCTGCGTGTCCTTGCCGGTCGACTGCTCGCGCGCGACGCCCCAGGCGCCGGTGAAGCCTTCGCGTTTCTGGAAGCCGGCCGGCCATTCGCCGCTGGCCTTGTGCGCGGCGGCGCCGAGGCCGATGGTTTCCAGGTTGGGCAGGTACATCGGGCGGCCGCTGTCGGCGGCCCACTTGGCGATGTGGCCGAGGGTGTTGGCGCCTGCGTCGCCGTATTTGTCGGCGTCGGGCAATGCGCCGAGGCCGAAGGAGTCAAGCAGGAGGATGAATGCGCGTGACATATGATTTATCTCCACGTCGCCCCTGCGAAGGCAGGGGCGACGACTCAAAATTAAGCGATGGTGGCGGTTGCAGGCGTGGTACCGAGACGCTCGACGAACCCATGAATCAGCGTCACCAGATCCTTCGCCGCAATCGCCGCATACTTCAAGGTCTGCTCATGCGACAGCGGGAACGGGCTCAGGCCCTCGGCCAGGTTGGTGATGGCCGACACGCCCGCCACCTTCAGGCCGCAGTGGCGTGCCGCGATCACTTCCGGCACCACCGACATGCCGACCACGTCGGCGCCCATGGTCTTGAAGGCGCGGATTTCGGCCGGGGTCTCGAAGTGCGGACCCGGGGTCGCCAGGTAGACGCCTTCGGCCACGGTGATGCTCTTCTCGGCGGCCACGGCGTTCAGCATCGCGCGCAGGTCGGCGTCGTAGGCATTGGCCATGCTGAAGAAGCGCGGGCCGAAGCGGTCGTCGTTCGGGCCGGCCATCGGGCTGCCCGGCAGCAGGTTGATGTGGTCGTTCAGGATGACGACGCTGCCGGCATCCACTTCAGGACGCAGCGAGCCGGCCGCGTTAGTCACCAGCAGCAGTTCGCAACCCAGCAGCTTGAAGGTGCGGACGGCGGAGGTCATCACGCCGGCGCCATAGCCTTCATAGAAGTGGCCGCGCCCCTTCATGCACACCACCGGCACGCCGGCCAGCGTACCCAGCACCAGTTCGCCCGCGTGGCCATGCACGGTGCTGATCGGGAAGCCCGGCAGCTCGGTGTAGCCGATCGAGACGGCGTCCGTCATCTGCTCGGCGAGCACGCCGAGGCCCGAACCGAGGATCAGCGCAGCGCGCGGCGTGAAACCCGGCTTGCGTGCACGGATGACCTCGAGGGCGTCGAATGGAGTATTGCTGGACATGGTGTTCCTTGTCGAATGGTTCAATATAGAGGGGAAGTCGATCGGTGGCAGCCGGAGCCAGAGTAAAGCGGAGCAGCGGCTCGCACGCTTTCCGGGAAGCTGGCGCACCAAAATGTTCTAACTATGCATTATCGTGGATTGGTATGGCAAATACCATTTTTCTGGCCGATTTATACGGCGAATGTATAAATCAGGGGTAGACTGCATTTATATATGGATAGGACGCTTGTCCAATAATCTTCCAGCAAAAAAATTGCTGCGTTGACGCTCACCAAACATATGTTTAAAATTATAAACAAATGTTTGAATGTAAAACCGCCTACTGACGCCGTGACAGAACAACCGAAAAAACAACAATTGCTCCAGCTGATCCGCGCGAATCCTTTCATTTCGCAGCAGGAGCTGGCAACCGAACTGGGCTTATCGCGCTCGGCGGTGGCCGGCTATATCGCCGGCCTGATCCGTGAGCGCAAGCTGCTCGGGCGCGCCTACGTGCTGCCGGATCGCCGTCCGGTGGTCTGCATGGGCGCCGCCAACCTCGACCGCAAACTGCGCTCGCTGGCGCCGCTCGCCCTCCACACCTCGAATCCGGCCAGCCAGGCCGAATCCTTCGGCGGCGTGGCGCGCAACATCGCCGAAAACCTGGCGCGCCTGGGCACGCCGGTTGCTTTGTTAACGGCGGTGGGCAGCGACAGCTCGGGCGCCGCCCTGCTCGCCCATGCCGAGTCGGCCGGCATCGCAACCCACGGCGCGCTGCGCCTCGAGGATGCCGCCAGCGGCACCTATACCGCGGTGCTGGATGCGAACGGCGACATGGTGGTAGCGCTGGCCGACATGGCCCTGTACGACCGCATGACGCCGGCCTTCGTGGCGGCGCGCGAGGCGCAGCTGGCCGCAAGCGCGCTGGTGGTGGCCGACCTGAACCTGCCGCTGGACACGGTCGACGCCCTGCTGGCCCAGGCGCGCCGCAGCGGGGTGGCGCTGGTGCTGGTGGCGGTGTCGGAGCCGAAGATGGCGCGCCTGCCGCCTGCGCTGGCCGGCGTGCGCCTCCTGATCCTGAATGCCGGCGAACTGGCGGCGCGGGTCGGACGGCCGCTGGAGGACCAAGCGGCCATCGAAGCGGCGATGCGGGAAGTGCAGGCGCAGGGCGCGCGCGACGTGGTGGTGACACGCGGCGCGGCCGGTGTGCTGCTCACCCAGGCGGACGGCGCCATCGCCAGCCTGGAGGCGCTGCCGGCCGAGGTGGCCGACGTCACCGGCGCCGGCGACGCCTTCGCAGCGGCCGTGTGCTGGTCGCTGGTACAGGACGGTGGCGACGACCTGGTGCTGGCCTGCCGCCGCGGCCTGCACCTGTCGAAGCTGACCGTCGGCACGCTCGACACCGTCCACCCGGGACTCGGACCGGATAGCCTGGCCGATGCCGATACGATGAACACGAATTTTTTGGAACAACTCTGACCATGCAAGCCTTTCTCCAGTTTTCCCCCGAAGTGCAGGCCGCCCGCGCCGCCGGCAAACCCATCGTCGCCCTCGAGTCGACCATCATCTCGCACGGCATGCCCTACCCGCAGAACGTGCAAACCGCGCGCGAAGTCGAGGGGGTGATCCGCGACGCCGGCGCCGTCCCCGCCACCATCGCCATCATCGACGGCAAGATCTGCATCGGCCTGTCCGACGAGCAGCTGGAAGTGCTGGGCAACGCCGGCGATGCGCTGAAGGTGAGCCGGCGCGACCTGGCCTACGTGCTGGCGCAAAAGAAGCTGGGCGCGACCACCGTGGCCGCGACCATGATCTGCGCGCAGCTGGCCGGCATCGAGGTCTTCGTCACCGGCGGCATCGGCGGCGTGCACCGCGGCGCCGAGACCAGCTTCGACATCTCGGCCGACCTGCAGGAACTGGCGCGCACCAGCGTCGCCGTGGTCTGCGCCGGCGTCAAGTCGATCCTCGACATCGGCCTGACCTTGGAATACCTGGAAACCCACGGCGTACCGGTGCTGAGCGTCGGCCAGCCCGGCTTCCCGGCCTTTTTCACGCGCGACAGCGGCTACAACGCCGACTTCCAGATCGACGCGCCCGAGGAGCAGGCACGCTTTATCCGGACCAAGTGGCAGCTCGGCCTGGAAGGCGGCGTGGTGGTCAGCAATCCGGTGCCGGCAGAGATGGCGATGCAGAACGGCGAGATCGACGGCATCATCGCCCAGGCCCTGGGCGACGCGGATGCGCAGGGCGTGAAAGGCAAGGCGGTCACGCCCTTCCTGCTGGCCCGCATCAAGGAACTCACCGGCGGGCGCAGCCTAGCGACCAACATCGCGCTGGTCAAGCACAACGCGCTGGTCGGCGCCCGGCTGGCCGTCGCGCTCAACTAGAAAATACCATGTCGATCGACCTGAAGCAGCTGAAATACTTCCTGGCAGTGGCCGAAGAAAAGAGCTTCAGCCGCGCCGCCGAGCGCCTGCACATCTCGCAGCCGCCGCTGTCGCAGCAGATCATGAAGCTCGAGAGCGAGCTGGGGGTGCGCCTGTTCGCGCGCACTACCCGCACTTTCGAGCTGACGGTGGCCGGCAAGGCGCTGATGCAGGAAGCGGCCGACCTGCTCGGCCGCATGCGCATGACGATCGACACCATCCGCCAGATCGACCGCGGCGAGGTCGGGCGCCTGCGCGTCGGCATCGTCGGCTCGGCGATGTGGGGCCCGATCCCGGGCCTGCTCGAACAGTTCCAGAGCCAGTTTCCGCGCGTGACCTGGACCATCCACGAGCTCGGACCAAACGACCAGTGGGAAGCGTTGCGCGCGCGCCAGATCGACGTCGGCTTCTGGCGCGAGCCGCGGCTCGACGAGGACGTGCTGAAGCACGCCAACCTGCGCCAGGACTTGGCCTTCCGCGAGAACGTGTGCGTGGCGATCAATGCGCGCCATCCGCTGGCGCAGCGTACCAGCATCGAGCTGATCGACATCGCCACCGAACCGATGCTCAGCCTGCACCTGGACCAGTCGGCCGAGCCGCGCTACCTGATCCAGTGCTGCGTGAACGCCGGCTTCCAGCCGACCATCTTCCAGGAAGCGGCCGAGCCGCAGACCCTGCTGGCCATGGTCGGCGCCGGACTGGGCGTGGCGCTGATGCCGGAGACCACTAGCCGCATCGGCTGGCCGGGGGTGCGCTTCCTGCCGATCCGCGAGAACGCGCCGTCGGCCAATTTGTACATCACCTACCCGTCACAGGACGATGCGCCGGTGGTGCGGGCGTTTTTGAAGATTTTGCACCCGGCTGGGGAATAATCAGCCGCTGCTTGAACGCGTGGACGGCATAGCCGTCCACCCTATACCTGCGTTACGGTAGGGTGGACGGGTTCCCCGTCCACGCGTTCGACCGGCGCTTGAATCGCCAACAATCAATGCGTGGCGCCGCCCGCTTCCGCCACGTCGGACTCCACGCCCACCGCCACCTCGACCGCGATCCGCAGGCCGTCGATGATGTCGTTCAGCGCCATCGACGGCGCCGCATCGGCGCGGCCGGCCACCTGCTGCGGCAGGAAAGGCACGTGGATGAAGCCGGCTTTCATTCCCCTGGCCTGCGCATGCTGCATCAGGCCATAGAACACGTGGTTGCACACGAAAGTGCCGGCGGTCTGCGAGACCCCGGCCGGGAAGCCGCGCAGGCGCAACGCGCGCACGATGGCCTTGATCGGCAGCGTGCTGAAATACGCGGCCGGGCCGCCGTCGGCAATGGTGGCGTCGACCGGCTGCTGGCCGGCGTTGTCGGGAATGGTCGCATCGTCGACGTTGAGCGCGACCCGCTCGACCGAGATTTCGTGGCGGCCGCCGGCCTGGCCGACCGCGATCACGATGTCAGGCTGCAGCGCGTCGATGGCGTCGAACAGGGCCAGGTTGGCGCGGCCGAACACGCAGGGCAGTTCGCGCGCCGCGACCTGGAAGCCGGGGCCGCTCCAGCCGTCGAGCGCGCGCGCCGCCTCCCAGGAAGGATTGACGTCGGCCCCGTTGAAAGGTTCGAATCCGGTGAGCAGTACGGTCTTGGTCATTCTTGGCCTCATTGATACATCACATCAGGAAATACAACAGCAAAATATTCACGCCCAGCAGCGGCAACGCGGTCGGCAGCTGGGCCTTGATCACGGCATTCTTGTCCGGCAGGTCGAGCAGCGCCACCGGCACCACGTTGAAGTTGGCCGCCATCGGCGTCATCAGGGTGCCGCAATAGGCGCTGAACATGCCGATCGCCGCCATCACGGCCGGATTCGCATGATACACCCCGACCAGCACCGGAATCCCGATGCCGCCCGCGATCACGGGAAAGGCGGCGAAGCCATTGCCCATGACGACGGTGAACAGTGCCATGCCGCCGCAGAATGCGGCGCACGCGACCAGGCGCGAGTCCATCGGGATGGCGCTGGTCGTGACCGCGGCCACCGCCTTGCCGACGCCGGCTTCGGCGAACAGCAGGCCGAGCACGGCCAGCATGTGCGGCAGCACCACCGCCCAACCCATGGCGTCGATCAGGCGCCGCGCCTCGCGCACGCCCTGCAGCGGCGTCGCGCGGGTGACGCCGCAGGCCAGCGCCAGCGCGGCGATGGCGCCGCAGCCCATGCTGACCAGGGTCAGGTTTTTCGGGTCCAGCAGCGGCTCGGCACCGATGCGCACGTCCTTCAGCAGCGTCGAACCGATCATGGTCACCAGCGGGATCGCCAGCGCCGGCACCAACAGCCGGTGCCCCAGCCGCGCGGCACTGGCGCGGCGCGCTTCCTCCGACACGGCTCCGGGCTTGCCCGGCCTGACCAGGCTGCATCCGGCCAGCAACGCCATCGCCACCATCAACACGCCCGCCACGAAGGGGGACAGGCGCTCGCCGGCCAGGTAGACCAGCGCGTACAGGCCCCAGAACGCGGCCGTCGCGAAGCGCCGCGGATTGCTGCCGTCGCGCAGGTTCATCAGCGCGGTGGCGGCGAACAGCAGCCCGACCAGCACGTAGAAAAAGTCGAGCGCGATCACTTGCGCATCCCGGCTTGGAGGAAGATGCGGCGGTCGAGCCGGCGCAAGTTCCAGGCATGGATGACGAAGGCGCTGAGCGCGGTCGGGATACCCCACAGCGCCATGTGCAGCGGATCGACTTCCAGCCCCTCGGCGCGCAAGATCGTCTGCATCAGTACGATCGCGCCGAAGGCCACGAACACGTCTTCGCCGAAGAACAATCCGACGTTGTCGGTGGCCGCGCTCATCGCCCGGATGCGCTGGCGCAGCGCGTCCGGCAGGCTGCCCACGCGCGACTCCGCCGCCGCTTCCGCCATCGGCGCGATCAGCGGGCGCACCATGTTCGGATGACCGCCGATGCTGGTCAGGCCGAAGGCGGCCGCCAGTTCGCGCACGAACAGGTACACGGTCAGCAGGCGCCCCGTGGTGGCCGACTGGATGCGCGCGATGCTGGCCTCCGCATGCTCTTTCAGGCCGGCGCGCTCGAGCAGCCCGATCGCGGCCAGCGGCAGCAGCAGGATCAGCGGCAGGTTGCGGGTTTTCAGGAAGGCGGTGCCGAGCGATTCCAGGATATGGGTGACCGGGAAGGAGGCCGCCAGCCCGGTGACGGCGCAGGCTGCCATCGTCACCAGCACCGGATGGGCGCGCAGCAGGAAGCCGGCGACGACGACGGCGATGCCGAGCAGCGGCCACAGGTTGACGGCAGTGTGCATGGGATTCCTGTCGCGTTTCAAGTTGAACAATTATTGCGGAGATATTACCTCAGCATTAGGCGCGGCAAGGGCCTCGTTGCGCGCACTCCGCTCAGCTAGCGCCAGCGTCGCTTTGCCGCGCCGTGATCGCCGACATGCACAAGCGCTGCCGGTGCGTTTTGCGTGTGCGCATGACGCCGAATAGGTGCGCTCGCTAAGCTGCGAATGGATTCCCACGCGAGGCTTTTGCCATGAAACCGATCACCTTACGCACCCCCACCTGGGCCCGGCGCCTGCGCACCCTGCCGCTGCTGCTGGCAATCGCGCTCGCCGGCTGCAACGGCGACGTCGGCGTCGGCATCGGTTTCGGCTGGCATGCCGGACCCGATCACTGGCCTGACCATCCCGACTGGCCCAGCTGGCCGGACCGGCCACAAGGCGCGACCGGGCTGTTCCCGATCGCCGGCGACATCTGCGGCGTGTGCAGCGTCTCGCGCGACGGCACCGGTTCGCAGGCGCGCTTCGACGGCCCGCAGGGCATCGCCGCCGACGGCGCCGGCAACCTGTACGTGGCCGAGCCAAGCAGCGCCACCATCCGCAAGATCACGCCGCAGGGCGTCGTCACCACGCTGGCGGGCAGCGCCGGCGCGCCGGGCTATGCCGACGGCAGCGGCGGCGCGGCGCGCTTCAACGCCCCGAGCCGGCTGGAAACCGACGCCAACGGCAACCTGGTCGTCACCGACACCGGCAACTCGGCCATCCGCAGCATCACGCCGGCTGGCGCCGTCGTCACGCTGGCCGGCAGCGGCAGCGGCAGTTGCGGCAGCAGCGACGGCAGCGGCGCCCAGGCCACCTTCTGCAATCCGAAGGGCATCGCACTCGACCGCTGGGGCAACCTGTGGGTGGCCGACAGCGGCAACCACACGGTGCGCCGCATCGACCGCGACGGCCGGGTCAGCACGGTGGCCGGGGCGCCGGGCGTGTGCGGCAGTGCCGATGGCTACGGCCGCAGTGGGAACGACAGCGGTAGCGCGCGCTTCTGCGATCCGCAGGACGTGGCCGTGGATTATTGGGGCAATGTGTACGTGGCGGACACCGGCAATTCGACGGTGCGCATGATCTCGCCCGAAGGCAGGGTGTCGACGCTGGCCGGCCTGCCGGGCCAGTGCGCCGCCAACGACGGCAGCCCCGGCGTCTCGCGCCTGTGCTCGCCTTCCGGCATCGATGTCGAGGGCAACGATTTATATGTGGCCGACACCGGCAACGCCACCATCCGCCGCATCAACCTCGACAACGTGACTAGCACCATCGCCGGCGTGGCCGGGCGCAACGGCATCGTATTGGGCGCCCTGCCCGGCGGCCTCGACCGGCCGATCGGCGTGACGCTGGCGCCGGACGGCTCGGTGGCCGTCACCACGCACAATGTGGTGCTGAAGCTGCTGGCGGCAAAATGATTGGCACAGCACGCACGTCGTTCCCGCGCAGGTGGGAACGACGGGACGTATCAGGGACGAACCGGGTTGGCGGCGTCGGTGCCGATCACCGTGTTCCACTGGCGCACGCGCCAGCTCGTCACCAGGCCCTGGGCCACGTAGGGATCGGCCTTGGCGAAGCGTTCGGCCGCTGCCGGCGAGTCGCCGCTGAACAGCAGGATCGCCTGGTCGGCCGGATCGGCCAGGGCGCCGGCGATCACGATCTCGCCGCGCTCCTGGGCATCCCAGGCCAGCTGCAGGTGTTCGTCGCGGAATTCGCCGCGGCGCGCCAGGTAGTCGGGCGCCAGTTCATAGATCAGCAGGTAATGCATGTGTTAACTCTCCTCAGAATGCTCGGCCTCGAGCGAGTGCCCATGGTAGCCGAAACCAGAGCGTTGCTCGGAAAGCGTTGACTTCACATTATTGGCAATAATGTTGCTTTTCGGCCACCTTTTGCGCATTCGGGCGGTCTTCGTCGCCCATTTGCGAAGGAACGCACAGAATTATGCAACATGCAGAGTTAAACTCGTTCCATGGACACTCGAAACAAGATTGCGGCGGGAATGGCTGGCTTTGCCAGCATGCTGTGGCTGGGCCTGACGGCTGCGGTCGCGGCCAACCAGCGCCGCCTGGTGTTCAACCCGACCGTCCAGCGTGAAGTCAAGAGTCCGCGCAGCAGCGGTCACCGCACCCGTCCCGTGGTGCTGCGTGCCAAGGACGGCACCCGCCTCTGCGGCTGGCTGATGACGCCGCTGGCGCCGGGCCAGCATCCGGCCGTGATCTATTTCGGCGGACGTTCCGAGGAAGTGTCGTGGGTGGTGCGCGATGCCGGCAAGCTGTTCCCCAACATGGCGGTGCTGGCCGTGAATTACCGCGGCTATGGCGAATCGCACGGCGTGCCGGCCGAGATCCACATGATCGAGGATGGCTGCATGCTGTTCGACTGGATGGCCGGGCGCGCCCACGTCGATCCGCGCCGCATCGCCGTGGTCGGGCGCAGCCTCGGCTCCGGCGTGGCGGTGCAGGTCGCCAAGGAGCGGCCGGCCCACTCGGTGGTCCTGATCACGCCCTACGATTCGATCCTGGCCATCGCCAAGCGCAAGTTCCGCGTGATGCCGATCGAGTACATGCTGCGCCACCGCTTCGAGTCGATCAAGTATGCCCCTTCGCTCAAGGCACCGACCTATGTGCTGCGCGCCGCCAGCGACGATGTGGTACCGCACTCGCACACCGACCAGCTGGTCGCCAAGCTGGCGCGGCTGTGCGGCGACGACGTCGTGCCCGACTCGGACCACATGAACATCCCCTACCTGGAAGCGACCCAGAGCCGCATCGCCGGCTTCCTCACCACGCAGTTCGCGATGCCGATCGCGGTGCCGTCGGTGGCCGACGCCATGCTGGCGACCGCGGCCGCTTCCGCCGACACGGCCGTGCCGGTGCTCAGCGCGCCGGTGCTGTCCGCCGCCGCCGCGGCCGCCGTCCTGCCCGTTCTGCCTGTCCTGCCCCTCGCCGCCAAATAAACCACGCCCCCCACCACATTCCGCTGTGGTTTTCTGTGAGAAATTGCAGAAAGTTGTCGCCATTTATATTTCAAGTAAATAAATTGCGAAGTAAAATCATATTTGCCACAAATAAACTGGGTAATGCATAGTTGCCAAGTTTGGCTGCGAATGTCTCCGTTATCCGGGTCTGCAGCATGTGGTCGGCATCCACGGGCTGACACAGTCCGCTGGCAACGTGCCATGCCCCCACGGTCTTTGCTATCTCCCAGCTCGACCGTTGTGCCGGGTAGAATAGAGGATTCAGGAGCAATTGATGAGATTCAAGCGGAGTTTGGAGCAACTTGGTTTGGCGATTGCGGCGCTCTGCGCCAGCGCCGGTGCGTCGGCCGACATGGCCGGTGCCAAGCTCGCGATCGTCTACGACGCCGGCGGCAAGTTCGACAAGTCGTTCAACCAGTCGGCAGCCGAAGGCGTGACCCGCTTCACGAAGGAAACCGGGATCAAGGTATTTGAAGCCCAGGCCAACTACGATACCCAGGCCGAGCAGGTGCTGCGCGCCCTCGCGCGCAAGAAGCTCAAGCTGATCATCTCGATCGGCTTTTCCCAGACCCAGCCGGTGCAGCGGATCGCGGCCGAATACCCGAACGTGCACTTCGTGATCATCGACGGCAATGCCCAGGGCAAGAACGTCAACTCGGTGCTGTTCAAGGAACAGGAAGGCTCCTACCTGGTCGGCGTCGCTGCCGCCATGGCTTCCAAGACCAAGACCATCAGCTTCGTCGGTGGCATGGACATCCCGCTGATCCGCGCCTTCGCCTGCGGCTATGCCCAGGGCGCGAAAGCCATCGTCCCGAAAATCCAGATCATGCAGAACATGGTCGGCACCACCAGCGCGGCCTGGAACGACCCGGCCAAGGGCGGCGAACTGGCACGTGCCCAGTTCGACCGCGGCTCGGACGTCGTGTTCGCGGTGGCCGGCGGCTCCGGCATGGGCGCCCTGCAGATGGCCAAGGAAAAAGGCAAGCTGGCGATCGGCGTCGACTCCAACCAGAACTACCTGTACCCGGGCACCATGCTGAGCTCGATGGTCAAGCGCGTCGACAACGCCACCTACGAAGCCCTGGTCAAGGCGAACCAGAACCAGTTCACCCCGGGCATCACCTTCGAAGGCCTGAAGGAAGGCGGCGTCGACTGGGCGCTCGACAAGTACAACCGCAGCGTCGTCACGCCCGAGATCGAGAAGCGTGTGCTGGCGGCCCGCGAGGACATCGTCAGCGGCAAGATCAAGGTGGTGGACTACCGCGCCGCCGGCTCCTGCCCGCAATAAAGCCCGCATCAAGCTTTACCCCGTATTTAGTTAGTGACCAAGCGCGCCGCGCCGGAACTCCACCGGCGCGGCGCGCTTTTGAATGAATGTTCCTTTGATTACTCTGCTTACCAAAAACGGAGCGCTATGCAGCCAGCCGTAGAATTCCGCAACATCAGCAAAGCCTTCGGGGCGGTGCAGGCAAATGCCGACGTCAGTTTCTCGATCGCCGGCGGCTCGATCCATGGCGTGATCGGCGAGAACGGTGCCGGCAAGTCGACCCTGATGAGCATCCTGTACGGCTACTACAACGCCGACAGTGGCCAGGTCCTGATCGACGGCCAGCCGCAGGACATCCGCACCAGCCACGAAGCGATCGCGCTCGGCATCGGCATGGTCCACCAGCACTTCATGCTGGTCGAGAACATGACGGTGCTGGATAACGTCATGCTCGGCAATGAAGGCGGCTTCAAGCTGGCCAGCCAGCGCGGCGCGGTCGAGGCCAGGCTGCGCGAGATCTGCGACCGCTACCGCCTGGAAGTCGACCCGCTGGCCACCGTGCACGATCTGTCGGTCGGCGCCCAGCAGCGCGTCGAGATCCTGAAGCAGATCTACCGCAGCGCCAACATCCTGATCCTGGACGAGCCCACCGCGGTGCTGACCGCCCAGGAAACGGCGTCGCTGTTCGAGATCCTGCGGCTGTTCAAGGAACAGGGCAAGACCATCATCCTGATCACCCACAAGCTGCAGGAGATCATGGACATCACCGACGAGGTGACCGTGATGCGCGCCGGCCGCGTGGTCGGCGCCGTGCAGACGCGCGACACCTCGAAAGAGCAGCTGGCCAACATGATGGTCGGCCGTCCGCTGCAGAGCGAACTGCCGCGCGCCCCGTATAAGCCTGGCGCCGAAGTGCTGAAGGTGTCGAACCTGCAGCTGCAGGACGCCAACGGCGTCAAGCTGCTGTCGGATATCGACTTCACGCTGCGCGCCGGCGAAGTGGTGGCGATCGCCGGCGTGTCCGGCAACGGCCAGAGCGAACTGCTCGAGATCCTGTCCGGCATGCGCCTGCCGACGTCCGGCAGCGTCGACTTCCTCGGCCAGGCCCTGCCCTACGGCGGCCGCGCGAATGCCGACGGCCTGCCAGCGACCTTCCGCGACCTCGGCATCGGCCACGTGCCCGAAGACCGCCTGCGCGACGGCGTGATCAAGGATTTCTCGGTCATGCAGAACACCGTGTTCGGCTACCAGGATCACGTCAAGAACCGCTGGGGCCTGTTCGACTTCAAGCGCATCGCCCAGCGTTGCGCGCAGCTGATGCAGACCTTCGACGTGCGTCCCAACAATCCGGACCTGCGCATCGGCCTGCTCTCGGGTGGCAACCAGCAGAAGGTCGTGATCGCGCGCGAAGTCGCGGCCAAGCCGAAGCTGATGCTAATCGGCCAGCCGACCCGCGGCGTCGACATCGGCACCATCGAAAGCATCCACACCCAGCTGCTGCGCCTGCGCGACGAAGGCGTGGCGATCCTGCTGTCTTCGGTGGAGCTGGAAGAAGTGCGCGCCCTGGCCGACCGCATCATCGTGATGTCGGGCGGCCGCATTACCGGCATCCTGCCGGTCGACGAATTCGACACCACCCGCATCGGCCTGTTGATGGGCGGCCTGCACAAGTCATAACCGAGCTCACATGAAAAAGACTGAACTCCCACGCTGGGCCACGGGTTTCGTCCTGCCCATCCTGAACCTGCTGTCGGCACTGATCGTCGCCGGCGTGGTCATCCACCTGCTCGGCGAAAGCCCGCTTGACTCGCTGCGCATCCTGGTCGACAGCGCCATCCTCGATCCGGAAGGCCTGGGCTATACGCTGTTCTACGCCAGCACCTTCATCTTCGCCGGCCTGGCCGTGTCGATCGCGATGCAGGCCGGCCTGTTCAACATCGGTGCCGAAGGCCAGATGTACGTCGGCGGCCTGGGCCTGACGCTGGCCGTGCTGGCCTTCGACGCCAGCCTGCCCGGCTGGCTCCTGATCCCGATGGCGATGGTCGGCGCCGCGCTGTTCGGCGCGCTGTGGTCCTTCATTCCGGGCTACCTGCAGGCCAAACGCGGCAGCCACGTGGTGGTCACGACCATCATGTTCAACTTCATCGCCGCCAGCCTGATGAACTATGCGATCCTCAAATTGATCCCGGAAGGCCAGCAGAACCCGGCCTCGCGCGTGTTCGCCGACAGCGCCGCGCTGCCGCTGCTGAACAAGGTGCTGCCGGTGTTCGGCGACACGCCCTTGAATATCAGCCTGCTGCTGGCGATCGCCGCCCTCGTCATCTACGGCATCGTGGTGTGGCGCTCGTCGTGGGGCTACAAGCTGCGCGCCACCGGCCTGAATCCGCACGCGGCGCACTACGCCGGCGTGAAGATCAGCCGCACCATCATCGTCACCATGCTGGTCTCGGGCGCGCTGGCCGGCCTGGGCGCCGTCAACTCGGTGATGGGTTCGACGCACTACCTGTCGCTCAACTTCCCGGCCGGCGCCGGCTTCGTCGGCATCGCGATCGCGCTGATGGGCCGCCAGCACCCGGTCGGCATCTTCCTGTCGTCGGTGCTGTTCGGCGCGCTGATCCAGGGCGGTTTCGATTTGTCGCTGGAAAAGCCGAACATCCCGCAGGAGACCTTCGTCTTCATCCAGGGCCTGATCATCCTGTTCTGCGGCGCGATGGAGAACTTCTACGCCCCGGCGATCATGAAGCTGCTCAACCTGACCCGCACCAGTACTACCAAGGAAGCATAAATGGAAGACTTTCACATCGCCAGTATCGTGGTCTCCACGATCCGCAACGCACCGGTGCTGATGTTCGCCGCGATGGCCGGCCTGTTCGCCGAACGCTCCGGCGTGGTCGACATCGGCCTGGAAGGCAAGATTCTCGCGTCGGCCTTTGCCTCGGCCTCGGTGGCGTATGCCACGCAGAACCCGTGGCTGGGCATCCTGGCCGGCGTCGGCGTGTCGGTGGTCCTGGCCATGATCCAGGCCTTCGTATCGATCACCCAGAAGGGCAACCAGCTGGTGTGCGGCATCGCGATCAACATCGCGATGAGCGGCCTGACCTTCGTGCTGGCCCAGTTCTTCTTCCATGAAGGCGGCCGCACCCCGGACCTGCGCGAAGCGCGCCTGTTCGACATCGTCCTGCCGGGCACCGCGGCCCTGGACAACATCCCCTTCGTCGGCTGGCTGTACGGCCACGTGATCGGCGGCCAGTCGGCACTGGTCTACCTGGCCTTTATCCTGATCCCGATCGTGCACTGGGTGATCTACCACAGCCGCTTCGGCCTGCGCCTGCGCGCCTGCGGCGAGAACCCGCATGCGGCCGACGCCGCCGGCGTCTCGGTCGAGCGCACCCGCTATCTGGCGATGCTGGTGGCCGGCGTGCTGTGCTCGTTCTCGGGCGCCTACCTCGCCATCGTTCAGAGCGGCTTCTTCCTGCGCGACATGTCGGCCGGCGCCGGCTACCTGGCGCTGACCACCCTGGTGTTCGGCAACTGGCGTCCACTGCACACCGTGCTGGGCTGCCTGATGTTCGGCCTGTTCGGCGCGATCCAGATCCAGCTCGAAGGCGTCGACCTGCCGCTGGTGGGCCAGGTGTCGGGTTCGCTGATCCAGATGATTCCGTATGTGGTTACCGTGATCGTGCTGGCCGGATTCATGGCCAAGTCGGTGGCGCCGAAGGCGGCCGGCAAGCCTTTCGTGAAGTCGCGGTAAAATCTACCGCCGTTGAACGCGTGGACGGCGGAGCCGTCCACCCTACCTCGGCGCAAACGTAGGGTGGACGGGTTTCCCGTCCACGCGTTCCGCCAGCGTATAAATCCTATTCCGCCGCGCGGGCCCGCGCCGCCGAGCGCGCAAACGTCCATGCGAATCCGAGGCCAGCCGAGGTGCCGGTCGACTTCTTCATCAGCGGACTGTCCTGGTTCGCCGCCCCCGAATAGCTTTCGTAACGCACGAACCCGAACACCCGCAGGTCCGGATTCATGCGCCAGGTGCCAAACAAGCCGGTACGCACCAGCAGCAGCCCCGAATCCGCGCGATAGGCCGGACGGTCTGGCGTCGCGTACTGCGGCGCGACTTCATAGAAATAGCGGTTGATGCGGCCGTCGCCGAACACGGCGCCCAGCTGGCCCTCCAGGGTCCAGCGCGCACCCTCGCCGCGCTTTTCCCACACCAGGCGCGGTTCCATGGTCCAGCCTTGGCGGCGCAAGCCGCCGCGCCCCTCGATCACCGCGCGCAGCGGCAGCTCGAAACGCATCCTGCCCTGCTCGCCCATGTCGGCGAACTTGTATTTCACGCGCGGACCGAATTCGACCAGCGTGCCCAGGTCCGGCATGCCGCGGCGCGCCTCGACATCCTTGGACCGGGCCGGCAGCGAGCCGGAAAAACCGATGTCGAATTCGACCTTGTCGGTGTTCAGCAGGCGCGCGCCAACGCCATTCTGGTCGGCGCGGAAGGTCTTGCCGCGGTAGATCAGGAAAGGCAGCACCAGGCCGCGGTTGGAGCGGTCGTCGGCGCCCGGATAGGCCGGCGTGCTGAAGGCCGCGGCGCCGATGCCGGCTTCCCACAGCGGCAGGTTGGTCTCGACCGGCTGGGCGGTGTCGACGGGTTCGGCGGCCTGGGCCAGGCAGGCGGGGAGCAGGAAGGCGGCCGCAAGGGCGGCAGGGAGACAGGTTCGCATTGGTGGCGGCGTCAATAACAGGATGGTATGTAAACGCGCCATTCTAACGATGCAGGTCGGCGCACGCCACGCGATGTTGTAAAAAAAGAACCGCCACCAGCTGGTCGGCCCGTGGCGGTTCCGGCGGAACGACAAAGCGATCAGGAATTCGGCCAGATCGCCTGCAGCACCTGCGCCAGGTGGTAGCCGCCCTTGATCAGCTGGGTCTTGGCGATCGCCGAGCTCGGCACTGGGTAATCGTTCGGCACTTCCAGGTTCCAGGTGTAATAGGTCTCGCCCTTCTTGCTGGTCTGCTGGGTCAGCTTGCCGACGGTGACGCCTTTGTACGCTTCCTTCGACACGGCCAGCGCGTCGTCGGCCCACTGGTAGGGCCAGGTGGCCAGGTCGCCAGTGGCCGACACGATCGCCGGCTTGCCGTCGATCGCCGCCTGCGCGAACTGGTCCGGCGTCTTGGTGCGGATGCGGCGGAACGCGTAGTTGACGGTGGTGCTGTCCCAGTACGAGTGGAAGGGTTTGGTCAGCGCCTTGGGCACGCCCGGCTTGACGACAACGGGGGTATCCGCCGGCGGAATCACACCGGCGCTGATGCGCTCCAGGTTGGCGTCGTCCAGCAGCAGGTTGTTGCCGCCGCGCGAATCGAAGATCGCGGTCTCGTCGATCTCCGCCGGACTGGTCGGTACCACGAACTTGCCTTCCTTCGACACGAAGGCGGCGCCCACGTGCAGCGGCTGATGGATGTCGCCGGTCATGTGGGTGATCAGGATCAGGGCCTGGCGCTTGGTGAACTTGTGCGGGTTGGTGGCCGGGGTGTCCTTGCCCTGCAGGACGGCGATCGCCTGCTTCAGCGTCTGCACGATGTCGTCGTCGGCGGTACCGACCGCGTGGTCATGGTAGTGATCCAGCTGGAACGGCACGTCGGTATAGTGGTACTCGCTGTGCTTCGGGTTGGCGTTCACGTACTCGATCATGTCCGGGGTCTGCGGGCCGCAGTAGGTGCCCTTCACGCAGTCCGGCCAGTTGGCGATCGATTCCAGGGTCTCGCCCGGCTGCAGGATCGATTTGATCATCTTTTCCGCGGCGCTGCCCTTGAGCAGCTTGTCGGCGATGCTGCCGACGGCGCGGTGGCCGTCGTTGCCCCAGGCCGATGCGTCCATCGACGCGAATGCGCTTGCCAGCGCGATGACGAATGCCAGTTTTTTCATTGTCTTTCCTTGATGGGACAGCTGATTATCCAATAGTCGCGCGCTCAGCGCACCTTCTTGATGCGCGGCTGTGGCGCCGCCAGCGACGCGCCGCCTGCGCCCTGTTTCAGGTGCGCGATCAGGGCATCCAGGTCGCGCATGCCTGTGTCGACGCGGCGGGTGCCGGCCGCCAGCGCCGGGAAGTTGTCGCCGCCGTCGGCCAGGAAGTTGTTGGCCACCACGCGGTAGGTGGTGCCGTCCTCGAGCGGCTTGCCGTCGACCTTGACGCTGCCCGGCACCACGCGCTGGCCCGGCGGGCGGGTGCTGTCCCACTGGTAGGACAGGCTGTTCGAGACCTGCAGCATGTAGCCGCGCGCCCCCTCGCGCTTCCACTGCTGCTCGAGCAGGTCGCGCAGCTGGGCGCCGCTCAGGTCCAGCACCACCAGGGTATTGCCGAACGGGAGAACGGCCTGGGCCTGGCCGAAGCTGACCACGCCGCCCTCGCCCACCTCCAGGTCCTTGCGGATCCCGCCCGGGTTCATGAAGCCGACCTGCGCGCCCTGGCTGCGGGTCGCGGCCAGGGCGGCGTCGGCGATCATGCCGCCCAGCGCCGACTCGCCGTCGTCGTTTTCCTTGCGCGCCACGGCGCTCTTGATGTGCGCCACCGGCTTGGCCAGCGCGGCCTGGCTGCGCGCACGCACGTCCTGCAGGTAGGCGGCCAGCTGCGGATCGGGTGCAAAGGCGCCCGGCGCCATCACCACGTTGCGCACCTGGATGTCCTCGACCTTGCCCGACACCGGATCGACCGTCATCTTGATGCGCGACAGCAGGTGGCCCATGGCGTCGGCCTGGGTGACCACGCGGCCGTCGACCTTGCACAGGTAGCCTTTATGGGAGTGGCCGGTGAGGACCAGGCGGATCGCCGGATCCAGCTTTTTCACGATGCCGACGATCGGGCCTTCGAGGCCGTCGCAATTGACCTTGTCGAAGGGTTCGCCGGTGTGGCCGCCCTCGTGGATCAACACCACGAACACCTGTGCGCCTTGCGCGCGCATGGCCGGCAGCACCTTGTTGATCGAGTCGGCCTCGTCGAGGAAGGACAGGCCCTTGATCGCGGAAGCGACCGCCACCGAGGGCACGTCCTGCAGCACCGCGCCGATCAGGCCGACCTTGACGCCCTTGACGTCGACGATGCGCCAGCCCGGCACCAGGTTCTTGCCGCTGGCCTGGTCGATCACGTTGGTGGCGAGATAGCTGAAGCCGGCGCCTTCGAAGCTTGTCGCGATCTGGCACGCCTTGGAAGGACGCGGCGAATCGCAGCCGCCGTGCTGCTGGCGCAGCAGTTCCTTGCTGCCCTGGTCGAATTCGTGGTTACCGAGCGCACTGGCAACCAGGCCCATGCGGTTCATCGCAACGATGCTCGGCTCGTCCGCCCACATCGAGGACAGCGCCGGGCTGGCGCCGACCAGGTCGCCGGCGCCGACGAACAGCAGGTCCTTGTCTTCCTTGCGGAAGGCGGCCAGCGCGCCGCCCAGCACGTCGATGCCGCCCGCCTTGACGGTCTCGGTGCCGCTGCCACCCTGAGGCGCCAGTTTATAGGCACTGGCTTCGAGGTTGCCGTGGAAGTCGTTGATGGAGACCAGGTTGAGTTCGACCGGCTTGGCGGCGCGGGGTGCGCCGGATGGCGTGGTACAGCCGGCCAGCGTCAAGGCCAACGCCAGCGCGCTCAGGCCGGCGCGGGCGGGACGGAGATGGATCATGGAGTAGTACACCTTATCTTGTTGCGAACGTGCGCGGTACGTGGTTTGGCGCCCGCGATTATTGCATGTAAGCCCGGGCCGGCGGTCTTTACGGGCGCGCAATTCCGGCCTTCCATAAAAAGAAAAACGGCCGGTGTCGCCACCGGCCGTTTGCACGTTCAAGTCAGGAATTCAAACAATCAGAATTCGTACTTGACGGTTGCCTGGATCGCCCACTGCGACTCACCCTTGGTCTGGCGGACCGTGTAGCTGTCGACAGCCGAGCGCACCGAGTAGACGTACTTGCCCGTTGCCTGATCGATACCGGCATAGTCGACGAAGCCGCGGTTCTGGCCACCAGCCGAGAAGAACGCGATCTCGTTGATGTGGCCCCACTTCTTGTTCAGCAGGTTGCCGAAGTTCAGGAAGTCCAGCGAGAAGGTCGCTTTGTTACGCGCGAACAGGCCCGGGATTTCCTGCGACAGGCGCAGGTCGAAGCTGTTGGTCCATGGCGAGAAGTCACTGTAGCGGTTCACGACGCCACCGGCCGAATTCTTCAGCGCCTTGTTGGCGTTGACCACGTCCCAGAAGCGCTGCTCGTTGGCGTGGCTGCTCGCCGTATCACCTGCGAACAGGACTTCACCCGAACCAAAGCCTTTCGGGATGTACATCAGGTCGTTGTTCGACACGCCGTCGCCGTTCATGTCGTTCTTGAAGGTCCAGCTGAACGGCTTGCCGGTACGGCCTTCATAGAACACGCCAAGGCGGGTCTTGTAGGTGCCGAAGAAGGCCTTCTCGAAGTTCACCAGCGCGTTGATGCGGTTCTTCACCAGATACGGCGAGTTGGCGGCGACGTCTTCGTTCGGGTTATAGATCGAACGTGCGCTGAAGTTCGAGCTCGCGGTCGACGAGGTCAGGTTCGACACTTCGGTCGCGAAGGTGTGGCTGGCGGCCACCGACCAGCCGAAGCCCTTGGTCAGCGGGTAGGTCAGCGACGCGGTCGAGACGCGGCTTTCACCCTTGTCGGTCGGCTTCACGATCAGCACGTTGCCGAAGCTGGAATTGCTCAGCGCCTTGGTGGTGTTGGTGAAGCCGGACTTGACGGTGGTGCCGTTCAGGCCCGGGTTCCAGCTATTCGAGTTCAAGCCGCTGGCGTTCCAGAACAGCTGGCGGCCGTCGGTGCCGGTCGCGGTCGGGGTACCCAGGTTCAGGTTCTGGTAATAGATACCGTCCTTGGTCTTGGTGTACAGCAGCTCGGCACCGGCGACCAGGCCGAACCATGGCAGTTCCGATTCGAAGGCCAGGTTGGTCTTCCAGACCGACGGCTGGCGCAGGCCCGGATCCAGCAGGTCGACAGCCGCTTGCGGCGGGGTCGAGCCGCCCAGGGTCGGCTGCTTGTTGATGTCGGTGCTGAAGGCACTGTTCGGGGTGGTGCCGACCACGGCCGGGCAGCGGGTGTTGCCGGTGCTCGAGCAGTTGATCTGCTGGGTTGCCACGCCGGCGTTCTGGTAGGGGTTGCCCAGCCAGACCGACATCGCGGCGCCCTGGAACAGGCCGGCGCCACCGCGCAACTGCATGCGGCGTGCGGTGTCGAAGTTGTAGTTGAAGCCGACGCGCGGTTGGAACAGCTTGGTGCCGTCGATGGTCTGCTGGTTGTTGTAGCCGAAGCCGCCGGTCTGGCGTGCGCCATTGGTATACACCGGCACCTGGGCGACGCGTGCATTGGCGACCGGACGACCCTGGACGCCGACTTCATCCAGGCGGAAGCCGCCGGTCACGGTCAGCTGCTTGTTGACGCGCCAGGTATCCTGCAGGAACAGGCCAGTATTGGTCATGCTGAAACGCGCGATCGCGTCGTCCAGCGTGAAGCCAGGCGAAGCCACTTGCAGGGTGTACGCGGTGTAGCGGCCGGTACGCAGGTTTTCCAGCACCGCGGCTTGCACCTGGGCTGCCGGCGCAGTCGAGCAGTTGATCTTGCCGCCCGCGATCGAGGTGTAGGTCAGGTTGTTGTCGCAGCCGAAGGTGTAGTTGCCGTACACGTTCTGCAGGAAGGCGTTGTAGATCTTGTTCTTCTGGTAATCCGCACCGAACTTGATCTCGTGGTCGCCGACCGTCCAGTTGGCACCCGCGTAGTAGTCGCGGGTGCGGGTGCCCAGCACGTTCTTCTGGCGCGAGTTGTCGGTGCCCGAGTACAGGGTACGGGTACCGGTACCGACGCCGGACGGGGTGCCGGCCGGCACCAGGCCCGAGAAGGCCACGCCAATGGCCGGCAGGGTCGAGTTGTTGGTCGGGACCGAGTCGTAGTCACGCTGCGAAGCGCGCAGTTCGGTCGAGAAGCTCGGGGTCCAGTCGGAGAACAGCTGGGCGACCGTGGTCTCGATCTGCTTGCCTTGCGAGTAGTAGGACGAATCCAGGCTCAGGCCGGTCGAGCTGAAGGTCGAGTACTGCGGTTCGGCCTGGGTGGTACGCTGGTAGCGCAGGTTGGCGCGATGGTTGTCGCTGATGTTCCAGTCGGCCTTGATCATCTGCTCGCGCGAGACGAACTGGCCGCCGCCGGTTGCCAGGTTGCCGGCGTTGACGCCGTAGTTGCTCTTCAGGATGTCCTGGACTTGCTTGATCTGATCCTGGGTAATGGCAACCGTGGTGCCGGTACCCGAACCGATCGGACCGAAGTCGGGTGCCGAGCGCGAGCTGCTGGTTTCTTCGCTCAGCGCATACAGGAACAGCTTGTCCTGGATCAGCGCGCCGCTGGCCCACAGGCCCTTGGTGGTTTCTTTGAACGGTGCCGGATCGTTGTAGGTATCGTTGGCGATGTTGTAGCGCTTGCCGGCCAGGCGGTCGTCGCGGTACACATAATAGACACCGCCACGCAGGGTGTTGGTACCCGACTTGGTGACGGCGTTGATGTTGCCGCCGGTGTAGCCCTTCTGGGTCACGTCGTAGTTGGCGACGTTGACCTGCACCGACTGGATCGCTTCGATCGAGATCGGCTGACGCGAGGTCGGGCTACCCGAGGCTTCCAGACCGAAGGTGTCGTTGATGGCGACGCCGTCGACGGTCATCGAGTTGAAGCGCGAGTTCTGGCCGGCGACGGACAGTTCGCCGCGTTCCTTGTCGGTCTGCGACACGCGGGGGTCGGCGCGTGCGTAGTCCTGCAGGTTGCGGTTGATCGACGCCTGGGTCTGCAGCTGGGCGTTGCTGATCGAGGTACCGGCACCCATGTTGGTGCGGTTGAAGATTTCGGCGCGGGCACGGTTGCCGGCGACGTTCACGGTCTGGATCGAGGATGCGCCGATGGTCGCATCGACCGAAGCCGTTTCCGCCAGGTTCAGGAACACGCCTTCGCGGCGTTCGGTCTGGCCGTTCTTGGTGATGATGATCGTGTACGGACCGCCGGTACGCAGGCCGCGTGCGACGTAGCGGCCTTCGGCGTCGGTCGTGACAGTGCTCATCGAACCCGATTCAACGTGAACGATTTGCACCGAAGCACCCGCGGCCGGTGCGCCGTCCGGACCGGAGATACGGCCGCCGACTGCCGAAGTCGTGTTCTGCGCGAGGGCCGGAGCGCCCGCCAGAGCAATCGACAGAGCCAGCGCCAGCTTGGTCAGCTGGATCCGTTTTTGATAGACCATTGTGTAAACCCCAAAAAGACTATTAATTGTGTTTAGAAACCGAAGTTTCTCTCTCAGTACTGCAACCCTAGTCCGGCGGCCCTGAGGCGCCGATCTTTTTATCCTGTCAGCCCGCCATTTTTCGGTGCATTTCTGTCCGCCTATGCACCAGCCAAAAGCAGCGCACGCGATTCTAAATGCTTAATATTTCACAGCCGTTACAAGCACGTTCCTGCAAATTACGTCTTGTCTTTACTTAACAAAAGTCCAATATGCAGGAAGGCTCTGGGCGTGACAAATACGTTTTCCTTCAAAAATTTATAGCTTGCGCGAATAAGTTGATGAAAAAATAGGCATTTAACGCATGCAAAGTGCGTTTCCCCTAGGGAAATGACACGGCGGGATTATAAGCGGTGCATACATCCCGAAAATCTTTTCGCTTGTTTTTTAGGCAAAGCGTGAGAGAAAGTGTGGGATTTGTAGCGGGAAGGCGACAGAGCCCTTATAAGCATATGCAGCACGGGCACAGTTGCCAGGTTTTCGGCGTGCAGAAATGACGAGGCCGGCGACATCGCTGCCGCCGGCCTGGCGAAAAACGGGGCGCCCTGCCCCGCTGGTCAGCGCTTGTCAGCGCTTCACGCTGGTGCGTTCGAGTGCCGCCATGCCGGCTTCGAAGCGCGCAAAACGTGCATCCAGCTGGCGCGTCAGGCGGGTCTTGTCGCTTGGGGCCAGGAAGCTGTAGCGGATGCTGTTGTATGACGCCTTCTTCAATTCCGCATAGCTCGGCTTGTAGCGGCTGGCGAACAGCACGTATTCGCCCGCCAGGTTATGCCGCGTCACGCCGGCATCGTCGGTCGAGATCACGTAAGGCACGCCGTATTTGCGGTACAGGGTGACTGGGTGGTTGGCGCCTTGCACGCCGTTGATGAAGGCATTCGAGGTCAGGTTGATTTCGACCGGAATATCCTTGTCGTGCATTGTCTTCATGATCGCCGGCGCGTTCGCTTCATGCGCCAGATCGATGCCGTGGCCGATGCGCTGGGCGCCGGCGATGTTCAGGGCCTGGTCGATGTGGAATTCCAGCCCTTCCGGCGGCACGTCGCCCAGCGCCAGCTCGCCGGCGTGCAGCGCGATCTTGACGTCCGGGTAGACCGACTTCAGGAAGCGGAACATCTTCATGTGCAGCGTGTAGTCGCGCATCGACACCATGTTGCTTTCCTGGCCGACGATGTTGACGCCCACGATTTTGCCTTCACCCTTGCCGCCCTTGGCAGCCGACTTGAAACCGGCCAGCATCGAGGAAAACACTTGCGACGGGTTCAGCAGGCGCAGCACGTAGGTCTGGTAGCGCATGGTGAAGTTGTCGTCGTCGATGCCGGCGGCGGCTTCGTCGATCCTGGCGACGAAGTCGGCGATCCGGGCATTGAAACCTTCGTCGGCATCGAGCGCATTCATCCAGGCGCGCATCTGGGCGTCCAGCGCAGCGTCCTTGTCGGCATTCTTCCAGGCCTGGTCGTCGAATTCCTTGTTGACGACGAAGGGCGACATCTTGAGCATGGTCTCGATGTAGCTGACGTTTTCCCCGATCGCGCGGTTCTTGATCTCGACCAGGCCTTCGTGGAAGTTGGCGTTCGAGACCGGGCCGAAATAGCCGAAGGTCTGGAAGAACTGGCGGTCCGGCGGCGGCTGCAGCGCACCGTGGTTGGCGAAGTCCTTGCTCGACCAGCGCTGCAGCAGTTCGCGGTAGGTGGCGTCGTCGGCGTACACCTCGGCCGTCGACAGGCAATTGCGCGCCGCCGGCGCCTTGGCGCGCTCGGCCTCGATCGCGGCCTTGTCGGTCTCGACCCGGTAGGTATGCTTGTTGACGCAGAAGCCCTGCTTGTCGAGGAAGTCGACATAGGTTTCGGCGTAGATCGCGCCCGAGTAATGGTGATGCAGGTCGCCGCCCTTCGGCATCTGCGAGAAGAACAGGGTCAGTTCGGCCGTCTTCGGTTCGCCGGCGACCAGCGCGGCATAGTGGCGCGCGGTGGCGGCTTCGTTGGCCGTCGGTGCATTGCTGCGCGCGCCGGCATGGGCGCTTGCCAGTGTGGCGAAAGCAATCAGCAAACTGCTGCTCAGGGTCTTCTGCATCATGGGGTGTTCTCGACTAGGTCAGTTGGACGGCGTAAAGGCAGGCGACCTCTCGTGTACGCACGCACCGGCGGCATAGGTGGCGCGGATCGCGCGGTCGTCGCCCAGCAGGGCCAGCGCGAACAGCGTTTCCTCGAGCGACCCGGCATGCGCGGTACGGCGCGCGAGCAAGGGCGTCGCCTTGCGGTCGAGGACGATGAAGTCGGCTTCGGCGCCCGGCGCCAGCGTGCCGATCGTGCCTTCGAGTCCCATGCTGCGGGCGGCGCCCAGCGTCGCCAGGTAAAACATGCGCAAAGCCGGGAGGTAGCTGCCTTTCAATCGCGCAACTTTATACGCTTCATTCATGGTTTGCAACATCGAGAACGATGTACCGGCCCCGACGTCGGTACCCAGCGCAACCATCGCCCCGGCGTCGTCGGCGCGTTTCATGTCGAACAGGCCGCTGCCGAGGAACAGGTTCGAGGTCGGACAGTGGGCGATCGCCGAGCCGGTCTGCGCCAGGCGCGAGAAATCGGTATCGTCGAGCCAGATGCAGTGGCCGAACATCGCGCGCGGGCGCATCAGGCCATAGTGTTCATAGACATCGAGGTAGCTGCGGCGCTGCGGGAACAGCTGGCCGACCCAGGCGCATTCGTCCTGGTTTTCCGAGACGTGGGTCTGGATGAAGGTGTCCGGATAGGCGCGCGCCAGTTCGCCGGTGGCGGCCAGCTGGGCTTCGGTCGAGGTCGGGGCGAAGCGCGGGGTGATCGCGTACATCGAACGGCCATTGTTGTGCCAGCGCCGGATCAGGTCTTCGCTGTCGCGCAGGTCGGCGCTGTCCTGCAGGAAGTCCGGGCAGTTGCGGTCCATCAGCACCTTGCCGCCCGCCATGCGCAGGTTGCGCGCGGCGCTGGCCTCGAAGAAGGCCTCGGCCGATGCCTTGTGCACGCTGCAGTAGACCAGGGCCGTGGTGGTGCCGTTGCGCAGCAGTTCGTCGAGGAAGAACTCGGCGCCGGCGCGCGCGTGCGCCGGGTCGCCGAACTGGCGCTCGGTCGGGAAGGTGTAAGTGTCCAGCCACGGCAGCAGGCCCGGCGCCGGCGAGGCGATCATGTCGGTCTGCGGGAAATGCAGGTGGGTGTCGATGAAGCCGGGGGTGATGATGTGGCCGCGGTAGTCGGCCACTGGCGTGCCGGGCGCCAGCGTCGGCGCCAGCGTGGCGTAGTCGCCGGCGGCCTGGATGCGGCCGTCGGCGACGACCAGCAGGCCGTCCTCGATCCAGGTGTGCGCGTCGTCGGCAAAGGCCGGATCGGCGTGGAAGGTCAGCAGGCTCGCACGGTAGGCCTGCGGGGTAGGCGTTGGATTCGACATCAGATTCTTTCTTGTAAAGCGGCGGCTTCCCAGACCATCAGCAGCTGGGCGGCGACGGCGACGGCGATCACGGCCGGCAGCTTGCCTTCGATGCCGGGCACGCCGATCGGGCAGACCATGGCATCCAGGCGCGCGCGCTCGACGCCGCGTTCGAGCAGGCGGCGTTCGAACTGGATGCGCTTGGTGGCGGAGCCAATCAGGCCGAACCAGTCGTGGCCGGGACGCTTGAGGATGGTTTCGGCCAGGCGCTGGTCGAGCGCGTGGCTGTGGGTCATGACGAGGAAGCTGGTCCCGGCGAGCGCTTGCTGCGCCAGTGCTTCCGGGGTGTCGGTCGCCTCGATCACGACATTATGCGGTATTTGTGCCGGGAACAGGTCGTCGCGCTCGTCGACCCAGGTCACGCGGCACGGCAGGTCGGCCAGCGCGCGCACGATGGCGGCGCCGACATGGCCGGCGCCGAACAGCATCAGGTGGGCACGCGGGGCGGCGGCCAGGTCGGCCAGCCAGCGGCGGCCGGTCTCGTCGCGCAGTACGTGGGTGCCCTGGGTGCGGTCGAAGGCGGGTACGGCTGCCGGGCTGCCGTGGACGACATGGCCGTCGGCATCCAGCAGCGCCGCATCGGGTGTGCCGTCCAAGGCGACCAGGCGCCAGCTGTCCTCGCAGCGACGTGCGGCCAGCCCGGCCAGGTGCGCGCGGTCGGCCATTTCGAAGGCCAGGTGCACGACGCCGCCACAGCACTGGCCCAGGCTCGGGCCGAGCGGAAAGCGTTCCAGGCGCCGCCGTTCGCCGCTGGCCAGCATCGCGCGCGCGGTCTCGGCGCCGCGCAGCTCGAGGTGGCCGCCACCGACCGTGCCCCACTGGCGCACGGCATCGACCAGCATCTTGGCGCCGGGTTCGCGCGGCACCGAGCCTTCGACGATGGCGACGGTGACCAGCACGGCCGGCGCCCGCGTTGCGTCGGCCGCGCCGGCGCCGGCACCGATGGACAGCCAGTCTTCCATTTCAGTCGCCCGTCGCTACGGTGGCCTGCGAAGTTGCGACTTGCGTTGCAGCTTCGACCGCCGCCACCGCCTTCAGGATCTCCTCGCAGGTCGCCGGCGCATTCAACGGCGGGTTGACCTTGTGCCCGCCCACGCTGGAGATGGCGTCGCGGATCGCGAAGAACACCGAGAACGGCAGCAGCAGCGGCGGCTCGCCCACGGCCTTGGAGCGGTGGATCGAGTCTTCGACGTTGCTGTTCTCGAACAGGCGCACGCGGAAATCCTGCGGGCAGTCCGACACGCCCGGGATTTTATAGGTCGACGGCGCGTGGGTGGTCAGCTTGCCGGCATCGTTCCAGCGCAGTTCCTCGGTGGTCAGCCAACCCATGCCCTGCAAAAAGGCGCCTTCGACCTGGCCGATGTCGAGGGCGGGATTGAGCGAGCGGCCGGCGTCGTACAGGGCGTCGGCGCGCAGCAGCTTCCATTCGCCGGTGAGCGTGTCCACCACCACCTCGGCCACCGCCGCGCCGTAGGCGAAGTAAGAGAACGGGCGGCCGGTCATGGTCTTGGCATCCCAGGACAGGCCCGGGGTCGCGTAATAGCCGTCCGACCACAGCTGGGTGCGCGCCAGGTAGGCCTTGGCCACCAGCTCGCCGAACGGGATTTCCTGGCCGCCCACGAACACGGTATCGGCCGCGAAGCGCACGTCTTCGGCCGCGCCGCCATACTGCCCGGCGGCGTAGGCGGCCAGGCGCTCGCGGATCTGGCGCGCCGCATCCTGGGCCGCCTTGCCGTTCAGGTCGGCGCCGGTCGATGCCGCCGTGGCCGAGGTGTTGGCGACCTTGCTGGTGTTGGTGGCGGTAATGCGCACGCGTTGCAAGTCCACGCCCAGCTCGTGCGCCACCACCTGCATCACCTTGGTATTGACGCCCTGCCCCATCTCGGTACCGCCGTGATTCACCAGGATCGAACCGTCCACGTACACGTGCACCAGCGCGCCGGCCTGGTTCAGGTGGGTGACGTTGAAGGCGATGCCGAATTTCACGGGGGTCAGCGCCAGCCCTTTTTTCAGCACCGGGCTGCTACGGTTGTAGGCGTCGATGGCGGTGCGGCGCGCGCGGTACGCGCTGGTCATCTCCAGCTCGTCCACGAGTTCGTGGATCACGTTGTCGACGATGACCTGGCCGTAGGGCGTGACGTTGTGTTCTGTCTTGCCATAGAAATTCAGCTTGCGGATGTCGAGCGCGTCGCGGCCGAGATTGCGCGCGATCTCGTCGAGCACGTATTCCATCGCGATCGCGCCCTGCGGTCCACCGAAGCCGCGGAAGGCGGTATTCGACTGGGTGTTGGTCTTGCCGCAGGCGGCGCGGATGTCGACGTCGGACAAATAATAGGTGTTGTCGAAGTGGCAGACCGCGCGCGTAGCGACCGGTCCGGACAGGTCGGCCGAATAGCCGGCGCGCGACACCATGTCGACTTTCGCCGCCACGATGCGGCCGTCGTCGCCGTAGCCGACTTCGTATTCGTAATGGAAGCAGTGGCGCTTGCCGGTGACCAGCATGTCGTCGTCGCGGTCGGCGCGCAGCTTGACCGGACGGCCGCTGCGCTTGGCCGCCACGCTGGCCGCGGCCGCCCACAG
Source organism: Massilia phyllosphaerae (assembly GCF_034659755.1). Lineage (NCBI taxonomy): Bacteria > Pseudomonadati > Pseudomonadota > Betaproteobacteria > Burkholderiales > Oxalobacteraceae > Massilia > Massilia phyllosphaerae. The sequence goes on from NZ_JAXSQX010000004.1 coordinate 391,101, forward strand.
CGCCGACTGCGATTCCTTGCCGCCGAAGCCGCCGCCCATGCGCCGGCACTCGACCGTCACGTGGTGCGAATGCAGGCCGAGCGCATGCGCGACCACGTGCTGCATCTCGCTCGGGTGCTGGGTCGAGCACAGCACCAGCATGCCGTCGTTTTCCTGCGGGATGGCGTAGGCGATCTGGCCTTCCAGGTAGAACTGCTCCTGGCCGCCGACATACAGCTCGCCTTTTACCTTATGCGGCGCCGCTGCAAAAGCGGCTTCGGCATCGCCGCGCGCCAGACGCATCGGCGGCAGCACGTACGATTGCGCGGCGCGCGCCGCCTGCGGGGTCAGGATCGCCGGCAGCTCGTCGTAGCTGACGACTGCCTTGCGCGCGGCGCGGCGGGCGTTGTCGTGGGTGTCGGCGACCACGATGAAGATCGGCTGGCCGACGTACTGGACCAGGCCGTCGGCCAGGATCGGATCGTCGTGGATGATCGGACCGCAATCGTTGGTGCCGGGGATGTCGCGCGCGGTGTAGACGTGCTTCACGCCGCTGCTGGCACGGACCGCCGCCAGGTCGATGTCGAGGATGCGCGCATGCGCCTTGCTGGAGAGGCCGAGCGCCGCGTGCAGCGTGCCGCGCACCTCGTCGATGTCGTCGGTGTAGTCGGCCTGGCCGAGCACGTGCAGCCGGGCCGATTCGTGCGGCTTCGACTTGCCGACCGCGGCCCAGGTTGCAGCCAGATCGGCAGTGTTCAAAACGGGCGTGCCTGCGTCGTTCATGGTCGTCTCCTCAAGCCGCGGTGGTCGGCGCAGTTGCCGCCGCAGTCGCCGCTGCGGTTGCCGCCGCAGTCGCCGCATGTGCAGCGAATGCATTGACCGCCTCGGGCGGCAGCGGATTGTCGAGCCGCGTCTCCAGCCAGAAGCGGCGCAGCAGGTTCTGCGCGGCCTGCATGCGGTAGGCGCTGGACGCGCGCATGTCGGACAGCGGCGCGTAGTCGCCGGCCAGGGCCGCCATCGCGGCCCTGGCGGCGGCCTCGTCCCAGGTGCGGCCGAGCAAGGCCGCTTCCGCCGCGGCGGCGCGTTTAGGCGTCGCGGCCATGCCGCCGAAGGCGATGCGGGCCCTGGCGACGCGCCCGTCGGCGCCGAGTTCGAGCGCAAAGGCGGCGCACACGGCCGAGATGTCCTGGTCGAAGCGCTTGGCCAGTTTATAGGTGCGGAAGGCCAGCCCCGAAGTGGAAGAACTGCGTGGCAGCGGCACCCGCACCGCACGCACGAACTCGCCGGCGCGCAGGTCCTTCTGCTGGTAGCCGAGATAGAAATCCTCGAGCGGCATGGCGCGTTCGCCGTCCGGCCCGCGCAGTACCAGTTCGCTCCCCAAGGCGATCAGCCAGGGCATCGAATCGCCGATCGGCGAGCCGTTGGCGACGTTGCCGCCCAGCGTGCCGGCATTGCGGATCGGCAGCGACGCGAAGCGCTGCCACAGTTCGTTCAATTCGCGTGGGTAGTGGCGGCACACGGCCGCGTAGGCATCCTGCAGCGTGACGCCGGCGCCGATCTCGATCGCGCCGTCAACCTCGTCCACGGTTTTCAGCTCGGCTACGTGGCCGAGGTAGATGATGTCCTGCAGCTCGCGCATCTGCTTGGTGACCCACAGGCCGACGTCGGTCGAGCCGGCCAGCAGCACAGCCGCCGGATGCGCGGCCCGCGCCGCGGCCAGTTCGTCCAGCGTGCGTGGCGCGTGGAAGGCCTGGCCGTGCGCGCTATATGTGGTGCCTGCCTCGCGTTGCAGCGCGCGCAGCTGGTCGGCCAACGCGGCGCGGTCGAAGCCGACGCGCGGCAGCTCGGTCATGCGGCGGGCGGCGTCGATGATCGGGCGGTAGCCGGTGCAGCGGCACAGGTTGCCGGACAGGGCGTCGTCGATCTCGGCGCGCGATGCAGCACAAGCGCCCTCCTGTTTCAGGTACATGCCCCACAGCGACATCGCGAAGCCCGGCGTGCAGAAGCCGCACTGCGAACCGTGGCACTCGACCAGCGCCTGCTGCACCGGATGCAGCGCACCGTCGGCCTGCTGCAGGTCTTCGACCGTGAACAGGGCCTTGCCGTCCAGCGTGGGCGTGAACTGGATGCAGGCATTGACGGCCTTCAGCCGCAGCCCATCCGCTTCCAGCGACCCGACCACCACGGTACAGGCGCCGCAATCGCCCTCGGCGCAGCCTTCCTTGGTGCCGGTGCAGTGCAGGTCTTCGCGCAGGTGCTGCAGGACGGTCTGGGTCGGCGCCGCACCGCTCACTTCGTGGACGGCACCGCGGTAGAAGAATCGGATCGGTGTGGACATGGGTGCCTCGGGTGGAAACCAGCCTCTGAGATTAACATTGGGGTACCGTTCAATTATAAGACTTTAATGATTTTAAATATCTAAAATTGAATATAAACAAGCTGCGGCGTCTATTTCATTTCTGGTAGGGATGCACGGTTTGCCAGTGACGTGCGATATCGATCCGGCGCGTGATCCAGACGTGCTGGTGGGTCTGTACGTAATCCAGGAAGCGCGCCAGCGCCGCCGCCCGCGCCGGCCGTCCCACGAGCCGGCAATGCAGGCCGATCGACAGCATCTTCGGCTGGTTCAGTCCGTTCGGGTCGCCTTCGGCATACAGTACGTCGAAGGCATCCTTCAGGTAGTCGAAGAACTGGGTACCGGAATTGAAGCCCTGCATGGCGGCGAAGCGCATGTCGTTGGTGTCCAGCGTGTAGGGCACGACCAGGTGCGGCCGGCGTGCGTGCCAGCCGTTGGCGTCGGTGAAGTCGACTTCCGTCCAGAACGGCAGATCGTCGCCGTAATGGTCGGCGTCGTAGACGAAGCCGCCGTGTTCCAGCACCAGCCTGCGCGTGTTGGGCGAATCGCGCCCGGTGTACCAGCCCTGCGGCGCCTCCCCGGTCAGGTCGCGCATGATGTCGACCGCTTCCTTCATGTGGGCGCGTTCGGTCGCTTCGTCGACGTGCTGGTAGGAGATCCAGCGCAGGCCGTGGCAGGCGATCTCGTGGCCCAGTTCGCGGAAAGCCGCCACCGCGTCCGGATTGCGCTGGAGCGCCATCGCCACGCCGAACACCGTCAGCGGCAACCCGCGTTCCTCGAACATGCGCAGGATGCGCCACAGGCCGGCGCGCGAACCGTATTCGTACAGCGACTCCATGCTCATGTGGCGCATGTTGAAGGCCTGGGCGCCGACGATCTCGGACAGGAAGGTTTCCGAGGCCGGGTCGCCGTGCAGCACGCTGTTTTCGGCGCCCTCCTCGTAATTCAGTACGAACTGCAGGGCGACGCGCGCGCCGCCGGGCCATTGCGGATGGGGCGGCGTGCGGCCGTAGCCGATCAGGTCGCGCGGATAGTTGCTCGGTTTACCGTTATCGGTATCGTTCATGGGCAGTCCCTGAAAGCGGATATATGCCTCATCATATATTGCAAGATGGACATCGGTATATCATCGGCGAGATACGCACCTTCATCCCCCACATATAGGATCTTCCACGATGGGAAAACTCAGCACCCACGTCCTCGACACCGCTCAGGGCAAGCCGGGCGCCGGCGTCCAGCTCGAACTGTACCTGGTCGAGGACGGCCAGCGCCGCCTGCTCAAGCGCGACGCCACCAACATGGATGGCCGCTGCGCCACGCCGCTGCTCGAAGGCGAAGGCTTGCAGGCGGGCCAGTACGAACTGGTGTTCGCCGCCGGCGATTATTTCGCCGCCCAGGGCGTGGCCATGCCCAGCCCGCGCTTCATCGACCGGGTGACGATCGCCTTCGGGGTGGCGGACGTGTCGCAGAACTACCATGTGCCGCTGGTGGTGACGCCATGGTCGTATTCGACCTATCGAGGTAGCTGATACTGGCAGCCCCATGGGTTAATTGGTCGTCGTGGCGATCCTCCAGGAGGCGACCCGCAGCGCACCCGATGCGTACGACATCCGTGCTTGTCTCATCGGCAGTTTACGCATCTATACGGCCGGCCAGGCAGTCGAGGCCGTCCTGGCGGATACCCCGCGCCAAGCGCGCCGGCCCGAAGCGGACGCCACCTCGCACTGGTGGAACTGCACCATTTCTTGTCTGTTCCAAATCTTAAATTGTTGAGTGTCAGTTAGGCACAACAATTTCAAGTTTGACGAATTCGCTGAATCTACATTCGCATACATTTACCTTGCAGCAAGAATTGCCGAGTGTCTACAATAGTTTCGGAAACCCGCTGCGCGTCTCACACCTTTGCGCATCTTGCAACCGATAACAGCAAACTACACTCATGAAAAAACGCCTTCTCGCGAGCATGCTCGCCTTGCCCCTGGCCGTCTCTACTGCCTACGCCCAGGATAGCTCCCCGGTACGTATCAGCGGTTTTGGCACCGCTGCTCTGACCTGGATCAACAAGGACAATGTCGAATTCGGCCGTCCGAACCAGGCCCATGGCGCCGACAAGCAGCCAACCACCGGTGTCGACTCCAACCTCGGCCTGCAAGCCGATTACACCGTCAACAGCTGGCTCTCCTTCACCGGCCAGGGCCTGGTACGCAAGGATGCCGAAGACGACTTCGGCGCCGAACTGACTTGGGCCTTCGCCAAGGCCAAGGTGTCGGACGACGTCAGCATCCGCGTCGGCCGTGTCGGCTTGCCGGTCTTCATGATCTCGGATTATCGCAACGTCGGCTACGCCAACACCTTCTTGCGTCCGCCGGCCGAGATGTATTCGCAGGTGCCGTTCAACAACCTCGACGGCGCTGACATTACCTGGCAGCACAGCTTCGGCGACACTACCTACACCGCGCAATTCGCCTACGGGCGCAGCAAGGCCGACGTCTACGGCGGCGCCCAGGTCGAAGCACGCGACCTGGCGGCCCTCAACCTGGTGGCCGAACATGGTCCGCTGACCCTGCGCTTCGGCCGCGCCGACACCAAGATCTCGGTCAACCACCAGACCGCCCTGAACACGCTGCTGGGCAGCCTGCGCGCCGCTGGTGCCGGCTACAACCTCCCGGCGCTCACCACGCTGGCCGGCGCGCTGGCGCCGGATCGCAAGAAAGCCTCGTTCACCTCGGTAGGCGCCGGCCTCGACTGGAACAATATCGTCGCCCAAAGCGAATACGCCAAACGCAAGAGCGACAGCTACCTGAACGACACCACCGCGTGGTACGTGATGGCCGGCTACCGCTTCGGCAAGTTCCTGCCCTACTACAGCCATGCCAAGCTGAGCATTGACAGCACCGTCGCCAATACCGTCCCGGCATCTTGCCCGGCCGGCTATCCGGCGGCCTGCGGCGCGACCGTGCGTGCGCTGTCGACTGCCGTCGGCAGCCTGAAGTACAGCGGCCTCGGCCAGGGCGAGCAGACCACCGACAGCATCGGCGTGCGCTGGGATTTCTATCGTTCGGTGGCCTTGAAAGCGCAGATCGACCGCGTGCATCCTGACGCCGGCAACGGTCTCCTGACCAACGTGCAGCCGGGCTTCAGGGGTCCGGTCACCGTCGGTGCCGTCGCCGTCGACTTCGTGTTCTAAGGAGAGCCTCGATGAAACAACTGATCAAAGCAAGCATCGGTGCCGCAGTCCTGGCCCTGTCCCTGCCGGCCATGGCCGAAATCGTCGTGGTCGTGAACCCGAAGGCGGCCGAGTCCTCGCTGACTAAGGACCAGGTGGCCCAGTTCTTCCTGGGTAAATCCACCGCGATGACCCCGGTCGACCAGCCGGACGGCACCCCGGCACGCGCCGAGTTCTACAAGAAAGTGACCGACAAGGACGCTTCGCAGGTCAAGGCCGTATGGTCCAAGCTGGTGTTCACCGGCAAGGCCACGATGCCGAAGGAAGTCGGCGACAGCGCCGCCGTCAAGAAGGCGGTCGCGGCCGATCCGAAGGGCATCGGCTACATCGACAAGAGCGCGGTCGATGCGTCGGTCAAGGTGGTCTACTCCGCTTCCTGACCCGTCATCGGTTTTGTGCCCGCCGCCATCGTTCACGGTGCCGCGGCGGGCTTGTTCATATTAGGAGTTGACACCATGAGCATCAAGCGCAGGATCTGGGCACTTCCGGTCGTTTCGACCATCATCTTTGGACTCGGGGTCGCGATCAGCGCCGGCATCGCGAACACTGCCCTGGATTCGATCCGCACCACCGAGCGCGTCGACTATCCGGCGCTGGGCGTCTCGAAAGCACTGGCGGCCGAGATCGAAGACGTCACGAACGGCTTGCGCGACGCGGTGTCCGAAGGCGACAAGGCGCGTATCGCCCAGGTTGGCGAGCAGGCCGCCAAGGTGCGCACGCGCGTGGCCGAAATCGGCAAGATCGATGGCATGGTCGAGACCGGCAAGCGGCTGGGCAAGGAATTCGAAGAATATTATGCGCCGGCCGTCTCCGCCGCGAAGATCATGCTCGAACTCGAGCAGGGCGATCCGCAGGCAGTCGTCACGCGTATGCAGACCGCATTGGGCACGCTGAACGCCGACGTCGCCAAGGTCAACGAACAAGCGCAGCAGAACTTCAAGGCCGGCATCGCGCGCAGCGAATCGAGCGTGCGCCGTGCCCTGTCCGCCACCATCATCGCCGCCCTGGTCGTGATCGCGACCCTGATCGCCGTGTCGTGGTTCGTGGTGCGCACCATCTGGCAACAGCTCGGCGGCGAACCCGAATATGCGCGCGAGATCGCGCGCGCGGTCGCCGACGGCAATTTGTCGATGGACATCCGCGTCGAGGCCGGCGACGGGACCAGCCTGCTGGCGGCACTCAAGGACATGCGCGACCGCCTGGCCACCATGATGGCCGGCATCAAGACCTCGGCCGAGACCATCGCCGTGGCCAGCTCGGAAATCGCCAGCGGCAATGCCGACCTGGCCAGCCGCACCGAATCCCAGGCCAGCCGACTCGAAAACACGGCGCGCGCGATGGAAGCGCTGACCGATACCGTGCGCGCGAACGCCGCCAATGCCAGCCAGGCCAACCAGCTGGTGGTCTCGGCCACCGACATCGCCACCCGCGGCGGCGAAGTGGTCGGCAACGTGGTCTCGACCATGGGTGCCATCAACAGCTCGGCCAACAAGATCGTCGAGATCATTGCGGTGATCGACGGTATCGCCTTCCAGACCAATATCCTGGCGCTGAACGCGGCGGTGGAAGCGGCGCGCGCCGGCGAACAGGGACGCGGCTTCGCGGTGGTGGCCTCCGAAGTGCGTTCGCTGGCCCAGCGTTCGGCCACGGCCGCCAAGGAGATCAAGGAACTGATCGGCGACTCGGTGGCCAAGGTGCATGCCGGCACCGCGCTGGTCGACCAGGCCGGCGTCACGATGGAGCAGATCGTGACCTCGGTGCGCAAGGTGCACGACATCATGGCCGAGATCAGCGAAGCCGGCCAGCGCCAGAGCGAGGGCATCGAGCAGATCGGCGTCGCGATCGACGACATGGACCAGATGACGCAGCAGAACTCGGCACTGGTGGAACAGGCGTCGGCGGCGGCGGAATCGCTGACCGACCAGACCGGACAGTTATCGGGGGCGCTGGCGGTGTTCAAGCTGGACGATGCGCGGGTGCCGGCTGGCGCGTCGAATCGACGCACTGCGCTTGCGCTGACCTAAGCTGTAGCTGATGCGCCGTCGCCCCTGCGCAGGCAGGGGCGACGTACCACCACTAATATAAATACATCGCCGGCACACGCCGGTTCTGTACAAACTTGCAAGCCACCTCCCCATGTCATAGAATCGGCCTGATGCGGCGTAGCTCTGCCGCACCAGCGCTGGCCCCGCCGCCAGTCCGATGCACGATTCCTCACGGTGAGATTTGGAAACCGTACCCCTCTGGGTGCTCGTCCTGGCACTCGCGCTCCTGATCCTTTGCTCGGCCTTCTTCGCCATGGCCGAAACCGCCCTGATGGCGGCCAACAAATACCGGCTGCGCCACCTTGCCAAGCGCGGCAACCGCGGCGCCGTCACCACGCTGTGGCTGCTCGAGCGCACCGATAAACTGCTGGCCCTGGTCCTGATCGCGAACACCCTGATCAACGCCATGGCCACCGCGCTGGTCACCGCGATCGCCATCCTGTTCTTCGGCCACGAGGAAACCGTGATCACGGTGGCCACCGCCGTGGTCGCATTCCTGCTGATCGTGTTCGCCGAGATTTCGCCGAAGGTCATCGGCGCCAGCTTCCCGGAACGTATTTCGCTCGGCTCCAGCCTGGTGCTCAAGCCCCTGATGAAAGTCGGGCGGCCGGTGATCTGGTTCGTCAACCTGTTCGTCAACGCTTTCCTCAAGCTGCTGCGCATCCGCGGCATCGGCGGCTTGCACAGCGATCCGGCGCAAAACCGGCTGTCGATCGACGAATTGCGCTATGTGGTCCTGGAAAGCGGCCAGTACATCCAGCAAAAGCACAAGAGCATCCTGCTGAACCTGTTCGACCTGGAAAAGATCTCGATCGAAGACATCATGACCCCGCGCAGCCAGATCGAGGCGCTGAACCTGTCGCTGCCGGTCGAGACCATCAAGGCCGAGCTGACCACCTGCTACCACAACAAGCTGCCGGTGTATGAAGGCGAGATCAACAAGATCATCGGCATCCTGCACGTGCGCAAGGCGATCGGCCTGCTCAACCAGGAAGACGACCTGAGCGTCGAGCACTTCCGCGCACTGTTGAGCGAACCCTATTTCATCCCGCAGGACACCGGGGTGCTGGCCCAGCTCCAGTATTTCCAGGAGAACAAGGAAAGGCTGGGCATCATCGTCGACGAGTACGGCGAGGTGCAGGGCCTGGTCACGCTCGAGGACATCATCGAGGAAATGATCGGTGACTTCACCACCTCGACGCCGGGGGCGGCGCGCACCGATGCCATGGCCTGGAGCGCCAGCGGCGAATGTTTGCTGGAAGGCTCGGCGCCGCTGCGCGACATCAACAAGAAGCTGGGCCTGGACTTGCCGCTGGACGGTCCGAAAACCGTCAATGGCTTGCTGCTCGAGCACTTGCAGGAAATCCCGGAATTCCCGATCGCCCTCAAGATCGGCCAGACCGTGATCGAGGTTGTGCAAGTTCAAAACCAGGCCATCAAGGTAGTGAAACTGTTGCGTCCGGCATCGGTCAAACGCTGGCTGGCAGCCTGACCGGGCATTGCCGGCATCCTTCCCGGGAGCGCCGAATGCCTTTAGTAATTCGCAACAAAGCAGGTGCATGCCATTTTGCCTACGTGGTATGTATACCTCTCACCCCATGCCAAACGCTTGACCAATTTGATGCCTACGGGCATCATTTGGAGCATCCACCGAGCTCGTCCGTCTCGCCCTGCTCTCCTCCATCGACCGTATCCTCTTCCCGTCCCTGACCTTATGGCAGCAGTCCTCCCCAACACCACGACTGGCAGCACGCTGCCCGGGTTGGCGCGCGCCCTGGTCCAGTCAGGACGCCTTAGCCTGCCGCAAGCGGACACTTTCCAAAAGAAGGCGTCCGCCGACAAGGTAGGCTTCATCGATACCTTGCTCGGCTCCGGCACCATCGATGCACGCAGCCTGGCCGTGTTCTGCGCCGAAACCTTCGGCTACCCGATGCTCGACCTGTCGGCCCTCAGCACCGACATGCTGCCGGCCAACGCCATCGACGCCAAGCTGATGCAGACGCTGCGCGTGGTGCCGCTGTCCAAGCGCGGCAACAAGATGTCGGTGGCGCTGTCGGACCCGACCAATTCACAGGCGCTGGACCAGATCAAGTTCCAGAGCGAAGCGACGGTCGAGCCGGTGATCGTCGCACACGACGCCCTGCAGGCGCTGCTGGCCAGCCTGTCCAACAACAGCGACCAGACCCTCAACGAACTGGCCGGCGACGACGGCGACATCGAATTCGCCGAGGAAGACACCCAGACCGCGGCGACGGCCGAGGCGGCCACGTCGGAAGTCGAGGATGCGCCGATCGTGCGCTTCCTCAACAAGATCCTGATGGACGCGATCAACCTGGGCGCGTCCGATATCCACTTCGAGCCCTACGAAAAGCAGTACCGCATCCGCATGCGCGTGGATGGCGTGCTGCGCGACCACGCGGCGCCGCCGCTGGCGATCCGCGACAAGCTGGTCTCGCGCATCAAGGTGCTGGCCAAGCTCGACATCTCGGAAAAGCGCGTGCCGCAGGACGGCCGCATGCGCCTGGTGCTGTCGGCAACGCGCACCATCGACTTCCGCGTCAGCACCCTGCCCACGCTGTTCGGCGAAAAGACCGTCATGCGTATCCTCGACGCCACCCAGGCGCAGATGGGCATCGACGCGCTCGGCTACGATCCCGATCAAAAGGCATTATTGATCGACGCCATCACCCGCCCCTACGGCATGGTGCTGGTGACCGGGCCGACCGGTTCCGGCAAGACGGTGTCGCTGTACAGCTGCCTGAACCTGCTGAACAAGCCGGGCATCAACATCTCGACCGCGGAAGACCCGGCCGAGATCAACTTGCCGGGCGTGAACCAGGTCAACGTCAACGAGCGCGCTGGCCTGACCTTTCCGGTCGCGCTAAAAGCCTTCCTGCGCCAGGACCCGGACATCATCATGGTCGGCGAGATCCGCGACCTGGAAACCGCCGACATCGCGATCAAGGCCGCCCAGACCGGCCACATGGTGTTTTCGACCCTGCACACCAACGATGCGCCGTCGACCCTGACCCGCCTCATGAACATGGGCGTAGCGCCGTTCAACATCGCCTCGTCGGTGATCCTGATCACGGCCCAGCGCCTGGCGCGCCGCCTGTGCACCTGCAAGCAGCCGCTCGACGTCGGACGCGACGTGCTAAAGGCGGCCGGTTTCCGCGACGGCGACCTCGACGGCGACTGGAAAGCCTACGGCCCGGTCGGCTGCGAACGCTGCCTCGGCTCCGGCTACAAGGGCCGCGTCGGCATCTACCAGCTCATGCCGATCACGCCGGCCATCGAAGAATTGATCCTGACCCACGGCAACGCGATGCAGATCGCCGCCCAGGCCGAGCGCGAGGGCGTGAATTCGCTGCGCCGCTCGGGCTTGATGAAAGTGAAACAGGGGCTGACCAGCCTCGAGGAAGTCCTCGGCTGCACCAACGAATAGGATAGATCATGGCAACTTCTACAGCGCGCATGCGCAGCGGCGCCGGCGCCCAGGTCAAGGAACACGTGTTCGCCTGGGAAGGCAAGGACAAGACCGGCAAGATCGTGCGCGGCGAGATGCGCGCCGGCGGCGAAACCATCGTCAACGTGACCCTGCGGCGCCAGGGCATCATGGTGACCAAGGTCAAGAAGAAGGTCTACCGCAGCGGCAAGAAGATCAAGGACAAGGACCTGAGCCTGTTCACGCGCCAGCTGGCCACGATGATGAAGGCCGGCGTGCCCTTGCTGCAATCCTTCGACATCGTCGGCAAGGGCCACGCCAACCCGTCGATGTCCAAGCTGATCATGGACCTGCGCGCCGACATCGAGACCGGCACCAGCCTGAACAACGCGTTCCGCAAATACCCGCTGTACTTCGACCCGCTGTTCTGCAACCTGGTCGGCGCCGGCGAACAGGCCGGTATCCTGGAAGACTTGCTGACGCGCCTGGCGATCTACAAGGAAAAAACGCTGGCGATCAAGGCCAAGATCAAGTCGGCGCTGATGTACCCGGTGTCGATCCTGGCGATCGCCTTCATCGTCACCGCCATCATCATGATCTGGGTGGTGCCGGCCTTCAAGTCGGTGTTCTCCAGCTTCGGCGCCGACCTGCCGGCTCCGACCCTGATCGTGATGAGCATCTCGGACTTCGTGGTCCAGTGGTGGTACATCATCTTCGGCTCGATCTTCGGCGCCATGTACTTCTTCTTCCAGTCCTGGCGCCGCTCGCTCAAGATGCAGCAGGCCATGGACCGCCTGCTGCTGCGCCTGCCGATCTTCGGCGACGTGATCCGCAAGGCGACCATGGCGCGCTGGACCCGCACCCTGTCGACCATGTTCGCGGCCGGCGTGCCGCTGGTGGAAGCGCTCGACTCGGTCGGCGGCGCCTCCGGCAACGCGGTGTACCTGGAAGCGACCAAGAAGATCCAGACGGAAGTCAGCACCGGCACCAGCCTGACGGTGGCGATGCAGAATGCCAACGTATTCCCCAACATGGTGACGCAGATGGTCTCCATTGGCGAAGAATCCGGCGCCCTCGACAACATGCTGGGCAAGGTGGCCGACTTCTACGAAGAAGAAGTCGACGAGGCCGTGGGCGCGCTGTCCTCGCTGATGGAACCCTTGATCATGGTGATCCTGGGCGTGCTGATCGGCGGCCTGGTGATTGCGATGTATCTGCCGATCTTCAAGCTGGGTTCGGTGGTGTAAATCCGGCCGGCCCGGTCGGCCTTCCGTCCTTCGAACACCCCGGTAGCGGACTCTCCGCTACCGGGGTGTTTTCGTTTTTACCACACAATGTGCGACCCATTTCGGGTCATTTTAGCGTTGTTTTAGTGCAAAACGCACCCTTGTTGATCAGAATCTAAAAAACAACATTCTTAAGTTAAATTTTTATATACGAGAATTATTTCCGCGGCTATATTTATTTACAACTTGAAGCAATTTCAAGTCTTACCGGCTGCGCGATGCGGCCGGCACCTACTCTACGAAAGGCCTCTCCATGCTTCGGAAATTCCCCTCCCCTCGACGCGGCTTCGGCCGGCTGTTCAACGCCATGGCCGTCGCCGCTGCCCTGTGTGCAGCAGCGCCCGCGTCGCAGGCCGGCGTCCTCGATTTCGAAACGCCGCTCGACATGCCGTTCGTCTTTGCCGGCGACGTCATCCAGATGGGTAACTACTACGTCGAGGGTGCGGGAACTGCCGGCTTCGTCGGCGCCATCGGCGGCAACGACACCTGCCTCGGCCTGCAATGCCCGGCCAACAACGCTACCAACTACTACAGCGCGGTCGACGACGGCTACCTGTTCTTCGGCATGTGGGACGGTTCGGCCTTCACCCTGAGCAGCCTGCAGGCCAGCTTCATCGGCAGCGGCCTGCCGAGCTACCCGTCGGTTGCCGCCATCCTGGAAATCACCGCCTTCGACGCCAGCGGCATCGTTGACGACATCTACGTGAGCCTGGCCGGCCCGACCGGCGGCGTCTTCAATTTCGCCAATTACGACCTGAGCGGCTTCGGCAATGGCAAGAGCTTCACCGACGTGCGCCTGGTGTCCTTCGCCTGCACCGCGGGCAGCACCACCTGCGACCGTACCACCAACCAGGCCCAGTTCGCCGTCGACAATATTGTCACCGTTAGCGCCGCCACCGACGTGCCCGAACCGGCCAGCTTCGCCCTGCTGGGCCTGGGACTGCTGGGCCTGGGCGCCGCACGCCGCCGCGCCGCCTGAGCCAACCGAGCTGCCAATAACATCATTGAGACCACAACATGAATTTCAAAGCTCGTCCCATCGCGATCGCCGCTGCCCTGCTGCTGTCCGGCGCCATCGGCCTGGTCCATGCACAGGCACAAGAGGTGCGCCGCCCCTATATCGTCCAGCTGCAGGCCGAACCGGCCGCCAGCTACAAGGGTGACATCGCCGGCCTGGCCGCGACCCAGCCCGCCCCCGGCGTGGCGTTCGACTACCACTCGGTGCCGGTGCAGGATTACGTGCGCTACCTGAGCGTCAAGAAAAGCGAAGTGCTGGCCACTATCGCCAATGCGCCTATCGTCGCCGACTACGACGTCGTGCTCAACGGCTTCACCGTGATGCTGACCGACGCCGAAGTGCTGGCGCTGAAGAACAATGCCGCCGTCGCCGACATCCAGGCCGACCAGCCGCGTTCCTACGACACCGTCACCACCAGCGCCTTCCTCGGCCTGTCCAAGCCGGGCGGCCTGTGGTCGCAATATGCCGGCGGCTCGCTGGTCAAGGGCGAAGACATGGTGGTCGGCATCATCGACGGCGGCATCTGGCCGGAAAATCCGGCCTTCGCCGACCGCGTCGATGCCGACGGCAAGCCGACCTTCGACAGCAGCGGCACCCTGGCCTATTCGGCGCCGCCATCCACCTTCACCGGCGGCTGCGTCGCTGGCGAAGGCTTCGACCCGCTCAAGCACTGCAACAACAAGCTGGTCGGCGCCAAGTTCTTCAACGCCGGCTTCCTGGCATCGGGCCGTACCCGCAACTGGAGCGAATTCGTGTCGCCGCGCGACTCGAACATCGGCAGCAACGGCGTCAGCAGCGGCCACGGCGGCCATGGCGACCACACCGCGTCGACCGCCGCCGGCAATGCCAACGTCCCGGTGACGATGGGCGGCGCCTTCATGGGCCTGGCCAGTGGCATGGCGCCGCGCGCGCGCGTGGCCGCCTACAAGATCTGCTGGACCTATGACAACACGGCCGAACCGGACGGCACCAACGCCACCAACTCCTGCTACAACAGCGATTCGATCTCGGCGATCGATGCGGCGGTACGCGACGGCGTCAACGTCATCAACTACTCGATCAGCGGCTCCCAGACCTCGTCCTCGGACCCGGTCGAGCAGGCGTTCTACCGCGCCTCGCTGGCCAACGTGTTCGTGGCGGCATCGGCCGGCAACTCCGGCCCGGCGAATGCGGTGGCCCACATCAGCCCATGGCTGGCCACGGTCGCAGCCTCGACCCACGACCGCTTCTACGTCGCTGATGCCACCCTGGGCAACGGCGCCAAGTACACCGGCGCATCGACCAACTCGACCGCGGTGCCGAGCACCCCGCTGATCCGCGCGGAAGACGCCGGCGTCGGCGGCGGCAACGCCAACCTGTGCTTCAGCGGCTCGCCGGCCACCGGCCAGGTGCTGCTCGATCCGGCCAAGGTCGCCGGCAAGATCGTCATCTGCACCCGCGGCAACAACGCCCGGGTCGACAAGAGCCTGGCCGTGCTGAATGCCGGCGGCGTCGGCATGATCATGGCCGACAACGGCTCCGGCCTGGTGTCGGAAGTCCACTCGGTGCCGACCGTGCACATCAACCAGGCCGACGGCAATGCCGTGAAGGCCTATGCGGTGGCCCAGGGCGCCGCGGCGCGCGCCTCGATCGGCACCTTCTACAACCAGCCGAAGCCGGCCCCGATCATGGCCAGCTTCTCGTCGCGCGGCCCGAACATGGGCGACGCCAACGTGCTCAAGCCCGACATGACCGCGCCGGGCGTGGACGTCATCGCCAGCGTCACGCCGGCGCTGACCCAGGCCCAGCACACCGCCGTCGTCAACGGTTCGCTGGTGCCGCCGCCGGCCTACGAGTCCTACCAGGGCACCTCGATGTCAAGCCCGCACGTGGCCGGCGTCGCCCTGCTGCTGCGCCAGGCGCACCCGAGCTGGTCGCCGGCCGCCGTCAAGTCGGCGCTGATGACGACTGCCTATTCGACCCTCGACGACGGCGTCGCCGGTGCGTCCAACGGCCTGCTGCCATGGTCGCAGGGCGCCGGCCACATCGACCCGAACAAGGCTACCGATCCGGGCCTGGTGTACGACGCCGGCAAGGCCGACTACATCCAGTACAACTGCAAGGTCAACAAGGCAACGGTGACGCCCGCGTCCGACTGCACCACCTACGGCACGCTCGACGAAACCTATAACCTGAACCTGCCGTCGATCACGGTCGCCGCCGTCCAGGGTCCGACCACCATCCGCCGCAAGGTCACCAACGTCGGCAGCAGCGGCGCGACCTACCAGGGCACGGTCTCGGTACCGGGCTTCACCGCCGAGGTGAGCCCGTCGACCCTGACCCTGGCACCGGGCGCCAGCGGCAGCTTCACGGTGCGCCTGACGGCCCTGGCCAACACCTCGGTCAACGTCTGGCGCTTCGGCAGCCTGAGCTGGACCGACGGCGCCCACACCGTCAAGATCCCGGTGCAGGCGCGCGTCGGCCAGGCCGTCACGGCCCCGGCCGAGATCACCAGCGACAAGGTCAGCGGCAGCAAGCTGTTCACCGTGAAAACCGGCTACAGCGGCACGATGGCCTACGCCAAGGGCGGCGTGAAGGAAGCCACCGTCGGCCAGCAGGCCAGCCTGACGGCGTCGCCGCTGTCCTCGGCGCAGCTGCAAGCCGCCTGCGCCGCCGGCAACAGCACCGCGTCGGTGCGGGTCTACCCGGTCACCGTGCCGGCCAATACCCTGGTCGCCCGCTTCGCGCTGTTCCAGCAGGACAGCAACCCCGGCGACGACCACGACATGGGCGTGCTGGCGCCGAACGGCACCTGGACCTACTCGGGTAACGACGGCAGCGTCGAAGCCGTGCAGCTGCTGAGCCCGGCCGCCGGCAACTACAAGGTCTGCGTGGTCGGCTACGGCAGCAACGTGCCGAACATGGTGCACCGCCTGAATTCGTGGGTGGTGAGCCGCGCCGACGTCAACCCGCGCTTCGTCGTCGCCGTGCCGGGCAAGGTGGTTGCCGGCACCAACACCACGATCGGCATGAGCTGGTCCGGCCTGACCGAAGGCAAGCGCTACGTCGGCGCCGCCCAGTTCATGGACGCGTCCGGTGTGGTCAGCGCCACCACCGTGCTGCGCGTCGATACCGGTGTCGCCGCCATCCCGGCGGTGACGGCCGAGAAGGCGGGTATCAAGGAGGCTTCCGTCCAGTAAGCCGTGTGGGCGGCGCTTGCCGCCTGCAGCCAAAAAAACAGCCCACTCGCGTGGGCTGTTTTTTTATGCCGCGTCCGGGCCAGGCTGGTTCAAGCGGCAGGTCCCGGCGCGGCACACGGCCCCGGGATCGGGCAGGAAGCGGCAGTCCGACAGTGCGCCGGAAGCGGCAATCTCCGCCAGGCGCTCCTGCCGGAACTGTTCGGCGAGCAGCGCCAGCGCGGTGCCATCGGTGCACGCGCTCGACCAGGCCAGGTAGGCCTGCGATCCGCCGCCGGGGCGCGCGCCGAGCGCCAGGGTGTGGCACTGGCAGTCGTCGGTGCAGGCGGCATCGCCGACCAGGGCGCGGATGCGCGACAGCGTGTCGCCGCTGCCAGCGCCGGATGCGGGATCAGGCGTCATCGAAACCGCCCAGCTTGTCGAGCGTGATCGGCAAATCGCGCACGCGCACGCCGCAGGCGTTGTAGATGGCGTTCGCGACCGCCGCGCTGGTGCCGGTGATCCCGATTTCCCCGATGCCGCGCGCGCCGACCGGGGCGTGCGGGTCGGGAATGTCAGTCCACATGATGTCGATCTCCGGCACGTCCAGGTGCACCGGCACGTGGTACTCGGCCAGGCTCGGGTTCATGATGCGGCCATTGCGCTCGTCGAACTGGGTTTCCTCCATCAGCGCCATGCCCATCCCCATGATCATGCCACCACGGAACTGGCTGGTTGCCGTCTTCGGATTGATGACGCGGCCGCAATCGAAGGCGCCCAGCAGCCGGGTGACGCGCGGCTCGCCGGTCACGACATTGACGCGGGCTTCGCAAAAGATCGCGCCGAACGAATGCATCGACCAGTGCATGTATTCCAGCGGCGGCGGCGCGCTGCCCTCGGCGCTGACGGCGTCGCGGCCGGCCTGCTCGAGCAGCGTGGCGTAGCTGGCGAAGCGGCCCGGCTCGTCCGCCTTGCATAGCCCGCTGTTATGCGCGGCCACCTGTTCCGCCTTCAAACCGTGCAGCGGCGACTCCTTGCCGGCCAGTTTCAGGAGCTCCTGGACCAGGGCGCGCTGCGCCTCGATGATGGCGTGGCCGACCGAGGCCGTCTGCTGCGAGCCGCCGGCCAGGATCACGCCCGGCAGCGTCGAGTCGCCGTAGGCCACGCTCACGTTTTCCAGCGGCAGGCCGAGGCGTTCGGCCGCCACCATCGCATGCGTGGTCGAGGTGCCCATGCCCATTTCGTGCGCCGCGAATTCTACGCGCGCCTGTCCATCCCTGGTGAGCGTGATGCGCGCGGCGCCGCCGGGCATGCGGTGGTACGGATAGGTGGCGCCGGCGCAGCCCATGCCGACCAGCCATTCGCCTTCGCGGCGCATGCGCGGCTTGGGCTGGCGCTCCAGCCAGCCGAAGCGCTCGGCGCCCATGCGCCAGGCCTCGACGATGTGGCGCGACGAGAACGGCGTGCCTTCGATCGGGTCTTTCTGCGGCTCGTTGGTGATGCGCAGCTCGACCGGGTCGCGCTCCATGAGGGCGGCCAGTTCGTCCACCGCGCATTCGAGCGCAAAGGTGCCGACCGCCTCTCCCGGCGCGCGCATGAAGGTGTTGGCCAGGCCATCGATGCGCACGGTCTCGACGTCGAGCTTGAAGCTGCCGGCCGCGTACAGGCATTTGGTCGCCAGGATGAAGGGTTCGGGGAAGTTGTTATGCGAACTCATTGGCGCCACGCCGGTGTGGATGATGGCATCGAAATTGCCGTCGCCATCGGCGCCGATGGCGACCCGCTGCTCGGTCAGCGTGCGGCCGCCCACGACGCGGTATACGCCCTCGCGCGACAGCATGATGCGCACCGGCCGTCCGGCCAGCTTCGACGCCGCCGCGGCCAGCACCTGGTGACGCCACATCCCCTTGCCGCCGAAGCCGCCGCCGACAAAAGGCGAGCTGACGTGGACCTGTTCTTCCTTCAGGCCGAACACCTGCGCCATCGACCACGCCGTGTGCGCCACCGCCTGGGTCGCATCGTGGATGCGCAGGGTGTCGCCCTCCCACGCCACCGTGGCCGCGTGCAGCTCGATCGCGTTGTGGTTATAGCGCGGCGTCGTGTAGGTCGCGTCGACCTTGTACAGGGCATCGGCCAGCGCGCGCTCGGCGTCGCCGACTTCCTTCTTGAGCGGTTCGCCCATGAATGCGCCCGGCTCCGCCCCCCTGGCCTTGGCCGCGTCCAGCGAGGTGACTGCCGCCTCGGTGAGGTAGGTCACGCGGATCAACGATGTGGCATGGTCGGCCTGTTCCTGGGTCGCGGCCAGCACCAGCGCCACCGGCTGGCCGTTGTAGTGCACACTGTCGTCCTGGAACACCGGCAAGCCTTCGCCGGCCGCCGCCTTTTCCGCCGTCAGGAACAGCGGCATCGGTTTCATCGGCGGCGCGTTCTTGTGGGTCATCACCAGCACCACGCCGGGCGCGCTTTCGGCAGCGGCGGTGTCGAGCGTGGCGATGCGGCCTTTGGGCACGGTGCCGTAGGCCAGGGCCGCATATGCCAGCCCCTCGAGCGGGAATTCGGCCGCGAACGGCGCCCTGCCCTGCACTTTGTCCGCACCGTCCAGGCGCGAGACCGGCATGCCGATATAGCCCTCGCGGTGATCCAGCAGCGGGTCGGACTTCCCGCCAGGCATCCAGGCATCCGGCGCCAGCTCGACCGCCTTCTTCATGACCTGTTGCGCGGCTTCCTTGATGATGTTCATGGGTGACTCCCGGTGAGGCTTTCCAGCACGGCGACGAGGGTGCGCTGCGCCAGCGCGATCTTGAAGGCGTTGTCGCGCAGCGGCCTGGCCGCGGCGAGTTCGGCCGCGGCCGCGGCGTGGAAGCTGGCAGTGCTGGCCGGCTGGCCCTTGAGGGCGTTTTCCGCGGTCCAGGCGCGCCAGGGTTTATGGGCGACGCCGCCCAGCGCCAGGCGCACGTCGCGCACCACGCCGCCATCGACGTCGATGGCGGCCGCCACCGACACCAGCGCGAACGCATAGCTGGAACGGTCGCGCACCTTGCGGTAGGCGGAATGCGCCGCGAACGGCAGCGCCGGCAATTCGATCGCGGTGACGAGTTCGCCCGGCGCCAGCACCGTGTCCAGTTCCGGGTGGTCTTCAGGCAGGCGGTGCAGGTCGGTCAGCGCCAGGCTGCGCGCGCCCTGCGGCCCGTCCAGGTGGACGATGGCGCCGAGCGCGGCCAGCGCCACGCACATGTCGGACGGGTGCGTAGCCACGCAGGCATCCGACGCACCGAGCACCGCGTGGTTGCGGTTGAAGCCGTCGATCGCGTCGCAGCCCTGGCCCGGCGTGCGCTTGTTGCAGCGCGCGCCGTCGTCGTCATAAAAATAGGTGCAGCGGGTACGCTGCAGCAGGTTGCCGCCGACGGTCGCCATGTTGCGGATCTGGGCCGAGGCCCCGGCCACGATGGCGCGCGACAACAGCGGAAAGCGGCTGCGCACCGCCGGGTGCTCCGCCAGCGCCGTGTTCTTCATAGCGGCGCCGATCAGCAGGCTGCCGTCGGCGCGTTCCTCGATCGCCGTGGCGAGACCGGTGACGTCGACCAGCGCCGCCGGGCGCTCGACCGTCTCGCGCATCAGGTCGACGAGATTGGTGCCGCCGCCCAGGTAGCGGGCGCCGGGCGCCGCGCCCAGCCGGATGGCTTCGGGTGCATCGGCGGCGCGGGCAAAGGTGAAGGGAGTCATGACGCCTCCCCGACGGTTTCGGTGATGGCGGCAACGATGCCGTTGTAGGCGCCGCAGCGGCACAGGTTGCCGCTCATGCGCTCGCGCACTTCGTCGTGGCTGAAGTCGATCGACGCGGCGCCGATGTCGGCGGTGACGT
Source organism: Massilia phyllosphaerae (assembly GCF_034659755.1). Classification (NCBI taxonomy): domain Bacteria; kingdom Pseudomonadati; phylum Pseudomonadota; class Betaproteobacteria; order Burkholderiales; family Oxalobacteraceae; genus Massilia; species Massilia phyllosphaerae. The sequence continues at coordinate 411,473 of NZ_JAXSQX010000004.1, forward strand.
AGCTCGGCACGCCGCGCCGCAATTCGGCCGCCATGCCGATCGCCGAACAGATCTGGCCGGGCGTGCAATAGCCGCACTGGAAGCCGTCGTGCTCGACGAAGGCCTGCTGCAGCGGGTGCAGGCCTTCGCCATTGGCCAGTCCCTCGATCGAGGTGACCGAGCGGCCGGCGTACTGCACCGCCAGCGCCAGGCAGGACAGGATGCGCTCGCCGTCGACCAGCACGGTGCAGGCGCCGCAGGCGCCCTGGTTGCAGCCCTTCTTGGTGCCGGACAGCTGCAAGTGCTCGCGCAGCAAATCCAGCAGGGAAACGCGCGGGTCGTCGGGCAAAGGCGTGGCGACGCCATTGATGGTGATGCTCACGGGCAGGGGCATGACGTACGTCCTTTCGCTAGGGAAAAGCAGGAAACTTCGTGCTTTGACCGGACAGACACCCGGATTACCCTGGGATTTTACGCAGTCCTTGACCCAGGTCGGATGGACATCCTGTTCTCAGAACCTGCAACGCAAGCTCACGCCGACAGCCGGTTACGGCTGGGCGCCGCCTCATGGTAGCGCTTGTTGCCCCGCGCGACAATCAGAACGCCACCAGCGTCTTCAGGCCGAGCACCATCGCATCCGCGTTCTGGGCGCTGCCACCCGGATGCTTGATGAACTGCAGGTTCGGACGCACGCTCAGCGACGGCAGCGGCGACCAGCTGTAGAACGCCTCGGCCGCCACTTCGTAGCCGTCGCTGACCACCACCGTCGCATTCGGATAAATGCGGTTGTGGTTGCGCTGGTAGCCGGCGTAGCGGCCATTGCCGTGGGTGGCGCCGACCGCCAGGCCGACCATGTCGCGCGCGCGGTCGCCCACGCCCTTGAGCTCCATGCCGAGTGCCACCTGGCTGTCGGTGGCCGCCGTGAACTTGTCCGCCTGCGACGCATTCAGGAACACGGTGACGCCCCTGCCCCCGGCGGTGCCCGTCACCTGCTGCTGGAAGTTGATGTAGCCGCCGTAGGCGCCGCTGCGCTGCAGGGCGCCGACGTCGGTCGTGCCCAGCGGCCGGCGGTCCTGGTCCAGCATGAGGTCGGCGCTGTCGGAGGTGTTGTACCAGACCCCGACCTTGTAGCTGCCCGGCAAGCCCTTGACGCTGGGCAGCCAGCCGAATTCGACCGGGACCAGGGCGCCGGTGGTGCCGCGCGGATTGTTCGGGTACAGGCCCTGGTGCACCGCGTGGTCGTCGTCGAAATAGGCCGGATTGACCTGGTACACGCCGCCCGCCAGGTAGGTGTGCGCCGAGGTGTTCAGCCTGGCCACGCCGGCCCAGACGCTGACCGGCCAGTTGCCCCAGTAGCTGCCGACGATGTTGCCCGGCTGCGAACCGCAGAACGTCAGGTTCTGGAAGTCGCAAGAGAAACCGGCGAAGTCGCTGCCGATCGGCATGCGGCCGAATTTCAGCCGCAGCCGGTCGTCCAGCAGCGATTGCTGCAGGTAGAAATTGGTCAGGCGCCAGGTCTGGCCGCGGCCGTAGACTTCCTGCACCTGCTGGAAGGTGCCGAGGCCGGCATCGCTGCTCAGGTTGTGGCCGTTACGGTTGGTGATGTCGACGCGGAACCTGGCGCCCTGCCAGCCCCACAGCTTGCCCAGGTCCAGCGTGGAACCGAACAGCCATTGGTCGCTGTTGCGGATCTTCTTGTCGTCGCCGCCCGACGTGTTGCCGGCGATTTCGGACACGTAGCCGAGGCGGAAGGTGACGCCCTTCTCGGCCAGGCGGGACCGCTGGCCGTTCCAGTCGCCGAGCAGGTAGGGACTGCCGTCGAGGTCGGCCGCGGCGGCGGTCTGTGGCGCCAGCATGGCGGCCAGGACGGGGACGAGAAGGACGACGGCCGAAGCCATCGGGGTGAGGCGCGAATGGATGTTCATAATGCTTTCGATGCAGTAATGCGGCGGCCCTGCCGGTAGTGCGCAGGGCCGCCTTGATAACGATGTGGGATTGCTACTGGATGGGTGCTTATTTGTCCGGCAGGGCGAAGGCCACGATCTCGTCGCCCATGCTGGTGCCGAGCGAGCCGTGGCCGCCCGCCATCACCACCACGTATTGCTTGCCGGTCTTGTCGGACACGTAGCTCATCGGGGTGGCCTGGCCGCCGGCCGGCAGGCGCGCTTTCCACACCACCTTGCCGTTGCTGACGTCATAGCCGCGGATGTAGTAGTCGAGTGCGCTGCTGAGGAAGGTCACGCCGCCGCCGGTGGTCATCATGCCGCCCAGGCTGGGGACGCCCAGCGGCAGCGCGATCGGGACCGGTGCGCTGTCGCGGGTGGTGCCGTTCTTGTGCATCCACACTTTCTTCATGGTCTTCAGGTCGACCGCGGCCACATAGCCCCACGGCGGTGCCTGGCAAGGGAAGCCCAGCGGCGACAGGAAGGGCTTGATCTCGACCGCGAACGGGATCCCGGTCTGCGGCTGCAGGCCCATTTCGCCGCCAGTACCGCCCTTGGCGTTGGCGAGTGCGCGCGGCACCAGGCGTTCCTGGAAGCCCATGTAGTCCGGATTGACGATCAGGATCTGGCGCACCGGATCGACGGTGGCGCCGCCCCATTCGAAGATGCCGAGCGGGCCCGGGGAAATGATGGCGCCCTTGCCCGGCTCGCCGACGGTCTGCGGCGTGAACGGACCTTCGTAGCGGTGGTTCTTGAAGATGATGCGGCAAGCCATCTGGTCGAACGGCGTGGTGCCCCACATGTCGGTTTCGCTGATGTTACGCTCGGGCAGGAAGCTCAGGGCCGAGAACGGCTGGGTCGGCGACACGTGGTCCCCGGCGGCCACGTGATCGGTCGGTACCGGCTTTTCCGGGGCCGGCACCACCAGCGAACCGTCGCGGCGGTCGATCACGAAGATGTTGCCGGTCTTGGTGGTCGCTACCAGCGACGGCACCTTGCCCTTCGGGGTATCGATGTCGACCAGGGTCGGCTGGCCGCCGATGTCCATGTCCCAGATATCGTGGTGCACGGTCTGGTAGACCCATTTCAGCTTGCCGGTGGCCAGGTCGAGCGCCACGATGGCGCTGTTGAAGCGCTCGCCGTTCTTGTTGCGGCGGCCGCCCCAGGTATCCGGCGTCTCGTTGCCCATCGGGATGTAGACCATGCACAGCTTTTCGTCGATGCTCGACACGCCCCAGGAATTGGGCGAGTTGCGGACATAGGTTTCGCCTTCGGTCAGCGGATTGGTCTCGTCCGGACGGGCCGGGTCCCAGTTCCACACCAGCTTGCCGCTCACCGGGTCGTAGCCGCGGATCACGCCCGAAGGTTCGTCGGTCGACTCGTTGTCGGTCACGCTGGCGGCCATCACGACGATGTTGTGGGCGACCGCCGGCGGTGAGGTCGGCATCAGCATGCCGCGCCGCTTCACCGGATGGCCCTTGTACAGGTCGACGACGCCGTTGTCGCCGAAGGATTTGCAGGTCGCGCCGGTATCGGCATTGACCGCGATCAGGGTACCGTCCATGGTCGGCGCCAGGATGCGGCGCGGGCATTCCATGGTGGCGGCGTCGGCGCGCGGCGTGCTGCCCGGCGACGGCGCGTTCGCGTCCCAGTAGGAGACGCCGCGGCAAATCATGTGCTGGTAGCCGGCGGCGTCGCGGTTGATCTTGGGATCGTGGCGCCAGATTTCCTTCCCGGTGTCCGGGTTCAGCGCGATCACGATATTGTGCGGCGTGCACATGTACAGCATGCCGTTCACCTTGATCGGCGTGACTTCGTTGGCGATTTCGCCCGGATCGGTCGGTCCCTTGAAGTCGCCGGTATGGTAGCTCCACGCCTGCGTCAGGCGGCCGGCATTGGCCGGGGTGATCTGGGCGGCGGGCGTGTAGCGGTCGCCGTGGCCCGAGTGGCCATAGGCGGACCAGTCGCCCGCCGCGACGCCGGCGCTGTCGGCCGCGCCGGTGGCGGCCATGTTCTGCTGCGGCATCTCGCCGTGCAGGTCATGGTAATCCTGGCCGAGCGCGATCGCGCCGACCACCAGCGTGGCCGCGACCGATGCAAACAGGGCCTTGCGGCCGGCGTCGGCCCCTGCCGCTTCCTTGCCGAGGCGGCGGTCGACGAAGGGCAGCAGCAGCCAGACGGCGGCGCCGAACCAGATGTCCAGGCGCGGCAGCAGCTGCCACCAGTCGAATTTGACTTCGATGACCGACCAGACGATGGTGACGATCAGGACCAGGGACAGCAGGCCGAGCGCCGCGCGGCGTCCCCGGAACACCAGCACGCCCGTCGCGGCCAGGCCGATGCCGGCCAGCAGGTAGTACAGCGAGCCGCCCAGGCTCGCGAGATAGGCGCCGCCGCACAGCAGCACGACGCCGAGAACAATGAAAACCGATCCGGTTACGGCCAACAACGGCCCGGATCTTGATGATGTCAACACGGAATTTCCTATGCGAGATTATTACGGTTGCTATCATAGGCCGCTGGACGTAATATGTAAACCGCACGGTTTCGTAAATATATTGAAACATGTGCCTTGTTGGACTTTGCGTAGGAGACACCATGAACAAGACAGAACGGCCCAAAGTAGGCCGTCCCATCAGTAATACACCTGAACAATTGCTGGACCGCTTGATCCAGGCGGCGGTCGATATCCTGAACGAACAGGCCGCCGACGCCGACCTCAGCGTGGCCCAGGTCGCGCAGCGCGCCAAGGTGTCCAAGAAAACCGTGTACACCGTCGTGCCCAGCAAGGAGCAGTTGATCGGCCACGTGATCCGCCACGGCGCCCAGGTCGCCACCACCATGCTGGAGGTCCCGGTGGCCGACACGGCCGGTGCGCGCGATGTGCTCGCATCCTTCCTGAACGAATGGGTGAGCTTCGCCTGCGGCCCCCAGGCGGTGGGTGCGTATGTGATTGCCATCCGCGAGCGCAGCCGCTACCCCGCCATCGGCGAGGCCTATTACCGCAGCCGCAACGAACACGGCCTGCAGCAGCTTGCCGCCTGGCTGAAGCGGATGCAGGACAAGGATTTCTGCCCGGCCGGCGATGCCGTCATGACGGCCGACCTGGTGCTGACCATGGCTTCGGCCGAGCGCCAACGCGTGCTCGCGCTCGGCATGGACGAGCCGTTTACGCCCGAGGAGCAGGCGCGGCGCATCGAGGCGATCCAGCGCTTCGTCTTTTGCGAACGCAGCAGGTGAACCGGGACGGTAGCGGGCAGGTTTTCGGACGAGGCGGCATAATCGCCGGGTCGCGCCACCCGGCGCCTGTCTCGAAAGCACATGATGATCAAGCTCAGCGTAATGTATCCCTACCGTCCCGATGCCCACTTCGACCACGCGTATTACCGCGACGTGCACATGCCCCTGCTGAAGGAACGCATGGGCGGCTACTGTCATTCCTACAGCATCGATAAAGGCGTGAGCGGCGTCGCCCCCGGCAGCGCGCCCGCCTATATCGCCATGTGCCACGTGTATTGCGATTCGATCGACGCGCTCATGACCGGCATCGGGCCGCATGCGGCGGAACTCGCCGCCGACATCGCCAATTTCACCAACGTCACGCCGGTGCAGCAGATCAGTGAAGTGGTGACCGGCTAGAAAGTGACGCTGGCCTTCAGGCCGATGACAAAGGCATTGCCGTTGCGGGTCGTCCCGCCGGGATGCAGGATGTATTGCAGGTTCGGACGCAGGTAGATCGAGGTCGCCGGCACCCACGAGTAATACACCTCGCCGACGTATTCGTAGCTCCTGCCCGCGACCACATCCTGGCCGGTGCGGCCATTGTCCTGCGCCACGGCATCGGCGAAGCGCGGGTTGCTGTGGGTGGCGCCGATGGCCATGCCGACCGTGTCCTTCACCCTGCCCTCGAAGGGTTCGCGCAGCAGCACGCCCAGCGTCAGCTGGCGGTCCAGGCGCGCCGTCTTGCGGTCGGCCTGGGTAAAGTTGAGGAACAGGGTCGCCCCGCGGCCATCGGCGACGCCGCTCACCTGCTGCTGCAGGCTGAAGTAGCCGCCGTACTGCCCCTTGCGCTGGAGCGCGTCGAGGCCGGTGAGGCCGCGCGGGTTGCGGCTCACGTCCAGGTACAAGTCGTCCCCATCCGACGTGTTGTACCAGAGGCCGGCCATGTAGGTGCCGGGCAGGCCGTGCCAGCGCGGCTGCCAGCCCGCCTCCAGCGGCATCAGCGCGCCGGTGGTGCCGCCCGGGATGTTGGGTGCCCAGCCGTTGTGGCGCTGGTACCGGTCATCCACATACTTCGGGCTGACCTGGTAAGCGCCGAACTGGACATAGCTGTCCGCCGTCGGGTGGTACTTGAGGCGCACGCCCCAGCGGCTGGTCGGCCAGTTGACCCAGTAGTCGCCCACCAGGTTGCCCGGCTGCGCGCCGCAGAAGGTCAGGTTCTGGAAAAAACAGGAAAAACTGAAGAAATCCTCGCCCATGGTCAGGCGGCCGAACTTGACCTGGAGGCGCTCGTCGAGCAGCTTCTGGTCCAGCCATAGCTGCGTCAGGTGCCAGGTCTGGCCGCGCCCCCAGACTTCCTGGATCAGCTGGCTGCTGCCGATGCCGGCGTCGGCGCCGAGGTCCTTGCCGTTGCGGTCGGTCATGGTGAACTGGAAGGTGCCGCCATGCCAGCCCCAGCCCTTGTCGAGGTCCAGCGTGGTGCCGAAGGTCCATTGGTCGGTATAGCGCGTCAGGTGGCGGGTGCCGCCGCTGACGTTGTGGGCCAGTTCGGTGCCGTAACCAAAATTGAAGTCGATGCCGCGCTCGGCCAGCCGGGTACGTTCGCCGCCCCAGTCGCCCAGCAGCCAGGGCCGGGTTGCAAGGTCCTGTGCGTGCGAGTGGACCGCGCCCAGCGACACCGCGGCAAGGATGCCGAGCCTGATTAATGAGCCTCGTGCGCGAGCGTGCCTGTCATGCGTAGCCATGGTCGGAAGCTGGTGCCAGCGGGTCTTCACACGACAGGTTGGAGTGCCTTGCAGCTCGAGAGTTCAGCCCGAGAGTTCAGATTCAGGGCAGCGCGTAGGCGATCACATAGTCGCCCATCCTGGTGCCGAAGGAGCCGTGTCCGCCCGCCGCGATCACGACATACTGCTTGCCGTCCACCGCATAGCTCATCGGCGTGGCCTGGCCGCCGGCCGGCAGGCGTGCCTGCCACAGCAGCCTGCCGTTGTCGACGTCGAAGGCGCGCAGGTAGTAATCCGCGGTGGCGCTGATGAAGGCGACGCCGCCGGCAGTCACGATCGGGCCGCCCAGCATCGGCATGCCCATCCTGAACGGCAGCGGGACCGGCGCGCTGTCGCGCACCGTGCCGATGCGCTGTTTCCAGACGATGTGATTGGTCTTCAGGTCGATCGCCGCCATGTAGCCCCAGGCCGGCTGCTTGCACGGCAGGCCGATGGGCGACAGAAACGGGCTCAGCGTCACGCCGAACGGCACCCCGTATTGCGTCTGCAGGCCCAGTTCCGAGCCGCCGCTTTTCGTGCCCGGCTTCGGCCCCACCGGATTGTCCGGGCCGCGCGGCACCAGCGTCGAGACGAAAGGCAGCGCGATCGGGTTGGCGATGGCGATCTTGCGGTCGGTATCGACGGCGAGGCCGCCCCACTCGAACATGCCGAGGTTGCCGGGAAAGACCAGCGTGCCCTGGGTCGAGGGCGGCGTGAAGATGCCTTCGTAGCGCAGCCGATGGAAGATGATGCGGCACACCAGCTGGTCGTAGATGGTGGCGCCCCACATGTCGGCGCCGGCGAGCGGCTTGTCGGGGCGGAAGGTAAGTTCGGAAAACGGCTGGGTCGGCGCCGTACGGTCGCCGGGCGCCGCGCCCTGCGGCACCGGCCGTTCGGGCGCGGGCACGACCAGCGCGCCGTTGCGGCGGTCGAGCACGAACAGGTTGCCGGTCTTGGTCGGCGCGTACACGACCGGTACGATGGCGCCGTCCCGCGTGGGAATATCGGCCAGCGTCGGCTGCGACGGCAGGTCCATGTCCCACAGGTCATGGTGGACCGTCTGGTAGAACCAGGCCAGCTTGCCGGTCGAGGCGTGCAGCGCCAGCAGGCCGTTGGCGTAGCGTTCCTGCAGCGGCGTGCGGTTGCCGCCCCAGATATCCGGCGTCCCCACGCCCATCGGCACGTAGACGATGTCGAGCGCCTTGTCGTAGGCGGCCGGCGCCCATGCGTTCGGCGAATTCCAGGTGTAGTGCTCGCCCGGACCGGGGAGGCGGTTGGGGTCCGGCGCCGCTGGATCGAAGGCCCACAGCAAGGCGCCGCTGCGGACGTCGTAGCCGCGGATCACGCCCGAGGGTTCGCGCGTCGAGTAATTGTCTTCGACCGAACCGGCCACCACGATCACCCTGTCGGTGATGATCGGCGGCGAAGTGGGCATGTACATGTTCCTCGGCTGGTTACTCACCGGCATACCGAGCTGCAGGTCGAGTTCGCCGCGGTCGGCAAAATCGGCGCAGCGGGCGCCGGTGAGCGCGTCGAGCGCGTACAGGTGGCCGTTGTTGACCGGCAGGATGATGCGGCGCGTGCAGGCGGCAGCGGCGCCGTCGCTGGCGGAGGCGCCGGCCCCGAGATCGACGTAGGACACGCCGCGGCAGGTGACGTGCTGGAAGGTCGGATCGGTCTTCAGGCCGGGATCGAATTTCCATTTCAGCGCGCCGCTGCGGGCATCGAGCGCGAACACGATCTGGTGCGGCGAACACAGGTACAGCAGGTTGCCGACCTTGATCGGCGTGACCTCGTCGGTGATCTCGACCGGATCGTTCGGCCCCTTCATGTCGCCGGTGCGGAAGGTCCAGGCCACCTGCAGGTTGTGCACGTTTGCGGGCGTGATCTGCGCCAGCGGCGCATAGCGCGTGCCCGCCTGCGTGCGGCCGTAGGCCGGCCATTCGGACGCGGCGACGCCGTCCGCCGCGCTTGCGCCCGGGCCTGCGCCGGTCCGCATGGCGGCGGCGGGCGGGGCAAAGCTGCCGTTCACGGTCTGCGGATCATTGAAGCCCGCATACACCAGCACGCCGGCCCACAGCACGAGCGCGCCCAGCAGCGGCAACCGGTCCAGCCCCGGCGCCGCGCGGCGCCAGTACACCAGCAGCAGCCATACGCCAAAAAGGACCAGCACGCCCGAGCGCGGCGCCAGCGCCCAGAAGTCGGGGCCGGCTTCCCACAGCGACCAGATCGCCGTAGCGGCCAGCAGCAGCGCATACAGGCCCAGCGCCCCCGGCCGGCGGCGCACCAGCAGCCATGCCACGCCCAGCAGGACGACGCCGGCCACGACGTAATACACCGATCCGCCCAGCGCCAGCAGCCATGCGCCGCCGGCCAGCAGATACAGTCCCGTCAGCGCGGCGAACAACAGGCTGACCACGCCGACCCACCCCATCGAATCCGTTTCCCTGGACATGCTGACCTCGAGCTGTCGTTGCGTCGCGGACGGTTGCTGGCACGGTCGGGCATGTTTCGGCGGCGCGCGAACCATGCGGATCGGGTCAGGATATACGGCGGACGCAAAATCCAGCGCGCCGCACGCGGACCAGACCCGGCAAAAGACGTCTGGGCAAGGCCTACAATGGTGCGCCAGAGTTCGGCGATATGCAGCAAGATGCCTAATTAAATACGCCTGCATTCCATGTTGAACGATCCGATCTTCGCCGCCTCCTTCGATCATTCTCCAATCGGCCAGTACCTGCTGGCGCCGACGGACAAGCTCGACATCCTCGCGGTCAACGACGCCTTCCTGCGCTCGGTGTCGCGCCGCCGCGAAGATGTGCTCGGCCGCCCCCTGTTCGAGGTCTTTCCCAGCAATCCCGACGACCCCAACGACGTCGGCGTGCAGTCGCTGGCGCACTCGATCGCCACCGCCATCGCGACCCGCAGCAGCCAGAGGATGGCGGCGCAGTACTATCCGATCGAGATGCACAAGGACGGGCGCAGCTGGTTCCAGGACATGTACTGGAGCGCCACCAACACGCCGGTGTACGACGCCGACGGTACCCTGCTGTGCATTTCGCACACGACGATCGACATCACCGCCCAGGTACTGGCGGAACAGGCGCTCGAAACGAGCCGCCAGGATGCGCTGGTGAGCGCACGCAAGGCCGAGGCGGCGCGCGCCTACCTGGAGGGCGTGCTGAGCGCGGCGCCGGTGGGCGTGCTGGTGGTCACCCTCGACCACACCGTCCTGCACAGGAATCCCGCGCATCAAGCCTTGTTCGGCTTCGGCTACTTCAGCGACGACGGCCGCATCGATTTCCCCGCCATGCACGGCTGGTTCATCGACGATACGCAGGAGGGCCGGCGCATCGGACCCGGCGAATGGCCGCTGGCGCGCGCGCTGGCCGGCGACAGCGTCGACCGCTGCCTGTTGAAGGTAAGGCTCCCCGAACCGGGGTCCGGCTGCAGGATACTGCTGGTGTCGTCGGCGCCCATCCTCGACGACGCCGGCCAACTGGTCGGCGCGGTGGCGGTGTCGATGGACATCGAAGCGCGCGTCCGCGCCGAGGAGAGCCTCAAGGAAGCGGACCGCCGCAAGGACGAATTCCTGGCCATGCTGGCCCACGAACTGCGCAACCCGCTGGCACCGATCGGCGCCGCCGCCGCCCTGCTGCGCAGCCGCGGCGAGGACGAGCAGCTGCGCAGCATCGGCACCGTCATCTCGCGCCAGGTGGTGCACATGAGCGGCCTGATCGACGAACTGCTCGACGTCGCCCGCGTGACGCGCGGCCTGATCACGCTCGACCGCGTGACGCTGGACGCCAACCAGGTCGTGGCCGAGGCGCTGGAACAGGCCCGTCCCGGCATCGAGGGGCGCCGCCACACCCTGCGCGTCAGCCAGCCGGCCCAGCCGGCGTATGTGTCGGGCGACCACAAGCGCCTGGTGCAGGTGCTGGCCAACCTACTGCACAATGCCGCCAAGTTCACGCCCGAGGGCGGCACCATCGAGGTCGATCTGGCGGTCGATGCGGATGCGCTCACGCTCACCATCGCCGACGACGGCCTCGGCATGACGCCCGAACTGCTGGCGCGGGCCTTCGAGCTGTTCGCCCAGGGCGAACGTACCCTCGACCGTTCGCAGGGCGGCCTCGGTATCGGCCTGGCGCTGGTCCAGAGCCTGGTCACGCTGCATGGCGGCAGCGTGCGCGCCGACAGCGACGGGCCGGGCCTCGGATCGCGCTTCACCATCCGCCTGCCGCGGATCGAGGCGGCGCCTGCCGCGCCGGCCGTCGAGGCACCGCCGCGGCTGGACCAGGCGGCCGGCACGCTGTCGATCCTGCTGGTGGACGACAACGAGGATGGCGTGATGATGCTGGACATGTTGCTGTCCGCGCTCGGGTACCGGGTCGCCAGCACCTCGAGCGCGCGCGATGGCCTGCGCCGCGCCGAGGCCGAGGCGCCGGACGTCTGCATCCTGGACATCGGCCTGCCCGACCTCGACGGCTTCGCGCTGGCGCGCGCCCTGCGTGCCGGCGAGCGCACCCGGCACGCGACCCTGATCGCCCTCTCGGGCTACGGCCAGGATACAGACCGGGCCAAGGCCTTCGACGCCGGTTTCGACCAGTACTACGTGAAACCGGTGGATGCCGAAGCCCTGGCCGCGGCGCTGGCCAGGCTGGCCGCCAAGGCCGGCTAGAGCAGGAAACCGCCGTCCGCGGACGGCGGCGCCAGCGCCTCGTCCGCCGATTCGTCCTTCAGCGCCACGCCGGTCAGGCCGCGCCGGCATGCCTGCGCCAGCAGGTAGTGCAGCTTTGCCGCCGCCGCCTCGTGTCCGAGCCCGGCCGCGCGCACGTTCGAGATGCAGTTGCGGCTTTCGTCGGTCAGCCCCACGCGCGGCGCCCAGGTCAGGTACAGGCCCATGCTGTCTGGCGAACTGAGTCCGGGACGCTCGCCGATCAGCACCAGCACCGCGCGCGCGCCGAGCACCTCCCCGACCTCGTCGCCGACAGCCACCCGCCCCTGCTCCACGATGACGACCGGCGCCAGCGTCCAGCCCTCCTGTTGAACACGCGGCAGCAAGGCGCGCAGGAAGGGCAGCGCATTGCGTTCGATCGCCAGCGCCGACAAGCCGTCGGCCACCACGATGGCCAGGTCGCAGCCCGGCGCCCTGCCATGCTGCGCCTGCAGGGCAGCGCGCGCCGCCGGATCCAGCCGGCGGCCGAGATCGGGACGCTGCAAGTAGACCTGGCGGCTGCCTGCGGCGCTGTGCAGGGCGATATCGGTTAGTTGCAATTCGGCCAGTCCCCGGCGCAGGTTCGCCACGTCCAGCGCCCCGTGCACGGCGTCGCGCGCCTGCGCATGGGCCAACTGGAAGTCGAGCTGGGACGCGGTCGGCTGGCTGACGCCTGCGCGCCCGAGGGCGATGCGGGCCGCGGTGAAGCGGCGCAGCCCCTGCCAGGGGTTGTCGATGACGGTCGGGTCGTTCATGAATTCTCCTCGGCTCGGGAAAGGCGCAGGCGCTGCAGCGCCGGCTGGAAGGCCGGCGGCACGCCCTGCCCCGGCCGGTCGTAGCGTTCGGCGATCTGCATCGCGCGCAGCCAGTCCTCGAATTCCGGCGCCGGCCGCAGGCCGAGCACGCGGCGTGCATACAGGGCGTCGTGGAAGGACGTGGTCTGGTAGTTCAACATGATGTCGTCCGCGCCCGGCACGCCCATCACATAGGTGCAGCCGGCCACGCCCAGCATGGTCAGCAAGACGTCCATGTCGTCCTGGTCGGCCTCGGCATGGTTGGTGTAGCAGACGTCGACGCCCATCGGCAGGCCGAGCAGCTTGCCGCAGAAATGGTCTTCCAGGCCGGCACGCGCGATCTGCTTGCCGTCGTACAGGTATTCCGGCCCGATGAAGCCGACCACGCTGTTCACCAGCAGCGGCTTGTATGCGCGCGCCACCGCATAGGCGCGCGCCTCGCAGGTCTGCTGGTCGACGCCGTGGTGGGCGCCGGCCGACAGCGCGCTGCCCTGCCCGGTCTCGAAGTACATGACGTTGTCGCCCACGGTGCCGCGCCCGAGCGCCAGCGCCGCCGCATGGGCCTCGGCCAGCAGCGTCAGGTCGATGCCGAAACTGCGGTTGGCCGCCTCGGTGCCGGCGATCGACTGGAACACCAGGTCGACCGGCGCCCCGCGCTCGATCGCGGCCAGCGTGTTGGTGACGTGGGTCAGCACGCAGCTCTGGGTCGGGATGCGGTAGCGGGCGATGGCTTCGTCCAGCATGCCCAGGATGCGCACCACCTGCGGCACGTTGTCGGTGGCGGGATTGATGCCGATCACGGCGTCGCCGCTGCCGTACAGCAGGCCGTCGAGCAGGCTGGCGGCGATGCCGGATGCGTCGTCCAGCGGGTGGTTCGGCTGCAGCCGGGTCGACAGCGTGCCGGCCAGGCCGATCGTGTTGCGAAAGCGCGTGACGACGCGGCATTTTCGCGCCACAAGCACCAGGTCCTGGATGCGCATGATCTTGGACACGGCCGCCGCCATCTCCGGCGTGATGCCGGGTGCCAGCGCGGCCAGCGCTGCCTCGTCGGCGGCGTCGCCCAGCAGCCAGTTGCGGAAGTCGCCGACGGTGAGATGGGCGACCGGCTGGAAGGCCGCGGCATCGTGGCCGTCGACGATCAGGCGCGTGACCTCGTCGTCCTCGTAGGGCACCACGGCTTCGTTCAGGAAGGTGCGCAAGGGCAGCGCGGCCAGCGCCATCTGCGCCGCCACGCGCTCTTCGCTGCTGCCGGCCGCCAGGCCGGCCAGGTGGTCGCCCGAGCGAGCCGGACTGGCCTTGGCCAGCAGCGTGCGCAGGTCGGCGAAGGCATAGGTGCGGCTGCCTATCGTATGGGTGGTTCGGCTCATGGCATCCCCTTTTCGTCATTGTAGGCCGCCGCGGCCGGCAGCGCCCGCTTGCCGCGCCCGAGCAGGAACACCAGGTAGCCGAGCGCCAGCAGCGCCGCGTACACGCAAAAGATCAGGAAGTTGTAATAGACCATGGTGACCAGGCAGACCACGGCTGCGAACAGCGCGAACCCCGGCAGCCACGGATACAGCGGCGTACGGAACGGGCGCGCCATGCTCGGCGCCGTGCGGCGCAGCTTGAACAGGCTCAGCATGCTGACGATGTACATCGTGATGGCACCGAACACCGACAGGGTGACGATGTTCGCGGTCAGGGTCTGGCCGCCGAACGTGATCAGGCTGTCGCTGAAGATGGCGGCGATGCCGACCGCGCCGCCAGCCAGGATGGCGCGGTGCGGGGTCCGGAAGCGCGGATGGATGCGCGCCAGGAAGCGCGGCAGGAAGCCTTCGCGCGCCAGGGCGAAGATCTGGCGCGAATAGCCGAGGATGATGCCGTGGAAGGACGCCACCAGGCCGAACAGGCCGAGCCACACCAGCATGTGCAGCCAGTTGCTGTCGGCGCCGACGATGCCCTTCATGGCCTGCGGTAGCGGATCGTTGATGTTGGCCAGCCGGGTCCAGTCGCCGGCCCCGCCCGCGAACACCATCACGCCGATCGCCAGCGCCACGAGGGTCAGGATGCCGCTCACGTAGGCGATCGGGATCGAGCGGCGCGGATTCTTCGCTTCCTCCGCCGCCATCGCCACGCCCTCGATCGCGAGGAAGAACCAGATCGCGAACGGGACCGCCGCCAGCATGCCCGGGATCGCCGCCGCCCCGAATTCATCCTGGCCAGCCCAGCCGCCGCGCACGAAGTTGGCCATCGAGAAGCCCGGCGCCACCACGCCCATGAACACCAGCAGCTCGCCGATCGCCAGCACCGTCATCAACAGCTCGAACGAGGCGGCCAGCTGCACGCCGGCGATGTTGAGCGTCATGAAGACCAGGTAGGCGCCGACCGAGGCCAGCTTGGGATCGAGGGCCGGGAACTGGACGTTCAGGTAGGCACCGATGGCCAGGGCGATGGCGGGCGGCGCGAACACGAATTCGAACAGGGTGGCGGCCCCGGCCAGGTAAGCGCCGCCGGGGCCGAAGGCGGCCTTGCTGTACGCGAAAGGACCGCCGGCCTGGGGAATGGCGGTGGTCAGTTCCGTAAAGCTGAAGATGAAGCAGGTGTACATCAGCGCGATGAAGAGCGCGGTCACGGTGAAGCCGAGCGTGCCGGCCGAGGCCCAGCCATAACTCCAGCCGAAATACTCGCCGGAGATGACCAGGCCGACCGCGATGCCCCATAGCTGCAGGGTGCCGAGCGTCTGCTTCAGTGCCGGCGCCTTCGCCGTGTTCGCAGTGGTGGGTATCGTCATGTCGCGTTGTCCTCTCGGGCCGGGCCTTCGGTGCGCTGCGTGGTATGTAACCTGTTGCAATGCCAGTGTAAGGAGACGCGGCGGCTTGCGTTAGTGGAAAGTGGCAATCGTGGCCCAACCCTGTGGTACCGCTGCCTCATCCGGGTGCCCAAAGCGGCGAAAACACCCTAGAATAGTTGACTCACGGAATCACACTCACCTTCAGAACCTTATGCTCCCGGAAACCTTTCTCTTTGCAGCCCCCGGCGTCGTCGCCGCGACCCTCGTCGCCGCCCTGTTTGGCTTGCTGATCGGCAGCTTCCTGAACGTGGTGGTGTACCGCCTGCCGATCATGCGCCAGCGCGAATTCGACAACTACATCGCGCACGAGGCCGGCAAGGAATTGCCGCACCAGGACCGCTTCAACCTGATGGTGCCACGCTCGCGCTGCCCGCACTGCGGTCACCAGATCGGCGCGCTGGAAAACATCCCGGTGATCAGCTGGCTGGTCTTGCGCGGCAAGTGCAGCCAGTGCAAGGCGCCGATTTCCCCTCGCTATCCGATTGTCGAGGCGGTGACGGGCGCCCTGTCGGCAGCCGTGGTCTGGCATTTCGGCAGCGGCTGGGTCGGCCTGGCATGCCTGGTATTCACTTACCTGTTGATCGCGATGACGCTGATCGACTACGACCACAAGGAATTGCCGGACGAGCTGACCTTGCCGCTGCTGTGGATCGGCCTGCTGCTGAACCTGAATGGCGACGGCATCGTGCCGCTGCGCGACGCCGTGATCGGCGCCGTGGCCGGCTACCTGGCGCTGTGGTCGGTGTACTGGCTGTTCAAGCTGGTCACCGGCAAGGAAGGCATGGGCTACGGCGACTTCAAGCTGCTGGCCGCCCTGGGCGCCTGGATGGGCTGGGCGATGCTGCCGACCATCATCATCCTGTCCTCGGTGGTCGGCGCCGTGGTCGGCCTGAGCCTGATCGTGTTCCGCGGCCGTGCGCGTGACAATCCGATTCCTTTCGGCCCCTACCTGGCGGGGGCTGGTATGATCGCACTCTTCTACGGCACCCCGCTCACGCGCTTCGCGCAGGGCTACCTGCAACCCTGACCTTGCGCCGGGCCGGACACACATGACACCAGGCCCAGTTTCCCCCACCTTCACGGTCGGTCTCACCGGCGGCATCGGCTGCGGCAAGACCACGGTCGCCGACCTGTTCGCCGCGCGCGGCGCGTCGATCGTCGACACCGACCAGATCGCCCACGCCCTCACCGCGCCGCACGGCGCCGCCATGCCGGCCCTGCTGGACGAGTTCGGCACCGGCTTCGCGACGCCGGAGGGCGCGCTCGACCGTGCCAAGATGCGTGCCCTGGTGTTCGCCGACCCGAGCGCGCGGGCGCGCCTGGAAGCCATCCTGCACCCGCGCATCCGTGAAGCGACCGCCGCCGCGGCCCTGGTGGCGACCGGGCCCTACGTGATCTTCGTGGTGCCGCTCCTGATCGAATCGGGCAGCTGGCGCGAGCGCGTGACGCGCATCCTCGCGATCGACTGCGCCGAAACCACCCAGGTGGCGCGGGTGATGGCCAGGAACGGCCTGGACGAAGCCCAGGTGCGCGCCATCATGGCGGCCCAGGTCTCGCGCAGCGCGCGCCTGGCGGCCGCCGACGACGTCATCCTGAACGATGCCGGGGTCGAGGCCCTGCTGCCCCAGGTCGAACGCCTGCACGCCGAATATCTTGCCGAAGCGGCAAGATTGGGCGGTTTGCCGAACGGACGTTTGTAATTTTGGCCACGATGGTTCAGAATCATGGGGTTGCCTGCCAGCCTATATTCAAAGGAATGTCATTTTGATCGTCTACGAATACCCATTCAACGAGCGGATTCGCACGTTGTTGCGGCTGGAGGACCTGTACGATAAATTCAAATTCTTTGTCGCCCAGGAGCATCCGCTGCAGCACCACGTGGCGCTCGCGACGATCTTCGACATGCTGGAAGTGGCCGGCCGCGCCGACCTCAAGTCCGACCTGCTGCAGGAACTGGAGCGCCAGAAGCAAAGCCTGCTGAACTACCGCAGCAATCCCAACGTCGCCACCGACATGCTGGATGCCGTCCTGGCCGAACTCGACGCCGTCAGCACGGCGCTGGTCGGCGCCCAGGGCAAGACCGGCCAGAACGTGCGCGACAACGAATGGCTGATGAGCATCCGCGGCCGCACCATCATCCCCGGCGGCGCCTGCGAATTCGACCTGCCCTCCTACTACGCCTGGCAAAAGCGCCCGGCCGCGCAGCGCCACGCCGACATCATCGGCTGGTTCGCGCCGCTGGCGCCGCTGTTCGACGCGCTGTCGCTGGTGCTGCGCCTGTTGCGCAACTCGGGCGGCCCGGTCAAGATGATCGCGGTGTCCGGCAGCTACCAGCAGATGTTGCAGGGCAAGGTCTACCAGATGCTGCGCCTGTCGATGGACGAGAACCTGGGTGCGATTCCCGAAATCTCGGCCAACAAGTATATGCTGTGGGTACGCTTCACCACCCAGGGCGGCGACCTGAAGCCGAAGCCGCTGGAAGAAGACGTGCCCTTCGAGCTCACGCTCTGCAATTTCTGAACTTTACATTTTAAGTATTTCATCGTCATGACCGTCGTATCCTGTCCAACCTGCGGCAACCAAGTGGAATGGACGCCCGCAAACAAATACCGTCCGTTCTGCTCCGAGCGCTGCAAGCAAATCGACCTGGGCGCCTGGGCCGAAGAGAAATACACGATCCCGGGCACCGCGCCGGGCGAATCCAAGGACGATTCCGTCCCCGACCAGTAAGCCTTCCCTTGCAGGAGGTTGTGAAATGCCTCTCGTCACCCTCACCGTGCGCAAGCCGAAAAGCGCCGAGTTCAAATCCAAGGTGCTCGACGCCGTGCACGCCAGCCTGGTCTCGACCGGCATCCCCGATACCGACAAGTTCCAGCGCGTGCTGGAACTCGATGCCGACGATTTCCGCTTCGATCCCGGCTACCCGGACGTGGCGGGCGCGCGCAACGACGATTTCGTCCTGATCGAGATCCTGTGGTCGGTCGGACGCAGCGTGAAGATCAAGAAGAAGCTACTGCTCGAACTGATGGACCGGCTGCGCGCGGCGGGGCTGGATCCGGAGAACGTGATGGTGGCATTCAAGGAAACCGCCTGGGAAAACTGGGCGTTTGCGGGCGGCCGCATCCTGCATACGTGAAAAGGCTGGCTCTGGCCGCGATTCGCGGCTACCAGCGCTGGCTATCGCCCTTGAAGGGCTTTTCCTGTACCTTGCGCGTGTGGAGCGGGGCCGAGAGCTGCTCGGCCTATGGCTACCGCGTGATCGAGCGTTTCGGGCTGCGTTGCGGCCTCGGGCTGCTGGACCGGCGGCTGGCGCTGTGCGGGCACGTGCACCGGCGTACCCGGGCGGCCCGGGTGCCGCTACCGCCCCATCCGCTGCGGCGCCGGCAGCAGGGTTTCTGCGACGCGCCCTGCGACGTGCCGGCCTGCGACCTGCCTTCCTGCCACCTGCCGTCCTGCCACGGATCGTCCGCGGCTTGCGACACGGCCGGCAACCTGCTGGACGTATGCAGTTGCGGTTGCGACGCGGGCTATTGCGGGCGCTCGCGCCGCCACGAGGCGACGCCGGCCCGCAGTGCGCAGATGGATGCGATTGCCGAGCGCACGCGCGAACAGCAGGCGCGCCGGCGGCGGGAAGCGCGACGCGATGCGGGCGGCGGATAGGAGAAGAAGGCGTTCATTGCCTCATGCGCCTGAACGTCGCCCCCGCGCAGGCGGGGGCCCAAGTTTTACGCGCTATCGACCTGCATGCAACTTGGAGGAAATGATGCTGGGGGCATCATTTGCGCCTGCGCGGGGACGACGTTCAAACGCAGCGGGGCAAAAAAAGAAAGTCGCTGCGCTTACGCCTCGTAGCGCACCTGATCCAGCCACGCCAGCAAGGGAATCGTCGCCGGCAGCAGCGGACTCACCGAATACGCCCCCTGCCAGGCAAACGCCTGCCCTTCCAGGCTCTGCGGTTCGCCTTCCCAGCTGCGGCTGATATAGAAATACAGGCGCACGTGGGCGTGCTCGTACACGTGCTCGACGCAGCACCAGGGCTCGCCGTCGAGTACCCGGATACCCAGCTCTTCGAGGAATTCGCGCTGCAGCGCATGGAAGATGTCTTCCCCGGCTTCGACTTTCCCGCCCGGGAATTCCCAGTAGCCGGCGTAGGGCTTGCCTTCGGGCCGCTGGCCCAGCAGCACGTCGCCGTTGGGACGCATCAGGATGCCGACCGCGACGTCGACCGGCTTGTTCGGCGCATCGGCCATGCTCACGCGCCTTCCTGCAGCTTGCCGGCGTAATCCTTGGCGAACTGCCAGGCCACGCGGCCCGAGCGCGAGCCGCGGCCCAGCGCCCATTGCAGCGCTTCGGGACGCGCCGCCTCGATCTGCGCCGGGGTGCAGCCGAAGCCCGCCAGCCAGTGGCCGACGATGTCGAGGTAGTCGTCCTGGCGGAACGGGTAGAACGACAGCCACAGGCCGAAGCGCTCGGACAGCGAGATCTTTTCCTCGACCGTCTCGCCCGGGTGCAGGTCGCCGTCCTCGCCATGCTTGTAGCCGGCGTTGTCCGACATCTTTTCCGGCATCAAGTGGCGCCGGTTGGACGTCGCGTAAATCAGCACGTTGTCCGACTGCGCGGCCACGCTGCCGTCCAGCGCCACTTTCAGCGCCTTGTAGCCGGCCTCGCCCTCTTCGAAACTGAGGTCGTCGCAAAAGATCACGAAGCGTTCCGGGCGGCCGGCCACCAGGTCGACGATGTCCGGCAGGTCCGCAAGGTCGGCCTTATCCACTTCGATCAGGCGCAGGCCCTGGCCGGCAAAGCCGTTCAGGCAGGCCTTGATCAGCGAGGATTTGCCGGTGCCGCGCGCGCCGGTCAGCAGCACGTTGTTGGCCGGTCGCCCCTGCACGAACTGGCGCGTGTTCTGCTCGATCTGCGCCTTCTGGCGCTCCACGTGCTGCAGGTCGTCCAGGCTGATGGCCGACGCGTGCGTCACCGCCTGCAGGTAGTGTCCGCCCCCTGGCCCCGAACGGCGGCGCCAGCGGAAGGCGTGGCAATGCTTGAAGTCAGGCTCGCGCGGCGCCGCGGGCGGCAACAGGCTTTCCACCCGCGCCAGCAGCGCTTCGGCCCGGTGCAGGAACTGTTCCAGCTGATTCATGCGTACACCGCCTTACGAACGATAGTCGGCGTTGATCGAGACGTAGTCGTGCGACAGGTCGCAGGTCCAGACGGTGGCTTCGGCGCTGCCGCGTCCGAGCAGCACGCGCACCACGATCTCTTCCTTCTTCATCACGCGCTGGCCGTCTTCTTCCTTGTATTCGGGATTGCGGCCGCCGGCCTTGGCCACCAGCACGTCGTCCAGGTACAGGTCCAGCTTGGCCGGGTCGAGGTCGTCGACGCCGGCGTAGCCGATCGCGGCCAGGATGCGGCCCAGGTTCGGGTCGGACGCGAAGAAGGCGGTCTTGACCAGCGGCGAGTGGGCGATCGAATAGGCGATCTTGCGGCACTCCTCGATGTCGGTACCCTGCTCGACGCTGACGGTGATGAACTTGGTCGCGCCTTCGCCGTCGCGGATGATCTGCTGCGCCAGGTGGCGCGCGATGCCGGTGACGGCGTCGCGCAGCGCTTCGTAGTCCGGGTGCTGCGTCGAATCGACCTGCAGGTCGCCGGCACCCGTCGCCACCAGGATGAAGGAATCGTTGGTCGAGGTGTCGCCGTCGATGGTGATCGAGTTGAACGAGCGGTCGGCCGCGTATTTCACCAGCTCGTCCAGCACCGGCTGCGCCACTTTGGCGTCGATCGCCAGGTAGCCCAGCATGGTCGCCATGTTCGGCTTGATCATGCCGGCGCCCTTGCTGATGCCGGTCATGGTGACCATGTGGCCGCCGATGCCGGTGGTGAGCGAGGCCGCCTTCGGCTGGGTATCGGTGGTCATGATGCTTTCCGCCGCGTTGAACCAGTTGTCCTGCTTCAGGTTGGCGATGGCGGCCGGCAGGCCGGCGACGATCTTCTGCACCGGCAGCGGTTCCAGGATCACGCCGGTGGAGAACGGCAGTACCTGGCCGGCGTCGATGCCGAGCAGGCGCGCGACTTCGTCGCAGGTGGCGCGGGCATTGGCCAGGCCCGGCTCGCCGGTGCCGGCGTTGGCGTTGCCGGTGTTGATCACCAGCGCGCGGATCGGCTTGGCGCCGCCGCTCACCGCGGCCAGGTTGGCCTTGCAGATCTGGACCGGAGCGGCGCAGAAACGGTTCTTGGTGAAGACGCCGGCGACGGTCGCCCCCTCGGCGAGTTTCATCACGAGCAGGTCCTTGCGGTTCGGCTTCTTGATGCCGGCTTCGGCAAAGCCGAGTTCGATCCCGTTGACGGGTTTCAGTTCGGCGGCAACGGGCAGAGGGGAATTGACGGCCATGGCGTTCTCAAAAGGAAAGATTGTCGAATCCGGTATTGTACCGCCAGCGGCGCACAACGCGCGGACAGACCAGGTTGCGAGCGCGGCCAGGTTGCATTGATTTGGTGACTTTTCCTCAGCCGTCCTTAATAATAAGAAACATTACATTTTGGAATGACCATCATGATGTCTCCGGTCTTGCGTTCCACTCTGGCGGCAACGCTACTGGCGGCCCTCCCCGCACTCGCCGACCCGGCCGCGGCACCGTCCGCGCCGCCGGTGCCGGGGCCGCCGGCCGCCCTGCAGGCGGTACGGGCCGCATTGGCCGACCTGCAGCGCGGCATCGATCCCGGGTTGCCGCTGGCGCAGCAGTTCGAGCGCCTGGCGGCGGCGCGGCCGTCGCCGCAGACCGCGGACAAGCTGCGCGCCGCCTTCGGCACCGACCGCCTGTACGCCATCGAGCGGCGCCCGCCGGCGGCCGGCAGGCAGGCCTGGCGCGCCACCCTGTTCCCCTTGAAATATACCGCGCCGCAGGGCACGGGCGTCGACTGGAGCGAAGGCTTGCTCGACATGGCCGTGGAACCCGGCGGCAAGAGCGCGCGCGGCCATGGCAGCATCGAACGCATCGCCGTCGAGGACGCCACCACGCGCATGACCTGGCGCGGCATCGTCTTCGACAGCCGCCAGCAGCGCGGCCATGCCGGCCTGTGGTTAGGCAGCGTCGACGCGCAGATCGCCACCGCGCAGTTCCAGGACCGCAAGGATGGCGTCGGCATGGACATGAACGCGCTGCGTTTTTCCTCGCGCATGACCGAAAAGCCGAAGACCATCGACATCGCCTACGACGCCCGCATCGGTTCCGTCGCCGTGGCCGGCGAACAGGTGGACGACATCCGCTTTGCGCTGCGCGTGACCGGCATCGACAAGAAAGCGATGGCCGAACTCAAGGCGCTGCAGGAGCGCCGGCAGGCCAGGCAGGAAACCCTGGCCGCGTTGACGCCGCAGCAGCAACTGGATGTCCTCCAGCCGCTGCTGCGCAGCTTCGGCCAGGCCGCCATGGCGCGCGGCACCGCGATCGAGGTCGACCAGATCGGCGCCAGCTACCATGGCATCCGGGCCGCCATCAAGGGCCGTATCGCGCTGCAGGGCGCCACCACGGCCGACCTCGACGATGCCGGGCGCCTGCTGAAGAAGCTGGTGGGGCGCTTCGAGGTCCTGGTGCCGATGGCGCTGGTGAGCGAGATCGCCGGCACCATCGCCACCAGGCAGGTCGCGGCCCAGGCCGCGCAGCGCGGCGGCAGCGCCGATCCGCAGGCCGCCGCCCAGCTGCGCCAGAACATCACCGATCTCATGGTCGGCAAGCTGGTCGGGCCGGGCTTCGCGCGCCTCGAGAACGACGTGCTGGTGTCGACGCTGGCGTGGAAGAACGGCGTCCTCACCGCCAACGGCAAGCCGGTCCCGCTGCCGAAGCCGGATCAAGGCACGGCCGCTGTTGCGGGCGCCGTGGCGCCCGGCCCGGGCAACTTCCTGCAGGCGCGCCTGGTCGAGGGCAGCTGCACCCTGCCCGGCTTCCCGGACGAGGTCACGCGCGCCGACCGCGCGCTGCGCCAGCGCATCGAGTTCACCATCGGCGTCGACGGCCGCGTGAAGGATGCCCAGGTCACGCAGCCGAGCGGCTTCCCGGACTACGACCGCGCCATGCTGCAGGCGCAGGGCCGGTGCACCTACATCCCGGCCCTGCGCGACGGCAAGCCGATCGAGCTGCGCTCGGCGCGCGAAACGGTGCGCAGCGCGGGCACGGGCGGCAGCGGGCGCTGAGGCCCGGTTTGCTAAGATGCGACCACTGACCGGAGGGATTCCATGACCGACAACCAACGCGATGTCCTGAGCGCCTGCTTTTCGCTGGCGATCATCGCCTTCGCCCTGTTCGTGACGCAGCGCTTCGTGCTGCCCCTGCTGTGGGCGGCGATCCTGTGCATCGCCACCTGGCCACTGTACCGGCGCACGCTGGCGGCCCTCGGCAACCGCGAGATCCTGGCAGCGGCCCTGGTCACCGTGCTCGGCGCGATCGTCTTCATCACCCCGCTGGCGGTCGGCGTGAGCCAGGCCGCGCACCAGGCGCCGGCGCTGGCCCAGCTGGTCGCCAGCGCCAACACCGACGGCCTGGCGCCCCCCGCCTGGCTGCTGCGCATTCCGTTCGCCGGCACCGAGATCCACGACTGGTGGAGCGCGACGCTCGGCCAGCCGCACGGCCTGGCGCACCTGCTGCAGGACAGCTCGGTCGGGCGCATGCAGTCGGCCAGCGAAGTGCTCAAGCGGGTCGGCAGCGGCCTCATGCACCGACTGATCGATATCGCCTTCGCCTTCCTCTGCCTTTTCTTCTTCTACAAGGACGGCGCCGCTCTACAGCGGCAGACGGATGCCATCGGCGCCTACCTGATCGGCGCCACGCGCTGGAGCCTGTACTCGCTCAAGGTACCGGTCGCGGTGCGCGCCACCGTCAACGGCCTGGTGCTGGTCGGCCTGGCCGAAGGCGTCCTGCTCGGCATCGGCTACCAGATCGCCGGCGTGCCGTCGAGCGTGCTGTGGGCGGCCGCCACCGGGGTGCTGGCCATCATCCCGTTCGGTGCGCCGCTGGCCTTCGGCGCCGTCGCCCTGTTGCTGCTGTACCGCGGCGCTACCGCCGCAGCGATCGCGATCGCCGTCTGGGGTGCCATCGTACTGTTCGTCGCCGACCACTTCGTGCGGCCGCAGATGATCGGCAGCGCCACCCAGCTGCCCTTCCTGGCGGTGTTGTTCGGCATCCTGGGCGGCGTCGAGACGCTGGGCCTGATCGGCCTGTTCGTCGGCCCCGTGGCGATGACCTTGTTCGTCACGCTGTGGCATGAGGAGCGCCGGATGCGCTTGCGGCCGGTACGCGAATAGCGCTTGACCCTGACGCCACGTGAGGCGTGATGCTGGCACCACGCTGAAAAAAGGAGAGGCTCGATGCTGAAAGTGGGTGAACTTGCCGCCGCCGCGGGACTGACGGTGCGCACGCTGCATCATTACGACAGCATCGGGCTGCTCCAGCCTTCGGCGCGTTCCGATGCCGGCTACCGGCTCTACGACCGCGATGACGTGGCGCGCCTGCAGCGGATCCAGGCCCTGCGCGCATTCGGCATGCGCCTTTCCGACATCGGCCTTTACCTGGACAGCCCGGCCGGCTCGCCGCTGCTGGTCGTCGAACGCCAGCTGGCGGCGCTCGACCGGCAGATCGGCGAAGCTGCGCACATGCGCAGGCAGTTGCTGCGCCTGCATACCGAACTGGCGGATGGCGGCCAGCCGGACCTGTCCACGTGGTTGAGCACACTGGAGCAGATGATGGTCTACGAAAAATATTTCACCCAGGACGAGCTGGCACAGCTCCCCATGTACCACGACGACGGCGCCAAGGCGCAGTGGAAGGCGCTGGTCGACGAAGCCGCCGCCCTGATGGGCACGGCAGCGCCCGACTCGCCCGCCAGCGCCGACCTCGCACGGCGCTGGCTCGACGCCTTCGAGAGCGGCACCGGCGGCAACCGCGCCATGGCCTCGCGCGTGAACGCGATGGCGGCGCGCGAACCGGAAGCGATGCACATCCAGTTCGGCATGTCGCCCGAACTGATGGGCTACGTGATGGCGGCGATCGCCGAACTCAAATATGGCGTATGGAGCAAGTACCTGGCGCCGGACGTGATCGCGCAGATGCGCCGGCACCACGCCGGCCGCGGCAAGGAGTGGGCGCTGCTGGTCGAGCAGGCGCGCGAGGCGATGCAGGCCGATCCCAAGGCCGCCGGCATGCGTGCGCGCGAGCTGGCGCGCGAGTGGCTGGCGCTGTTCCACGACATGGTCGGCCCCGACCCGGCGGCGCGGGAAGCCTTCCGCCATGCCAGCGCAGTGGAACCGGTGCTGCGCATGGGGAACGGGATCAGCGAGGCGATGCTCGAGTGGCTGCGGCAGGCGATGCCGAAACCGAAACCGGCAACGCAATGACAATGCAGGAATAAAAACAATGAAGAAATAAAAACAATGAAGAAATAAAAACAATGAAGAAAAAAGCGCCCCGTGGGGCGCTTTTTTCTTTGGCAGGCTGGTATTACGCCAGCTTGCCGTGGCAAGCCTTGAACTTCTTGCCGCTGCCGCACGGGCAGGGATCGTTGCGGCCGACCTTCATGCCCATGTAGGTGGTGGACGGATCGTCCGCCATCGCGGTGGCGGTTGGGGTGGCGGCGGTCGGGGCCAGCAGATCTTCCGGATCGGCGGCGGTCGGATCGAAGTCGGCGTGCTGGTAATTCACGTTTTCCAGGTGCGTCGCGGCGGCCTGCATCGCCGCTTCCGCCGCCTCGACTTCCTCGCGGGTCTGGATGCGCACGGTCATGATGGTGCGGATCACTTCGTTCTTGATCGCATCCAGCATGCTCGAGAACAGCTCGAAGGCTTCGCGCTTGTACTCCTGCTTCGGGTTCTTCTGGGCGTAGCCGCGCAGGTGGATACCCTGGCGCAGGTGGTCCAGCGCCGCCAGGTGCTCGCGCCACTGGGTGTCGATGTTCTGCAGCATGACGTTGCGCTCGAAGCCGCCGAAGGCTTCGGCGCCGACGATGCCGACCTTGGCGTTGTACGACGCGTCGGCGGCGGCCAGCACGCGCTCGAGGATGTCGTCGTCGTTCAGGTTCGGCTCGTCCTCCAGCATCTGCGCTAGCGGCACGTCCAGCGCCCATTCCTCGGCCAGCACATTCTGCAGCGCCGGCACGTCCCACTGCTCTTCGACCGATTCGGCCGGCACGTGGGCGCGCACGACGTCGGTGAACACGCCGGTACGCAGCGAAGCGATCAGTTCCGCGATGTCGGCCGCTTCCAGCAGTTCGTTACGCTGGGTGTAGATCACCTTGCGCTGGTCGTTGGCGACGTCGTCGTATTCGAGCAGCTGCTTGCGGATGTCGAAGTTGCGGGCCTCGACCTTGCGCTGGGCCGACTCGATCGAGCGGGTCACGATGCCGGCCTCGATCGGTTCGCCTTCCGGCATCTTGAGGCGGTCCATGATCGCGCGCACGCGGTCGCCGGCGAAGATGCGCAGGAGCGGATCGTCGAGCGACAGGTAGAAGCGCGACGAGCCCGGGTCGCCCTGGCGGCCCGAACGGCCACGCAGCTGGTTGTCGACGCGGCGCGACTCGTGGCGCTCGGTGCCGATGATGTGCAGACCACCCTGCGCGACCACGTGGTCGTGCAGCGACTGCCATTCATCGCGCAGCGTTTGCGACTGGGCGGCCTTGTCGGCATCGCCCAGCGCCGCGTCGGCGTCGATGAACTGGATCTGCTTCTCGACGTTGCCGCCGAGGACGATGTCGGTACCGCGGCCCGCCATGTTGGTGGCGATGGTGATCATCTTCGGACGGCCGGCCTGGGCCACGATCTCCGCTTCGCGGGCGTGCTGCTTCGCGTTCAGCACGTTGTGCGGCAGCTTGGCCTGGTTCAGGATGCCGGACAACAGTTCCGAATTCTCGATCGAGGTGGTGCCGACCAGCACCGGCTGGCCGCGCTCGTAGCAGTCACGGATGTCGTTGACCATCGCGCCGTACTTTTCCTGGGCCGACTTGTACACCTGGTCCTGGCGGTCCTTGCGCTGCGACGGACGGTTCGGCGGGACGACCACGGTCTCGAGGCCGTAGATTTCCTGGAATTCGTAGGCTTCGGTATCCGCCGTACCGGTCATGCCGGACAGCTTGGCGTACATGCGGAAGTAGTTCTGGAAGGTGATCGAGGCCAGGGTCTGGTTCTCGTTCTGGATGCGCACGCCTTCCTTGGCTTCCACCGCCTGGTGCAGGCCTTCGGACCAGCGGCGGCCGGTCATCAGGCGGCCGGTGAATTCGTCGACGATGACGACTTCGCCGTTCTGCACGACGTAATGCTGGTCCTTGTGGTACAGCACGTGCGCGCGCAGGGCGGCGTACAGGTGGTGCACCAGCGTGATGTTGGCGGAGTCGTACAGCGAGGCGCCTTCCGGCAGCAGGCCCATCTCGGTCAGGATCGATTCCGCCCTTTCGTGGCCGGCCTCGGTCAGCAGCACGGTGTGCGCCTTTTCGTCCTTGGTGTAGTCGCCCGGGACTTCGACCTTGCCCTTGCCGTCCGGGGTTTCCTCGCCGACCTGCAGGGTCAGCAGCGGCGGCAGTTCATTGATCTTGTGGTACAGGTCGGTGTGGTTCTCGGCCTGGCCGGAAATGATCAGCGGGGTACGCGCTTCGTCGATCAGGATCGAGTCGACCTCGTCGACCACGGCGAAGTTCAGGGCGCGCTGGACGCGTTCCTTGGCGTCGTACACCATGTTGTCGCGCAGGTAATCGAAGCCGTATTCGTTGTTGGTGCCGTAGGTGATGTCGGAACCGTAGGCCTGCTGCTTGGTGTCGTGGTCCATCTGCGACAGGTTAACGCCGGTGGTGAGGCCGAGCCAGCCGTACAGGCGGCCCATCTGCTCGGCGTCGCGCTGCGCCAGGTAATCGTTGACGGTCACCACGTGCACGCCCTTGCCGGACAGCGCATTCAGGTAGACCGGCAGGGTTGCCATCAGGGTTTTACCTTCGCCGGTACCCATCTCGGCGATCTTGCCGTAGTGCAGCACCATGCCGCCGATCAGCTGCACGTCGAAATGGCGCATCTTCATGACGCGCTTGGCGGCTTCGCGGCAGACCGCAAAGGCTTCGACCAGGATGTCGTCGAGGGTGGTTCCACCAGCGACGCGTTCCTTGAATTCCGCGGTTTTCGCCTTCAGTTCGGCATCCGACAGCTTTTCCATCTGCGGCTCGAGCGCGTTGATCTCACGCACGGTTTTTTGGTATTGCTTGATCAGCCTCTGGTTACGGCTGCCGAAAATCTTGGTCAGGAATGACATGCTGTGTTCTTAATAAGTACGCCGCGAGAAGTAAGCTCGAAAAGGCCGGGGATGATATCAAAAGAATATCCCCCGAAGACCGCCTGTGGCAAAAAGCTACCGATTTTATCATGCGATCTGGCCACACTTGGGGTCCACGCCACAGTTCACAAGTGCGTTTCACTAAAAAATATTATCAAATTGCATCGATTTGCGCATCGGCCGGTGTATTTCGCCGGCATCGCTTTCCGGGGCCGGCTGTGGTATGTTCGGCGCATGCAGTCCTCTTCCAACCAGCGTCCCTACACCATTTTCGGCACGCGCGATCGCCGCACGGCGTTCGGCGCGACCGACTTCCTGCGCTCTAACGAACGCCTGGCGGCCCTGCTGCCGGCGGCGATGCGCATCGGCAACCTGCAAAAAGACGTGCGCGTGATCCTGCCGCCGATGTATGGCGGCTGCGACGTGCTGTCTTTCCAGGACAGCGTGCTGGTGCTGGCGGTGCCCTCTTCCGCCGTGGCGGCCAAGCTCAAGCAGCAACTGCCGAAGCTGCAGGCCGGGCTGCAAAAGAAGGGCTGGCAGGTGGAATCGGTGCGCATCAAGATCCAGGTCGGCCGCGCGGTGGCGGCGGCGCAGCCGCAGGCCGTGAAACGGGTGCTGGAACTGCCGCCGACGGCGGTGCAGGCGTTCGAGGAGCTGGGGGAGGCCTTGCCGGCGACGGCGCAGAATGCGCCCTTGATTGCGGCTTTGCGGCGCCTGGCGGAGAAGCGGAAGGCGTAGGGTGGACGGCTCTGCCGTCCACGCGTCCAGTTCAGGCATGCACTGGTTGAACGCGTGGACGGGAAACCCGTCCACCCTACCGGCTACGTGCAGTTGCACGTCGCCCCTGCGCAGGCAGGGGTCCAAGTTGTTTGGTGTGCCTCGAACTTGGGTCCCTGCCTGCGCAGGGACGACGTTGTTTTATTGTGCGTGGAAATTCATACAGGCGATTCCTACCACGGCACAGACCGAATCAGGTCAGCGCCCACTCCCGCTCCATCTGCGCCCCATACGACTGCGGCGCCCGCGATTGCTCGGCGAAGGTCACGACCTCGTAGGCGTCCGGATGCGCCAGCAGTTCGCGCAGCAGCAGGTTGTTCAGGCCGTGTCCGGACTTGTGCGCCTCGTAGCTGGCCAGCAGCGGGTTGCCGACCAGGTACAGGTCGCCGATCGCATCCAGGATCTTGTGGCGCACGAATTCGTCTTCGTAGCGCAGGCCGTCCGCATTCAGGATGCGGTATTCGTCCATCACGATCGCGTTTTCCAGCGAGCCGCCGCGTGCCAGGCCCATGCCGCGCAGGCTTTCCACGTCCTGCATGAAGCCGAAGGTGCGGGCACGCGCCACGTCGTGCACGTAGGAGACCTTGCCGAAATCGACACTTGCGCGCTGCATGGTGCCGTCGACGGCCGGGTGGTTGAATTCGATGAAGAAGTCGAGCTTGAAGCCGTCGTAGGGCGTGAGGCGCGCCCACTTCTCGTTGTTGCCGCTGCCCTGGCGCACTTCCACCGGCTTCAGCACGCGGATGAATTTCTTGGCCGCGGCCTGCTCTTCGACCCCGGCCTGCTGCAGCAGGAACACGAAGGACGAAGCCGAGCCGTCCATGATCGGGATTTCCTCGGCGGTGACGTCGACGTACAGATTGTCGATGCCGAGGCCGGCGCAGGCCGACATCAGGTGCTCGACGGTCGAGACGCGCGCGTTCCCCTTCGTCAGCACCGACGCCATGCGGGTATCGCCCACGATGTCGGCATTCGAGGGGAACTCGACGACGGGGTCGAGATCGACGCGGCGGAACACGATACCGGTATTGGCGGCGGCCGGGCGCAGGGTCAGTTCGACCTTGGTGCCCGAGTGCAGGCCGACGCCGGTCGTGCGCACCAGCTGTTTGACGGTTCTTTGTTTAAGCATTGCCCGATTATATAGCGGCGGGCGCAGCTTCGCTGGAGGCCGCTGTATTCATATGGACTGAAAAACCACGTTCTCAGGGATGCTCGGCTTCCACGTGCGCGGTTTCGTGGCGAATCAGGTACAAGCCACTGCCGAGGATGATTGCCGCACCGATCAGGGTGGTTTGATCGGGCAAGGTTTGCCACATCAGCCAGTCGATGCCGATGCCCCAGGCCAGCGCCGTGTACTCGAAAGGCGCGACCACCGAGGCTTCGCCGTGGTTGAAGGCTTCGGTAATGGCCAGCTGCGCCAGGAAGCCGCTGACCGACAGCACCGCCAGCAGGGCCAGGTCGCCGCTCTGCACCGGCACCCAGCCGGGCGCCGCCAAGGCCCCGGCGCCGATCGACATCATCAGCATCAGCCAGAACACCATGTGCTCGCTGCGGTCGGAGCGCGCCAGGATGCGACCGCTGACCGCCGACACCGCATAGCACACGGCCGACGCCAGGATGGCGAGGCCGCCGAGGGTCAGCATGCCGTCGCCGCTGGGACGCAGGATGACCAGCACCCCGGCCATGCCGACCGCGATCGCGATCCAGCGCGCCGCGTTCACCCGCTCCTTGAGGACGAACACGGACAGCGCGGTGATCAGGATCGGGCCGATGAAGAAGATCGCATACGCCTCGGCCAGCGACAGTTCGCGCACGCCGTAAGCAAACAATGCCAGCATCACGATCCCGATCGCGGCGCGCAGCAGGTGCAGCGGCCAGCGCACCTGCAGGGCCGATCGCAGGCCGCCGCGCCACAGCAGCCAGGCGCACACCAGCGGCAGCGAGGACAGCGACCGCAGGGCCGCCACCTGCATCGCCGGATAATGGGCGGACAGCAGCTTCATCGTCGTGTCCATGATCGAGAACATGACGACGCCGGCCAGCATCGCCTGGATGCTGCGCAGGTTGCCGCTCAGTTTGCTGCCGGCCTTGACGCTGCCCTTCCCCGTCATGCTCAGCCCAGCTGTTCGAGCAGCTTCTCGGCCGACGACACGTCGAAGCCGCCGGCTTCCAGGTTCAGCTGCGCCACGACGCCGTCCCGCACCAGCATCGAATAGCGCTTCGAGCGGATGCCCATGCCCTTGGCGACCAGGTCGAATTCGAGGCCGAGCGCCCTGGTGAAGACGGCGCTGCCGTCGGCCATCATGCGCACGATCCCGGTCGCCTTCTGCTCGCGGCCCCAGGCGCCCATCACGAAGGCGTCGTTGACCGACACGCACCAGATCTCGTCGACGCCCTTGGCCTTGAGCTGGTCGGCCAGCTTGACGTAACCCGGCAGGTGCTGCGCCGAGCAAGTCGGGGTAAAGGCGCCCGGCAGGCCGAAGATGGCGATGGTCTTGCCCTTCACGAGGTCGGCCACGTTGAAGGTGTTCGGGCCGAGCGAGCAGCCTTCGGTTTCGGTCTCGATGAATTCCGCGAGGGTCGCTTCGGGCAGGCGGTCGCCGATCTGGATGGTCATGGTGGAGATTCCTGTTGTCGTTATAAGAACCGGCAAGTATGCCTGATCTAAAACAAACCGGGGTCAGAGCCCGATTTTTGGCAATAGGCTGGAGGCCATTTCCAAAATAAGGGCTCTGACCCCGGTTTGATGCTGGATAAACGAAGGGCCGGTACTGCTTGGTTCAGTACCGGCCCCCGGATCATGGAGTGTGCCGGGTGGTCAGCCCGGCAGGAGTGTTATCGCTTAGTCGGCTTGCTTGCGCAGGAACGCCGGGATGTCGTAGGTCTCGACACCGTTGCGCTGCATCGCCTGCACCTGCTCGGATGCCTGCTCGCGGCGCCACACGGCCGGCTGCTTCATGCCGACGTCGGCGGTACCGGCGATCGAACCCATGTTCACGCCGGCCGCGACCGGCGCGGTGCCCGCCATCATCGGCTGGTTGTAGGTGCCGGTGCGCAGGACCTGCTGCGGCTGGACCAGCGAGATGTTGGCCTTGTTCTTGCCCAGGCCGGTCGCGACCACGGTCACGCGCAGCTCGTCGCCCATCTCGTCGTCGTAGGCGATGCCCTGGGCGATCGCGGCGTCGGGGGCGGCGAAGGCGCGCACGGCGGCCATGACTTCCTTGATTTCCTTACCCTTCAGGCCGCGCGATGCGGTGACGTTCACCAGCACGCCCTTGGCGCCCGACAGGTCGATACCGTCCAGCAGCGGCGAGGCCACGGCCTGCTCGGCGGCGATGCGCGCGCGGTCCACGCCCGACGCGGTCGCGGTGCCCATCATGGCCTTGCCCTGCTCGCTCATGATGGTCTTGACGTCGTTGAAGTCGACGTTGATGTGGCCCGGCACGTTGATGATCTCGGCGATACCGGCGACGGCGTTGTTCAGCACGTCGTCGGCATGCTTCATCCAGTCCAGCATCGATTCGTCTTCGTAGATGTCTTCCAGCTTTTCGTTCAGGATGACGATCAGCGAGTCGACGTGCTTGGTCAGCTCTTCCAGGCCGGTCTCGGCCACCTGCATGCACTTGTCGCCCTCGTACGAGAACGGCTTGGAGACCACGGCCACGGTCAGCGCGCCCATGTTCTTGGCCACTTCGGCCACGATCGGGGCGGCGCCGGTACCGGTACCGCCGCCCATGCCGGCCGCGATGAAGACCATGTGCGCGCCGCGCAGCGCATCTTCGATGCGGCCGCGCGATTGTTCGGCCAGCTGGCGGCCGATTTCCGGACGCATGCCGGCACCCAGGCCGGAATCGCCGATCTGGATGATGTTGTGGGCGCTCGACGCATTCAGCGCCTGGGCGTCGGTGTTTGCGGCGATGAACTCGACACCGGAAACACCTTTATTGATCATGTGCTGCACCGCGTTGCCACCCGCACCGCCGACGCCGACCACCTTGATCACGGTGCCCAGTGCTGCGTTATCGACCATATCAAACTCCATGATGAACTCCTAATCTCAAAATGCCGTTCCCAAGCCAAAAACCTCATCGTTCTCAATCAGGCCTGAAGATTGGAAACGCGCCTATATTTTAAAAATATTTACGATCGTTACCAAGAAAAACCGTTACCAAGTGTTTCCATCAACGTAAAAAAATCGACTTTGCGTTGCATTTTGGATGGGACCGCCATCATGGCCTGCCAAACTGTTGCCGCTCATCAGGTTTCTTTCCGCTTCCGCCATCAGAAATTCCCCAAGAACCACTCTTTCATGCGCTGCCACACCGCCTTCACCGAACCATCCTGGCGCGTCACGATATGGCCGCGCAGGTACTGCTTTTTCGCTTCCAACAGCAGGCCGAGGACAGTCGCGTAGCGCGGGCTGCGCACCACGTCGGCCAGTTGGCCCCGGTACTCCGGCGTGCCCAGGCGCGCCGGTTTGAGAAAAATGTCTTCCGCCATCTCGATCATGCCCGGCATGATCGAGGAACCGCCGGTCAGCACGATGCCCGACGACAGCACCCCTTCGTAGCCCGACTCGCGCACCACCTGGTGCACCATCGCGAACAGCTCTTCGACGCGCGGCTCGATGACGGCCGCCAGCGCCTGGCGCGACAGCGAACGCGGACCGCGGTCGCCCAGCCCCGGCACCTCGAGCGTCTCGCCCGGGTCGGCCAGCACCTGCTTGGCCACGCCGTAGCGGATCTTGATTTCCTCGGCTTCGCCGGTCGGGGTGCGCAGCGCCATCGCGATGTCGCTGGTGATCTGGTCGCCTGCAATCGGCAGGACGGCGGTATGGCGGATCGCGCCATCCGAGAACACGGCAATGTCGGTGGTACCGCCGCCGATGTCGATCAGGACCACGCCGAGTTCCTTCTCGTCGCCGGTCAGGACCGAGTCGGCCGATGCCATCGGCTGCAGGATCAGGTCCGAGACTTCGAGGCCGCAACGGCGAACGCACTTTACAATATTTTGCACTGCCGACACCGCACCGGTGACGATGTGCACGCGCACCTCGAGGCGGATGCCGCTCATGCCGATCGGCTCGCGCACGTCTTCCTGGTTGTCGACGATGAATTCCTGGGGCACCGTGTGCAGCAGCTGCTGGTCGGTCGGGATATTCACGGCCTTGGCGGTCTCGATCACGCGGGCGACGTCGGTGGCGGTGACTTCCTTGTCCTTGATCGCCACCATGCCGCTCGAGTTGAACGAGCGGATATGGCTGCCGGCGATGCCCGCGTACACGTTGCGGATCTTGCAATCGGCCATCAGCTCGGCTTCCTCGAGCGCGCGCTGGATCGACTCGACGGTCGCTTCGATGTTCACGACAACGCCCTTCTTCAAGCCCCTCGACTCGTGCTGGCCGAGTCCGATCACTTCGTGGCGTCCATCGGCCATCACCTCGGCCACCACCGCCACCACTTTCGAGGTGCCGATGTCGAGGCCGACGATCAGGTTCTTCGCGTCTTTAGTCATGTTAGCTGTGCCTGCTTAAATTAAATGTGCTTTGTTGTTTTGGTTGGTGCTTTTTTCTGCTTCGCTGCCTTCAC
Organism: Massilia phyllosphaerae; assembly: GCF_034659755.1. Taxonomy (NCBI): domain Bacteria; kingdom Pseudomonadati; phylum Pseudomonadota; class Betaproteobacteria; order Burkholderiales; family Oxalobacteraceae; genus Massilia; species Massilia phyllosphaerae. The sequence continues at coordinate 446,375 of NZ_JAXSQX010000004.1, forward strand.
CGGCTTGGTGGCGTCAGCGGGTACGCTGAGTGCCGCCGAAGACAGCGCCAGGCCGTTCGGATAACGCATGTCGATGGTGTCGATGCGCCCTTCCTGCAGGCGCGCCACCAGCTGCGGGTAGATGCTCACCAGCCGCTGTACACGCCCTTTCAGGGTCGCATTGTCCTTTTCCCGTCCCAGCTCGACGTTCATGCCGTTGTCCAGCTTGACCGTCCAGGCGTAGCGGTTCGACAGGCTGATCGACTCCGGCACCAGCGCCACCTGCGCGAACCAGCCGCGCAGTTCGGCGAAGCGCGCCAGTACTTCCTTTTCGCTGCCGACCGGACCATCGAACGCAGGCAGTGCGTGGTCCTCGTCGGCCTCGGCCAGGTTGGCGGTGAAGACTTCGCCCTTGACCGACAGCAGGCGTCCATCCTCGCCCCAGGTGCCGAGCGCCTCGTGCTCTTCCACGGCGACGATCAGCTGGTTCGGCCATTCGCGGCGCACGCTGGCCTTGCGGACCCAGGGCACGGCCTCGAAGGTGGCGCGCACCTGTTCCAGGTCGGAGGTGAAGAAGTTACCCTTGATCTTCCCCATCACCCCGTTGCGCACCGTCAGTTCGTTCACGTGCTGCAGGTCCAGCCCATACATGCTTTCGACGCGCACCGCGCGCAGCGTGAACATCGGACGCTGCGACAGCCACCACACGCCCGAGGAAATGCAGGCGAGCGCCACCAGCGCGGTGATCGCGCCGGAGGTTGCATTCAGGGCTCGCACGTCATGCCACATCTTGGTTTTTCCTTACTTCTTTCCAGCCACGCCGGCCTTCAGGCTGGCCGATTGCAAAATCTGCACGCATAGGTCTTCGTAGCTGGTGCCCTCGGCACGCGCCGCCATCGGCACCAGCGAGTGGCCGGTCATGCCCGGCGAGGTGTTCACCTCCAGCAGGAAGTGGCGCCCGTCCGACTCGCGCAGCAGCACGTCGATGCGGCTCCAGCCTTCGCAGCCGAGCGCGCGGTAGGCCTTTTCCACGTCGGCCTGGATGGCGGCGGTGGCGGCGGCATCCAGCGGCGCCGGGCAGTGGTACTGGGTATCGTCGGTGAAGTACTTGTTCTGGTAGTCGTAGTTGCCCTCGGGCGCCACGATCTCGACGATCGGCAGCGCGCGCGCCTGCGCGCCCGTGCCCAGCAGCGGCACCGAGAATTCGCGGCCTTCGATGAACTGCTCGGCCAGCACCAGCTTGTCGTACTTGTGGGCCAGGTCGACCGCCGCCTTCAGGTCTTCCGCGCGGGTGACCTTGGTGATGCCGATGGTCGAGCCTTCCAGCGGCGGCTTGACGATCAGCGGCAGGCCGAGGTCGGCGACCACCTTGTCCAGGTCCGTGTTTTCGTCGATCACCGCGTAAGTCGGGGTCGGCACGCCGGCCGCCAGCCACACGATCTTGGTGGTGATCTTGTCCATGCCGACCGACGAGGCCATCACGCCGCTGCCGGTGTACGGAATGCCGAGCAGTTCGAGCGCGCCCTGCAGGCTGCCGTCTTCGCCGTAGCGGCCGTGCAGCGCGATGAACACGCGGTCGAATTTTTCCGCTTCGAGCTCGCCGAGCGAACGTTCGGCCGGGTCGAAGGCGTGGGCGTCGATGCCCTTCGACTTCAGTGCCTGCAGCACGCCGTTGCCGGACATGAGCGAGACTTCGCGCTCGGCGGAACGGCCGCCGAACAGGACGCCGACCTTGCCCAGTTCGGCGATTGCGGAAGGAGTCAGCGTATTCAAGATGCGGCCTTTTGATTCGAAATCAGTTGTTGTGGAATGCCGCCGATGGAACCGGCGCCCATGGTCAGCACGACGTCGCCGTCGCGCGCCACCTTCAGGATCGTCGCCGGCATGTCGGCGATCGATTCCACGAAAATCGGTTCGATCTGGCTGCCGGTGCGCAGCGCGCGCGTCAGGGCACGGCCGTCGGCGGCCACGATCGGGGATTCGCCGGCCGCGTACACCTCGGCCAGCAGCAGCAGGTCGGGCACCGCCAGCACCTTGACGAAGTCTTCGAACAGGTCGCGCGTGCGGGTGTAGCGGTGCGGCTGGAAGGCCAGCACCAGGCGCCGGCCCGGGTAGGCGGCGCGCGCCGCGGCCAGCGTCACCTGGGCTTCGACCGGGTGGTGGCCGTAGTCGTCGACCAGCGTGAAGCTGCCGCCGTCCGGCAGGGCGATGTCGCCGTAGCGGGTGAAGCGGCGGCCGACGCCGCGGAAGCCGGCCAGGCCGCGCGCCGTGGCTTCGTCCGGGATGCCGATCTCGCGCGCGATGGCGATCGCCGAGCACGCGTTAAGCACGTTGTGCATGCCGGGCTGGTTCAGCACGAACTTGGTGTCCGGGTAGCCTTCCTGGCGCACCGTGAAGTGCATCTGGATGCCTTCGGCATGGGCGTCGAGCGCGCGCACTTCGGCGTCTTCCGAGAAGCCGTAGGTGGTGACCGGCTTGGTCACCTGCGGCAGGATCGAACGTACGTTGGCGTCGTCGATGCACATCATCGCGCGGCCGTAGAACGGCAGGCGGTGGGTGAAGTTCACGAACGCGCCCTTCAGCTTCTCGAAGTCGTGCTCGTAGGTGTCCATGTGGTCGGCGTCGATGTTGGTGATCACCTCGATCATCGGCGACAGGTTCAGGAACGACGCGTCCGATTCGTCGGCCTCGGCCACGATGTATTCGCCGGTGCCCAGCTTGGCGTTGGCGCCGGCGCTGGTCAGGCGGCCGCCGATCACGAAGGTCGGGTCCAGCCCGCCCTCGTACAGGACGGACGCCACCAGGCTGGTGGTGGTGGTCTTGCCGTGGGTGCCGGCGATGGCGATGCCGCGCTTCAGGCGCATCAGTTCGCCCAGCATGATCGCGCGCGGCACCACCGGGATCTTGGCGGCGCGCGCAGCGACCACTTCCGGATTCGCTTCGTTGACGGCGGTCGAGGTCACGACGGCATTGGCGCCGCGGATGTGTTCCGCGGCGTGGCCGATGGACACGATGGCGCCGGCATCCTGCAGGCGCTGGCTGGCCGCGTTGGACGCCAGATCCGAGCCCGACACTTTATAGCCGAGGTTGAGCAGCACCTCGGCGATGCCGCTCATGCCGCTGCCGCCGATGCCGACGAAGTGAATGTGTTTGATCTTGTGTTTCATCTTGCCTTAGCCAGTTCTTCCAATACGTTCGCGATCGCCTCGTTGGCATCGCGCTTGCCCACCGCCTGCGCCGCCTCGGCCATCGCCAGGCAATCGTCGCGGGTGGTGGTTTGCAGCAGCTGCGCCAGGCGCTGCGGATTCAATTCGCCCTGCGGCAGGTGCACTGCCGCTTTTTGCTTGTCCATCCAGATCGCGTTGTCGCGCTGGTGGCTGGTGGTGCTGGCGACAAAAGGCACCAGCACGCTGGCCACGCCGGCCGCGGTCAGCTCGGACACCGTGATCGCGCCGGCGCGGCAGATCACCAGGTCGGCGTTCGCGTACTCCGCCGCCATGTCGTCGATGAAGTCGACCACGTTCGCTTCTACGTTCGCCTGGGCATAGGCCGTGCGCAGGGCGTCGATGTTCTTCTTGCCCGACTGGTGGGTCACGACCGGACGCAGGCCTTCCGGAATCAGGGCCAGCGCCGCCGGCACCGCATCGTTCAGCACCTTGGCACCCAGGCTGCCGCCCACCACCAGGATGTTGAGCACGCCGCTGCGGCTGGCGAAACGGTGGCCCGGCGCCGGCATCGCCAGGATCTCCTTGCGCACCGGATTGCCGGTGACGACCGCTTTATCGGCAGCTTTGCCGAAATCCGCAGGGAAGCCGAACAGCACGCGCTGCGCCATCGGGGTCAGGGTTTTATTCGACAGCAGCAGCGCCGCGTCGGCATTCACCAGCGCCAGCGGCACGCCGCGCGAGCGCGCCATCATCCCGCCCGGCACGGTCACGTAGCCGCCCATGCCCAGCACCACGTCCGGCTTGCGCTCGCCAATGATGCGGCGGCAGGCGGCAAAGGCGCCCACCATCTTGAAGGCGCCGGTGACGGTGTGCCCCAGGCCCTTGCCGCGCAGTCCGGCGAAGTCGATGCTGTCCATTGGGATGCCGTGCTTGGGCACGATGTCGCGCTCCATGCCGTGGGCGGTGCCCAGCCAGCTGACTTCCCAGCCGCGTTCGCGCATCGACTGGGCGATGGCGATGCCGGGGAAGATGTGGCCGCCGGTGCCGGCCGCCATGATCATCAACTTATTTTTCACCTGAGTGGTCATTATTGGCGTCCTCCACGCATGCGCACGCGGTTTTCGTAATCGATGCGCAGCAGGATCGCCAGGCCGACGCAGTTGAACAGGATGCCGGAGCCGCCATAGCTCATCAGCGGCAGGGTCAGGCCCTTGGTCGGCAGCAGGCCGAGGTTCACGCCCATGTTGATGAACACCTGCACGCCGAGCCAGATGCCGATGCCCTTCGCGGCCAGGCCGGCGAAGTGCTGCTCCAGCGCGATCGCCTGGCGGCCGATGTCGAAGGCGCGCTTCACCAGCCAGTAGAACAGGCCGATCACGGCCAGCACGCCCACCAGGCCGAGTTCTTCGCCGATCACGGCCATGATGAAGTCGGTATGCGCTTCCGGCAGGTAGTGCAGCTTTTCGACGCTGCCGCCCAGGCCGACGCCGAAGAACTCGCCGCGCCCGAAGGCGATCAGCGAGTGCGTCAGCTGGTACGCCTTGTCCAGCGCATTGCCCTCTTCCCACGGATTCATGTAGGCGAACATGCGCGCGCGGCGGAACGGCGACAGCGCGATGATGCTCGAGAACACCAGCACCAGCACGGCGCCGATGCCGCCGAACCAGACCATGTTGAAGCCGCCCAGGAACAGGATGCCCATCGAGATGCAGACCACCACGCCGAAAGCGCCGAGGTCGGGTTCCAGCATCAGGAGGCCGCCGACCAGGCCCATCGCGGCGGCCATCGGCATGAAGCCCTTGGTCAGCTTGTGCATGTACTGCTGCTTGCGCACCGTGAAGTCGGCCGCGTACAGCACGGCCACGACCTTCATGATCTCGGACGGCTGCATCTGCATGATCTTCAAAGGCAGCCAGCGCCGTGCGCCGTTGACGGACACGCCGACGCCGGGCACCAGTACCAGGGCCAGCAGCACCAGCGTGCCGACGAACATCAGCGGCGCGAAGCGCTGCCACACCGCCACCGGCACCCGGAACACGAACACGCCGGCCACCAGCGAGACCACGATGAACATCGCCTGGCGCACCAGGAAGTAACTGTTCTTGCCGCCCAGGTAGGCGAACTTGGGCGAATCCGGCAGCGCGATCGAGGCCGAATACACCATCACCATCCCGAACAACATCAGCAAGACGACGACCCAGACCAGCGGCTGGTCGTATTCCATCATGCGCGACGGCCGCGCACGCGTGGCGATGGTCGCCTCGTTCGAGGAGCCGCCAAATTTAAAAGGGATCTGGAAGGCCATCAGATGTCCTGCCCCTTCTCGAGCGCGATGTCGCGCACGGCATCCACGAACACCTGGGCGCGGTGCGCGTAATTGGTGAACATGTCCATGCTGGCGCAGGCCGGCGACAGCAGCACGACATCCTGGCTGCGCGCCAGGCCCGCTGCGCGGCGCACCGCCGCCGGCAAGTCGTCGAGGTCGAAGCACGGCACGCCGGTCGGCTCGATCGCCGCCTTGACCGCCGGTGCGTCGCGTCCGATGAGGAGCACGGCGCGCACGTAGCGCGAGCACGGACCGGCGAGCGGCGCGAAGTCCTGGCCCTTGCCGTCGCCGCCGGCGATCAAGAGGATCTGGCGGTCGGCTTCGCCGAAGGATTTGCCGAGGCCTTCCAGCGCGGCCACGGTGGCGCCGACGTTGGTGCCCTTGCTGTCGTCGTAGTATTCGACGTCGTCGATGCTGGCGACCAGTTCCACGCGGTGCGGCTCGCCCTGGTATTCGCGCAGGCCGTGCAGCAGCGGCGCCAGCGGCAGGCCGGCGGCGCGGCAGAGCGCCAGCGCGGCCAGTGCATTGGATGCGTTGTGCAGGCCGCGGATGCGCAGCGCGTCGGCCGGCATCAGGCGGTTGATGGCCAGCTCGACCGGTTCTTCCGGCTCATTCAGGGAGGGAGAACGGCGACGCTTCTTCTCCGGCTCCTCGGCCGGATGCGCGTTCGCCAGCCACAGCACGCCGCGTTCGTTCAGCAGGCCGAAGCTGCCCGGGGCGTCCGGTTCGCCGGTGCCGAAGGTGTTGACGGCGTTGCCGCTGCCGGCCATGCCCATCACGATCGCGTCGTCGCGGTTCAGCACGCGCACGGTGTCGGCGCCGAAGATGCGCGCCTTGTCGGCGGCGTAGGCCGCCATGCTGCCGTGCCAGTCGAGGTGGTCCTGGGTGATGTTCAGGACCGTGGCGGCGTCGGCGTTCAGGCTGAAGGTGGTGTGCAGCTGGAAGCTGGACAGTTCCAGCACCCAGGCTTGGGGTAACGCTTCCTGCAAATCGTCGGCGTCGATCACTTCGCGCAGCACGTCCAGCGCCGCCGGGCTGATATTGCCGGCCACGCGCGTGCTGAAACCGGCGCGGCGGCACAGCAGGCCGGTCATGCTGGTGACGGTGGTCTTGCCGTTGGTGCCGGTGATGGCGATGACTTTCGGCGCATAGCCGCGTTCCGCCTTCAGGGCGGCCAGCGCCTGGGCGAACAGTTCGATTTCGCCCCAGACCGGCATGCCGCGGTCGCTCGCCGCCGGCAGCAGCGCGGCCAGTTCGCGCGACGGCGCCAGGCCCGGGCTGACGGCGACGAAGTCGGCGCCGTCGAGCAGTGCCGGGCCGAAGTTACCCGCCCCGTCGCCAGCGACAAATTCCACGGCCGGCACAGCTGCGCGCAAGGCCGGCAGGCGCTGCGGCTCGGCGCGGGTATCGGCCACGCGCACGCGCGCGCCGCAGCGCGCGAGCCACTGCGCCATCGCCAGGCCCGATTCGCCGAGTCCCAACACCAGTGCGGTTTTGCCGTCGTAGTTCATATCAGCGCAGTTTGAGAGTGGACAGGCCGATCAGTACCAGCACCATGGTGATGATCCAGAAACGCACCACGACCTTGGTTTCCTTCCACCCCTTCTGTTCGAAGTGGTGGTGCAGCGGCGCCATCAGGAACACGCGGCGCCCGGTGCCGTAGCGCTTCTTGGTGTACTTGAACCAGCTCACCTGGATGATCACCGACAGCGTCTCGGCCACGAACACGCCGCCCATGATGAACAGGACGATTTCCTGGCGCACGATCACGGCGATGGTGCCGAGCGCGCCGCCCAGCGCCAGCGCGCCGACGTCGCCCATGAACATCTGGGCCGGGTGCGCGTTAAACCAGAGGAAAGCCAGGCCGGCGCCGGCCATCGCGCCGCAGAAGATCAGCAGTTCGCCGGCACCCGGGATATGCGGGATAAACAGGTAGCGCGAATAGGTCGCGTTACCGGTCAGGTAGGCGAACAGGCCGAGCGCGGCGCCGACCATGATGGTCGGCATGATGGCCAGGCCATCCAGGCCGTCGGTGAAGTTGACGGCGTTGGACGAACCGACGATCACGCAATAGGTCAGCGCAATGAAGCCCCACACGCCGAGCGGATAGCTGATGGTCTTGAAGAACGGGACGATCAGGTCGGACTTGGGCGGCAGCGACATCGAGAAGCCCGACTGCACCCAGGCCAGGAACAGCTGCCACACTTCCCACGGCGTCTTGGCCGACACCGAGAACGCCAGGTACAGCGAGGAAGCGATGCCGATCAGCGACATCCAGAAGTATTTTTCGCCCGAGCGCATGCCTTCCGGGTCTTTATAGACCACCTTGCGGTAGTCGTCGACCCAGCCGATGGCGCCGAAGCCGAGCGTGACGACCAGCACCGGCCAGATCAGGCGGTTCGACAGGTCGCACCACAGCAGCGTCGAGAAGCCGATCGCGATCAGCACCAGCACGCCGCCCATGGTCGGGGTGCCGTGCTTGGCCAGGTGGGTCTGCGGACCATAGGTGCGCACTGCCTGGCCGACCTTCAGCGAGGTCAGCTTGGCGATCACCGCCGGGCCGCAGCCGAGGCCGATGGCGATCGCGGTAATGGTCGCGAACACCGCCCGGAAGGTGATGTAGTTAAAGATGCGCATCGGACCGATATAGTCCTGGAAGTATTGTGCGAGCCAGAGAAGCATGGTGTTAGTGGGCGTCCTTGCCGAGGTTGTGTGGGGTGATCAGGTGTTGGACCACGCGTTCCATCTTCATGAAACGCGAGCCCTTCACCAACACAGTTGCGTCGGATTTGCTGCCCAGTTGCTTGTCCAGTGCTGCCAATAAATCGTCGAACTGCTCGTAGTGTTGCGCTCCCGATCCGGTCATGTGACGCGCAAGGTCACCGGTCGCGAGCACGGTGTCGATGCCGCGATGAGCGGCATAGGCACCGATTTCTTCATGAAATTCGGGTCCCTGGGTCCCGACTTCGCCCATGTCGCCCAGCACCAGGATGCGCGGGGACGGCGCCTGCGCCAGCACGTCGATGGCGGCGCGCACGGAGTCGGGGTTGGCGTTGTAGCTGTCGTCGATCACGACCGCGCCGTTGGTCGCCTGCTTGCGCTGCAGGCGGCCGTTGACCGGCGCAAAGGCTTCCAGGCCGCGCACGATGGCCTCGACCGGGATGCCGGCGGCCAGCGCGCAGGCGCAGGCGGCCAGGGCGTTGCGGACATTGTGGGTGCCGGCGGCGGCGAGGCGGATGGTGAATTGCGTTGCCACGTTTTCGGCCACGTCCGTTTGCCCGTCGCCCCCGCGAAGGCGGGGGCCCAAGTTTGTCGAGTCGCCGTCTGCGCCTGCAAACTTGGGCCCTTGCCTGCGCAGGGGCGACGTTTTGAGTTTAACGCTCAAATCATTGCCGAAGCTGTTCGCCGTGTAAGTGGCCGACACATCGCAATCATCGCTCAAGCCGAAGGTGAGCACCTCACGATCGCCCGCCAGCGCGCGCCACAGCCCGGTGTACTCGTCATCGCCAGGGAACACGGCCACGCCATCGGCCGGCAAGGCAGCCAGCACGGCACCGTTCTCGCGCGCCACCGCTTCCACGGTGTGCATGAACTCCTGGTGCTCGCGCTGCGCATTGTTCACCAGCGCCACGGTGGGTGCGGCGATCGCCGCCAGGCGCGCGATCTCGCCCGGATGGTTCATGCCCAGTTCGACCACCGCAGCATGATGCATGCCGGTCAGGCGCATCACGGTCAGCGGCACGCCGATCTCGTTGTTCAGGTTGCCCTGGGTGGCCAGGCGCGCATCCACGCCAAAGGCGGCAGCCAGGATGGACGCGATCATTTCCTTGACCGTGGTCTTGCCGTTGCTGCCGGTGACGCCGATGAGCGGGATGTCGAACTGGCGGCGCCACGCGTTGCCGATGCGGCCCAGGGCCACCAGCGTATCCGGCACCACCAGGGCCGGCAGCGGGAAGCCGGCCGGCAGCGTTTCCACGACCACCGCCGCCACGCCGCGGCCCGCGACCTGGTCGAGGAAATCGTGGGCGTCGAAGGTCTCGCCGCGCAACGCGACGAACAGCGCGCCGGATGCTGCCTGGCGGCTGTCGGTCGAGACGCTGTCGAAGGAAGCGTCGCGGGTCATCTGCGCGCCATCGATCGATGCAGTCAGTTGTGCGAGCGAGCCGCGCATATCAATTCGTCCTCATCATCGTGAGCCGCGCGGTGAGGGCCAGCGCGGCATGGTCGGCATCGGAAAACGGATTCTTCCGGCCTTTGATTTCCTGGTAGGGCTCGTGGCCCTTCCCGGCCAGCAGGATCACGTCCGCCTTGGCCGCATGCTTCACCGCCGACAGGATGGCGGCAGCGCGGTCCTCGATCGCCTGCCACGGCGCGCCCTGCGGGTCCATCCCGGCTTCGACCTGCGCGATGATCGCGCGCGGCTCTTCCGAGCGCGGGTTGTCGCTGGTGACCACGGCCTGGTCGGCCATCTGGGCGATGCGGCCCATCTGCGGACGCTTGCCCGGATCGCGGTCGCCGCCGCAGCCGAACACGCACCACAGCTGGCCGCCGCGTTCCTGGGCCACCTGGCGCAGCGCGACCAGGGTCTTTTCCAGCGCGTCCGGCGTGTGCGCGTAGTCGATTACCACCAGCGGCGCATCCTGGCCGCCGACCTGCTGCATGCGGCCCGGGGCCGGCACCAGCGTCTCGATGGCGTCGACCGCGGCGCGCAGGCCGACGCCCTTGGCCAGCAGCGTGCCCAGCACCGCCAGCGCATTGCTGACGTTGAAGTGGCCGACCAGGCGCGTGCGCGCCAATGCAGACTCCGCGCCCGACTGCACCTGGAACTCGACCCCGGCCGCGCGGCTGCGCAGGCTGGCGGCGCGCAGCACCTGCACGCCGTCCATGGCCGGCAACTCGGCGTCCGCGCGCAGCGTGTAGCCGGTCACCGCCACGCCCGGGAAACCGCTGCGCAGGTGCTGGACGATACGAACGCCGGCCGGGTCGTCCAGGTTGACAACCGCGGCCTTCAAACCCGGCCATTCGAACAGCTTCAGCTTGGCCGCCTCGTAGCTGTCCATGTCGCCGTGGTAGTCGAGGTGGTCGCGCGTCAGGTTGGTAAACACGGCGACGTCGAAGTGCATGCCGGCGGTGCGGTTCTCGACCAGGCCGATCGACGACACCTCGATCGCCAGCGCGCCGGCGCCGGCCTGGTTCAGCTTGGCCAGTTCGCCGGCCAGCAGCACCGCGTCGGGCGTGGTGTAGCCGGTGACGTCGAATTCCGGTTCGGCGCGGCCCTGCTTGTCCTGTTTCACCAGGCCCACGCCCAGCGTGCCGATCACGGCTGCCGTTTCGCCCAGGCTGGCCAGCGCCTGCGCGGTCCACAGCGCGCACGAGGTCTTGCCGTTGGTGCCGGTGACGCCGACCGTGAACATGGCGGCGTCGGGCTGGCCGTAATAGGCGTGCGCGATCGGGCCGGCGCCGGCTTTCAGGTCGGCCACCGCCAGGTGCGGCAGCGTCAGCTCGGCCGGCCAGGCGAAATCGCGCTCTTCATATACCACCGCGGCGGCGCCGTTCTCGATCGCGGAGGCGATAAACTTGCGGCCGTCGGCCGCTTCGCCCGGATAGGCGAAGAACACGTCGCCGCGGCGCACCCGGCGCGAATCGGATGTGAGGCGGGCGCCGGGGGCGGCATTGCGCATCCAGTCGCAGATGGCGTTCAGGTCAAGGGCCATCAGTTGCTCTCCTCGAGGGGATGCTCGGGAATGATGATGTCGGTCACGGTCGAATCCGGCGCCACGTTGGCGGCGCGCAGCGCATTCGCCGCCAGCGCGGCGAAGGTCGGCGCGGCGACGGCGCCGCCGGTGTGGAGCGGACCGCTGGCATCGTCGATCATCACCGCGATCACGAAGCGCGGATTCGACATCGGCACCATGCCGGCGAAGTTGCCGACGTAGTGGGTTTGCGAGTAGCGGCCGTCGACGACCTTCTGCGCGGTACCGGTCTTGCCGCCGGCACGGTAGCCGGCGATCTGGGCCTGGGAGGCGGTGCCGCCCGGGCCGACCACCGATTCCACCATGGTGCGCATCTGCGCCGCGGTCTTCGGCGAAATGATCTGCTGGCCGACCGGCTTTTCCTGCACCTTCTGGAACGACAGCGGGATGATGTCGCCTTCGCGCGCGAAGATCAGCCAGGCGTGCGCCAGCTGCAGCAGCGACATCGAGATGCCCTGGCCGAAGGACATGTTGGCCTTGGCCACGATCGGCCACGATTTGTACGGACGCACGCGCCCGGCCGTCGCACCCGGGAAGCCGTAGCGCGGCGCCTGGCCGAAGCCGACCTTGGTGAACATCTCCCACATTTCCTGGGCCGACAGCATCTCCGAGATTTTGGTGGTGCCGATGTTCGACGACTTCTGGATGATGGTGCTGACGTCGATCACGCCGTGCGGGTGGGTATCGCGGATCGCGTGGCCCCCGGTCATGTAGCGGCCGTTGCCGGTATCGAACAGCGTGGTCGGCTTGATCAGGCCCTTGTCCAGCGCCAGCGCCACGGTGAAGGGCTTGAGCGTCGAACCCGGCTCGAAGGCGTCGGTGATGACGCGGTTGCGCAGCTGCTCGCCGGTCAGGTGGGCGCGGTTGTTGGGGTTGTAGGTCGGCCAGTTGGCCAGCGCCAGCACCTCGCCGGTGTGGACGTCGATCACCACGGCGGCGCCGGCCTTGGCGTGGAACTTCTCGACCGCGTCCTTGACGCTGTTGAAGGCGATGTACTGCAGCTTGCTGTCGACCGACAGGGTCAGGTCGCGGCCATCGTGCGGCTCGCGCTGCATGCCGACGTCCTCGACGATGCGGCCGAGGCGGTCCTTGATCACGCGGCGGCTGCCCGGCTGGCCGGCCAGCGCCTTCTGCTGCGCCAGTTCCATCGCTTCCTGGCCCATGTCCTCGACGTTGGTGAAGCCGACCATGTGCGCCATTACTTCGCCCTGCGGGTAGAAGCGCTTGTATTCCTTGCGGGTGTCGATGCCGTCGATGTCGAGCTTTTCGATCTTGGCGACGACGTCCATCTCGACCTGGCGTTTCAGGTAGACGTAGCTGCGGCTGGAGTTGAGCTTTTTCAGCAGCTCGGCTTCGGGCATCTCGAGCAGGCGCGCCAGTTCGCGCAGCTTTTCCGGCGGCGTGCCCTTGATGTCTTCGGTGAAGGCCGAGACCGACTTCACCGGCAGCGAGGACGCCAGCACCAGGCCGTTGCGGTCGAAGATCTTGCCGCGCGTGGCGGGCAGCTCCTCGGTGCGCATGTAGCGGCTGGCGCCCTTCTTCTGCAGGAACTGGTTGTCCATCGCCTGCACCCACAGGGCGCGGCCGGCCAGCGCGGCGAAGGCCGCGAACAGCACGAACAGGACGACGCGCGAGCGCCAGTCCGGCAGGCGCACCGCCAGCACCGGGCTCTTGGAAAAGGCGACGCCCTTGCCGGCGGCGACGCGGGATCCGTTGACGCCGGCTTTCATTTGACGCCTTCCGTCAGGTATTGGGTACGTGCGGGACTCAGGGGAGCCATGTTCAATTCGGTGCGCGCGATCTGTTCGATGCGCTCGTTCTTGCCGAGGGTGGATTGGTCGAGCTGGAGCTGGGCCCAGTCGATGTCGAGCTGGCGCTGCTGGGACGCCAGCTTCTCGATGTCGTTGACCAGGTGGTTACGCTGGTAGCGGGCGTTGACGACCGACAGCGCGCAACCGACCAGCAGCGTGGTCAGCACGACGTTCAGCTTGCCGCTCATCGCGCGCCCCCGCCCGTGCCCAGGCGTTCGGCCACGCGCAGCACCGCCGAGCGGGCACGCGGGTTGGCCTCGACCTCGGGGCCGGAGGGCTTGGTCTTGGTGACCAGTTTCATCAAGGGCTGCGGCAGGTCGACGGCGCGGATCGGCAGCCGGCGGTCCGGCTGCTCGACGTTCGCCTTCGACGCCAGGAACTGCTTGACCATGCGGTCTTCCAGCGAGTGGAAGCTGATGACCGACATGCGCGCCCTGGGCGCCAGCAGTTCGTAGGCGGCGTTCAGACCTGCTTCAAGGTCCTCAAGCTCTTTATTGACGAAAATCCGGACAGCCTGAAAGGTGCGGGTTGCCGGGTCCTTGCCCTTCTCCCGGGTTTTGACCGCGTTTGCCACGATTGCGGCAAGCTGTCGTGTGCTTGAAATTGGCTCGACTGCCCGGCGAGCAACAATCGCCTTTGCAATCTGAAAAGCAAACCGTTCTTCCCCATAATCCCGAATCACCTTTTCCAGTTGTCGTTCGTCCACCCCGGCCAGCCATTCGGCGGCCGAGATGCCCTGTGTCGTATCCATCCGCATGTCCAGGGGACCGTCGTTGCGGAAGCTGAACCCGCGGCTGGCGTCGTCGACCTGGGGCGAGGAGATGCCGAGGTCGAGCAGGATGCCGTCGACCTGGGTCACGCCGCGTGCCGCCAGCGCCTCGCGCATCGTCGCGAAGCTGTCGTGCACGATCGCAAAGCGCGGATCGCTTATCTGTTCCGCCGTGGCGATTGCTTGCGGATCCTTGTCGAAAGCGATCAAACGTCCCTGCGGGGACAGCTTCGACAGGATCAGCCGGCTGTGACCGCCGCGGCCGAACGTCCCATCTATATACGTACCTGACGCGCGCTCGCCGTTCAGTTCGAGCGCATCGACTGCTTCATCCAGCAACACCGTACGGTGTTGCAATGCGTGCTGCAATCCGGGCACCGGCATCGAATTCATACGGCGCCTTATTAAAAGGAGAAATTGGAAAGGGCATCGGGCATGCCGCCGGCGACGGCGTCGGCCTCGTTTTCGGCCAACTTGGCAGCGTCCCAGATCTCGAAATGGGTTCCCATCCCGAGCATCATGACCTCTTTCTCCAGTCCTACCGCAGTGCGCAATTCGGGCGAAATGAGTACCCGGCCACTGCCATCCATCTCGACATCGCAAGCGTTACCGAGGAAAATGCGCTGCCATGCCCGTGCCGACATCGGCCAGGCGGCAATTTGTTCGCGATGTTCTTCCCACACAGGGCGCGGAAAGAACAGCAAGCAACCATGCGGGTGTTTCGTGAGCGTCATACGGCCTTCGCACTGCTGGATCAAGGCGTCCCGATGCTTGGCCGGGATGGACATCCGACCCTTGGCATCGAGATTGATCGCTGACGCGCCCTGAAACACGTATTTACCTAGTTTTGGAGAGTTATCAGTCTGATTATTTTTTAGGGGGCGGAAGACCGGTCGATCTCCCACAAAACTGCACTTTTTGCCACCGTTTCCCACTTTAAGTGAAGCGTTGTCCGTGGTCAAGCGAATTCACGCTTGGAAAATACGGAAATTGCCAATGAAACCAATGACTTAGCGCACTTACTTGAGACTAGCTCATGTAAAAATGTTGAGCAAAATTAGGTACTTAGGTAATTAAGTGCATGTGCCACCTCATCTACACACATGGGTTTCATGGTTGATTACGCGCAAGCATCTACCGTTGGTTAGCCGATTTTGCCGTGCCGGACCAGTGGCGCACTGTACGGTTGAAAATTGCGGATCGATGCGCTGCGGGTTAGGATGAAACTGTGCCGCCGGAAGAACGCCTCTTCCCCGGCACGTGCAAGTGAGCACGTACCAACCCGCAGGAGAACACTGTGAGCATCGCCCTGGCCCGGACCCGCCCCGTCTACGACCTGCACGAGGTCCAGGGTGCGCTCGAACGCAACCGCGGCCGCTCGCCCGAGCTCGACGTCTTCTACGAACGCATGCTCGAGACCGGCGCCGAACGCTTCGTCACCACGCCCTCTTCCATCGACGCCCTCGATCCGCTGTTCGAGGAATGCCCGAACTTCGACGAAGTGCTGGACGACCTGGCGCGCTACCTGCGCCTGGCCTACGCCGGCAACAAGGCCTTCGGCGGCGCCGGCGTGATGCAGATCCTGCTGCTGGGCGGCCCCGGCGTCGGCAAGACCCATTTCGCCAAGCGCCTGGCGCGCGCCATGCAGACCGATTGCGAACTGATCAGCATGAACGCGCTGTCGGCCGGCTTCGTCATCACCGGCAGCTCGGCCAGCTGGCGTGGCGCCAAGTGCGGCAAGGTGGCCAAGCGCCTGGTGCGCGGCGAGTATGCCAACCCGGTGATCGTGCTCGACGAAGTCGAAAAAGCAAGCGGCTCCACCCAATCCGATCCGCTGGCGGCGCTGTACCAGCTGCTCGAACCCGAGACGGCCTGCGCCTTCCGCGACGAATTCATCGACGTCGACATCGACGCCTCGCAGATCTTCTGGGTGCTGACCGCGAATTCGGTCGAAGGGATTCCGCATCCGCTGCTGAACCGCATGGCCATCTATGAAGTGCCGGCGCCGACGCTGGAACAGGCGGCCGCGATCGCGCAGCGCATGTATACAGGCTTGCTGGGGGAATTGAACCTGGCGGCCTTCGACCCGCGGCTGGGGGATGTGGTGCTGGACAAGCTGGCGGGGGTGTCGCCGCGCGACCTGCGCAAGACCCTGCTGGATGCGCTGGGCTACGCGGTGGCCGCAGGGCGCGAACACGTGGTGGCGGCCGATGTGCCCATCAAGGCGACGCCGGGCAAGGGGCGGATCGGGTTTTGAAAGCGGCCGGGCGATCCTGCTCGCCCGGCCCCGCACCGATCCCGCATCGGCGGCGCTTACTTGACGTTGAACGCCACCAGCGCTTCCTGGTTCTGGATATACAGGATGCCGCTGCGGGTCAGCGCCAGGCGGCCCGCCATCGGATAGCTCCACACGACCTTGTGCGTTGTCAGGTCGATCGCGTAGGTGGCCTTGGCGGCGCTGACGAACAGCAGGTTCTTGGTCACGACCGGCTCGCCGCTCCAGCCCGTCTCGGCCGCCGGACCCGGCACCCACGACCACAGCAGGGCACCGTCGCCTTCCGCACGCGCCTCGATGCGATACGGCGACAGGTTCTGCGCGTACACCACGCCCGAGGCATAGGCCGGCGTCAGCGGGTAATTGCCCTTGATGCGCCAGTCGATGAAGCCCTTGGCGGTGTTGAACTTGAGCAGTTCGTTGCCGGCGCTGCTGCCCGTGACGGCGCTGCCGTAATTGGCGGCGAACACGTTACCGCCCGTGCCCAGCACCGGGGCACCGTTCAACTGGTAGCCGTAATAGCTGGTATTGACGTCCCTGATCGTGCTCTGCACGGTGCCGGTCTTGCGGTCCAGCAGGCTGAGCGTATTGCCGTTGTAGACATAGGCCGTGGTCGCATCCAGGGCCGGGCTCCACATCGCGGTCTGCGACGTGGCCGCGAAGAACAGCTGGTCACCCGTCGGCTTGAACGCATACAAGCCGCCGTAGGTACCGGCATTGGTGTACACGGCGTCGTCCAGCGCCACCGGCGCCAGGTAGTTTTCCCATTGCGACCCCATCGGCGCCTTGAACTTCACGGTGCCCGTCGCGGCGTCGAAGGCGAACATGGTGCTCGAGTTCTGCTGCCCGGCCGCCATGTAGACGATGCCGTTGGCGACAGCCGGCGGGTTAACCGATGGGTAGGCCAGCGCGGCGACGCTGTATGACCAGACCAGGCTGCCGTCATGCTCCTTGCGCGCCTTGAGGACGTTGTCGCCGGCGCCGTAGAAGATGCCGTTGGCGGCGGTCAGCGTTGCGGTATAGCCATAGCCATAGCTCGACACGGGGGCCTGGCTGATCGCCCCGGTCTTCCAGCGCGGCAGCACCTGCTCCGGCTTGATCTCGACCGGCACGTAGCCGGTGTGGGCGGGATTGCCCTGGAAGGTGCTCCAGTCCGGGACGTCGGCCCACGGGGCGAGCGTAGTCAGCTTGTCGCCCGGCCAGGCGGTGCCGTAGGCGACGACGTTCAGGTCGTAGGGCACGGTCACCGACGCGACCGTCTGCGGCGTGGCGCATGCCTGGTCCGCGCACAGCTTGAGCGTGATGTCGCCACTGTAGTGGCCGCGCGTCGCATTGTTGATGGTAGCCAGTGCCAGAGCATAGCTGCCATCCGCGTTCGCGGTGACGGCCACCGCCGGGCTGACCACGCTGGCATTGTCGCTGGCGGTCACGAACAGGGTGCCGGCCGGCGTGAAGTTCGGCTTGATCTGCACGTTGAATGCCACGCCGCTGCCTTCCGCCGCATAGCGCACGACGGTGCCCGACAGCACCTTGACCTCGGGCGTGACCACGACCGGCGGGGTCGTGACCGGCGGGGTGGTACCGCCGCTGCCGACGCTGCCGTTGTTACCGGTATTACCGTTGCCATCGCTGCCGCCACCGCAGGCAGCCAGCATCATGCCCAGGGTGACCAGGCCGATTGTATTTTTCATGCTTCCTCATGACCGCATGCCGCGGCCGTTCATGTGCACGGCAAGCGTGCGGATTGATCGAAAATCGAAAGCGGGATCATGCCATTGATGGCATCTTTACAAACTCTCGAATTGTCACAAAATCCACATTTGTTTCCATAAAACAGATCGGTGTCGCTGTCTTCCTTGCCGGTCCGCTCCATCGTGATTCATGCTTGCAATCCGAAACTCTGTCCCCACCTGCCGCCCAACTCATCAGCGGAGGTGCATCATGTTCGGCAGTGGCCATCCCCAGCCCCCGCATCGCAAGGAAGTAGCGATGCAGATCGTGCAGCAGCAGCGCAAATCCTTCGCCTCTACCGAACTGACGGTCGACATGCCAGACGCCAGCCGCGTCGCGCCGCCGCCGGACGATCTGTCGATCCGCTTCAGCGTGGCCTACACCTTGGGAGAATATCTGAGCATGGTGCGCGAGCACACCGGCTTCCTGCTGCGCCATGCCGTGCCGGAAGTGCGCCGCCGCCGCGTGCTGGTGCCGCTGGCATTGGGGACGGCGGCCTGCGTGCTGGCGCTGGCCGCCCTGCTGGCCGACGCATCCGGCTGGATGAGCGGGCTGCTGCTGGCGGCCGCGGCACTGGCCTTCGGCAGCCTGCCCGGCACCGTCGGTTTCTGGGTCGTGCTGCTGGCCACGCCCTTTTTCCTGCTGAAAAAGCGACGCATGCCGGTGTGCGATTTCACGATCGACCGGACGGTCATCGCGCGTCGCTCGAAAGCCGGGGAATGCCGGCGTGGCTGGGATGAGGTCAAAGGCGTACGCAGCTACAGCCGCGGCTACCTGGTGCTGTTCGAGCGCGGCGCGGTGCCGATCCCGTTCCGCTGCCTGGACGCCGTCCAGCTGGAGCGGCTGCGCGGGTTTGCGCTGGGCCGCTCGGCCGCGGGCGGCATCACTCTTCCAGCTTGACGTCCTCGCTCTTGGCATCCTTCATCGCTTCCGGCTCCAGCAGCTCGGCTTCCTTGTTGAAGCGGATGAACACGCCCCAGCCGGCCAGCAGCAGGCCGGCCGAGACCAGCACCGCCGCGGCATGCGGCAGCAGCTCCGGCTCTTCGTGCAGGGCCTTGAAGATGCCGACCAGGCCTTCGATCGACAGCGCCACCACGACCACGACCATGAAGCGCGACAGGTAGCGGCGCACCCGCGTCGGGGCGCTGATGTGGGCGTCCCGCACCACCTCTTCCTCGGTGATGGTCTGGGCGATCTGCAGCGAGACCACGGCGATGGCCAGCAGGCCGATCGCTTCGATGGCCTGCTCGGCGCCTTCCGACGGATCGGCGCCAACGCCTTGCCAGCCGGTGTGGATACCGAGCCAGGTCAGCAGGATCGAGATCAGGACGAACAATACGGCGAGAACACCGTGCGCGAATGCGAAAAAACCCATCAGCAGTTTCAAAGGCAGCTCCAGTCCTACGTGCAAAATTGTCAACTTCGACGATTGTGCCCGATTCTCGTCCTGGATAGCCGCACGGCTGAACCGTAGGTGTTCCTCAGTGCTGTTCCGGCAGCGCCCACGCGCGCGCATGCGCCACCGCGCGCGCCCAGCGTGCCATCAGTTCCTCCCGCCGCGCAGCCGGCATGCGCGGTTCGAAGAGGCGCTCGGCGCGCCACTGCGCGGCGATTTCCTCGCTTGAAGCCCAGAACCCGACCGCCAGCCCGGCCAGGTAGGCCGCGCCCAGCGCCGTGGTCTCGGTCACCTGCGGCCGCACCACCGGCACGCCGAGCAGGTCGGCCTGGAACTGCATCAAGAGGTCGTTGCGGGCGGCGCCGCCATCGGCCCGCACTTCGTGCACGGCGCAGTCGGCATCCTTCTGCATTGCGGCCAGCAGTTCGGCGCTCTGGTAGGCGATGGCTTCGACCGCGGCGCGCGCGATGTGGGCGGCGCTGGTCCCGCGCGTCATGCCGACGATGGTGCCACGCGCGTAGGCGTCCCAGTGCGGCGCGCCGAGGCCCGTAAAGGCCGGCACCAGCATCACCCCGCCGCTGTCGGGCACGGACAGGGCCAGCGCTTCGACGTCGGCCGACTGCTTGATGATGCCGAGGCCGTCGCGCAGCCACTGGACCGTGGCGCCGCCCATGAACACGCTGCCTTCCAACAGATAGTCGGTGCGCGTGCCGACCGTCCAGCCCACCGTGGCCAGCAGGCGGTTGTGCGAGCGCGGCGGCGCGTCGCCGGCGTGCATCAGCATGAAGCAGCCGGTGCCGTAGGTATTCTTGACCATGCCGCGGCGGTGGCAGGCCTGGCCGAAGGTGGCGGCCTGCTGGTCGCCGGCGATGCCCGCGATCGGGATCGGACGGCCGAACCAGGCGGCGTCGGTGACGCCGACCTCGCCGCTGCTGGCCACGACTTCGGGCAGCATCGAGGCCGGGATGCCGAACAGGTCCAGCAATTCGTCGTCCCAGCGCAGGCTGTTGATATTGAAGAGCATGGTGCGGGCGGCGTTGCCGGCGTCGGTGACGTGGCGCCCGCACAGTTTATAGACGAGCCAGCTGTCGACGGTGCCAAAGGCCAGTTCGCCGCGCTCGGCGCGCACGCGGGCGCCGGGCACGTTGGTGAGCAGCCATTCGAGCTTGGTCGCGGAAAAATAGGCGTCGAGCTCGAGGCCGGTCTTGCGCTGGATGAGGGCGGCGTGGCCGGCGGCGCGCAGTGCGTCGCAGCGTTTAGCGGTGCGGCGGTCCTGCCAGACGATGGCGTGACACAGCGGTTCGCCGCTGCGACGGTCCCACACCACCGTCGTCTCGCGCTGGTTGGCGATGCCGATGGCGGCGACCTCGCCGGCGCCGGTGCCGCTCTGCTGCAGCACTTCGCGCGCGCAGGCGAGCTGGGTGTGCCAGATGTCGAGCGGATCGTGCTCGACCCAGCCGGGCTGGGGGAAATGCTGGGGATATTCCTGCTGGGCGAGCGCCATGACCTGGCCCTGGCGGTCGAACAGGATGGCACGCGAGCTGGTGGTGCCCTGGTCGAGGGCAAGGATGTAAAGGCTCATCATCGTCTCCGACCGCTATGAATTATGTGTAAAGCAGGCCGATAGGCCGGATTCTGTGTAGTGGTCTCCCTTGCGGGACGCCCCTATGACAGCCATTCCTCTAGGCGCCGAATTACTCCGGCGCTCAAGCTTCCTACCCGCACGCTCCGCGAGCAACCTCAACGCGTGCCTATTTGGAATTGCTCCAGGTGGAGGTTACCGCGTTTCACCGTAACTGAATACGCTCGTCTCTGTGGCCCTATTCCTCGCCTTATACCTGGCTTGCGCCCGGCTTTCGGCGGACGGCCGTTAACCGTCACCCTGCTCTATGGAGTCCGGACCTTCCTCCCGCCCACGACCTTGCGGCGTGGACCAGCGGCTGTCTGGCCTGCTTCACGGGCAGTATTGTAACCGATCGCCGCCCCAAACTTAAGCAACATCAAACCGGGGTCAGAGCCCAAATTCTGGAAATGTATATAAGGCCATTGCCAAAAATCGGGCTCTGACCCCGGTGGCGTGCTTTGCTGCCATTTCTGACATTTCGTGTCGCCATTTCAAAAGCCGCCGCCGCGGCGCTCGCATAGAATGCCGCATGCCTCTTCGATAAGGATGACCTCACCATGACGCACCCCTCCCGCAGCGGCGGCCAGATCCTGGTCGACGCGCTCCAGGTCCACGGCGTGGACACCGCCTTCGGCGTCCCCGGCGAAAGCTATCTCGACGTGCTCGACGCGCTGCACGATTCGGACATCCGCTTCGTCATCAACCGCCAGGAGGGTGGCGCGGCGTTCATGGCCGAGGCCTACGGCAAGCTGACCGGCAAGCCCGGCATCTGCTTCGTCACGCGCGGGCCGGGGGCGACCAACGCCTCGATCGGCGTGCACACCGCATTCCAGGACTCGACGCCGATGATCCTGTTCATCGGCCAGGTCGGCGGCGACTTCATGGACCGAGAAGCCTTCCAGGAAGTGGATTACCGCCGCATGTACGGCCAGATGGCGAAGTGGGTGGCGCAGATCGACCGCGCCGAGCGCGTCCCCGAATACATCGCGCGCGCTTTTCAAATCGCTACCAGCGGCCGCCCCGGACCGGTGGTGCTGGCCCTGCCCGAAGACATGCTGGTGACCCAGGCGCAAGTCGCCGACACCCGCGCCTACCAGCCGGTGCAGGCCGCGCCCGCCGCCGCCCAGATCGCGCAGTTGCGCACCATGCTGGCTGGCGCCAAGAAACCGCTGGTGCTGCTTGGCGGCGGCACCTGGAACGTGCAAGCCTGCGCCGACCTGGTCAGCTTTGCCGAAGCCAACGCGCTGCCGGTGGCCTGCGCCTTCCGCTTCCAGGACCTGCTGGACAACGATCATCCGCACTACGTGGGCGACGTCGGCATCGGCATCAACCCGACACTCGCCGCGCGTGTGAAGGAAGCCGACGTATTGATCGCGATCGGCCCGCGCCTGGGCGAGATGACCACCAGCGGGTATTCGCTGCTCGAATCGCCGGTGCCGCGGCAGCGCCTGGTGCACATCCACCCGGATCCGGAAGAACTGGGCAGCGTCTACCAGGCCGAACTGATGATCGCCAGCGGCGCCGCGCAAGCCTGCGCGATGCTGGCGGCGATGGAACCGGTCGACGCATCGGCATGGCGCCACACGGTCGCCGAGGCCAAGGCCGAAATGGGCGCCTGGCAGCAGCAGCCGCCGATCTTCAAGGATGGACAGGCGCCGCTGGACCTGTGGCAGGTGGTGCAGGACCTGCAAACGGCCCTGCCGCGCGACACCATCATCACCAACGGCGCCGGCAACTACGCCACCTGGGCGCACCGCTTCTGGCGCTACGGCGCGATGCGCACCCAGCTGGCCCCGACCAGCGGCGCGATGGGTTACGCGGTGCCCTCCGCCGTCGGCGCCAAGATCGTCGCCCCGGAACGCACCGTGGTCGCCTTTGCCGGCGACGGCGAATACATGATGACCGGGCAGGAACTGGCGACCGCCGTGCAATACGGCGCCGGCGTGATCCTGATCGTCTTTAATAACGGCATGTTCGGCACTATCCGCATGCACCAGGAGCGCACGTATCCGGGCCGGGTGTCGGGCACGCAGCTGCACAATCCGGACTTCGCGGCGCTGGCGCAGGCGTATGGCGGCCAGGGCGAGGTCGTGGAAGCTACAGCGGAGTTCGCGCCGGCACTGGCGCGGGCGGTCGAGTTCACGACGACGTGCAAGCTGCCGTTCGTGATCGAGCTGCGCTACGACGGCAATCTGATCACGCCGGGGGCGACGCTGGAGACGATGCGGAAGAATGCGGAAGCGGCGAAGGCAAAGTAAAGTTTCATCCACGTCGCCCCTGCGAAGGCAGGGGCCCAAGCTGCCGGTCTTTCGATAGCGCTGAATCTTGGACCCCTGCCTTCACAGGGGCGACGTTTCGCGCTGTGGGCGCTGCAGGAACAGCGCGGCCATGTCAACCGCCCGGATTGCCCAACAGCCCCCCATTCGACCCCAACTCCGCCGGCCAGGGCACCTGCATCCCCGGCGCACTGAACGGCCCGCCGGACGGCTGCGTCAGGAACAGCGCGACCAGCGCAATGAACAGCCAGCCGACGATCCTGCCCAGCAGCGCCCCGCTGCCTTTCAGGGCATTGTCCCCGGCCAGAAGGCGCTTGAGGATTCGGGAAATCATCATGGCCACCCCCTGGATGAAGCACCCTTCTTGTGCACGCTCACAAGCTAGCGCAGTCGCCGTCGTTTTGCCAGACCTGCTCGAGCCTGCAAACTGCTGAGCATCATCCGCGCTACGGATTGCTTCGTTCCGCACAGCCCAGCTGACCATTTTGTGAGCACTGAGCTTGCCTTCCAGTCAGCACGTACGAAGCAACACTTGCTCGCTCTGGTAGAATACGCGCGACCCTTTTCCACATGTCCGCCGCGCGGGCATGGCATGCAGTTCCCTCCCAACACACACATGTTTAGTTTCTTTAAAAAGAAAAAGCCTGAAGCAGAGAGCGCGGCGCCGCTCGAGTCCGCCGCGCCCGCCGCCGAGCCGGCCGAGACCGCGGAACAGCCGGGCTTCCTGAGCCGCCTGTTCGGCAACCGCGACGCAGTCCCGGTGCCGGTGCCCGAAGCTGTTCCGGAAGTGCCGCCCGCGCCGGAATCGCCACCGGCGCGCGACGCCACCAATGTCGACCCGATCGCCGCAAAGATCGCCCAGGACGCCGCGCTGCTGTCCAACGCCTACGAAGGCCAGCTGTTCCCCGAGACCGCCGAGCGGCCGGGCAACGAGGCGGAAAAGAAAAAATCCTGGATGACGCGCCTGAAGGCGGGCCTGGCCAAGACCTCGAACAACCTGTCGCTGCTGTTCGTCGGCGCGCGCATCGACGAAGACCTGTACGAGGAGCTGGAATCGGCACTGCTGATGTCGGACGCCGGCATGGATGCCACCCAGTACCTGCTCGACAACCTGCGCCGCAAGGTCAAGGAAGACAAGTTGCTGGATGCCGCCGCCGTCAAGGGCGCGTTGAAGGAACTCCTGGTCGACCTGATGCGTCCGCTCGAAAAGCCGCTGGAACTGGGCCGCCACGAGCCGCTCGTAATGATGATCGCGGGCGTCAACGGCGCCGGCAAGACCACCACCATCGGCAAGCTGGCCAAGCACATGCAGAGTTTCGACCAATCGGTGCTGCTGGCCGCCGGCGACACCTTCCGCGCCGCCGCGCGCGAGCAGCTGATGGTCTGGGGCCAGCGCAACAACGTCACCGTGATTTCGCAGCAGTCGGGCGATCCGGCCGCGGTCGCCTTCGATGCGGTACAGTCGGGCAAGGCGCGCGGCGTCGACGTCGTCATGGTCGACACCGCCGGCCGCCTGCCGACCCAGCTGCACCTGATGGAAGAGCTGAAGAAGATCAAGCGCGTCATCGGCAAGGGCATGGAGGACGCCCCGCACGAACTGCTGCTGGTGATCGACGGCAATACCGGCCAGAACGCGCTGGCGCAAGTGAAAGCCTTCGACGATGCGCTGCAGCTGACCGGCCTCGTGATCACCAAGCTGGACGGCACCGCCAAGGGCGGCATCCTGGCCGCGATCGCGCGTACCCGTCCGGTGCCGGTGTACTTCATCGGCGTCGGCGAGAAGCTGGAGGACTTGCAGCCCTTCAGCGCCGACGAATTCGCCGAGGCGCTGCTGGGGTAAGCTCGAGAATGATTGAATTCCTGTCCGTCTCCAAGAAATATTCGGCCGACGCCCTGGCCCTGTCCGACGTCACGCTGAACATCGCCAGGGGCGAGCTGGTCTACCTGGCCGGCCCGTCCGGCGCCGGTAAATCGACGCTGATGAAGATGGTGGCCGCGATCGAGCGCCCGACCTCGGGCCGCGTGACCGTCAACGGCCAGGACATCGGCAAGCTGAAAAAGGCCGGCGTGCCTTTCCTGCGGCGCAACCTGGGCCTGATCTTCCAGCACCAGCGCCTGCTCAACGACCGCAACCTGCTGGCCAACGTGATGCTGCCGCTGATCGTCACCGGCGCGCCCAAGGCGCAGGCGGCGGAACGCGCGCGCGCGGCGCTCGACAAGGTCGGCCTGCTCGATCGCGTCCGCGCGCTGCCGATGGAACTGTCGGGCGGCGAACAGCAGCGCGTGGCGATCGCGCGCGCGATCGTCAACCGCCCGCAGATCATCCTGGCCGACGAGCCAACCGCCAACCTCGACCGCGCCGCGGCCGACAAGGTGATCGACGCCCTGCACGCCTTTCACTCTGCCGGCGTGACCTGCGTGATCTCGAGCCATGACGAGCAGATCCTCGACAGCGGCGCGCGCGTGATTCGCCTCGAGCATGGGCACGTGATGGACGGCATCGGAGGTGGCGCATGAATATCTGGTTCCGCCAGCACCGCTTCGCCTTCGTCGCGGCGCTCGCCACCGTGCGCAAGTCGCCCGGCAGCTTCCTGTTCAACGTGCTGGTGGTGGCGGTGGCGCTGGCCCTGCCCTTCGCCGGCGTGACCCTGCTCGACAACGTGCGTCCGCTGTCCGAACAGCTGGCGGTCGATCCCGAGATCAGCCTGTTCATGAAGCCCGGCGTGGCGCGCGAGGATGCCCAGGCGCTGGCGCCGCAGCTGCAGCAGCTGCTGGCCGGCAACCATGCGAAGATCAACTTCGTGCCGCGCGAGCAGGCACTGGACGCCCTGAAGGAAAAGAGCGGCCTCGACGACGTCATCGCCACGCTGGGCGACAATCCGCTGCCCGACAGCTATGTGATGAAGCTGGACGGTTTTGCGGCAACCAGCACCGCCGAGGCGGCGCGCGTGGACCTGCTGGCCGATCACATGCGCCAGCTCCCGGGCGTCGATTCGGTGCAGGTTGATTCGGCCTGGGTCAAGCGCCTGGCCGCCCTGCTCGGCGTGCTGCGCCTGGCGCTGCTGCTGCTGGCCCTGACATTGGGCGTGGTGGTGATCGCGGTGGTGTTCAACACCGTCCGCCTGCAGGTACTGACCCAGCGCGAAGAGATCGCCGTCTCGAAGCTGCTCGGCGCCACCGACAACTTCATCCACCGCCCGTTCTACTACACCGGCGCCCTGCTCGGCGTGTGCGCCGGCGCCGTGGCCCTGGGTGCGGTGGCATTGGCGCTGCGCCCGCTCAACACGGCCGTCGGCGAGTTTGCGCGCCTGTACGCGTCGGACTTCCAGCTGACGGCGCTGCCGGCGCTGGGCATTGTCGGCTTGCTGGCGATCAGCGCCGCACTGGGCCTGGTCGGGGCGATGCTATCGGTGCAGCGGCACCTGGCGCGCCTGAAATAACGTTTCCTGCAAGCTCGCTCGAGCTTGCTGTTCTGCTAACTCGTCCGCTGTTGGCCAGTCAAACCTGCGGCGGACGCGAGGCATCCGCCTACACCCCTAAGTGCGCCATCCAACAGAACGCTAAGCACGCGTCCCCTACCCTGTATTTAACGAAAATCAAACGATATATGAGTCACGTTTGAATTAAATCAACTGCACCGCTCATCTCTGCCCTACAGTTGAAACACAGCGCAACTAGATTCCTAAAAGCAACACTTTAGTGAAACTTAAAGGCGTCATCGGGAACATGGAGGCTTCTAGCACTCACTTCAAGAGAGTGCTAATATAGTGTCCGTACATGACGTTTGGTGGCTCGATAGCACAACGTCTCGCATCCCGTAACAAGCCATGCTGTTACGCCTTCGGGGTACGGTGTATGGCAGATTGATGATGCAGTACAGCTCACTGTAAAGGGAAATGACTATGTCCGCACAATCCGCATTGGTTCCTGCTGGCAGCCGTGCTCTGGGACTCGGTTTTAACGGCAACCTCGGCAATATCGACGCCTACATCTCGGCGGTGAACCGTCTGCCAATGCTGACCCACGAAGAAGAGGTCTCGCTGGCCAAAAGTCTGCGCGATGCCAATGATCTGGATGCCGCACAGAAGCTGGTGATGTCTCACCTGCGCCTGGTGGTGTCGATCGCGCGCGGCTACCTGGGCTACGGCCTCCCGCACGCCGACCTGATCCAGGAAGGCAACATCGGCCTGATGAAGGCAGTCAAACGTTTCGATCCGAACCAGGGCGTGCGCCTCGTGTCGTACGCAATGCACTGGATCAAGGCCGAGATGCACGAATACATCTTGAAGAACTGGCGCCTGGTGAAGGTCGCGACGACCAAGGCACAGCGCAAACTGTTCTTCAACCTGCGCAGCAACAAGCAGGGTCTCGACGCCATGTCGCCGCAGCAAGTTGCCGACCTGGCCAAGATGCTCGACGTAAAGCGCGAAGAAGTGGTCGAAATGGAAACCCGCCTGTCGGGCCGCGACATCGCGCTGGAAGCGCCGACCGACGACGAAGACGACAAGTTCTCGCCGATCGCCTACCTGTCGTCGGACCAGCAAGAGCCGACCAAGGTGCTCGAAGCCGAAGAGGTGGTGCGCCTGCAGTCGGAAGGCCTGGAAACGGCCCTGGGTAAACTGGACCCGCGTTCGCGTCGCATCGTGGAAGCGCGCTGGCTGGCCAACGATGATGGTTCCGGTGCTACCCTGCACACGCTAGCCGAAGAGTTCGGCGTGTCGGCCGAGCGTATCCGCCAGATCGAGACCGCCGCGCTGAAAAAGATGAAAACGGCCCTCGCCGCTTACGTCTAACCCGGCTCCCCAGCAAACGAAAAGGCACCCCAGGGTGCCTTTTATTTTTTCTTCAATTCGGGGTCAGAGCACAATCCGGGGTCAGAGCACAATCGTCATTGGCCGCTACCGCTTCGTCTCGTAGCCATCGGCGGCGAATTGCCCGGACACTACGGCATCCAGAATCTGCTCTGACCCCGAATTGGTTTGTGATCAGGCCAGCTTGTCCTTGAAGAAGGCGACGGTGCGGCTCCAGGCCAGCTTGGCGGCCGCTTCGTCGTAGCGCGGCGTGGTGTCGTTGTTGAAACCGTGCTCGGTCCCGGCGTAGACGAAGTGCTGGTAGGCGATGCTGTTGGCCTTCAGCGCGGCTTCGTAGGCGGGCCAGCCGGCCAGGATGCGTTCGTCCTTGGCGGCGTCGTGGATCAGCAGCGGTGCCTTGATGCGCGGGACGTCTGCCGCGGCCGGCTGGGCGCCGTAGAACGGCACCGCGGCCGCCAGGTCCGGCAACTGGGTGGCGAGATAATTCGCGATGCCGCCGCCATAGCAGAAGCCGACCACACCGACCTTGCCGCTGGCCTGGGGCAGCGTCTTCAGAAGTTGGGCCGCAGCCACGAAATCGGCACGGGTCTTGGCCTGGTCCAGCTTCGGGAACAGCGCGCGCGCCTTGTCCTCGTCGCCCGGATAGCCGCCCAGCGGAAACAGCGCATCCGGCGCAAAGGCGATGAAACCCTCGAGCGCCAGGCGGCGCGTGACGTCCTCGATGTGCGGATTCAAGCCACGGTTCTCGTGTACCACCAGCACTGCGGGCAACTTGCCCTTGGCATCCGCCGGCATGGCGAGGTAACCGCGCAGCTTGCCATAGCCCTGCGGCGACGGATATTCCTGGTAGCTGGTCTTCAGGCGCGCATCGAGCGCTGCCACCAGCGGCGCCGCGAACGAAGGCGACAATTGCGCCAGCAAGGTGGCGGCGGTGGCGCCGCCGACGGCGTAGCGTCCGGCGCGCGACAGGAAATCGCGGCGCGACAATTGGCCGTGCACATAGCCGTCGAAGAGTTTCAGGACTTCGGGGTCGAAATCGTCAGCAGTCAGTCGGGTCATCGTGGGCTCCGTTGTTTGTTCGACAGCATACGCTCTCTTGCCGGGTCAGGCCATCCTGATCTAATATAGTTAGGTAGCCTACCTAACTCATACATATGTCCACCGATCCAAACCCCGCGCAACTCTCCGAAGATCTGCGCAGCGCCTTGAAGGGCCTGATGCGCGCCATGCGCCGCGACGCCGAGCGCCAGGACAGCGGCCTGTCGCTGCTGCAAACGATGCTGCTGCACAGCGTCGGCGAGCGTCCCGGCATCGGCGTGGCCGAGCTGGCGCGCATGCAGCAGGTGCGCAATCCGACCATGAGCGCCCAGGTCAAGGCGCTGGAACTGGCCGGGCTGCTGGCACGCGCCGCCCCCGATCCCCAGGACCGGCGCCGCAGCGGCCTCCAGCTCACCCCCGAGGGCCAGGCCCGCCTCGACCAGATGCATGCCCAACGCATGGACTGGCTGTCGCAGCGCGTCGCCCGCCTGTCCCCGGAACAACTGCGGCAGCTTGCCGCCGCCATCGAACCGCTCACTCTCATCGCCCAGCCATGACACAGAACGCGCAACTCGACACCCCCGCCGCCCCGGTCACCGAGCGCGAAATCCGCGCCGTCTACTTCGCCCTGATGGCCGTGCTCGGCCTCGGCGCGCTCGACCAGAGCATCGTCGCCACCGCCCTGCCCCGCATCGTCGGCGACCTCGGCGGCATGGCCCATTTGTCCTGGGTCGTCACCGCCTACGTGCTGGCCTCGACCGCCACCATGCCGCTGTACGGCAAGCTGGCCGACCAGTACGGCCGGCGGCCGATGATCTTCACCGCGCTGGCGACCTTCCTGGTGGGCTCGGTGCTGTGCGGCCTGGCCCAGGACATGACGCAGCTGATCGTGTTCCGCGCGATCCAGGGCATCGGCTCGGGCGGCTTCATGCCCCTGGCCCAGATCATCATCGGCGACCTGGTGCCGCCGCAGGAGCGCGCCAAGCGCCAGGGGTCGATCGCGATCGTGTTCGCGATCACCAGCATCCTGGGGCCGGTGCTGGGCGGCGTGATGACCGATTTCCTGTCCTGGCACTGGATCTTCTTCATCAACCTGCCGGTCGGCGCCTTCGCGTTCTGGTCGATCGCGCGCTCGCTCAGAAAGCCGGTGCGTACCCAGGCGCATCGCATCGATTACCTGGGCTCGGTCCTGCTGACCGGCGCCATCGTCTCGCTGCTGCTGGTGCTGGCGCTGGGCGGCACCGAATGGCCATGGGACGCGCCCCAGATCAAGGTCTGCGCCGCCCTGGCCGTGGTGCTGGGGACCTGGCTGGTGCTCCACCTGCGCCGCGCGGCCGAGCCGGTGCTGCCGCCGGACCTGTTCGCCAACCGCGTGTTCAACATTGCCAGCCTGGTGATGGCACTGACCTTCATGGGCCTGATGGGCGCCAGCGTGTTCTTCCCGCTGTTCTTCCAGCTGGTCATGAACAGCAGCCCGGCCCATTCCGGCATGCTGACGGTGCCGATGATGGTCGGGATGATCATCGCCTCGACCCTCAACGGCAGGGTGCTGGCGCAATCCAACCAGTACAAGCAGGTGCAGGTCGGGGGCCTGGTGGTGGCGGTGCTCGCGTTCGGCGTGCTGGCCTGGGGCATGGACAGCGGCCAGGGCTACTGGGTAATCGAACCGGCGATCTTCATGCTCGGCGCCGGTTTGGGCCTGGTGATGCCGAACATGACCATCGTGGTCCAGTATGCGCTGCCGGTGGCGCGGCGCGGCGTCGGCACCGCAATGCTGACCTTCTTCCGCTCGCTCGGCGGCCTGCTGGGCGTGACCGGCTCGGGCGCGATCCTGGCACACCAGCTGCATGCGCACGGCATCGCGGCGGCGGCCAGCGCCGGCACTGGCGTGACGCTCGATCCGGCCATGCAGGCGGTCTACCGCCATGCCATCGCCAACATCTTCGGCGCCGGCACCGTGATCGTGCTGGTGGGGCTGGTGGCGCTGCTGTTCCTGCCCGAAGTAAAGCTGCCGCCGGCCGACAAGAAATGACCCGTCCAGCCGGATGCGGGCCGGCTGACGACTTTGCTATCATGAACGGACGCAATCACATGGATGGTCCGATGACGCCGTACCGGTCTTTACCGCAGGGTTGGATGCAGAGGCTGGGCGCCGCCGCCGTGCTGGCCCTGGCCGGCTGCGCGGCGGCGCCGGTCCACGATGCCACCTACGTGCTGCAGCCGCGCCAGCGCCTCGACCTGGCGCGCGGCGTGACGCTCACCTACGACAGCTTCAGCGACAGCCGCTGTCCCGCCAACGTGCGCTGCATCTGGGCCGGCCGCCTGGCTTTCCGCTTCATCCTGCAAGACCGCGACGGCAGCGAAGAATTCACCCTCGGTCCCGACCAGCCGGTCGCCACGCCGGCCGCCCTGCACGGCGCGCACGTCGCCCTCGACCTGGGCAGCGTCCCGGCGGCGCGCGCCGGCGCGGCCAGGACGGCCGACCTGATGCCGGTGACGCTGACAATCACTGCCCCGACGACTCCCCACTCACCTTCCCGCCCATGACCACATCCACCAAAGCGCTCGCCGGCGCCCTGATCCTGTCGATCGTACTGCCGCCTCCCCTTGCCTTCGCCAAGACCCCGGTCTCGACCGGCACCGGCGGCGCTGTCGCCACCATCAGCGAAAAGGCGTCGGAATCGGCAATCGCCATCCTCAACAAGGGCGGCAATGCGATCGACGCCGCGGTGGCCGCCGCCGCGACGCTCGGCGTCACCGATCCGTTCAGCTGCGGCATCGGCGGCGGCGGCTTCATGGTGATCTACCTGGCAAAAGACAAGCGCGTGGTCACGGTCGACCACCGCGAGACCGCCCCGGCCGCCTTCAGCCCGTCGGTGTTCATGGAAAACGGCAAGCCGATCGACTTCGACACCGCGGTCGCCAGCGGCGCCTCGGTCGGCGTGCCGGGCACGGTGCGCGGCTGGCACGAAGCGCTGGAACGCTACGGCACCATGTCCCTGAAACAGGTGCTGGCGCCGGCCATCAGCGTGGCCACCAAGGGCTTTACGGTGAGCGACACCTTCAATCACCTGGTGGCCGACAATGAAAAGAAATTCCAGCAGTTCACCAGCACCAGCCAGCTCTACCTGAAAAACGGCAAGGCGGTCCCGGCCGGCACCGTGCTGAAGAATCCGGACCTGGCCAAGACCTACCGCGAGCTCGGCGCCAAGGGCTACAAAGCCTTTTACCAGGGGCCGCTGGCGCAGGCCATCGTCGACGCCGTCAACCGCCCGCCGCTCGCCGCCGGCGTCTCGGTACGCACCGGGAACATGACGCTGGCCGACCTCGCCAACTACGAGGCGCGCATCCGCCAGCCGATCCGCTCGACCTACCGCGGCTACGACATCTACGGCATGCCCCTGCCCAGCAGCGGCGGCATCGCGGTGGCCGAGGCGCTCAACATCCTGGAGGGCTACGACCTGAAGTCGATGCCCCGCGCGAACGTCGAACACCTGTACCTGGAAGCCTCGCGCCTGGCCTTTGCCGACCGTAACGCCTACCTGGCCGACCCCGAATACGTCGACGCACCGGTGGACGGCATGCTGTCCAAGCAATTCGCGGCCCAGCGCCGTTCGCTGATCCGCGCCGACAAGGCCGCCGCCGTGGTCGCGGCCGGCGACGCCTTTTTATATGAGAACGACCAGAGCTTCCCGCTGCGCCCGCGCCAGGGCGTGATCCAGCAGGAAGGCCTGCACACCACCCACTTCACGGTATCGGACAAGGAAGGCAACATTGTCTCCTACACCTTCACCATCGAATCCTGGGGCGGCAGCGGCATCGTGGTGCCGGGCTACGGCTTCCTGCTGAACAACGAGATGACCGACTTCGACTTCACCGGCCCGGCGCCCAACATCCCCGAAGCCGGCAAGCGTCCGCGCAGCAGCATGGCGCCGACCATCGTGCTGAAGGACGGCAAGCCGGCGTTTACCATCGGTAGCCCAGGCGGCGCCACCATCATCACCACCGTGCTGCAGGCCATCGTCAACTACATCGACCTCGGCATGCCGATGGACCAGGCGATCGACGCGCCGCGCCTGTCGCAGCGGAACGCCAAGGAAACCTCGGTCGAGCCGGGCTTTACCGGCAGCGCCCAGGCGAAAGCGCTGGAAGCGTTCGGCCACAAGTGGGAAGCCAGCCCGCCGCCCGAGGAGATCGGGGCGGCGAACGCGATCGTGTTCAACCCGGACGGCACGGTGACGGCGGTGAGCGAGGTGCGCCGCCACGGGATCGGGACGGCGCTGGTGCAGAAGCGGCCGCACTGAGCCGGGTCATCCGACGCTGCCTTCCGGGATCCTGGCGATCACCTTGATCTCGAACTGGAAACCATACAGCCAGGTCACCCCGATGCCCGTCAGCGTCGGATGGGGCGCTTCGCCCCAGTAGTCGGACGCCACTTTCCAGATCGTCTCGAAGCGGGACGGCGGATCGACGATGAACACGGTGACGTCGACGACGTCCGCGAAACTGCCGCCCGCCGCGCGCAGGATGCCATTCAGGTTGTCGAACGCCAGCCTGACCTGCGCTTCCAGGTCGGGCTCGGGGGAACCGTCCTCGCGGCTGCCAACCTGCCCCGATACGAACAGGAAGCCGTTGGACCGGATGGCCGGCGAATAGCGGTTTTTCTCATACAAGGCCTGCCGTCCAGGCGGAAATACGATGTCGCGCTTTATCATGGTTCGCTTTCATTGGAGTCGGTCGAATGGAGTGATATCGCTATCGACACGACTTTATCTGCTTGCAGTTGCCTGATAAACAGGCAAACCACGTCATGACTGTTTGTATAATCCAAACAATTCAAGACGCTTGGGGCATACATGGATCGTTTCGATGCAATGCGGGCATTTGTACGGGTCGTCGAGGCAGGCAGCTTCACCAAGGCGGCGGAGACCCTGCACATGAGCAGGACCAGCGTGACGCAGCTGATACAGCAACTCGAAGCCAGGCTGCGTGTACGGCTGCTGAACCGCACCACGCGCAGGCTGAACGTGACGGCCGACGGCGCCGTCTACTACGAGCGCGTCGTCCGCCTGCTGTCCGACCTGGACGACGCCGAAACCGGCCTGCCCGGCGCATCCAGCCTACCCACGGGCACACTGAGGGTGGATGTGCCCAGTCCTTTCGCACGCATGGTCCTGGTGCCGGCCCTGCCCGCCTTTTTCGCCAGGTATCCCGGTATCCGGCTGGACGTGGGCGCCAGCGACCGCATGGTCGACCTGATCGGCGAGAACGTCGATTGTGTGGTGCGCGGCGGCGAACTCAAGGAACAGTTCCTGCAGGCCCGGCACCTGGGTGACCTGGCGCTCGGGGTCTATGCGGCGCCCGGCTACCTGGCACGTGCCGGGACGCCTGCCCACCCGCGCGACCTGGAAGATGCCCGCCACCACATTGTCGGCTTCCTGTCGGCCAGGACCGGAAAGACCTATCCCATCCGGATGCACCGCGACGGCGAGCAAGTCGATGTGCAGGGGCACCATCTTCTCTCCATCGACGACGGCAACGGCTATCTGGCCGGCGGCCTGGCCGGCCTGGGCGTGCTGTGGCTGCCGGACTACATGGCCGGCCCGCACGTCGAACGCGGCGAACTGCTGCCCTTGTTCGACGGCTGGCGCATCGATCCCATGCCGATGTACGTCGCCTTCCCGCTGAACCGCTACGTCAGCGCCAGGTTACGGGTCTTCATGGATTGGATGACCGAGCTGATGGCAGGGCGCGGATAAAGCAAAAAAAGACGGCTCTGCAAGCAGAGCCGTTAAAGTTTGGGTCCCAAGCACCCAATCGCGCGGACCGGGGAGTCCGCGTGATCTGTCGTCAGGCGCGCTTCAGGGGGCGCGCGCTGTCATTCTGTAGAGCGGTTACAGATGCGGCACGATCTGCGGCATCAGGTCGTCGAAGGTGCGGCCGCTGCCGTTCTCGCCGATCGCGTGCATCTTCCATTCGCCGTTGTGGCGGTACAGCTTGGCCATGATCTGGGCCGTGTGCGTGCCCTGCACCGACAGGTCGTAGCGCGCGATTTCCTGCTGGTTGCCGGCGTTAATGATGCGGCAGAAGGCGTTGGCGACGGTCGAGAAATTCTGGCCGGTGAAGCTGTTGACCGTGAACACCAGCGACTTCACGCTCGGTGGTACCGCGTTCAGGTCGACCACGATCTGCTCGTCGTCGCCATCGCCGGCACCGGTGCGGTTGTCACCGGTGTGGACGATGCTGCCGTCACGGCTTTTCAGCTGACGGAACCAGACCACGTCGACCGGGCGGTTGCTCTCGTCGAACAGCACGACGGACGCGTCCAGGTCGACCGCTTCGCCCTTGCCGCCGCCGAAGCCGAAGAAGCCCTTGCTCTTGGCGACGTCCCAGCCCAGGCCCATCGTCACGCGCGACAGCGCGCCGCCGGCTTCCTTCTCCAGCGAGATTTTCTGACCCTTCTGTAAATTGACGCTCATGATGATTGACTCCTATATTCGTTGTGCCTGCTTCAGCGCGCCGGCGTCTGCATCCATGCCTTGAATGCGTTGCGGTTGCGCGAACAGACGTAAATCTTGCCGCGACCCGAGAAGCGCAGGACGATGCCTTCGCCGCTAGTCTGGCTGTTGATCAGGTTGCCGAGGAAGCCGCTGCTCTGGCCGGTCGTCACCGATACCTCGTACTGCAGGGTCGAATCCCAGGCCACCACGTGCGAGTTGTCGATGATCGCGTCCTTGCCGGGTTCGACTTCCAGTTCGTTCATCGAACCGAAGCCCGACACCACCACCTGGCCCGAACCCTGGGTCTCGGTGACGAAGAAGCCGCCGCTCTGGGCGAACAGCGCATTGCCCACGCTCTGGGTGCGCACCTTCAGGTCGACGCCGGAGGCGGCCGCCACGAAGGCGCCGTCGCTGATGATGTATTGCCTCGGACCGCAATCGACCACCTGCATCGCGCCCGGCAGGGTCGGCGACAGCAGGCAGTCGCCGTCGCCGCGGGTCGCCTCGATGTGCTGCTGGAAGAAGGATTCGCCGTTGGCGAAGGTGCGCATCAGCGCGCTGCCCAGTCCTCCCTTCATCTTGCCCTTGAGGTCGAGCGTCGATTCCATCATGACCATCGCATCCGATTCGCAGTAGATGGTCTCGCCGCGCTTCATCGATACGTGCAGGAAGGGATCGACATCCCCGGTTACGGTAAATACTGGCATTTGGTAGTCCTTTGTCGGTGACCGCCCGCACAACGGCTGCACGGGCGGCGTCTAGGGTTCGTTACACGTTCACGCCGTAGTTCTTGGCGAGGGGGCCGAGGCCGCCGTTGAAGCCCTGGCCGACTGCACGGAACTTCCAGTCCGCGCCGTTACGATACACCTCGCCGAAGATCATGGCCGACTCGGTCGAACCGTCTTCCGACAGGTCGTAGCGGGCGATCTCGCTGTTGTTGGCGGCATTGATGCAGCGGATGAACGCCTTGCCGACCATGCCGAAGTTCTGGCGGCGCGTGTCGCCTTCGTGGATGGTGACTGCCAGCACCACGCGGTCGACATCGGCCGGGACCTTGCTCAGGTCGATGGTCAGGGTCTCGTCGTCGCCTTCGCCTTCGCCGGTGCGGTTGTCGCCCGAGTGGGTGACCGAGCCGTCCGACGACTTGGCGTTGTTGTAGAAGATGAAGTCGGCATCCGAGCGCACCTTGCCCGACTGGTTCAGCAGGAAGGCGACGCCGTCGAGGTCGAATGCGGCGCCGTCGGTGGCGCGAACGTCCCAGCCCAGGCCCAGCTTCAGGCTCGACAGGCCCGGCGCTTCTTTCGACAGGTTGACGTTACCGCCTTTTTGCAGACTGATTGCCATGATGGTTTCTCCTTGTAGGGTGGGCACTCCATGCCCACCATGTTTCGAAGTTATCGGTTCCGATCGGCGTAGGGTGGGCACCCCGTGCCCACGCCAACGTTCGCGAACCGCTTGTTTCCGCGTGGGCACATGGTGCCTACCCTACGCACTCCACATCATTCGACGTGGGCGACTGCCTTTTTATCCAACCCCAGCGCTGCCTGCTTCTTGCGGTAGCGGATCGAGGACCACACAGAGGCGCCGATGAAGGCCACGCCTGCCAGGCCGGTGATCATTTCAGGCACATGGAACTTCATGCTTGCCAACATGATCAGCGCCAGGATACCGATCGCATAGTGGGCGCCATGCTCGAGGAACACGTACTGGTCGAGCGTGCCCTTGTCCACCAGGTACACCGTCAGCGAACGCACGAACATTGCACCGATCGCCAGGCCCAGCATGATGATCACGACGTCGTTGGTGATGGCGAACGCGCCGATCACGCCGTCGAAGCTGAACGATGCATCCAGCACTTCCAGGTACAGGAAGCCGCCGATACCGCCGCGCTTGACCATCTCGCCGACCTCGCCGCCGCCCTCTTCCGAGCCTTCCAGCAGGTTGCTCAGCACGTCCACGCCGACGTAGATCAGGATGCCCCACAGGCCCGAGATCAGCACCACCATCTTCTGTGCTTCGGTCACCAGCGACAGGCTGGCCATCAGGGCGCCGATCGCGATCATCACCGAGATCGAGGACACCTTGCCCAGCGCGCCGAGCTTGGCTTCGAAATGGCCCAGCCAGTGGTGTTCCTTCTCGTCGTCGAACAGGAAGTTCAGGAACACCAGCAGCAGGAACATGCCGCCGAAGGCCGCCACTTCAGCGTGGTGGTTGGTCAGGTGCTGCGAGTATGCTTTCGGGTTTTCCAGCGCCAGGTTCCAGACGTCCACCAGGCCCAGGTCGGCCGCCACCGCGACGATCACCAGCGGGAACAACAGGCGCATACCGAACACGGCGACGATGATGCCGACGCCGAGGAACAGCTTTTTCCAGAACTCATCCCAGGTCTTCAGTACCGAGGCGTTGACCACCGCATTGTCGAAGGACAGCGAGACTTCCATCACGGCCAGGATCGCGGCGATACCTACTGCCGTGACCAGGCCACCCATGCCGCCATGTTCGTAACCCCACCAGCCGGCCACTGCCAGGCATAGCGCCGTCACGATGAATGAAATTCTGAAATGCTTCATGTTTGATTCACCCCTTCTTTTGTTTTTGTTGACAAGGCGCAGTGTAAAGATCAGCATCAAAAGGAAAAAGCGAAGATACTGTGAGAATTACTTCGTAAAAACCTGCTAGTTGAAGAGTTCGAGCCTATTTCCATGAAGACCGACATCAATTTTCGCCACCTGTATTACTTCTGGGTCGTGGCCAAGGAAGGCGGCATCACGCGCGCCGCCGAGCGCCTCGGCCTGGCCGTGCAAACCATCAGTTCACAGCTGACCCTGCTCGAGCAGACTCTGGGCAAGGCCATGTTCACGCAGCAGGGCCGGCGCCTGGTGCTGACCGAGGCCGGCCGGGTGGCGGTGAACTACGCCGACCAGATCTTCCTGTTGGGCGAGCAGATGCAGGAAGCGCTGAACGAGGCCGACAGCGGCCGCATCCGCCTCACGGTGGGTATCTCGGACTCGCTGCCCAAGCTGTCGGCCTACCGCATGCTGGAAGCGGCGACCCAGATGGACCGGGCCGTGCGCCTGGTCTGCTACGAAGACCAGTTCGAGGCGCTGCTGGCCGACCTCGCCCTGCACAAGCTGGACGTGGTGCTGACCGACCGCGAGGTGCGCGCCAGCAGCGCCTTGAAGGTGTTCAGCCACCAGTTGTTCGAAAGCGAGATGGTGGTGGTCGGCACGCCTGCGCTGGCCGAGCGCTACCACGACGGCGACGGCTTCCCCGGGAATTTGAACGGCGCGCCCTTTTTGCTACCGGCACGTAATAATGCCTTGCGCGGCAAGATCGACGAATGGTTCGTCCAGCACCATGTGCGGCCGGACGTCGTCGGTGAATTCGAGGACAATGCCCTCCTGAATACCTTCGGCCGGCGCGGCCTGGGCCTGTTCTTCGCACCGGCGGCCCTGGCCACCGAGGTCGAGCAACAGTTCGGCGCGGTCCGCATCGGCAAGGTGCCGAGCGTGCGCGAACAGTTCTACGTGATCTCGAACGACCGCAAGATCAAGCATCCGGCCGTCGAGGCCATCCTCGCGGCGGCCCAGACAGGTGAACCTGGAGCGGGGTGAACGGTAAGCTGTACAATGCCTGCACAGGGATTGCCTTTTAGTTAATTATTAATCTATGCAAAACGTATTATTCGTCGTTCTGGCGCTGGTGCTGGTGGCGTTGAACGGCTTCTTCGTGGCGGCCGAATTCGGTATCGTCACCCTGCGCAAGACGCGCGTCCGCGCGATCGCAAAAACCGGTGGCCTGCGCGGCCGCATCCTGTACAAGGTCCACAGCCAGCTCGACGCCTACCTGTCCGCCTGCCAGCTCGGCATCACCCTCGCCTCGCTGGGCCTGGGCTGGGTTGGCGAACCGGCCTTCGCGCGCATCCTGGAACCGCTGTTCGCGCTGGCCGGCGTGACCAACGAACAGCTGATCCACGGCGTCTCCTTCGTGATCGCCTTTGGCGTGATCTCGTTCCTGCATATTGTTGTTGGCGAGCTGGCGCCGAAGTCGCTGGCGATCCGCATCCCCGAAAAGGTCGGCCTGTGGAGCGCGCTGCCGCTGTACGGCTTTTATTGGGCGATGTACCCGGCGATCTGGCTGCTGAACGCCAGCGCCAACCTGGTGCTGCGCATCGCGGGCCTGTCCGGCGCGGGCGGACACGAAACGCATTACTCGAACGAAGAACTCAAGATGATCCTGCGCACCGGCACCAGCATGCCGGGCGAAAAATTCACCCACGACGAGCGCCACATCCTGGCCCAGTCGCTCGAGTTCAGCCAGCACTCGGTGGCCGACCTGATGCGGCCGATCAACGAGGTCAGCGCCCTGTACGCCAGCCGTTCGCTCGAGGACAACCTCGACACCATGCGCCGCAACCGCTTCTCGCGCTACCCCTACTTCGACGAGGAAGGCGAGGAAGTGCTGGGCGTGATCCACCTGAAGGACCTGTTCTTCGCCGAACAGGCCGGCAAGGACACCACCGACCTCACCGAATACCTGCGCCCGGTCGAGATGATCTCGGCGCGTACCCCGGCGATCGAACTGTTCCGCCGCTTCCGCACCGGCGCCCCGCACTTCGCCCTGATCGGCGAAAAGGGCAAGCGCCCGGTCGGCTTCATCACGCTCGACAACCTGCTGGGCGCCATCGTCGGCGAGATCCGCGACGAATTCCGCCTCAACGAAAACGACTGGCTCAAGCAGGGCGACGGCACCTACATCGGCAAGGCCAGCCTGCCGATCGTCTCGCTCGAACGCGTGCTCGGCATCGACATCGACAACGAGGCGATGGGCCTGGACGAGGTGGAATCGGTGGGCGGCCTCCTGATGGCGAAGCTGGGCGACATTCCGAAGCAGGGCCAGCGCATCGAATTTCCGAAGTTCGACGTGGTGGTCAAGAAGACCAACGGGCCGCGGATCCTGCTGGTGAAGGTGATTCCTCAGCTGGCGCGCGGGGCGGATGAGGATGACCTGGATTGATTCGGAGCCGCTGGCCCAGGCACCGTCGCTCAATCATTAACGTCGCCCCTGCGCAGGCAGGGGCCCAAGTTCATCGCAGGCCACCGGCGTTTGACACAGCTACACATCCAACTTAGGCCCCTGCCTTCGCAGGGGCGACGGATCAAAATAAACAGGTAACGCGAGGTTCGGCACCATGCACCTGTACCAGGAATTCCCCCCGCACCCCGCCCTGGCTGCCCACGTCGCCTGCCTCTGGACCAGCCGTGCCCTTCCCGCCGCCGCCCCGGTCCGCCACCGCATCCTCCCCGACAACTGCATCGACATCCTCTGGCAAGACCGCGCCCCGCTCGGCTTCGTGGCCGGCATGATGTCGCGCGCGCACCGGGTCGAGATGGCGCAGCCGACACTGACGCTGGCGGTGCGCTTCCTGCCCGGCGCGGCGCGCGCCTTCTTCGGCCTGCCGCTGCAGGCGCTGCAGGACGGCCATCCCGCGCTGGACGACCTGTGGCCGCGTGCCGACGCCGAGGCGCTGGCCGCCGCCCTGTGGGAGCGCGAGCGCACGGTGGCGCAGCGGCTGGCCATCCTCCAGCGTGCGCTGCTGGCGCGCCTGCACGCCGCGGAACCCGGTCCGGCCGATCGCCTGGCGCGTGCCGCGGTGGGTCTGATCGACCGGGCCGGCGGCGCCGTCCGCATCGACGACCTGGCGCGCATGCTGGGCGTCTCGCGCCAGCACCTGGCGCTGCAGTTCCGCGAACGCGTTGGCCTGGCGCCCAAGACCTTCGCCATGGTCAGCCGCTTCCGCCGCGCTGGCGCCGCGCTGCGCACGGAAACCGGCACCGTCGACTGGACCCGGCTTGCCCTCGATTGCGGCTACTACGACCAGTCGCACCTGATCCACGAATTCCGCCTGTTCGCGGACGAGACGCCGGAACGCTTCGCCCGCCCGCGGGCCTGAATCGGCTTCCATTTTTCCAATACGCCGGCCCGGCGCGATGGCATCATGGGGTTTTACTCGTCAACCGGAGACCGTCATGATCCATGGATTGCGCACCGTGAAATACCCCGTCGCCGACCTCGCCCGGGCCAAGGCCTGGTTCACCGAAGTGCTCGGCGCGGCGCCCTATTTCGACCAGCCGTTCTACGTCGGCTACAGCGTCGGCGGCTTCGAACTCGGCCTGGTCCCGGACGGCACGCCCGGCACCGCGGGGTCGGTGGTGTACTGGGGCGTGGACGACATCGAAGCCGAGGTCGCGCGCATCGTCGGGCTCGGGGCGAGCGTGCACGAGGCGGTGCAGGAGGTCGGCGAAGGCATCAAGGTGGCGGAACTGAAGGATCCGTTCGGGAATGTGCTGGGCTTGATCTTAAATCCGCTGTTCGATCCGGCGGCGGTGCGCTGACCGCCTGCGCGTCGTCCCGATACCGGCCCGGCGCCTGTCCCACCAGCCTGCGGAAATCCGAGGTGAAGTGCGCCTGGTCGACGTAGCCCAGGTCCAGTGCCAGCGCGCTCAGGTCGAGGCCGCCGCCTTGCGCCAGCCGGTCGGCCGCCTCGTGCAGGCGGAAGCGCCGGATCACCCACTTCGGGCTGACGCCGACGTACTCGCCGAACAGCTGCTGCAGGCTGCGCACGCCCAGCCCGGCTGCGGCGGCCAGCGCTTCGACCCGGGTCAGCCCCGGCGTCGTTTCCACGGTGCGCAGGATGGCGGCGATGCGCTCCACCTGCGGGTCGGCCGTGGGCAGCTGGATGCGCAGCCGGGTGCGCAGCAGCGTGCCGGCGGCATCGACCATGGCCGCGTCGCCGGGCGCGCCCAGCACGGCGTTCACGGCCGCCGCATCGTCCCAGCCGAACACCGCCGACAGTGGCAGCACCTGGTCGCTGATCGTGTGCAGCGGGCGTCCGAGAAAGGCGCGGAAGGCACCCGGCCGGAACTTCAGGCCGCACACCTTGCCGGCACCCTGCAGCGTGTAATCGAAGGCACCCGTGACGACGCCGAACACCCCGCTGCGCACCCGGTCGAAGGCCACGTGCACGCTCGGATAGGGCAGCGTGCGCTGCACAAAGGGCGGCTGGCCGCGCAAGTCCCATTCGACGATCCAGACATGCTCGATGAAGGGCGCCAAGTCCGACGGCGGCAGGTAGCGCTTCATGCGGAACATCCGGCCGGCGAGCGCAGGTGCGACCACGCCCCTGGCGCGGTCCTGGACGGTGGCGGGCGTCGTCATCGATGGCCTCCTGCGGTGTGGGGATGCAACAGATTCTAGCATTCGCATTTTTGCAAGACGGCGTCGCCGCCCGCCCCTACCCTGAAGCCTCGCATCCAACGAGGACACCATGAAACCGACCCTGTACCACGCCCCGCATTCGCGCGCCGGCGCCGTCCGCATCCTGCTCGAAGAACTCGGCATCGACTACGACCTGCACCTGCTGGACCTGAAACGCAACGAGCAGCGCGCCCCCGCCTACCTGGCCGTCAACCCGATGGGCAAGGTGCCGGCCATCCTGCACGACGGGGCCCTGGTCACCGAGCAGCCGGCGATCTTCATCTACCTGGCCGACCGCTACCCGCAGGCCGGACTCGCGCCCGGCCTGGACGACCCGCTGCGCGGACCCTACCTGCGCTGGCTGGCCTTTTATGGATCGTCGTTCGAGCCGGCCATCATCGACCGCGCGCTCGAGCGCGCGCCGGCGCCGCCGTCGCTGTGCCCGTACGGCGACTACGACACCATGCTGGCCACCTTCACGGCCCCGCTGCGCGCCGGCCCCTGGCTGCTGGGCGAACGCTTCTCGGCGGCCGACATCCTGTGGGCCAGCGCGCTGGACTGGATGACCGGCTTCGGCCTGGTGCCGAAGCTGCACGAGATCATGGCTTACGTCGAGCGCCTGCGCGCGCGGCCGGCATCGCAAAAGGCCGCGGCGGCCGACGCTGCGCTGGCGGCGGCGCAGGCGTGACCGC
This sequence comes from Massilia phyllosphaerae, assembly GCF_034659755.1. Taxonomy (NCBI): domain Bacteria; kingdom Pseudomonadati; phylum Pseudomonadota; class Betaproteobacteria; order Burkholderiales; family Oxalobacteraceae; genus Massilia; species Massilia phyllosphaerae. The sequence continues at coordinate 489,780 of NZ_JAXSQX010000004.1, forward strand.
GCTCCGTACTCAGTTCGTATTCTCCTGTACCACCAGCGCCAGCTGCACGTCGTCGCCGACCTTCACACCCATGCGCTCGTCGAGCGGACCGACCAGCACCGGCGCGGCGATGGTCTTGCCATCCTCGAGGATGCGGCCGCTCAGGCGGACCATGCGCTCGGCTGTCCGGTCGATCGTGAATTCGACGCGCCACGGCTTGCCGGCATGCTCGCCGGCGACCGCGAAGGGCTCCTTCTCCTTCACCAGCACGCGCGGTGCGGCCTGCTCGCCATGGATGCCGATCTCCATCCTGACGCCGTAGGCGGCCGATGGGGTTGAGGGTTGCGCCTGAACGCCGCTACCGGCAACCAGGGCGGCCAGGCCGAGGGGCAACGTAGTCTTGAAACGGTCGGTCATCGTGCTTCCTTTCAGGGTGGGTGAATTGTCCTGCTCGATTGCGGGCGCGGCGGCGGGCACCATCACCACCTCGGCCGATGCAGCCCAGGCCAGCTGCGCGCCGGCCGCGGCAAAAGCAGCCAGCAGCAGCGCCACCAGCACGCGCACGCGCCGTGGCGAACCGCGCCGGCCCAGGTTCAGAATGCGTTCGCGTAGCGGCGACGCCGCCCCCATTGCGCAGCCAAGCGGCACGGCGGCGCCGGCCTGGGTCTTGAGCAGCGCCTCGGCATAGATGTGCGGCGCATGCACCCGGCTGCGCAGCACCGCGCTGTCGCAAGCCAGCTCCTGGTCGGCCAGAAAGGCAAGCCGCGCGCCGTATGCCAGCGGATGGAACCAGAACACGCACTGCAGGAAGGCGCACAAGGCGTTCCACCACAAATCGCCGCGCCGGCGGTGCACGCGTTCGTGGGCCAGCACCGCCGCCTGTTCATGCGCGCTGTAGCGAGTGGCGTAATCGGCCGGCAGCACGATGCGCGGCCGCAGCAGGCCGACCAGCATCGGGCCAACGTCGGTGCGCGCAGCGATCCAGCTGTCCTCGCCCACGCGCCGCAAGGCACCGAGCGGCCGCATGAAAGCACGCTGCTTCAAACACAGCAGCAATGCGCCGGCCCCGGCCCCGGCCAACCAGACGCAGACCAGGGACATGGTTAGCTGCGGCGCGGCGGCAGGCACCTGCCCCAGCGCAGCCGGCAAGTCGGGATGCGCGGCGACAGCTGCCATCTCCATTCGCACCGTTTGCCGATGTACCGGCCAACAGCACAGCGCAAGCCCGAGCGGCACCAACAGCCACAACGCATAAGCCGCCTCGGCACCGAGCCGCGCGCGCAGCGGGCGCCGCGCCAGCATCAAGGCGCCGGCCAGCACGGTGAACACCAGCGTGGCCACACCCAGGCGCGCCAGCAAGGCCGTGGCGCTCATTTGTCGAGCTTCTCGATCAGCTTGCGCAGTTCGGCAATGTCGTCCCGGCTCAGCGCCTCACGCTCGCTGAAGTGGGCCACCAGCGGCGCCACGCGTCCGCCGAACAGGCGGTCGAGCACCGAGCGGCTCTGGGCATCGACCCAGTCGGCGCGCGCCAGGACCGGCGAATACAGATAGCGCCGCCCTTCGTACTCGGCACGGATCGCGCCCTTCTTCAGCAGGCGGCTCAGGAAGCTCTTGATGGTGGCGTCCTGCCAATTGTTGGCCGGACCCAGCGCGGCCGCGATCTCGTCAGCGGTCTGCGGGGCACGCGTCCACAGGACTTCCATCACCAGCGATTCGGACTCGCTGATCGTCAGGTGCTCAGGCATGGCCATCTCCGATTACAAGTGTAATTTATAATCATGATTACATATGTAATCGATGCCGTCAATCTTTGAAACCAATAGCTGACATTCCAGATCGATCGCTGTGACAGCATGCTGGATGGGGCATGAGAAGCTGCTCGCGTGGCAAGCTTCGACAGGCTGTGTGATCATAAGCAATGCGACTTGCAAGCTAACATTACAGATGCCTACTGACATGGAAAGAATTGGCTTTGGTGGAGGTTGCCATTGGTGCACGGAAGCCGTGTTCGCTTCCCTGCGTGGCGTTACGCACGTGGAGCAGGGGTTCATCCGCGCCGATGCCCCTGACGACGATTTCTCCGAGGCCGTGGTGCTCACGTTTCAACCAGAAAGAATCTCGCTAGGGTCCCTGATCGAGATCCATTTGCGGACGCATTCGAGCACATCGAACCACGCAATGCGGCAGAAGTATCGCAGCGCGATTTACGCTATGGACGAAGCCCAGGCCGAGGCTGCACGACGCGTCCTGACAGAAGTCGCGCCAGGATTCGATGCGCCTCTGGTTACCAGAGTCCTGCCCTTTCGAGCCTTCCGGGCATCGGACGAGCGCTTTCAACGCTACGCTGAAAAGAATGCCGGTGGTCCGTTCTGTACGACCTATATCGATCCGAAGCTGGCCTTGCTCAGAAAGGAATTCGGCGTTTTTCTGAAGCCGGTATCCGAGTTACCGTGAGATCCGGGCACCGGCTCGCCGCAACCCATGCACGGTCCGGCGCACGACGCTGGACCGGCGCCGCCGGCCTCGCCTATCGTGGCTGCTCCATCACTCCCTCCATCGTGCCATGCGCCCCCTCCGCTCCCTCCTCCTCGCCGCCGCCACCGCCGCATGCTTCAGCACCCCGGTCCACGCCGCCGATAGCGGCCCGGCAGCCGACGTCGCCGGCATCCGCCAGGTCGTCCAGCAATTCCAGGCCGCGATCATCGCCCACGACGGCAAGACCCTCGGCAGCCTGTTCTTGCAAGACCACGACAGCTGGCTGTCTGTGTTCGATGAGGCGACCTGGGCGGACGTGAAGAAGCGGCGGCCGGAGGCGAAGAAGGTCATGCATTCGAGCTGGAAGGAATTCGCCGACTTCGTCCAGAAGGACCCGAAAGCCATCGAGGAACGCTTTTATAACGTGCGCATCGATACCAATGGCGCCGTGGGCTCGGTGTACTTCGATTTCGACTTCATCGGGGACGGCAAGGTCACCAACCGCGGCAGCGAGACCTGGCAGATGGTGCGCGCTGAAGATGGCTGGAAGATCAGTTCGATGCTGTATTCGGTCGGGCGCTGAGCGGTTAGAATTGTCCAGTTGCCAACGCCCCGGACCCGCCCCGTGAAAGACCAAGCGCCGCCGCTCGTTCCCGTCCTCGCCGCCCTGCCGGTATGCGCCTGCATGGCGATCCTGGGCCTGCCGGCGCTCGGCAACAGCAATGCGACCGCGTTCCGCGCGCTGTTCTTTGCAGCGTGCATGCTGTGGATCCTGCCGCTGGCCCTGATGCAGCGCGCACTGTGGCGGCGTGAAGTATCGTGGCGGATTACCGCGCCGCTGCTGCTGGTGGCCAGCTATGCGATGTCGGTCGTGAACGCCGTGCTCGGGCAGCGCCTGGCGATCGGCCTCGGGCTGGCCAAGGACTACCACTGGAACGAGCTGGTACGGGGGCTGGACGGCTGCTGGCTGGCGCTGATCGCGTTCTGCGCGATCCACGCGCTTGCCGTCTATTACCTGTCACTGCAGCGCACCCAGCTGCGCCTGGCCCAGGCCCTCGCGCACGCGCGCGACGCCGAGCTGCGCGCCCTGCGCCTGCAGGTCAATCCGCACTTCCTGTTCAACAGCCTGAATGCGGTGTCGGCGCTGGTAGCGGCCGGCGCCAACCGCGATGCCAACCGCATGCTGTCCAGCGTCTCCGACTTCCTGCGCGCGACGCTGTCCCACGATGGCCGCCACGAACACGCGCTTGCCGAGGAGCTGGCGCTGGCCGAAGCCTATCTCGACATCGAAAAGGCGCGCCTCGGCGAGCGCCTGCAGCTGGCCATGAAGGCCGGTCCCGACCTGCTCGACGCCGCCGTGCCCTACCTGGTGCTGCAGCCGCTGGCCGAGAATGCGATCCGTCACGGGATAGCGCCCTTGAGTACGTCGGGCCGGCTCGACATCCGCGTCGAACGCGCCGGCGCCGGCCTGCTGGTCGAAGTGGTCAACGACGGCGTGCCGCCGAAGGATACGGCCGCGAGCAAAGGCGGCGGCATCGGCCTGGCCAACGTGGCCGAGCGCTTGCGCCACCTGTACGGCGCCGACCAGCAGCTCGAGGCCGGCTGGCGCGCCGACGGCCGCTTCCAGGTGCGCCTGACGCTGCCGCTGCGCCCCGTGCTGCCCGCGGCCGGCGTGGCCGCACCTGCTGCAGCCAATGAGCGGATGGCGGCATGAGCCGGCCGATCCGCGTCGCCATCCTCGACGACGAACCGCTGGCCCGGCTGGCGCTCAGGACGCGGCTGGCGCAGCGCCCGGGCTTCGAGCTGGTGGCCGAATACGGCGACGGCGACAGCGCGGCCAGCGGCCTGGCGGCGCTGCGGCCCGACCTCGTGTTCGTCGATATCGACATGCCCGGCAAGACCGGCCTCGACGTGCTGGCCGGGCTGCCGCGCGCCGCACGGCCGATGGCGATCCTGCTCACGGCCTACGACGGTTTCGCGCTGCAGGCCTTCGAGCTGGCGGCCATCGACTACCTGCTCAAGCCGGTCGACGACGAGCGTTTCGAGGAAGCGCTGGAGCGCGCGCAGCGCGCCTTTCCCTACCGCTGCGCCGGCGCCGCCCAACCCGCGTCGGCCCCTGCCGCCGAATGGACGCGCACTTTCACAGTCCGTGTCGGTAACCGCATCGTACTGGTCGACAGCGCCGACGTCGAACGCATCGAAGCCGACGGCGACTACGCGACCCTGCATGCGCAAGGCAAGACCTACCTCGTGCGCGAGCGTTTGCAGGCCCTGGCGCTGCGGCTCGACCCATCGATGTTCCAGCGCGTGCACCGTTCCAGCATCGTGCGCCTGGACAGGGTGGTCGAGCTGCGCGCGCTGACCAACCGCGACGCTCTGCTGCGCCTGCGCGACGGCACGCTGCTGCGCGCCAGCCGCACCTACATGCCGGCCCTGGTCCAGGCGCTGGAACGCCGCCCGCGGGCCGACGCAGCCTTGGCGGTCTGACGGTTTAACCGTTCATCCAGCCGAATCGACCACTCGTCATATATGGCTCGCCCGGCGCGACCGGCCTGGCTAGAGTAGGCACATCGCCACTCCCCGGAGCCTCGCCATGCTGGACCTGCAGAACGTCACCAAATCCTTCGGCAAGCAGCTGACCGCCGTGTCCGACCTGTCGCTGCAGCTGGCGCCCGGGGTGGTCGGCCTGATCGGCCACAACGGCGCCGGCAAGAGCACGCTGATGCAGATGATCGCCACCCTCACCCGGCCGACGGGCGGCCGCATCCTGTTCGACGGCGTCGACATCGCGGCCAGGCCAGAAGCGATCCGCCGCCGTCTCGGCTACCTGCCGCAGGACTTCGGCGTCTACCGCAACGTCAGCGCGCTCGAATTCATGCAGTACTTCGCGGCGCTGAAGGGCGTGCGCGATCCGGGGCGCATCCGCCGCCTGCTGGAACTGGTGAACCTGCACGAACAGGCCGGGCGCATGGCCAGCACCTTCTCGGGCGGCATGCTGCGCCGCCTCGGCATCGCCCAGGCGCTGCTGAACGACCCCGACGTGCTGGTGGTCGACGAACCGACGGCCGGCCTCGATCCGGAAGAACGGCTGCGCTTCCGCAACCTGCTGGCCGAGCTGGGGTTCAATAAACTGGTCATCATCTCGACCCACATCGTGTCCGACGTCGAGACCATCGCCGGCCGCCTCGCCATCATGAAGCGCGGCCGCCTGGTGGCCTGCGACACGCCGGATGCTATCCTCGGCCGCGCGCGCGGCCAGGTGTGGTCGGCCAGCGTCGACGCCGCCGAATACGACGTGCTGCGCGCCACCACCCACGTGCTGCAGGCGCTGCGCCAGGGCGAGCGGATCGCGCTGCGCATCGCCCATCCGAGCCTGCCCTGTCCAGGTGCCCTGCCCTCGGAACCGAGCCTGGAAGAAGCGCTCATGGCGCAGCGCTATGCGGTGAATGACACGGTACGGGAGGCGGCATGAACGCTGGCCTGGTGCGCACGCTGGCGCTGCTGGAAGCGCGGGTGCGCCTGCGCCGCACCTCGACGCTGGTGACGATGCTGGCGGTGGTTGCGCTGAGCTGGCTGATCGTCTCCGATCCGGCCGGCGGCCAGACCCTGATGGCGATCGGCGGCGCGCGCGTGCGCTACACCAGTGCGATGCTGGCAGTGGGCAGCGCGGCCCAGGCCACGCTGCTGTTCGCGCTGGCCGGCTTCTACCTGCTGCGCGGGCGCATGGCGGAAGACCTGCGCAGCGGCATGGGCGGCGTGATCGGCGCCAGCGCGCTGGGCGGCCGCGCCTTCGTGCTGGGCCGCTGGTGCGGCGGCGTGCTCTACCTGCTGGCGCTGATCGGCGCCTCGATGGCGACCGTGCTGGCCTGCCACCTGGTGCGCGGCGAAGGTTTGATTGAACCGGGGGTCTACCTGTCGACCTACCTGTTGGTGCTGGGGCCGATGGCGCTGTTCACCGTCAGCTGCGCGGTGCTGTGGGACAGCTGGGCGCCCCTGATGGGCAAGCGCGGCGACATCCTGTACTTTGTCGTGTGGGCCGGCCAGATGGGCATGCTACCGGCGCTGGTGAATGGGGCAACCGCGACCACCGTCCCCTTCGACTTCAGCGGCATGAGTGCCGTCATCGCGGCGCTGTCGGCGCAGGTCGACATCACGAACATGTCGCTCGGGATTGCCGACTTCGACCCGAAACTGGCCCCGCTGACACTGCCGGCAGCGCTGTGGCGGACCGACATCGTGGGCGTGCGCGCCCTCAGTGCGCTGCTGGCCTGCCTGCCGCTGTGGCTCGCGCTGCCCTTGTTCCACCGCTTCTCACCGGACCGCGTCAAGCCGGCGCGCAGCCTCGCCCGCCGTTCGCCGCTGGCGCTGCTGAATGGCTGGCTGCGTCCTTTGGCGCGCCTGGCGCAGCCCCTGTTCCGGCTGGCCGCGCGCCTGCCCGGCATCCCGGGCCAGGCCATGGCCGACGTCGCGCTGACCCTGGGCACGGCCCCGACGGCGATCGCCCTGTTGCTGGTGGCGCAGGTGCTGGCCCTGGTGCTGCCCGCAGCCATGCTGGCGCCGCTGGTGCTGGCCTGCGTCGCCTGCTGGGGCGTGCTGGTGAGTGACCTGGCCACGCGCGACGGCGACGCCGGCTGCACCGTCCTGGGCGCCGCAGTGCCGGGCGGCGCGGCGCGCCGCTACTGGCGCCAGCTGGGCGCGACCTGCATGCTGGGCCTGATGTTCACCGGCGTGGCGGCGCTGCGCCTGGCCGGCTTCGAGCCGCTGCGTGCGCTGGCACTGCTGTCCGGCCTGTTCGCACTGGCCGCGTTCGCGACCATGCTGGGCCGCACCAGCGGCAGCGCGCGCACCTTCCTGGTGCTGTTCCTGTTCGGGCTGTACATGGGCGTCCAGATCCACAACGTGCCGATGGCCGACGTGGTCGGCTTCCACGGCACGGCGACGCTGACGTCGATACTGGCCTGGAGCGCGATGGGCGCCCTGGCGGCATGCGCCGGGCACCTGTGGAACCGGCGCCCGGCGCAGCCGGCCTAGGCCTTTGTCGTCATCGGCTGCTGCTGCTGCGGCGGCGCAGCAGACCCAGGCCACCGAGGCCGGCCAGCAGCAGCGCGGCGCTGGCCGGTTCAGGCACATCGGCACCGGCGTCGGCCGCGCTGATGGTGGCGGTGATGTCGCGCCCGAAATACAGGTAGGTCTGGTCGGTCGCGAACTGGAAGTCGTTGCCGAAGCCGTTCACATAGATATAAAAGTCGTTCGTGAGCGCTTCGACGCTGCCGATGGCCGCCGCTTTGCCGCCGAAAGCATAATTGCTGCCCCACAGTTCGGCGCCGATCTCGTCGGCCGTGTACACGTGGTTGTCGATGACCAGGTCGACTGCGTCGATCGAGTCCACGGCCGCGCCCATGGCAGTGGCCGAGAACAGGATCGAGCCGGTGATCGGTGCGTGGTCGAGGGTGACGAAGTTATTGGTGAAGCTGCCTACGTTGAAATCCAATCTGAATTGCGTGGCATGCGCGGCGGTCGAGAGCAAGACGCATGCGGCAGCGGCCACTGCGGCGGCGATTTTCTTCATTGAGGTCTCCAGTTTTTATCTATTTTTGGAAAAAACTACGCCGAAAATATTATCTGAAGATTAATTCGACGTCGCGGATTCGCTTGGCGAACGCAGGCTACCTATCAGATCTGAGCGGTGCAAGCGGCGCTGCAAGCGCGGGTTCAAGCGTCGAAAGGATGCGCACCCAGCGCCGCCGCTACGTAATCCACGAAACTGGTGATGCGGGCTGCCAGCACCGTGTTGCGGTAGTAGACCGCATTGATTGGCTGGAGCACGTCCAGCGTCCGCTCGGGAAACAGCTGCACCAGCCGGCCGCTGGCGCGGTCCTCGCGCGTCATGAAATCCGCCATGCAAACGATGCCGAGGTTGGCCAGCGCCATCTGCCGCAGCGTCTCGCCGCTCGACGATGCGATGGTCGGCCGGATACGCATGACGCTGCCGTCGACGTCGTGCAGCGGCCAGTCGTTCAGCGTCTCCGGCTCGGTAAAACCGAGCAGCACATGCCGTCCGAGCTCGCTAGGCGCGGCCGGCATGCCGTGACGCGCGAGATAGGCCGGACTGGCCAGCACGCGAATGCGGCTGGTGCCGAGCAGGCGCGCGTGCAGTGTCGAATCCTTCAGGATGCCGATGCGCAGGGCGACGTCGGTGCGCTTTTCGATCAGGTCGGTGATCCCTTCGTTGGATGCCAGTTCCAGCTCCACGTCCGGGTAGCGGGCACGGAATCCCTCGATCAGCGGCACCAGCACGTGCAGCATGAAAGGCGTGGCGGCATCGACCCGCAGCCGTCCCGCCGGGCGCATGCGCCGCGCCAGCATCTGCTCTTCCGCCGCGTCGACCGCATCCAGGATGGCGCGTCCGTGCGCCAGGAAGAGCGCACCTTCCTCGGTCAATTCCAGCCGCCGGGTGGTCCGGCGCAGCAGGGTCGTCTGCAGCTTTTGCTCGAGCCGGGTCAAAGTACGGCTGGCCGCCGATACGGTCAGCCCCAGCACGTGCGCCGCGGCGGTGAGCGACCCGGTGTCCACCACGGCCACAAATACCTGCATGTCTTCGAGAGTCGTCTTCATTCTTGATTCAAACGCAAAAGTCTTTGCGTGCAACTGGTCTTAATCTGCAAATATAAATCATGGACAATGGTGCTTTAGAAAAATCGCTCGCATGCGCTCCAAGGATCCAATGAAATCTTCTACCGCACTACTGGCTCTGGCGACAGGTGCCTTTGCCATCGGCACCACCGAGTTCACGCCGATGGGCCTGCTGCCTGTGATCGCCCACGGCGTCGACGTCAGTATCCCGACCGCCGGGATGCTGGTCTCCGCCTACGCGATCGGCGTGATGGTGGGCGCGCCGGTGATGACGCTGCTGTTCAGCCGCTTCGGCAAACGTGCCGCACTCATCTCGCTGATGCTCATCTTTACGGTTGGCAACTTGCTGTCGGCCTGTGCGCCAGGCTATACGACCTTGCTGTTGTCGCGCCTGATCACCAGCCTCAACCACGGCGCCTTTTTCGGCATCGGCGCCGTGGTGGCCGCCAGCGTGGTCCCGAAGGAAAAACAGGCCAGCGCGATCGCCGCCATGTTCATGGGCCTGACGGTGGCCAACGTCGGCGGTGTGCCGGCAGCCACCTGGATCGGCCAGCAAGTCGGCTGGCGCATGACCTTCGCCGGCACTGCCCTGCTGGGCCTGGTGACCATAGCCGCGCTGTGGCTGGCCTTGCCCAAGGGTGAGCCGGGTACGCGTCCGGACGTGCGCCGCGAACTGCGGGTGCTGACCCGCCGCGACGTGCTGCTGGCCATGGGCACCACCGTGCTCGGCTCGGGCGCCATGTTCGCGCTGTACACCTATGTTGCGCCAATGCTGGCCGAGGTCACCCATGCCAGCCCGGGCTTCGTGGCCCTGGCGCTGATGCTGATCGGCGTCGGTTTCACCGTCGGCAACAGCCTGGGCGGCCGCCTGGCCGATTGGTCGCTGGACGGCGCCACCAAACTGATCCTGGCGTCGCTCGCAGTCGTCATGGTCCTGCTGCCGCTGCTGATGAAAACGCACGCCGGTGCGGCCATCGGCCTGCTGGTCTGGGGCGCCGCCGCGTTCGGCATCGTGCCCCCGGTGCAGATGCGCGTGATGCAGGCGGCGGCCCAGGCGCCGGGCCTGGCCTCGTCGGTGAACGTGGGCGCGTTCAACCTCGGCAATGCGCTGGGCGCCGCGCTCGGCGGTGTCGTCATCGGCCAGGGCCTCGGCTACGCGGCGGTCCCGTTCGTGGGTGCCGCGCTGGCGGCCGGCGGCCTGGTGCTGGTCTGGATCGGGAATGCCGGCCAGCGTGATGCGGCCGGCAAGTCGGCGGCTTCGATGTAACTGCGCTGCGGTGTGTTCCCGTCGCCGGTCCGGCGCGGGAACCTGGTCGGCAAGCTACTTGCCGATCTCGGCCGTTCAGGGTATGGCAACTGTCGACCCAGAGCGGACTGTCGCGACTGCGGGGTCAGACCGTTTGTTCGTACCGGGCTTTGAGCTCGGCAATCAATAATGGGTTTCCTTCAACTGAAAGTTGAACATAGGTTCGCTCTCGATCTTGAGTTGCCCTTCAGGCCCCGACACCGTCCAGTGATGTATGTCCTGGGAGCCTGCTAACACGCTCCATTGATCTCGAGCGGCGTACTGCAGATCACTCAATGCGCGCTTTAACCGTGCAGAGACGATTTCGTCGTATTCATCGCCAACGACCCATTTTTCTACTTGCATAACTCTCGTTTCATGAGGGGGTTAGCAGCATTGCGAAATTCAGCTTCTGGCGAGTTGTGGACGTAGGCTAGGGCCGCTTGCGACCCAAAGCGGACGTGTCCAATGCGGTGGTATGCCTTAGATAATCCGAGGAACTCCGGATCGGCGGTCATCGTGACATTCGCCTCTCAGGATCAAATCTAACGTGATCTGAATTGCGTTTGCCATTCGAAGCGTCTCTTGTTGGTCCGCAGTGGTCGGCATGTAAGATGCCTGATTCTGGAGAACGTTCGCGGCCTGACTCAGCTGCAGCAAGACGTATCGCGGTAGAAGCTCTTGGCCCTTGAGTAGCGCAGTTAGCTGCTTGCTTAGTTGCTCTGTCCGTTCGAAAGAGGATCTTCTGATTTCCTTACCATCCTGTACACCGTTCACAACGTCGAACATGTAGCGTTCCAGTTGCTCGAAAACTGGACGAATCTCTTCAATACTTCCCGACATAGACATCCTCAAGCTGAAATGATTAACGACCGCTTATGGCCGAAAGCGGCCTGAGCGAATAGACCGCGCCCAATGAAAAATTGGCTTGCGATATTGTCGAATGCCTCAAAGCTGCTCCTTCTGCTTCACGATCGGATCCCGTGTATGGGTCCACCCGCTCATCAGCGAATACCCCACCGCCAGCAGCGTCGGCCCGATGAACAGGCCGACGAAGCCGAACGCGATCACGCCGCCCAGCACGCCCAGTAAAGTCAGCAGGAACGGCAGGCTCGATCCGCGGCTGATCAGCATCGGCCGCACTACGTTGTCGACGCCGCTGATCACGAAGAAGCCCCATATCAGCATGAACACGCCCCAGCCGGTACTGCCCTCGTAGAACAGCCAGAGCGCCGCCCCGCCCCAGATCACCGGCGGCCCGAGCGGGATCAGCGAGGACACGAACACCAGTACCGACAGCAGGAGGATCGCCGGCACCCCGGCGATGGCGAAGCCGAGCGCCGCCACCAGGCCCTGGGCCAGCGCAGTGCCGAGCAGGCCGTACATGACGCCGCGCACGGTCTGGCTGACGATGGCGCTGACCGCTTCGGCTTCCTCGCCCATGATGCGGCGGGTGGCGGCGGCGATGACGGCGTTCAGGGCGGCGCCGTCGCGGTAGAAGAAGAAGCTGACGAAGGCGGCAAGGCTCAGCTGCACGACGCCGGTGCCGAGCATCAGGCCGCCGGCCAGCAGCGCGCGGCGCGCCGGTTCGACCAGGCGCTGGGCCAGCTCCATCATGCTGTCGCGGCTGGCGACCAGCTGGCGCAGGTAGGCGTCGATCTGCTCGCCGAGCAGCGGGATGTCGCGCACCCATTGCGGCGGCAGCAGTTCGCCGTGGTTGAGCGCGGCCCTGACCTGCTCGAAGGCGCCGGCGATGTTATCGGCCAGGTTCCAGGCGACCAGCGCCAGCGGGATGATCACCAGCAGCGTCAAGCTCAGCGTCATGGTGAGGGCGGCCGGCGTGCGGCGCCCGCGCATGTGCTGCAGCAGCCTGAGATACAGGGGCCAGGACGAGATGACGACGGCGGCCGCGAACAGGATCGCGGCCAGGAAGGGGCGCAGCACGTACAGGCAGCCGAGCGTCAGCAGCAGGATGGCGGCGGCGCGGGCGTAGTTGCGTCCCTGGCCAGGGTTCGGTCTTGGGTCCATGCGGCGCGGATCGTTCCGATCGATGCGCCGGATGGCGCCCTGTCAGGATAATAACTGACGAATGTCGTGGACGATAGGATCGGCGCCGCCGGCATGGCGGATGAACAGGCGCGGCCGGCCTTCGCGGTCGAACACGTAGCTGCCGGCGGTGTGGTCGATGGTGTAGCTGCCGGGCTCCTTGCCCGGTACCTTGGCGTAGAACACCTTGAAGTCCTTGGCCACCTTGGCCGTCTGGTCGGGCGTGCCGCGCAGGCCGATGAAGCGTTTATCAAAGGCCGGCACGTAGGACGCCAGCAGTTCCTGGGTGTCGCGCTCGGGGTCGAGGGTGACGAACAGGACCTGCACCTGATCGGCCTGCGGCCCCAGTTTCTGCATTACGCCGGCCATCTCGGCCATCGTGGTCGGGCACACGTCCGGACACTGGGTGTAGCCGAAGAACATGAGCACCACCTTGCCCTTGAAGTCGGCCAGGGTGCGCGGCTTGCCGGTGTGGTCGGTCAGCGTGAAGTTCTTGGCGTAGTCGATGCCGGTGATGTCGGTGTTCTGGAAGCCCTGCTGCGCGGCCGAGGCGGCCGCCTTCCCCGGCGGCTTGCCCGGCATCTTGTCGCACGCAGTCAGGGAGACACCGAGGGCAGCGGCGATCAGCAAGGCAGGCAGCAGTTTTTTCATGTCAGAAGCTCAGGTACTGTTTGAGGTAGTGGTCGACCAGCAGCGCCGCGAACAGCAGCGACAGGTAGACGATGGACCAGGCAAAGGCCTTGCGCGCGATCTGGTCGCTGTAATGCTTGTGGATCAGCCAGCCGTAGCGCAGGAACACGGCATTCAGCGCGACCGCCGCCGCCAGGTAGAACAGGCCGCTCATGCCCACCGCGAACGGCAGCAGCGTGCAGGCGGCCAGCGCGATCGAGTACAGCCAGACCTGCAGGCCGGTGTAGGCCATGCCGTGCGTGACCGGCATCATCGGCAGGCCGGAGCGCACGTAGTCGTCGCGCCGGTACATCGCCAGCGCCCAGAAGTGCGGCGGGGTCCAGACGAAGATGATCAGGACCAGCAGCCAGGCTTCCATCGGCACCTCGCCCGCGACCGCGGCCCAGCCCAGCGCCGGCGGCATGGCGCCGGACAGGCCGCCGATGACGATGTTCTGCGGCGTATTCGGCTTGAGCAGGATCGTGTAGATCAGCGCATAGCCGACGAAGGTGACGAAGGTCAGCCACATCGTCAGCGGGTTGACCATGGTGTACAGCACGCCCATGCCGAGGCCGCCGATGATGGCGGAGAAGATCAGGGTCTGGGTGGTGCTGAGTTCCCCCATGGCGGTGGCGCGGCGCGCGGTGCGCGCCATGCGGGCGTCGATCTCGGCTTCGATCAGGCAATTGACGGCGAAGGCGGCGCCGGCCAGCAGCCAGATGCCGATCGTGCCCCAGACCAGCACGTGCCAGCCCGGAAAGCCGTCGGTGGCCAGGAACATGCCGATCACGGCGCAGAAGACGGCCAACTGGGTGACGCGCGGCTTGGTCAGCGCCCAGTACTGTGCGATCCGGTTGGGTGGTTTGTGGGTGGCGGTCTGGGTAATCATGAATGGCTCGCAGGCGCCGGGGTCTGTCTTCGGGACAAGCGGGGCGCCAGGTCGAGTTGATGCTGTACCTTGTAGTTTAACATGGTCACCAGCAGGACGAGGAGCGCTGCCCCGGCGTTGTGCAACACGGCGATCACCAGCGGGAAATTCAGGAATACGGTGGCGATGCCGGTCAGCGCCTGGGCGATCACGACCAGCACGAGGTTGCGCGCGGTCTTGTGCAGGCCGGGGATGCGCCAGGCGCGCCAGGCCGTGAAGCACAGCACCAGCACCACGACGGCCGCGAAATTGCGGTGCACCCAGTGGATCGCGGTCAGGGCCGCGAACGGGATGTAGTGGCCGGCGGCGGTCTTGCCGAGTTCGCGCCAGAGCGTGAAGCCGTGTTTGAAGTCCATCTCCGGCACCAGCTGGCCATTACACAGCGGGAAATCGTTGCAGGCCAGCGTGGCGTAATTGGTGCTGACCCAGCCGCCCAGCGCCAGCTGCACCAGCAGCACCGCACCCGACAGCCAGGCCAGCGGACGCAGGCGGCGCAGCGCCTGCAGTGCGCGCGGGTCGGCGGCGGCCGGCGGCGCCAGCAGCTTGTCTTCGCGGCCCCCGAGCCAGACCGCCATCGCCAGCATGGTCATGCCGAACAGCAGGTGCAGGGTGACGATCACCGGCTGCAGCTTCAGGGTCACGGTCCAGGCGCCGAATGCGCCTTGCACGCAGACCCACAGCAGCAGCAGCGTCGGCAGTCCCGGACCATGGATCGGACCATGAGTGGGCAGATGCGCCGCCCTGCCCTTGCGCGCGCGCGCCCACTGGCGCCAGGACGCCGCTACCAGCACGATGATCAGGAAGCCGATGCCCATCGCCAGGAAGCGGTGGATCATCTCGATCCAGGCTTTCATCTTCGTCACCGGGCCTGTCGGCATCAGCGCTTCGGCGGCGGCGATGTGCGTGTGCGCCAGGAAGGGATTGGCTTCGCCGTAGCAGCCCGGCCAGTCCGGGCAGCCGAGGCCCGAATCGGTAAGGCGCGTGAAACCGCCGAACACGATCAGGTCGAAGGTGATGAAGGCGATCACCCAGGCCAGCTTGCGGTACTTGTTGACGCCGGTCGCGGTCCAGACGAGGGCCAGCGGTACCGAGGCCGCCAGGAAGCCGGTCAGCGCCAGCAATACGAAATTGGATACTTGCATGTTGCTTGTTACAGTGAGTGACTCAGCCGACGGCGGATGCCTTCAGCAGTTTATAGATATCCTTGTACACCTTGCGCGGCTCGGGATTCGCCGGGAAGCGCATCATGAGGTGGCCGAGCGGGTCGATCATGTAGATGTGGCGGTCGGTACTGTCGCCGGCGTCGACCGGCAGCCAGGCCTTTACCGCGGCAGAATCGGCTTCACTCGCGGCACGCAGCATGTGGGTGCCGTCGAATTCGCGGATGACGATGGTGTCGAGCGGCTCGCGGTCGAGGATCAGCCAGACGCGCTCGACACGGTCCATCTCCTTGCCCTGCATCAGGCGCAGCTGGCGCATCGTGAACAGCTGCTGCTGGCAGGCCTGGACGCAGGCGCCGGACCCGGTCATCAGCATCACCCACTTGCCCTTGAACCCCTGCAGCGGCATCGGGCGGCCATCGAGCGTGGTGGTGGCCATGCCTGGTAGCGGATGGGCGCGCTGGTCGAGCAGCGTGCCGTAGTTGTTGCGCCGTTCCGGCTTGACCACGTAATAGGCGAAGTAGGACGCGATCAGCGGCGCGGCGCACACCAGCAGCACCAGCCACAGCATCCGGCGCCCGCGTTTCGTCCGTTCAGCGGGCGGATTGCGTGCCAGGTTCGGTTCCACTTTTGCTTCCACGTCGGTACCCCGTTATCACAAAAAATCCAAAGGCCATGGCGGCCAGCGCATACCACTGGAAGGCATAGCCCTTGTGGCGGTCGACGTCGATGCCCGGCCCCGGCCACTTGCGTACCAGGGGGTCGCCGGCCGGGTTCGGCCCGGTCTGCTCCAGCAGGAAAGGCTGCAAGGACCGGCCGCTGGCACGCGCAAAGCCGTCGACTTCCAGGTTCTGCACGATGGCGCCGGGCGCCACCGCCGGCGGCGTCCCCAGCTGCATCACGCGCGCCGGATGCAGCACCGCGACGCCTTCGATGGTGACGGTGCCGGCCGGCGTGTCGAACTTGGGCATGTGCGCGTAGGCGGCCGGATCGCGCGCCAGCCAGCCGCGCGCCACCAGCACCTGCCGGCGCGAACCCGCTATTGTAAACGGCATCAGCAAAACGAACCCGCTGCGGCCGTCCTGCGGACGATTGTCGAGGAATACCGGCCAGTTGGGGTCGAATCGGCCGGTCACAATGACACGCCGGTATTCGATGGCCGCCGGATCCTGCAGCGCCTCGCCCAGCACCAGCGGCGGCGCGGCCGTGCGCTGCGCCAGCCTTTGCTGGAGGGCGGATTTTTCGGCGGCGCGGCGCGTCTGCCAGTTGCCAAGTGCGATACCGAGGGCCACCAGCACCAGCATCGCCAGGAAGGGAATCGTCCTAAAACGGAAGCGCAATCGCATTACAATTAAATCTTGATAATTCCATATCAGGGCTCGCCATGAAGATCGTCGTCGCCGTCGCTTTCGCGCTCATCATCGGCAGCCTGGCCTCTGCCCTGTTCTTCCTCATGCGCGACAAGGGACGCAGCAACCGCACGGTGCAAGCGCTGGCGATGCGGGTGGGGTTGTCGATTACGCTGTTTTTACTGGTGCTGTTTTCGTACAAGATGGGGTGGATTCAGCCGACTGGGTTGCGATAAGGCCCGCGCCCCTAGAACGTCGTTCCCGCGAAGGCGGGAACCCAAGTTTGCTCGCGTTTCAATAGCCCACGCAAAACTTGGATCCCCGCCTGCGCGGGAGTCATTTCCGGCAGTGCCGGGAATGACGTTCATCTGTTCGCGGTCCCTTTCAATGCTGTGCTTCTATTCAAAGCCAGTACACGACGACATAAAGCCCCAGCCACACCACATCCACAAAGTGCCAGTACCAAGCCGCCCCTTCGAACCCGAAGTGATTCTCGGCCGTGAAATGCCCGCGCAGCACCCGGTACAGCACCACCGACAGCATGATCGCCCCCATGGTCACGTGGAAGCCGTGGAAGCCGGTCAGCATGAAGAAGGTCGAGCCGTAGATGCCGGAAGTGAGTTTCAGGTTCAGCTCGGTGTAGGCATGGTGGTACTCGTAGGCCTGGAAGCCCATGAAGACGGCACCCAGCAGGATGGTGCAGAACAGCCAGAACGCGGTCTTGCTGCGATGGCCGAGGCGCAGGGCGTGGTGGGCGATGGTCAGCGTCACGCCCGAGGTCAGTAGCAGCGCGGTGTTGATGGTCGGTATCGGGAACGGACCCATGGTGTTGAAGCCTTCCACGGTGCCGGCCGGGCCGACGTTGCCCCAGTGGCCGGCGAAGTCGGGCCAGATCACCTTGTGGTCGAGGTCGGACAGCCAGGGCATGCTCACCGCGCGCGCATAGAACAGCGCGCCGAAGAAGGCGCCGAAGAACATCACTTCCGAGAAGATGAACCAGCTCATCGACCAGCGGTAGGACAAATCGATGCGCGCGCTGTACTTGCCGGATTCCGATTCGCCGATGGCGTCGCCGAACCAGAAATACAGCACCACCAGCATCGCCAGGATGCCGGCGCCGCACACGCCCGGCCCCCAGCCGGCGCCGTTGACCCAGCCCGAGGCGCCGGCCATCGTGGTCAGCATCGAGATGCCGGCGATCATCGGCCAGCGCGAGGGACCGGGGACGAAGTAATAAGGCGCGCTGTGCCCAGCGCCATGTGCCGCGCTGTTGACCGTGCCGGGCGCCGCGCTGTGTGTGGCATTCTGTGGCGAACTCATCCTGCTCTCCTCCATCAAACCTGTTGATATTGTCGAATCCTGTTTTGTTCAAGCCCTGGCGACGGCCAGCCGCACCACCAGCATCAGGATGCCGATGAACACCAGCACCCCGACCAGGCCGCCCACGATCACGTAGACCGGGTTCAGGTTGGCCGCGTCGTGTTCGTAATCCTTGCGCTTGCGTACGCCGAAAAAGGACCAGAACACCGCCTTCATCGTGGCGCCGAACGATGCCGGGCGCCGCTCTCCATCGTCCATCGTTCCGGTTCCGTCCTCTATTCCTTGTTTGCCGTCTTTTGCGCCGCCACCGCCCCGCCGATCTCGAAGAAGGTGTACGACAGCGTGATGTTCTTCACTTCGCGCGGCAGCGCCGGGTCGATGAAGAATACCACCGGCATCTGGCGCGCCTCGTTCGGTCCCAGCACCTGCTCCTGGAAGCAAAAACACTCGACCTTCTTAAAATGCGGCATGGCCGATTGCGGCGCATAGCTCGGGATGGCTTGCGCCTTGACCGTGCGCGCCTGCGTGTTCACGACTTCGTACACCACCGTCGTCATCTCGCCCGGATGCACGTCGACGCTGCGCTGGGTCGGGCGGAAGCGCCACGGTCCCTGGGCATTGCCGTCCAGCTCGACGGTGACGGTGCGCGCCAGGTCGACCTGGGTGTTCACCGGTGCCGCCACGGTGCCGTCCTTCTGCGTCAGCACGTTGATGCCGAGCGCCTCGCACACCTGGCGGTAGACCGGCACCAGCGCATAGGCGAAGCCGAACATGACGACGGCGATCACCACCAGCTTGAGCAGCACGGTGCGGTTGAGAACGCGTTCATCCTGGCCGGCGTGGGCATGCATGCGTATCAGCCCAGCCAGAGCCGCTTGACGAACAGCAGCACGAAGAAGAACAGCGCCAGCCCACCCACCCAGAAGGCGGTACGCAGGTTCCTTTTGCGGTCGATCATGCCGGCCTCCTTACTCGGTTGCTCACTTCACCAGCGGCGGATTCTCGAAGGTGTGGAACGGCGCCGGGCTCGGCACGGTCCACTCCAGCCCTTCGGCGCCTTCCCACGGCTTGGCCTCGGCCTGCTGGCCGCCGCGAATAGTCGGCAGCACCACGAAAAACAGGAAGTACACCTGGCTCAGGCCGAAACCGAAGGCGCCGATCGACACCACCATGTTCCAGTCGGTGAACACGCCGTTGTAGTCGGCATAGCGGCGCGGCATGCCGGACAGGCCCAGGAAGTGCATCGGGAAGAAGGTGATGTTGAACCAGATCAGCGAGTTCCAGAAATGGATCTTGCCGCGCAGTTCCGGGTACATGTGACCGGTCCATTTCGGCGCCCAGTAATAGAAGCCGGCAAACAGCGCGAACAGCGAGCCGGCCACCAGCACATAGTGGAAGTGGGCCACCACGTAATAAGTGTCCTGCACCTGGATGTCGATCGGGGTCACGGCCAGGATCAGGCCGGTGAAGCCGCCCATCGTGAACACGAAGATGAAGCCGACCGCGAACAGCATCGGCGTCTCGAAGGTCATTGAGCCCTTCCACATCGTCGCCACCCAGTTGAACACCTTCACGCCGGTCGGCACCGCGATCAGCATGGTGGCGTACATGAAGAACAGCTGGCTGGTCACCGGCATGCCGGTGGTGAACATGTGGTGGGCCCAGACGATGAAGGAGAGGATCGCGATCGAGGCGGTCGCGTACACCATCGAGGCGTAGCCGAACAGCGGCTTGCGGGCAAAGGCCGGGATGATCTGCGAGATGATGCCGAAGGCCGGCAGGATCATGATGTAGACCTCGGGGTGGCCGAAGAACCAGAAGATGTGCTGGTACATGACCGGGTCGCCGCCGCCGGCGGCGTTGAAGAAGGAGGTGCCGAAGTGGCGGTCGGTCAGGGTCATGGTGATGGCGCCGGCCAGCACCGGCATCACGGCGATCAGGAGGTAGGCGGTGATCAGCCAGGTCCAGCAGAACATCGGCATCTTCATCAGCGTCAGGCCGGGCGCGCGCATGTTGAGGATGGTGACGATGATGTTGATCGAGCCCATGATCGACGAGGCACCCATGATGTGCAGGGCAAAGATCGCCATGTCCATGCCCGGGCCCATCTGCGTGGACAGCGGCGCATACAGGGTCCAGCCGGCCGCGGTGGCGCCGCCCGGTGCGAAGAAGGAGCCGGCCAGCAGCAGCGCCGCCGGCGGCAGCAGCCAGAACGAGAAGTTGTTCATGCGCGCGAACGCCATGTCCGAGGCCCCGATCTGCAGCGGGATCATCCAGTTGGCGAAGCCGACGAAGGCCGGCATGATCGCGCCGAACACCATCACCACGCCGTGCATGGTGGTGAGCTGGTTGAAGAATTCGGGACGGAAGAACTGCAGCCCAGGCTGGAACAGCTCGGTGCGGATCATCAGGGCCAGCACGCCGCCCGAGAGCAGCATGACGAAGGCGAACCACAGGTACAGGGTTCCGATGTCCTTGTGGTTGGTGGCGAACAGCCAGCGGCGGTAGCCGTGCGGATGATCGTGGGCGTGGTCGTGCTGGTCGTGGCCGTGTTCGTGTGCGTGGTCGATGGTGCTGGAAGTCATGTCAGTGTCCTAAACGATCTGAACTTCGTGAGAATCTCAAAAAACCTGCTGCGCGTTGCATTGTGGACCGGGCCGCGTAGGCTGCGATGCTCGCTGTACATCCGTACAGCTGCGCGTCTCGGCCAACACTGCTGCCGCTCGCTACGGTTTTTTCGAGATTCCCTTACGAGCCACCTCCGGTACAGCAAGGTGACCCTGTCTCCTTGAATCCAAACTCTTTTGATTACTTGCCGCGTGCCGCCAGCACCTCGGCCGGTTGTACGATATTCTCCTCGGCCTTGTTCGTCCAGTTATTACGCGTGTAGGTGATCACCGAGGCGATGTCGGTATCGGACAGCTGCTTCCAGGCCGGCATCGCGCTCGGGTACTTGCCGCTGTGCTTGCCGTTCAGCAGGACGGCGATCTGTTCCGCCTTGTGGCCGAGCACCACCGGCGAACCGACCAGCGAGGCAAACGCGTTCGGCACGCCCTGGCCGCCGGCCTGGTGGCAGGCCACGCAATTGGCCGCGTAGACCTTTTCGCCCTTGGTCTTGAGTTCGTCGATGGTCCAGACCTTGTTGGGGTCGTCGGCCAGCGCCGCCATCCGTTTCTTCTCGCCGCTGACCCAGGCCGAGTAGTCGGCCGCCGACATCACTTCGACGACGATCGGCATGAAAGCGTGCTCCTTGCCGCACAGTTCGACGCAATTGCCGCGGTAGGTGCCGACCTTTTCGGCGCGGAACCAGGTGTCGCGCACGAAGCCGGGAATCGCATCCTGCTTGACCGCGAAGGCGGGAATCGTCCACGAGTGAATGACGTCGTTGGCGGTCAGTACCAGGCGCACCTTCTTGTTCACCGGCACGCGCACCGGATTGTCGACTTCGAGCAGGTAGTTGTCGGTGCGCTGGGCAGTCGGCGCCACGCCCGGTTCGCCAACCTGGGTGCGCGGAGTGGCCAGGTTGGACAGGAAGGAAATGCCCTCGCCCTCGCCTTTCAGGTAGTCGTAACCCCATTTCCACTGCATGCCGGTGACCTTGATAGTGAGATCAGGGTTCGAGGTGTCCTTCATGGCGACCACGGCGTGGGTGGCGGGCAGCGCCATGCCGATCACGATCAGGAACGGGATGACGGTCCAGGCGATTTCGACGGTGGTGGATTCGTGGAAGGTGGCTGCCTTGTGGCCGCGCGATTTGCGGTGCTTGAACACCGAGTAGAACATGACACCGAACACGCCGAGGAAGATGATCAGGCAGACGATGAGCATCCAGTTGTGCAGGCTGTAGATGTATTCGCCAATGCCCGTGACCGGCGGCTGCATGCCGAACTGGAGTTCCACCGGCCGCCCGGTGACCTCGGGTTCGGGCCGCGCCAGGGCCCAGGCCGGCAGGCTGGCCGCAAGCGCAAGACCGGACATCGACACTGTGAATCGCTTTGCATAAGTCATGTCGTCTCCAACCACCTAAAAAAATTTATTGAATTTTCTTAAAACGGTCAGCAATTCCATGAACGAACTGCCGCCGCTCCGAAATCCTTTAGGCAAGCGGCCACTCCACAGGCCGTGCTCGCTTGACTTGCCATGCTTGCAACCAGTTCGACTCGTCGCGTTTATGCTTAAATTTTTAGCGCGTTGACCTTGCCAGTCGAAAAAAGTGTCATTGATTATATCTAAATGGCTAATTTTTATTCAAGGAAAATTACCTCCCCGGCATGGGATGCGCCTGCACGGCTATTCAGGCCTTGGCGGCCGGTTCTGTGGCTGAAAACGCACGATCGATTCCCCGGCCGCCGTTGTTTTCGGCGCCGGACGGAAAGCGTGGCCATAGATGACCTCGAACGTCAGGCCAAGCTTGCCGTCGCTGCGGCGTCCGGCCTCGAGTGCATCCAGCATGCGCTGCCAGGCCGCCCGTCCGACCAGGCCGCGCCGGCGCGTGGCCAGCGGATTGCCGCCGAAGGCGCGCACGTCGGCCAGCAGCGCCCCGGCGCTGTCGTAGGTGACCGTGATCTTTTCCATGTCCATCACCGGCGTCGTGAAACCGGCCTCCACCAGCTGGTCGCCGAAATCGTGCATGTCGACGAAAGGCAGCGTGTGCGGCGTCTCGTCCATCGCGGCGAAGGCGGCGCGCAGCTCGATGAAGGTGTCCGGGCCAAAATTGGAAAACATCAGCAGGCCATCCACGCGCAGCACGCGGCGCCATTCCTGGAACACGCGATCGGGCTGGGAATGCCAGTGCAAGGCCAGGTTGGACCAGACGAGGTCGACCGAGTTCGGCCCCAGCGGCAGCTGGCCGAAGTCGCCAGCGACCAAATCAATACCGGCTTTGGCCGGCAGCAAACGGCTGAGGAATGAGCGCGGCGACTGGGTCGCGCCGGACGCCGCCGCCAGCATGGCCGGCACCGCATCCAGGCCCAGCACCTGGGCCGCAGGATATTGTTTTTGCAGTTGGGCGATGTCGACGCCGCTGCCGCAACCGGCGTCCAGCACGCGCTGCGGCGCGGTCTTGACCAGCGACAGGCGGTCGAACATGCGCGAAGCGATCTCGCGGCGCAGGAAATCCGAGGCCGCGATACGTGCCGGATCGGCGAACAGCTGGCGCACGCGCGCCATATCGATCGGCGCGCTCATCTTGGAAGGAGTTTGGGGTGAAGCCATGGTCGACTGCAGTCAAATGAGATAATGGCGGCAGTGTACCTGTTTGTCGACAAACAAGCCGATGACTGATCGCCCGGGCCTGACACTGAGTTGCCATTGCGTTGTCACTGAGTTTGCCACTGAGTTGCCAATGAGTTTCCCATTATTGCTGCGCCGCCTGCCGATGGCGGTCGTGTGGCATTTGCTGCCGTCCACCTGCGCGCTGTGCGGCGACGGCTGCGACGGCGTGGTGTGCCCGCCCTGCTGCGCCCAGTTCGCGCCGCCGCGCGGCGCCTGCTGCGCGCGCTGTGCGAATCCGCTGCCGGCGTCATCGCCCGCGCCTGCATCGTGGCCCCCGCGCATGCGGGGGGCCATGCCGCGCGTGGAAAGGCAGGAAGTGGACAGTTCATGGGCGACAGAACCGATCTGCGGCAGCTGCCTGGCGGACCCGCCCGCTTTCGACGCCACCGTCGCCGCGGTCGAGTACGCGGCCCCGCTCGACCAGCTGGTGCTTCAGCTGAAATTCGGCGCGCGCCTGCCGCTGGCGCCCTGGTTCGCCGAGCGCCTGCGCGACGCCGTGTTGGCACGTCCCGGCATGGCGCTACCGGATGTGCTGTGTCCTGTTCCGCTGGGCCGCCGGCGGCTGGTGGAACGCGGCTTCAACCAGGCCCTCGAAATCGCGCGCCCGCTGGCGGCCTCGCTCGGGGTAGCATTGCACCCCAAGCTGGCCGAGCGGACCACGGAAACGACGGCCCAGTCCGGCGTCACGCCGGCCGAGCGCGCCGGCAACGTGCGCGGCGCCTTTGCGGTGGCCGACCCCGACCGCGTCGCCGGGCGCCACGTCGGCCTGGTCGACGACGTCATGACCAGCGGCCATACGCTGGCCGAACTGGCGGCGACGTTCAAGCGTTTCGGCGCGGCGCAGGTGACGAATTTCGTGTTCGCGCGCACGCCACCCCATTCAATATAATGGGGCCTCGAAAACCGTAGCGAGCGGCGGCAGTTCCGGCCGAGAAGCGCAGCTGTACGGACGTACAGCGAGCATCGCAAGGCTCGGCGCCCCCGCCGGAAATGCAACGCGCAGTAGGTTCGCGAGGTCCCATAAGGAGAAGATGTGTTTCACGTAGTACTAGTCGAACCGGAAATTCCGCCCAACACGGGCAATATCATCCGCCTGTGCGCCAACACCGGCGCGCAACTGCACCTGATCGAGCCGCTCGGCTTTCCGCTGGACGACGCCAAGATGCGCCGCGCCGGCCTCGACTACCACGATTACGCGACCATGAAGGTGCACAAGAACTGGGACGCCTTCCTGGCGGACGCCAAGCCGGACACGACCCGCATGTTCGCCATGACCACCCACGGCTCCTCGCCCTTCGGCGATGCGGCCTTCCGTCCGGGCGACGTGTTCGTGTTCGGTGCCGAGTCGCGCGGCCTGGACCCGGTCTTGCGTGAATCCTTTCCGCCGGCGCAGCGCATCCGTCTGCCGATGATGCCGGGCAATCGCAGCCTGAACCTGTCGAACACGGTGGCGGTGGTGGTGTACGAAGCCTGGCGCCAGAACGGCTACGCGGGCGGCGCCTGAACAGGTAACTGCTCAGTGACAGCTCAGGGACAGCTTTGCTGCATCATCTGCAGCTGCTCCTCGCGCGCTTCCTGCGAAATGTTCGGCAAGGCCTGTTCGGCGATCGCCTGCCGCTCCTGCGGCGTGCGCGCCCCCATCAGCTTCCGGTTCAGCTCGCACATCCCGTACCAGCTGCCGGTACCCGCCCGTTCTCCCGCACCGGACGCAGTGGCCGCGCCCGCGCTGCTCGATCCGGCGCTGGCGCCCGCGCCGCGAATGGGCATGGGCCGCTTCTGGCTGGCCATGTCCGGCTGCGAGGTTTGGCAGGCCGTGAGCAGGCCGGCAAGCATGAGAAAGATAAGTTTCATGTAACGTTAGACTGCGTGAACCCCGGGCCGGTTCCGCGCAGCGCCACGCTGCGCTAGTCCGCCAGCGCCAGCGGCAATCGCACCTCGGCCACGAAACGGTCGCCCTGCAGCCCGGCCTGCAGCGAGGCCGACGGATGCATCAGGCGCAGCCGGTCGCGCGTATTCGCCAGGCCCAGGCCGGCGCCCGGATTGGCCGGCGTGCCGGGGCCGGCCGGATTGGCGACGCGGATGCACAAGGTATCGCCGTCGCGCTTGAAGGCCAGGCGGATGTCGCCCGGCCCCTCGCGGCAGTCGAGGTCGTGGCGCAGCGCGTTTTCGATCAAGGGCTGCAGCAGCAGCGACGGACAGGCCACCTGCTCCAGCAGCTCGCTGACGCCGTCGATATGGACGCGCAGGCGCTCGCCGTAGCGCAGGCGCTGCAAGTCGAGGTAATCGCGCACGAAGGCCAGCTCGTCGGCGACGGTAGCGGTGTTGCGCACGCTGGCCGTGAGCGCATAGCGCAGCAGGTCGCTCAGGCGCCCGATGCCGCCCAGCGCCAGCGTCTTGTCGCCGTCGCGCACCAGCGCGCTGATCGCGTTCAGCGCATTGAACAGGAAGTGCGGCTCGAGCTGCGCGCGCAGCGCCAGCAAGCGCTGCTCTTCGAGCGCCAGGCGCAGGCCGAGCATGTCGGTCTGCGAGCGCTGCCAGGCCAGCTCGCGCGCCCGCGCCTGGCGCCCGTAGTGGATGGCCAGGATGGCGGCAAAGGTGCCGGTGGTCGAGAACCAGCCGACCAGCAGCATCTTCATCAGCAGCTGCCGCAGCTCGCCGGCGCTGTCGATCGGCAGGTAGCCGCGCAGCCAGGCCATGTACAGCCACTGGGCCGGCTGGAACACCAGCACCAGGCCAAAGAACAATCCCACCACGTTGCGGGGCCGTTCGAGCAGGACCGGCCAACGCGTCAGCGCCAGGCTCAGGCCCGCGCTGAGGACGATCAGCGGCACCGCGTATTCGAGGAACCATTTCACGAACAGCGACGGATAGTGGCTGGCGGCGCCGCCGCGCAGGTTGTCGCTGTAGGTCTGCAGTGCGCCGAGGGCCGTGATGGCCGTCCACAGCAGCACCGTGACGGCGATGGTCCGGACTGCGGGCTTGAGGGTAGGCAGGGGGCGATTCATTGCCAAAAGTATAGCAGTGGCCGTCAGGGCCGGGACGGTGGCTTGCCCTGAGGCCGTCACGTGGAAGCGGCGTTTCGTCACGCTGCGGCGTGCCCGTCCTGTTTACTAAAAAAACGTAAACTGCGCCGTTTTTCGGCCGCTGACGCAATCCGGATTGCGGAATATGGTTAACTCTTTTCCCGAGCGCGCCAGCCACGCGCGGATTGCTGCGGCCCTGCCATGTCGCCGCAGCGCATTGTCAGGTCCCAGAGCCCATCCACATGAAAAAAATCTTCTCGCCCATCGCGCACCTGCTTGCGTATGCGCTGCTCCTTTGCATGGTGTCCGCGCCCGCATCGGCGGCGCCCAACGCGGCCGCGCCGATCAACGTCGCAAGCTACAACCTGCGCTACAACAATCCCGGCGATGGCCCGAATGCCTGGCCTGCCCGCAAGGACATGGTCAAGGCGCTGATCCGCTATCACGAGTTCGACATCTTCGGCACCCAGGAAGGCCTGGCCGGTCAGATCGCCGATCTGGCGCAGATGGACGACTACGAGCACGTCGGCGTCGGCCGCGACGACGGCAAGGACGCCGGCGAACATTCCGCGATCTTCTTCCGCAAAAGCCGTTTCGCGCTGCTGGGCAAGGGCGATTTCTGGCTCAGCGAAACCCCGGATCGCCCCTCGTTCGGCTGGGACGCCAAGTGCTGCCACCGCATCGCCTCGTGGGCGCGCCTGCGCGACCGCAGCACGGCACGCGTGTTC
The DNA here is from genome assembly GCF_034659755.1 of Massilia phyllosphaerae. Classification (NCBI taxonomy): domain Bacteria; kingdom Pseudomonadati; phylum Pseudomonadota; class Betaproteobacteria; order Burkholderiales; family Oxalobacteraceae; genus Massilia; species Massilia phyllosphaerae. Next base: position 516,649 of record NZ_JAXSQX010000004.1, read on the forward strand.
TACGTGTTCTCGGTCCATTTCGACCACGAAGGCGAACAGGCGCGCCGCGAGTCGGCCGACCTGATGCTGCGCAAGATCGCCGCGATCACGCGCGGCGAACCGGTTATTTGCGTGGGCGATTTCAATTCGACGCCGGACACCGTGCAGATCCAGACCATGTCGACAAGCTTGCGCGACGCGGCCCGGGTCAGCAAGACGCCGCCGTACGGCCCGCAAGGCACCTTCAACGGCTTCCAGCTAGATGCGCCGATGCTCGATCGCATCGACTACATCTTCGTCGACGGCCGTTTCGACGTTCTCAAATACGCGGTCCTGAGCGATACGGTCGACCGCCGCTATCCGTCCGACCACGATCCGGTCGTGGCGCGCGTCGTCCTCAAATAAGGTGCGGCGCGCCGGGATCATCGATCGGCAAGGCGTGACAAAGCACGCATTTTCAGCCGCCCTGCTCTGGTAGCCTGACGGCTTCCGGATCCGACCCGAAGGGAAATGTATGAAGTTCGTAGTCCAGGCCGCGATGGGCCTGTCGCTGGTGTTCGCCGCCCCCGCATTCGCCGCGCCCGCCGCCGCTTCCGCCCCTGCCGCACAGGCTGCGGCCTCCGGTCCCGCACACGTGAAAGCCGTGCAGGACCTGCTCGGCGCGATGCAGGTCGAGAAGGTACTGAAGGGCGTCGCCGCGCGCAGCCGCTACGCGAACGACGCGCAGCGGCAAGCGGTGTACGCCAAGATCGACAGGACGCCGCCCGCGGAGGTCTACCAGCGCCTGGCGCCGCAAGTGGCGCCCTTCATTTCGGCCGACACCGCGACCGAGATGACGCGTTTCTATAACACGCCCTATGGCAAGCAGGTCATCCACAGGAAATACAACGGCAGCTCGCAGATCATGATGCCTGGCATGACGGCGGCCGTGCCGCCGGAAGAAAAGAAGGAGCACAAGCGCGCCGCCTATGTCCAGGCAAGCAAGGAGCTGGCGGCTGCGGAGCCGATGATCGACCGCGAAGCGTTCAAGCTGCTGCAGAAGATCGACAAGGAAAAGCGTTGAATACCGCCGCGCACGCATGTCGGGACCGCATGCCTGCCGCAACCAACAAGTCCGTCACAGCGACCACCGCCAATCCGCCCAACGGCGTCTTGTTCGGGTAGACAAGGTCGTGCTTTGGGACAGATCGACCGTCGACGATCGGACCCATCCATTTTTCCAGACTACAAATATGCCTACACATCGTACAGCTATCGCTTTGGCAGCCATGAGCTTTTCCTTGGCCGCCTGTCAACCCAAGCCCCCCGCGCCGCATCCCGACGGTGCCGCCGGCACCGCAACCTCATCGGCAGCACCGACTAGCGGGGGGAGCGTCGCGTCCTCCGGCAGCGATGCGCCCCCACGCAACGCGCAGTTTGATCTCGAAAAAATCCCGCTCAGTCATGCTGCGCTGCCGCCTTTCCCTTATCTGGCGTATCCCCCTGGCCTTGATCCATCGATGTTCTTCACGAAAAAGGCCAACTTCGACTCGCTCTACGTCGTCACCGGGAAGCAACTCAGGAAAGTCGAAGGCCGTGTCGAAACGCACCAGTTTTACCTGAGCGATGTGACGATGAGCGAAGCGGAAGCGCGGCGTAATTATGAAAACCTGATTACGCGGATGGGCGGCGTGAAGGTCAACGATGCGACCCCCTCCGAACTTGCGCCCGGCCTGGCCGATGTGACGGCGGCGAACGAAGAGAAAACCCGATTCCCGGGCGGGACGATGACGTATGACGCGTATCTGGTGCGCAAACCCGATCAACTGATCTGGATCGTTTTGATGGCCAACGAAAGCAGCGTCACTACCCTCGTGGTGGCGGACCAGGCCTTCAAGCAGACGATTGCCTTTGTCACGGCCGATACCATGCAAAGCCAACTGACTTCGGCCGGCCATGTCGCCCTGTATATCAACTTCGATACCGACAAGGCCACGATTCGTCCCGACGCCAAGCCCGCCATGGACGAAATCGTCAAGCTCCTGGAACAGAACCCTGCTTTGAAGCTGACCATCGAGGGCCACACGGACAATGTTGGCGACTCGGCGCATAACAAAGCCCTGTCGCAGCAGCGGGCGGATGCCGTGATGGCCGCACTCATTACCGCTGGCATCTCCAAAGAGCGCCTCGGTGCGGCGGGCTTCGGCGATACCAAGCCGGTGACCGATAACAAGGACGACGCAGGGCGCGCCAAAAACCGGCGTGTCGAACTGGTCAAGCGTGCTTGAGGTGTAGGGTGCCTATCTAACTTGGGTCGATCACTGTCTGCAGAACGTGTTGGCGCCGCCGGCGCGGCTCAGCCGAACTGGCGGATTTTGGCGACCAGCTTGCTGGTCGAGCGGTCATGCTGGAAGTCGATCGCGACTGCCTTGCCGCCCTGGGCGATGACTTCCTTCCCTTCCGGGATGGCGTCCATCACGTAGTCGCCGCCCTTGGCGTAGATGTCGGGGCGGGCTTCCTGCACCACTTCGAGGGCCGTGTCTTCGTCGAATTCGACCACCAGGCTGACCGATTCGAGTGCGGCCAGCACCGCCATGCGGTCGAGCATGGTGTTCAGCGGGCGGTCGTCGCCCTTGCCGAGGCGCTTGACCGAGGCGTCGGTGTTGACGGCGACGACCAGCGAGGCGCCGAGTTCGCGGGCCTGGGCGAGATAAGTGACGTGGCCGCGGTGCAGGATGTCGAAGACGCCGTTGGTGAGGACCACGGGTTTCGGCAGTTGGGCGATGCGGTCCTTGAGGGTGGCGCGGGTGGTGAGTTTTTGTTCGAAGGTGGGCATGAGTTTTGTTTCGGGAGCAGGTCTGCCGGCGTCGCGTTTGTCTGATGCCGAACTTGGGTCCCCGCCTTCGCGGGGACGACGTTTACGGGGTGCGGGGCGCAAGATGCCTCGCGGTCCGTCGATTTTAACTTGCCCCCGGCGCCCCCGGCTCCGGTTCTTCCTCGACCAGCATCGACAGCTCGGCCGGCTTCGACGCGGCAGCGCCCTCCGCCGGCGCCTTGCGGTCGCCCGAGAGCTTGATCTGCAGGCGCAGGCCGTTGGCGGAGTCGGCGTTGCGCAGGGCTTCCTCGTAGCTGATGTAGCCCTTGTTATACAACTCGTACAGCGCCTGGTCGAAGGTGCACATGCCGAGTTCGCGCGACTTGGCCATGATTTCCTTGATGCCGTGGAAGTTCCCTTTGAAAATCAACTCGCTGATGGTCGGGGTGTTCAGCAGGATCTCGATGGCGGCCTTGCGGCCCTTGCCGTCCTCGGTGCGCACCAGGCGCTGCGAGACGATGGCGCGCAGGTTCGACGACAAGTCCATCAGCAACTGGTTCCTTCTCTCTTCCGGGAAGAAGTTGATGATGCGGTCCATGGTCTGGTTGGCATTGTTCGCGTGCAGCGTGCCCAGGCACAGGTGGCCGGTTTCGGCGAAGGCGATCGCGTGTTCCATCGTTTCAGTGTCGCGGATCTCGCCGATCAGGATCACGTCCGGCGCCTGGCGCAGCGTGTTCTTCAGTGCGTTGTGCCAGGAATGGGTGTCGACGCCGACCTCGCGGTGCGTGATCAGGCAGTTCTTGTTCTTGTGGACGTATTCGACCGGGTCCTCGACCGTGATGATGTGGCCGGCCGAGTTGGCGTTGCGGTAGTCGATCATCGCCGCCAGCGTGGTCGACTTGCCGGAGCCGGTGCCGCCGACGACCAGCACCAGGCCGCGCTTGGTCATGACGACGTCCTTCAGCACTTCGGGCAGGTCGAGCTTCTCGAAATTCGGGATTTCCGATGCGATCGTGCGCACCACCATGCCGACGCTCTGCTGCTGCACGTAGACGTTGACGCGAAAACGACAGACGCCTGGCAGCGAAATGGCAAAATTGCATTCCATCTGGGCTTCAAATTCGGCGCGCTGGCGCTCGTTCATCAGCGACAGGGCCAGCGCGCGCGTCACGTCGCCGCTCAGGCGCTGGTTGCTCAGGGGCTTCATCGCGCCCTGGTATTTCATGCTGGGCGGGAAATCGGCGGAAATGAACAAATCGGAACCGCCCTGCTGGTGCATGACGGCCAGCAGCTTGTGCATATAGGCCTGGGCTTCGGCCGGCCCGAAGGTCGAGGACATGATGGATACCTTTATGGCAACAAATAAATTCCACCCAGCAACATTACTGGCCCGGCCATTATATCGACTGCTTTAACGGTAAAATACCTTGATGTACCTGTAGTGCGGCAAATGTGTCGTCCCCAACACGTTTTCCCGTATTCCGACCCGATACGTCCATGACCCTGACCGAACTGAAATACATCGTTGCCGTTGCCCGTGCCAAGCACTTCGGCCATGCCGCCGAAGCCTGTTTCGTTGCCCAGCCAACCCTGTCCGTCGCCATCAAGAAGCTGGAGGACGAGCTCGGCGTGACGCTGTTCGAGCGCGGCGGATCGGAAGTGTCCGTCACCCCGCTGGGCGCCCAGATCGTGGCGCAGGCCGAGCGCGTGCTCGAACAAACCGCCGCCATCAAGGAGCTGGCCAAGCAGAACAAGGACCCGCTGTCGGGCCCGCTGCGCCTGGGCGTGATCTACACGGTCGGCCCCTACCTGCTGCCGCCGCTGGTGAAAAACCTCATCGACAACGTGCCGCAGATGCCGCTGGTGCTGCAGGAGAACTTCACCGTCAAGCTGCTCGACCTGCTGCGCCAGGGCGAACTGGACGCCGCCATCATGGCGCTGCCGCTGCCGGAACACGGGATGTCGGTGCAGGCGCTGTACGACGAACCCTTCGTGGTGGCGATGCCGACCGCGCACCCTTGGGCTGGCCGCGACGAGATCTCGGCCGAAGACCTGAAGAGCGAGACCATGCTGCTGCTCGGCACCGGCCACTGCTTCCGCGACCAGGTGCTGGAAGTCTGCCCCGAGATGGCGCGCTTCTCGTCCAACCCGAACAACGGCATGCAACGCGCCTTCGAGGGTTCGTCGCTGGAGACGATCCGCCACATGGTCGCCAGCGGCATCGGCCTGACCGTGCTGCCGCGCGCCTCGGTGCCGAGCATGAAGGACCCGAACGGCCTGCTGACCTTCGTCCCCTTCAAGGAACCGGCGCCGTCGCGCCGCGTGGTGATCGTCTGGCGCAAGAGCTTTACGCGCAAGGCAGCGATCGATGCGGTGGTGAATGCGGTGGCCGACTGCGGGTTGCCGGGGGTGGAGATGGTCAAGTTGCAGGCTGCGGCTTGATAACACGAACGCTCGTAACCTGAGTACCGCCACTAGCCTTAACACGTCGCCCCTGCGCAGGCAGGGGTCCAATTCTGCCCGCGTTATCGATACGCGTACAACTTGGACCCCTGCCTTCGCAGGGGCGACGTAGCTGGCTTCGCCCAGCGAAGCCAGCTACGTCAGCTACGTCAGATACAATTCGGCTTTGCAATTTTTTCACGCCGAATCCGCCCATGAACAAGCTGGCGCTCTACTTCCGCCTGATCCGTGCCGACAAACCGATCGGCATCCTCCTGCTGTTGTGGCCCACCCTGTGGGCCTTGTGGATGGCGTCCGGCGGCCATCCCGACCCGATGGTCGTCGTGATCTTCGTGCTCGGCACCGCCCTCATGCGCTCCGCTGGCTGCGCCATCAACGACTACGCCGACCGCGACTTCGACCGCCACGTCAAGCGCACCGTCGACCGTCCGCTGACCAGCGGCCGCATCAAGAGCTGGGAAGCGGTCATGGTCGCGGCGGTGCTGGCGCTGGTGTCCTTCCTGCTGATCCTGCCGCTGAATGCGCTGACCAAGCAGCTGTCCGTGGTGGCGGTGATCGTGGCCGGCAGCTACCCCTATTTCAAGCGCTTCTTCGCGATTCCCCAGGCCTACCTCGGCATCGCCTTCGGCTTCGGCATTCCGATGGCCTTTGCCGCCGTGCAGAACACGGTGCCGGCGGTCGCCTGGTGGCTGCTGGTGGCGAATGTCTTCTGGGCCGTGGCCTACGACACCGAATACGCGATGGTCGACCGCGACGACGACATCAAGATCGGCATGCGCACCTCGGCCATCACCTTCGGCAAATATGATGTGTTCGCGGTCATGCTGTGCTACACGGTGGCGCTCGGCATCGATCTGGTGTGCGGCTGGATGCTCGGGCTGCGTGGGTGGTTCGTGGCCGGCGTCGTCGTGGCGGCCGGCATGGCGCTCTACCACTACACGCTGATCCGCGGCCGCGACCGCATGCGCTGCTTTGCCGCCTTCCGCCATAACAACTGGCTGGGGGCCGCACTGTTCGTTGGCGTCGCACTGGATTATGCTTTACGATAACATTGTCCGAAACACAAACAATGAAGAGGCTTCCACCATGATCGAAAAAATCCCGACCCAATCCGGTACCCGCGACCAACTGCTGTCCGACCTGAAATCCTTCGTCCAGGACGCCGAAGCCTGGCTGCGCAACAGCGGCCAGCTGACCGGCGACGAACTGAAGGCGGCCAAGGCCAAGTTCGAGCGTACCGTCGTCAAGGCCAAGGATGACATTATCCGCATCGAAGAAGCCGCCGTCGAAAAAGCCAAGGTCGCCTACAAGGCCACCGACGAGTACGTGCACGAAAACCCGTGGCAAGCCGTCGGTGTCGGCATCGCCGTCGGCGCCCTGATCGGCCTGCTGCTCGGCCGTAAGTAATGGGCATCCTGGCGGCTGCGGGCCGCATCGCCGCGAACGTGGTCGCCATGATCGGCACCCGGCTCGAGCTGGCTGCCGTCGAATTCCAGGAAGACGCGCGGCGCCTGCTCGGCTACCTCGCGTGGACGCTGCTGGCGGTCTTCCTCGCGGGTGGGGCCTTCATGCTGGTGGCGCTGTTCGTCATCGTGCTGTTCTGGGACGACTACCGCCTGCAGGCGATCGGCGGCATGGCGGTCCTGTTCGCGGCCGTGGCAGGCCTGATCGTGATGAAGGTGAAGTCCGGGCTGAACAACCAGGCAACCCCGTTCTCGACCACGCTGGCCGAACTGCGCAACGACGTCGCCTACATCCGCGGCCACGCCGCTGCCGTGCAACCCACGCCCGAGGAGGCCACCCATGGCTGATGCAAGCACCAAGCCCACGCTGGCCGAACGCCGCCGTCAACTGGTCGAACGCTGTGCCGAGCAGCGCACCGGCCTCGCCTTCGAGCTGCAGGCGCTGCGCCCTTCCGCCATCATCGACAATCCGGTGGCCGGCTACGTCGCCAGCCATCGCAAGCTGGTGCTGGGCGGCCTGGCCGCCGTGATCGGCCTGGCCTTTACCCGCAAGAAGCGCCTCGGCGGCATCGTCGCCTCGGCGATGTCGGCCTGGCGCGTGGCGCAGGCGGCGCTGGCCACGCTGGCGCATTACCGCCGCTGATCGTCTTTCCTGAGCATCTGGTCCCGGGCCGCCGCGCGGCTCGGGCGCCTATTTACCAGCTTATTTCCCCAATTCGTCGCCCAGCTCGCGTCCGCGCGCCTGCGCCGCCTTCATCGCCTCGATGATTGCCTGTTTCACACCGGCCCCTTCCATGCTGGTGATGGCCGCGTGCGTGGTGCCGCCCTTCGAGGTCACGCGCTGGCGCAGCACGGCGAGTTCTTCGTCGGACTGCGCGGCCAGACGGGCCGCGCCCATGAAGGTGGCCAGCGCCAGCTGCTTGCCTTCCTCTGGCGCCAGTCCCATCTCGGTGGCGGCCTGCTGCATCGCTTCCAGGAAGTAGAACACGTAGGCCGGACCGCTGCCCGACACCGCCGTCACCGCGTCGATCTGGCTCTCGTCGTCCAGCCACAGCGTGTCGCCGACCGCGCGCATGACTTCGTCGGCGAGTTCCTTCTGGTCCGCGCTCACGTCCGCCATCGCCACCATGCCGGTGATGCCCTTCTTGATCAGCGCCGGCGTGTTCGGCATCGCGCGCACGATGGCGCCATAGCCGTCCAGCCAGCGCGACAGGTCCGCGCTGCGGATGCCGGCCGCGATCGACAGCAGCAGCGGCTGCCCGGTCAAGTGCGGCTGCAGCTGGGCGGCCACCTCGCGCATCTGCTGCGGCTTCACGGCCAGCACGATGACGCTGCTGGCAGACACCGCGTCGCCGATGGCGGACGCCGTGTCCACGCCGTACTGGGTGTGCAGCTTGTTCAGGGCCTCCGGGTTCGGATCGACGACGTGGATGTCGCCGGGTTGCGGTACCTTGCCGACCAGGCCGGCGATGAGCGCGGTGGCCATGTTGCCGCCGCCGATGAAACTGATCTTCATGAGATGTCCTGTCTGTTTATTCGTAAGTGCGCGAACCGAAGATCGCGCTGCCGACGCGCACGATGGTCGAGCCTTCCAGCAGCGCCGCGCGCAGGTCGCCCGACATGCCCATCGACAGCGTGTCGATGAAGATGCCGGCATCGATGACCTCCTGGGCCAGCGCGCGCAGCTTCGCAAACGGCACGCGCTGCAGTTCCGGATCGTCTTCCGGCTCGGGGATGGCCATCAGGCCGCGCAGGCGCAGGTTGGGGAGCTGGGACACCTCGCGCGCCAGCGCCAGCAGTTCGGAGGGATGGGCGCCGCTCTTGGTCGCTTCGCCGCTGATGTTCACCTGCAGACAGATATTCAGCGGGCCGCGCTCGGCGGGACGCTGCTCGGACAGGCGCTGGGCGATCTTCAGGCGCTCGACCGTGTGCACCCAGTCGAAATGGGTCGCGATCGGACGCGTCTTGTTGGACTGGATCGGCCCGATGAAATGCCATTCCAGGGGTGTATCGGGTCGCGCTTTTGCGACAGCCGCGATTTTATCGACGCCTTCCTGCAAATAATTTTCGCCGAAGGCGCGCTGGCCGGCATCGACCGCTTCCAGCACCGCTTCAGGGGGAAACGTCTTGGAAACGGCCAGCAGCTGGACGGTGGAACGGGACCGCGCGGCGGCCTGGCAGGCGGTCTGGATTGTCGCTTCGACAGCTTGCAAGTTCCCGGCGATTGTGGACATAATGGTTTTCTACAGGAAATATTTCTCAGATACATGCGGCGCCAAAGGGGCCTCGCAAACCGTAGCGAGCGGAAGGAGTTTCGTCCGAGAAGCGCAGCCGTACTTACGGTACGGCGAGCATCGCAGGGCGAAAATCCGACGCGCAGCAGGTTTGCGAGGTCTCCACCACAGGATTATAAATGGACATTTCGGAATTACTCGCCTTCTCGGTAAAGAACAAAGCCTCGGACTTGCACCTGTCGGCCGGCCTGCCGCCGATGATCCGCGTGCATGGCGACGTGCGCCGCATCAACCTGCCGCCGCTCGAGCACAAGGACGTGCACGGCATGATCTATGACATCATGAACGACGGCCAGCGCAAGCAGTACGAGGAAGTGCTGGAGTGCGACTTCTCGTTCGCGATCCCGGGCCTGGCGCGCTTCCGCGTCAACGCCTTCAACCAGGAGCGCGGCGCCTCGGCCGTGATGCGGACGATTCCATCGAAGATCCTGTCGCTGGAAGAACTGAACGCGCCGAAGATCTTCGCCGAACTGGCGATGCGGCCGCGCGGCCTGGTGCTGGTGACGGGGCCGACCGGCTCCGGCAAGTCGACCACGCTGGCGGCGATGGTGAATCACCTCAACGAAAACGAGTACGGCCACATCCTGACGATCGAAGATCCGATCGAGTTCGTGCACGACTCCAAGAAGTGCCTGATCAACCAGCGCGAAGTCGGCCCGCATACGCTCTCCTTCAACAACGCGCTGCGTTCGGCGCTGCGCGAAGACCCGGACGCGATCCTGGTCGGCGAATTGCGCGACCTCGAAACCATCCGCCTCGCGCTGTCGGCCGCCGAGACCGGCCACCTGGTATTCGGCACCCTGCACACCTCGTCGGCCGCCAAGACCATCGACCGTATCGTCGACGTATTCCCGGCCGAAGAAAAGGAGATGGTGCGCGCGATGCTGTCGGAATCGCTGCAGGCCGTGATCTCGCAGACCCTGCTCAAGACCAAGGACGGCAGCGGGCGCGTGGCCGCGCACGAGATCATGATCGGCACCCCGGCGATCCGCAACCTGATCCGCGAAGCCAAGATCGCGCAGATGTATTCGGCGATCCAGACCGGCTCCAGCGTCGGCATGCAGACCCTGGACCAGAACCTGACCGACCTGGTGCGCCGCAACGTGATCTCGTCCGCCGCCGCGCGTTCGGCGGCCAAGATTCCGGAAAACTTCCCCGGGTAAGGACGGATCATGGAACGCGACCAGGCCTCAAAATTCATGTTCGACCTGCTGCGCCTGATGGTCAGCAAGGGAGGCTCCGACCTGTTCATCACGGCGGGCTTCCCGCCGGCGATCAAGATCGACGGCAAGATGACGCCGGTGTCGAGCCAGGCGCTCAGCGGCGGCCACACGGCCGACCTGGCGCGCGCCATCATGAACGACAAGCAGGCAGCCGGGTTCGAACTCTCCAAAGAAGCCAACTTCGCGATCAGCCCGGGCGACCTCGGGCGCTTCCGCGTCTCGGCCTTCATGCAGATGGGCTGCGTCGGCATGGTGCTGCGCGTGATCACGACCACCATCCCGAAGTTCGAAGACCTGCAGCTGCCCGAGGTACTGAAGGACGTGATCATGACCAAGCGCGGCCTGGTGATCATGGTCGGCGCCACCGGCTCCGGCAAGTCGACCTCGCTGGCGGCGATGGTCGGCTACCGCAACGAAAACAGCTACGGCCACATCATCACGATCGAAGACCCGGTCGAATTCGTCCACCCGCACAGGAACTGCGTGATCACGCAGCGCGAAGTCGGGGTCGACACCGACAGCTTCGAAGCGGCGCTGAAGAACTCCCTGCGCCAGGCGCCGGACGTGATCCAGATCGGCGAGATCCGCGACCGCGAAACGATGGAACACGCGATCGCCTTTGCCGAAACCGGCCACCTGTGCCTGGCCACGCTGCACGCCAACAGCAGTAACCAGGCGCTCGACCGCATCATCAACTTCTTCCCCGAAGAGCGCCGCCAGCAGTTATTGATGGACTTGTCGCTGAACCTGAAGGGCCTGATTTCGCAGCGCCTGGTCCCGAAAAAGGAAACCAAGGGCCGCGTGGTGGCGATGGAAATCCTGCTGAACTCCCCGCTCATCTCGGACCTGATCTTCAAGGGCGACGTCCACGAGATCAAGGAGATCATGAAGAAGTCGCGCGAGCTGGGCATGCAGACCTTCGACCAGGCGCTGTTCGACCTGTACGAGGCCGACAAGATCTCGTACGAGGATGCGCTGCGCAATGCGGATTCGGTGAACGACCTGCGCCTGAACATCAAGCTCAATAGCAAGCACGCGAAAAACCGCGATTTCTCGGCCGGGACCGAGAGCCTCGGCCTCGTCTGAGGCCAAGGCTGCGCGACAGTGGGCGGGCATCCCGCCCTGCTTTGCCGTACACTCTTGCATTCGTATTAATACAGGATGCAGGAGACACCCATGAACGTTTACGACTTCCAGGCCACGGCCCTCGACGGCAAGCCGGTCGACCTCGCCCAATACCGCGGCAAGGTGCTGCTCATCGTGAACACCGCCAGCAAATGCGGCTTCACGCCGCAGTACCAGGGCCTGGAAACCCTGTACCGCGAACTGCATGCACGCGGCCACGGCTTCGAAGTGCTGGGCTTCCCTTGCGACCAGTTCGGCCACCAGGAACCGGGCACGGAAGCCGAGATCGGCGCCTTCTGCGAACAGAACTACGGGGTCACCTTCCCGATGTTCGCCAAGGTCGAAGTCAATGGCGACGGTGCGCACCCGCTGTGGAAGCACCTGAAGGGCGAGGCGCCGGGCGTGCTGGGCACCGAAGCGATCAAGTGGAACTTCACCAAGTTCCTGATCGGCCCCGACGGCAAGGTGGTGCACCGCTATGCGCCCCAGACCAAGCCCGAGGACATCGCCGACGAGATCGAGCAGGTATTACAGCAATAAGCGCCATCAGCAAGGTAGGCGCCAGCGCCTAGCGCAGGAACGGCCCCGCCTTGGCCTGCAGCAGCCGCACCAGCTCCGGCTGCATGTAATCGTAATCGTCTGGAATATCCAGGCAGATCATGCGCTTGCCGCTCAGGTGCTGCCTGAACTTTTTCGAGAGCAGGTTGCGGTGCCGCTTCTCCATCACGAAGATCATCGTCGCCCAGGCGATCTGCTCGGGCGACAGCGGCACGTCGGCATCGTTGCCCAGGCCGGCGGAGTCGGTCTCGACGTCCGGCCAGGTCGAGAACACCTGCTCCGCGGTCGGGCTGCGCAGGCGGTTCTGGGTGCAGATGAAGAGTACGCGTTTCATGGATGCCGGCCTTGTACGTTCAGCGTTGCTCGAACCACCGCATGATGCCATCGTATTCCTTCTGCACGTCCGGGAACGGCTGTCCCTGCGCCTGCAGGCTGTGGTTGGCGCCCGGCAGGCGGCGGAAGGTCACGTCCCTGCCCTGCGCGCGCAACTGGGCGTACATCGCTTCGGTCGACAGGATCGGCACGCTGTCGTCCTGCATCCCGCTGGCCAGGTAGATGCGGGCTTTGGCGTGCGACAGGTTGTCGCTCGAGGACTGGGCGAAGAAGCTGCTCCAGCGCAGGTAGGTGTGGCCCCAGGCGAATTTGGCGGTGCTGGCCGGATCGGCCTTGATGTCGCTGACGGTGGCGTCGAGTTCCTGCAGGCGGCGCAGCTTTTCCGCGTCGGCGGCGTCCGCGCGGTAGATATTGGCAGCGAAGTCGAACAGCTGCGTCGGCCCGCTGCCGCCTACCAGCGCCACGTCCGTCACCTCCGGCAGCGCGCGTGCGAGGCCGGCCGCCATCGTCGCCCCTTCGGAGATGCCGATCACGAGCACGCGCCGGGCATCGACATACGGCAGGGTCGCTGCATGGCGCACCGCCTGCACCAGCGTGGCAAGCCAGCGGTCGTACGAAAAGTGATCGTTGAAGCCCTTGGGGCAGTCCAGCGCGCCGCCCTGCTGCCCTGGCTGCTGTCCTTCCGGCTGATACGGCTTGTCGACCGCCATCACCGCATAGCGCCCCTGCTGCGCCAGCGGGACCCAGGAAAAGATGGTCGATGCCCGGTTGGGCGTGCCGAGACCGACGAAAGGCGGGATGCTGCCGGATCCCTGGACATACAGCACCAGCGGCGCGCGCTGCGCCGGGCGCGAAATGACGTAGCGGACGTCGGGCGCGCCGTCGCGCTGCAGGGTGAAGCGCGCGCCCTGGGTCTTGCCGAAGTCGATGGTTTCTTCGCGCGCTGCGGGGGCGGCGGAGGCGGCGCCGCAGACCAGGGCCAGGGCGGTGAAAAATGCGATTGAACTGCGTTGAGCGGCGCTGGGCATGGCTTGCTTCGTGAGGGCTGAAGCCTTCGATAATGCCATATACCGATTGTGTGGAAGCTCTCGAAAAATCACTGCCCTTGAAACGTCGTCCCCGCGCAGGCGGGGACGACGTGCATACCTTACTTCTGCGGCGAGAACCGGATCGCCAGCCCGCCCCCCGGCGCCAGCCTGACCTGCAGCGTGTCGCCAGCCGTCACGGTCTTCTTCTCGATGACGATGTCGAAGCGGTGCTCGTTGCGGTAGTCGGCCGCATCGCCGTCGCGGTAGATCTCGGCGACGTATTGCTTACCCTGCTCCAGGAATGCCAGCGGCAGCGAGACGGTGCGGGCCTGGCCGTCGGTCACCGCGCCCAGGTACCAGTCGTCCGACTTGCGGTCCTTGCGCGCGATGGTCACGTACTCGCCCACCGCGCCGTTCAGCACGCGGGTGTCGGCCCAGTCGGTCGGCACGTCGCGGATGAACTTGAAGGCGGCCGGGTACTTGGCGTAGTTTTCCGGGATGTCGGCCGCCATCGCGATCGGCGAATAGATCACGACGAAGTTGGCCAGCTGCTTGGCCTGGGTCGAGTTGAACACCTTGTTGTCCGCGCCGACCAGGCTCAGGACGCCCGGCGTGTAATCCATCGGGCCGCTCAGCATGCGCGTGAACACCAGCTTGACCTCGTGGTCGACCGGGTTTACCGGGTTGCCCCAGGCGTTGTACTCGACACCGCGCGCGCCTTCGCGCGACAGCCAGTTCGGGTAGGTGCGGCGCAGGCCGGTGTCCTTGACCGGCTCGTGGGTGTCGACGGCGATCTTGTAGCGCGCGGCTTCGGTCACGGCTTTCACGAAGTGGCGCACGCCTTCCTGGGAATCGTAGTTCCCGTAGTGGATGCCGCCGCCCGCGCTCGGGAACTGCATGGTGCCGGCTTCGTGCACGTAGCCCGACTTGACGCTGTCCACGCCCAGCTGCGCGTACAGCTTGTACGCCGCATCCATCTGCTTTTCGTAGGCCGCGACGTTGCCGCCGGTCTCGTGGTGGCCGATCAGGCGCACGCCCTTCTGCTGGGCGTACTTCGACAGCGCAGGCAGGTCGAAGTCGGGATAGGCCTGGGTGAAGCTGAAGTCGGCGCCGCCATGGCCCCAGTCGCTTTCCCAGCCCTTGTTCCAGCCTTCGACCAGCACGCCGCGGAAGCCGTTCTGGGCGGCGAAATCGATGTAGCGCCTGGTATTCGCGGTGGTCGCGCCATGCTTCGGTCCCGCGTTCCAGGTGGTCTGCTGCAGGTGCATGCCCCACCACACGCCGACGAACTTGGACGGCTTCACCCACGACACGTCGCCGAGCTTGTTCGGCTCGTTCAGGTTCAGTTCCAGGTCCGACATGTACAGGCCGGCCGCGTCGTCGGCGATGCGCATCGTGCGCCACGGGGTAGTGAACGGGCCCTTGCGCACCACGCTCGGGCCGGTGGTCGATGGCGCCAGCTGCGCACGCAGCGTCTGGCCCTGGACTTTCCGGATCCACATCGACGCGTAATCGACCAGCGCGGCTTCGTGGAAGGCGATATGGGTACCGTCCTCCAGGCGCACGGTCAGCGGGCTGTTGGCAGTGCCGATCTCCTTCAGGGGCGCCTTTTGCACCAGCTCTTCCAGGCCGGGCAGCTCGCCGGCCGGGATCCACCAGGCGGTGGCCGGCTGGGCCACCGCGAATTCGGTCAGTTCGTCGCTGATGGCGACGTCGCGGCCGTCCGGCTGCGCCGGGAACTCGTAACGGAAGCCGACGCCGTCGTCGTAGATGCGGAAGACGACGGTCAAGCCGCGCTTGAGGCGCTTGCTCTGCTCGGCGGTGTCCTGCGCGACCTCGACGCGCAGTTCGCGGTAATGGTTGCGCACGTAGCGGCGCTCGCCCCACGGCTGCTCCCAGGTGTCGTCATGGTCGCTGACGCCCTTGTTCACCAGCTTGAAATTGCCGTCCAGCTTGGGCGCGTTGGCCAGGTTGAAACCCAGGCGCGACAGGCCGATGACCTCCTTGCCCTTGCGTTTGACGTCATACGCCAGCTTGCCCATCGGGTCGATCTGCACCTCGACGCTCAGCACGTTGCCGGGCGATGCGGCGGACGCCACGACTTGCTGGGCCCAGGCGGGCATGGCGATGTAACTTGAAAACATTGCCGCAGCGGCAATCAGGCGTAAACGCATCGGTGTCCCCTATAGCGCCGGAGGTCATGGCAATCCGGCATGATGAATGAGATGTAATATTACTACAGCTACTCACCTTGCCGATGCGTAATCCGATGAAAAATCAGCCGACGTTCAGGCCCATCGTCCGTACCAGTTCGGCTGCCTGGCGCGGCGAGATCGTGGCCCCCGCAAATAGCTTGGCGTTCGGCAGTTTCAAGCCACCGAGATCGGCTTCGCGCAGGTCGGCGTGCTCGAAGCGCGCGTCCTTGATGTGGGCGTCGCGCAGGCTGCCGCCTTCGAACACGGCGTCGCGGAAGTCGCAGCCGGCCAGGTCGGCCTCCGAAAAATCCAGGCCGTTCAAACGGGCCTTGCGGAAGGACATGCGGCGCAGGTCGGCGCCGACCAGCAGGCAATCCTCGAAGCTCAGGCCGAGCTGGCCGACTTCCTCGAAGCGGGCGCCGGTCAGCTTGCAGCCGCGGAAGGCGGCGGACGCCAGCTTGGTGCGGCGCCAGCTCGCGTTGTTCAGGTCGCAGCCTTCGAAGCGCGCGTCGACCAGGTCGGCGGATTCGAAATCGGCATGGCCGCCGCGGCAGCGCTGCCAGCGCGTGCGCGCCAGGTTGGCGGCATAAAAGGACGCCTCGGCCAGCGCGCAATGCTGGAACACGCACTCCTGCAGGTTCAGGCGCGACAGGTCGGCGCCTTCCAGGTCGCAGGCGTCGAACACCAATAAGGCGTCGTCCGCCAGCAGCTGTTCGATGCGGTCGCGGGTGATGGTCTCGTTCGAGAGGGTGACGGTCGGGCGGGGCATGGTACGGGGATGGCTGAAATCGGAAGGCCACAGCATACACGGCGAGCGCGAAAGGAATGCGCCAATCGTCCGGACTTTCAGGCAAGTCCGTCCCTGCCCCGCTCCCTAGAATGTGCTTCATCCGCTGCCCGACCGGGCGGCTTATCCAAGGAGAAGCACATGAGTCAAGTCTGGTTCATCACCGGCGCCGGCCGCGGTATCGGCGCCCACACCGTCAAGGCGGCACTGCAGGCCGGCCACCGCGTCGTCGCCACCGCCCGCAGCCTCGACCAGCTGCGCAGCGCCCACGCCGACGCGCCGCAGGAGCGCCTGGCGCTGGCCGCGCTGGACCTCACCAGCCCGGCGCAGATCGACGCCGCGGTACAGGTCGCGCTGGAACGCTTCGGCCGCATCGACGTCCTGGTCAACAATGCCGGCTACGGCCTGCTCGGGAACTTCGAGGAAGTGCAGGAAGAGGCGATCGAACGGCAGTTCGCCACCAACGTGTTCGGCCTGATGCACGTGATGCGCGCCGTGCTGCCGGTGATGCGGCGCCAGCGCAGCGGCCGCGTGTTCAACCTGTCGTCGATCGCCGGCCTGATCGGCTTCCAGGGCGCGTCGGTGTACTGCGCCAGCAAGTTCGCGGTCGAAGGCCTGTCGGCGTCGATCGCGACGGAGGTCGAGCGCTTCGGCATCTCGGTCACCCTGGTCGAGCCGGGCTTCTTCCGCACCGACTTCCTCGAGCCGACCTCGGTCAGCTACGCCGCCGCGAACATCGGCGACTATGCCGACGGCGACGCCAAGGATATCTACGGGGGCTACAACGGCCGCCAGTTGGGCGATCCGGCGCGCCTGGGCACGGTGCTGGTGGAATTGGCCGCGATGCCGTCGCCGCCGAAGCATTTCCTGGCCGGCAGCGATGCCGTCGGCATGGCCACCGGATCGCTGCAGGCCCGCCTGGACGAGATCCGCGCCTTCGAGACGCTGTCCACATCGACCGACCACGCCGCTTGAGTAGGCAATGAAGGAAAGAGGCGGTATGCTGGGCTACATGAACAAACTCGCCGATTCGATCCCCGCCTCCGGTCCGCCAGCCAGCCCGCCTCTTTCCCGGCTGGCGGATCTGCTGCGTGCCCATACGCCGGGCGACGGCAGCATCGAGCTGTGCGTGCCCGGCGTCCATGCGATCCGGGCATCGCGCCCCAACGCCGACCTGGTGCACGGCGTGCAGGGCTCGTCCGTGTGCATCGTCGCCCAGGGCGCCAAGACCGTGCTGCTGGGCGGCGAGGCCTATACCTACGATGCCGCGCGCATGCTGGTGTTCTCGGTCGACCTGCCGGTCGCGGCCCAGGTGCTGCAGGCCACGCCCTCGCGGCCCTACCTGTGCTTCCGGCTCGATCTCGATGCGCAGCGCATCGCCGCGCTGACGCTGAAGGTGTATCCGGACGGGCCGCCGCGCGAGCGCGAAGGCCGCGCGCTGTACCTGGCCCAGGCCGGCGACGCGATCGTCGACGCCGCGGCGCGGCTGATGGCGCTGATGGACGACCCGCCAGAGGCCGCCCTGCTGGCGCCGGTGGTGACCGACGAACTGCTGATTCGCCTGCTGCGCAGCCCGATCGGCGGGCGCCTGGCCCAGATCGGGCAGGCCGACTCCGGCACCCACCGCATCGGCCGCGCGGTGGCGTGGCTGCGCGACCACTACGACCAGCCGATCAGCATCGACGACCTGGCCGGCATGGTGCACATGAGCGCCTCGACGCTGCACCAGCATTTCAAGTCGGTGACCTCGATGAGTCCCTTGCAGTACCAGAAGATCCTGCGCCTGCACGAGGCGCGCCGGCTGATGTCGACGGGATTGGGCGCGAGCGCCGCGGGCGGGCGCGTCGGTTACGTGAGCGCGTCGCAGTTCAGCCGCGAGTACGCGCGCCTGTTCGGCAATGCGCCGAGCAGGGACAGGCCGCGCCAGCAAAACGCGGTTTGACCGCCGTCAGCGGGTTTCGATGATGGCGGAAGCGTGGGTGACGCAGCCGCGGTGCACGTTTTCCAGGAAGCGGATCGCCTCGCCCAGGCGGCAGGTGGTCGGCAGCATGCGGCCCAGCGATTCGTCCTCGGCCAACTGGTCGATGCCGTAGGCGACCGCGCGCGAGACGTCGCGCGCGCGCCGGCCGTCGCTGTTGTACAGGGCATCGTAGACGCCGACCTTTTCCCACAGCGGGACGTAGCCGGGACTGATCGAATCCTGGAACGCGACCGAGGGCGCCGCATCCTCATCCTGGGAAATCAGCCGAAACACGAAACTCACGGGAAACTCCAACCAACATGAATAGGGGCGCCGATGCTACCACGGCGCCGCACTTCACGTGGTCCGCGTGAAGCCGTCCGCACTCCACGCCTCGCTCCCCACCCCGTGATGCACGAAGAACAAGCCATCCGGATCGACCGCCCGCTTCACCCTGGCCAGCCGCGCATAATTGGCACCCCAGTAGGCATCCTGCCAACGCTGCTGGAAATAATCGCTTTCGGACACATAAGCCCCGGCATCCGGCGCCGCCTTCAGCAGCGCATCCATCGCGGCGCGGATGCCGGCCGCGCGTTTGCGCGCCCGCGCCGGATCGGCCGTGGCTCCCGGCATACCGGGAAACGCCGGGTCGCCGCCGCCGGCGATGATGGCCAGCGCAAACGCGTCGAGCACAGCAGGGTTCATCGCGGTGTCGCGGGTGGCATCCAGCGCGTCCCTGGGCGCGCCGGCGATGCCCTTGTTGAAGTGCAGCTCGACCCACCACTGGCCGGCCGCGGCGCACAGCGCATCGACCAGCCTGGCCCTGTTCTCCTTGCCGAGCAGCCCCGCCGGCAGCCAGGCCGACTGGTAGCCGTGAATGAACCAGCCGGCCTGCCCGCGGTCGCCGCTCCAGACGAAATGGTCGTGCGAGGCTTGCGGACGGTCATCCATGGTGACGATCCCGGGCGCATATTTCTGGAACAGCTGGGGATCCCAGAAGCGGCGCGCCGGAATCGCGATGACGCTGGGCGCTTCCGAAAAGCTGTACTCCTTGCGCTCCCTCACCCAGGCGAAGAACGGCGCCCACGCGGCTTCGGCCTGCGCCTGGGTCAGGTCCTGGAACACCATCGACAGTTTCAGGCGCCGGCCGTCGCGCAGCGAGACCTGTTCGCCCCAGTGTTCGTTGAACAGGCTGTCACCGTAGAAGTCGACGAAGCGGGCCACCAGCGCGCGCCAGGCGCCATCGTTGGCGGCGGTGATTTCGCCGGACACGGCGCCGAAGAATGCGGGCAGCGCGTGGGTACGCAGCGTCAGCCGCGTGACCACGCCGAAACTGCCGCCACCGCCGCCCTTCAGTGCCCAGAACAGGTCCGGGTTGGTACAGGCGTTGGCAATACGGATGGCGCCGTCGGCGGTGACCAC
This sequence comes from Massilia phyllosphaerae, assembly GCF_034659755.1. Classification (NCBI taxonomy): domain Bacteria; kingdom Pseudomonadati; phylum Pseudomonadota; class Betaproteobacteria; order Burkholderiales; family Oxalobacteraceae; genus Massilia; species Massilia phyllosphaerae. The sequence continues at coordinate 536,273 of NZ_JAXSQX010000004.1, forward strand.
TTCCGCTTCGATCAGGCTGGCCGCCGCCGTGCCGAAGCGCTTGGAAAAGCTGCCGAAGCCGCCGCCCTGCACCAGCCCGGCCACGCCGACGGTGGTGCAGCCCCCGCCCTGCACGTAGCGGCCGCCGCGCGTGGTGACTTCGGCATAGGCATCGGCCCACATCGCGCCGGCGCCGACGCTCACCGCCGGCTGGGCGCTGCCCGGCGCGCAGCCCTGGGCGACAAAGGCGTCGTGCATCTGCACCCGGTTCATGGCGCGGGTCCAGACCAGCAGCGAATCGGGCGCGTTGGACGCGCCCATGTAGCTGTGGCCGCCGCCCTTGACCACCAGCCGCAGGTTGTGGCGGCGCGCGAAGTTCACCGCCGCCGCGACCGCGGCGGGGGCGGGCGCCCCCCCCGCACACACCCAGGCCTGCGAGGTCCAGGCGTCCTGCCAGCCGCTGGTCTGGGTCAGCGCCGGATGGTCGCCGATGAAGTACGGGTTCTTGATGCCTTCCAGCGCTTCGGCGCGCACGGCGTCGGCCTGGCCGCGGGCAAAGGGCGAGGCCGGCGCCAGCAGGCGGCCGCCGACTTGCGTGCGCAGGGTCTGCCACTCGCCGGCGCCAGGCCACTGCGGCGTGCCGGGTCGGGCCCGGCTGAAGCCTGCTTGCGCTGCCCGCGCCGCCGCCGGGCGCGGCAGGGCCTGCAGCACGCCGGCAGACAGTGAAGCCTTCAACAGATCACGTCGTTTCATCGCATCCTCGTCGTTGGTATGTCAGACAAGGATGCCGTGCCGGCACACCTGGAACAACCGGTTTGTGGCGAAGCGGGCGTCAGATGGGGCGAGCCGGCACGGCGGCGCCGGCCTGCAGGTTCGCATGGGTCCAGAAGTCGCGTGCCAGGCGGCCGAGGAAGACGCCGTTGAACAGGCCGAACAGGACGCAGACCGCGCCGGCGGCCAGCGTGTTCTGGTGCGCCTGCGGAAAGACCGCCAGCAGCACCGAGGCCGCATACTTGGTGAAGAACACCGCCATCATCAGCGCCAGCGGCATCCAGCTGCCGCGCACGCGCACCGTGCCGGCTTGCTTACCCGCCGCGATACGGTCGGCACCGAAGAGCAGCACCGGCGCCAGCGCCAGCGCCAGCGCCACGCCGGCGGCCCAGGCGGCCAGCGGGATGCCGTCGAGGCCGAACTTGGCCGAGATGTCCTGCAGCGACAGCACCAGCATCACGACCGGGATGATGCACAACTTGCGCAGCTCGACCTCGCGGTCGCGGCTGGCGGCCATGCCGCGATAAACCAGGAAGGTGAGGATGGCCCAGACGTGGATCGGGGTGTGGGACACGATTTGAATCAGCATGGCAGGCTCCGCAAAGTCGGTTGAGGTGGCACGACTTTGCCAGCGGCTGCCGGCCGGCGGGTTGCAATGCGACGAAGCGCCCGCCGGCGGCGCCAAATGCAGCCGGACGGCGCCAGATGCGGGACGGTGTCAGGCCAGGAAGGAGCGCAGGACTTCCGCGCTGTGGTCCATGCCGTATTTCAGGCGCTTTTCGGCATGCGCCGCAAATTCGGCCGGGGCGCCATTGGCCTGGCTGGCCGCCTTGACGGCAATCGCCTTGCTCGCCACCCCGAAGGCCATCACGGCCTGGTCCCAGGTCAGGCCCGAGGCCAGCGCGTCTTCGACCGCCTTGGCGGCGAGCACGCCGAGCTTGTCGACCAGTCGATTGTCCATGTTCCCCAATGTCAGCATGCCGCTTCTCCTGTCGTTCGCATCACGCCCCGATAGTAAAGCAAAGCCGGCCGCAGGGCCGGCACGCATGCCGCAGGGTTTATTTCTTGTCCGGCTCGCCGACGATCGCCACCGAACCCACCGCCTGGCGTCCGGCCTTGTCCGAGGCCGCCGTGGTCACCATGAACTGCATCCGGCGCTCGGCGCCCGGCTGGACCCAGGTGGCGGACAGCGTGCGCAGCTTGCCGGCCGCGCCGCCCGGATGCTCCTGGCTCTTGCCGCGCTTGGCGACCAGCGGCGACGGCGCCTTGTCGACCACCTTCGCGAAGGCGCGTTCGACGCTGGCCGGATCGGCATGGCGCGCATGCAGCGTGCACATGCTGTTCCCGGCCGGCAGCGCCACCACGTAATTCCCCAGCTGGCCCTTGTAGGGCACCGGCCAGGCGTCGCCCGGCTGGCCGTTCAGGAAGCGCGCCGCGCTCTCGGGCGGCAGCTTGGGCGCCTCGCCCCGCAGCAGGTCGGTGCGCAGGGCCTGGAGGTCGCTCAGGTGGTTCATGCACAGGCCGATGTACAGGGTCATGAACCCTTCGGCATTCGGTTCGAGCGCCTTGGAAGCGGGCTTGGGGGCGGCCTGCGCGCTGGCGCCGAGGCCGAGGGCGATACAGGCGGCGAGGATGGAATGCGGTACCTTGATCAAACAGTTGCTCCAGTAAGTGATGGAAGACGTGTCAGCCGACGGGCTCATGCGCCGATTCTAAGCACAATCAGATTATTTTGGCGTATGCTCCGGCTATCTTTTTTTACAGGCAGGGCACAAGCATGGGCAATCGCTTATCGAAGATCGCGACCCGCACCGGCGACGACGGCAGCACCGGACTGGGTGACGGCAGCCGCACCGGCAAGGACAGCGCACGCGTCCACGCGCTGGGCGACGTCGACGAACTAAACTCCTTCGTCGGCCTGCTGCTGTGCGAAGACATGCCCCCTGCCCTGCGCGAAGAGCTGGTGTCGATCCAGCACGACCTGTTCGACCTCGGCGGCGAGCTGTGCATCCCCGGCTACCAGATGATCCAGGACGAGCACGTGGCGCGCCTGGACGGCCTGCTGGAAAAATACAATGCCGACCTGCCGGTGCTGAAGGAATTCATCCTGCCGGCCGGTTCGCGCGCGGCGTCGCTGGCCCACGTCTGCCGCACCGTGTGCCGCCGCGCCGAGCGCAGCATCGTGGCGCTGTCGCATACGGACACCCTCAACGCCCAGCCGCGCCAGTACGTCAACCGGCTGTCCGACCTGATATTCGTGCTCGCGCGCGTGCTGAACCGCCATGCCGGCGGCAGCGACGTGCTGTGGCAGCACGAGCGCAAGCGCGGCTGATGGGGAACGCATGACCGGCAGCACGACCTACGACGTCCGTTTCTACCGCGGTGGCCAGAACTGGCCGATGAACCCCTTCATGTTCCAGGGCGCGGGCCAGGTCGCGATCGAGCCCGACTTCGTCACCGTGCACGGCTGCAGCCACCGCTCGTTCCGCTTTTCGAAGCGCGAGCAGCACCGCCTGCGCATGGCCGACATCATCAACGTGCGCGTCGAGGGCGAGGACGTGATCTTCGACGTGCTCGGCGTGGAGCAGGCGCAGGTGCATGAACGCGAAGTCGGCTTCAGCGCCGGCAGCCGCGAGGCCGCCCAGCGCCTCGCCGCCACCCTGCCCACCCGCCGCACGGCCCGGTTCGAGGTCGAGTACGCCGAACGCAACGTGTTCCACGACCGCATCGATTACTGGAGCCCGTCGACGCCGGTGATCTGGTGCCTGCTGGTGGCGAACATCGGCATCTTCTTCCTCATGTGGTTCGCGCGCCAGGGCCATACCGCCTTCAATGCGCAGTCGCTGCTGGCCTGGGGTGCCGGCCAGGATGCCGTGCGCCGCTCGATCCAGCTGGTGTACTGGGGGTCGAACGTCGGCCGCCTGACCCTCGGCGGCCAGTGGTGGCGCCTGTTCACCTCGATGTTCCTGCACGGCAGCCTGCTGCACCTGGCGTTCAACATGTTCGCGCTGTGGCAGGTCGGGCGCCTGGTCGAACGCATCTTCGGCAGCCTGCGCTTTTCCGGACTGTATCTGCTGGCCGGCCTGGCCGGCAGCTTGGCCAGCGTGCTGTGGAACCCGCATGTGAACAGCGTCGGCGCATCCGGCGCCATCTTCGGCATCATCGGCGGCCTGCTGGCATTTATCGGACGCCAGAACAGCGGCGTGCCGCCGACCGTGGTCAGCGACCTGCGCGGGTCGATCCTGCCGTTCCTGCTGTTTAACCTGTCGGCGGGCTTCCTGTATCCGCATACCGACAATGCGGCGCACATCGGCGGGCTCGCCGGCGGCTGGCTGGCCGGGCATCTGCTGGCGCGCTCGCTGCACGTGCCGGGGCAGAACAAGGCAAGTTGACAGATACGGGCAGATCGATGAGCTGCCCGGCGCCTTACCGGTTGCGGCGCTGCGATCGCATCCGCTTGCGCTCCAGTCGGGCGTCGCCCACAGGCTTTTCAACAGTGTTTGTTTGATGAATCTGCCCACGCTCTTGAAGCAATCTGGACGTAGCAGCGGCCAGCGCCTCATCCTCGATAATGCGTCGCATCAGGGCACCTTTGTCATTGACATAGCCAATCACCTGACCGTTCACCAAGCGCCAACGTTCCAGCGCGATACCACCGCGTGTCAACGCCCTGATGACGTCTTCGTCTGTGATGCTCATCCCCATTATGTCGTGCTTGATTAAAACTTGGATGGCTTAACGGCTTCCGTGGATACGAATCCGATGGCGCAGCGGGTGCAGTAATGGCCGTTGACGAACTGTCGCAACGGGCCTGCCGTCAAATACTGTGGCAAGATCTGATCGGTTGCAAGCTGGTGACGTCGTGGATGTCCCGCCACCTCCTCATTGGGGCTTTTATCCCCGATCAGGAGAAGTTTTGAAACAACAGCGTCGCTTTGATTGCACTTTGGACAAGCATTGGCAGCTTTGGACAACCGATTTCCCATGACATCTGCAACCGGCTTTTTACAGGTCACCGAACAGCGCGACGGCGATCCTGGCCTGCTCCGACTGCTGCATGTCCGTATTGTTCAGCAGGACCACGGCCCGCCCATTGCCGGGGTCGTAGGCCAGCAGGGTCTTGTACCCGCCGATGACGCCCGATTCCCAGGCGAGGGTGCGGCTGCCGTGCTTGGTGGCCACCGTTTTGACACGGCCGCCGAGCGCATAGTCTTCGGACGCGACTTGGATCGCCGACAGCGCCTGGCGTGATTTGTCGGACAGCAGCTTGGGCCCGTACACGGCGTCGGCAAGCGCGACCAGGTCGCGCGCGGTGCTGACCAGGGTGCCGCTGGCCGCCACCATCGGCGGCGCCGGCGACAGCTTGCGTGCGCCAGAGGCGCCGTAGGCCACCGCCATGCCCACCGCGTCTTCATCGTCGGGACTCGCAAAACTGGTATCCCGCACGCCGGCGGGCGCCAGCACCAGTTCTTCCACGGTTTCCGTGAACGGTTTCTTGTTGGCCCGTTCGACGACGGCAGCCACGAGGATCCAGTTGGTGACCGAGTAATCCCATTTTTCGCCGGGCGCCGCCTCGAGCGTCCCGGTGCCGAAGCGCAGTGCCGCCGCCACCGGTCCGATATCCAGCTTGCCGAGCGAAGCATCCTTGCGCAGCGCCGCCGACAAGCCGTTCGGGATGCCGCTGCGGTTCGTCAGCAGCTGGCGCAGCGTCACCGCCCCCGTCGCGGCCGGCAATTCGGGGAGCTGGCGTGCGATCGGCGCATCCAGGTCCAGCTTGCCCATGTCGGCCAGGCGCAGCACGGTGACGGCGCTGATCCATTTCGTGATGGAGCCGATCATGAAGCGCGTGTCCTGGGTGTTCGCCTGCGCCACCTCGCGCACGGCCAGGCCGCTCGCATGCGTCACCAGCGTCGCACCGGTATGCTCGCGCACGGCGACGACGCCGCTGTAATCCTTGGGCACATGGCGGTCGATCAGGGGTCCGGTGTTCATGCCGCTCAGGGCGGCGCAGCCGGACAGTAACATCATCGACGCGAAGAAAAACGGGACAACACGAGAAGAACGGAAACGCATGCGGACTCCATGAAGACTGAGCGAGCCGCCATTGTAGTCACGAATCGTATTGACGGCAGGTGTTTTCAGGCCAGGCACGCCGCCGTTTGCCGTTTGCCGCCGCGCTTGGACTCATACATGCTCTGGTCGGCCAGGTGCAGGAGCTCCTCGGCGCTGCCGCCGTCCCGGCAGCGGAGCGCCATCCCGATGCTCGCCGTCACCCGCAGGCTGCATCCGTTGTAGTCGATCGGCTCGGCGATCGACTTGCGCAGCGCGGCACGGGTGCGTTCGACGATGGCGGCATCCGCCTGGCCGGCGAGCGGCAAGGCGACCACGAACTCGTCGCCGCCGATGCGTGCCGCCACGTCCTCGGCGCGGATGGCGTTGCGGATGCGCTGGGCGACGACCGCCAGCACGTGGTCTCCGGCAGCGTGCCCGTGCTGGTCGTTGACCGGCTTGAAACCGTCCAGGTCGAGGAACAGCACCCCCACCGTGTCGTCCTGCGCGCGGGTGGCCATCAGCTCACCGAGCCGGCGCAGGAACGATACCCTGTTCGGCAGTCCGGTCAAGGCATCGTGCCCGGCCAGGTGTTCGCTGCGGCGCTTGGCTTCCTCCTTCAGCCGCAAATCGCGCAGCAGGGCGTCCTTGAGCAGGAAAGCCTGGCGCGCAAACCGTTCGCGCGTCGTCAACGCAAAGGCGCCGACCACATTGGTCCCGGCCAGAAAACAGACATTCTGCACCAGGGGCACCCAATGGCCGCGTTCCCCCATGCGCTGGTAGCACAGGCCTGCCACCACGTAGCTGGCCACCACCGCCAGTCCGGCGAGTCCCGCATGCAGCGGACGCAGATAAGACCAAGTATATAAAGCCATCAATACCAGCATCAGGCCGGCGTAATAGCTGCTCCACGCCAGATCGGTCGGCTGCGACAGCATGAGCAGCGCCTCGACCCCGGCGCCCCAACCCAGATAGACCAGGCAAATGACGACGGGATAATGGTGCAGGAAGGCGTCGCGCCGCAGATGGGCAAACAGTGCGGCCGCCCCGGTCGCCAGCATCACGGCGGCGCGCACCATCCAGGCACTCGTCAGGTTGCTCGACAGGGCAACGACATCGAGCGGGGCAAAGCCCAGGTAGAGCAAGGAGCTCAATCCGCAGGCGATATAGAAGATGCGAAGTTTTTCGCCCGCCATGTCGGCCTGGTAAACCTCTTCCAGCGACGGCGGGAGGTGGCGGGAGATGTTGGGTAATTGTGAAATGAAAGGCACGGACGGAGCGGCAATCGTCAAGACAGGCTGAAGACGTAAGCGTAACCGATGCTGAATTTACAAACTATGTTGCTTTGCATAAATACGACATATGTGACACAAATAATTTTCAATTCCTGGAAAACGCGCCGGTGGCACGGCCGAAAAAAAACGCCATCCCGGTCTTGCCGGCATGGCGTTCAGCGTGAAGCGGTGAGCAGATCAGGTGTTGTTCACCACCAGCCGCGGCTCGCCGATCCCGAAGCGCTCGCGGATCGACTTGCCGATGCCATGCGCGTCCAGGCCAACGGACGCCAGCAGCAGCGCCGGGTCGCCATGGTCGATGAACTTGTCCGGCAGGCCCAGCATCAGCAGCGGCTTGACGATACCTTCGGTGGCCAGCGCCTCGGCCACGGCCGAACCGGCGCCGCCCATGATGCAGCCCTCTTCCACCGTCACCAGGTAGTCGTGGTCCCTGGCCAGGCGCTTGACCAGTTCGACGTCGAGCGGCTTCACGAAGCGCATGTCGGCGACCGTGGCGTTGAGGTCGTCGGCCGCCTTCAGGCTGTGTGCCACCATCGAACCGAAGGCCAGGATGGCGACGCTCTTGCCCTGGCGTTTCACCAGGCCCTTGCCGATCTCGATCGACGTCAGTTCCTGCTGGATGGCCGCGCCGACGCCGGCGCCGCGCGGGTAGCGCACCGCCGCCGGACCCGGGTAGTGATAAGCCGTGGTCAGCATGGTGCGGCATTCGTTTTCGTCCGACGGCGCCATCACGACCATGTTCGGGATGCAGCGCAGGTAGGCGATGTCGTAGTTGCCGGCGTGGGTCGCGCCGTCGGCGCCGACCAGGCCGGCGCGGTCCAGTGCGAAGGTCACGTCCAGGTTCTGCAGGGCCACGTCGTGGATCAGCTGGTCGTAGCCGCGCTGCAGGAAGGTCGAGTAGATCGCGACCACCGGCTTCATGCCCTCGGTGGCGAGGCCGGCGCCGAAGGTGACGGAATGCTGCTCGGCGATGCCGACGTCGAAGTAGCGCTCCGGGTATTGCTGGTGGAAGCGCACCATGCCCGAGCCTTCGCGCATCGCCGGCGTGATGCCGACCAGGCGTTTATCCGCGGCGGCCATGTCGCACAGCCAGTTGCCGAACACTTCGGTATAGGTGATCTTGGCCGGCGCCGTGGCCGGCTTGATGCCTTCGACGGGGTTGAACTTGCCGGTGCCGTGGTACAGGATCGGCTCGGCCTCGGCCAGCTTGTAGCCCTGCCCCTTCTTGGTCACCACGTGCAGGAATTGCGGGCCTTTGAGCTTGCGGATGTTCTGCAGCGTCGGGATCAGCGAGTCGAGGTCGTGGCCGTCGATCGGGCCGACGTAGTTGAAACCGAATTCCTCGAACATCGTGGCCGGGACCACCATGCCCTTGGCGTGTTCTTCCAGCTTTTTCGCCAGCTCCAGCATCGGGGCCGGCAGCACACTCTTGCCGACGTTCTTGGCGGCGGCGTAGAACTGGCCGCTCATCAAACGGGCCAGGTAACGGTTCAGCGCGCCCACCGGCGGCGAGATCGACATGTCGTTGTCGTTCAGGACCACCAGCAGGTTGACGTCGTCCTCGACGCCGGCGTTGTTGAGTGCTTCGAAGGCCATGCCGGCGGTCATCGAGCCGTCGCCGATGACGGCGATCGCATGGCGCTTCTCGCCCTTGATCTTGGCCGCCGTCGCCATGCCCAGCGCCGCCGAGATCGAGGTCGACGAGTGCGCGGTGCCGAAGGTGTCGTAGTCGCTTTCGTCGCGTTTCGGGAACCCGGACAGGCCATTGTGCTGGCGCAGCGTCGGCATGCGGTCGCGGCGGCCGGTCAGGATCTTGTGCGAGTAGGTCTGGTGGCCGACGTCCCACACGATGCGGTCTTCCGGCGTGTTGAACACGTAGTGCAGCGCGATCGTCAGCTCGACGGTGCCGAGGTTGGACGACAGGTGGCCGCCGGTTTTCGATACCGAATCCAGCAGGTAGTCGCGCAGCTCCGTGGCCAGCGGGGTGAGCTGGGTGCGCGCCAGTTTGCGCAGGTCGGCCGGGTCGTTGATGGTCTCTAGCAGTTTCATTTATGCCTTCCGCTGCACGATCAGGTCCGCGAGTTCGCGCAGCCGCAGTGCTTGCTCTCCGAACGGCGCCAGCGCCTCATGCGCCTGCTGCCGCAATTGTTCCGCCAGTGCCTTGGACGGCTCCAGCCCCAGAATCGATACGTATGTCGGTTTGTTGGCCGCCGCATCCTTGCCCGCGGTCTTGCCCAGTGTCGCCGAATCGGCGGTGGCGTCGAGCACGTCGTCGACCACCTGGAAAGCGAGGCCGATCGCGCGCGCGTAGGCCGCCAGCGCTTCCTGTTCGTGCGCTGCCAGGTCGCGGCCGGCCAGTGCGCCGAGCAGTACCGACACGCGCAGCATGGCGCCGGTCTTCAGCTGGTGCATGCGCTCCAGCTGTTCCAGGCTCAGGCTAATGCCCACACTATCCAGGTCGATCGCCTGGCCGCCACACATGCCGGCCGAACCGGCGGCTTCGGCCAGCAGGCGCAGCATCGTTACCAGGCGGGCCGGCGGCACGCTGGCGGCGCCGGCCAGCACCTCGAAGGCTTGCGCCTGCAGCGCGTCGCCGACCAGCAGCGCGGTCGCTTCGTCGTAGGCCACGTGCACCGTCGGCTTGCCGCGGCGCAGGGCGTCGTCGTCCATGCACGGCATGTCGTCGTGCACCAGCGAATACGCGTGGATCATTTCGACCGCACTGGCGGCACGCGCCGTCGCATCCGGATCGGCGCCGAACAGCGCGCCGCTGGCATACGCCAGCAGCGGGCGCACGCGCTTGCCGCCGCCCAGCACCGTATAGCGCATCGCTTCGTGGAGCTTGGCCGGTTCACGGCCGGCCGGCGGCAGGAAGGCGCCGAGGGCGGCCTCGGTCTGCGCCTGGACGTCCTTCATCCAGACGCCGAAGCCGGCGCCGGATGCCGATGCAACGCCGCTCATGCGTCGTCTCCACCGTCGCTGAAGGGCTTGAGCATCTCGCCTTCCAGCACCTTGACTTGCGCTTCGACCTTTTCCAGCTGGGCCGCGCAATAGCGCACCAGTTCGGAACCGCGCGCGTAGGCGGCGACCGAGGCTTCCAGCGGCAGCGCGCCGCCTTCCATCTGGCTCACCAGCTGGGCCAGTTCGGCCATCGCCTGTTCGAAAGACTCCGGAGCTTGCGTGCCGGCTACGGCGCTCTCCGCGGTTGTTTTATTTGGCATAATGACTTTGATTGTTTCGGGTCCTGGGCAACTTTGCGCGCAGCACGCCAGTCTAATCGCTTATTTTAAACAATCATACTCGTGCATGACGGTGCAACAGTCGCTGCAAGCTTGCAAGCAAAGATACATTTTATCGCAAAGCGTCCCCGGATTCATGAAAACGATGCCATTCAGGCAATTTTTGAGCACGCAAGGACCACAACCGCGAGCGGGCCCGAGACTAGACGCCTCTTTACAGGCTATAATCTCCGGTTCTGTCTCCGAATTACCGCATTCCGTTCCTTAAAAGAGCGTAAAAAACCATAAAGGTTCTACGCTCTGTAATGCTGGTTCTCGGATTCTTTCTCTTCTTTGACTGATTTCTAAAGGGGGGTTGGGATGTCCGATCTGGCTACCCACGCCAAGCTGGCGCGCTCGTCCGCGCAGCTGCCGGTAAATGTTTACTTCGACCAAGCGCTGCTGCAGCGCGAAATGCAGCAATTGTTCCTGAATGGCCCACGCTACGTCGGCCACGAACTGATGGTGCCCGAACTGGGCGACTTTGCGACCCTGAAATCGGAGAACGAGGGCCGCATGCTGGTGCGCAACCAGGGCGGCATCGAAGTGCTGTCGAACGTCTGCCGCCACCGCCAGGCGCTGATGTTCAATGGCCGCGGCAATGCCAACAACATCGTGTGCCCGCTGCACCGCTGGACCTACGACCTCAAGGGCGAGCTGATCGGCGCACCGCATTTTGCCGACACCCCCTGCCTGAACCTGTCGAAGACGCCGCTGCAGAACTGGAACGGCCTGCTGTTCGAACAGAACGGCTACCACGTCATGGACAAGCTCAAGAACATGTCGGTGACGAAGGACCTCGACTTTTCGGGCTACATGTTCGACCACGTCGAAGTGCACGAGTGCGACTACAACTGGAAGACGTTCATTGAAGTCTACCTGGAGGATTACCACGTCGAGCCCTTCCACCCGGGCCTGGGCAACTTCGTCAGCTGCGACGACCTGCAATGGGAATTCGGGCCGGACTACAGCGTGCAGACCGTGGGCGTGCACCGCGGCCTGCAGAAATCCGGGTCGGCTGCCTATAAAAAATGGCAGGAACAGATCCTGAGGCTGAACAACGGCCAGCCGCCGAAGTATGGTGCGATCTGGCTGACGCTGTATCCGAACATCATGGTCGAGTGGTATCCGAACGTGCTGGTGGTGTCGACGCTGTGGCCGATGGGTCCGCAAAAGACGCGCAACGTGGTCGAGTTCTACTACCCCGAGGAATTCGTGCTCTTCGAGCGCGGCTTCGTCGAAGCCGAACGCGCCGCCTACATGGAAACCTGCGTCGAGGACGACGAGATCGCCCTGCGCATGGATGCCGGCCGCAAGATCCTGATGGAACGCGGCGTCAGCGAAGTGGGTCCTTACCAGTCGCCGATGGAAGACGGCATGCAGCACTTCCACGAGTGGTACCGCAGCCGCCTGCAGGACATCGGGCCGGGCGCCTCGGGAGTTTGATGCCTGCTTTATGGATGCTGTTCGCCAGCTTTGCGTTCGCCGCCATGGGTGCGGCCGTGAAGCTGGCCTCCCTCACCTACTCCACCTCCGAAATCGTGATGTACCGCGGGATCCTCGGCAGCCTGTTGCTGCTGCCGATGATCCGCCAACAGCGCGGTACGCTGCGCACACCCTTCCCCAAGGCCCACCTGTGGCGCAGCATCGTCGGCGTGGTCTCGCTGTGGATGTGGTTCTACGCGATCGGCAAGCTGCCGCTGGCCACCGCCATCACGCTGAACTACATGGCGCCGATCTGGCTCTCCGCGTACATGTTCTTCAAGGGCTGGTGGCAGGGCAAAGGCTTGAGCGAATGGCCGCTGATCCTAGCCGTCGGCGCGAGCTTCGTCGGCGTGACCCAGGTGCTGCGCCCGGCGGCCGAGACCGACCAGTGGCTGGGCGGCGCGGTCGCCATCGCCTCCTCCGTCATTGCGGCGATGGCCTACCTGCAGGTGCGCCGCCTGGGCCAGATGGGCGAGCCCGAATACCGCGTGGTGTTCTATTTTTCGCTGACCATGGCGATTGCCGGCCTGCTGGGCACCCCGTTCGAGAACGGCTTCGCTACTCCGCTGCACGCGCATACCTGGCACAGCGCCGGCCTGCTGCTGGCGGTCGGCTTCCCGGCCCTGCTGGCCCAGATGGCGATGACGCGCGCCTACCGCCTTGGCAAGGTGCTGGTGGTGGCCAACCTGCAGTACACCGGCATCATCTTTTCCAGCCTGTGGGGCATGCTGCTGTGGGGCGACGTATTCGACTGGCACGTCTGGCTGGGCATGGCCGTGATCCTGGCCTCCGGCATCGCCGCGACGTTCTACAATACGCAGAAAACGGCGCGCGGCGCCGTCGTCAAGGACACCGACCCCATCGCCAGCGAATAAGGAGCCTCCCATGTATACGACCCTGATCGACCCCGCCACCCTGGCCGCCCGCATCGACGACCCGGCCTGGGTCGTGCTCGACTGCCGGCACGACCTGGTGAACCTGGCCGCGGGCCGCGACGCCTATGCGGCCGGGCACTTGCCGCAGGCGCAGTTCGCCGACGTCGAGACCGCGCTGTCGGGCGCGAAACGCTATCCTCAAGCTGACGGCAGTGACGGCGCCTTCCGCGGCCGCCATCCGCTGCCCCAGCGCGAAGCATTCATCGAGCAGCTGCGCGCCTGGGGCATCGACGACGCTACCCAGGTCGTCGCCTACGACGCCCACGGCGGCATGTTCGCGGCGCGCGTGTGGTGGATGCTGCGCTGGGTCGGCCACGAGGCGGTGGCGGTGCTGGATGGCGGCCTGCCGGCGTGGCAGGCTGCGGGCAATGCGCTGTCGACCGAGGCTCCTGCCCCGCGTGCGCGCGGCACGATCGCGCTGCGCGATACGCTGGTCGCCAGCGTCGACGTGAACGAGGTCTTGCAGAATGTACAGGACGGCGGCCGCACGGTCGTCGATGCGCGCGCGCCGGATCGCTTCCGCGGCGAGAACGAGACCATCGACCCGGTCGGCGGCCACATCCCGGGCGCGAAGAACCGCTTCTTCAAGGACAACCTGCAGGCCGACGGCCGCTTCAAGGCGCCGGCGCAGCTGCAGGCGGAACTGGGGAGCATCGTCGGCGATCCGGCACGGGCGATCATGCAGTGCGGCTCGGGCGTGACCGCCTGCCACAACCTGCTGGCGCTGGAAGTGGCCGCTCTGCCCGGCGCGGCGCTGTATCCGGGATCGTGGAGCGAGTGGAGCGCCGATCCTTCACGGCCGGTGGCCACCGGCAGCTGAATCAGCGGCTGTAGTCGTACGGGGCGGGCAGGATGTCCGCCATCGTGAACAGCACCACCGAGACCACCAGTGCGCCGAGCACGTAACCGAAACGCCACGGTTTTTCGCGCAGCGCCGCGACGCATTGGGCCGTGAGTTGACTGACCAGGCTTGCCATGCTTTTCTCCATTGAACTGCGCATTGAACTGCGCATCGAGCTGAATCCCGACTAACGATTCAGCATAAAATGGAAGAAATTAGGCTGTCAATCTTGCGGCGCAATATCCGGCCCGCATGAGGTTAATGCGCCTCATTGGCCCTCAGTGGTCCTTAGTGTCCATGCGTCAGGAACAACACGATCACCACCCCCAACCCGATCAGCAGCACCTGCGGGATCGATTCGCGCAGCGTGGCACGGCGCTGCATCTGCGGCATCAAATCGCTCACGGCGATGTAGATGAAGCCCGAGGACGCGAACACCAGCACGTAAGGCACCAGGTCGCTGGCATTTTCCAGGGTGTAGTAGCCGAGCAGGCCGCCGGCCACCGCCAGCAGGCTGCACAACAGGTTGAAGACGTAGGCGCGCACGCGTGAAAAACCGGCGTTCAGCAGCACGATGAAGTCGCCGATCTCCTGTGGGATCTCGTGGGCGATGATGGCCACGCCGGTGACGATGCCCAGTTGCGGATTGGCGAGGAAGGCAGCGGCGATCAGGATGCCGTCGGTGAAGTTGTGCATGCCGTCGCCGATCAGGATCATCCAGCCGGCCTTGCCGGCCTGCTGCGCGTCGTGGCCGTGATGATGGTGGTGGCCGTCGCCTTCGTGGTGGTGCGAGTGGCGCATCAGGGCCACCTTCTCCAGCAGGAAGAAGGCCAGCAGGCCACCCAGCAGGGTCGCGAACAGCTTGTGCGGATCCGCCTTCGACTCGAACGCCTCCGGCAGCGCGTGCAGCAATGAGGTCGACAGCATGATGCCGACCGACAGGCTGACCATGCGCTCGACCACTTTCGAGAGCAGGGTAAATGAAAACACCGCGGCAGCCGTGATGCTGACAACGCCCGCCAGCCCGGTGGCCAGCAGGATGGAGATGAGGACGGGATCGATTTAAGAGCCTCTTCTTATTGATCGTATGCGAGCCGGGCATTGTACCCTCCCCGGCGCGCGTCCGTGCAACTCGGCAGTACTCGCGGCTTCAGGCGACGCCGTGCTGGCGGAACCAGTCCAGGGCACGGTTCCAGCCGTCCTGCGCATCCCGCGCGTTGTAGCTCGGGCGGTAGTCGGCATAGAAGGCGTGGCCGGCATCCGGATAGACCACGAACTCGGAACCGCTGCTGCCTTGCGCAAGCGCGGCCTTCATCCGTTCCACGGTATCGAGCGGGATGCCGGTGTCCTGGGCGGCGTACAGGCCCAGCACGGGCACGCGCAGCGCAGGCGCGACGTCGACCGGGTGGCTGGTCTGCTTGCCGTTGGTGTCGCCGGCCAGGCGGCCATACCAGGCCACGCCCGCTTTCACCTTCGGGTTATGGCTCGAATACAGCCAGGTCACGCGTCCGCCCCAGCAGAAGCCGGTGATGCCCAGCTTGTCGACGTCGCCGCCGTTCCGCGCGGCCCAGGCCACGCAGGCATCGAGGTCGCCGTTCACCTGGGCGTCCGACGCCTGCGAGACGATGTCGCGGAACAGCGTGGGAATGTCGGCGATGGTGGACGGGTCGCCCTGGCGCACGAACAGCTGCGGCGCCAGCGCCAGGTAACCCTGCTTGGCGAAGCGGCGCGCGACGTCGGCGATGTGTTCGTGGACGCCGAAGATTTCCGAGATCACCAGGACGATGGGCAGGTCCGATTGCCCGGCCGGCTGCGCGCGGTAAACGGGCACGGTCTGGCCGTTCACGTCCAGGTCGATCCAGCCGGCGCTGAGGCCCTCGGTATCGGTCGTGATCACGTTGGCCGTCGGTGGCGTGGCGGCGGCGAAGCCGGTGCCGCTTTTCTGAGAGTTATCTGTCATAGGTCGTTTTTCGGTCGGGATGGCAAGGGGGGCCTATCTTAGCAGCGGGGCCGGCGCGCTGCTGGCGCGCACCTTGTTGCCTGAATGCATGCCGACCGGGTATTGACGCGTCATAAAGTCTCTGGCGGACGCTGCCGTACAGTGCGGCATGACCTTATTTCTGGAGACATCATGCAACTGAAGCCCGTCCTCGCAGCCTGCGCCATCGCCCTGCTGGCTGCCACCTCCACCGCGCCCGCACAGGCCCAGCAAGCGGCCGGCGTCACCCTCGGCCAACTCGGCTATCGCCTGCTCGACCTGGCGCCGGACGATGGCATCGACCCGTGGATCGGCTTCAACAGCCAGGCCACCCACGCCTATGCGCACGTCTATGACCAGGAAGGGAACGAGGTCGCGGGCACGGACATCGACCGTTTCGGCAGCACCGGCTTCGACAATCCTTGGGCCAGCCTGCATGCCCAAACCAGTGCCGATGCCGCCAATGTGCTGCTGACGCTGTACAGCGGCTGGGGCTACGTGAGCGCCAACCGCAGCCTGCACTTTTTGCTGTCGCCACATACGCAGGTGACATTCAGCGTGGATGCCGACCTGTGGGCGCGGCCGGAGACGCCCGGCGTGTCGTGGCCGACCGCGATGGCCGAGCTGTATGGCTCGCTCGATGGGTTCAATGACGGGGAGCGTTTTACCGACACCTTCCGGCTCGAGGATGGCGTGCGGCGCGGCACGCTGTCGGTAACGGCGGCCTCGCAGGGGGAATGGGCGGAAGGTCGGCTGGCGTTCGACGCGTATGCGGTGGCGGAGTCGCATGCGGTGCCGGTGCCTGAGCCGGAGACCTCGGCGCTGTTGCTGGGTGGGTTGACGTTGCTGGCGCTGGTGCGCGGGTGGCGCACGCCGAACCGCTGACGCCTGAGCGTCATTCCCGCGAAGGCGGGAATCCAAGTTGCGCGCGTTTCGACGGCTTATGCAAACTTGAATCCCCGCCTTCGCGGGGATGACGTTTTCAAGCCAACGAATGAAACGAGCCGGCAGCTCGCGGAAGTGCTAGTGCGCGGAGGCTCAGTGAGCCTCCTCCCAATTCCGCCCCACCCCGGTCTCGGCCACCAGCGGCACCTTCAGCGTCGCCACACCCGCCATCAGCTCCGGCAGCTTGGCCTTGACCAGTTCCAGCTCGCCTTCCGGCACTTCCAGCACCAGTTCATCGTGCACCTGCATCACCATGCGCGTGCCCAGCTGGTCGGTCTCGATCCAGTCCTGCACCGCCACCATGGCCAGCTTGATCAGGTCGGCCGCCGTGCCCTGCATCGGCGCGTTGATCGCCGCGCGTTCGGCGCCGGCGCGGCGCGGGCCGTTGGGCGAATTGATCTCGGGGAGCCACAGGCGGCGGCCGAACACCGTTTCGACGTAGCCCTTGGCCTTGGCCGACAGGCGCGTCTCGTCCATGTATTGCTTGACGCCGGCGAAGCGCGCGAAGTAGCGGTCGATGTAGTTGCTGGCGGCGCCACGCTCGATGCCCAGGTTCTGGGCCAGGCCGAACGCGCTCATGCCGTAGATCAGGCCGAAGTTGATGACCTTGGCGTAGCGGCGCTGTTCGCTGTTCACCTCTTCCGGCGCCACGCCGAAGACTTCGGCGGCGGTGGCGCGGTGGATGTCCTCGCCGGAGGCGAACGCGCGCAGCATCGCCTCGTCGCCCGAGATGTGCGCCATGATGCGCAGTTCGATCTGCGAATAGTCGGCCGACACGATCACGCTGCCCGGCGGCGCCACGAAGGCTTCGCGAATGCGGCGGCCTTCCGCGTTCTTCACCGGGATGTTCTGCAGGTTCGGATCGCTCGACGCCAGGCGTCCGGTGATCGCCACCGCCTGCGCATAGTTGGTGTGCACGCGACCGGTGTTCGGGTTGACCATCTTCGGCAATTTATCCGTGTAGGTCGACTTCAGCTTCGACAGGCCGCGGTGTTCCAGCAGTACCTTCGGCAGCGGGTAATCCTCGGCCAGCTTCTGCAGCACCTCTTCGTCGGTCGACGGTGCGCCGGTGGCGGTCTTCTTGATCACCGGGAGCTTCAGCTTGCCGAAGAAGATTTCGCCGATCTGCTTCGGCGAGCCGAGGTTGAACGGGCCTTCGGCCAGCTCGTAGGCCTGCTTTTCCAGTTCCAGGATGCGCGCCGCCAGTTCGTTCGACTGCACGGCCAGCAGGTCCGCATCGATCAGCACGCCGTTGCGCTCGATCTTCTGCAGCACGACCGAGGTCGGCAGCTCGATCTTGCGGTAGATGTAATCCAGGCCCTTGTCGCTTTCCACGTGGCCGATCATGGCCTGGTGCAGGCGCAGCGTGATATCCGAATCCTCGGCCGCGTACTCGGTGGCGCGCCCCAGTTCAACCTGGTCGAAGCAGATCATGTTGGCGCCCTTGCCGCACACGTCGACGAAGGGGATCGTGGTGTAGCCGAGGTGGCGCAGCGCCATGGTGTCCATGTCGTGCGGCTTGTGCGACTCGAACACGTAGGATTGCAGCAGCGTGTCGTGCACGATGCCGCGCAACTTGATGCCGTGGTTTTCGAAGATGTGGCTGTCGTACTTCAGGTTCTGGCCGAGCTTGGGCTTGTCCGGATTTTCCAGCCACGGCTTCATACGCGCCAGCACGTCTTCGCGGTTCAGCTGCTCGGGCACGCCGGCGTAGCGGTGCGCCAGCGGGATGTAGGCGCCCTTGCCCGCTTCGACGGACAGCGAGATGCCGACCATCTCGGCCGTCATCGGGTCGAGCGAGGTGGTTTCGGTATCGACCGAGGTCAGTTCGGCCCTGTCGATCAGGTCGAGCCAGCGCGCCAGTTGTTCCTCGGTGCTGACGGTCTCGTATTCGCCCTTGATGATCGGCATGCCAGGCTGGGTGCCGGCGGCCGCGCCTTCCGGCGAGTTGAGGGCGCCGTTGGCGTCGACATTCGCGCCCGGCGACAGGTATTTGCCCGGGTTAGCGCCGCCCGCGCCCAGTTCGCGCAGCATGCTCTTGAAACCGTAGCGCTGGAAGAAATCGCGCAGGGCGTCCTTGTCTTCCGGACGGCCGACCAGCGATTCCTCGATCGACACCAGGTGGTTGGCGAGGTCGCAGTCGGTTTTTACGGTGATCAGCTCGCGCCCTTTCGGCAGCCATTCCAGCGCCGCCTGCAGGTTGGCGCCGACGGCGCCGCCGATCGAGGCCGCGTTTTCGATCACGCCATCCAGCGAGCCGTGCAAGGCCAGCCACTTGACCGCGGTCTTGGGGCCGCACTTGGTCACGCCCGGGACGTTGTCGACGGTGTCGCCGATCAGGGTCAGGTAATCGATGATGCGGTTCGGCGGCACGCCGAACTTGGCCACGACGCCGGCTTCGTCCAGCTTTTCGTTGCTCATCGTATTAATCAGCATGACCTTGTCGTTGACCAGCTGGGCCAGGTCCTTGTCGCCGGTCGAGACCACGGTCTTCATGCCGCGCGCGGTCGCCTGGGCCGCCAGGGTGCCGATCACGTCGTCCGCCTCGACGCCTTCGACCATCAGGATCGGCCAGCCCATGTGGCGCACCACTTCGTGGATCGGCTCGATCTGCTTGGCCAGGTCTTCCGGCATCGAGGCGCGCGTGGCCTTGTACTCGGGATACAGGTCGTCACGGAAGGTCTTGCCCTTGGCGTCGAACACGCAGGCGATGTAGGCGGCCGGGAAGTCGGTGCGCAGGCGGCGCAGCATGTTGACCATGCCGTGCATGGCGCCGGTCGGGTGGCCGTCGCCGCTGCGCAGGTCCGGCAGTGCGTGGAAGGCGCGGTACAGGTAGCTGGAACCGTCGACGAGAAGGAGAGTATTGTCCATGGAAACTGAAATCGGGTGGGCCGCGGCGGACGCGGCGAATCGGTGCCATTATCGCAGAATCGGCCAGCAAAAAAGCACGGCCGGGGTTGCACTCGCTATGCACTACAGATGGGGACGCTTCAACACTTTCACAGGGAGCGGGCGTGTTTGTTACAATGGCCAAATCGACAAAGGTGACCATTATGCCGCGCTCATTTTCCGCCCTGAAACTCTCCATGCCGCTGTCGGCAGCCCTGCTGGCGCTTGCCGCCGGCCAGGCCGCGGCCCAGCAAGGCAGCTCGCAAGCAACCCAGAACCAGACGCCGCCGGCCAACGTGCAGCGTATCGAACCGGGCAGCGACGTGCCGGCCACCAACATTCCGCCGAAGCGCGGTACCGAGATCACCGAACACCGCAACAACAGCGGCCAGGTTACCGAAGTCGAAGTCACCGCCGGTGGCAGCCACTATTACATGCGGCCGAATAACCAGCCGGGCAACGCGCAGACCACCGCGATCCGCGCGCCGCAGTGGAAAGTGGGCGAGTTCGACCTGAGCGGCAAGCGCCGCGCCGGCAACGAAGCCGGCCAGAACACCCCGACCACGGCCGATGCGCCGCCACCGCCGCCGATGCCTGCCGGTCCGGGACCGGACACCAAGTAAGCCATCCTCTCGATCGGCCGTCCGATGCGCGGCCGATGTGTCGAGCCTTTCATTGCCCCCACTTCACCACGACAATGGCAGTATTCACCTCGGTCACACTGGACGATCTGTCCCAGTGGATCAAGCAGTTTCCCCTTGGCCAAGCCCTCAACCTGCAGGGCATTGCAAGCGGCATTGAAAACACCAATTTCTTCCTGACGACCGAACGCGGCGAGTTCGTCCTCACGATTTTCGAAAACCTCAGCTTCGAGCAACTGCCCTTCTACGTGCAACTGATGCGCCACCTGGCCGAGCGCGGCGTGCCGGTCCCGGATCCGGTGGCCAACGAACGCGGCGAACTGGTGGTGCCGCTGCACGGCAAGCCGTCGATCATCGTCAGCAAGCTCGCAGGCAGCTCGCAGATGGACCCGCAACCGGTGCACTGCGCCGAAGTCGGCGCCATGCTGGCACGCATGCACCTGGCCGGACGCGATTTCACGTTGCAACAGCCGAACCTGCGCGGCCTCGACTGGTGGACCCAGACCGTGCCCGGCGTCCTGGCCCACCTCGATGCGGACACCGCCGCCCTGCTGTCGTCGGAACTCGCGTTCCAGCAAGAATTTGCCGCCACCGACACCTACCGTGCGCTGGCACGCGGTCCGGTGCACGCCGACCTGTTCCGCAACAACGTGATGTTCGTCGGCGACAAGCTGAGCGGCTGCTTCGATTTCTATTTCGCCGGCTGGGACAGCTGGCTGTTCGACATCGCCGTCACCGTCAACGACTGGTGCATCGACCTGGCCACCGGCGCGCTCGACCCGGCGCGCGTGCAGGCGCTGACCCATGCCTACCACGCGGCGCGCCCGTTCACCGCGGCCGAGCAGGACGCCTGGCAGCCGATGCTGCGCGCCGCGGCGCTGCGCTTCTGGGTGTCGCGCCTGCATGACTTTTACAAGCCGCGCGCGGCCGAGATGCTGACGCCGCACGATCCGACCCATTTCGAGCGCGTCCTGCGCCAACGCCTCCAGACGCCCGCACCCCGGCTGAACGCATGAACAAGCTCCCCGCAAGTACCGGCTGGGATTGGCTGAAGCAAGGCATCGGCCTGTTTCGCAAGCAGCCGGCCGCCCTGACCACGCTCCTGTTCGCCACCATCCTGTTCAGCCTGCTCCTGGGCCTGGTGCCGCTGTTCGGCCCCCTGCTCGGGCCGGTGCTGGTGCCGTCGCTGTCGATGGCGGTCATGCAGGCCTGCCTGATGATCGAGAACGGCGAACGCGTCACGCTGTCCGTGCTGCTGACCGGCTTTCGCAAGCCGGCGCTGGCGGCCCTGTGCAAGGTCGGCCTGGTCTACCTCGGGGTCTGGCTGGTCGAAATGGGGATCGTGGCGCTGACCCTGGGGCCGGAATTCTTCCAGAAGGTGGCCGAGAGCCGGCAGCTGGCCAAGGACGAAGCGCAGATCATGGCAGCGGCGCCGCTGTTCATGACCTTCTTCTGCATCATGATTGTGAACATGCTGATCATGATCACGCTGTATTTTGCCGGACCGCTGACCTACTGGAAGCACATGAGTACCGGCAAGGCGCTGTTCTACAGCTTCTTCGCGGTGGTGCGCTCGGCACGCGTGTTCCTGGTGCTGCTGCTGGCCTGGTTCGGGCTGTTCTTCGTGCTGGTCTGGATCGCGCAGCTGCTGTTCCGTGAAATCTGGATCGGCCAGGTGGTGGTGATGTGGGTGGTGTTCCTGTTCGTGCTGCTGCTGCAGTGTGCGATGTATGCGGGTTATCGCACCATTTTCGGCAAGCCGGCGGAGGGATCAGAGCCCGGTGTTGCCTAGGGGTCAGAGCCCGGTTTTGCTTTGAGGGGCTATGACCCCGGTGCTCAGCTACCGGCCCAAGCCGATTACCGCCCCACCCGCTCCAGCTTGGCCACCGACAGGTCCAGCACCTTCATCCCCGCCGCGCCGAAATTGATCTGCGCGCGCGCACTGCCCGCCCCGCCCTCGATGTTGACGATCACGCCCTCGCCGAAACGCGCGTGCGACACGGTCTCGCCGATGCGCCAGCCGGTGCCGTTCCCTAGCGCACTCGTCGACTTCTGCGTGATCTGCTTGGCGATCTGGTTGTCGACGCCGCCTTCGCGGAAGTTGGCGTCGTCCCAGGCCGTGGTCGACTTGCGGCCGGCGAACCAGTTGGTCTGCACGCGCGGCGACAGCCATTTCAGCGACTCTTCCGGCAGTTCGTCGAAGAAGCGCGACTTCATGTTGAAGCGGGTCTGGCCGTGCAGCATGCGCTGCTGGGTAAAGCTCATGTACAGGCGGCGCCGGGCGCGCGTAATCGCCACGTACATCAGGCGCCGCTCCTCGTCGACGCCATCGAGCTCGCGCGCGCTGCTCTCGTGCGGGAACAGGCCCTCTTCGATGCCGGTAATGAAGACGGCGTCAAATTCCAGGCCCTTGGCCGAGTGCACGGTCATCAGCTGCATCGCTTCCTGGCCGGCCTGGGCCTGGGCGTCGCCCGCTTCCAGCGAAGCGTGCGCCAGGAAGGCGGACAGCGGCGACATCACGGCCGCCAGCGGCGCATCGGCGTCGATGATCTCGACCCCGTCGGCATTCACGATGGCGTCGCCGCTGGCCGCCGCGGCCTGCGGACCGAGGTGGGCCGGCGTGTGGGTGCCGAAGCCCTCTTCCTGCACGAACTGGGTGGCCGCGTTGACCATCTGCTGCAAGTTCTCGATGCGCTCCTGGCCCTCTTTTTCCTTTTCGTAGTGCGCCAGCAGCGTGCTGCGCTCCAGCACCACGCGCACCATGTCCGGCAGCGGCAACTGCTGGGTCTCGAAGCGCGCGCTCTCGATCAGCTTGACGAAATTGCCCAGCGAACTGCCCGCCTTGCCGGTCATGTAGGGCACCGCCGCGTACAGCGACACGCGGTGGGCGTCCGCCGCCATCTGCAGCTGCTCGATCGAGCGCGCGCCGATGCCGCGGGTCGGGAAGTTCACCACGCGCAGGAAGGCCGAATCGTTGTGCGGGTTGTCCATGAGCTGCAGATAGGCGATCGCGTGCTTGACCTCGGCGCGCTGGAAGTAGCGCAGGCCGCCGTAGACGGTATACGGCAGGCCGGCCGCGAACAGCGCGTGCTCAATGACGCGGCTCTGGGCGTTGGAACGGTACAGGATCGCGATCTCGTTGCGCGACATGCCCTCGGCCATCAGGCTCTTGGCTTCCTCGATGATCCACTGGGCTTCCTCGAGGTCGGACGAGGCTTCGTACACGCGCACCAGCTCGCCCTGGCCGGCGTCGGTGCGCAGGTTTTTGCCCAGGCGCTTCGCGTTGTTGGCGATCAGCAGGTTGGCGCTGTCGAGGATGTGGCCGTGCGAGCGGTAGTTCTGCTCCAGCTTGATCAGGTTCTTGACCTCGAAGTCGCGCTCGAACGCCTGCATGTTGCCGACGTTGGCGCCGCGGAAGGCATAGATGCTCTGGTCGTCGTCGCCGACGGCGAAGATGGCGCCGCCGGCCGGCTCGTTGTGGCCGGCAAGCAGCTTCAGCAGGTTGTACTGCAGGTCGTTGGTATCCTGGAACTCGTCGACCAGGATATGACGGAAGCGCATCTGGTAATGCTGGCGCAGCGGGTGGTTGCGCTGCAGCAGCTCATAGGCGCGCAGCAGCAGTTCCGCAAAGTCGACCACGCCTTCGCGCTGGCACTGGTTGTCGTAGGCTTCGTACAGCTCGACCATGCGGCGCTGCACGTGGTCGTAGGCTTCGACGTCGTGCGCGCGCAGGCCTTGGTCCTTGTTGTTGTTGATGAAGTACATCAAGTCCTTGGCCGGGTACTTCTCATCATCGACGTTCATCGCCTTCAGCATGCGCTTGATCATCGACAGCTGGTCCTGGCTGTCCAGGATCTGGAAGGTCTGGGGCAGCGCGGCGTCGCGGTGGTGCGTACGCAGCAGGCGGTTGCACAGGCCGTGGAAGGTACCGATCCACATGCCGCGGGTATTGATCGGCAACATGGTCGACAGGCGGGTCAGCATCTCCTTGGCCGCCTTGTTGGTAAACGTCACCGCCATGATGCCCGCCGGCGACACCTGCCCGGTCGTGATCAGCCAGGCGATCCGGGTGGTCAGGACACGGGTCTTGCCCGAGCCGGCGCCGGCCAGGATCAGGGCACTTTGGGACGGCAGCGTGACGGATGCCAGCTGTTCGGGATTCAGGTTGTCGAGGAGATTCATGCAGGCATTATACCGTCGGACCATGCCAGCGGCGTCGCGGAGATGGGTTTTTACTGATCATATATACAGTATCACAACGGGCAACCCGGAGGTTTTCACGACGCGATCTGGCGGTGTGCAATCTTTCCGCACGGCTCGCTGGCGCCATGGCGCGCACGGATACCGTACGTTTGGCAGCCGATGTGTTCCCCAGGCCGCCGCCCCGCCAAGCTGCGGGATTGCGGGCCGCGAACTTTTTTGCCATAAGGAGGCTGAACATGCTGAACCGCGTCGTTACCGTCGCTGCACTCGCCGTGGGCGGTGCACTGCTGTCGAAACAAATGAAGAAAAACAAGGGCTCCGGCATGGATTCCTCGATCATCGAAACGATCGAGGTCAATGCGCCGGTCAGCACCGTCTACAACCAGTGGACCCAATTCGAAGATTTCCCGCAGTTCATGGCCAGCGTTCATGAAATCCGCCAGCTCGACGACAAGCACCTGCACTGGAAAGCGAATGTCGCCGGCGAAGAAAAGGAGTGGGATGTCGAGATCACCGAACAGATCCCCGACAAGCGCATCGCGTGGCGCAGCACTAGCGGCGTGCCGAACGGCGGCGTCGTCACCTTCCACAAGATCTCGGACAACCTGACCCGCGTGGCCCTGCAGATGGATTACCAGCCGGAAGGCCCGCTCGAGAAACTGGGCGACGCCTTCGGTGCCGTGCGTTTGGAAACCTGCGGCAACTTGCAGAAATTCAAGGACATGCTGGAAAAACGCGGCCGCGAGACCGGCGCCTGGCGCGGCAGCATCTCTCAGCATTAAGCGAGCATCCTCTGTCAAAACGCCGCCTCGTGCGGCGTTTTTACATTTTGTGACCAAACATTCCGGTGCTACGCTCATTTCGGGACTACCATGGTTTTAAGACAATCAGGAGAAACCATGGCCAGCATTCACCACCCCAACGCCCGGCGTCCGCGCGATGCGTTCGCAGAAAGCCCGATCCAGACTTTGCGCCGCGACCACGACATGATCCGCAAGCTGGCCGACAAATATCTCAACGGCCATAGCCTGGATGTACGGCGCCAAGCAGCGATCCAGTTGGTGCAAGCCATCCACACCCACTCGCGCCTCGAAGAAGCGGTGTTCTATCCCGGCGTGCGCAAGGTCGAGCCGAACTTGGTTGCCCACTTCGAAGAAGAACACCTGAACGTCGACGACATGCTGGCGGCGCTGCAGGGCATGCATATCGACGAACGGCGTGCCGACATGCTGATGCGCGACATGATCCAGTCGACCCTGGCGCACATCCGCGAAGAAGAAGAGGAACTGTTCCCCATGCTGGAACTGGCCCATCTGGACCTGAGCGCGGTGGCGCTGGAAATGCAGGTGTTCGAAGCGAACCTGGTGCACATGCAGGCCCAGTTCGGCAAACTGGGAGTGCGCCATTGAAGCCTGTTGATTCCTTACTAAATAACAACGCCACCCTCCGGTGGCGTTGTTATTTATGCGCTTACTAATAAAGCTACCAAGGCATTTACCACACGCGGCAGCGCTTTTCCTTGACCATCGGCTGGCCCGCCTTGCACTGGAAGGCTTGCTGGAACTGCGGCATGTTCACCACCAGCCCGTTCACGCGGAACTTGCCCGGCGAGTGCGGATCGGTCATGGCAGTCACGCGCAGGTTTTCCGGGCGGTCGTTTTCGCAGGCCCATTGGGCGTTGCCGATGAAGAAGCGCTGCTCCGGCGTGAGACCGTCGCGCGGCTGCGCCGGCTGGGCTTGTTGCGGCATGCTCGCCATTTCTTCCTTCCACGCCATCCAGCCCAGGATCAGGCCGCCCAGGTCGGCGATGTCCTCGCCCAGCGTCAGCTTGCTGTTGATCTTGATGTCGTCCACCACCGTGTACTGCGCGTACTGGTCGACGATGCACTGGGCGCGCTCTTCGTAGGCCTTGGCATCCTTCTTGGTCCACCAGTCCTTCAGGTTGCCGTTGGCATCGAACTGGCGGCCTTCGTCGTCGAAGGCGTGGGTCAGTTCGTGGCCAATGGTGCCGCCGGTGTTGCCGTAGTTCGGCGCATCATCCATCTTCGGGTCGAACAGCGGCGGCTGCAGCACGCCAGCCGGGAAGTTGATGTCGTTCATCTGCGGATTGAAATAGGCGTTCACCGTCGGCGGCGTCATGCCCCACTCGCTGCGGTCGAGCGGCTTGCCGATCTTGGCCAGGTCGCGCCGCTGTTCGAACATGTTGCCGCGCACGACGTTGCCGGCAAAATCGCCCGCCTTTACGTCATAGGCACTGTAATCGCGCCATTTGTCCGGATAGCCGATCTTGTTGACGATCGCGGCCAGCTTTTCCTGCGCCTTCTTCTTGGTGTCCGCGCTCATCCAGTCGAGCGACTCGATGTCCTTCTTCATCGCGTCTTCGATCTGGCGCGTCATGTGCAGCGACTTGGCCTTGAGTGCCGGCGAGAAGGCGCGGCTGACGAATTCCTGGCCCAGCGCTTCGCCCAGCTGGCGGTCGACCAGCGCCACGCAGCGTTTCCAGCGCGGCGGCTGTTGCTGCACGCCGCGCAGGGTCTTGCTGAAGAAGTCGAAATGCTCGTTGTCGAAGTTCGAGGCCAGCGCCGGCGACATGGTACGGGCCACGTGCCAGCGCAAATAGGTGCGGGTCGATGCGATGTCGCCGCTCTTCCACATCTGGCCCAGCGCCTTGAAGAAGGCCGGCTCGGTGACGTTGAAGGTGGTCTGCTTGCCCTGCCCCAGCTCATCGAGGTAGGCCTGCCAGTCGAAGCCCGGAGTCAGCGCCTGCAGGCCTTTGGCATCGACCTTGTGGAACAGCTTGTACGGGTCGCGCTTGTCGACGCGCGACAGCGAGGCCTTGGCCAGCGCAGTCTCGATCTCCATCACGCGCGCGGCTTCGCGCTGCGCCTGCTCCGGGGTGTCGCCCAGCAGCTTGAAGGTGTTGGCGATGTGGGCCACGTACTTGGCGCGGATGTCCTTGGAGCGCTGGTCCGTCTTGAGGTAGGAATCGCGGTCCGGCAGCCCCAGGCCGCCGGCGACGGCAAACGCGATCACGCGCGAGGAATCGCCGTAGTCCTGGCTCGAGCCGAAGCCGAAGTACAGGCCCTGGTCGGCCAGCGCCAGGTGCAGTTTCGCCAGCACGCGCGGCAGGTCGCGCTGCGAGCGCAGGCCGGCGATCTGGTCGAAGTAGGGTTTCAGCGGCTCGGCGCCACGCGCCTCGATCGCGCGCTCGTCCATGCAGGCGCCGAAGTAGTCGCCGATCTTTTGCTGGCTGACGCTGCGGCCGTCCTGGCGCTTGGCCAGGTCTTCCAGGATGCCCCACAGGTAGCGGCGGTTGTCCTGGGCCAGCTTGCCGTACACCGACCAGCGCGCCTGGTCGGCCGGGATCGGGTTGTTCTTCATCCAGCCGCCGCAGGCGTACTGGTAGAAGTCGACGCAGGGATCGGCGCTGCGGTCCATCGCATTCACGTCGAGACCCGGCGTGTAGGGGAATTCGGTGGCCGGGCGTTCCGCCTTGGCCGCAGGTGCAGCGGAGGCGGCGGGCGCGGGCGTGGTGGTCTGGGCAGTGGCAAGGGCGCCAAGTCCGGCCAAAGTGGCGGACACGGCAAGGCGAACGAACTGGCGCATGGGCAGGTTCCTGGTGGGATACTGGAAATGACAACGCGCCACCCGGTCAGCGGCGCGCCGACATGCTGCCATATAAATACCAGCCCGACAATATTTACTGGATGACACACAACGCCTACAAAGCAAAACGGCGGCTGCCCCCTCGGGAACAGCCGCCGTTTTTGTAAGCTTCGTGCTACGAGAAGTCGCTTAGAACTTCCAGACCACGCCGACGCTGTAGTTGGTCGAGTCGCTCGATGGCTTCTGGACTTCGAAACGGCCCGACAGCTGCGGGTTGAAGTTGTAGTTCAGGCCGATACCGTACAGGCCACCGTCGGTGTCGTCGCCGTAGGTGATGCCATTGGCCTTGGCTTCAGCGCGCAGGTTGTTGTAGCCCAGGCGGCCGTACACGTCGAACTGTGCGTTCAGCGGGTAGGAGCCGACCAGCGACAGGTGGGTCTGCTTGGCCTTGACGTCGGTACCGAACACGTCGAACTTGCCCAGGTAACGGTAGCCCAGTTCAACTGCGAAGAACTGGTTGAAGCCGTAGCCCAGGAAGCCGCCGAAGCTGGTCTTGTCCTGGTCGAAGTCGTCGATCTTGGTCGAACCGACGTCCAGGCCGCCGTAGAAGGCGGTCGGGGCGGCAGCGAACGAGGAGGAAGCCACCAGGGCCAGGGCTGCAGCGGCAGCAAATTTCTTCAACATGTCGATTTCCTGATCAATAAATATGTATTGAGCAATTGAGTTAATTTATCAATTGCAGAGAAGCAATTATAACCATTCAATGACATTCTTGCACGGCGCTGGTGCAATCGTGCCCCTGTTTGTGGCGAAAATGATACTCTGCAGTTAAGGGAGCGTATTGACGGTCGGTCACAGCGAGCGGCTCATCCTTGCGGTGCCGGCCGCGCTAGGCCGCGCGCCATGGCGTCGCGGATCAGGGCGCGCACCGCAGCATTGGCACGCTCCCCTTCCCGCTCCATCTGCTTGCCCAGCGCGTCCATCTGCTTGCCGAGCGCATCCATGGGTTTGCCGGCTTCGTCCATGCGGCGGCCGATCTCGTCCGTCTTCTGGCGGGCGGCGCGCTGGGCGGCAGCATCCGCGGCTTCGCCCATTTGGGTACCGAGGGTGTTCATTTGTGCACTCAAGCGGTTCATCCGGGTTTGCAGGCGCTGGCGTTCGCCGTCGTCCTCGGCCTGTGCAATCTGCCGGCCGAGGTCGCCCATCTGGCGGCCCAGGTCGTTCATCCGGCTTTGCAGGTCGTGCAGGCGGGCCTGGTCGGGGCGGATATCGGCCGCCGAACGCGACATGTCCTTGCCGAGCGCATCCATCGCCTTGCCGTGACGGTCCATCTCCTTGCCATAGCCTTCCATTTGCCGGCCCAGGCGCTCCATCGGCTCGTACGCGGCATGCACCTGGGCCAGCACCTTCGGATCCTGCACGACCCAGGACTTGCCGTCTGCCCGGAACCACAGGAATTCGCCGTCGATGCTGCGGCGCAGTTGCCGGATATCGGCCCAGTCGCTCACGTCGCCGCTGGCGCTCAGGTTGTGCTCGGTGCCGCTGACCAGCGCAAAGCTCTCGTCATGGCGGCGGTGGCCGGCGCTGCGCTCGGCATCGCGTGCCGCGGCCCTGGCCTGGCCGGCGGCTGTTTGCACTTGTGCTTGCGCACGGCTTGCCGCGGCTTGTGCTTGCGCTGCCGCCGCCTCGGCTTGCGCTTGCGGCGCGGCGTTGGCGCTGCCGATCCGGGTCGATGCCGCGGCCGACAGCACCAGGGCCAGCAGCGGCAGCGCCAGCTTCCAGTTCGGTTTTCCAGTGTGAGGGTCGGATTGCGGACGAACCAGGCGTTTGATACGGGACATGAGATTTCCTCCGTGCGCCGCAGGGGCGAGCGAGTGGGTGGACAGCTGGAACTGGTCCAGCTCGGACAGGGCAAGCGCCAGGCGCCGCGGTTCGCCCAGCAAGCTTGCGGCAAGATCGTCGGCGATCAGTTCGCGCTCGATCCGGATGCGGTGCGACAGCCACCACACCGCCGGGTGATAGAACAGCAGGACCTCGACCGCGCTCTGCATCAGGTTGACGAGGTAATCGTGGCGCCGCACGTGGGCCAGTTCGTGCGCCAGCAAGGCTTCCAGCAGCGGCGGCGCCATGCCGGTGGCGAGCGCCGCCGGCACCAGCACCAGCGGACGCCACCAGCCCGCCGTGACCGGCCCGCCGATGCGCGCTTCTCCCGGCGCCCCGGCATCGTCGACCAGGCCCAGCATCACGCGCCGGCCGATGCCGAGGCGCGCCGCCA
The DNA here is from genome assembly GCF_034659755.1 of Massilia phyllosphaerae. NCBI lineage: Bacteria > Pseudomonadati > Pseudomonadota > Betaproteobacteria > Burkholderiales > Oxalobacteraceae > Massilia > Massilia phyllosphaerae. The sequence continues at coordinate 566,443 of NZ_JAXSQX010000004.1, forward strand.
TGCGGTCGAGCACGGCCTGCCAGGCCGGGTCGGGACGCCAGGCGCCGGGACGGCTGCACCGCCGCACCCAGGCCAGGCCCAGCAGCAGGCGCAGGGCCAGCATCCCTGCCCCGCCCGCCCAGCACAGGATCACCAGCGGCAGGCGCGGCTGCAGCCCCAGCCGCATGGCTTCCAGCCAGCCATGCGCGCCGGCGCCGGTGTCCAGGCCCTGCGCTGCCAAGGCGGCGGCGGATGCCCGGCCCGCCGTATCCGGCAGCAGCACGCCCGGCAGTGCGGAACCGGCACCGACCTCGACGCCGCCAAGGCGCACCAGCACCCCGGCCAGCGGCAAGGCCGCGCACAGCAGCAAGGCGGCGCAGGCAAGCGCATAGCGCGTCTGCGGCCGCGCCCGGCCCATCAGCGCCAGCACGGCGGCGGCGGCGCAGCCCAGCAGCGCGCCCTGCCAGACGAAATCGAGCAGTGCCCAGGCCAGGGCGTTCATGGCAGCGCCTTGCGCTTGTAGGTGAAGTGCGGGTTCATGCCGTTTCCTTTTGTCCAGGGCAGTATGGAATGACTAGAAAGTTTTGTCTAGAACTTTTTTTCTAGATGTGCACGTGGGGTGGATGGCTGCACGATAGCGGGACGTGCGCGGCCGGGCCAGCAGGCTGCGACAGGCTGCAGGATCGGCGGAACAGACGGGAGAAAAGGAGGAGAAACGAGAAAGGATTACGTCACCCCTGCGAAAGCAGGGGCCCAAGTTTTGCGCGCTGACGTAACGCAGGCAAACTTGGGGCCCCCGCCAAGGGGGCCGCCTAGGCCGGGGGCGACGTATAGGAGCTAACGCAATAAACTACGGCATGGCGTGCCGCAGAAGTCGATCAGTACACGACCACCGAGCGGATCGACTCGCCCGACTTCATCAGGTCGAAACCTTCGTTGATGCGGTCCAGCGGCAGGTGATGGGTGATCAGGTCGTCGATGTTGATCTTGTTCTCCATGTACCAGTCGACGATCTTCGGCACGTCGGTGCGGCCGCGGGCGCCGCCGAAGGCCGAGCCTTTCCATTCGCGGCCGGTGACCAGCTGGAACGGACGGGTCGAGATTTCGGCGCCGGCTTCGGCCACGCCGATGATGATCGACTGGCCCCAGCCCTTGTGGCAGCACTCCAGCGCCTGGCGCATGGTGGTGGTGTTGCCGATGCACTCGAACGAGTAGTCGGCGCCGCCGTCGGTCAGCTGGACGATGGCGTCGACCACGTTGCCGACTTCCTTCGGATTGACGAAGTGGGTCATGCCGAACTTGCGCGCCATGTCTTCGCGGTCCGGGTTGATGTCGACGCCGATGATCTTGTCGGCGCCGACCATGCGCGCCGCCTGGATCACGTTCAGGCCGATGCCGCCCAGGCCGAACACGACCACGTTGGCGCCCGCCTCCACTTTCGCCGTGAAGATCACGGCGCCGATGCCGGTGGTGACGCCGCAGCCGATGTAGCAGATCTTGTCGAACGGGGCGTCGCTGCGCACCTTGGCCAGCGCGATTTCCGGCACCACGATGTAGTTCGAGAAGGTCGACGTGCCCATGTAGTGATAGATCGGCTTGCCGTCGAGCGAGAAGCGAGAGGTCGCATCCGGCATCAGGCCGCGGCCCTGGGTCGAGCGGATGGCCTGGCACAGGTTGGTCTTTTGCGACAGGCAGAATTTGCACTGGCGGCATTCCGGGGTGTACAGCGGGATGACGTGGTCGTCCTTGCGCACGCTGGTCACGCCCGGGCCCACGTCGACCACCACGCCGGCGCCTTCATGGCCGAGGATGGCCGGGAACAAGCCTTCCGGATCGGCGCCGGACAGCGTGTAGTAGTCGGTATGACAGATACCGGTCGCCTTGACTTCGACCAGTACCTCGCCCGCCTTCGGGCCTTCGAGTTCGACTTCCTCGATCGTCAGCGGCTTACCCGCCTGCCATGCAATCGCTGCCTTGGTTTTCATGTTCGATACTTTCCTGGATGGTTATGCGATGCGGCCATTATCCGCACAAGCCCGCCTGCGGCCAAGGGGCACACCCTTAGATGGCAGAAAATGGTGCAATAATGACCGGATTTGCCAGCCCCCAACATCTTTAGCGGAACCATGCAAGACAGGCCAGCCAGCGCACCGATCACCATCGACATCATCGTCTACCCCGGCTTCAAGGCCATGGAAGCCATCGGCCCGATGTCGGTGTTCGAATATGCCAACGTGCACCTGCGGCGCGCCGGTAAAGCGGCCGCCTACGACGTCCAGGTCGTGTCCACACGCGAGGGCAACATCCCTTCCGATACGCTGATGTCGCTGCAGGCCACCCGGGCGCTCGATCCCCGGGCCTTGCCGCATACCGCCATCGTGGTCGGTGCGCGCGATATCCGGGGGGCACTGGCCGAGGGCGGCGCCATCGTCGACTGGGTGGCGCGTGCCTGTACCCGCCTGCAGCGCCTGGCGGCGCTGTGTTCCGGCGCCTTCTTCCTGAGCGCCGCCGGCGTCCTGGACGGCAAGGCGGCGGCCACCCACTGGAGCGTGGCGGCCGCCCTGCAGGCCGACTACCCCGGCGTGGCGGTCGATGCCGACGCCATCTTCGTGCGCGACGGCCACCTGTGGACCTCTGCCGGCGTCACCGCCGGCATCGACCTGGCGCTGGCGCTGGTCGAGGAAGACCTCGGCAAGGAACTGGCGCTGCAGGTCGCCACCGACATGGTCGTCTACCTGAAACGCCCCGGCGGCCAGTCGCAGTTCAGCTCGCACCTGCTGAGCGAACGGACCGCACGGCCCGGCATCCGCGACATTCAGAAATGGATTCTGGACAACCTGCACGAACGGCTGTCGGTGGCCCAGCTGGCGCAAAAGGCCATGATGAGCGAGCGCCACTTCGCCCGCGTGTTCCTGCAGGAAGTCGGACTGAGCACCCAGGAATTCATCGCAACCTGCCGCTTCGAGCGCGCCAAGCAATTGCTGTCCGACCTGGCGCTGCCGCTGAAGACAGTGGCGGCACGCGCCGGCTTCAACGGCGAAGCGCAGATGCGGCGCGTGTTCCAGAAACGGATGGGCATCGCGCCCACCTTGTACCGCGAACGCTTCGCCACCACCGGCGTGTCCGCGGCCAAATAGCTTATTTGCTGCGCAGGCGCCCGGCAAACGCCCCGTGCAGGCTGTTGAGCAGCTCCTCGGCCGCGATCAATTGTTCGGCCACTTCGTTGACCTTGCGCCGGTTCGAGCGCGCGTGATCGCGCAGGACTTCGAAGGCGGTGTTGCGGTCGGTCTGGAAGCGCGCCATCAGCAAGCCGACGGCCAGGCTGGTTTCGCGGCCGGCGGCCAGCGCCGCGTTCAGGTTGGCTTCGGTGCGGCGCAGCTGGCGGATCTCGTCGGCGCGCGCCAGCGCCGATTCGAAGGCCGCCAGCAAGCGCGCGGCGTCGACCGGCTTGACCACGAAGCCGACCGCGCCATGGCTGGCGGCCTGGCGCGCGGTTTCGGCGTCGTCGACCGAGGACAGGAACATGAAGGCGACCTGGGTGTGGTCCCTCAGGCGGCGCGCCAGGTCGAGGCCGGACATGCCGGGCATGTTGATGTCGAGCAGGGCCAGCGCGATGTCGCCTTCGCGCTCGGCGATGCGTTGCAGCGCCTCGGGCGCGGAAGCGGCTTCCAGCGTGTCGTAGCCGGCATGCTTCAGGACGGTGGACAGGTATTCCAGCAGGATGGCATCGTCGTCGACCAGCAGGACCAGGCGGCGGGGGGAAAGGGTCGCGTTCATTGTTATCGTTCTCGCGTGAAGAAGGAAGTGAATCGATCATTGCGGATGCAATGCCACATGACCGAAATCCGACGGCCAAAAATATAGCATGCCGGCAAGGCGCTTCGTCAATCAAATTGCATATTCCAGCGATAACGCAACATCCCGCGCGCACGATTGACAATCAATTTTGTAAAGTACGGCGACGGCCTGGTGCAGACCAAAGCCGCCTGCGACAGCATCAAGTCGTGGGCTGCGAAAACTAAGCGCCGCTACTCGCCGCCGCGCAGGAAGGCCGCTTCCTCGTAGCCGCTCAGGACCTGCGCATCCATCGGAATATGATTGGTGCGCAGAATCCTGCCCTCGCGGGCGTACACCAGGTAGACCTCCCCTGCCCCGTTTTCCTTCGGCAGGGTCCGGAATGCCGGACCGCAGCCGACCATTACCCGGTTCTTGTCGGTAGTGTAGTCGAGCACCTGGCCGTCGCGGTATACGCCCTTGATCTGCTCCCACGGCAGGAATACCGCCTGGTGGTGCTGCAGCACCCGGGACTGTCCCGACGCTAACGTCACGGTTTCCGGGGTCGAGGTCAGCGTGCTCAGCGAACCCATGAAGATCAGGTCGGCTTCCTCCTTGACCGCCGCCACTTCGGCCTTGTAGGCCGCAAGGTGTTTCGCATGCGTCTCGGCCTGCTTTTCGGGCGGGACGATGGCGCAGGCGAAGCCGGCTGCGCAATGCAGGACCAGGAGCGGGAACAGGAGGCGTGTCGTCGGCGTGCGCATCGCGGCGTCCAGGGAGTCGGGTGAAACCGCATGGTACACCCGCGCAGGCGCTGACGGACGCAGCCAATGAGCCTCTTTGCGTATAGTGGACCCATGCCCAGCCCTGCCAACTACCCCAGCACCCCGGACGGTCGCTACTTCGTCGTCAAGGACCGCCTCTGGCGCATGAGCAATCCCGATCTCGATCCGGCGCAGCGCCAGGCACTGGTCAATGCGCTGATGCAGGCCCGGCGCCAGGTCGGCGCGGCGAAGAAGGCCGCCGACCCCGAGGCCGAACGGCGCGCCCGCGCCGCGGTCGACGACGCCAAGCGCGGCCTGGGCGAACGCGGCCCGGTCTGGTGGAACGACGGCGCACCGGATTTCAACCGCAAGCTGGTGGCCAACACGCCGTATGCGGGCTGGTACGCGGCGCTTTGACCGGCCGCCACGGTGCCTCAACTATAATGACGGCGTTTGGTGCCCGCGCGCTTGTCTCGAGCGCGCAGTTAAACGGGAAACACATGGCCGCGCCGGTTCCACCGGCAGGCCAGGGTGTGCTGCCCCCGCAACGGTAAGCAAGCGTCGTCGCTGACGACAGGCCATCTCGAACGCCACTGTGCACAAGAGCCTGTCTCGGCAGGCGGGAAGAAGCGGATGGCGATGGATGGCGAGTGTGAGCAAGGCGTGAGGAGGAAGCATGGTGATCCATGCGACGACGAACAACGCCGCTCACGCTCGTCAGGCGCGCCAGCAGCGACTTCCGCCTGCTGAGACAGGCTCTTAACAGCATGGGAAGGCGAGATGGTCCGCCTTGCCAGCCCGGATACCGGCCAGACAGGTGGTACGCGCGGCCGCGAGGCGGCGCGCACCGTTCAGCCGCGCTTACGGGGAAGTGGGTGCGGCGGCAGCTTGACATCCATCCTATGAAAACCAGAGTGATACTCGGCGTCGCCGGGGCGCTGTGCGCGGCCGCGCACGCGCATGCGCAACAACCGGCGGAGAACCCGCCACAGGAAACCCAGAACACGGTCCGCGTGCTTGGCCACTACGACAACGGCGTCGGCACTTCCGACGCCGCCAGCGAAGGCAGCGTGACGGCGGCATTGATTGCCAGCCGCCCGGCGTTGCGGCCGGGCGAAGTGCTCGAATTCGTGCCCGGCGTGATCGTCACCCAGCACAGCGGCGACGGCAAGGCCAACCAGTACTTCCTGCGCGGCTTCAACCTCGACCACGGTACCGACTTCGCCACCTTCGTCGACGGCATGCCGGTCAACATGCGCACCCATGCGCATGGCCAGGGCTATACCGACCTGAATTTCCTGATCCCCGAACTGGTCAAGAACATCCACTACCGCAAGGGCCCTTACTACGCCGACGAAGGCGATTTCGCCTCGGTCGGCTCCGCGCACCTGGGCCTGGCCGACAGGCTGGACGAAGGCGTCGCCGCCCTAACCGCGGGCGCCAACGCCTACCGCCGCGGCCTGGTCACGGGCTCCACCGGCGCCGGCAACGGCACCCTGCTGTATGCGCTGGAACTGGCGCACAACGACGGCCCATGGCAGACGCCGGAAGCTTTCCACAAATCGTCGGCCCTGCTGCGCTACAGCGCCGGCACCGCCGCCGAGCGTTTCAGCCTGACCGCGATGGGCTACAAGGGTGCCTGGCACGCCACCAGCCAGATTCCGCTGCGCGCGGTGCAGGACGGCAGCCTGGACCGGTTCGCCGCGGTCGATCCCAGCGACGGCGGCAGCACGGCACGCTACAGCCTGTCTGGCGAATGGCGCCGCCGCGGCCTTGACACGCTGACCGAAGCGCATGTCTACGCGGTGCGCTCCGACCTGGCGCTGTACAACGACTTCACCTACTACCTCGACGACCCGGTGAACGGCGACCAGTTCCTGCAGACCGAACGGCGCAAGATGGGCGGCTTCGATCTGTCGCACACCTGGTTCGGCCGGCTCGGCGAGCGCGCCATGAACAACGCCGTCGGCATCCAGGGCCGCTTCGACCGCATCGCCCCGCTCGGCCTGTACGCCACCGCCCGCCAGCGCGTGCTGGACACCATCGCCGAATCGCAGGTGTCGGAGGCCAGCGCCGCGCTGTGGTTCCAGAACACCGTGCAATGGACGCCGTGGCTGCGTTCCATCGCCGGCGTGCGCTACGACCGCTACCGCTTCAAGGTCGGCAGCTCGATCGCCGAGAATGCCGGCAGCGCGGACGACCACATCGCCTCGCCCAAGCTGTCGTTCGTGCTCGGCCCATGGGACAAGACCGAATTCTTCGCCAACTACGGCGAAGGCTTTCACAGCAACGATGCGCGCGGCACCACGGCCCGGCTGTCGCCGCGCGCGCGCGAGCCGGTCGAGCCGGTCACGCCGCTGGTGAAGACCCGCGGCGCCGAGATCGGCCTGCGCAGCGAGATCGTCGCGGGCCTGCAAACCTCGATCGCGCTGTGGGGCCTGCGCTCCGGCTCCGAACTGGTGTTCTCGGGCGACGCCGGCGACACCGCGCCGAGCCGCGCCAGCAAGCGCGCCGGCATCGAGTGGAACAATCACTACGTGGCCAGCCGCTGGCTGCTGCTGGATCTCGACCTGGCGGCATCGACCGCCCGCTACACCGGCTTCGACCCGGCCGGCGACCACGTCCCGGGGGCGGTCGAGCGGGTCGCCTCGTTCGGCGCCACCGTCAACGACCTCGGCCCCTGGTCGGGCGCCTTCCAGCTGCGCTATTTCGGGCCACGGCCGCTGGTGGAAGACAACAGCGTGCGCTCGGCCACCACGGCGATCGCCTACCTGCGCGCCGGCTACCGCCTGGACCGCCGCTGGCGGCTGACGGCCGACGTGTTCAACCTGTTCGACCGCAGGGCCAGCGACGTCGACTATTACTACACCTCGCGCCTGCCGGGCGAGCCGGCCGAGGGCGTCGACGACATCCACACCCACCCGGTGGAGCGGCGCACGCTGCGGCTGACGCTGCGCGCAGCGTTCTGATCCGCTTAAAAAAGCGGCAAAGGGTGACAATAAGCGGGCAATAAGCGGTAATCAAGCAGGGAGCGCTTCGGCGCTCCCGTCATTTATAATGGCCGTTTCGCTATATTTACCCTTTACCCCCGACCGCCAATCATGGAATTAGCAAAGTCTTTCGAGCCAGCCGATATCGAACAATTCTGGCGCACCGAATGGGAACAGCGCGGCTACTTCGCCGCCACCATGGACGCCGGCAAGCCGTCGTTCAGCATCCAGCTGCCGCCGCCGAACGTGACGGGCACCCTGCACATGGGCCACGCCTTCAACCAGACCGTCATGGATGGCCTGACCCGCTACTACCGCATGCGTGGCTTTAACACCGCCTGGATCCCGGGCACCGACCACGCCGGCATCGCGACCCAGATCGTGGTCGAGCGCCAGCTGGACGCCCAGAAGATCTCGCGCCATGACCTCGGCCGCGAGGAATTTGTCAAAAAAGTCTGGGAGTGGAAGGAAAAGTCGGGCAGCACCATCACCGGCCAGATGCGCCGCCTGGGCGCTTCCGCCGACTGGAACCGCGAATACTTCACGATGGACGAGCCGCGCTCGAAAACCGTGGCCGAAGTCTTCGTGCGCCTGTACGAGCAGGGCCTGATCTACCGCGGCAAGCGCCTGGTCAACTGGGACCCGGTGCTGGGCACCGCCGTCTCCGACCTGGAAGTCGACTCGCAGGAAGAAGACGGCTCGATGTGGTACATCCAGTACCCGCTGGCGGACGGCAGCGGCCACCTGACGGTCGCCACCACCCGTCCGGAAACCATGCTGGGCGACGTCGCCGTCGCGGTCGACCCGACCGACGAGCGCTACACCGCCCTGGTCGGCAAGATGCTGAAGCTGCCGCTGGTTGGCCGCGAGATCCCGATCATCGCCGACGAGTATGTGGACAAGGCCTTCGGCACCGGCTGCGTGAAGATCACGCCGGCGCACGACTTCAACGACTACGCGGTCGGCCAGCGCCACAAGCTGCCGATGCTGTCGATCATGACGCTGGAAGCGAAGATCGTCGACGACGCGCCCGAAGCCTACCGCGGCCTGGACCGCTTTGCCGCGCGCAGGAAGATCGTCGCCGACCTCGAAGAGCAAGGCCTGCTGGAACAGGTCAAGCCGCACAAGCTGATGGTGCCGCGCGGCGACCGCACCGGCGTCGTCATCGAGCCGATGCTGACCGACCAGTGGTTCGTCGCGATGAGCAAGCCGGCGCCGGAAGGCACCTTCAATCCGGGCAAGTCGATCACCGAAGTCGCCCTCGAAAAAGTGGCGAATGGCGAGATCAAGTTCGTGCCCGAGAACTGGTCCACCACCTACAACCAGTGGCTGGGCAACATCCAGGATTGGTGCATCTCGCGCCAGCTGTGGTGGGGCCACCGCATCCCGGCCTGGTATGCCGAGGACGGCCAGATCGTCGTTGCCCGCAACGAAGAAGAAGCGCAGGCCAAGGCCCAAGCCGCCGGCATCACCGGCGCGCTGCGCCGTGACGACGACGTGCTCGATACCTGGTTCTCGTCGGCGCTGGTGCCCTTCTCGACCATGGGCTGGCCCGAAGAGACCCCGGACATGAAGATGTTCCTGCCGTCGTCGGTGCTGGTGACCGGCTTCGACATCATCTTCTTCTGGGTCGCGCGCATGGTCATGATGACCGCGCACTTCACCGGCAAGGTACCGTTCGAGACCGTGTACGTGCACGGCCTGGTGCGCGACTCGTCGGGCCAGAAGATGTCGAAATCGAAGGGCAATACGCTCGATCCGATCGACCTGATCGACGGCATCGACGTCGAGTCGCTGGTGACCAAGCGCACATCCGGCCTAATGGACCCGCGCGCTCTTGATAAGATCGCGAAAGCCACGAGGAAGGAGTTCCCGGACGGAATTCCGGCCTTCGGCACCGACGCCGTGCGCTTCACGATGGCCAGCTACGCCTCGCTGGGCCGCAACATCAACTTCGACCTCGGCCGCGCCGAAGGCTACCGCAACTTCTGCAACAAGCTGTGGAACGCCACCCGCTTCGTGCTGATGAACACCGAAGGAAAAGACTGCGGCAAGCCGGACCCGGCAGACCTGTCGCAGGCCGACCGCTGGATCATCTCGCTGATGAACCGCGTCGAACTCGAAGTAGCGAAAGGTTTCGAGGACTACCGCTTCGACAACATCGCCAACGCGATCTACAAGTTCGTGTGGGACGAGTACTGCGACTGGTACCTGGAACTGGCCAAGGTCCAGGTCCAGCAAGGCACCGAGGCGCAGCAGCGCGCCACCCGCCACACCCTGCTGCGCGTGCTGGAAGTGATCCTGCGCCTGGCGCACCCGATCATCCCGTTCGTGACCGAGCAGCTGTGGCATGCAGTCGCGCCGCTGGCCGGCAAGACGGGCGACACCATCATGCTGCAGCCCTACCCGGTCGCCGACCAAGCGATGATCGACGAAGGCGCCGAAGCCTGGATGGACCAGTTCAAGAAGCTGACCGACGCCACCCGCAACCTGCGCGGCGAAATGAAGCTGTCGCCGTCGGTGCGCGTGCCGCTGATCGTGGAACCGGGTTCCGAAGCCGACCGCATCGCGGCGCAGGGTTTCGCACCCTACGTCCAGCTGCTGGGCAAGCTGTCGGAAGTGCAGATCGTCGACGCCCTGCCGGAATCGCCGGCAGCCGTGTCGATCGTCGGCACCACCAAGCTGATGCTGAAGGTCGAGATCGACGTCGCCGCCGAGCGCGAGCGCCTGTCCAAGGAAATCGCGCGCGTCGAAGGCGAGATCGCCAAGGCCAACGGCAAGCTGTCGAGCGAAAGCTTCGTCGCCCGTGCCCCTGCCGCCGTGGTGGCCCAGGAGCGCGAACGCGTGGCCAACTTCAGCGCCACGCTGGACAAGATGCGCGAGCAGCTGGCAAAGCTGCCGCCGGCCTGAGCGGCCATCGCCCACGGTCGTATCTCGTAATTCCCGCGGGGCCTGGTTCCAGGCCCCGCCACTGGCCCGTATGCCCTGAACACGGCGGCATACGGGCCATTCTTTTTGGTGCTTGCTCTCCTGATCTTGTTTTAGACCTACAATAAATCACACAGCGGTTCTTCATTTCGCTGTGCGAAACATGTAGCGCACAACAACGATCATGGAGACTCGAATGAAAAAGCAGCCCCGCACGTTCATCCCCTGCATCCTCCCCTTGTTCGCCGCCTTGGCCCTCAGCGCCTGCGGCAGCGACGACGACACCGTGACACAGGTAACGCCGCCACCGCCGGTGCAGGTACAGCCGGAGCCGGCACGGCCGCAGGATGCGCGCGTCTACACCGTGAACGAAGCCAACCTCCCCCTCGCCGCCCTGAGCGGCGCGCCTGACGCCGACCGCTGGTGGGGCGTGCTGAACAACGCCGGCTACCAGATCGAGGTGCCGAAAAACTGGAACGGCATGCTCGTCATGTATGCCCACGGCTACGCCGGTACCGGGGCGGCGCTGTCGGTATCGCCGCCGGCCATCCGCCGCCACCTGCTGGAACAGGGCTATGCCTGGGCCGCGTCGAGCTACAGCCGCAATTACTACGACGTGCGCGCCGGCGTCGAGGACACCAACGCGCTGGCGCTGGCCTTCCGCGACATCGCCGGCAAGAACGGCCGCATGCTGGCGGCGCCGAGCAAGACCTACATCATCGGCATATCGATGGGCGGCCACGTCACGGCGGCCGCCGTGGACGAGGAAAACATCGCCACCGCCAACAACAAGATCCGCTACAACGGCGCCGTCCCGATGTGCGGCGTGCTGGGCGACACCGAGCTGTACGACTACTTCGCCGCCTACCAGACCGCGGCGATGCAGGAAGCCGGCATGCCGGCCACCAGCTGGCCGGCGCAGGACTGGACCACGGTCGGCCCGCAGGTGCAGGCGAAAATGTTCTCCAGCTTCCCGGGCGGCAGCACGCCGACCGCGCCGGCGGTACCGACCGAACAGGGCCTGCGCCTGAAGCAGATCGTCGCCAACCTCAGCGGCGGCCCGCGTCCGCTGTTCGATTACGCCTACGCCAGCCCGCTGCAGGCGACCGTGTGGAGCACCTTCGGCCGCGACGGCAAGATGCTGGGCATCCTGAACGAGGACGTCGTCACCACCAAGGACATCGTGTTCCAGCTCGACGCCGACCCGGCCATGAGCGCCGCGGAACAGGCCTACAACGCGGCGATCTACCGCGTCCAGGCCACCCCGGACGCCAACCGCCTGCGCCGCGACGGCCTGCGCTGGGTGCCCAAGACCAACGCCCAGATCAAGGTGCCGGTGGTGACGATCCACACCCTGGGCGACCTGTACGTGCCGTTCAAGATGGAGCAGATCTACAAGCGCCGCGCCGACGCGCTCGGCACCTCAAGCATGCTGGTACAGCGCGCGATCCGCGGCATCAGCCACTGCGACTTCACCATCGCCGAGCAGGCGGCCGCCTTCGACGCGATGATCAAGTGGGAACAGCAGGGCGTGAAGCCGGCTGGCGACGACGTGCTGACACCCTCGGTGGTGGCCGATCCGCAGTACGGCTGCAAGTTCACCGACAACACCCGCTCCCAGGACGACAGCGCCGCCGTGATCGCGACCCGGGGCACGCTGCCGCAATGCACGCGCTGACGCGGCAGGCGCCAGGAAAGCCTGTACCGCGCACAGGGCGGTGGCTATTCAGGCTAGTCCGACCGGGCGCGTCGTGCACTGCTGGTTGCGCGCTGCGGCAGCAGGAGGCGGCTTACAGCCAGCCCGCGTTGCGCGCCAGCCGGTAAGCCTCGACCCGGTTCCCGGCGTTCAGCTTGCTGATCGCCTCCGACAGGTAGTTGCGCACGGTGCCCTCCGACAGGTGCACCAGCTTCGCGATCTCGGCGCTGGTCTTGCCTTCGCCCGCAAGGCGCAGCACCTGGCGCTCGCGCTCCGATAGCGGGTCCGGGCCCGCACTCCAGCTTTCCAGCGCCAGCTCGGGCGCGATCGCCCTGCCGCCGCCGTGGACCTGGCGGATGGCTGCCGCCAGCGTGTCGGCCGGCGCATCCTTGAGCAGGTAGCCGCATACCCCGCACTCGAGCGCGCGCCGCAGGTAGCCGCTGCGGGCAAAGGTGGTCACGATCACGACCTTGCACGGCAGGCCGAGCTCGCGCAGCTGCGCCGCCAGTTCGAGGCCGGTCATCTGCGGCATCTCGACGTCGGTCAGCACGATGTCCGGCCGCCGCTCACGGCATAACGCCAGCGCATCCTTGCCGTTGCCGGCGGTGCCGACCACCTCCAGGTCGTCTTCCAGCCCGAGCAGCGCGGCGAGCGCACCCAGCACCAGGGCCTGGTCTTCGGCGATGACGATGCGGATCATGGTGCGTCTCCCGCCGGTACGCGCAGCTCGAGGCGCAGGCCGGCGTCGACGCTGAGCAGCAGCTTGCCGCCCAGGGCGGCCGCGCGTTCGCGCATGCCGGCCAGGCCATTGCCGACGCGGATCTCCGCGCCTGACTCGAGGGTCACGCCATCGTCGGCCACGCGCAGCACCGCGCTGCCCTGCTCCAGCGCGAGGCCCAGCGTGCAGCGGCTGGCGCCGGCGTGGCGCACGACGTTGGTGACGGCTTCGCGCAGCGCCAGCGCCAGCACGTGTTCCGCCGCCGGCGCCAGCGCGAACTGGGCCACCTCCTCGCGCAATTCGACGTTGGCGGTGGCCAGGCTGGCGCGCGCGCCGGCCAGTGCGCCGGACAGGCCGCTGTGGCGGTAACCGGTGACGGCGGCGCGCACCTCGGCCAGCGCCTGGCGCGCGCTGGTTTCGATGTCGCCGATCTCGCGCCTGCAGGCCTCCGCATCGCGCCCGGCGAGCTTGCCGGCCAGTTCGGCCTTCAGCGCGATCAGCGACAGCGAATGGCCCAGCAGGTCGTGCAGGTCGCGCGAAATGCGTTCGCGTTCGGCGATCCGCGCCATGTGCTCGACTTCTTCCTGCTTGCGATGCAGCTGGCGTCGCGACACCCGTAGTCCCTGCTCCATGATCGAGGCGATGCCGACCGGCAGGCCGATGGTCCAGGGCGCGATCAGGAAGGGCAGGCCGAACGGCGACACCGTGAAGGCGGCCACGGTGACCAGTCCCAGGACCAGCGCCAGCAGCCGGTAGGCACTGCGCGCCGGCGCCAGGCGTCCGCACATGCCGGCGGCGAAGATGAAGAAGGTGCCGGCACCCGAATTCCAGGGCGCCCACAGGAAACCGACGCTGCATGCCAGTAGTGCGCAGGCGACGACGCCGTGGTCCCTGGCCCAGAAGCTGGCCAGGTAGAGCGGCACGAACAGCGCCACGGTCAACAACAGCATGGCCAGTTCCAGCGCGCCGGGCGGCTTGAAAAAATACTGCCACACCATGAATACCAGCGATGCGGCCCACAGGTAGGGCATCTTGCCCAGTTCGGGCGGGACCCAGGGACCATCCGAGATGCGCCGCATGATGCTGACAAGTCGTTCCATCGATTGTGCCTGTGGTGAGGATCAGCGGTCGAGCAAGCGCACGTCGGCGATCTCGAACCGGTAGTCGCCGGGTTGTGGCCCGGCATTAAATCCTATCATGGTCACCGCCGCCGGATCGACCCCGGCAAAGGCGCTGAACGGAATCGCCACCTCTTCCCATTGCGTGCCGGCGGTGAAGTTGACGGTGCGCGGGATGCGCATGCCGCGCGACGCCATCGTCAGCTGATAGGTCTTGCCGTCTCCCCTCACGCGGAAGCGAATCGCGCGGACGGCGCCGAGGTCGGCCTCGCCTATGGCGCCGGGCGCCGCCGCGCCCGGCAGGAAGGCCAGGCCGGCCCACGGATAGAAGAAGCCGGCCTTCACGCTGGCCTCGACCGTCACCACGGCCTGTCCTTCGCTTGCCTGCGTGGCCAGCTTCACGCGCGAGGCGCCCCCTGCCACGCTGTCATCCGACGGCATCCAGCCAACGCCAAAAGGACTGGCCAGCCTGCCGTCCTTGATCAGGCTGATGCGCCCGTCGGGCGGCAGCGCCGGCGCCGGCGAGGTGCGGGGTACCGCTTCCTGCGCCACCTGGCGACGCTGCTGCTGGCGCAGCGCTTCGACGCTGGCGCCATCCTTCCACACCTCGACGATGCGACGGGTAGCGCCGATGTCCTGCAGCGGATTGCCCTGTACCAGTACCAGGTCGGCCTTGTAACCGGCCGCAATGCGCCCGCGCTTGCCCAACTTGAACACGGCGGCCGGCACGCTGGTCGCTGCGGCCAGCGCTTCGGCGGGGCTGAGACCGGCGTCGACCAGGCTGGCCAGCTCGTGGTGCAGGCTGGCCCCGTACTGGGTACCGGGATTACCGGCGTCGGTGCCCGCCAAAAGCGGGACGCCGGCCTCGCGCAATGCCGCCGTCACGATCCTGGGCGCCGTCAGGCGCGCCGGCGCCGGGGTCTGGCCATAACCGACTTCGAGCGTGGTGCGCTCATCCTTGTCGAGCAGGCCGGTCACGCCGGGGTCGTCCAGCAGATCGCGCGGCTTGATGCCGGCCACGCTTTCCAGCACCGAGAAAGTCGGGATCACGAAGGCGCCATGCGATTTCGCCAGCCGTACCAGCCCGTCCACGTCTTGCGGCGCAATCGCGGTGCCCGGGAACAGGTGGGCCAGGCCGTCCGCACCGGCTTCCAGCGCGGCGCGCGCGTTCTGCAAGGTGCTGATGTGCACGACCGCCATCTTGCCGCGTTTGTGGGCCGCGTCGATCACGGCTTTTACGGTGGCCAGGTCAAGGCTCTTGAAATGGTGCTCGCCGAAGCCCTCCTCCATCACGACCTTGATGAAATGCGAGCCTTCGGCAATGCGGGCGTCGACGAAAGCCTGGACGTCGGCGCCCTTCTCCAGCGTCGGGATCGGCAGCGTGAATTCGGTACCGTGGCCGCCCGGCGCGGTGATCAGGGTGCCGGCCGAGAACAGGTCGGCCCGGCTGCCGTTGCGGCCGGCCGCCATGTCCCTGGTCACTGCCTGCATCACCGACACGCCTGTGAACATGTCGACCTGCGTGGTCACGCCGAACATCAAGGGCAGGTCGAGATGCTGGAAGGCGTGTACATGGGCGTCGATCAGGCCCGGCAACAGCGTGCGCCCGGCACCGGACACCACGCGCGCACCGGCCGGTACCTCGCCGGCATAATCGGCATCGACGATGGCGCCGTCGCGCACCAGCACCGAACGGTGTTCGCGCGCGACGGCGCCGTCGAACACGCGCACGTCGCGGATCAGGGTGGTGCCCGCATGGGCGGCGCTCGCACAGGCCAGGCCGGCGGCCAGAAGCAGGGTGGTCAGGATGGTCGGTTTCATGGAACCCTCATGTCGTTATCGATGGAAGGAGTATCCGCAAACCCGGCCCACGGCGGCAGACACGACTGCCATGACTTTCGTATGACAAATGTCACTTCTAGGCAACACATGACCGCACGGTCGAGCAGTTTGCTACACTGGCCAGATAACTCAACCGGAGACTGCCATGCGCCCCCTGCTCACCCTGTCCCTGCTTGCCGCCATCGCCGCTACCCCCCTCGCCATGGCGCAGGACGGCTCGCCGGTCGGTTTGTGGAAGACCATCGACGATGCCTCCGGCAAGCCGACCGCCCTGATCCGCATCACCGAGCAGCAGGGCGAACTGCAGGGCAAGATCGAAAAACTGTTCCGCGCACCGAACGAAGACCAGAACCCGAAATGCGTGCAATGCACGGACGGGCGCAAGGACCAGCCGATCGTCGGCATGACCATCGTTACCGGCCTGAAGAAGACCGGCGACGAATACACCGGCGGCGAGATCCTCGATCCGAAGAACGGCAAGGTCTACAAGAGCAAGCTGACCGTGCGCGAGGGCGGCAAGAAGGTCGAGGTGCGCGGCTTCATCGGCATGCCGATGTTCGGCCGTTCGCAGGTGTGGCTGCGCCAGGAATAAGCTCAGCGGCACACGCGCCCAAGCATGCATCCACGACCATTGTCCATTGTCTGCGCGGGCCTGCTGGTGCTGCTGGCCGGCTGCTCGGCGCGGCATGGCGCCGAGCAGGGCAACGCGCAAGTCGCGCAACAGGCGGCCGGACCGGCACGCCAGCTCGCCTATGAGCACGAGGTCGACATCGATACCGCGCCGGACCGGGTGGCAAGCACCCAGGCCGCCGGCTTGCGCGCCTGCCGCGACGCCACCGCCGCCGCATGCACCCTGCTCGCGTCGAGCATCGAGGGCGAGCCCAACGCCGCGGCCACGCTGAAATTCCGCGCCCGGCCGGACGTCATTCCGAAGCTGGTGGCGGCGATGGGCCAACACGCCGAGCTGGTCCGCCAGTCCACACGCGCCGAAGACCTGTCGGCCCCGATCGCGGACGCGGCCCGCCAGCTGGCCATGCTGGACGACTACCGCACCCGCCTCGAAGCCCTGCGCAGCCGGGCAGGCAACGATATCGAGGCGCTGATCAAGGTGAACCACGAGCTGGCCGAGGTGCAGGCCAACTATGAAGCCGCCGCCGGCAAGCGCGCCCTGCTCGCCCAGCGCGTCGAGACCGAGATTCTCGACGTCTCGATCCGCTCGGCGCGGCACCGCTCGTTCTGGGCGCCGATCGGGCGCGCGCTGCGGGAGTTCGGTGGGCACCTGGCGGAGGGGATCTCGACGGCAATCACGGGGCTGGCTTACTTGATTCCGTGGCTGTTGCTGATGTCGGTGCTGGGCTGGGGCGGGCGCCGGTTGTGGCGCCGGCGCCGGGGTGCAAAAATTTCTGCTGGCTAGGTCTGGCCGGCATCCCATTGCCAGAAGGTTTGGCCATATTCGGTATCGAAGGTCGGTGCGAGCTCGTCCTTGGCAAGGTAGCGGCGCGAGCCCGGTCGAGACGGCGAGAAGTAGAATCCCGGCTCTACACATTTTTCTCCACCAGTGATGCGTGGGCTCACCTTCACGGTCTCCGAAGTCTCGAGATCGGCCAAGCTGTCGAATTCGCCTTCAATGCGTTCAAGCAGGTACCACTCCGAATCATGCTTAGTGAATGCTCTTCTGGCGACGGCTGACGGCGCAAGATTGGGATGCGGGCCGTCTTTCCAGATGACGTCTTCATGGAAGAGTTTGGCGTAAGGAGGTGATGTCGTGAACTTGAACATCTTTTCGTCGCTGAACCACAGATCCTGGCGGCCGACTGCGGCGAAGGCGTCCAGGCCCAATTCGTTAAACGTGGTCGCCTGGCGCAACTCGCGTCCGTGTTTGCCGCACCATGCGAACTGCAGGGCGGCATGAGGATCGTCTTTCGCTATATAGATACCGGTTTGTTTAGGGATGACGCCCGTCGGGTAAGCAATATCGGTGCGAATGCGGAACCTGGGGATCCGGTCAAAGCGGGAAGCAAATGCAGGATAATGACACGCAAAATAAAAGTCGTTCCACGCCTTCGACATCCGGTCAGCCATCGTGTAATTGATGGGCGATGCCCAATCGCTGATTTTCTGCCTTTCTTCATCGAAGGCGTCTTCCTCGTCCGGCGTCATCCATCCCAGGGAAAACTGATCCATGCCGCGAAAAGATTCGTTGACCGGCGCCATGGCATATTTTCCAAGCGGCCGTTCGGCTATTTGTTTGGCAAGCAAATCCTGCAGGCCCTTCAAGTAAGGCCATCCATTGTTGGACCAATTTTGTGAGGTATCGCGCGTTCCCCAGCGCTCGTCAACCAGCACGGCATCTCGACCCTGCGATTTCGCCTGGTCCAGAACTGGATCAATGTTCCCGTCGATTAAACGGGTCACAAGCGTATGCAAGCTGATC
This sequence comes from Massilia phyllosphaerae, assembly GCF_034659755.1. Taxonomy (NCBI): domain Bacteria; kingdom Pseudomonadati; phylum Pseudomonadota; class Betaproteobacteria; order Burkholderiales; family Oxalobacteraceae; genus Massilia; species Massilia phyllosphaerae. The sequence goes on from NZ_JAXSQX010000004.1 coordinate 584,686, forward strand.
AGGTATTCCAGCGACGAGAAATAGGTGAGCATTGCTGCCTGCTTTTGTTGCCAAGGGCTGAGTGCAAGCTTGCTGTTGAGGCCATCAGAATCCATGTGATTTACCTGTTGACTGTGGTGAGTTGACCCGGAAGTTCGGGTAATCCAATTTTTGCCGCTCGAAGCACGCCATCGAACTCGGTATATCCCCATCCGGTTTCGAACGGACCGCTGATATTCGGGTGATTGATTTTTTGACGCAAGCACAGATGAGAATCGTCGAATGCTTTCCTTTGTGCGGCTGTCATGTTCTGCTTGAGAGCATTCACCTGCTCTTGCGTCATTGGTTTTACCTGTGACAGTGGCTTTCCGGATGTGTTTTTGTAGTACAGAACCGTATCGTTACGCACATCGGTGCGCTCGATATTGAAGACGATCTGTTCCTCTCCTCCTCGTAAGAAATGATCGGGTAGACCAGCTTTCCTCTGGCTTGCTGCCTTTCCGCACCACACATTCAGGGTTTCGCCGGCCTTGATGTCGTAGATGACGAACTGCCCGTCCGGGTTCCAATCTGGCCACACCGCCAAATGTTCACGCCATGCGGCTTTCGGGTCCGGAGCGCTTTGCAGCTTTTTGAAGACGGCTTCCGTGACCCAGCAATCGCTCATGGCACGGCTGGATGGGCCGAGCACCCGATACAGGCGAGCAGGCCCTCGGATTACGTGTTGTGCAAGCGTATGGAAGGACTCGACACTCTGGTCGGAAAGATAGGGAAACCGGTCTTTTTCCGGTATCAGCCGACCATGGGGATCAGTCTTGGCACTGACATTTCTAACTATTGTGCGAAAGTCGTCGGCCTTCACGCTATAAAGAAATTCGTCTCCATTTTTGCTTAGCCATCTAGGTGAATATTTCCTCATCAAAGCCACCGCAGCCGCCTCAGGCAAGTTGCCACGAAAGTGAATGTTCGCGACGTCGACAATGCCTTTCTGTTTGGCCAGCGCCTCCTTTTCCAGCCGCAACACGATGCTATCCAGCAGATCCTGAACCGGCCTGATCGCACCCGCGAAGTGCTCGTTTGCCATCATGCGGATACGCCTGACGTCTTCCAGCGTGGCAGTCGCCTTCTTGCCGACCACCGGTATGATTTCGACCTTGCCCACCAGCCCCTGAAGGACATCGATCCCCCGGTCGAAAGCACGCATGAGCTCCCTGACATTCACCTTGGCGCGCATGGCCCGGATTTCGGTCGCCAACCATTTGAAGATCTCGTCAATCTTGCTCAGGCTGATATAGCGCTGCACATCCCTGCGCCGCAAAAAGGTAATTACCCATGTCATCCCCGCATCGACGGCTTTGGCCGCAGCCGTGCCGCCATGGTGCCGAATGAAGGCAAAGAAAATCTTGAGTACACCTTTGACCAGTGAACCCAGGGTCGGAAACAGACCAATCAGGGTAAGCACGAGCGCGACCCAGTTCCACATGTCGTGTGCGTCGCGCGACAGCTTCCTGACGTTGGCAACCAGGTCGCGCATATCGCATAACTGGTCCACCAAAGGAATCATCGATACTGCGGCATCGAAGAGGATCTGCGCCGTCGAGCGCTCGTCGTTGAAGTCGCCTTCAATCGCTTCCCACAGCCACACGAAAGGATTGGTACTCGGTTCCTTGGCCTTGCTGGTGTCGTTCGTCGCCCAGGCCAGGGCGTCGCGCATCGGCGTCGTCGCTACGTCGCTCATGCCGGCCCCCTATCCCTTGAGAATCTCTTCGAGCCTGGGCGCCAACGCCGGCGACGCCGGCTTGCGCGGCTTGTACACGATTTTCTTGACGGGCTTGTCCAGCACGTTTTCATGGCGCGCCTTGCCGTCCTGGTCCAGGGTCCCGGTCAGCATCGGACCGCCCGCAAAGTGGATCTCGTAGTCAGCGCCGGCAATGCCTTCGTTCGTCTCGGGGTCCAGATAGTGCAGCGCGATCCAGTGCTGCGCCTCTTGCGCAAGCCCGCCTGGCAGATTCGGGATATTGGCGGTCTGGCTCGCACCGCCGTCGAACACATGCTGCCCACCCTTCACACTGAATGTCCCCGGGCAGGCAAACGTGATGTCCCCACCTTCCAGCGTCACCGCCGACTGCCCCGCCTGCAGCACGATCTTCTTGCTCGCCTTGATCTCGATCCCGTCGTTGACCGAGATCACCACCACTTCCTTGTCCGCCAGGATCTCCAGCTGATCGGTATGCGCCTGCAACGACACCGGTCCGTTGGCGGCAATCGCCTGGATGCCGCCGGCGTGGGTGAAAAAACTGGCCGCCTGCCCGGCCACCGACGACACCGTGTGCGCCGCCGCGATGTGCAGGTCCGACTGCGTGGTCCAGTGCAGCTGCCGGCCCGCGTACAGCACCGTGGACGCCGGCGTGGCCCAGTTGATGGCGGCCGCCGATTCCATCAGCACGACGGCGGCGCCGAATTTTTCCACCGGCTGGCAGGCGTCCGGCGTGCGCGTTCCGGGCTGCGGTTTCAGGGCCGGCTGGCCGTTGACGGCGCCCGTGTACTTGCCCTGCTGCTGCGGATCGAGCTGGGCGATGAAGGCGCGCTGGGCCTCGGCCGCGGCGCTGCTGTAGAGCGCCCCCTGCTGGGCCGCGGCGCCGGCCAGTGCCTGGCCGAGCGCATGCGCGCCCTTGAACATCGATAGCGCTTCGGCCACCTCCATCTGGGTCGAGGTGATGCCGCTGCCGAGCGCCGGGCGGCGGCTGGTCGACAGCAGCACGCCTTCGGCGCCGCGCACCACGGCCCAGGCGTCGGTGCGCAGTTCGAAGCCGCTGCCGCGGTAGGCGCCGCGCACGGCGGATCCGGGTGGCTGATCGACCAGGTAGCCGAGGTTCAGCTGGCTGGCGGCGCTGCAGGTCGCCAGCCGGGTGCGCAGCTGGCCCGGGGTGTCGTCCAGCTGCCATTGATTGAAGCCGCTGCCGTCGAAGTTGTGCGTGTGGATACCGGACAGGACGCCCGCGTGCCCGGCATCGGCGTCGACGCCGGCGGCGAACGGCGGCGTGTCGGTGCCGTTGTAGAGCTGCGCCACGATCACCGGCCGGTCGATGTCGCCTTCGATGAAATCGACCAGCACTTCGGTGCCGATGCGCGGCGTGAACAGCGTGCCCCAGTTGGGTCCGGCCAGCGCTTCGGCCACGCGCACCCAGGTGCCGGCCGTCTCGTTGCCGGGGGCGTTGCCGCGGGCATCGGTGTCGTGGGGCATGCCGCCCGGGTTCGGCGCGGCGCCGCGCTGCCATGGAAACTGGATGCGCACCTGGTGGTCGCGGGTGCTGGTGGCAATGCCCTGCGCCAGGCCGACCACCAGCGCGGTCTGGGGGCCGGGTGCAGTGCGGGGACGTGGCGCCGCGGCGCCGGCGGGCACGATCGGGACGGTGTCGCGCACGCAGGCAAAGCGGTTGCGGTAAGTCCCGTCGTCGATACCGTCCTGCGCGGCGCGCCGGATGCCGGTGCGGAAGTTGTTGCGCGCCTCGTGCTCGACCCACAGCACCGTGAACGCGTTGTCGCCGGCCGGGTAGCGCGCGTGCTGGGTCAGCTGGAAGGTACAGCCGGCCGCCAGGCGGCGCACCGCACCGGCGCCTTCGAAATCCTTGTTGTCCAGCTCCAGCGCCTGCAGCATCAGGCGGCCGTGCAGGTCGGCGGCCTCGCGGCCGGCGACCACGCGTTCGCCGCTGCCGTCGTAGACCGGCATCGACGGCAGCGCGCCCGCATCCAGGCAGGATTGCCGTTCGGCGGCGGGCGCCAGCAGTTGCGCCGGATCCCAGCTGCTGATACCAGCGGCATTGGCGGCGAGCCGGCGCCGCGCACCGAAGCCGTCGATGGTGTCGTCGCGCTCGGTGGCGCGCACGCCGTGAAAGCGCAGCACGTCGCCGCCCGGCGTAGGCGGGAGCGCGGCGCGGCTGTCGAAGACGATGAGGCGATGGCGCGCCTGGCCGTGGTCATCGAGCTCCGCGTCCAGCGCCTGTTCGTGCTCGAAGCGCCAGCTCAGGCCTTCCGACGCCAGCAGTCGCGTGAAAAAGGCGAGATCGCTTTCGCGGTACTGCGTGCACACCGGGCGCACCGCCAGCGGCTGGGTGAGGTCGAAATCGAAGCGGACCTGCGGATAATCGCGCAGCAGTTCGGTGACGACGGCGCGCGCATCCTGTTCCTGGAAGATATAGCTGTCGCGGCGCAGCGCCAGCAGACACAGGGCCGGTTCCAGGCGCAGGCGGTAGCGCGCCACGCCGCCATCCGCGCCCAGCCAGCCTGCGCCGGTGCAGATGCCGTGCCAGGCGCGCCGGCTGCCGTCCGGCTGCAGCAGGCCGATCGTGAGTTCTTCGCCGAGGAATTGCGCCAGGTCGAGATCGGCCGAGGTGCTCAGGGCGTCGACGTCGAAGCTGAACAGGGCGTTGATGGCCTCGAAGCCGTGGATCGCTTCGACGGCCAGCGATTCGGGCACGCCGCTGTCGTGGGCACTGGCCAGGGTGAGCAGGCGCGCATGCTGGCTCAGGCCGGCGCCGGACAGCGCGGCGATGTCGAGCGGGACATTCATCGGGTAACCGCCATGGCACAGGCTCCTTCACGATCGCAAAAGCCGATCTTATGAAGGGACCCCACTCCCCGGAATGCGCGATCTCAATACTTTAAGGAAATTTCCTTTTCACAATCAATCGCCTGACTGGACTGGAGCGGACTTACAACAGTAGATGTAACAGTCAACAAAACAGACGCCCGTCATATTGCATCCATGATAATCTACAATACCAATCTTCAATATCCATACGTCAACATGACTTACCCTTCCGTTTCCCTTCATTTTGCGCGCCGGGGGCAGCCATGAGTGGTGGCATGCGTTTGCTTTCACTGCTCGCTGGTGGCTTGGTGCTGGTCGTACCGCCGATGCTGATGCCGATGGCCAGTGACGTGCCGCTCGGGACCGTCATGGCCGGTATCCTCGGCATCGTCATGGTCGCCTCGACTTTCTTTTATGTGGGTGCGGCCGGCAGGAAGATGCGCCGTGGCGGCCAGGCACGCATGGTGGGCGCCGCCCTTCTGATGGTGCCGGCGATCGCTGCGCTGGCCACGATCGCCACGCGTGGCGACGCGCCTTTGCTCTGGGGCAGCGGCGCCCTGCTGGTATTCACCATCGTCCTGCTGCTGCACTTCGTGATCATGCCGACGCTGGACCCGCGCCAGCGCCCGATGCGCGAGCATGAACGCGAACGCCAGGAACCGTCGGCCATCCTGATGCCGGTGCCGGCAGCCGACTGAGCGTCCTTATCGAGGCTTGCGCGGAAAGTGGCGCGCAAGATGGCGGTCGAGCGCATTCGCGAATTGCTGGCGGTCGGCCTGGCTGAAGGCGGGCGGGCCGCCGGTGTCGACGCCGCCGCTCCTCAACTCTTCCATGAAGGCACGCATCGTCAGCTGTTGGGCGATATTGTCTTTGGTGTAAAACTCGCCGCGCGGATTCAATGCAAATCCGCCCTTCTCCAGCACCCGCGCCGCCAGCGGGATATCGCCGGTGACGACCAGGTCGCCCGGCGCCAGGCGCTCCACGATTTCGGTATCGGCCACGTCCGGGCCGCTCGGTACCTGCAGCGCGCGGATGAAGCGCGAGCCAGGCACCCGGATCAGCTGGTTGGCGACCAGGGTCACCTGCAATTGCAGGCGATCGGCCACCCGGAACAGAATTTCCTTGATCACCCCCGGGCAGGCGTCGGCGTCGACCCAGATCTCCATCAGCGCACAGACATCATGAGGTGGGCAGGTTGTCCCACAGGTCACCCGTGGGGCTGATGCGCGGCGCGGACACGCCGAAGTGCTTATACGCCAGCGGCGTGGCGATGCGCCCGCGCGGGGTACGCTGCAGGTAGCCCTGCTGGATCAGGTAGGGCTCGAGCACGTCTTCGATGGTGTCGGCCGCTTCGCCGATCGCCGCCGCCAGGTTGCCGATGCCGACCGGGCCGCCGGCAAACTTGAACAGTACCGCTTCCAGCAGCTTGCGGTCCATCACGTCGAAGCCGACCGTGTCGACGTCGAGCATCTTCAGCGCGCGGTCGGCCATGTCCTTGGTGATCTCGCCGTTGCCCTTCACTTCCGCATAGTCGCGCACGCGGCGCAGCAGGCGGTTGGCGATACGCGGTGTGCCGCGGGCGCGCTTGGCGACTTCGCAGGCACCCTCCTCGTTGATCGGGGCCGCCAGGAGAGCGGCGCTGCGGCTGACGATCTTGGTCAGCTCTTCGACGTTGTAGAACTCGAGGCGGGCGACGATGCCGAAACGGTCGCGTAGCGGGTTGGTCAGCATGCCGGCGCGGGTGGTGGCGCCGACCAGGGTAAAGGGCTGCAGGTCGAGCTTGACCGAGCGCGCGGCCGGGCCTTCGCCGATCATGATGTCGATCTGGTAGTCTTCCAGCGCCGGATACAGGATCTCCTCGACCACCGGCGACAAGCGGTGGATCTCGTCGATGAACAGGACGTCGTTGGCTTCCAGGTTGGTCAGCAGCGCCGCCAGGTCGCCCGGGCGCTCGAGCACCGGGCCCGAGGTCTGGCGCAGGTTGACGCCCATCTCGCGCGCGATGATGTGAGCCAGCGTGGTTTTACCCAGGCCCGGCGGACCGAACAGCAGCGTGTGATCCAGCGCTTCGCGCCGCTTGCGGGCGGCGTGGATGAAGATTTCGAGCTGGTCGCGGATCTTGGATTGGCCGACGTATTCGTCCAGGTGCTTCGGGCGCAAGGCGCGCTCGATCGCCTCCTCGTTGGGCGAGGCCGGTTCCGCATCGATGATGCGCTGCTCGGTGAAGTTGTCGGTCTGGATGCTCATTGTTGCTCTCTAGTTTACGCTTTCGACAAGGCCTTCAGCGCCAGCTTGATGCCGTCGGACACGCTGGTGCCGGCCGGCATGGTCTTGAGCGCAGCCAGCGCTTCCTTGTCAGAATACCCCAGTGCCAGCAGCGCGTTCATCACGTCCGCCTGGGCGTCGTCACGCGCCACCACACCGATGTCGGCACCCAGCTTGCCCTTCAGTTCCAGCAGCAGGCGTTCGGCGGTCTTCTTGCCGATGCCGGGCACTTTCACCAGGCGGCCGGCTTCCTGCAGCGTGACCGCCTGCGACAATTCCGCCACCGTCATGCCGGACAGGATCGACAGCGCCATGCGCGCACCGATGCCGGTGATCTTGATCAATTGACGGAACACGGCGCGGTCGCTGGCGGTGCCGAAGCCGAACAGCAGATGGGCATCCTCGCGCACCACGTAATGGATGTGCAGGACCACTTTCTCGCCGGTGTGCGGCAGGTTGTAGAAGGTGCTCATCGGCACGTCGACTTCGTAGCCGACGCCCTGGCAATCGACCAGCACTTGCGGCGGATTTTTTTCCAGCAGAATTCCAGACAGACGACCGATCATCGGTGACCTTTCAATATTGGGGACAGGTTAGACCAGGCGGCCGTTCTTCATGTGCAGGCTTGACGCGCCCGGCGACAGCGAACCGATCAGCGACAGTGCATCATGGCTGTGCGCATGGCAGATCGCCACCGCCAGCGCGTCGGCGGCATCGCTGCCGGGCAGGCCGGGCAGCTTGAGCAGGCGCGCGACCATGTCCTGCACCTGTGCCTTGGTGGCCTTGCCGGTGCCGACGACGGCCTGCTTGATCTGGGTCGGCGTGAACTCGGCGACGTCGAGGTCGGCGCCGACCAGCGCGGTAATCGCCGCCCCGCGCGCCTGGCCCAGCAACAGCGTGGATTGCGGATTGACGTTGACGAAGACTTTTTCGATGGCGGCGCACGCCGGCCGGTAAGTGGCGATGACTTCGCCGATGCTGGCGAGGATCACCTTCAGGCGCGGCGGCAAGGCGGTTTCGCTGCCGGTCTTGATGGTGCCGGACGCGATGTAGCGCAGCCGGCTGCCCTGCTTTTCAATAACCCCGAACCCTGTGGTGCGCAGGGCCGGGTCGATGCCGAGAATAATCATCTTCGAATGTTATACCGGCCAGGGTGTTTCGTGGGAAAAAATACTGTGCAAAAACACAGGTCGTGGCGACTTTGTCACCACAACCGTAGGGTGGACGGGTTCCCCGTCCACGCGGTGATACGTACCGCTCGCATTCATCCGCAACAAATCGGAGGACGCTTGAACGCGTGGACGGCAGAGCCGTCCACCCTACCCAGTCTTAATGACGGAAGTGACGGGTGCCAGTGTACAGCATGACCACGCCACGCTCGTCCGCCGCGTCGATCACTTCCTGGTCGCGCATCGAGCCGCCCGGGTGGATCACGCAGGTCGCGCCGGCGTCGACCACCACGTCCAGGCCGTCACGGAACGGGAAGAAGGCGTCCGACGCCACTGCCGAACCGCTCAGCGACAGGCCGGCGTTCTGCGCCTTGATCGAGGCGATGCGGGCGGAATCGATGCGGCTCATCTGGCCGGCGCCGACGCCGAGGGTCATGCCGCCGGCGCAGAACACGATCGCGTTCGACTTGACGTACTTGGCCACGCGCCAGGCGAACAGCAGGTCCTGCAGCTGCTGCGGGGTCGGCTGCAGCTTGCTGACCACGCGCAGGTCGGCCAGGCCGACGTCGCGCGCATCCGGCGATTGCACCAGCAGGCCGCCGCCGACGCGCTTGACGTCGAAGGTGTTCTGGCCGTTACCCAGGGCGATCTCGAGCAGGCGCACGTTCTGCTTGGCCGCCAGGATCTGCAGCGCTTCCGGCGTGAACACCGGCGCGATGATCACTTCCACGAACAGCTTGGCGATCGCTTCCGCCGCACGGCCGTCGACCGGCACGTTGAAGGCGATGATGCCGCCGAAGGCCGAGGTCGGGTCGGTCTTGAGGGCGCGCTGGTAGGCGTCCAGCGCATCGGCGCCGATCGCCACGCCGCACGGGTTGGCGTGCTTGATGATCACGCAGCCGGCCGGCTGCTCGAAGCCGCCGAGCGACTTCACGCATTCCCAGGCCGCATCGGCGTCGGCGATGTTGTTGTACGACAGTTCCTTGCCCTGCAGCTGGCGGTAGTTGGCCAGGCTGCCGTCACTAGGGGCCAGATCGCGGTAGAAGGCGGCGCTCTGGTGCGGGTTTTCGCCGTAGCGCATGTCCTGGACTTTTTCGAAGTGCAGGTTCAGCGTCTGCGGGTAGGCGGCGCGGGTGGTGTGCTGCTTGTCTTCGCCCAGGCTGGTCAGGTAGTTGGTGATCGCGCTGTCGTACTGGGCGGTATGGGCGAACACTTTCTTGGCCAGGCGGAACTTGGTGTCGTAGCCGACGTCGCCCGCTTTCATTTCAGCCAGGATGACGTCGTAATCGGCCGGATCGACGACGACGACCACGTCGCGGTGGTTCTTGGCTGCCGAGCGCAGCATGGTCGGGCCGCCGATGTCGATGTTCTCGATAGCTTCTTCCAGGGAGCACTGTTCTTTGGCCACAGTCTGCTGGAAGGGGTACAGGTTGACCACCACCATGTCGATCTGCGGAATGCCGTGCTCTTCCAGCTTGGCGACGTGTTCTGGAAAATCGCGACGGGCCAGGATGCCGCCGTGCACCTTCGGGTGCAGCGTTTTCACGCGGCCATCGAGCATTTCCGGGAAACCGGTGTAGTCGGCAACTTCGGTCACGGCGACGCCATTGTCCTGCAGCAGCTTGGCAGTGCCGCCGGTGGACAGGATGTTCACGCCGAGCGCGGACAGTGCGCGCGCGAAATCGAGCACGCCGGTTTTGTCTGAAACGGAAATGAGGGCTTGTTTGATCATGGGGAAGGCCTGTTGATGAAAGATGGTGCGGTGCTGTTGTTGCTCCGTACATCGGACCACGGCCGACGCGGCAGGTTTCATCAACTGCACCGCCCCGGCCCTCCGTCGGCGGATTACAGCAACCCGTGCTCCTGCAACTTCTTGCGCAAGGTGTTGCGGTTGATGCCCAGCATCTGGGCCGCGTGCGACTGGTTGCCTTCGGCACGTGTCATCACGACTTGCAGGATCGGTTTTTCGACGGTCAGGAGCATCATGTCATAGATATTCGACGGTTTTTGCTCGCCCAGGTCGTTGAAATAGTCTTCGAGGCTTTTCTGTACGACTTCCTGGATACTTTCTTTGCTCATATCTGCTGCTGTGTCCTGGTTAATATGCTGCTTGTGGCAACAACGTCTCCGAATCTCTTTTTCTTGTTATTTATTAGGCGGCAATCGCATCCTCGGTGGAATGCGCGGGCCGGTATTGTAACCGCTCCCCGTACCGATGTTGTGATTTGAAAAATTCATCGACGGCGGCCAGCTGGTCGGCGGTCGATTCCAGCAGGTTCATGCGCTGGCGGAATTCCTCGCCGCCCGGCAAATCCTCGACATACCAGCCGATATGCTTGCGCGCAGTGCGCACGCCCAGGTATTCGCCATAGAACGCGTAGTGGGCCGGCAGGTGCTCGTTCATCAGTTGACGCACTTCGTCGACCCGCGGCGCCGGCAGCAGTTCGCCGGTGCGCAGGTAATGATCGACTTCGCGGCAAATCCACGGGCGGCCCTGGGCGGCGCGGCCGATCATGACGGCATCGGCGCCGGTGTAGTCGAGCACGAATTTCGCCTTTTCCGGGCTGGTGATGTCGCCGTTGGCCACCACCGGAATCGACACCGCCGCCTTCACCGCGGCGATGGTGTCGTATTCGGCATCGCCCTTGTAGCCGTCGGCGCGGGTGCGGCCGTGCAGGGTCAGCATCGCGATGCCGGCCTGCTCGGCCATGCGGGCAATGGTGAGTGCATTCTTGTTCTCGCGATCCCAGCCGGTACGGAACTTCAGCGTGACCGGCACGTCGACCGCGCTCACCACGGCGTCGAGGATGCGCTGCACCAGGTCTTCGTGCTGCAGCAGGGCCGAGCCGCACCAGTTGTTGCACACCTTCTTGACCGGGCAGCCCATGTTGATGTCGATGATCTGGGCGCCGCGCTCGACGTTGAACCGGGCGCAATCGGCCAGGTCCTGCGGATCGGCGCCGGCGATCTGCACCGCCTTCGGCTCCATCTCGCCGGCGTGGTCGGTGCGGCGCGCGCTCTTTTCGCTGGCCCACAGGCGCGGGTTCGAGGCCGCCATCTCCGACACCGCATAGCCGGCGCCGAGTTGCTTGCACAGCTGGCGGAACGGACGGTCGGTCACGCCGGCCATCGGGGCGACGAAGACATTGTTGCGAAGGAGGTAAGGACCAATTTGCACGGCAGAAAACCACAAGCGTCGACGGGAACTCGCTATTTTACCCGAAGCTCTGCTTAATTTCTCAGCACATTTTTTTGGAGGATTGTTGCGTACGCGATATAAATCGCTTGCAAATGGTTCGTACTTCGGGGCAGCTGCTGCGCTTGAGCCGTCGCCCTGCGAAGGCAGGGCCCAATTTCGACGCGTTTCGGCCGCTCGTGCAACTTGGGCCCCTGCCTTCGCAGGGGCGACGTTAATAAAAGTTTCAGGTCAGCTCATCCAGCACAGCCGGCCGCAAATGCTCGACCTCGCCCCAACTGGTCGAGCGCAACACCCCCTCCTCCAGCACGAACCGGTTGACGCTCGCATTGAACACCTTGAAGTCGCGCGGCGTCTCCAGCGGCAGTCCGCGCGCCAGCCGGTAGGCGCACTCGAGCACGCCGCCATGCGCCACCAGCGCGATCGTCTTGCCGGGATGTGCCGCCCCCAGCGCCAGGATGGCGGCGGTGGCGCGTTCGAAAAAGGCGCGGAAGGTTTCGCCGCGATTGGCGCCCGGCGGCAGTACGGCATCGACGTCGCGTGCCTGCCAGGCCGCGAACTCGCGCGGGTAACGCGCCTCGATCTCGGCATACAGCAAGCCCTCGAAACCGCCGTAGCAGCGCTCGCGCAAGCCGGGTTCGATCTGGAGCGGCATGCCGCGCAGGTCGGCGATCGCCTGCGCGGTCTGGCGTGCGCGCATCAGGTCGCTGGAGACGAGGACGTCGAGCGGCTCGGTTGCCAGCGCCGCCGCCAGCAGCCGCGCCTGGCGTTCGCCTTCGGGATTCAGCGGAATGTCGAGATGGCCCTGCAGCCGGCGCTCGGCGTTCCATGCGGTTTCGCCGTGCCGGATCAGGAGGATGGTGGTGGGTGCGGTAGTCGGCAATAGGTGCATCGGGGATGATTATTCTTTGGGCAGGATGGCCGCAATCTCGGGATTCAATGCATACACGCCGAAGATGCTGGCCTCGTCGAGGATGTGGCCCTTGATCGCCAGGCGCGCTTCCTTGCCGGTGAAGCGGCCGTCGAGCGGCAGGCGCGGGATGTCGAGCGCATACAGGGTAAGCACGTAGGTGTGCGCGCGTTCGTCGTTCCAGGGCGGGCATGGACCGTCGTAGCCATAGTATTCGCCGGCCATGTCGGGGTCGCTCGCGAACCAGCCGGTGTAGTCGTTGACGCCATGGCGCAGCTGGTGCTCGGTGCCGTTCTTGATCGTGAACGGCACCAGCGGGCCGCTTTTGCCGCCGGGGGTGACCATATCGGAGAACAGGCCTTCGGCGAAGGCATGCAGGCTGACCGGGATGTCGACCAGCGCCCAGTGATAGAAATCGGTGCGCGGCAGCGCGTCGGCCACCACGCGGCCTTCCTGGTTGACGTCGGTGCCGACGGTCGGCACGTCCAGGTCGTGGCACAGCAGCACCAGCGACTCGGTGCCGGCCGGGACGTCGTCCCAGGCGACGTGGGGGCTGCGGTTGCTCGACAGCCTGATGTGGCTGGCGGGATCGATGGCGGCAAACGCGCAGCGCGACGGAATCGTGCCGCCTTCGGTAAAGGAATCACTCCAGATCTTCATTGTCGCCCCCTGCTCGCTCTCCGCTGACCGCTTTCCTCTTATTGACTACGGCGGCCCGCCCTGGTTTCAAGTTTTCAAGCTGATGTCTTGGGTGGATCAATCCGAAGCCAGAAGGTCACCGGTCCGTCGTTGGTGAGCGCCACCTGCATGTCGGCGCCGAACTGGCCTGTCTCGACGATAGCGTGGCGTGCCCGCGCCTGGCGCACGGCATGGTCGAACAGGCGCCGTCCGTCCGCCGGCGCGGCGGCCGGCGAAAACGAGGGGCGCGTGCCGGAGCGGGTGTCGGCCGCCAGCGTAAACTGGGGCACCAGCAACAGGCCGCCTTCGACGTCGGCCAGGCTGCGGTTCATCTTGCCGGCCTCGTCCGAAAACACGCGGTAGCCGAGCAGCTTGCCCAGCAGCGCGTCGGCTTCGCGCTCGGTATCGCCCTTTTCGGCGCACACCAGCACCAGCAAGCCACGCCCGATGGCGCCGATGACGGCACCGTCGACGCTGACGCTGGCGGCACTGACGCGCTGGAGCAGGCCGATCATGCGCCGAGTGTCACGCGCGCGAACTTGCGCTTGCCGACCTGCAGCACGAAGGTACCGGCCTGGACCTGCAAGCCCTTGTCGGTCACCACTGTGCCGTCGATGCGCACGCCGCCCTGGTCGATCATGCGCATTCCTTCGCCCGACGAGGCGCACAAGCCGGTCTGGCGCAGCAGTTGCGGCAGACCCAGCGGCGCACCGCTAATGGCAACTTCCGGCACGTCGTCCGGGATGCCGCCTTTCGAGCGGTTGACGAAGTCGGCCAGTGCATCCTCGGCCGCCTGCTGCGAGTGGAAGCGCGCCACGATTTCCTGGGCCAGCGCCACCTTGGCGTCGCGCGGGTTCTTGCCACCCTCGACCTCGGCACGCAGCGCGGCCAGGTCCTGGATCGAGCGGAACGACAGCAGCTCGTAGTACTTCCACATCATGACGTCGGAAATGCTCATCAGCTTGCCGAACATGGTGTTGGCCGGCTCGGTGATGCCGATGTAGTTGTTCTTCGACTTCGACATCTTGTCGACACCGTCCAGGCCTTCCAGCAATGGCATGGTCAGGACGCACTGCTGTTCCTGTCCGTAGTCTTTCTGCAACTCACGGCCGACGAGGAGGTTGAATTTCTGATCCGTTCCACCTAGCTCAAGGTCTGATTTCAAAGCCACTGAATCATAACCTTGCATCAGCGGGTAAAGGAACTCATGCACCGCAATCGGAGTCCCACTCTTGTAGCGCTTGGTGAAGTCGTCGCGTTCCATCATGCGCGCCACGGTGTAGCGCGAGGCCAGCTGGATCATGCCGCGCGCGCCGAGCGGGTCGCACCACTCGGAGTTGTAGCGGATTTCGGTGCGGGCCGGGTCGAGCACGAGGGAAGCCTGCTTGAAATAGGTCATCGCATTGGCTTCGACCTGCTCCTTGGTCAGCGGCGGACGGGTGGCATTGCGGCCCGACGGATCGCCGATCATCGAAGTAAAGTCGCCGATCAGGAAAATCACCTGGTGACCCAGGTCTTGCAACTGGCGCATCTTGTTCAACACGACAGTGTGGCCAAGGTGCAAATCAGGGGCCGTCGGATCCAGGCCCAGCTTGATGCGCAACGGAGTGCCGGTTTTTTCGGAGCGCGCCAGTTTCTGGGCGAATTCGGTTTCGATCAGCAGCTCGTCGACGCCGCGCTTGGTGATGGCAAGGGCTTCCTGGACCGCGTCGCTGAGAGGAAGAAGCGCAGGGCTGGCAGCAGATGTTGTTGTTCTGGCATTACCAGAAAGCTCTTGGGAAGTCATAATTTCGTGTAGGAATTTGGCTAAAACGGTTGTAGGACGCCGTATTTTGATATAATTCGCGATCCCGTCAATCTTGCCGCATGAAAAGTTTCAAAGACGACTAGACTAAGAAAAATAATAAAAGAGAGTTGGGCTGGAACCTTGAAGCGGTAAATTTTAACTGATTGCATGAATCCAATACAGAAAATCACCGGTAAGCTCTGGTTCGGCCTGGTCAACACCAGCCGTAAAACCCGTATCGTCGCCGGCGGCGCCACCGCCCTGGCCCTGGCCGCTTTCGGTGCGACCGCAGTCGCGCCGATCTCCCAGGATCCGGCCGACATGCCGACCAAGTCGGTTGCGGAAGACCTCCAGCTGCCCAACCTCTCCGACCAGATCGCTGCCCTGCAACAGAACGAGCAGCAATTCATCCACGAAGAACGCATCCGTGCCGGCGACTCGCTCGGCTCCGTGTTCACCCGCCTCGGCATCGAAGACCAGCAAGCCCAGGCCTTCGTGCGCAAGGACAAGCTGGCGCGCAGCATCCTCAGCCTGAAGACCGGCAAGCGCATCCAGGCGGAAACCGACGAGAACGGCCTGCTGCTGACCCTGCGCGCCACGATCGCCGTCGGCAAGGACAGCTTCAACACCGTCACCATCACCCGCAAGGGCGAACAATTCGTTTCGACCAAGGCTCCGGTCGAACTCGAGCGCCGCGTCGAAATGCGTTCGCGCGAAATCACCAACGGTTCGCTGTACTCGGCGGCCGACGCCAACGTCGACGGCGGCCAGATCCCGGACCAGGTGGTCAACCAGATCGTCGAGATGTTCTCGACCAACATCGACTTCCGCGGCGACCTGAAGAAAGGCGACCGTTTCAACGTCGTCTACGAAAACTTCTACCAGGACGGCGAACTCGTCCGCACCGGCCGCGTGCTGGCCGGCGAGTTCATCAACCGCGGCGTCGCCTACCAGTCGGTCTGGTACGAAGACCCGGTCAGCCACCAGGGCGGTTACTACAGCCTGGACGGCAAGGCACTGAAAAAAGCCTTCCTCAAGTCCCCGGTCGCCTTTACCCGCATCTCGTCGGGCTTCTCGATGCGCACGCACCCGGTGTTCAACGTCTGGAAAGCGCACAAGGGCATCGACATGGCGGCCCCGATGGGTACCCCGATCCGCGCCTCCGGCGACGGCACCGTCGACTTCGCCGGCACCTCGAACGGCTACGGCAACCTGGTCGTCCTGAAGCACTGGTCGAACTACAGCACCGCCTACGGCCACATGAGCCGTTTCGCCAGCGGCCTGCGCCGCGGCCAGCAGATCCACCAGGGCGACATCATCGGCTACGTCGGCGCCACCGGCTGGGCCACCGGCCCGCACCTGCACTATGAATTCCGCATCGGCGGCCAGGCAGTCGACCCGATGGGCCTGAAGAACCTGCAGCAACAGCCGCTGACCACCGGCGAACTGTCGCGCTTCAAGATGGCTGCCGCCGACATGTCGCACCGCTTCTCGCTGCTGACCCCGGCCGGCAACACGATGGCTGCACGCTGATCGTCAGCCACTAACGCGCTGAAACAAGGAAGCGCCTTGCACTGCTGACAGTGCAAGGCGCTTTTGCTTTGGACCGCCAGCTTGTACCCTCTATTTATATATTAGACGAGACCGCATCATGGCCGCCTCTTCCCTCTACATCGGACTGATGTCCGGCACCAGCCTGGACGGCGTCGACGGCGTGCTGGCCGATTTCCACGGCCGCGGCATCCGCACGCTGCAGGCCGCCTTCACGCCCTTCCCGCCCGACCTGCGCGCCGAACTGATGGCGCTGCAGGCCGCCAGCCACAACGAACTCGAGCGCGAAGCGCTGGCCGCGAATGTGCTGGCGCACTGCTATGCCGATTGCGTGCAGCAACTCGTCGCCCTGGCGCCGGGACCGGTACGCGCCGTCGCCGTGCACGGCCAGACCATCCGCCACCGGCCGGAACGCGGCTTTACGCGCCAGACCAACAACCCGGCCCTGCTGGCCGAGCTGACCGGCCTCGACGTCATCGCCGACTTCCGCGCGCGCGACGTCGCCGCCGGCGGCCAAGGTGCGCCGCTGGTGCCGGCCTTCCATGAAGCGCGCTTCGGCAAGCGCAACCAGGTGCGCGTGGTGGTGAATATCGGCGGCATCGGCAACATCAGCGTGCTGCACGGCGACGGCCGGGTCAGCGGCTTCGACACCGGGCCGGGCAATGTGCTGATGGACTTATGGATCGCGCGCCACCTGGGGCAGGCCTACGACGCCGATGGCGCCTGGGCGGCGACTGGTACGGTCGACGATGCGTTGCTCGCAAGCCTGCTGGACGAACCCTATTTCCGCCAGCCGCCGCCCAAGTCGACCGGGCGCGACCTGTTCCATGCCGAATGGCTCGACGCCAAGCTGGCCATGTACCCGGGCCTGGCACCGGCCGACGTGCAGGCCACGCTGACGCGGCTGACGGCGCTGTCGATCGCGCAGGCGATCCGGGAAGCCACGCGGCATTGGGCGCCGGCGGCCGTGTACGTATGCGGCGGCGGCGCCTACAACGGCGTGCTGCTGGACGAGATCCGGCAGGCGCTGGGCGGCGCCGTCCCGGTCGAGTCGACCGACACGCTGGGCGTGGCGCCGAACCGGGTCGAGGCGCTGGCCTTTGCCTGGCTGGGCTACCGTTTCATGCGGCGCCAGCCGGGCAACTTGCCGGCCGTGACCGGCGCGGCGGGGCTGCGGGTGCTGGGGGCGCTGTATCCCGCCTAGAACGCCATGGAGGCAGGAAGCGTCTCCACTGGACGGCTTGTTGTCGGCTTAGCGCGTAGAGTCGTCCAGCCACAAAAGCTGCCAAGCGCCATTATCGCGGCGCGTCTGGAAGCGCATTGGTATCAGGCGTTGTATCGTCAAAATTTCTAGCCACCTCGGCCAGCCACCGACGAACGGCAATTTCGTCAGCGGGGCTGACATTTTTCAGTAACGCCGTTTCAGCTTGCTGTGCTGCCAGTTTGCAACGGGCCAGCAATTGCAATCCTGACTCGGTAATGTCAATCGTCAGTACGCGTCCATGTTGCGCATGCGGCCGCCGTGAAATCAAGCCGGTGCGCTCCAGATTTCCGACGATTACGCTCATCGTCTGTGGGGTGAGCAACGACAATCTGGCTAGCTCAGCGCTTGAAGTACCCGGGTAGGCAGCAAGCATCGTCAGTACCGAAAACTGAGGGAGGGTGACGCCCATATCGTGCAATGCACGTTCCATCCTGATTCTATGAACGCCGTGCGCCTGCCTCAACAAGTACCCGATATGCCCGGCCTCTCCCCTTTTGCCCTCGCCGATTTCTGGAATGTCCAGGTGATGTGTTTCAGACTTGCGCATGATGTTAGAGTTCGAATATTATTGTTCGAGTTCTTATATTAACTCTCTGGAGTGTCTGTGGCATCTCAATTTTTTCAACGAAGTGACTGGCATGCGTTTGAACAGGCGGCACCAGGTGTCATTTCTGCGCTGGCGATGCTGGGCAAGGCCATCGACGAGTCGGGGCTGGACAAGCAGCTGACAGAGCTACTAAAACTGCGCGCATCCCAAATAAATGGATGTGCGTTTTGCTTGCAATACCATTTGAATCTCGCACGCAAGCATGGTTTGTCACCGGCCAAGATCGATCTGGTCGCCACTTGGCGCGACTGCCGGATCTTCTCGGAACGTGAGCGCGCTGCCTTGGCGTGGACGGAAGCTCTGACGTTGATGGCCCAGCATCACATCGCAGACAGTGCATATGAACAACTGCAAGCCGTGTTTTCAAAGTCCGAAATTGCATTCCTGACGGCAGCGATTGGCGCCATCAATGCCTGGAATCGTATCGCAGGCGCTTTACAATTCGATCCTCCCGTTCACCAAGCGTCGTAAAAGCATGGCTGGTCGTGACCGCTGGCTGTGACTGCGCAAGCGAATGTGACTGTCTGCTTCTGGTCGGTTGCGATTCCCACGACGCCATGTGATTTTTGTGATCCGGTAAGCTGCCATGCTGAACTAAACGGCCGCGAGCTGGTGAAACAAACCGCGCGCCCGCAACCTGCCGATTGCGGTTCAATCAGTCTCCTGCCACTCGTGGCACCCGTTGACTGGTTCGGTGGAGGGCGCGATGGCCGGATGGATCGAGCAACTGGCGGGCGCACTGGTGATCGTTTGCGCCCTCCTCGACATTTTTCTCACCGTCCTGTACGCAAAGATCGGCGCGCACGGCGCCAGCCGTGCCGGCGCCGGCATCATCAGCCTGCGGGTCGCGCGCGCGGTCTGGTGGCTATTCCGGCACCTCTCAAGCCGCCTGCCGTTCAAGCGCGACGCCGTCTGGTCGTTTTGCGGGGCGGTGACCGTGGTCTGCCTGGTGCTGGTGTGGTCGACGCTGCTGGCGGTCGGCGCCGCGCTGATGCTGCACCCGGCCCTCGGCGAAGGCGTGCGCTCGAGCAGCAGCCCTCACGTCCACGACTTTCTCTCGGCCCTGTACGTCGGCGGCTCCAGCCTGTCGATCGCCTCCAGCAGCGACTTTTACCCGCAGACGGGCTTCTATCGCCTGCTGTACCTCGTCAACGCGCTGATCGGCACGGCCAGTATCTCGGTAACGATCACCTATGTTATGCAGATCTACAATGCGGTACAGCAGCGCAATGCCCTCGGCTTGAGCATCTGCATGATCACCAAGGGCACTGCCGACCCTGCAGTGCTGCTGGCCGGCCTGGGCCCGCAGGGCCGGTTCGACAGCGGCTACACCATCGTGGCCAACCTCGCGGCGCAGCTGGCGGCCATCAAGGAAGCGCACCACCTGTATCCCCTGCTGTTCTTTTACCGGCCCTACCACCCGGCCAGTTCGATCCCGCAGATCGCATTCATCGCACTCGACACGGTCACGCTGCTGCGCAGCGCGCTCGACGACGGCCAATACCGCTGGCTCAAGGAATCGGCGGCGGTGGAAAACCTCGGCGGCATGGCCCTGCTCCTGGCCAGGACCCTGGAAGGTACCTTCCTGACCGGCGACGCAACGGACACCCGGGACGCGCCGGCGCAGGCGGGCCAGCACGATGCCTGGCGCGCGAGCTACCGGGCCGCGCTGCGCCAGCTGGAACAGGCAGGCATCGGCCTGCGTGCCGACCAGGACGCCGGCGCGCAAGAGTACGCACGGATGCGCCAGGCGTGGCATCCGTACGTTGAGCGCCTGGCACGCTACATGGATTACGACATGGCGGTGATCGATGTCCGGAAATGATCGAAACCGGTCTGCCGGTGAGCGGCGCGCAATATGCCACAGACAGAAAATAGGGCTCTATACTTCACCAGAGAAGGAAAGCGCCCATGAAAACGTGTCTGATTGTGATCGATGTCCAGGAATCGTTCCGCCACCGCCCTTATTTCACGGAAGACGGCTTTGAACTCTATCTGCAGGCCCAGAATGCCTTGATTGCCGGCTGCGACGAGCGCGGCATCCCCATTGTCCGGGTGCTGCACAGCGACGGCCCGGCGCAGGCCGATAATCCGTTCGCGCTCGAGTCCGGCCATGTGGTGCCGCTGCGCGGCTTGCGCGCATTCACCCCGGCCGCCAGCTTCCTGAAGCGCCGCCACAGCGCGTTGGTGGGGACGGGACTCGAGGTCTGGCTCACCGAACAGGGCATCCGGCGCCTGATCGTCAGCGGCATCCGTACCGAGCAGTGCTGCGAAACGACGACGCGCCATGCGTCCGACCTGGGCTGGCACATCGATTTCGTCACCGATGCCACCCATACCTTCGACATGCGCCAGCCGGATGGCAGCCCCTTGCGCGTGGCCGACATCAAGTCGCGCACGGCCGCGGTCTTGAGCGGGCGTTTCGCCACCTTGTGCTCGGTGCAACAAGCCCTGGCGCGCGCGGCATGATCGACGTATTGTTCCTGCTGTTGCCGGACAGCCTGATCCTGGATTGGGCGGGTCCGGCCGAAGCCCTGCGCACGGCCAATGGACTGATGCGCAAGCAGGGCAAGGCCGCGCCCTTCGCGCTGCGCTTTGCGTCGCCGCGTCCGGAATCGACCACCTCGGTCGGCGTGCAGCTGGCGGGACTGGAAGCACTGCCGGTAGCGCTTGGGCCGCATGCCAGCTGGGTGGTGCTGGTGGGGCAGACCGGCGCGCGCATCGGCATCGACGCGCCCGACACGCGCGCCCTGCTCGACTGGCTGCGCCCGCTGCAACTGGCGCAGGGCCGGCTGGAACTGGTCACGATTTGCGCCGGCGCCGTCCTGGCCGCCCATGCCGGCTTGCTGGCGGGACGGCGCGCCACCACCCATCACCACCACCTCGATGAATTGCAAAGCGTGGCGCCGGCCTGTGACGTGGTGCGCAACCGGGTCTTCGTGGAAGACGGCCCGGTCTACAGCAGCGCAGGCGTCACCACCGGCATCGACCTGGTCCTGCACCGCATCGGCGCCGTGTGCGGTCCGGCGCTGGCGGCCCAGGTGGCGCAGACGATGGTGGTGGCACTGCGGCGCGGTCCGCACGACCCCGAGCTGTCGCCGTTTCTCAGCTATCGCCACCATATGCACCCGGCACTGCACCGGGTGCAGGACGCAGTCGGCCAGTCGCCCGCGGCCGACTGGTCGGTGTCCGCCATGGCGGCGGTCGCGCACACCTCGCCACGCCACCTGACGCGTTTGTTCATGGACTATGCGCAGATCGCGCCGCTGCAGTACCTGCGCCGTATCCGCCTGGCGGTGGCGCAGACGGCGCTGGCGTCGGGCGACAGCGTGACGCAGGCGGCAGCAGCGGCCGGATTCAGTTCGGATACCCAGCTGCGCCGCGCATGGCACCATTTTGCATTGCCTGGTACACCCGCTCGCCCCGGGGACGCGGCCGCGGCCGGTCGATGATCCGGGATACGCATCAGGCCGTATTTAATTGCGAAATTGCGGTCGCGACGGCCATCGTGGAACTGGATCGCATCCTGCGCTGACCATTCCCATCAGGGTGCGGCGGGCCTTGCCGGTAGCGGAAGCGCCGTATCCGGGATCGTGATCAGCTGTACTTGGCCAGCATGCGCAATGCCTCGTCGAATTGGCCGTTGGCCTCGGCCTCGCGGAAATAGCGGACGCCTTCCACGCACACTTCGGTGGGCGTCTGCGCCGCATGTAGCAATGCCATGACTTCGTCGGCGAAGGCGTCGAGCGGCATGCTGTTCGGGTCGTTCGACTGTCCTGGCGACAGTTCGGTCTGCACCTGGGGCGGCACGATTTCGATCACTTCCACCTTGCCCTCGAGCAGTGGGCGAATCGCAGCCGTGTACGCATGCAGCGCCGCCTTGGTCGCGCTGTAGGTGGGCGCGGCCGGATAAGGTACGAAGGCAAGACCGGACGAGACATTGATGATGGCCGCCTCCGCCTGCGTGGCGAGGTGGTCGATGAAGGCATTCATCATCCGAATTGGGCCAAGGATATTGGTATCGATCATGCCTTCGGCATCGGACAGGTCGCGATGCGCGCCGATCTTCTCCGCACTGTAAATGCCCGCATTGTTCACCAGAACATTGATCCGAGGATGCTCTTGCGTCACCTGGCGGGCGAAGGACGCGACAGCGTCCGGCGCCGTGACGTCGAGCACATAGGCATGCATCCGCGCGCGGCCGGCGATCGCCTGGTCCAATGCCTGGCGGCGGCGCCCGGTGACGATGACGTGGTTGCCCGCATCGTGCCAGCGCTGTGCCAGCGCCTGGCCGATGCCCGAGCCGCCGCCCGTGACGAGAATGGTATTGCCGGTCTGCTTCATGTTGCGTTCTCCTTCGCTCCGATCGATGCGGACGATCCTACTGTATCCAAAATGAATTGCACAGCTGCTAAGATCGAGCCATCGTGTCTCAATAATGAAACGGGATGGACCTTACCGCAGTCAATGATTTCAACCTGGTCGCCAGACATGGCGGCTTCGGCGCCGCCAGCCGCGCCACAGCCATCTCCAAGGCGACCTTGTCACGACGCATCCGCGAACTGGAAAACAGTCTCGGCATCCGCCTGATCGAGCGCGGCGCGCGGCCGCTGCGTCTGACCGAAGCCGGCGCAGCGCTCCACGCGCGTACCGAGGCGCCGGTCGGGGCCATCGCCGACGCCCTGAAGGACATCGAAGCCGGACTGCGCCGGCCGAGCGGCCGCCTGCGCGTCAGTGCGCCGCTGCTGTTCGCCAACCTGTCGCTGGGTCCGTTGGCGGCCGCCTTCCTGCGGGCTTATCCGGACGTCATGCTCGAAGTCAGCACCGACGACGGCTTCGTCGACTTGCGCGACAGCGATATCGATATCGTCATCCGCGCCAATCCACGCCCGGACGACGACCTGGTCGGCCGCTGCTTCCTGCGCAATCCGCTGGTACTGGTGGCACCGCCCGGCTTACGGCGTCCGGACGACGACGAGTCCGCCTTTCCCGCCGTGATGCGGACCGGCATGGCCGACGAGGATGCCTGGACCGTCATCGATGCACACGACGGCGCGATCCGCCGCTACCATCCGCGTGCGGTGCTGCGGCTCTCGTCTCCCCTGTCGATCCGCGATGCCATCGTGGCCGGCGCCGGCGCGGCGATGGTGCCGCATGCAATCGTTGCCGACGATATCGCGGCGGGGCGCCTGGTCCAATGGGGCGCGTCGACCCGGCCGCCGGTCGAAGTATGGGTGCTGCATGCGTCGCGCCGCCTGGCTACCCGTAAAGTGAACGCCTTTGTCGATTTCGTCTGCGATTTTTTCGCGCACCGGGACGCGGCGCGCTGACGCATCGGCCTCGAGCGCTCAAGGCTGCGGCCGGTCGATGATCCGGAATTCCCCGCCCAGGTGCATCATGCTCATCAAGTACAGCATGCCGTCGAAATAGCGCTGCTCGCCGGCCGGCACCGGCGTGTCCCACAGCGCTTTCAGGAAGGCGTCGGGCACCTGGCCCGGCGTCGCCGCCAGGCCGCCGACCGCGGCCGCCGCCAGCATGCCGGTCGAATGCCGGGTCGACATCGGCTTGCCGTCCAGCGTGTAGCGGTCGGCGAAGCGGTCGATGCCCTGCCCGGCCAGGAAGGTTTGCACGCGGTCGCTGAGCACCGTCTGTCTCGCATCCTTGCCCCACCAGCTGTAATCGACCGACCAGTTGCTGATGGTGCGCCAGCTGTCGTAGCTGAAGGCGCCGGGCGTGCCGTCCCACATCGGCAGCGGCGTGCCGTCGAAGTCGGCGCGGTCCGGCCCCAGTCCGGTCTGCGCGTGCGCGGTCTTGACGAAATAGTCGCGGCTCACGGCGGCTGCGCGCGCCCAGAATGCGCGTTCCTGAGGCGGCGCCCAGCGTGCCCACAGCTCGTAGAAGGCCGGCAGGTGGTAGGACGGGTCGCTGCCCGGGATGCTGGTCTCGGGCACGAAGCGCACCATCGCATGGCTTTCGTCGACCATCGGACCGACCGTCACCTGGCGCGGCGCGTGGTGCGGACGGTGCGGCGGCCACGGCTTGCCCTCTTTCGCCGCCTGCGCCTGCTCGTAACGGTTGTTGGGGCTGGGCCAGGGCAGGTCGGGCTCGACGAAGGGCGGATCCTGCGGATGGATGCGGAACGGCGTGGTGGCGCTGACCAGCGGGTGATGGCGCATGCCGCGCAGGATGGCGTCGGCTTCCTTCTGGTAGTTGTAGATGCCCTTGCCGTTGCCCCAGCGTTTCGCCGCGAAATACAGGGCCATCACATAATATTCCTCGCCGTCGGGCGCGGCGCCGACCGCGCGCGCGCTGCCGTCGGTACCCATCGACCAGGCGAAATAGCCGAGCGAGGGATTGGCCGGATCGGTGGTCTGCATATACGTCTTGGACCAGTTCCACAGCGCGTCGAACTCGCGTTTTTTGCCCAACTGGACCGCGCTCATCATGCCGTAGCTCATGCCTTCGGAGCGGGCGTCGTTGTTGGCCCAGTCGGTGACGTAGGCCAGCGGGCCGTCGGCGTTGGCGCCGGTCTCGAAATAGATGCGCTGCTCCTGGCCGTCGCCATGGAACAGCTGCTGGAAGGCGCTTTCGATCTTGCGGTGGGTGTCCTGCGGGCTGACACCGAGGCGCTCGGCCAGCAGGTTGCGGTAGCGGCGGGTACGGTAGGCGCCGCTGCCGTCGTCCAGCTTGGCGGCCTGGGCGGTGGCCACCGCAGGTGCCGCAGTAACCGCGGGCGCAGCGAACATGGTGATTGCGGTAACACCGAAGATCAGAAGAGACTTGGCAGGCATGTGCGTTTTCAGGTAAAGGGCGTACATGCCAGTCTAACCTTGACGCATTTCATTGTCATTCAATAATTGTTTGCGCAAACACCCAACAGCCTGGCGATGAAAACAAAAAAGCCGCACCGGACAATGCCGGGGCGGCCTTTTTAAGGCAGCAAGTGCTAGACGGTCTTACATCGAGAACGAGGAACCGCAACCGCAGGTCGAGGTGGCGTTCGGGTTCTTGATGACGAACTGGGCGCCTTCGAGGTCGTCCTTGTAGTCGATCTCGGCGCCGACCAGGTACTGGTAGCTCATCGAGTCGATCAACAGGGTGACGCCGTTCTTTTCCATCGCGGTGTCGTCTTCGTTCGTGATTTCATCGAAGGTGAAGCCGTACTGGAAACCCGAGCAGCCGCCGCCCTGCACGAACACGCGCAGTTTCAGGTCGGGATTGCCTTCTTCTTCGATCAGTTGGGCGACCTTTTGCGCTGCGCTGTCCGAGAAGTTGATGGGAGCCGGGGGGGCGTCTTGCGGCTCTTGCGAGCGGTGCAATTCGGCGATTGCGGTCATGGATAAGCTCCTGATGAATTTCGGAATTCGTCCATTATAGACCCTTGTCGCCGGTCATGCTGAAGCCCCTGCTTCGGCCGCGCCAAAATGAAACACCGGTTCGGCACCGCCGGCTAGCGGTGCCGGCTGATGGGTCAGCTTGCCCGTGACGAGGGCACCGCCGTGCATTTCGAGCAGGCGGTAATGGACATCCCCATGTATGCGGCCTTTCGGCTGTAATTCAAGAAGTTCCGTTGAATAAACAGTCCCGGCGATATAACCATTCACCACCAGGCTGGCACAGCGCACCTCGCCTTCGATGCGTGCATGCTCGGACACGATCAGCACGCTCTCGGCGCCCTCGCTGGCAATCACGTTGCCGTGCACCTCGCCGTCGATGCGCAGGCCGCCGGTGAAGATCAGGTCCCCTTCGATGCGTGCGGAAATACCGATCAGGCTATCGATTTCGCTCTTGGCGTTACGACCGAACATGGCAGACCCCTGGCAAAGTGAGCAACACGAAAAATGACTGAGTGCAACATCGTCAATTTACCGTGCCCACCGCCCGAGGCCTTGATCTGCGTCTGCTCGACAATTCCGAGCAGACACCGGCAAGTTCTTACGGCAGCAGCGCGATCTGCTTCAGGCCGGTGCTTTCCGGCAGGCCGAACATCAGGTTCATGCACTGCACGGCCTGGCCGGACGCGCCCTTGACCAGGTTGTCCTGCACCACCAGCACCACCACGGTGTTGCCGTTGTCCGGACGGTGCAGCGCGATGCGCAGCATGTTCGAGCCGCGCGTCGAGCGGGTTTCCGGATGCGAGCCGAACGGCATCACGTCGACGAATTCCGCATCGCGGTACTGGTCTTCGAACAGCGCCTGCAGGGCTTCGTTGCTGATGTCCTGGGTCAGGCGCGCGTACAGTGTCGCGTGCATGCCGCGGATCATCGGTACCAGGTGCGGCGTGAAGATCAGGCCGACCTTGTCGCCGGTAAAGCGCTGCAGCTGGGCCGAGGTTTCCGGGGTGTGGCGGTGGCCGTGCACGCCGTAGGCCTTGAAGTTGTCGCTGGATTCCGAGAACAGCGTGCCGATCTCGGCCTTGCGGCCGGCGCCGGACACGCCCGACTTGCAGTCGGCGATCAGGTTGCCGGCGTCGACGATGCCGGCCTTCAGCAGCGGGTAGTAGCCCAGCTGCATCGTGGTCGGGTAGCAGCCCGGGTTGGCGATCAGGCGCGCATTCTTGATCTCATCGCGGTTCAGCTCGGCCAGGCCATAGGCGGCCTCTTCCAGCAGTTCCGGGGCGGTGTGCGGGATCTTGTACCACTTTTCGAACGTGGCCTGGTCCTTCAGGCGGAAGTCGGCGGCCAGGTCGATCACCTTGACGCCGGCGGCCAGCAGTTCCGGCGCCTGCGCCATGGCGACGCCGTGCGGGGTGGCGAAGAACACCACGTCGCACTGCTTCAGGTCGGCCTTGTCCGGGCTCGAGAAGGCGATGTCGACATGGCCGCGCAGCGACGGAAACATGTCGGCGACCGGCAGGCCGTCTTCCTTGCGCGACGTGATGGCGGTCAGCTGCGCTTCCGGATGGGCCGCGAGCAGCCGCAGCAGTTCCACGCCGGTGTAGCCGGTGCCGCCAACGATGCCAACTTTGATCATGTTCTTTCCTTCCCGAGTAATAAGTAAGCGCTATCCATCGCGTATTGGGCGCAATTTTAACAGCCTGACAGGCACAGTGCGCCAGCCTCGCGCTGCGACGGACGCGGCAATGCTAGGATTTCTGCTGCGATGCACAAACGATTTTCCTGGAGACCCAATGAAACCGATAGCTGAACAAGTGGTTGTGATTACCGGCGCGTCCAGCGGGATCGGCCGCGCCAGCGCCCTCGCCTTCGGCGCACGCGGGGCCAGCGTGGTGCTGGCGGCGCGCAACCGCCAGGCGCTCGAGCATGTCGCCGCGCAGATCGAGGCCAGCGGCGGCCAGGCGCAGGTGATCGTGACCGACGTCGCCGTCTGGCCCCAGGTCGAGCACCTGGCCGCCGAAGCGGTGCGCCGCTTCGGCCGTATCGACACCTGGCTCAACAATGCGGCGGTGAACGAACATGCCTCGGTGGTCGACATGACGATCGAGGAACTGGAACGCATCATCCAGGTCAACCTGATGGGCCAGATCTATGGCGTGAAGGCGGCGCTCGGTCCGATGCGGCGCCAGCGCAGCGGCACCATCATCAACATGGGTTCGGCGGCATCCGATCGGGCGGTACCGCTGCATTCGGCCTACGTGGCGTCCAAGCACGGCATCGCCGGCTTCACCGACAGCATCCGGCTCGACCTGGCGCACGAAAAGATGCCGATCACCGTCACCCTGATCCAGCCCGGCTTCCTCGACACGCCCTTCTTCCACAATGCACGCGCCAAGCTCGGCGGACACCAGTCGCGGCCGATTCCGCCGATCTATGCGCCGGAAGTGGTGGCCGACACCATCCTGTTCGCCGCGACCCACCCGCGCCGCAACCTGGTCGTCGGTGGCCAGGCGGCGCTGGCGATCTTCCTCGACAAGCTCAGCCCCGGCCTGGTCGACCGGCTGATGCTGGCCCGCGGCGCCGGTTTCCGGCTGCAGACCGAAAACAAGCCGGACGACCGCTACGACAACCTGTTCGAACCAACCCGCGGCATCGGCGCGGTGCGCGGCACCTGGGGGAAGGAAGCCATCGAATCGAGTTTCTATACGCGCCACATCGAGTACTACCCGAACCGTAAACGCATGCTGTGGGCCGCGCTCGGAATCGGGCTGGCGGCGCTGGCGCGGCGCCGCTAGATAAAACCAATTCGGGGTCAGAGCAGAATAAGTGCTCTGACCCCGAATTTGGGCAACAAAAAAGCCGTCGGCTTTGGGGCGGACGGCTTTTCGGGGGAAGCAGCACAGAAGTGCTGCGATTCCGCGAGGTGAAGCTGAATTAACGCTTCGAGAACTGCTTTGCGCGACGTGCTTTGCGCAGACCAACTTTCTTACGCTCGACTTCACGGGCGTCACGGGTGACGAAACCGGCACGTGCCAGGTCAGGCTTCAGGCCTGCATCGTAGTCGATCAGTGCACGGGTGATGCCGTGGCGCACTGCACCTGCCTGGCCGGACTCGCCGCCGCCATGCACGTTGACTTTGATGTCGAAACGCTCGACGTTGCCGGTCAGTTCCAGCGGCTGACGGATGACCATCAGGCCGGTTTCGCGCGAGAAGTACTCGGCGGCCGGTTTGCCGTTGACGATGATCTGGCCGGTGCCGGCCTTGATGAACACGCGAGCGACTGCACTCTTGCGACGGCCGGTGCCGTAGTTGTAGTTACCGATCATGTCAGTTCCTTAGATGTCGAGTGCTTGCGGTTGCTGGGCAGCGTGCGGGTGAGTGGCTTCCGCGTACACTTTCAGCTTCTTGATCATTGCGTAGCCCAGCGGGCCCTTCGGCAGCATGCCTTTGACGGCTTTTTCCAAGGCGCGGCCCGGGAAACGCTGTTGCATTTTCAGGAAGTTGGTTTCGTAGATACCGCCCGGGTAGCCCGAGTGACGGTAGTAGGTCTTCTGGGTGGCTTTGGTGCCGGTCACGCGCAGCTTGCCTGCGTTGACGACGACGATGAAGTCACCGGTATCGACGTGCGGAGTAAATTCAGGCTTGTGTTTGCCGCGCAGTCGGAGTGCCACTTCGCTGGCAACACGTCCGAGGACTTTGTCCGTCGCGTCAATCACGTACCAATCGCGCTGGACTTCATGGCCCTTAGCGGAAAAAGTTTTCATGTTGACTTCCTATATCTAGGTATTGAATGCTCAAATGGTGGTTCCGCGCGTCAGTAGCGGCGGACTCGGCCTTATTGTCTTTTCCTGAGCAAATGGAAAGCCTGCGATCATAGCCGATTCCGCACACCTCAGTCAAGCCAGCCTTCGTCTTGCGTTAGGTTTAGTTTTACGTTGCAAAGACAGGCATAGTAGGACGTTTCTTAATGCATACGCGCAACTTTTCATTGACCATGAAAAGAATGCCACTTTAGTATGACCCCACCTGACAAGGAGGTGTCTTGAAACCCAGCCTGAATTTCGGCACGCTGTTCGGCACGCTGCTGCTGGCCGCCATCCTGCCCAGCGCCGCCCAGGCGCAGCATGCTTCCACCAGGGCGCAGACGCACGGCTGCCACCTGCCCGGCGTCGAAGACGCGCTGCGCTGCCTGAAGCTGCCCGTCCCGCTCGACCCGGCCCGCCCCGGCCAGACCATCGGGCTGCACGTGACGATCGCCCCGGCGCTGCGCGAAGGCGCCCGCCCCGATCCGCTGTTCGTGCTGGCCGGCGGCCCCGGCGAAGCCGGCAGCGAAGTAGTGCCGATCCTGAACACCGCCATGCGCCGCGTGCGCCCGACGCGCGACATCGTCTTCATCGACCAGCGCGGCACCGGCCTGTCCGGCAAGCTCGAATGCGAGCCCGGCCTGGACGAGGACAGCAGCCTGAGCGACGACCAGGTCGACGCCGCCCTGGTCCGCTGCATCCAGGCCAGCAAGGCGCCGTTCGCCGCCTACACCACCGCCAATGCCGCGCGCGACATCGAACAGGTACGGCGCGCGCTCGGCTACGGCAAGATCAACCTGTGGGGCGGCTCCTACGGCACGCGCCTGGGCCAGGCCTATGCGCGCGCCTATCCGGGCAACGTGCGGACCCTGATCCTGGACGCCGTCGCCGCGCCCGACCAGGTGATCCCGGCCGGTGGCCGCGACAGCCAGGCCGCGCTCGACAAGCTGTTCGGCCAGTGCGATGCCGACCCGGCCTGCCGCAAGGCCTATCCCGGCCTGCGCGCCGAGTTCGACGGCCTGGTCGCCAAGGTCGGCAAGGGCCTGACGATCTCGCTGCCCGATCCGCGCACCGCGCGCCAGGTCGACGTCAAGATGACGGGCGCACGCCTGCTCGGCACCGTGCACGGCATGCTGTACTCGCCGGCCGACGCGCGCCGCCTGCCCTTCCTGGTGCACAGCGCGGCCCAGGGCCGCTGGCAGCCCTTCGTGGCGCGCCGCAATCTGGGCGCCGACTCCACCCCGGAAGGCTCGTCCGCCACCCTGCTCTACCTGGCGGTGATCTGCGCCGAAGACATGCCGCGCTTCACGCCGGCACTGGTCGCCAGCGACGATGCCCCACTCACGCGCGACTTCGCGCGCCGCCTGCCCGGCCTGTGCCGCGCCATGAACGTGCCGGCCGTGGCCCTGCCGGCGCCGACCACGATCGAGGCGCCGGTGCTGCTGCTGTCCGGCGCACTCGACCCGGTCACGGCGCCGCATCGCGCCGCCAGCGCGGCACGCACCATGACCCATGCCCAGCTCCTGAGCGCGCCCAACGTCGGCCACGGCGTGTCGCAACTGGGCTGCGCGCCGCGCCTGCTGCGCGCCTTCCTCGACCATCCGGAGCGGAAAGTCGACGGCAGCTGCCTGGACGAGATTCCCGCCCCCACCTTCCAACTCGGCAGCGCCGGCCCCCAACCCTGATCGAGACCCGGAACATGATCGAAGCACACGAAGTCCGCAAACAATTCGGCCCGGTCCAGGCGCTCGGCGGCGTCAGTTTCACGGCCCGCGACGGCCACATCACGGCCCTGCTCGGCCCCAACGGCGCCGGCAAGACCACCCTGCTGCGCACCCTGGTCGGCATGCTGAAACGCGACCACGGCACCATCGCCGTCGACGGCGTCGACCCGGAACGCGATCCGTTCAAGGTGCGCAGCAACATCGGCTTCCTGACCGACCAGTTCGGCCTGTACGAGCGCCTGTCGACGCGCGAGTACCTGACCTATTTCGGTGAACTGAACGGCATGAAGAAGGCCGACCTGCGGCGGCGCATCGACGAGGTGTCCGGAATGCTGGCGATGGACGACATCCTGGAACGCCGCAGCAAGGGCTTTTCCCAGGGCCAGCGCATCAAGGTGGCGCTGGCGCGCGCGCTGCTACACCGCCCGCGCCACCTGCTGCTGGACGAGCCGACGCGCGGCCTCGACGTGATGAGCACGCGCGCGGTACGCCATGCGCTGGCGAGCCTGCGCGCGGAGGGCTGCTGCGTGGTGATGGCGACCCACGTGATGCAGGAAGTCAGCCACCTGTGCGACGACGTGATCGTGATCGCCAAGGGCCATACCGTGGCCCAGGGCTCGCCCGAGCAGCTGTGCCAGCGCACCGGCATCGCCAACCTGGAAGACGCCTTCGTCAGCCTGGTCGGCACCGATGAGGGGATCGTGGCATGAGGTCGAAACTGCTGGTCGTCTTCCTGAAGGAAGTGCGCGAAACGCTGCGCGACAAGCGCGTGCTCGGCCTGCTCGTCATGTTCACACTGATGTACCCGATCATGTTCGGCTACATCCTGAACCAGAACATCGAGCGCGCCACCCGCGCCGAGCGCGAAGGCATCGAACTGGCCGTGATCGGCGGGGGCCAGGCGCCGACCCTGATGTCGCAGCTGCGCCAGAAGAACATCACGGTGCGCGATATCCCGGACGCCGGCGAAGAGGCGATCGGCGAGATGCTGCGCGCGAAAAAAGTGGTGGCGGTGCTGCGCCTGCCGCCCAAATTCAGCGACAACTACCAGGCCATGCGCCCGGCCCGCATCGAGCTGTGGTTCGATTCGGCGACCGAGCAGGACCGGCGCCGGCGCGACGTCGAGGACGTGCTGCGCGCCTACAACGCCAACATCGCCAGCGCGCGCCTGCTGGCCCACGGCGTGTCGCCGGTCACGCTGGGGCCGATCGACCTGCAGCGCTACGACACCGGCACCAATGCCGCGCGCTCGGCCGGCTTCATCGGCAGCCTGATGGGCTTCCTGTTCTTCCCAGCCTTTTTCTGCGGCATGGCGGCCGCGGTCGACAGCACCGCCGGCGAGCGCGAACGCCGTTCGCTCGAGGTGCTGATGGCCCAGCCGGTGCGCACCTGGGAGCTGGTGGGCGGCAAGTGGCTGGCCGCGGCTTCGCTGGCCATCGTCGGCATCACGTTTGAATTGATCGTGGCGCACATCGGCCTGTCCTGGCTGCCGCTGGAAGAGATCGGGATGAGCTGGCGCCTGGGCTGGGGCGACCTGGCCAAGCTGTGCCTGGCCTCGGTCCCGCTGCCGCTGTTCGCCGCGGCGGCCCAGATCGCGGTGGCAATGAACGCGCGCTCGTTCAAGGAGGCGCAGAGTACGGTGTCCATCCTCACCTTCGTGCCGATGCTGCCGGGCCTGGTCGTGTCGATGATGGACCTGAAGACGGCGACCTGGATGTACGCGGTGCCGATGCTGTCGAACCAGACCCTGATGCGCGAGATCTCGAAAGGCGGCGAACTCGGCCCGCTGCCCTACGTGCTGACCTTCGCCTGCTCGGCGGTCGCGGCGCTGGCGCTGTTCGCCTTTGCCAGCTGGCGCATGAAGAGCGAGCGCTACGTGCTGGCCGTCTGAACGCCTTGCGATATCAGCTTACACATATCGGCTTACAATACAGCCTCACAAAAAAGCGGAGAACGCAATGGAAGTCAAAGTCAGCTGGAACGGCCCTTCCGGGATGAGTTTCCGGGCCGAGACCGGCTCGGGCCACCTGGTCAGCATGGACGGCGCACCCGAAGGCGGTGGCCACAACCTGGCACCGCGTCCGATGGAAATGGTGTTGCTCGGCACCGGCGGCTGCACCGCCTACGACGTGGTCCTGATCCTGAAGCGCGGCCGCGAAGACGTGCGCGGCTGCGACGTGACGCTCAAGGCCGAGCGCGCCGACGTCGACCCGAAAGTGTTCACCAAGGTGCACTTCCACTTCAGGGTCACCGGCCGCAACCTGAAGCCGGCGGCGGTGGAGCGCGCGGTGAACCTGTCGCACGACAAGTACTGCTCGGCGTCGATCATGCTGGCCAAGACGGCCGAGATCACGCACTCGTTCGAAATTATCGAAGGCTGATTTCGTAGGGTGGCCTCCCCGAGCCCACGCGCAAGCCAGCACGTCGCCAGCGTTCGCGTGGGCACGGGGTGCCCACCCTACCGGTCCCACCCATCAAATATAGTAGGCAGTGGTGGTCATGACCTTGGCCATCGCCCGCATCGCCATTTTCACCGGCAGCGGCATCTCGGCCGCCCCCATCGCCTGCGCCTTGCCGCCGTGCTCGATCTCGTCGTCGCGCATCTGGGTGACGATGGCGCGCGACTTGGCATCCTGCGGCGGCAGTTCGTCGAGGTGGCTGTTCAGGTGCGCCTCGACCTGGCGCTCGGTCTCGACCACGAAACCGAGGCTGACCGCGTCGCCCATGCGCGCCGCCACCGAACCGAGGGCGTAGGCGCCGGCATACCACAGCGGATTCAGGAGGCTCGGCTGCGAGCCCAGCTCCGCCAGGCGCTCGGCGGTCCAGGCCAGGTGGTCTTCTTCCTCGCGGCCCGATTCCGCCATCTGGGCGCGCATCGCCGGGGTCGAGGCGTGCTTGCCCTGGGCGTCGTAGAGCGCCTGGGCGCACACTTCGCCGACGTGGTTGACGCGCATCAGGCCGGCGCTGTGGCGCGCCTCCTGGTTGTTGAGTTCGCAGTCGCTGGCCAGCGTGCCCGGATTCGCACGCGCCGCCTTGGCCACGCCGCCCACCACGCGCAGGGCCTTGTCGAAGCCGACGATCAAGTTATCGAAGGGGTTGATGGCTCGTGTAAGGTTGTCCATAGCTTGCAATGTGAGTACGCCTGAAAGCGCCATTATATGCCTTCGCCGGGCGCGTCCTCGCCACGCTGGGCCTTGTGCGCCTGCAGCCAGTCGTGCAGCGGCCCCGCCACCTCGAGTTGCGAGATGTTCTTGGCCACGCCCAGGTTCAGTTCGAGCAGGAAGGGAATCGAATCGACCGGCACTTCCGGGCAGGTCTCGGCGAACAGCGCCATGAAGCGCGCCGAGCGCAGCGTCGGCAGCACGTTCTCGCCGCTCATGAACTGCAGCACGCTGGTGATCGTGTGGCCGCCGCCGAGGCTGTGGTAGATGAAGCGGTTCCAGTCGCGGTCGACCGCCTTGAAGTCGATCGATTCGCGCGTCATCAGCCCGGCCAGGTAATGCAAGCCGGCGGCGACGCGGAACCAGTCGGTCGCTTCGAGCCGGGTACGGCCCTGGCGCGTGATCGCCAGGATTTTTTCCTCGGGAATGGGGATGTCCATGGCCCCATTATGCCCATGGGCGAGATATACACGCAAATGTTGACAAAGTAGACATTCGCTTTTGTCGAGCGTATGCTCGGGCGTCGGGCCATTGCGCTCTGACCCCGATTTTTTGCACTCTGGGCGAATGAAAACGCCGTGTATCGCAACGGCACTCCGGTCGGCGTTCGTTTTTAATACAATGCAACAATCGTGAAAATACGCACATTTTCACATGCTCAAATCGATCGTGCCGGGAGTGTTCATGAAATTAAGCATCCGCAACCTGTCCAAGACCTACGCCAATGGCGTGGTGGCCCTGGACCGGGTGTCGCTGAGCATCCCGCCGGGGATGTTCGGGCTGCTGGGGCCGAACGGCGCCGGCAAGTCGACCCTGATGCGGATCCTGGCGACGCTGCAGGAATGCGACAGCGGCTCGGTCTTCCTCGAAGACATCGACCTGCTCGACGAAAAAGACGAGGTGCGCCGCCTGCTCGGCTACCTGCCGCAGGATTTCGGGGTCTACCCGAAAGTGAGCGCTTATGAATTGCTCGACCATTTCGCGCAATTGAAAGGCCTGTCGCAGCGCGGGCCGCGGCGCGAAGTCGTCGATGGCCTACTCCAGCAGACCAACCTGTTCGAGGTGCGCCACCAGAAGCTCGGCACCTTTTCGGGCGGCATGCGCCAGCGCTTCGGCATCGCCCAGGCGCTGCTGGGCGACCCGCAGCTGATCATCGTCGACGAACCCACCGCCGGCCTCGACCCGCAGGAACGGGTGCGCTTCCACAACCTGCTGTCCGACATCGGCGACGACAAGACCGTGATCCTGTCGACCCACATCGTGTCCGACGTGGCCGACCTGTGCGCCAGCATGGCGATCATCAACAAGGGCCACGTGCTGCTGTGTGGCGAACCGGCGCGCCTGATCGAAGGCATCGAAGGCCGGATCTGGGCGCGCTTCGTCACCAAGCAGGACCTGCCCGACTTCCAGAAGCGCCACACCGTGATCTCGACGCGCCTGCTGACCGGCCGTCCGCTGGTCCACGTGTATGCCGAGCGCTACCCGGGCGACGATTTCGAGCCGATCCACCCGACCCTCGAGGACGTGTACTTCGCCACCATCGCCGGCCGCCACAACGCCCTGCCGGGCAACTGCTGACCCCATGCGTGCCCTGTTCGCCATTGCCGCCTTCGAAGCGCGCCAGCGCCTCAAGCTGCTCTCCACCTGGGTCTATTTCCTGGTCTTCCTGGCGCTGGCGATGCTGTGGATGGGCGCGGCCGGCGGCGCCTTCCGCGACGCCAGCATCTCGTTCGGCGGCCGGGTCCTGATCAACGCCCCGCGCCAGATCGCGATCTGCGCCTCCGTCCTCGGCTGCCTTGGCGTGGTGGTGGCGGCGGCCCTGATGGGGCGCTCGGTGCAGCAGGACTTCGAGCACGAGATGCACCACTTCTTCTTCAGCGCGCCGATCCCCAAGCACGCCTACGTGTTCGGACGCTTCCTCGGTGCACTGGCGACGCTGGCCGTGATCTTCTCGGCGATCCTGCTCGGCCACCTGCTGGGCAGCCTGCTGCCGGGGATCGATCCGGCCCGGGTCGGGCCGTTCTCATTCGCGGGCTACCTGCGTCCCTACCTGTTTACGCTGCTGCCCAACCTGTTCATCTTCGGCGCCATCTTCTTCATGCTGGCGGCGCTGACGCGGCGCATGCTGCCGGTGTACGTGGCCAGCGTGGTCATGATGATCGGCTACATCGTCGCGCCTTCGCTGGCGCGCGACCTCGACTACAAGACGCTGGCGGCCCTGATCGACCCGTTCGGCACCACCGCCCTGCTGCGCCTGACCGAGTACTGGAGCGTGGCCGAGCGCAACGCCGCCCAGATCCCGCTGGAGGGCGTGTTCCTGGTCAACCGCCTGGTGTGGTCGCTGTTCGCGCTGGCGGTGCTGGTGCTGGGCTACTGGCGCTTCTCCTTCGTTTCCACGCCGTCCGGACGGCGCCAGCCGCGCCCCGAAGGCGATCGTGCCGCACCGGCTCACGCCATCGCCGACATCCGCCTGCGTCCCGACTTCGCCGCGCGCAGCCTGGGCCTGCTGCTGGCCAGGAGCAGCTGGCTGAATTTTCGCGAAGCGGTCAAGAACGTGTACTTCGCCGTGATCGCGCTGGCCGGCGTACTGGTGCTGGTGGCGAGTTCCTTCGGCCTGGGCGCCATCTACGGCACCAGGACCTATCCGGTCACCTACATGCTGCTGGAGCTGATCCGCGACGTGTTCGCGCTGTTCGTGCTGGTGGTCACCGCCCTGTATGCGGGCGAGATGGTATGGCGCGAACGCGAGGCGCGCATGGGCCAGATGATCGATGCGCTGCCGGTGCCGAGCTGGCTGCCGCTGGCGGCCAAGACCATCGCCCTGGTGGGCCTGCAGGCGCTGCTGCTGGGGGTGGCGATGCTGTGCGGGATGGCGATCCAGCTGGCCCACGGCTACCTGGCGCTGGAACCCGGCCTGTACCTGCACACCCTGTTCGGCATCCTGCTGCCGCAATACGCGCTGCTGGCGGTGCTGGCGATCGCGCTGCAGGCCATCATCAACCAGCGCTACATGGCGTATTTCGCGCTGGTGCTGTACTACGTCGCCACCCTCACCCTGTCCGGCTTCGGATTCGGGCATCCGATGCTGCTGTACGCAAACCTGCCGGACATCACCTATTCGGCGATGAACGGCTTCGGCAACGCGCTGCCACTGCGGCGCGCACTGCTGGCCTACTGGGGCGGCGCGGCGCTGATGCTGGCGACACTGGCACTGGTGCTGTGGCCGCGCGGCGTCAGCGACAGTGTCAAGGAGCGCCTGCACCTGGCGCGGCGCCGCCTGCGGCTGCCGGTGCTGGCGGCGTTCGGCATCGGCGCCCTGCTGTTCGGCGGCAGCGGCGCCCTGCTGTGGTACAACCTCGAACACCTGGGCGCCTACAAGACCGCCTGGCGCCAGGATGCGCTGCGCGCCGAGTACGAGCAGCGCTACAAGAAGAGCCTGGCCGCGCTGGCGCAGCCGCGCATCGCCGCGGTGCAGCTGCAGGTCGACATCGTGCCCGAGACCCGCACTCTGAAAATCCATGGCTTCTACCAGCTGGACAACCGCAGCGGCCAGCCGATCCGCGACATCGTCGTGACGATGCAGCCGGGCCCGAAGCTGCAGCCACGCCTGTCGCAGCCGGCACGGCTGGTAGCCGCCGATCCGGAGCACGGCGTCTGGCGCTACGTGCTGGACGCGCCGCTGCCGCCGGGCGCGCGCATGGGATTCGATTTCGAGATGGAAGACGCCCCCGGCGGCATCCTCGGCCTGGGCCGCGACACCGCGGTGGTCGGCAACGGCACCTATTTTTCGAACGCCATCCTGCCCCACATCGGCTACCAACCCTTCATGGAGTTGCAGGACGACCGCGACCGCCGCCGCCACGGCCTGGGTCCGCGCGCGCGCATGGCGGCGCGCGAAGACGGCGCCGCGCGCGTCAACAACTACCTCGGCAACGACGCCGACTGGATCGGCTTCGACGCCGTGGTCAGCACCAGCCCGGACCAGACCGTGGTGGCACCGGGAACGCTCGAGCAGGAGTGGATGGCCAAGGGCCGCCGCTACTTCCATTTCCGCATGGACAAGCCGATCCTGAACGTCTACACCTTCCAGTCGGCGCGCTACGAAGTGCGCCACGACCGCTGGCAGGACACGACCATCGACGTCTATTACCATCCGGGCCATGACTTCAACGTCGACCGCATGATCCGCGGCGCCAAGGCGGCGCTGGCCTATGGCGCCAGGCATTTCAGCCCCTACCAGCAGCGCGAGCTGCGCATCGCCGAATTCCCGCGCTACGCTTCCTTCGCCCAGGCCGCGCCGGGCACCATCCCATTCTCGGAAAGCGCCGGCTTCATCGCGAAGGTCGACCCGGATTCGCGCAAGGACATCGACTATCCGTATTACGTCAGCGCGCACGAGGTCGGGCACCAGTGGTGGGGCCACCAGATCGTCGGCGCCGACGCGCGCGGCTCCACCGTGCTGTCGGAAAGCCTGGCCGAGTACACCGCGCTGATGACGATGAAGAACACGGTCGGCGCCGGCAGGATGCGGCGCTTCTTGCGCTACGACCTGGACGAATACCTGATGGGACGCGCCACCGAGAACAAGAAGGAACTGCCGCTGGCGCAGAACGAAAACCAGGGTTACATCCACTACCGCAAGGGCAGCCTGGCGATGTACCTGCTGCAGGACCTGCTCGGCGAGGACATGGTCAATGGCGTGCTGCACGGGCTGGTGGCGGATTTCGCCTTCCGGGCGGCGCCCTACCCGACGGTGTCGACGCTGGTCGAGCGCCTGCGCGCCGTCACCCCGCCCGACAAGGCTTACCTGATCGACGACCTGTTCGAATCGATCGTCCTGTATGAGAATCGCGCCGACAGCGCCACGGCGCGGCGCCTGCCGGACGGCCGCTATGCGGTCACGATCCACGCCACTGCGGGCAAGGTGCGCGCCGGCGAACTGGGCGAGGAAAAGCCGGCCGCGCTGGCCGATTACATCGAATTCGGCGTCGACGACGGTGACGGCAACCCGCTGGCGCGCGAACGGCGCCGGGTGACGGCGACGTCGCAAACCATAACTTTGACCGTGACAGGAAGGCCGGCGCGGGCCGGCATTGACCCCGACAATAAATTGATTGATAGAAAGCCCACAGACAACATGTTACCTGTCGACATGCTCTAGAGTTCCAGATATTATTCAACCATATTTGTGTCAGGAGCATTACGAATGTCTACCGTTGCCGAACTGGCTGTCCAGATCCAGCAACTGTCCGCCGCGGACAAGCACGACCTGTTGCGCTTGCTGTTGACGGATAGCGACGAGCCCGAGCAGGATGCCGACGAAGCCTGGCGCGCCGAGATCGTGCGCCGTGTGAAAGCCATCCACAATGGCGAGGCGGCTCTGCGCGCATTGCAGGAAGACTGACACCGGCAGGATGCGTGCCGCGCCCTTCGTGGCGCCGGGCGTAAAAAAACCGCGACGCCGGATGGGTCGCGGTTTTTTTATTGTCACAGGTCGAAGGCTGATTAGCGAAAATAAACTTGTTGGCTTGAAAACCGTCGCCCCTGCGAAGGCAGGGGCCTAAGTTTGATGCGCAGTCGAAACGCGTGCAACTTGGGCCCCTGCCTTCGCAGGGGCGACGCTCAAGGGGAGCGGGCTCGAATTAAGCAGTGACTTTTTTCGTCGCCGCTGCTTTCCTGGCCGGCGCCTTCTTCGCCGCTACGGTCTTGGCCGCGGCCGTCTTGGTCGTCGCCTTGGTGGCGATCGGCTTGGCGGCAGGCTTGCGTGCCGTCGTCTTCGCCGCCACTGCAACGCCGCCGCCCTCTTCGCCCTCGCCGGCGTCGGCCTTACCCTTCGCGCCCGGCTTGGCCTTGCGCTCCTCGAACTCGAAGCTGATCTTGCCGTCCTTGCCGCGCACCAGGTAAGCCTTGAACGGACGGCGCGTACGCTGCGAAACGAAGCCCGGCAGCAGGTCGGTCTTGCCCTCGTTCAGCAGCTTGGCCATCTGGTCGGGCAGGATTTCCTGCTGCAGGATGATGCGGCCGCTGCGGAAATCGCAGGTCTTCGGCTTGGCGACCTGGTGTTCGCACACATAGGCCAGGCCCATCTCGTAGACGCCGCCGTTGCATTTCGGGCACGGACCGAGCGCGGTCTGGCCGGTGAAGTCGACGCCTTCGCCCTCTTCGCCCTCGTCCTGGTCCTGGCCGAAGTCGAATTCCAGCTTGAAGTTGCGGATTTCTTCGTCGCGCACGATGCGCAGGATGGCGGCGAACGGACGGCCCATCTTCGAGCGGAAGCCCTGCAGCGGACCGATGGTGCGGTTCTGCAGGAGTTCCTCGACTTCCTCGATCTCGAACTGGCGCCCGCCGGGCACCTTGGTCATCGAGAAATCGCACTGGGTGCAGGCGAAGCGGCGGTAGTTTTCCTTGACCACGCCGGCGCAGTTCGGGCACGGCGTCTTGAGGGTCGTGTACTCGCCCGGGATGGTGTCGTTACTGTACTCCTTGGCACGCTTGACGATAATTTCCGTCATCTCGGCGATCTCGCGCATGAATTCCTCACGCGAAATCTTGCCCTTTTCCATCTGCGACAGCTTGTATTCCCAATCGCCGGTCAGTTCCGGTGCGGTCAGCTCGTTCACGCCCAGGCCGCGCAGCAGCGTCATCAGCTGGAATGCCTTGGCGGTCGGGATCATCTCGCGGCCTTCGCGGATCAGGTATTTCTCGGTCAGCAGGCCTTCGATGATGGCCGCGCGCGTGGCCGGCGTACCCAGGCCCTTGCCGGCCATGGCATCGCGCAGCTCGTCGGAGTCGACCAGCTTGCCCGCGCCTTCCATTGCCGACAGCAGCGTCGCTTCGTTGTAGCGTGCCGGCGGTTTCGTCACCAGCGCGTTCGGCGTGACCTTGTCCGTGCTGACCTGTTCGCCCTTGGCGACCGCGACCAGGCTGGCCCCGTCCTTGTCGTCGCCGGTGGTGTCCTTGCCGTACACCGCCAGCCAGCCGGGGTTGGTCATCACCTTGCCCTCGGTCTTGAACTGGTGGCCGGCGACTTCGGTGAAGCGGGTCGTGACCAGGAACTCGGCGGCCGGGAAGAACACGGCCATGAAACGGCGCGTGACCAGGTCGTACAGCTTCTGTTCCGGCTCGGACAGGTTCTTCGGCACCACGCCGGTCGGGATGATCGCGAAGTGGTCCGAGATCTTGCTGTTGTCGAAGATACGCTTGTTCGGCTTGACCCAGCCCTTATCGAGGATCTGCTTGGCGAACTGGTGGTAGTTCGCATTGCCTTTCAGCACCTCGAGCGTGGTCTTGACGGTGCCGATGTAGTCCTCCGGCAGCGCGCGCGCATCGGTACGCGGGTAGGTCAGCACCTTGTGCTTTTCGTACAAGGCCTGGGCCAGGCCCAGCGTGTTCTTGGCCGAGAAGCCGAAGCGGCCGTTGGCTTCGCGCTGCAGCGAGGTCAGGTCGAACAGGGCCGGCGCCATCGAGGTGGTCGGCTTCGATTCTTCGGTGACGGTACCCGGCTTGCCCTGGCAGGCGGCGACGATGGCATCGGCTTCCGCCTTGCTCCACAGGCGCTCTGGACGGCGCTCCGGATCGTTCTCGTCCTTCTTGAACTTGGTGTCCAGCCAGCGCCCTTCGTACATGCCGGCAGCGGCGCCGAACTCGGCGCGCACTTCCCAGTAGTCGCGCGGCACGAAGCGGCGGATCTTTTCTTCGCGCTCGACCACGATCGACAAAGTTGGCGTCTGCACCCTGCCGACGGTGGTCAGGAAGAAGCCGCCCTCTTTCGAGTTAAAGGCAGTCATGGCGCGGGTGCCGTTGATGCCGATCAGCCAGTCCGCTTCGGAACGGCAGCGCGCGGCATCGGCCAGCGGCAGCATTTCCTGGTCGCTGCGCAGGTGGGCGAAACCGTCGCGGATCGCGGCCGGGGTCATCGACTGCAGCCACAGGCGCTTGACCGATTGCTTGGCCTTGGCGTTCTGGGCGATCAGGCGGAAGATCAGTTCACCTTCGCGGCCCGCGTCGCATGCGTTGATCAGGGTGGTGACGTCCTTGCGCTTGATCAGCTTGTTCAACACCTTGAGGCGCGATTCGGTCTTGGCAATCGGGTTCAGCGCGAAATACGGCGGGATCATCGGCAGGTGGGTGAAGCTCCACTTGCCGCGCTTGACGTCATACTCTTCCGGCACCGCGATTTCCAGCAGGTGGCCGACGGCCGACGACAGCACGTAATCGTCGGATTCGAAATACTCATCGTGCTTGGTAAAGCCGCCGAGCGCCTTGGCGATATCGTTCGCCACGGAAGGCTTTTCGGCAATGATGAGGGCTTTAGTCATAGGGTTGTCTCGTACGTGTTCGGTGGCGGCGGCTCGCGCATCATACAGCAGTCGCTGGATGCGGCCTGACGGGAATCTTGTCCCGTTGATATCTTATTAGTAA
The DNA here is from genome assembly GCF_034659755.1 of Massilia phyllosphaerae. NCBI lineage: Bacteria > Pseudomonadati > Pseudomonadota > Betaproteobacteria > Burkholderiales > Oxalobacteraceae > Massilia > Massilia phyllosphaerae. The sequence goes on from NZ_JAXSQX010000004.1 coordinate 627,129, forward strand.
CAATTGGCAGATAGCGGCAAATGATAAGCGCGTTGACGCGCTATCCGCAAGTAGACTGTGCCTGTCTTACTTTTTGGCAAAATACGCTTCACCTTGCTTCAATGCAAGAAAAAACGGGGCCGCAGCCCCGTTTTGTCCATCCACAGCATGGGTATTCAGTGCAACAAACGCGGCTCGGCGTCTTCGTCGTCGGAGCCGAACAGGTCGTCGAACATCAGTGCGTCCGGCTCCTTGCCCTGGCTCCACAGGAGCATCAGGACGATGATCTTCAGCTTGCCGAGGGTGACCGGCGATTCGTCCAGCGCCAGCGCGCGCTCGATGACGATCTCGCGCTGCATGGCACTGAGCAGGCCGGCCAGTTCCAGGAACTGGATGAAGCCGACAGCGGCGCTGCCGAGGGTATCGACTTCCTGTGCAATATAAAAACGGGTACCGCTCGATTCGAGGAAAGGATCGACGGCGCTGGCCATTTCGGTCAGTCCGTTCAACCAGTCGAGCGCCTCGGTGATCTCGACATCGTCGAAACCGACGGCAGACAGTTTGCGCGCCAGGGCTGCCGGCTCGGGGCAGGCATCGGGACGATAATACGTCTCGTAGAGGTAGACTAGGATGTCGAACATAGTGACGCTACTGTAGCAGTTAAGCTCGGCGCGGCACAAGTGTGGCACGAAGACAGTTGCCAGGTGGAAAACATCAACGTTGTTTATCGGCCTTATTCACTTCGCTATGTAGTGTCGTCATTTTGTGGTGGAATTCCCTTTTACTATTCCTGCCGCATATTCTTCATTTTGCCATTTTATTCAGTGCGCACGACTCTTTGAAACTGCCCGCCCGGCAACCGCTCGACCGTGCCGGCGAGTTCCAGCAACAGCAGCCGCGTACTGAGTTCGCCCGGGGTGCCGCCGACCAGCGCCAGCAGGGTGTCGGCTTCGACCGGGTCGTGGCCGAGGGCGGCCAGCAGGCTGTCGTCTTCTGCGGACGACGCTGCTTCTGGTTCCGCCGCCGGCAGCCGCGGCGAGGGTCGCCGCCCGGCCAGCGGCGACCAGGCCATCGCCTCTAGCACGTCGCCGGCGCTATCGACCAGCTTGGCGCCTTCGCGGATCAGCAGGTGGCAGCCCTTGGACAGCGCCGCATGGATCGAACCCGGAATCGCGAACACGTCCCGGCCCTGCTCGGCTGCCTGGCGCGCCGTGATCAAGGAGCCGGACTGGGCCGCGGCTTCGACCACCAGCACGCCGGCCGCCAGCCCGCTGATGATCCGGTTACGTTTTGGGAAATTGCCTGGCAACGGTGGCGTACCGACCGGGTATTCGCTGACGATGCAGCCATCGGCGGCGATGCGCTCGAACAGCGCGCGGTTGCGTGCCGGGTAGACCAGGTCGGGGCCGGTGCCGATCACGGCGACCGTGCTCCCCGCCTCCTTGAGCGCGCCTTCGTGCGCGGCCGCGTCGACGCCCAGCGCCAGGCCGGACACGATGGCCAGGCCGGCCCAGGACAAGGCCTCGGCAAAGGCCAGCGCATTCGCCTTGCCCTGGGTGCTGGCGTTGCGGCTGCCGACGATGGCCAGCGCCGGGCCGGCCAGCAAATCAGGACATCCTTTTATATAGAGCAGCAGCGGTGGATCGGGGATGGCCGCCAGCAAATCCGGATAGCCGGGCTGGCCCAGCGCCAGCACCGTGTGGCCGGGGTGCTCCATCCAGCGCAGCGTGGCGTCGACCAGGCGCACGGTGTCGGCGGAAGCGGGTTGCCGGATGGCGCGTGCCTGCGCCGGGCTCAGGTACGCGGCCAGCAGATCGTGATCGGCGGCGAAGATGGCCTCGGGGCTGCCGAATGCGGCCAGCAAGGCCGGCGCGGTGCGCGGGCCGACGCCGTGGGTGCGTTCCAGCCGCATCCAGGCCGCCAGCTGGGCTGGCGACATCGACACGGACACATCGGTGAAGGAGTCCGTGTCCTGCACGGTAGGGTTACTCCGGTGATTTCGCCACGTCGCCGATTCGCACCGGTCCCGTCACTTGCATGATCAGGCCGTACGACACGTGCCCGAAGACCCGGAAGATGAACAGTTCGCCAATTTGTTCGTCCGGGAGCCGCAACTTGTCCTTGCCGAAGCCGAGGAAGCCTTTGCTGCCCGGGTCCGTTACGGTCTGGCCCAGATGATAGAGCTGCAGCACGGCGCCGACATCGAGTCCGTCAAGCGAACCCCGATTGACAGCCACGACCTGATTCTGGGTGGCGTTGATCATGTCGTCCGGCACCGCCATCACGCGGCCCGCCACCAGCTGCGCCGGCGCATGCGGCACATAGTTGCGCACCGGGGCCGGCGGCATCGGCAGCAGGCGGTCGCCGATGCCCATTTCCTGCAGCGAACGGGTGACTTCAACGGTATGCACGTCGACGCCCGGCTTGGCCACACTCACCACGCGTACGGTGCCGACGAAAGCGGCCTCCCAGGCGGCGACCTTGCCGGTGTCGGGGTCGATCATCGGCTTGCCTGGACGGAACACCTGGAAGCTGGTGGCACCATGCAGGTCGCCACGCACGTAAGCGCGGTTGCCTTCGCTCAGCCAGACCCGCTCTTCCTGGGTGGCGGCGATGCGCGGGGTGGCGTCCAGGGCATTGGCCTCGACCACGAGCGGCTGGGTCAGGAAGGGTTCGATCGCGGCCGCCGGAATCGCCGGCACCGCACCGTCCGAGCCCATGTTCTCGGTGCGCAGCTGCGGCGACAGGCGCGTCAGCGGCGGCTGGCCGGCATTCGGGTCCGGCTGGCCGGGCCGGGTCAGCGTCAGACGGCCGTGGGCGCGGTCGAAATAAATGATCTGGCCCGGATAGATCCAGTGCGGGTTGCGGATCTCTTCGCGGTTCATGCCCCACACTTGCGGCCAGCACCATGGATGCTCGAGGAAGGTGCCGGAAATGTCCCACAGGGTATCGCCCTTGACCACGCGGTGCTGGTCGGGCGCGTTCGGACGGAAGGTGCAATTGGTGGCGGCCTGGGCCGGCGCGATCGTCGCGCAGACGAGCGCGGCAACAGCGGCGCTGCGGACCAGGAGCGAGGAGGCAGCGCCTGTGCTAAAATTTTTCATCAGAGAGTCCGAAAAGTGCGGCATTGACGGAATGGCTGCCACAGCGCAAGACACGGCAAAGGTTGCCGCACTGAATCAAATTCTGCCGAGAAATCCTTGAACTAGCAAGACAAACCGCGTTCCAGCCCGGGAACGGGGTGCCGCCTGTATGTTTTAAACGAATAGAAAAAAGCCATGGCCTTACTGAATATCCTACGCTATCCCGACCCACGTCTGCACAAAGTGGCCAAGCCGGTCACCGAATTCGGCGAGCGCCTCGACAAGCTGGTCGCGGACATGGCCGAAACCATGTACGACGCCCCCGGCGTGGGTCTGGCCGCCAGCCAGATCGACGTGCACGAGCGCCTGATCACCATCGACATCACCGAGACCAAGGATGACTTGATGGTCTTCGTGAATCCGGAAATCGTCTGGGCCAGCGAAGAAAAGCAGGTCTACGACGAAGGCTGCCTGTCGGTGCCGGGTGTGTACGACGGCGTCGAGCGTCCGGCGCGCGTGAAAGTGCGTGCGGTCGACCAGCACAACAAGCCGTTCGAGATCGAAGCCGACGGCCTGCTGGCGGTCTGCATCCAGCACGAGATGGACCACTTGATGGGCAAGGTGTTCGTGGAATACCTGTCGCCGCTGAAGCGCAACCGCATCAAGACCAAGCTGCTCAAGGAAGAGCGCAGCGGCCGCCGCGCGTGATGGCCGGCCTGAAAGTCGTCTTTGCCGGCACCCCGGAATTTGCGGCGGTCGCCCTGCGCGAGCTGCTGGCGGCCGGGTTCGTCGTCCCGCTGGTGCTGACCCAGCCCGACCGTCCGGCCGGGCGCGGCATGCAGCTGCAGGCGTCCGCCGTCAAGCAGGTGGCGCTGGCCCATGACATTGAAGTGCTGCAGCCGCTGTCGCTGCGCATGGATGCCAAGGATCCGCAGCGCGCCGAGGAAGCGCGCGCTGCGCATGCGCGCCTGCTGGCGACGGACTATGACGTGATGGTGGTGGCCGCTTATGGCTTGATCCTGCCGCGCGCCACCCTCGACATCAAGCCTTGCATCAATATCCACGGCTCGCTGCTGCCGCGCTGGCGCGGCGCCGCGCCGATACACCGCGCCATCGAAAGCGGCGATCCGGAAACCGGCGTGACCATCATGGAGATGGAAGAAGGCCTGGACACCGGCCCGATGCTGTCGATGCAACGCATCGCCATCGAGGACCGCGACACCACCGGTAGCCTGCACGACAAGCTGGCCGCGCTGGGCGGACGCATGATCGTCGACGCCTTGCGCCGGATGGCGGCCGGGCCGCTGGACGCGGTGCCGCAGCCGGAGCAAGGCGTGACCTACGCCGCGAAGATCAGCAAGGAAGAAGCCAAGCTGGACTTCAGCCTGCCGGCCGTGCAGCTGGCGCGCAAGGTGCGTGCCTTCAACCCCTTCCCCGGCGCGCACGGGCAGGCGGGCGGCGTGACGGTCAAGATCTGGAACGCCGAGCCGGCGGACGGCCAGGGTACGCCGGGCCAGGTGCTGGCGGCGGATGCCCAAGGCATCGTGGTGGCTTGCGGTGAGGGCGCCTTGCGACTGACCGAACTGCAGAAGCCCGGCGGCAAGCGCCTGGCGGCAGCGGAATTCCTGAAGGGCTTTTCGTTCGAGGGACTGGTGTTCGAATAGAACGCAGCATTCGAACAGAACGCAACGTCTAGAACGACAACGGGCGGTGGCATTGATGCTATGACATCAATCCCACCGCCCGATTTTTTCCTGCTGTATTTTTCCTGCTATAGCTTATTCGCCGTGCGCACGCACGCGATTGGCTTCCATGTACTCGCGCAGCACCTGGTTAATGCGGGTCTGGTAACCCGGACCTGCCGACTTGAACCATTCCAGCATGTCCACATCCAGGCGGATCGTGACGATCTGCTTCACGCCTGCGGCAGCGTGCTGCTTGGCCGGTGCGGTGTCTTCAGTGCGTGCAGCAGCGTGGTCCCACTCGGGCACATATTCTTTGTTCATGGCAATCTTCCCATTGAGGCGGCGGAGCGACGGGTCCGCCCATTCCGTTAATTGGACTAGGGACCGCACGCAGTGGCGGTTCCATGGTGCTTATTGTGGTCGCTGTATGTATCCGGGAAATTGCTGTTTTGCCGCAATTTGTATCTCACTGTAACAAACGTAACTACGAAATAATACGTTACAAATGTCTTTACATGGCTTTACACGATAGAGGCTTGATGCGTATTGCATCGGCCGCCGGCGCCGGGAACAAACTCGGCCAGGAACGGTATAATCGTAGACCGCCTAATATATAGACACTGCGCCCCAGCCGTCGAGGCTGCCGCAGGAAAGCATACCGATGACCACTGCCCTCCCCGCATTCTCTCCCGTCGACGCCCAGCTGCGCGCCATTCTGGCGCACCGCATCATGATCCTCGATGGCGCAATGGGTACGATCATCCAGCAGTACAAGCTTGACGAAGCCGCCTACCGTGGCGAACGCTTCGCGGATTTCTCGGCACCCGCCAACAGCGGTGCGCGCGAGCTGTTTGTAAAAGGCAACAACGAACTGCTGAATCTGACTCAGCCCCGCATCATCCAGGAAATCCACGAGCGCTACCTTGCCGCCGGCGCCGACATCATCGAGACCAACACCTTCGGTGCCACCGGCATCGCCCAGGACGACTACCACATGGCGTCCCTGGCCTACGAAATGAACGTCGAAGCCGCCAAGCTGGCGCGCGCCGCCTGCATCAAATACTCGACTGCCGACAAGCCGCGCTTTGCCGCCGGCGCCCTCGGCCCGACCCCGAAGACCGCCTCGATCTCGCCGGACGTTAACGACCCGGCGGCTCGCAACGTCACGTTCGATCAATTGGTAACCTCGTATTACGAGCAGCTGCGCGGCCTGATCGACGGCGGCGTCGACCTGCTGCTGGTCGAGACCATCTTCGACACGCTCAACTGCAAGGCCGCCCTGTTCGCGATCGACCAGTACTTCGACGAGCACCCTGCTACGGCCCGCCTGCCGCTGATGATCTCCGGCACCGTCACCGACGCGTCCGGCCGCATCCTGTCGGGCCAGACCGTGCCGGCCTTCTGGAATTCGGTGCGCCATGCGAAGCCGCTGACTGTCGGCCTGAACTGCGCGCTCGGTGCCGCCCTGATGCGTCCGTATGCGCAGGAACTCTCCAGGATCGCCGACACCTACGTCTGCATCTACCCGAACGCCGGCCTGCCCAACCCGATGAGCGATACCGGCTTCGACGAGCTGCCGGCCGATACCTCGAGCCTGCTGAAGGAGTTCGCCGAGTCGGGCTTCATCAACGTCGCCGGCGGCTGCTGCGGCACCACGCCCGAGCACATCCAGGCGATCGCCGAGACGATGTCGAAAGCGACGCCGCGCGCCGTGCCGGAAGTGCCGACCGCGCTGCGCCTGTCGGGGCTGGAACCCTTCACCATCGACGACAGCTCGCTGTTCGTCAACGTCGGCGAACGTACCAACGTGACGGGCTCCAAGGCCTTCGCGCGCATGATCCTGAACGAGCAGTTCGACGAGGCGCTGTCGGTCGCGCGCCAGCAGGTCGAGAACGGCGCCCAGGTCATCGACATCAACATGGACGAGGCGATGCTGGATTCGCAGGCGGCGATGACGCGCTTCCTGAACCTGATCGCGTCCGAACCGGACATCTCGCGCGTGCCGATCATGATCGACTCCTCGAAATGGAGCGTGATCGAGGCCGGCCTGAAATGCGTGCAGGGTAAAGCCATCGTCAACTCGATCTCGATGAAGGAAGGCGAAGCCGAATTCCTGCGCCAGGCCGCGCTGTGCCGCCGCTATGGCGCCGCCGTGATCGTGATGGCCTTCGACGAGAAGGGCCAGGCCGACACCTTCGAGCGCAAGACCGAGATCTGCAAGCGCGCCTACGACACCCTGGTCGAGAAGGTCGGCTTCCCGCCGGAAGACATCATCTTCGACCCGAACATCTTCGCGATCGCCACCGGCATCGAAGAGCACGACAACTACGCGGTCGACTTCATCAACGCCACCCGCTGGATCCGCGAGAACCTGCCGCATGCCAAGGTGTCGGGCGGCGTCTCCAACGTCTCGTTCTCGTTCCGCGGCAACGACCCGGCACGCGAAGCGATCCACACCGTGTTCCTGTACCACGCGATCAAGGCCGGCATGACCATGGGTATCGTGAATGCCGGCATGGTCGGTGTCTACGACGACCTGCCGGCCGAGCTGCGCGAGCGCGTCGAGGACGTGGTGCTGAACCGCCGACCGGACGCCACCGAGCGCATGATCGAATTCGCCGGCACGCTGAAGGCCGGCGGCGCCAAACAGGAACAGAACCTCGAATGGCGCAATGCCCCGGTCGGTAAACGCCTGGCGCACGCGCTGGTGCACGGCATCACCCAGTGGATCGTCGAAGACACCGAGGAAGCGCGCCAGCAGGTGGACAGCGAAGGCGGCCGTCCGATCCACGTGATCGAAGGCCCCCTGATGGACGGCATGAACGTGGTGGGCGATTTGTTCGGCCAGGGCAAGATGTTCCTGCCGCAGGTGGTGAAATCGGCGCGCGTCATGAAGCAGGCCGTGGCCCACCTGGTGCCGTACATCGAAGAAGAGAAAGCCGAAGAAGAACGCCGCACCGGCGTGGTCGCCAAGCCGAAGGGCAAGATGGTAATCGCGACCGTCAAGGGCGACGTGCACGACATCGGCAAGAACATCGTGTCGGTGGTCTTGCAGTGCAATAACTTCGAGATCGTCAACATGGGCGTGATGGTGCCGGCCGCCGAGATCCTGGCCAAGGCCAAGGAAGAGAATGCCGACATCATCGGCTTGTCCGGCCTGATCACGCCGTCGCTGGAAGAAATGGCGTATGTGGCGCGCGAGATGCAGCGCGACCCGTGGTTCCGCGAGCGCCAGACGCCGCTGCTGATCGGCGGCGCCACCACCAGCCGCGCCCACACCGCCGTGAAAATCGCCCCGCACTACGATGGCCCGGTGGTGTACGTGCCGGATGCCTCGCGTTCGGTGTCGGTCGGCCAGTCGCTGGTCACCGCCGACACCCGCGACGCCTATGTCGCCGAGATCGCGCAGGACTACGACCGCATCCGCGAACAGCATGCCAACAAGAAGGCGCTGCCGATGGTGTCGCTGGCGCAGGCGCGCGCCAACAAGGCGAAACTCGAGTACGCGCCGGTGAAACCGAAGTTCATCGGACGGCGCCTGTTCAAGAACGTCGACCTGGCGCTGCTGGCGCGCTACATCGACTGGGGTCCGTTCTTCCAGACCTGGGACCTGGCCGGCCCCTACCCGGCCATCCTGACCGACGAGATCGTCGGCGAAGCGGCTACCAAGGTGTTCGAGGAAGGCCAGGCGATGCTGAAGAAGATCATCGAAGGGCGCTGGCTGACCGCCAATGGCGTGGTCGGTTTACTGCCGGCCAACACGGTCAACGACGACGACATCGAGGTGTACACCAATGAAAACCGCGACGAAGTTGCCTTTACCTGGTACGGCCTGCGCCAGCAGGGCGTGAAGCCGGTGGTCGATGGCGTGCAGCGTCCGAACCAGTGCCTGTCCGACTTCATCGCGCCGAAAGCGTCCGGCATCGCCGACTACATCGGCATGTTCGCCGTGACCGGCGGCCTGGGTGCCGAGAAGATCGAAAAGCGCTTCGAAGCCGCCGGCGACGATTACTCGTCGATCATGGTCAAGGCCCTGGCCGACCGCCTGGCCGAAGCCTTTGCCGAGTACATGCACGAGCGCGTGCGCACCGACCTGTGGGGCTATGCCGCCGGCGAAGATTTATCGAGCGAGGCGCTGATCAAGGAAGAATACGTCGGCATCCGCCCGGCGCCGGGCTACCCGGCCTGCCCCGAGCACACGGTCAAGGCCGCGTTGTTCAAGACCCTGCAGGCCGAGGAAATCGGCATGGGCCTGACCGAGTCCTTCGCCATGACCCCGGGCGCGGCGGTGTCCGGCTTCTACTTCTCGCACCCCGAATCGAAGTATTTCGTGGTCGGCAAGATCGGCCAGGACCAGCTCGACGACATGGCGCAGCGCCGCGGCATGCCGAAGGATGAGCTGGAGCGCCACCTGGCGCCGAACTTGTAAGCAACTGAGCTGTCAATACTGAGGCCGGCATTCGCCGGCCTTTTTTTTCGCTCCAGGCAGGCTCCGCACGGTTGGAGAGAGAGTTAATGAATGAGAAAGATTGTTTCCGGTATCATTGCCTAAATTCGTCAATTCATTTATTCAGCGCGGCGGGGATGCAATGGGCACACAGACACGGCGGTACGATGGATTCGATGGCATCAAAACATTCGAGGCCTTCGATGGTTTTGCCATGGAAGCACGGATCGATCCCGCGGCCGAGCTGCGCGCCATGCGCGAGGCCGTCGAGGAGCGCATCGCCTATTGGCTTCTCGAGGGCGCTGCGCGCGACGACAAGCTGAGCGCGGCGATGCGCGCCGGCGCCCTCAGCAGCGGCAAGCGCATGCGCCCGTTGCTGACCATGCTAGTCGCGCGCGACCTCGGCTGCGTCTCGCCGGCGCTGGTCGACGTCGCCTGCGCGGTCGAGCTGGTGCACGCGTCCTCGCTGATCCTGGACGACATGCCCTGCATGGACAACGCCCAGCTGCGCCGCGGCCAGCCGACGGTGCACGTGCAGTTCGGGGAGGACGTCGCCATCCTGGCCGCCATCGCCCTGCTCAGCCGCGCCTTCGGCATCCTGGCGGCGGCGCCGGACATCCCGCCTGCGGTGCGCGCGCGCCTGGTCGGCAAGCTGTCCGAGACCATCGGCGCGCAAGGCCTGGTCAAGGGCCAGTTCCTCGACCTGCACGGCAAGCGCGCCACGGTCGACGACATCGCCACCACCAATGAACTGAAAACCGGCGTGCTGCTGGGCGTCGCGGTCGACATGGCCGCCATCATCGCCCAGGCCGACGACAAGGTGGCGGCTTCGCTGCGCGCCTTTGCGCTGGCCGCCGGCCACGCCTTCCAGCTGCGCGACGACTTCCAGGACGTGCCCGGCAACGACAGCGCCGTCACCGGCAAGGACACCGGCAAGGACGCCGGCAAGCCCACGCTGATCAATACCGTCGGCCTCGACGAGGCGCGGCGCCAGCTGGCCGGCCACCTGGCCGATGCCGAGCGCTGCCTGGGCGCCGCCCTCGGCAGCCGCCAGCGCACGCGCCGTTTCGTGGAAGGCCTGTTCGGCGGCACCGCCGCACCGGCTTTCTCGGCGGCGGCGCCGTCCTACGCGCCCAACTGAGCCACGAGGACACCGTATGGCACACTTCGGTGTGGTCGGCCCTGCGTTCCTGAGCCATTTCACGACGCTGGGCGCGCTCGCCGGCGCCCTGGCCGAGCGTGGCCACCGCGTCACCTTCCTCCATCGTCCCGACGCCGCCGCCTACGTGCGCGACCCGCGCCTGGCGTTCCACGCGGTCGGCCTCGATTCGCACCCGGCCGGCACGCTGGCGGCATCGCTGCGCCTGGCCGCCAATCCCGGCAGCCCGCTGGGCCTGCGCCGCGTGATCGACGACATGGCGCACTCGACCACGATGCTGTGCGAGACCCTGCCCGCCGCCATCGAAGAACTCGGCATCGATGCGATCCTGGCCGACCAGATGGAAGCGGCCGGCGGCATGGTGGCGGAAGCGCTCGGTCTCCCGTTCGTGTCGGTCGCCTGCGCGCTGCCGGTCAACCGCGAGCCGGGCGTGCCGCTGCCGGTCATGCCCTTCGGCTACGGTACCGACGAACGTTCGTTAAAGATGGTCGAGGGCAGCACCCGGGTCTACGACTGGATGATGGGGCCGCACCGGCGCGCGATCGAGGCGCAGGCGCGCCGGCTCGGCATTCCGGCGCGCGGCATGCTGCACGAATGCCTGTCGCCGCTGGCCCAGGTCAGCCAGACCGTGGCCGAGTTCGAATTCCCGCGCAAGGGACTGCCACCGCACTTCCATCACGTGGGGCCGCTACGGCCACTGCATAAGACCGGCGCCACCATCGCCGGCGCGGCGCTGACTCCCCTGCCCGCCATCGCCGCCGACCGCCCCTTCGTGTTCGCCTCGCTCGGCACCATGCAGGGCGGCCGCATCGATCTGTTCAAGCGCATCGCCAAGGCCTGCAGGCAGGCCGACGTGCAGCTGCTGCTCGCCCATTGCGGCGCGCTGGATGCGGCGCAGGAACGCGCACTGGAACGCGCCGGCGCCGACTGGGTGGTCGCGTTTGCGCCGCAACTGGCCGCGCTCGAACGGGCAGACGCCGTGATCTCGCACGCCGGCTGGAACACGATCATGGATGCGATCGCGGCGCAGACGCCAATGCTGGCGCTGCCGATCGCCTTCGACCACCCGGGTGGCGCCGCGCGCGTGCGCCATGCCGGCATCGGCATCCAGGCCTCGGCGCGCTTTACGGGCGCCGGCACTCTGTCCAGGCATTTGCAGCGCCTGCTCGCCGAGCCGTCGTTCAAGCAGCACCTGGCGCCGCTGGCGGCCAGCGTGGCGCGTGCCGGCGGTACCGCGCGCGCGGCCGACATCGTCGAATCCGCGCTCGGCCTGGGGCAGGCGCCGCATCCTGTCCACGCAGACTCGGCCCCGGCATGAGCACACCCACCTACGACCTGATCCTGGCCGGCGGCGGCCTGGCCAACGGCCTGATCGCCTGGCGCCTGCGCACCCGGCGCCCCGAGCTGCGCATCCTGCTGCTGGAACAGGAGACGCACCTCGGCGGCAACCACACCTGGTCCTTCCACGCCAGCGACCTGAGCGCCGCCGAGCGCGCCTGGATCGCGCCGCTGGTGTCGTGGCGCTGGCCCGGCTACCAGGTGATTTTCCCGGACCTGACGCGCACGCTCGAAGGCGGTTACTGCAGCATCCTGTCCGACGATTTCGCGCGCGTGCTGGCGCCGGCGCTGGGTGAGTGCCTGCGCACCGGCGTGCGCGTCGCCCGGGTGCACCCGACCCGGGTCGAACTGGCCGACGGTGAAGTCCTGCATGCGCGCGCCGTGATCGACGGCCGCGGCCCGGCCCCGACGCCCGACCTGGCGCTGGGCTACCAGACCTTCCTCGGGCAGGAGCTGCAGCTGAAGGCGCCGCACGGCCTCACCTCGCCCATCATCATGGATGCCGGCGTGGCCCAGCAGGGCGGCTACCGCTTCGTCTATGTGCTGCCCTTCGGGCCGGACCGGCTGCTGGTCGAGGATACCCACTACATCGACGATGCCGGCCGCGACCCCGCACAGCTGCGCGCCAACATCGCGGCCTATGTGCAGGCGCGCGGCTGGCAGGTCGACGCGGTGCTGCGCGAAGAACAGGGCGCGCTGCCGATCGTGCTGGCCGGCGATATCGAACGCTTCTGGGACCGGCAGGACGACCAGCCCTGCGCCGGCCTGCGCGCCGGCCTGTTCCATTTCACCACCGGCTATTCGCTGCCGCATGCGGTGCGCCTGGCCGATGCCATCGCCACCCTGCCCTCGCTCGACGCGCCGGCGCTGTTCGCGGCCATCCGCGCCGAGGCCAGCGCCGCGTGGCACAAGCAGGGCTTTTTCCGCCTGCTCAACCGCATGCTGTTCCTGGCCGGCAGCCCGGATGCGCGCTGGCGCGTGATGCAGAAGTTCTACCAGTTGCCCGCTCCGCTGATCGCGCACTTCTATGCCGGGCGCCTGACCCTGGCCGACAAGGCGCGCATCCTGAGCGGCAAACCTCCCGTACCCGTGCTGCAGGCGCTGTCCGCGGCACGCAAGACTCACCCTCACCAGATCAGGACTCCCGCATGAACGCATCGAAGACCGCCGTGGTCGTGGGCGCCGGTTTCGGCGGCCTGGCACTGGCCATCCGCCTGCAAGCCCAGGGCGTGCAAACCACCTTGCTCGAAAAACGCGACAAGCCGGGCGGCCGCGCCTATGTCTACGAAGACCAGGGATTCACCTTCGACGCCGGCCCCACCGTCATCACCGACCCGTCGGCACTGGAAGAACTGTTCGCCGCCGCCGGCAAGCGCATGAGCGACTACGTCGAGATGCTGCCGGTCTCGCCCTTCTACCGCCTGTGCTGGGAAGACGGACGCCACTTTGACTACGTCAACGACCAGGAGGCGCTGGACCGCCAGATCCACGCGCGCAACCCGGCCGACGTCGCCGGCTACCAGCGCTTCCTGGCGTACTCGAAGGCCGTGTTCGAGGAAGGCTACCTCAAGCTGGGCGCCGTGCCCTTCCTCTCGTTCCGCGACATGATCGCGGCCGGCCCGCAGCTGGCGCGCCTGCAGGCCTGGCGCAGCGTGTACGGCATGGTGTCGAGCTTCATCCAGGACGAGCAGTTGCGCCAGGCGTTTTCCTTCCACTCGCTGCTGGTGGGCGGCAATCCGTTCGCCACCTCCTCGATCTACACGCTGATCCATGCGCTCGAGCGCAAATGGGGCGTGTGGTTCCCGCGCGGCGGCACCGGGGCGCTGGTGAAGGGCATGGTCAAGCTGTTCACCGACATCGGCGGCCGGATCGAACTGAATGCGCCGGTGGCCGCGATCGAGACCAGCGGCGGCCGCGCCAGCGGCGTGCGCCTGCAGGACGGGCGCGTGTTCGCCGCCGACGCGGTGGCGTCGAATGCCGACGTGGTCCACACCTACGAAGCGCTGCTGGGCCAGCACCCGCGCGGCGTGGCCGAGGGTGCGGCACTGGGCAAGAAGCGCTTCAGCAATTCGCTGTTCGTGTTGTACTTCGGGCTCGATCACCATCACAGCCAGCTGCAGCACCACACCGTGTGCTTCGGGCCGCGCTACCGCGAGCTGATCAAGGACATCTTCAACGGCGAAGCCCTGGCCGACGATTTTTCGCTGTACCTGCACGCGCCCTGCGTCACCGACCCGTCGCTGGCGCCGCCCGGCTGCGGCAGCCACTACGTGCTGGCGCCGGTGCCGCACCTGGGCAATGCGCCGATCGACTGGGAAGTCGAGGGGCCGCTGTACCGCGAACGCATCTTCGACTACCTGGAACAGCGCTACATGCCGGGCCTGCGCAGCCAGCTGGTCACCAGCCGCATCTTCACCCCGTTCGACTTCCGCGACCAGCTCAACGCGCACCTGGGCTCGGCGTTCTCGCTGGAGCCGATCCTCACGCAAAGCGCCTGGTTCCGCCCGCATAACCGCGATGCCGACCTGCCGAACCTGTACCTGGTCGGCGCCGGCACCCATCCGGGCGCGGGCGTGCCGGGCGTGATCGGTTCGGCCAAGGCGACTGCGGGGCTGATGCTGGAGGGTGTGCACGCATGAGCGAAGCTTTACTGGATCACGCCACCCAGACCATCGAGGTCGGCTCCAAGAGCTTTGCCGCGGCCGCAAAACTGTTCGACCCGGAAACCCGGCGCGGCGTGCTGATGCTGTATGCATGGTGCCGCCATTGCGACGACGTGGTCGACGGCCAGGAGCTGGGCATCAATAGTGCTGCCGTCGCGCAGACGCCGCAGGAAGCCCGGCGCCAACTCGAGCTGCTGCGCGAGCAGACCCGCCGCGCCTATGCCGGCGAACCGATGGAAGACCGCGCCTTTGCCGCCTTCCAAGACGTCGCCCGGCGCCACGCGATCGCACCGCGCTACGCCTACGACCACCTGGCCGGCTTCGCCATGGACGTCGACGAGATGCGCTACGAAACCATCGAGGACACGCTGCGCTACTGCTACCACGTGGCCGGCGTGGTCGGCCTGATGATGGCCTCGATCATGGGCGCACACGACGAGGCCACGCTGGACCGCGCCTGCGACCTCGGCCTGGCCTTCCAGCTGACCAACATCGCACGCGACATCGTCGAGGATGCGCGCGTCGGCCGCTGCTACCTGCCGGCCGCCTGGCTGCGCGAGGCCGGCATCCCGCGCGACGAGATCACACTGGAACGCCATCGCCCGGCGCTGGCGCGGCTGGCGGCGCGCCTGGTCGATCATGCGGAGCCGTATTACGATTCGGCGCTGGACGGCATCGCGGCGCTGCCGCTGCGCTCGGCTTGGGCGATCGCCAGCGCGCGCAACGTCTATCGCGAGATCGGGATCGTGGTCAAGCGGCGCGGCGCACGCGCCTGGGACGAACGCGCCGGCACCTCGAAAGCCACCAAGCTGTGGCTGCTGGCGAAGGGCGGCGCGGGGGCGCTCAGTTCCCGCTGGGCTCGAACGGGGCCGCGTCCGGCGCAGCTGTGGCGCCGTCCGGGTGCGGAGCCTGCGCCTTCTTCAGGGGGCCCGCATGCAATGCATGCAGCCGGCGCTTGAGGGTGTCGACCGGCGGCGCGTACAGGAAACCGAAGGACACCGCGCCGTCCTTGCCGGCCACCGCGTGATGCATGCGGTGCGCCTGGTACAGGCGCTTCAGGTAGCCGCGCCGCGGCACGTACTGGAAAGGCCAGCGCCGGTGCACCAGGCCGTCGTGGGCGACGAAGTACAGCAGGCCGTAAGCCGTCATGCCGGCGCCGATCCATTCCAGCGGATGGTGGCCGATGCTGCCCGCATAGATCAGGGCGATGGCCACGCCGGCGAACACGATCGCGAACAAGTCGTTTTTCTCGAACCAGCCGTGGCGCGGCTCGTGGTGCGAGCGGTGCCAGCCCCAGCCGAAGCCATGCATCACATACTTATGCGCGACGATGGAGAACACTTCCATGAAAGCGACGGTGAGTACGACGATGAAGGCATTCCACAGCATGGCGGTCGGGGATTCCGTTAAAAATATGATCACAGCCTACCATAACATGAGGATTTCACTTTTATGATTGCAGCTTTCCGCAACACGGTGCTCGGCGCCCTTCTTTCCTGCCTGCCCTTCGTGGCATCCGCCGCCACCGTCGAGGTGCACGTGACCGGCGTCGCCGCCGGCAAGGGCAGCGTCAAGGTCGCCGTGTGCGACCAGGCGCGCTTCCTGAAGCAATGCCTGTATTCGGGTTCGGCGCCGGCGCACGAGGGCGACAACACGATCGCGGTGCGCGACGTCCCGGCCGGCAACTGGGCGGTACTGGCCTTCCAGGACGTCAACGGCAACGGCGAACTGGACCGCAACTTCATCGGCATCCCGAGCGAAAACTACGGTTTCAGCCGCGATGCGCGCGGCAAGTTCGGGCCGCCGTCGTTCGAGGATGCCGTGATCACGGTGCGCGAGGATGGCCCTACCGTCGCCAACGTCAGGCTGCATTAAGCGCACCGCTCTAGGCCGGCGCCTTCTGGAAGCGCCATATGGCGAGCGCCATGAACAGCGCGGCAAAGCCGAGCAGCGCCGCCATCGCCGGCATCGCCTCCGGCAAGCCCAGGCCGCGCCAGGTGACGGCATCCAGGCCTGTGATTGCCCAGCGCGTCGGCACGACCATGGTTGCCTGCTGCACCCAGGCCGGGAACACGAAGGTCGGCACCCAGGCGCCGCCCAGCATCACCATGATCAGGGTGGCGAACATGGCGATGCCGCGCGCCGCTTCCGGCGTCTTGCCGAAGGCCGCGATCAGGAGGCCGAAGCCGGCCGTCAGCGCGCCGAAGCACAGGGCGACGCCGAGGAAACCCGGCACGCTGCTGACCGTCACGCCGAAGGCCAGCACCGCCACCGCGAACACGATGCACAGCAGGCAGAAGGCAATGATGGTGGCCGACACCGCGCGCGCCAGCACCACCAGCGCCAGCGACACCGGCGCCGCCAGCAGCCGGTTCCAGATGCCGTCGCGGCGCGCCGCCAGCATGGCGATGCCCATGTTCATGCCCATGAACAGGATGAATTGCACGCCCATGCCCGAAAAAGCGTGGGCATACGGGTTATAGCCCTGCAGCGCCGGCGCGTTGCTGAGGCCCTGGTCGCGGGTGGTGAACGGCATCGACAGGCCGTGCGGCGCGGCTTCCCCGCCATTCGCGCCGGTCTGCTGCGGCTGCGCCTGGAAGGTGCGCACCGCCGCCAGCATGTCGCGCAGCGCCGGATCGGCGATGCTGCCGGCGTCCAGCTGCTGCAGGCTGCGTTCGGTCAGCTTGCGTCCCATCGGCCCGCCGAACATCTCGGCACTGACGACCGACATGACCTGCTGGGTCAGCATGCCCTTCACCATCGCCAGCACCGCCGTCTGCGACGGGTCGTACAGCAGTTCCATCACCGGCTTGGGACCGGGCGTGAACATCGTGCTCCCCGCCGCTTCGGCAAAGCCGGCCGGCAGCACCACCGCCACCGCCTGGCTGCCCTTGCGCACCGCCTGCTCGGCCTGGGCACGGTCCATGACCGTCACGTGCAGGTTGGGATCGGCCTGCAGGCCGGCACCGATGCGGCGTCCGGCTTCGCTTGCGTCCTGCTGCACCAGCGCGACGTCGATCGCGCCGTTTTTGGCACTGCCGCCGAACACCGAACCGAAAAAGGCCGCGATCACGATCGGCAGCACCAGGTGCATCAGCAGCGCGCGGCGGTCGGACACGTACAGGATCAGGTCCTTGCGGACCAGGGCGAAAAAGGCGTTCATTTCCAGTCCCCTTCGTTCAATCTCTCAAGGTGCGGCCGGTGAGGTTCAGGAAGATGTCTTCGAGCGAGGCGCGCGCGGTGGAAAAGTGCAGCGGCCGCTGCCCGTTCTGCTGCAGCCAGCCCAGCACCGGCACGGCGTCGGTATTGTTGACCAGGGCGATGTCGAGCGTGGCGTTGTCCTGCGCCAGCGCGGTCACGCCCGCGTGCGTGCGCAGCGCCGCCAGCACGCCCTCGCCGGCCGGTTCGGCCAGGTCGACGCGCAGCACGGCGCGCGCCGGGAGATGCCTGTGCAGCGCGGCCGGGGTGTCGTCGGCCAGCACCTTGCCGTGGTCGATGATCACGATGTGGTCGGCCAGGCGCTTCACCTCTTCCATGTAGTGGCTGGTATAGATCAGCGCGCGGCCCTGGGCCTGCAGCGCTTCCAGGGTGTCGAAGATGGCGTTGCGGCTCTGCGGATCGACGCCGACGGTCGGCTCGTCGAGGATCAGGAGGTCGGGTTCGTGCAGCAGCGCGGCGGCGATGTTCAGGCGCCGCTTCATCCCGCCGGAAAAGGTGGCCGGCTTGTCGCGCGCGCGGTCCTGCAGGTTGACCAGCCCCAGCACGTGCTCGATGCGCGCCGCCAGCGGCCCGCTCTTCAGGCCGTACAGCGCGCCGAACAGGCGCAGGTTTTCGCGCGCCGACAAATCGTCGTACAGCGCCAGGTCCTGCGGCACCATGCCGATGCGGCGCTTGACGGCGGCGGCGCCGGCGACAACCGGCTGGCCGTCCAGCAGGATCTCGCCGGCATCGGGCCGCAGCAGGCCGCACAGCATGGCGACAGTAGTGGATTTGCCGGCGCCGTTGGGGCCGAGCAGGCCGACGGTCTGGCCGGCATGCACCCGGAACGAGACGCCGTCGACGGCGCGGCGGGTGCCGTAGGATTTGACGAGATTGGTGACGCTTAACAGCACGGAGGACATGGTGCTCCTACTCGGGGTGAGTTGCTTGGTCGGCTTGAACTGCTCGTGCGCTTATTCCTCGTTGGCTTTTGCCCGTCGTGCTGACGTTCCAGGCCGTGTTTAAATTGCGTACCGCACCACGCTGTCACTCCACTGGAACGCCGACATCTCCAGCTCGACCATGTCGTCACCCGAAATCTGCAGCTCCTTCAGCGAAGGCAGCACATCGTCATCCGACTGCTCGATGTTCTCGGCCAGCTTCAGCAGCTGGCCGAAGAAATCCTGGCGCTTCAGCAGCGCCAGCCGGATCTCGTCGCTGACCGGGATCTGGTCGAGGATATCCTGCATCGGAATACCGAACAGCACGTCCATGAGCGACATGATGCCGACCGTGAACGCAGTGTCGCCCGGGTAGCGCTGGCCCGGGCGCAGGCGCTTGGCCAGCAGTTCCATCAAGCGGCCGCGCGTGGTGGCCAGCATCAGCAGCGGGGTCTGGTTATGGCCGCGGTTGCCCGGCTCGGCGTACAGCATGATCTGTAGCCAGCGCTGCAGCTGGCGGCGGCCCAGCACGATCAGCGCCTGGCTGAGGGAATCGATGCGCTGCGGGGCGCCGACGGCCGGCGTGTTCACCAGGCGCAGCAGGTTCAGGGCCAGCGTCACGTCCTTCTTGACGGCGCGTTCGATGTCGGCGTTGTCGACGTCCGACATGACCTGGTTCATCAGCGACACCACGGTCGCCTGCGACGGCGACAGCTTGCGGCCGCCGAGCACCGCCGGCCGCGCGAAATAGAAGCCCTGGAAGTAATCGAAGCCGGCGTCCAGGCAGACGTGGTATTCGTCGCGGGTCTCGACTTTTTCGGCGATCACGGTCTTGCCCAGGCCCTGCAGGCGCGAGACCAGTCCCGCCAGGGTGTCGCGGCGCGTGCTGCGCAGGTCGAGCTTGACGAAGGCGGCCAGCGGCAGCAGGCGCTGCAGGCGCGCGCTGTCGCCGCCGACGCCGTCCAGCGCGAAGCGGAAGCCGTGGCGCGCCAGTTCCTGCATGCGTGCCAGCACGGCCTCGTCGGGGTCCATCGCGGCGACGATTTCGAGCACGGTGCGTTCGCGCGGCAGGAAGGCGAAGATGTCGCTGAACAGGACGTCGCGGTCGACGTTCAGGAAGCAGGTGGCGTCGCCGATGGCGCGCGCCAGGCCGAGCTGGGCGACGTGGGCGATGACGGTGGCGGTGGCTGGCAAGCCCGTTTGTGCCCCCTGAGCAGATGCGCCCTCGTCCTGGCCGGCGTTGCGGAACAGCAGTTCATAGCCGTACAGCGCCTGGTTGCGGTCGAGCACAGGCTGCCGGCCCAGGTAAAAGTCACGCACGCGCAGGGGCAGGTCGGCCTGGTCCAGGCTCACGGTATCGGTCATGTCGGCTCTCTGATTCACTGATGGAACGCAACGAAGTGCTATGAAGCTACTTTACCGCATTCCGCCTTAATAGTGACTAGCCGAAATTAATTTCCTGTATAAAACGTGTCATGGCGTTCACGTTTGCGGCAGACCGTCAACGAAGACTTTCAGTTCGCCGGGCGCGAACTCGGTCCATTGCTCGTTCGTGGTCAGCGGCGTGGTGACGATGATGGCCACCCGGTCGTCGGGCGTGGTCACCTGCGAAAAGTCGACCGACAGGTCTTCGTCGGCCAGGCTGGCGGCGGTGAACGGGTAGCGCCGCACGATGTAGCACAGCTTGGTCGAGCAGTGCGCGAACATGGCGGTGCCGTCGGACAGCATCATGTTGAAGGTGCCGTGGCGGGCAATCACCGCAAGCAGGTCGGCGATGGCGGCGCGCAAGGCCGGCAATCCCGGATGCTGGTTACCGAAACGCTCGCGCAGCTGTTGCAGCAGGAAGCAGAAAGCGCGTTCGCTGTCGGTGTTCCCGACCGGGCGGAACGGGCCGTCGAGAACGGGATCGAATTCCTTGAGGTCGCCATTATGGGCGAACACCCAGTAGCGACCCCACATCTCGCGCACGAAGGGATGGCAGTTTTCCAGCGCCACCTGACCCTGGGTAGCCTTGCGGATGTGGGCGACGACGTTCAGGGACTTGATCGGGTAGCGCTTGATCAGCTCGGCGATCGGCGAGGCGACGGCCGCCTGGTGATCGACGAAATGGCGCACGCCGGCGCCTTCGAAGAAGGCGATGCCCCAGCCGTCATGGTGGGTATCGGTGCGGCCGCCGCGGTGGGCAAAGCCTGTAAAGCTGAAGACAATGTCGGTAGGGACATTGCAATTCATGGCGAGTAGCTGACACATGGGTCAAGCTTACCATGCGCGGACGATAAAACAGGGGAGTGTGCGAAATGAAACAGACGGCGGAAACGGACGGCAGAAACGGACAACGGCCGGGCCGGTCGCAAGGACAGGCCCGGGGGCTGGAAGATCAGTGCAGTACGACAGGCTGGCTCATCAGGGTGTCGTAGGAACCCAGGAAGTCGTCGATCTCTTCCATCGTCGGTTCACTTGCGATCAGGGTGTTCACGTCGCGACGGAACGATTGCGCAAGTTTGCCGCCGATGAATGCTTCGCGTCGGCCGGATTTGTCGACAATCTCATAGCCGCCGAAGCGCAGCGCTTCGAGGTTATGGTCGACGCCAAACTCGACGACGCTGTACTGTTCGCTGTTATAGATCATGTTCATGATAATTCCCTCACTCGATCAGATTTGCGAAGTGCCGCCCGGCGGCGGACGGCTGGCATTCCATACTCAATAGTTTTCACTTCAACCATGAGGTGGGGCTGAACCAGACGATTTCAAGTATTCGAAATGGTTGAACTGAACCGTTTTCTACGCTTGAAGATCCGGCGTCAGCATCAACAGCTGATCGTATGGCTCGGCTTGCAGCCACGATCGCAACTGATCAAGATGCTCGCTGCGCGCAAGCCCGATGAAGAGACGCTCGGGACGCTGGCGCAGCATGCGATTCAATGTTACACGCAAAACCAGATTGCCGGTGCAGCACAGGCAACCGGGCGCGATACGCGCAAGTTGCGGGGCTGGCGAGAAGGTATCGAGGGGAGAATCGCCGGAGGGCAAGCCCTCCAGGATGATGGCTTGGTGCACCGCAGCGCCGGCGCTGCCGGCGCGCTGCAGTTCGGTCAGGATGGCCTGCTCGCGCGCCCGCGCGCCCGGCCCCGTGACCAGGGTGGTGGCGACGCGCGCCGGGCTTGCAGCAGGATCGCTCACGGCGCTTGCTGCGTTACTGCGCGTTTTTCTTGCCCAGCTTGCCCGGCTCCACGCCCAGCTGCTTCAGCTTGCGGTACAGGTGAGTACGCTCGAGGCCGGTTTTTTCGGCGACGCGCGTCATCGAGCCGCCTTCGCGCCCCAGGTGGTGCTCGAAGTACATGCGTTCGAAGGCGTCGCGCGCCTCGCGCAGCGGCAGGTCGAAGGACAGCGTGTAGCCGTGCGCGTGCGCCTCGCCGTTGCCGGGCGTGCGCGCCAGGCCCATCGACGCTCCCATGGTGCCGCCCTGCGGCTGCGGCGCGTACATCTGCGGCGGCGGCATGCTCGCTTCCGGCAGCGGCGCGGCGCTCGGCGAGACCGCTATCGGGCGCGGCGCGACCGCCGGGGCGCGCGCCACTTCCTGGCCGCGCGCCAGGCCCTGCTGCACCGCCTTCAGCAGCTTCTGCAGCGCGATCGGCTTTTCCAGGAAATTCAGGGCGCCGATGCGGGTTGCCTCGACCGCGGTATCGATGGTGGCGTGGCCGGACATCATGATCACGGGCATGGTGAGCAAGCCGTCGCGCTGCCATTCCTTGAGCAGGGTCACGCCGTCGGTGTCCGGCATCCAGATATCGAGCAGCACCAGATCGGGCGCGCCCTGCTGGCGTGCCTGGCGCGCCTGCTGCGCGTTTTCCGCCAGCTGGACCGCGTGCCCTTCGTCGCCCAGGATTTCCGAGAGCAGCTCGCGAATGCCCATTTCATCGTCAACTACGAGTATGTTTGCCATCTCTTATTTTGCCTTCCTGATCTGACCCGTTCCGTTCACGCGTTTTGCTTCCATTACAGCGAGATTCTATGCGCGATTCAGGCATCGGCCAAGTTCGCGGCCAAGTTCGCCTCTGGAGCTAACTTTAACAGCAAAATCGATACCGAAGCGCCAGATCCATCCGAACGGTTGGCAACATCGATCCGGCCCCCGTGCTCGTCGACGATCTTCTTGACCATCGGCAGGCCGAGACCGGTACCGCGCGCCTTCGAGGTGACGTAGGGTTCGAACGCGCGCGACAGGATTTTCGGTGCGAAGCCGGGACCGTTGTCGACGATCGCCAGGCGCACCGCGGTGCCGGTGCCGCCGTCGGCGCCGACGTAGTGAATGGCTTCGGTAACCACGTCGATGCGCGGCAGCGCATGCTCCGGCGGGCGGTCGGCCAGCGCATCCTGGGCGTTCTGCAGCAGGTTGTGAATCACCTGGCGCAGCTGGGTGGCGTCGCCCATCACGTGCGGCAGCTTCGGCGCCAGCGCGGTGTGGATCACGTCGGAATCGTCTTCGGCCAGGTACAGGTTCAGGATCTGGGCGATCAGGTCGTTCAGGTCGAGCGGCGACAGCACCGCCGGCGGTGCCTTGGCGTAATCGCGGAAGTCGTCGACCATGCGCTTCATGGCATCGACCTGGTTGACGATGGTGTCGGTGCCCTTTTTGAGCAGCTCGGCGCCCTGCGGATCGAGGCGGTCGGCCAGCTTCATCTGCATGCGCTCGGCCGACAGCTGGATCGGCGTCAGCGGATTCTTGATCTCGTGCGCCAGGCGCCGCGCGACCTCGCCCCAGGCCACCGAGCGCTGCGCCGAAATCACGTCGGAAATGTCGTCGAACACCACGATGTAGCCGCTGCCCACCCCCACCGGCAGGCGCGAGCCGCGCGCCAGCACGGTGATGTCGTGGTCGTCGTCGCTGCCGGCGCGGCGCGGGATCTCGATCTGCTGCTGCCAGTGCGAACGCAGCGGTCCGCGCCGGCTGGCGCCGCCATGGGGATTCTGCGCCGCGCTCTGGGCCGCGCTCTGCACCGAGAACGCGCGCGAGACCGCACCGGCGAAGCTTTCCAGACCCTCGATCGCATCCAGCGGCTGGCCTGCCAGCGAGGCGATGTCGACCTGCAGGATGCGGTGCACGGCGTCGTTCGAGTTGACCACGATGCCGTCGGCGTCGAGCACGATCACGCCGGCCGACATGTTGGCCAGCACCGATTCCAGGTGGGCCTTGGCGCTTTCCAGCGCGGCGCGGTTGCGCTCCACCGCGGACCTGGCTTCGAACAGCTGGCCGGTCATGGCGTTGAACGATTGCGTCAGGGTGCCGAGTTCGTCCTTGGTCTCGACGATCGGCCGCGGCGACAGGTCGCCCTCGGCCACCGCGCGCGTGCCCTCGGCCAGCACCAGCAGCGGCTGCGCCAGGTTACCGGCGATCACGAAGGCGGTGCCGATGGCGCCGAAGGTGGCCAGCAGCAGGGTCAGGGTCAGCGTGCCCTTGTACATCTTGCGCAGGCCGGTTCGGCCGACCTTGCGGTCCTGGTATTCGCGGTAGGCGGTGCTCAGCACCTCGGCGTTCGAGGCCAGGTTGACCGGCACCGACTGCAGCAGCTGCAGGTAGCGCGGCGCCACCCCGGGCGGCTCGGGCACCGCGATCACCACCCGCAGGCGGCGGTTGGTGGCGGCGTCCAGGCCGTTGTGTTCGGCGCCGCTGTCGCGGAACTCGGTGTCCATGCTGCCTTCGATGCGCGCATAGCCGCCCGGCATGGCGGCCTGCTTCAGCATCTGCTCGGTCGGCATGTCTTCGGACAGGTCGGCGCGCCGGTCTTCGGCGGCCGACGCCAGCAGCTTGCCTTCGCTCGAGAGCAGCATGCCGCTCTGCATGCCATCGTCGACGGTGCGCATCAGCACGATGCGGGCGCTGTCGTCGCTTTGCCCGGCCAGGGTGACGGCGGTGGTACCGGCGGTAGCGCCGAGATCGCTCAAGGCTTCGTCGAGCGCGGCCTGGCCCAGCTTCAGGCCGGAATCGAGCGCGGCCTCGATCTTGACGTCGAACCAGGAATCGATCGAGTGCGACACGAACTGGTAGGAGACCATGAAGATCACCAGTCCGGGCAGGATGCCGATGCCGGCGAACAGCAGCACCAGCCTGGCCATCAGGCGCGAGCCGAAGCGGCCGGCCTTGTAGCGCGAATACAGGCGCACCAGGTAGACGATCACCAGCAGCGCCAGCACGCCCGCCACCGCGGCATTCAGGCCGACCAGCCAGGAGAAATTACGTGCCAGGAAACCGGTATTGTCGGAGGCCGACGCCAGGACGAACAGCAGGATGGTGGCCAGCGCACTGCCGACCACGAGGGCATATCTCAGGGCCTTGGTCATCGTCGAGAACCGCGGTTCTTTACTCAGCACGATAGGTAAACGTTTTCTTGTGCGAGGTCAGGCGCCAGTCGGAATTGTTCAGGGCGTCCACCTGCAACGGCTTGGCCAGGTAATCGCGGTCCATGAACATGCGCAGCGTCACATTATAGGATTCGCCGGGCTTGAGCGCCCCTTTCGGCCCGATCAGCCAGCGCCCCGGGCGCCGGATCGCCAGCAGCGCCTGGTCGAGCGTGTCGTAGGTCTGCTGCACGCTGCCGATGACCAGCACATGGTAGACCCGGGCCAGCACGTCGTAGTCGAGGCGCACCGTGCGGCGCGCCGCCACGGCGCGGTCGTCGTACCAGTACCAGCGCGGGCGCGTCAGTTCGATCTCGGTGGTGAAGTACACCGGCATGCCCCCCTGCAGCGCCTGCTGCAGGCTGGTGGTCAGATCGAAGGAGTAGGAAGCCGACAGCCGGTAGCCGTCGTCGGAGGCTTCGATGCCGGCGCGCGTGATGTCGATCCCGTCGGCCGCCTGCGCCGTGACGCACGCGAATACCAGCATCAGCTGGCAGGCGAGAAGGCGGAAAAATCGTACAGTCACTAGGGGCCTTACAAAAGCGTTATCGGAGAAGTCAAGCGCGCTGATAGGCGCTTGTGTGGCGCTCTACGCCCCGACTTTTTGAAACAGGGCATAGAAAAGACCATCATGATCCTGCCCGGTACCGCTTCGTGGAAGCAACTGACCCGGCGCATCGAGACGGACCGCACCGTGGCGCACCGCAAAGGCGGCGGCCTGCGCTTCCGATTCCTGCGGCCAGAGCGAACATGTCACGAACAGCAATTTACCATCGGGCCGAAGCATCTGCCAAAGATTGTCGAGTATTTTCGTGGAAAGTGTTGCAAGTTGGTGGGTATCGCTCTTCCTGCGCAACCAACGGATATCCGGGTGGCGCCGGACGATACCGGAGGCGGTGCAAGGCACGTCGGCCAGGATGCGATCGTACTGGCGTCCGTCCCACCAGCCACGCTCTTCGGCGGGACCGGATGTCACATTTGCGCTCAAACCAAGACGCTGCAGGTTCTGCTCGACCCGGGCCAGGCGCCGCGCGTCGACGTCGAGCGCGGTCAGCTCGACCTCGGCCAATTCGAGGATGTGGCCGCTTTTGCCGCCCGGGGCCGCGCAGGCGTCGAGCACGCGCATGCCGTCCTGCAGGTCGAGCAGCGGCGCCGCCAGCTGGGCGCCGGCATCCTGTACCGAGACTAGGCCGTCGTCGAAGCCCGGGATCTGGTGCACGTTCACCGGCACCGCCAGGCGCACGGCGGAGGGGCCGACCTGATGCGCGTCCATGCCGGCGGCCGCCAGCGTAGCCAGGTAGGCCTCGACGCCCGTCTTGCGGACGTTGACGCGCAGCGTCAGCGGCGGCTGCTTGTTGCCGGCCGCGAGCACTTGCTCCCAGTCGTCCGGATAGGCGCCGCGTACCGAGTCGATCCACCACTGCGGATAATTCCAGCGCGCCAGCGGTTCGCGCAGGGCGGCTGCGGTCAAGGCGTCGCGCTCGCGCAGGAAACGGCGCAGCACGGCATTCACCATCGCCTTGGCATGGGCGAAATCCGGATGCGCCGCCGCGGCGCCGACCGCCTGGTCGACCACGGTGAACGCTTCGTAGGGCGGCGCGCCGTCCTGCGGCGGATCCAGCAGCGCCAGTGCCGCGCACAGCAGGCCGGCCAGCATCGGCGGTTCCGGCGGCTTGGTCGTCATCAGGTGCAGCAGGGTTTCGCTGCGGCCCAGCTGGCGCATGCTGCGGTAGGCGATGTCCTGCATCGCGCCGCGCGCCTGCGCCGTAGCGTCATACGCCTGGAACACCTCGGCCAGCGCCTGCGGTAGCGCGGTGCCGGTGCGCACCCGCGCCAGGCTGCTGGCGGCGCCGAGCAGGGCAAAGGCGAGCGAGTCGGGTTTCAGGTCGGGACGGTAATCGAGCTGGACCGGATTCTTGACTTCATGGCTGTGGCGCAGGCGGGTGTCGTCGGCGCGTGGCGCCGGACGGCTTTCCACCGGACGCGTTTCCGGCGAGCGAGTTTCCACTGCGCGCGGCTGCGGCGCCGGGGCGCGCTGGGGCGCCGGACGCGGCTCGCCCGCACGCTCCGCGGATGCCGGACGCGCCGCCGGCGCCCTCCCCTGGCCCTGGGCGCTGCCCGGCCGCGGCTGGCCTGGGCGGCCGCCTGCGGGCTTGGCCGGCTTGGCGGGCTTCGCGGCCTGGGCCTTGGGTTTGAGGGTGAGCGTCGGGCGCTTTTCGGTCATGGCAATCGATCAATGCGTAAAGGCGCACATTGTAGCGGGTCGGCGTTGCGCAGGCTTAAATATGCCTTTATGAAGCCGTGGGGCAAGCCGGGGAACATATTCCGCGTTGCGTCAAACCAGTATAATGACTGCTGTTTGTCCACTTTCTCACCACAGCCCATGCTCGCCCAACAAAAACAAGATATCGCCGCCCTGTTCCAGGCCGCGCTGGCACCGATCGTCGCCGGCACCGAACTGACGCCCAATATTGTGTTGGAGCGTCCGCGCGATCCCAGCCACGGCGATATCGCCTGCAACATCGCCATGCAGCTGGCCAAGCCGCTGAAGACGAATCCGCGCGAACTGGCCACCCGCCTGGTCGCCACCCTGCTGGCCGATCCGAACGCCGCCGGCCTGGTCGAGTCGGCCGACGTCGCCGGTCCGGGCTTCATCAACCTGCGCCTGGCGGCCTCCGCCAAGCAGTCGGTGGCGCGCACCATCCTGCAGCAGGGCGAGCACTATGGCCGCGGCACCTCGGGCGCCGGCCACCACGCGATCATCGAATTCGTGTCGGCCAACCCGACCGGCCCGCTGCACGTCGGCCACGGCCGCCAGGCCGCGCTGGGCGACGCCCTCTCGTCCCTGTTCGAATCGCAGGGCCACCAGGTCACGCGCGAGTTCTACTACAACGACGCCGGCGTCCAGATCGCGACCCTGGCCAACTCGGTACAGGCACGCGCCCGCGGCTTCAAGCCGGGCGACGCCGAATGGCCGGAGTCGGCCTACAACGGCGACTACATCGCCGACATCGCCGCCGACTTCATGGCGCAGAAAACCGTGTCCGCCAGCGATGGCGAACCGGCCACCGGTTCCGGCGACGTCGACGACATCGAGTCGATCCGCCGCTTCGCCGTCGCCTACCTGCGCAACGAGCAGGACCAGGACTTGCAGGCCTTCGGTGTCAAGTTCGACAACTATTACCTGGAATCGTCGCTGTACGCCGACGGCAAGGTGGCGGCCGCCGTGCAGGCGCTGGTCGACGCCGGCGTCACCTACGAGCAGGACGGCGCGCTGTGGCTGAAGACCACCGACTACGGCGACGACAAGGACCGCGTGATGCGCAAGTCCGACGGCACCTACACGTACTTCGTGCCGGACGTGGCCTACCACATCCAGAAGTTCAAGCGCGGCTTCGACCAGGCCATCAACATCCAGGGCAGCGACCACCACGGCACCATCGCGCGCGTGCGCGCCGGCCTTCAGGCGGTGAACATCGGCATCCCGAAGGGCTACCCCGACTACGTCCTGCACAAGATGGTCACCGTCATGAAGAACGGCGAAGAGGTCAAGATCTCGAAACGCGCCGGTTCCTACGTCACGGTGCGCGACCTGATCGAATGGTCGGGCAACGGCGACGTGACGCGCGGCCGCGACGCCGTGCGCTTCTTCCTGATCTCGCGCAAGGCCGACACCGAATTCGTGTTCGACGTCGACGTGGCGCTGGCGACCAACGATGAAAATCCGGTCTACTACGTGCAGTACGCCCATGCGCGCATCTGCTCGGCGCTGGCCAACTGGGGCGGCGACGTGGCTTCGCTGGCGAATGTCGACCTGTCGCCGCTGACCCAGCCGCACGAAGCGGGCCTGCTGGCCAAGCTGGCCGCGTATCCGGAAATGCTGCAGCGCGCCCAGAGCGAACTCGGTCCGCACCAGGTCGCGTTCTACCTGCGCGAACTGGCCGGCGAACTGCACAGCTACTACTTCGCGCACAAGTGGCTGCTCGACGACGACGAGGCGCTCAAGCTGGCGCGCCTGGCGCTGGCGACGGCGACGCGCCAGGTGCTGCGCAACGGCCTGGCCCTGATCGGCGTCTCGGCGCCGGACAAGATGTAAGCGTTCATACCGTTTAGATAACCAACAACCCGTACCACATGACCGGCCTTCACGCTCCCCTCCGTTCGTTCAAGCTGCGTTCGTTCACCCGCCAGCGCGGCAGCACGCTCACCGGCATCATCATCGGCCTGGTCATCGGCCTCGGCATCGCGGTGGCGGTGGCGCTCACCATCACCAAGGGCGCTTCCCCGTTCACGGAGAAGACCGCGAAGGCCGGCCGTCCGGCCGATCCGGCGCCGGGCCAGGCGCTCGATCCGAACAAGCCGATGTACGGCAACCGCGACGCCGCGCGCACGGCGAGCAAGGAAGTCGCGGAAAAGGCGGCGGCGCGCAGTGCCCGGCCGGCCGAGACGCCGGCGCCGGCACGTACGCAGGCACCGGCAGCGGCGCCGTCGGACGATCCGCTGGGCGCGGCGATCGCCGGCCTGAAGGAACCGGCCGAGGCGCGTCCGGAACCGGCCCGCAGCGAAAGCCGCCAGGTGGCGATGAATACGCGGCCATCGGCACCGGTGGCGGCGGCCACGCCGGCGCCACCGGTGCCCTCTTCCTCTTCCTCTTCGTCGTCGGGCAGCGACAGGACCATCTATTACCTGCAGTTCGGCGCCTTCCGCAACATGTCGGACGCCGAAGCGACCCGCGCCAAGCTGGCCCTGCTCGGTTTCGAAACCACGATCAGCGACCACACCAACGACAGCGGCGTGCTGCACCGCGTGCGCCTCGGCCCGTTCAACCAGGTCGAAGCCATGAACAAGGCGCGCGCCAAGCTGCTCGACAGCGGCGTCGACGTCGCGATCGTGCGCAACCAGCGCTAAGCAGGCATCCATCACGCAGTCATCTCGACAAGGAGTCTTCATGCGCCCACTGCGCCGCCTGTTCTGCATCGCCCTGGTCGGCCTGGCCGCCGTCCAGCCTTTCGCTTCCGCCGCCGAGCCGCAGAACGGCAGCCAGTACCTGACGCTACCGACGCCGCAACCGACCGACACGGGTAAAAAAGTCGAGGTCATCGAATTCTTCGCCTATTACTGCCCGCATTGCTACGCCTTCGAGCCGCAGCTGGCGGCCTGGGTCAAGAAACAGGGCGACAACATCGTCTTCAAGCGCGTGCACGTGAGCGCCGGCGCGTCCGCCCTGCCGCAGCAGCGCCTGTTCTACACGCTGGATGCGCTGGGCCTGCTCGACCAGTACCACCAGAAGGTGTTCGACGCCATGCACGTGCAGCGCCTGCGCCTCGGCAGCGACGAGCAGGTCATGGAGTGGGCCGCCCAGAACGGCATCGACCGCGCCAGATTCGCCGATACCTACCGCTCGTTCGGCATCCAGGCCAAGCTGCGCCGCGCCGGCGCCATGATGGAAGCCTATAACGTCGACCACTGGCCGATGCTGGCGGTCGACGGCCGCTACGTCACCTCGCCGTCGCGCGTACACCAGGGCGACACCGAGATGCAGCAACAGCAGGCCACGCTGCAGGTGATGGACTGGCTGGTCGACAAAGCCAAAGCCGAGAAGCGATGACGGACCGCGCCCCGCGTGGCGACGCCCGGCGCGTATTCATCACCGGCGCATCGGGCGGCATCGGCGCCGCGCTGGCACGCGATTATGCGGCGCGCGGCGCCACCCTCGGCCTGCTCGGCCGGCGCCGCGAGGCGCTCGACAGCCTCGCCGCCGCCCTGCCCGGCACCCATCATGTGTATGCGGCCGACGTCACCGACCACGCGGCCGTGGCCGCCGCCGCGCACGACTTCATCGAACGCGAGGGCGGCGCCGACATCGTGATCGCCTCGAGCGGCATCTCCTGCGGCACCCTCACCGAACTGCCGGAAGACCTGCCGCTGTTCGAGGAAGTCCTGGCCGTGAACCTGACCGGCACCATCGCCACCTTCGCCCCGTTCATCGAATCGATGAGGAACGGCAGCGGCGCGCGCCGCCTGGTCGCGATCGGCAGCATGGCCGGCATAAGAGGTATGAAAGGCGCCGGCGCCTACTGCGCCTCCAAGGCCGCCGTGCACAGCTATGCCGAAGCGCTGCGTCTCGAGATGAAACAATACGGTATCCGGGTGGTGACCATCGCCCCCGGCTACATCGCCACCCCAATGACCCGCAACAACCGTTTTCCCATGCCTTTCCTGATGTCCGCCGAGCGCTTTGCCGCCCGCGCCGTGTCCACCATTGCGCGCGGCCGCAGCTTCCGCGTGATTCCCTGGCAGATGGGCGTCGTCGCTGCCCTGCTGCGCCTGCTGCCGAACGCCGTGTTCGACGCCCTGTTCTCGCGTGCGCCGCAAAAGGCGCGCAAGCTGCCGTCGGGAGCCGCGTGATGGATGCGCAACGCATTGCTGACCTGTCGTCCGCCGGCGTGGCGGTCGAAGTCGTAGCGGAAACCGGCTCGACCAATGCCGACCTGCTGGCGCGCGCCGCCACGCTGTCCGCACCGCTGCTGCTGATCGCCGAACACCAGACCGCCGGCCGCGGCCGTGCCGGGCGCAGCTGGCTGTCGGCGCCGGGCCACTCGCTGACCTTTTCGCTGGCCTGGCGTTTCGAGGGCGGGTTGCCGGCCCTGACCGGCCTGCCGCTGGCGGTCGGCACGGCGCTGGCCGAAACCCTCGGCCGGCTCGGCCAGCCGGTCCAGCTGAAATGGCCGAACGACCTGCTCAAGGACGGCGACAAGCTGGCCGGGATCCTGGTCGAGACCCAGGCGGCGGCCGCCGGCACCTGGGCCATCGTCGGCATCGGATTGAACCTCGCGATGCCCGACGAACTCGAAGCAAGGATCGGACGCCCGGTCGCCGCCGTGCCCTGGCTGGCACGCATGGACCGCGACGCCCTGATGGCGGCCCTGCTCGACGGCCTGGCGCAGGCGCTGCAGGCATTCGCCGCCACAGGCTTTGCCGCCTTCAGCGCGCGCTGGAACCTGCTGCACGCTTACCAGGGCCAGCCGGTGACCATCGTCGACCGCGGCGAAGTGCTGCACGAAGGCCTGGCCGCCGGCGTCGACGATGGCGGCCGCCTGCTGCTCGACACCGAGGCGGGCCGCATCGCGATCGTGGCCGGCGACGTGTCGCTGCGCGTCAAAACCTGAAGGAGGCTGGACATGCTGCTGCTGGTCGATGCAGGCAATACCCGGGTCAAGTGGGCACTGGCGGCGGATGCGCCGGGCAACGGGCTTGATGCGGGCGACTGGGTGACCCACGGCGCCGTGCCGCACGCCGAGCTGGAACGCCTGCCGGCGGCATGGCTGGGACACGGTATCACCCGCGCCATCATCTCGAATGTGGCCGGCGCGGCCATGCGCGCCGAGCTGGAGGCGCTGCTGTCGGCCTTGTTGCCGGATCTCGCACCGGAATGGTTCGTGTCAATGCCCGCACTGGCCGGCTTGCGCAACGGCTACCGCAATCCCGGCCAGCTGGGCAGCGACCGTTTCGCCGCCGCGCTCGGCGCGCGCACGCTGGCGCCGGGGCAGGCGCTGGTGGTGGCCACCTGCGGCACCGCCACCACGGTCGATGCGGTCAGTGCCGACGGCGTCTTCATCGGCGGCATGATCCTGCCGGGCGTCGGCCTGATGCTGGGCGCGCTGGCGCGCGGCACCGCCCAGTTGCCGCAGGTGGCCACGGGCGACCTGCCTGCAACGTTCGCCGACAATACCCAGGACGCGATCCTGTCCGGCTGCCTGTCGGCCCAGGCCGGCGCCATCGAGCGCGCCTGCGCCGCCCACGGCGCCGCGCTGTGCATCGTTTCCGGCGGCGCCGCCAGCCACGTCGCGCCCTTGCTGTCGGTGCCCTACCGTTTGCTGGATAATAGCGTCCTGGTCGGCTTGCACGCCGCCGCTTCCGTCATGGGGAATCCGCCTTGCTGAGATTTGCTTTCTGGTCGCTGCTGTTCCTGAATGCCGCCCTGTTCGCCTATGGCCAGGGCTATCTCGGCACGGGCAACGGCGACGACCACGAACCGGCGCGCCTGAAGCGCCAGTTCAATACACCCAAGCTGGTGGTGCTGAGCGCCGAGCAGGCGGAAGCGGCGGCCAAGGCGGCGCCGGCACCGACCGCGCCCGGCGACAGCGGGAACGACAGCGCGAATGACAGCACCGCGGCGGACGCCAAACCGGCCGCACTCGCCGCGCCGCCACAGGCGCAGCCGCAACCGGCAACGCCGGCGCGTCCGCCGGCAGCCGACCTGGTCTGCCTCGACATCGGCACCTTCAGCGCCAACGGGGCCAAGCGTTTCGAGGCGCGCATGGCCGCACTCGACCTGGGCGAGCGCACCGCCGCGGGCCGCCAGACCGTGCAGGTGCAGGACGTCGGCAGCTGGCTGGTCAACATCCCGCCGCAGGGCAGCAAGGAAGCGGCCGACCGCAAGGCGAACGAACTGCGCAACCTGGGCGTAACCAATTTCTTCATCATCCGCGACGATTCGCCGCTGAAGTTCGGCATCTCGCTGGGCCTGTTCAAGACCGAGAGCGGCGCCCAGAACCTGCTCGCCCAGCTCGGCAAGCAGGGCGTGCACACTGCCCGCATCACCCCGCGCGGCCCGCAGGCCACGCGCTACATGTACCGCCTGCGCGGCCTCGACGACGCCACGCGCAAGCGCGTCGTCGGCTATGCCGAGCGCTACGATGCGGAAGCGAAGCGCTGCAGCTGATCAGCGCTTGATGACGATCGGCTTGAGTCCCAGCGACGACGGCAATGCGCGCGCCGCATCCTGCGCCATGGCGCGGGTTTCATAGGGTCCGCTGACCAGGCGATTCACGCTGCCCGAACGCACCACTTCCAGCGCCTGCGAAACGCCCGATTTTTTCAGCATCTCGCTCATCTCTTCCGCCTTGCCTTCGCGCCCGAAGGCGCCCAGCTGCAGGTAGAAGCCCGACGCCGCATTCGTGGCCGCAGCGGTCGGAGTGGACGCAGCGGACGATACCGCCCGGTACGCAGGCTGCGGTTTGGCCACCGCGGCGCTGTCCATGTTGACGCGGTCTTCCAGCATCAGCGCCGCGATGTCCGGCGGCGGCGGCAGCGCCTGGGCGGCCGAAGCAACGGCGCGGCGCGTGGTGGCGATGCGGGTGCCGTCGTCCGGGAACAAGCGCTCGACCTCGACCTGGTGGCTGCCCTTGCCCAGCAGGCCGAGCTTGAGCGCGGCCGTGTAGGAAACGTCGATCAGGCGGTCCGAGTGGAAGGGACCGCGGTCGTTGATGCGCACCACCACCGACTTGCCGGTTTCGGTGCTGGTGATGCGCGCGTAGGACGGGATCGGCAGCGTCGGGTGCGCGGCCGTCATCTTGTACATGTCGTAGGGCTCGCCCGACGAGGTGCGCTGGCCGTGGAACTTGACGCCGTACCAGCTGGCGATCCCCTGCTGCACGTAGGGTTCGTTGCCCAGCAGCGGCGTGTAGGTGGTGCCGAACACGGCGTACGGGCGGTTGGCGAACTTGGCGTAGGGTTCGTACTTGACGACCGCATCCGGCACGTCGGCCAGGCCGGGCGGCGGATTATCGCCGGGGCCGTCGTCCTGGTAGTAGCCGCCGCGTCCGGAGCCGGCCGCCGGGAGCTTGGGCAGGTCGGGATTGAGCTTGCCGTGGTTGGCCGTCACCTTGTGCTTCCAGGGCAAGGGGATCAGGCTTTTGTGTTCGCCGTTTTCGCTGGTGGTGCCGCAGCCGGTCATCATTGCCAATAACGCAACGACGGCCGACAGGCGCACCGGAATGGCCTGTGCTTTGTCTTTCATGTCAGGTCTGCACCAGTTTGCGGTGTTTTTGAATGCTCATCAATATACCAGAGCATAGCCCCAGGGTAATCAACGCGGTACCGCCGTAACTCATGAACGGCAAGGGCACGCCGACCACGGGCAGGATGCCGCTGACCATGCCCATGTTGACGAACGCATAGGTAAAAAACATCATCGACACCGAGCCGGCGACGAGACGCGTGAACAGGTTCGGCGCATTCGCCGCGATCATCATGCTGCGCCCGATCAGCAGCAGGTACAGGAACAGCAGCACCAGGTTGCCGACCAGGCCGAATTCCTCGGAATACACCGAGAAGATGAAGTCGGTGGTGCGCTCGGGGATGAATTCCAGGTAGGCCTGGGTGCCCTTCAAGTAACCCTTGCCGGACACGCCGCCGGAGCCGATCGCGATCACCGACTGGATGATGTGGAAGCCCTTGCCGAGCGGGTCGGAAGTGGGGTCGATCAGCGTCATCACGCGTTCGCGCTGGTAGTCGTGCAGCATCGACCAGGCCACCGGCAGGCCGGCGCAGCCCGCGGCGAACAGCGCCGCCAGCGCCTTCCACGACAGCCCCGCCAGGAAGATCACGTAGAAGCCGGAGGCGCCGACCAGCAGCGCGGTGCCGAGGTCGGGCTGGCGCGCGATCAGGCCGAACGGGATCAGCAGCAGCAGCGCCGCCACCAGGAAGGATTTCCAGTTCAGCAGCCCGGCCCGCGTCTGGAAATACCAGGCCAGCATCAGCGGCGTGGCGATCTTGAGGATTTCGGAAGGCTGGATGTCGACCCCCACGTGCAGCCAGCGCCGCGCCCCCTTCTTGATGATGCCGAACAGCGCCACCGCGATCAGCAGCGTCACCCCGAAGGTGTAGATCGGCACCGCGATGCGCAGCAGGGTCTGGGGCGGCACGTTGGCCGCGACCCACATCACGATGAAGGAGAGCAAGATATTGCGCATCTGCCCTTCCATGCGGCCCGGGAAGTCGTGGCCGGCCGAACTCATGGTCAGGGTGCCGACCGAGAACAGCAGGAACAGGATCAGCGCCAGCGGGCCGTCGAAGACGGTGAAATACGGTTTCAGGCGCCGGCTCAGCGAGCGCCTTTCCGGGATGTGGGCCATCGCTCAGTCTTCCTTGTTACCCGGCGTCTCGCCGCCCGGCGGCTTGGGCGCACCGGCGTTCGGTCCGAAGGATTCTTCGGGGATCGCCATGTCTTCCTTCTGGATCGCCGCCGCCGGCGCCGGCTTCGCCTTCTCGCCCGGACGCTTGCCCAGCAGGTAGTAGTCGAGCGCCTTGCGGACGATCGGCGCCGCATAGGTGGAGCCGAAGCCGGCATTCTCGACTACCATCGCGATCGCGATCTTCGGCTTGTCGGCCGGGGCGAAAGCGGTGAACAGCGCGTTGTCGCGCAGGCGCTCGGGCGTCATGTTGTGGTTGTACTTGGCACCCTTCAGGCCCACCACCTGCGCGGTACCGGTCTTGCCGCCGACCGTGTAGCCGGCGTTGCGGAAGGCCATGTAGCCGGTGCCGGGTGCC
This sequence comes from Massilia phyllosphaerae, assembly GCF_034659755.1. Taxonomy (NCBI): domain Bacteria; kingdom Pseudomonadati; phylum Pseudomonadota; class Betaproteobacteria; order Burkholderiales; family Oxalobacteraceae; genus Massilia; species Massilia phyllosphaerae. The sequence goes on from NZ_JAXSQX010000004.1 coordinate 663,353, forward strand.
TTGCCGTCGCTGGTGACGCCCACCATCGCGTTCTTGATGACGTCGATGTTTTGCTGCTTGAGCGGGATGCGGCCGGATTCCTTGGCCACTGTCAGCGTACGCTGCTTGGTACCGCCGTCTTCCAGGATCTTGACCAGGTGCGGCTTCATGACCACGCCGTTGTTGGCCAGCGTCGATACCGCATGCGCCAGCTGCAGCATGGTATAGCTGTTGAAGCCCTGGCCGATGCTGATCGAGATGGTGTCGCCGCCGACCCACTTCTGGGCCGCACGGTTGCGCTTGAAGCGTTCGCGCTTCCACTCCTGCGACGGCAGCACGCCCGATTTCTCGTGCTCGAGGTCGATGCCGGTCGGCGAGCCGAAGCCGAACTGCTTCATGAAGCCGCTGATGGCGTCGATCCCCATCTCGTTGCCGAGCTGGTAGTAATAGGTATCGCAGGACACCACGATCGAGCGGTACATGTCAATGTAGCCGTGGCCGCCCGGCTTGTCGTCGTTGAAGCGGTGCCCGCCCAGCATGAAGAAGCCGGCGTCGCTGATGCCCTGCTCCGGGCGGCGCTTGCCGAGTTCCAGCGCGGCCAGCGCCATGAAGGGCTTGAAGGTGGAACCCGGCGGATAGGTGCCCGACAGCGGACGGTTCATCAGCGGCCGGTCGAGCGAGGTATTCAGCTCGTTCCAGCTCTGGCTGTCGATGCCATCGACGAACAGGTTGGGGTCGAAGCCGGGACGCGACACGTAGGCCAGCACGTCGCCGGTCTCGGGCTCGATCGCGACCAGGGCGCCGCGGAAGTCGCCGAAGGCTTCCTCGATCACCTTCTGCAGCTCGATGTCGAGCGACAGGATCAGGTTGGTGCCCGGCACCGGCGGCGTGCGCGACAGCGTGCGGATGGCGCGGCCGCCGGCCGAACGCTCGACTTCCTCGTAGCCGGTCTGGCCGTGCAGCTGCTTTTCGTAGCTCTTCTCGACGCCTTCCTTGCCGATGTGGTCGGTGCCGGTGTAGTTGGCGGCGTCGTCGCCGGCCTCGATGACCTTGGCGTCGTTCTGGCTGATGCGGCCGATGTAGCCCAGCACGTGCGAGGCGATCTCGCCCAGCGGATACTGGCGGAACAGGCGCGCCTGCACTTCGACGCCGGGGAAGCGGAAACGCTGGGCGGTGAAGCGCGCGACCTCGTCGTCGGTCAGGCGGGTGCGGATCGGGACGCTGGCGAAGTTCTTCGATTCCTCGAGCAGGCGCTTGAAGCGCTTCTTGTCCTTGGCTTCGATCGTGACCAGCTTGCCCAGTTCGTCGATCACGGAATCCAGGTTGGCTTCCAGCTTGGACGGGGTGATCTCGAGCGTGTAGGCCGAGTAGTTGCTGGCCAGGACCACGCCGTTGCGGTCCAGGATCAGGCCGCGGTTGGGGACGATCGGCACCAGCGCGATGCGGTTGTCCTCGGCCTGCGCCATGTACTGGTTGTGCTTGACGACCTGCAGCCACACCCAGCGGGTGACCAGCAGGCCGAAGCAGATGAACACGAACACCACCATCGCCGTCAGGCGCATGCGGAACAGGTGGATCTCGCGATCGCTGTCTTTAATTTCGGTCATGCGATAAGGTTGAAGTGCGCTTTAGATCGGGCGCGTATGGTCTTTGTCGACCGCGCGGCGCTGCGGTGCCAGCAGCAGCCAGGTAATCACCGGCCACAGGGCGACCGCGATCAGGCTCTCGATGAAGTGCAGCCAGCCGGGGAAGCGGCCGGTCACGAAGAAACGCACCAGCACCTGGATCGCCTGGGTCAGCAACAGCAGCGGAAACACGTGCATCGCCTGCGTCATCAGCGGGAACCACAGCACCCGGCGGTGGATCATGATCGCCAGGTAGGAAAGCAGAGTATACGCCAGCGCGTTCTCGCCGAGCAGGGTCGCGTCGTGCACGTCCATCAGCAATCCCATGCAGAAGGCGATGCCGATGCCGACCTTGCGCGGCTGGTGGATGCCCCAGAACACCAGCACCAGCGCGACGAAATCGGGCGCGCCGATCCAGCGGCCCCAGGGCAGCAGGTTGAGCATGAAGGCGCACACCAGGCTGAAGGCGATGAACAGCGGGCTGGCCGGCAGCAGGATGTAATGCGGACGGGTCGTCGTGGCCATCAGGTGCCTTCCTTCGGTGCGGGTGCGGCCGGCGATCCGGCGGCCGGCGATCCGGCGGCCGGCGAACGCGTAGCCGGGGCGGCGGCTGCGGGCGCAGGTGCCGCCGGCGCCGTGGCCGGCGCAGCGCCGCTGCGTGCCGGCTGCGTGGCCGCGGCCGGGACGGCGGCGGGTCTGGCGCCAGGGGCCGTTCCGGCCGCGGCCGGCGCGGCGCCGTTGCTGGTCCCGTTGGCGCTCCCGTTGGCAGCAGGCGCCGCCGCCGGCAGCGGCTGAGGCGGCAAGGGCAACGGCGGCACCGGCGCCATCTTCGGCAGGTTGTTGCGCTTGGCGACGGTATTGCCGTTGGCCTTGGGCGCTTCTTCGGGCGGACGCGGCGCCGCCGGCTGGTCGGACATCACGACCAGCAGCTGGCGGTGGCGGTCGATGCCGGCCAGCGGCTGGCAGACCACGCGCCCGAAGGCGCCCTGGGCCACGTTCTCGACCTGCACCACCTTGGCCACGGCCAGGCCGGCCGGGTAGATGCCGTCCAGGCCCGAGGTCACCAGCACGTCGCCGACCTGGATGTCGGCGTTCGGCGCCACGAAGCGCAGGTCGAGCAGGCCGGAGTGGCCACGCCCGTAGGCGACGCTGCGCAAGCCGCTCCTCAGCACCTGCACCGGGATCGCCTGCTCCTTGTCGGTCAGCAGCGTGACTTCGGACGTGAACGGGAACACACGCGTCACCTGCCCCACCACGCCGGCATTGTCGATCACCGGCAGGCCGAGCTTGACGCCGGCACGGGCGCCGCGGTCGAGCACCACGCGGCGCGTCGACGGGTCGCGCGCGTCGTACAGGATCTCGCTCATCATCGAATGCACCGGCAGGTGCTCGCGCGCGTCCATCAGGCGCCGCAGGTGGGCGTTCTCGGCCATCTGGAGCTGGGCCTGCTGCATGGCCTGGGCCTGCGCCACCTGCTGGCTCTTGAGGTCGCGCACTTCCTTCTGCAGGGCCGAGACCGAGGAAAAATAGTCGCCCATGTTGGACATGGCGTCGCGCGGCACCAGCGCCGCCATCTGCAGCGGGTACAGGACCGTGGCCGCGACCTGGCGCACCGCGTCGAGCGCATGCAGGCGCGCGTCGACCACCAGCAGCGCGATCGAGACCAGGGCAAACACCGTCACCTTCACCCTCGCAGGGGCGCCTTGCTTGAAAAGCGGCGGAGGACTGTATTCCATGACTTTCAATAATGCGGGCGCGGTGCGCCGGCAGCATCAATAATAGGAAGCAGCGCGGACAGGCGCCGTGGCTCGGCCACGCACCCTGTCCGCGCTGCTCTCATCGACGAGGTATCTTACTCGTACGAGAAGATCGAACCCAGCTTGTCCATGCGCTCCAGCGCCATGCCCGAGCCGCGCACCACGCAGGTCAGCGGGTCTTCGGCGACCAGCACCGGCAGGCCGGTTTCTTCCATCAGCAGGCGATCCAGGTCGCGCAGCAGCGCGCCGCCGCCGGTCAGCATCATGCCTTTCTCGGCGATGTCGGCGCCCAGTTCCGGCGGGGTCTGCTCGAGGGCGTTCTTGACGGCCGAGACGATGTTGTTCAGCGGGTCGGTCAGGGCTTCCAGGATCTCGTTGCTCGAAATCGTGAACGAGCGCGGGATGCCTTCGGACAGGTTGCGGCCCTTGACTTCCATTTCCTTGACTTCGGAACCCGGGAAGGCGGAACCGATGGCCTTCTTGATCGACTCGGCGGTCTGCTCGCCGATCAGCATGCCGTAGTTGCGGCGGATGTAGTTGACGATCGCTTCGTCGAACTTGTCGCCGCCGACGCGCACCGAACCCTTGTAGACCATGCCGCCCAGCGAGATGATGCCGACTTCGGTGGTGCCGCCGCCGATGTCGACCACCATCGAGCCGGTCGCTTCCGAGACCGGCAGGCCGGCGCCGATCGCGGCCGCCATCGGCTCTTCGATCAGGTAGACCTGCGAGGCGCCGGCGCCCAGCGCCGATTCGCGGATCGCACGGCGCTCGACCTGGGTCGAACCGCAGGGCACGCAGATGATGATGCGCGGCGACGGACGGAAGAACTTGGAATCGTGGACCATGCGGATGAACTGCTTGAGCATCTGCTCGGTGACGGTGAAGTCGGCGATCACGCCATCCTTCATCGGGCGGATCGCCTCTATGTTGCCGGGCACCTTGCCGAGCATCTGCTTCGCTTCCTTGCCCACTGCCTGGATCGTTTTCTTGCCGTTCGGACCGCCTTCCTGGCGAATCGCGACGACCGAAGGCTCATCCAGCACGATGCCCAGGCCGCGCACATAGATCAGGGTATTGGCGGTACCCAGGTCGATTGCCAGGTCGTTCGAGAAGTAGCTGCGTAGAAAACCAAACATGTGTGTCCTGATGCGCACCTGATAGCGCTTGAATCGAACTTCGATTTTTCGAAGTCCCTAACATTAATCGGGGAATCCTCGCCGCGACGGTTGAATCCGCATCGCGGGCTTGCATGCGCGGGAAGGCCGCTTTCGCCCTCGAGAACGCATTAGCCCGCCATTCTACCTTATAATTTGGCGTTTAAATGCTGAAAAACGGGCGGTTTCACCCCGATATCAGCCAGCGAGATCAGCGGTATTAGAAAGCTTTTATCAGCTTTAACGCGCCGTTATCCAAATTTCATCATCCGCACAACCATCTCCTGTTGCCCTCATTTGCCATGTCTCTGACACTTTCAGACGTAAAACGGATCGCCAACCTGGCCCAGCTCGATATGGACGACGCCCATGCCGAGATCGCACTGAGCGAACTGAACGGGATTTTCGCCCTGGCCGAACAAATGCAGGCGGTCGACACCACCGGTGTGGCGCCATTGTCGCAACCGCTGGCCGCCGTGCTCGCATTGCCGCTGCGTCTGCGCGACGACGTGGTGAGCGAAGAGAATCGCCGCGAAGACTACCAGGCGCCGGCGCCCAAAGCGCAAGACGGCCTTTATCTCGTGCCTAAAGTTATCGAATAAATATCAGCCAGGGATCGCCGTAAATCATCATGCATAATAAAACCATCAAGGAGCTGTCCACGCTCCTGCATTCCAAACAGGTGTCCGCCACCGAGCTGGCACGGCATTATCTGGACCGCATCGCGGCCAGCCAGCACAACGCCTTCCTGGACGTCAATCCGGAACTGACGCTGGCCCAGGCCGCGGCTGCCGATGCGCGCCTGGCCGAGGGCAGCGCCGGCCCGCTGACCGGTATCCCGATCGCGCACAAGGACATCTTCGTCACCAAGGGCTGGCGCTCGACCGCCGCCTCGAAGATGCTGGGCAACTACGTCAGCCCCTTCGATGCGACCGTCGTCGAAAAATTCGGCGATGCCGGTATGGTCACGCTGGGCAAGCTCAATTGCGACGAATTCGCGATGGGCTCGGCCAACGAGAACTCAAGCTTCGGCGCCGTGAAGAACCCGTGGGACGCACTGGCCGTGCCGGGCGGCTCGTCAGGCGGCTCGGCCGCCGCGATCGCCGCGCGCCTGGCGCCGGCCGCAACCGGCACCGACACCGGTGGCTCGATCCGCCAGCCGGCCGCCTTCTGCGGCATCACCGGCATCAAGCCGACCTACGGCCGCGTGTCGCGCTACGGCATGATCGCCTTCGCCTCCTCGCTCGACCAGGGCGGCCCAATGGCGCGCACCGCCGAGGATTGCGCCCTGCTGCTGAACGAGATGGTCGGCTTCGACGGCCGCGACTCGACCAGCCTCACCGCCGACCAGGGCAACGCCCGCGAAGATTTCACGCGCGAGCTGAACGCGCCGATGGCCGGCCTGCGCATCGGCGTACCGAAGGAATACTTCGGCGAAGGCCTGGCCGCCGACGTCGAACAGGCCGTGCGCGCCGCGCTCGACGAATTCGTGAAACAGGGCGCGACCCTGGTCGAGATCTCGCTGCCGAAGACGTCGCTGTCGATCCCGGTGTACTACATCATCGCCCCGGCCGAAGCCTCGTCCAACCTGTCGCGCTTCGACGGCGTGCGCTACGGCTACCGCGCCCCGGAGTACACCGACCTGCAGGACATGTACAAGAAGACCCGCGCGCAGGGCTTCGGCAAGGAAGTCCAGCGCCGCATCATGGTCGGCACCTACGTGCTGTGCCACGGCTACTACGACGCCTATTACGTGCAGGCACAGAAGATCCGCCGCCTGATCGCCGACGATTTCCAGGCCGCGTTCAAGGACAAGTGCGACGTGATCATGGGCCCGGTGGCCCCGACCGTCGCCTGGGACCTCGGCGCGAAATCCGACGACCCGGTCGCCAACTACCTGGCCGACATCTTCACGCTGTCGACCAGCCTGGCGGGCCTGCCTGGCATGTCGATCCCGGTCGGCTTTGGCCAGGGCGAAAAGAACGCCAAGCGCCCGGTCGGCCTGCAGATCATCGGCAACTACTTCAGCGAAGCCAAGCTGCTGAACATCGCGCACCAGTACCAGCAGGCTACGAACTGGCACCAACAGGCGCCTGAAGGTGTCTAACGTTCGCGTGGGCACGGGGTGCCTACCCTACGCATGGCGAAAGCAGTCGTAAGGAAGGGGTCAGAGCCCGGTTTTGCTTCTAAAGGGCTCTGACCCCGGTGTGCAGCCGCAACGCCGGCAAAGACAAAAAGAGAGAACACTATGCAATGGGAAGTCGTCATCGGTCTTGAGAACCACGTCCAGCTCACGACCAATTCGAAAATCTTCAGCGGCAGCTCGATCCGCTTCGGCGCCGAGCCCAACACCCAGGCCAGCCCGGTCGACCTGGCGCTGCCGGGCGTGCTGCCGGTGCTGAACCACGGCGCCGTCGAGCGCGCGATCCGCTTCGGCCTGGCGGTCGGCGCCAAGATTGCGCCGCAGTCGATCTTCGCGCGCAAGAACTATTTTTATCCGGACCTGCCGAAGGGCTACCAGATCAGCCAGATGGACGACCCGGTGGTCCAGGGCGGCACCATCAGCTTCGCCTATGAAAAAGACGGCAAGCTGGAAACGAAAACCGTCAACCTGACCCGCGCCCACCTGGAAGAGGACGCCGGTAAATCGCTGCACGAGGATTACGCCGGCATGAGCGGCATCGACCTCAACCGCGCCGGCACGCCGCTGCTCGAGATCGTGTCCGAGCCGGAAATGCGCAGCGCCGCCGAAGCGGTCGCGTATGCGAAAGCGCTGCACGCGCTGGTGATGTGGCTGGGCGTCTGCGACGGCAACATGCAGGAAGGCTCGTTCCGCTGCGACGTCAACGTCTCGGTGCGTCCGCTCGGCCAGAAGGAATTCGGCACCCGCTGCGAGATCAAGAACCTGAACTCCTTCCGCTTCATGGAAGAGGCGATCCACTACGAAGTGCGGCGCCAGATCGAGCTGATCGAAGACGGCGGCAAGGTCATCCAGGCGACCCGCCTGTGGGACCCGGACCGCAAGGAAACCCGCTCGATGCGCACCAAGGAAGACGCGCAGGATTACCGCTACTTCCCGGACCCGGACCTGCCGCCGCTCGTCATCCAGCAGGACTGGATCGAGCGCATCCAGGCCAGCATGCCGGAACTGCCGGCCGCCATGCGCGACCGCTTCATCAAGGACTACGGCCTGCCCGAGTATGACGCCCTGATCCTGACCGGTTCGCAAGTCATGGCCAACTACTACGAAGCGGTGGTGGCCAAGGCCGGCAAGGACAACGCCAAGGCCGCCGCCAACTGGATGATGGGCGACGTCTCGTCGACCCTGAATCGCGAGGGCGTCGACCTGGCCGAGTCGCCGGTCGAAGCCTCGCAGCTGGCGCTGCTGCTCAAGCGCATCGCCGACGGCACCATCTCGAACAAGGCCGCCAAGGAAGTGTTCGCCGCGATGTGGGACGCCAAATCGGAAGACGAGCACCTGGCCGACATCGTGATCGAACAGAAGGGCCTGAAGCAGATCTCGGACACGGGCGCGCTGGAAGCCATCGTCGACGAAGTCCTGGCCGCCAACGCCAAGTCGGTCGAGCAGTACCGCGCCGGCAAGGAAGCGGCGATCAATGCGCTGATCGGCCAGGCCATGAAGGCGTCGAAGGGCAAGGCCAATCCGGCGCAGGTGACGGAGCTGCTGAAGAAGAAGCTGGCGGGTTAAGTTTCCGGCTGTATTGCAAAGAACCGGGCTTGCCCGGTTTTTTTACGCCGCTGCGCCTCGCTGAAATCGGAAGACGGGCCGGATCGCTATAATCCGCCGATATCCTGTCGAGGAATGGTCCGATGCGCAAAGCTGCCCTGCCCTGTCTCCTCCCCCTGCTGTTCGGCGTGGCCGGCGCCCACGCCGATGGCGGCAGCGAAGAACCCACCCAGGTGTATGTCGCCGACGGCGAACTGGTGTACGTCGGCCTGCTCGAGCCGCACGCCAACGCGCGCCTGTTCGCGCTGTACGACAGCCTCGCCGACAAGCCGGCCGTGCTGTCGATCCGCAGCCGCGGCGGCACCACCAGCCACGGCCTGGCGCTCGGCCGCTGGGTGCGCGACCACAAGCTCGACGTGAAGGTGATGGAATACTGCATGTCGTCCTGCGCCAACTACGTGTTCCCGGCCGGGATCCACAAGCTGGTCAGCAACTTCGCCGTGATCGGCTTCCACGGTGGCCTCAGCAGCAAGACCTTCCAGTTCGACCCCGCCACGCAACGGATGCTGGACGCCCTGGCGCCCGAAAAACGCAAGGCGATGCTGGACCAGATCGCCTCCACCATCAAGGACGACGCCCGGCAGGAGCAGGCGTACTTCAGGACGCTCGGCGTGCGCGCCGACTACGTCACGCTGGGCCAGGAAGAACGCTACCAGCGGCGCCAGCGCAGCGATCCGAACGCGGTCGGCTGGACGTATTCGCTGGACGATTTCGCGCGCCTGGGCGTGCGCGACATCACGGTCATCAATCCGCCCTGGCGGCCCGGCAGCGCCCTGAAAAACATGTCGTTCGAGGTGCTCAGGCTGGAAGAGTGAGCGGCCGCATCGATCTCGCTACACGCTTTGGCGCGTCCGCCGCAGCATGTCAGACCCCGTACTGCGCGCGATACGCCGCCACCGCGTCCTTGTGATCGCCCAGCGACGGATCCGCCTCCAGGTAGCCGAACAGGTCGGCCAGGTTGGCGATCGAGATCACCGGGATGCCGTAGTTCTGGCTGACTTCCTGCACCGCCGACAGCGGCGACAGCACGCCATCCTTGCCACCCCGTTCCATGCGGTCGAGCGCGATCAGGACGGCGGCCGGTTCGGCGCCGGCGGCGCGGATCATGGCCACCGATTCGCGCACCGAGGTGCCGGCCGAGATCACGTCGTCGATGATGACGACCTTGCCCTTGAGGCCGGCGCCGACGATGGTGCCGCCTTCGCCGTGGTCCTTGGCTTCCTTGCGATTGTAGGCGAACGAAGTGTTGTGGCCCTTGGCGGCCAGCGCCACCGCGGTCGCGGAGGCCAGCGTGATGCCCTTGTAGGCCGGGCCGAACAGCATGTCGAATTCGACGCCCGAGTCGATCAGGGTCTGGGCGTAGAACTGGGCCAGCTGGCCCAGGGTGGCGCCGTCGTGGAACAGGCCGGCGTTGAAGAAGTACGGCGACAGGCGCCCCGCCTTGGTCGTGAATTGACCGAATTTCAAGACTCCGGCCTCGACCGAAAACGCGATAAATTGTTGGCGCAGATTGCTCATGACTTCCCCTGGATTCGAAAGCCCGTATTGTAATGCGCCGCACCGTCCGGGTGGCGGCCGCCGCCGCAGTTTCAACGCAGGCTTGCCAGCCGGTTCGACGTTCCTACTGAGCAAAAAACGCGTTACACTATCCGGCTACAATCCTGTTGCTGTAGCATCACATCGGCAGCCAACGGCAGCGTCCGGCTCTCATCTCCGTATTATTTTCATAACCATGCCAAGAATTATTTCCGCCAACCTGAACGGCATCCGCTCCGCCCACAAGAAGGGTTTCTTCAACTGGATGGCCACGCAGGATGCCGATTTCATCTGCGTCCAGGAGCTGAAGGCCCAGCAGGCCGACATGACCGAGGAATTCCTCGCGCCGCACGGCTACCACGGGCATTTCCACTACGCCGAGAAGAAGGGCTATTCGGGCACCGGGGTCTATAGCCGCATCAAGCCGGACATGACCTCGACCGGTTTCGGCTGCGTCGAATTCGACGGCGAAGGCCGCTACACCCGTGCCGACGTCGGCAACCTGACCGTGATCTCGGTGTACTGCCCGTCCGGCTCGTCCTCGCCCGAGCGCCAGCTGGCCAAGTTCCGCTTCATGGAAGTCTTCCTGCCGCACCTGGAGCAATTGAAGGCCGAAGGCCGCGAAGTCGTGATCTGCGGCGACTGGAACATCGCGCACAAGGAAATCGACCTGAAGAACTGGAAAGGGAACAGGAAGAATTCCGGCTTCCTGCCGGAAGAGCGCGCCTGGATGACGCGCATCTTCGACGAACTGGGCCTGGTGGACGTGCACCGCGTGGTCAACCAGGAGCCCGAGCAGTACACCTGGTGGAGCAACCGCGGCCAGGCCTGGGCCAAGAACGTCGGCTGGCGCATCGATTACCACGTCGCCACCCCGGGCATCGCCGCCAAGGCGCATGCGGTGTCGATCTACAAGGAAGCGCGCTTTTCCGACCACGCGCCGCTGATCATCGACTACGCGCTCTGATAGAAATAAAAATAGGGAACCACGTAGCAGACGACGTGGGCCAGCACGACCGGGAACAGGCGGCCCCGGTAATGATAATAGATGCCCAGCACGACACCGCAGAGCGCCATCGCCAGCGCGCACGCCGGCCCCTGGTACATGTGGCCAAGCACGCGTATCAGCACGGTGATACCGATGGCCGTCGATGCGCCGAAGCGGCGCAGGCCGCGCATCAGGTAGGCCAGCAGGAAGATCTCTCCGTAGCTGCCGTCGACGAGTACCATGAGCAGGATGCTGTACCAGGAGACATGGGCTGCCGGTACCATGTCACCCAGCGGCGATCCTGACGGGTGCGGCGCGAGCCAGAATACCAGCATGCCCACCAGTGCGCAGCACAGGCACAGGCCGATGCCGGCCAGGGTGCCGCGCCAGGACGGGCGCGGCACCAGGCTCCTGAGCGGATAGGCGCGCACATGCAGAACAGCTAGCGCAATGATGCCCAGTACGCATTGAAAAAAGATGACTGCGGCGACAGCGTCGTCGCTGAAGCTCACCAGGCGTACCGGACCCGACATGACTGCCAGCGAGCCGAAAATGGTACTGCCAAAACACAGCAGCACCATACCAAGGGCCTCGCTCGGGGCAGTGTGGGGCGGCAGGTCGTCGCGCTTGCGGACTTCTCTCATCGGCGCCGCCTGCAGCCGGCAAGATCAGGAATGTGGATGAATGTCATGACCGGTGATCCAGGAAATCCGGTCAGGATAGCATGTTGTAATCAGGCAATATGTGCGGATTGTCACACCGGCGGCCACTCCAGCACGCGCCGGCTTTCGAAGCTGCGCGCCTCGCCGGTGAGTGGATCGTCGAAGCCGATGCGGCGCGCCAGCAGCTGCAGCGGCGCCGAATAATCGTCGCCCTTGCACGGCAGCGCCACCGGATAGAAGGCATCGTTCAGGATCGGCACGCCCAGGGACGCCAGGTGCAGGCGCAGCTGGTGCTTGCGGCCGGTATGCGGATGCAGGCGGTAGCGCGCGATATCGCCGCGGCGCTCGATCAGTTCCACCAGCGTTTCCGAGTTCGGCTCGCCCTCTTCTTCCTTCATCACGAAAAATTTTTCGCCGTCGACCATGCGGCTGCGGTGCGTAAAGGGGAAGGCGCGGCCTTCGAGCACCGGCGCCAGCGCTTCGTACACCTTGCGGATGCTGCGCTTCTGGAACATCGACTGGTAAGTGCCGCGCGTGGCCAGGTTGTGCGAGAAGATGACCACGCCGGCGGTCTCGCGGTCGAGGCGGTGGATCGGGGTCAGGTGCGGCAGGTCGAGCTTGCGCTTCAGGCGCACCAGCAGGGTCTCGCGCAGGAAGCGTCCGGTCGGGATCATCGGCACGAAATGCGGCTTGTCGACCACCAGCAGGTGGTCGTCCTGGAACAGGATGGCTTCGTCGAACGGGATCGGCGTCTCTTCTTCCAGCTCGCGGTAATACCAGATGCGCATGCCCTGGCGCACGTGGCTGTCCGGCTGCAGGCGCTGGCCGCTCGCGTCGACCACGTCGCCGCGCGCCAGGCGCGCGGCCCAGGACGGGCCGCCGACCGCGCCGAAATGCGCTTCGAGAAAGGGCAGCATGCCCCCGGTGCGGGTCTCGTTGATCCACAGGTAGCTGGGGGCCACGCCGTCGCGCACCGGCAGCGGCACCTGGGCGTTGGCTTCGGCCTGGTGGCCCTTCCTGACGAAACGTGCCATGCAGTCCTTCAGCGCGATGCGAGATTGGTGCGGTATGGCGGCAGCCGGTCCACGGGAACGCCCTTGCTGCGGGCGTACAGCGGCAGCAGCACGTTCATGTGGGACTGTATCTGCTCGATGCGATGGCTGCCGCCCGGGTGGGTCGACAGCAGCTCGATCGGTGCGCCGCGGCCGTCCAGCGCCGCCATCTTGTTCCACAGGGCGATGCCGGCGCGCGGGTCGTAACCGGCGCGCGCGGCGATGTCGAGGCCGACCAGGTCGGCTTCGCGTTCCTCGTCGCGCGAGAACTTCAGCACCACCATCTGGCCGGCCGCATTCGCCGCGCCGCGCACGTCGTAGCCCGACCAGGCCGACAGGATGGCGCCGCCGATGCCGGTGACCAGGCTGGTCGTGGTCGACTTGCTCATGCGCTCGCGCCCGTGCTCGCGCAGCGCGTGCGCGATCTCGTGGCCCATCACGGCGGCGATCTCGTCGTCGGTGAGTTTCAGCTTGTCGATGATGCCGGTAAAGAAGGCGATGCGCCCGCCCGGCATGCAGAAGGCATTCACCTGGTTCGAGCGCAGCAGGTTGACCTGCCAGTTCCACTGGTTCGCCTTGGGATTCCAGCGCGCCGTCTGCGGAATGATGCGCTGGGCAATGGCACGCAGGCGCTTGACCTGCGGATCGGCCGGCGCCACCAGCGCGCCCTTCTCGCGCGCCTGGCCCATCAGCGCCGTGTACTGCTGGGCCGACTGTTCGTTGATGGCCTGCTCGGGCGCGGTCATGCGCCGCCACATGCCATCCTTGAGCGGCTCGACGGCGATCCCGTCCTGCACCACTTGCCCCTTGCCATCCTGTGCCGGTTCGCGTGCCGCGGCCGGTACGCCCTGCATGGCGGCGCACAATGCCGCCAGGATAAATAACTTTTTCATGGTCGTGCTCACCTGCAATCGATGTCAATACTGCACATCATATCAAGTGACGACCAAGTCCTTCTTGCGCAATCGGAACACGGCCAGGCTGCCGCGCAGGTTCGGCAGGAAGGATACCGGCTTGCCATCGGCCAGCGCCACGTATTCCAGCACTTCCAGCCCGCACTTCTCGGCCAGTTCCTTGAAATCGTTGATCGTGGCGTAGCGCACGTTGGGCGTGTCGAACCACTGGTAAGGCAGCGAGCGCGACACTGGCATGCGGCCCTTGAGCAGCGAGATGCGGTGCGGCCAGTGCGCGAAGTTCGGGAACGAGACGATGGCTTCCTTGCCGACGCGGACGATGTCGCGCAGGCGCGCCTCCACGTGCTGCATCATCTGCAGCGAGGACAGGCACAGCACCATGTCGAAGGCATTGTCGCCGAACAGGTCGAGGCCCTGCTCCATGTCGTGCTGGATGACGTCGATGCCGCGCTTCGTGCTTTCCAGGACCTTGTCGTCGGCGATCTCGACGCCGTAGCCGGTGCAGTGCTTGCCGGTTTCCAGGTAGCGCAGCATGGCGCCGTCGCCGCAGCCCACGTCCAGCACGTGCGAACCGTTGCGGACCCAGTGCGCGATGAAGGCGAGGTCGGGGCGCAGGGTGCTCAGGTCTTCGAATTTCATGCGGCCTCCTTTGCCTTGGCATCGACACATTCTTCCCAGATGCGGCCGTAGTAGGCACGCACGATGCTCATGTAGCGCGCATCGTCCAGCAGGAAGGCATCGTGGCCGTGCGGCGCGTCGACCTCGGCATAGGTCACCTTGCGGCGGTTGGCCAGCAGCGCCTGCACGATCTCGCGGCTGCGCTCCGGCGAGAAGCGCCAGTCGGTGCTGAAGGAGGCGATCAGGTACTGCGCCTGGGTGTTTTCCAGCGCCTTCTCCAGGCTGCCCCCATGCTCGCGCGCCGGGTCGAAATAATCGAGCGCCTTGGTGATCAGGAGGTAGGTGTTGGCATCGAAGTATTCCGAGAACTTGTCGCCCTGGTAGCGCAGGTAGGACTCGATCTCGAAGTCGACCCCGAAGCCGAACTTGTAGTCGTCGTTCTCGGACGCGTTGCGCAGCTTGCGGCCGAACTTTTCCGCCATGTCGTCGTTCGACAGGTAAGTGATGTGGCCGACCATCCGTGCCACTTTCAGGCCGTTCTTCGGCACCACGCCGTATTCGTAGAAGTCGCCGCCGCGGTAGTCGGGATCGGTCAGGATGGCCTGGCGTGCGACGTCGTTGAAGGCGATATTCTGGGCCGACAGCTTGGGTGTCGAAGCGATCACGATGCAGTGGCGCAGGCGCTGCGGGAACATGATCGACCAGGCCAAAGCCTGCATGCCGCCCAGCGAGCCGCCCATCACGGCCGCGAAACAATCGATGCCGAGCCGGTCGGCCAGGCGTGCCTGGGCCGCGACCCAGTCTTCCACCGTCACCACCGGGAAGGCGGCGCCATACGGCTTGCCGGTGTCCGGATTGATGTGCATCGGCCCCGTGGAACCGAAGCAGGAGCCGAGGTTGTTGATGCCGATAACGAAGAAGCGGTCGGTGTCCACGGGCTTGCCCGGACCGACCATGTTGTCCCACCAGCCGGCGCTTTTCGGTTCATTGGCGTAGTGGCCGGCCACGTGGTGCGATGCGTTCAGCGCGTGGCAGATCAGCACCGCATTCGATTTGTCGGCATTCAGGGTGCCGTAGGTTTCGTACATCAGCGTGTAGTCGCCGAGGGCGGCGCCGCTTTGCAGGCGCAGCGGTTCGGCGAAATGCATCGCCTGGGGTGAGACTGTTCCGAGAGAAGCCATGGATTTCGTTATTCAGTAGTACAGCGCTGGTATTACAGTGACTGCAGTTGCTCCACGGCCTCGGCGATGTCGCCGGGTTCCATCGCACGCAGGATGCGGCGGGTGCGCGTGGTCAGGGTTTTGAGGTCGCTCGCCAGGATTTCCTGCTTGACCGCCAGCAGCTGGGCCGGGTGCATCGAGAATTCGCGCAAGCCCATGCCGAGCAGCAGGCGCGTCAGCTTGATGTCGCCCGCCATCTCGCCGCACACGGCGACGTCGATGCCGGCCTTGGCACCGGCCGCGATCGTCATCGCGATCAGGTTCAGCACTGCCGGGTGGAGCGGATTGTACAGGTGCGCCACCTCGTAGTCGACGCGGTCGATCGCCAGCGTGTACTGGATCAGGTCGTTGGTGCCGATCGACAGGAAATCCATGCGCTTGACGAACATCGGCAGCGCCAGCGCGGCGGCCGGGATCTCGATCATGGCGCCGACCTCGATGGCCTCGTCGAACTCCATCCCCTGCTCGCGCAGCTGGGCCTTGGCCTGGGCGATCATGTTCAGCGACTGGTCGATCTCGAAGGCGTGCGCCAGCATCGGGATCAGGATGCGCACCTTGCCGAAGGCCGAGGCGCGCAGGATCGCGCGCAGCTGGGTCAGGAACAGCTGCGGCTCGGCCAGGCAATAGCGGATCGCGCGCAGGCCCAGCGCCGGGTTCAGCGCCGTGTGCTCGGTCTGGTCCAGCGGCTTGTCGGCGCCGACGTCGAGGGTGCGGATGGTGACCGCGCGGCCCTTCATCGCCACCACCGCCTTGCGGTACTGCTCGAACTGCTCGTCCTCGCTCGGCACCCGCAGCGCCTGGGCGCCGCGGCCCATGAACAGGAATTCGGAGCGGAACAGGCCGACGCCGTGGGCACCGGCCTCCAGCGCCGCCGGACAGTCGTCGGGCAGCTCGATGTTGGCCAGCAGCGTGATGGACGTGCCGTCCCGGGTGACGGCCGGCGTCTTCTTCAGCTTGAGCAGGCGCTTGCGCGCCTTGATCAGGGCAGTCTGGCGCGCCCGGTACTGCTCCAGCACCAGCGCGCTCGGATTGCAGATCACCACGCCCGCATCGCCGTCGACGATCACCCAGTCGTCCTGCTCGACCAGGCGCGAGGCCTGGCTCATGCCGACCGCGGCCGGGATGTCGAGGCTGCGCGCGACGATCGCGGTGTGCGAGTTCTGGCCGCCGACGTCGGTCACGAAACCGACGAACGAGCGGTCGCGGAAGGCCAGCATGTCGGCCGGCGAGATGTCGTGGGCGACCACGATCATCTGCGGCTGGAAGTGGTCCTCGCCCGCCGGCGCCGGCGGCGCCGACAGCTCGGTGCCCATCAGGACCTTCAGCACGCGCTCGGCGACCTGCTGGATGTCCTGCTTGCGCTCGCGCAGGTAGGCATCCTCGATCTCGTCGAACTGCGCCGACAGCTCGTCGATCTGGGTCACCAGCGCCCACTCGGCGTTGTAGTGGCGCGAACGGATGATGTCGAGCGGCGCCTCCGAGATCATCGGGTCGGACAGGATCAGCACGTGGACGTCGATGAAGGCGCCCAGTTCGGTCGGCGCATCCTTGGGCAGGTCGGTCCACAGGTCCTGCAGGGTGCGGTGCACCTGGGCGATGGCTTCCTGCAGGCGCTTGACCTCGGCCTCGACCTGTTCTTCCGCCACCAGGTAATGCTTGACGTCGAGCGCGGCCGGCGTCAGCAGGTGCGCGCGTCCGATCGAGATTCCGCGCGAGACCGGAATGCCATGCAGGGTGAACGATGCCATCGATTTTCCCGGGTGACCGCGGCCGGCTCGTGATTCCGGCATTAGAGCACCTCGAAGAACCGTAGCGAGCGGCGGCAATGCCGTTCGAGAAGCGGAGCCGTACGAGAAGTACGGCGAGCATCGCAGGGCGGCAGTGCAACGCGCAGCAGGTTATTCGAGGTGCTCATTCGCCTTCGCCGAATTTATCGTTGATGAGTGCCGTCAGGGCGGCGATGCACGCTTCCTCGTCCGGACCGTCGGCTTCCAGCGTCACCTTGGCGCCCTTGCCGGCGGCCAGCATCATCACGCCCATGATCGACTTGGCGTTGATGCGGCGTGCATTGCGGGTGAGCCAGACGTCGCTCTGGTAGCGGGCGGCGAGCTGGGTGAATTTGGCGGAGGCGCGGGCGTGCAGGCCCAGCTTGTTGATAATCTCGAGTTCCTGTTGAATCATGTTTTTTTATCGTCTCGCCAATTGAAAAGACCGGTCAGGTGCCGACCCGGATCCTGTTGTCGACCCTGACCGCGCCGTTCTGCGCGCCCGCCAGTGCCATCTCGACCACCACGTCGAGGGTGTCGCGCCGATACGTGATCGCGCGCAGCAGCATCGGCAGGCTGATGCCCGCGATGACTTCCACGTGGCCGGCCTGCGCCAGCGTGTTGCAGCAATTGGACGGCGTGCCGCCCTTGATGTCGGTGATGACCAGCACGCCGTCGCCGTCGTCGAGGCGCTTGATCGCCTGGCGCGCCAGTTCGTTGACCTCATTGGTGTCCTGGTCCGCCGTCACGTCGATCGCTTCGAACAACTCCGTGGGACCGCGGAACACGTGTGCTACCGCGGCGATGAATGCCTGACCCAGCGGTGCGTGGGTCATCAGCAGAATACCTACCATGTCAGTTTCCTGTGACCGCCTGTTCCAGTGCGTCGATGAACATCCCGGCCACATTGAAGCCGGTCTGGTCGGTGATCTCCTGGAAACAGGTCGGGCTGGTAACGTTCACTTCCGTCAGGAAATCACCGATCACATCCAATCCTACCAGCAACAGGCCACGCGCCGCCAGCACCGGGCCCAGGGCCTCGGCGATTTCGCGTTCGCGTTCCGTGATCGGCTGGGCCACGCCCAGGCCGCCGGCGGCCAGGTTGCCGCGCACTTCCCCGCCCTGGGGGATGCGCGCCAGCGCGAACGGCACCGGCTTGCCGCCGATGACGAGCACCCGCTTGTCGCCCTTGACGATGGCCGGGATGTATTTCTGGGCCATGATGGTACGCGCGCCGTTGTCGGTGAGCGTTTCGATGATCGAGCCGAGGTTCAGGCCGTCGTCCTTGACGCGGAAGATGCCGGCGCCGCCCATGCCGTCCAGCGGCTTGAAGATGACATCGCCGTGCTCGGCGTGGAAGGCGCGCAGCTGGGTGCCGGACGAGGTCACCAGCGTCGGCGAGGTGTACTGGCTGAACTGGGCGATCGACAGCTTTTCGTTGTGGTCGCGGATGGCGGCCGGCTTGTTGAACACGCGCGCGCCCTGGCGCTCGGCCAGCTCGAGCAGGTAGGTGCCGTAGATGTATTCCATGTCGAACGGCGGGTCCTTGCGCTGCAGGACGGCGTCGAATTCGGACAGGCGCACGCTGTCGGTGCCGAGCACGCGGTACCAGTCGTCGGCGTCGCCGGTCAGCGCGATCTCGCTGACGTCGGCGCTGACCACGCCCTGGTCCAGCACCATGTGGCGCTGTTCGAAGGCATAGATCCGGTGGCCGCGGGCGGCCGCTTCGCGCATCATCGCGAAGGTCGAATCCTTGTAGGTCTTGAAGCCGGACAGCGGATCGGCGAGAAAAGCGATTTTCATGAGGGTTCCAATCGAGGCAATGCCCTGATTTTAGCCGGAAACACGGATTCTCGCGGAAAGCACCCGCAAGCGACTGTCGCGTCAACCCAGCCGATGCCTATTGGCAAAAAGTCATCTATTCAGGTCGTGTTTGCGGTCTCTCAAGCGCGCATGCGAGGTGCTTGGCGAAGATGACGGCTTGGGAGGAACCGATGACGAACCAGGCCGAGCACGAACGCATCAACCATGTCTATCGCCAGTGGCATGGCGGCACCGCGCTGGCGCGCTATGCCTGGCACCGCCCGGAAATCGTGCACCAGTCGTCGCAGCGGGCGCGTGTACTGTCCAGGCTGCTGGCAGCGACGGTCGGTCCGGATCTGTCGACGCTGCGCGCGCTCGACGTCGGCTGCGGCGACGGCCTGTTCCTGCGCCAGCTGATCGACTGGGGCGCCACGCCCGGCGGCCTGGCCGGTACCGAACTGCAGCCGGACCGGCTCGACCGCGCCCGCGTGCAAACCGCGCCCAGCGTGCGCTGGCACCTCGGCCTGCTCGACGCCTTCCCCGACGACAGCGTCGACCTGGTCAGCGCCCACACCGTATTTTCATCGATCCTCGACGAAGACATGCGGCGCGCGCTCGCGGCCGAGATGTGGCGCGTGCTGCGTCCCGGCGGCTGGACCATGATCTTCGATTTCCGCTACAACAACCCACGCAATCCCAACGTGCGCAAGGTCAGCGAGGTCGAACTGCTGCGTTTCTGGCCGGCCGAAAAGCGCCATTACCGCACGCTGATGCTGGTGCCGCCGCTGAGCCGCGCGATCGCGCGCCTGCCATGGCTGGTGCCCGAGCTGCTGACGGCGCTGGTACCGCCGCTGCGCTCGCATTTCGTCTATATGGCGCGCAAGGACTGAACGTCGACCGGACGTGGGGTGCGCACCCTGTGCCCACGTGGAAGCTTGCATCGAGTTGGCTTTCCTTCGATGACGGCCAACACCGTGCCTGCGTCACGCGTGGGCACAGGGTGCCCACGCTACGATGTCAATCAATAGATCTCCGGATCCGGATCGGTACGCTCCAGCTCCAGTGACGCCGCCAGCAGCGCCAGCCTTGCCACCACGCCGTACACATAGAAACGGTTCGGCGCCGCCGTCCCCGGCTTGGCCTTCAGGTCCGGCATCGCGTGCTGCTGGGCAAACGCCAGCGGCACGAACTGCGAGCCCGGCGCATTCAGGTTCTGGTCGATGCCGCGCTCGGCGTGCACGCGGTAGAAGCCGCCGACCACGTAGCGGTCGATCATGTACACCACCGGCTCGGCCACCGCGTCGTTGATCGATTCGAAGGTCGGCACGCCTTCCTGGATCATGACGTCGGTTACCGCCACGCCGTCCTTGATCACCGACATCTTGTTGCGCTGCTTGCGGTTCAGGTCCTTGACCTCGCTGGCATCCTTCACCGTCATGATGCCCATGCCGTAGGTGCCGGCGTCGGGCTTGACGATGACGAAGGGTTTTTGATCCTTCATGCCGTATTCCTTGTACTTCTTCTTGATCTTGGACAGCAGCGCCGACACGTTGTCGGCCAGCGCTTCCATGCCCACGTCTTCCTGGAAGTTCACTTCGCCGAGCTTGCTGTGCAGCGGGTTGACCATCCACGGATCGATGTCGATCAGCTTGCCGAACTTCTTGGCGACTTCGTCGAAGGCCTTGAAGTGGTTGCTCTTGCGACGCATGGCCCAGCCGGCGTGCACCGGCGGCAGCAGCGACTGCTCGTGGATGTTTTCCAGGATCGACGGAATACCAGCCGACAGATCGTTGTTCAGCAGGATGGTGCACGGGTCAAAGTCCTGCAAACCGACGCGGCGGCCGTTGGCCGAGCGCACCAGCGGTTCGACCACCAGCATGTTACCGTCCGGCAGCGCCAGCGGCGTCGGCTGGGTGACGTCCGGCGACAGCGAACCGAGGCGCACGTGCAGGCCGGTCTGGCGGAAGATTTGCATCAGGCGCTGCACGTTCTGCAGGTAGAACGGGTTGCGCGTATGGCTTTCCGGGATCAGGAGCAGGTTGCGCGCGTCCGGACAATACTTGTCGATCGCCGCCATCGCGGCCTGCACGGTCAGCGGCAGCATTTCGGTCGACAGGTTGTTGAAGCCGCCCGGGAACAGGTTGGTGTCCACCGGCGCCAGCTTGTAGCCGGCATTGCGCAAGTCCACCGAGCAATAAAACGGCGGCGTATGCTCCTGCCACTCGAGGCGGAACCAGCGCTCGATGGCGGGGGTGGCTTCGAGAATTTTCTTTTCCAGGTCCATCAGGGGACCGGTCAGGGCGGTGGCGAGGTGGGGAACCATAGTATTAACGTCCTTGGGGCTTCTTAGCGGTATGGGTTGGTTCAGGTTGGGGTGATGCCACACATTTTAAAGGCCGGATACCCGCAGGACATGAAAAAAGCGCCCCGCGGGGCGCTTTTGTTAACTAAGCTGCAACAGCCGATCAGGAGTGATAAGCCTGCTCGCCATGGCTGGTGATGTCCAGGCCCTCGCGCTCGGCATCCTCGGCCACGCGCAGGCCGATGACGACGTCGACGATCTTATAGGCGATGAAGGATACGACGGCCGACCAGATGATGGTGGTGCCGATCGCTTCCGCCTGCACCAGCACCTGGCTGCCGATCGAGTACGCATCGGCCGACATCTTGTTGGTGGTGTAGTCGAAGATGCCCTGGCCGCCCAGCTGCGGCGCCGCGAACACGCCGGTCAGCAATGCACCCAGGATGCCGCCCACGCCGTGCACGCCGAACACGTCGAGCGAGTCGTCGGCGCCGATCAGGCGCTTCAGGCCGTTCACGCCCCACAGGCAGACGATGCCGGCCACCAGTCCGATGATCAGGCCGCCCATCGGGCCGACGAAACCGCAGGCCGGGGTGATGGCAACCAGGCCGGCGACGGCGCCCGAAGCGGCACCCAGCATCGACGGCTTGCCCTTGGTGATCCATTCGCCGAACAGCCAGGACAGGGTGGCGGCGGCGGTGGCCAGCAGGGTGTTGACGAACGCCAGGGCGGCAATGTCGCCCGCTTCCAGGGCCGAACCGGCGTTGAAGCCGAACCAGCCCACCCACAGCAGCGAAGCGCCGATCATGGTCATGGTCAGCGAGTGCGGGGCCATCGATTCGCGGCCATAGCCGACGCGCTTGCCGATCAGGATCGCACCGACCAGGCCGGCGACGGCGGCATTGATGTGCACCACGGTACCGCCCGCGAAGTCGAGCGCGCCCTTCTGCCACAGCCAGCCGGCCTTGGCGGATTCGGTCGCCAGGGTGGCGGCATCCTTGATCGCGTCCGGACCGGTCCAGAACCAGACCATGTGGGCGACCGGCAGGTAGCCGAAGGTGAACCACAGGACCATGAACACCAGCACGGCGGCGAATTTCGCGCGCTCGGCGAAGGCGCCGACGATCAGGCCGCAGGTGATGGCGGCGAAGGTGCCCTGGAAGGCCACGTAGATGAACTCGGGAATCACCACGCCCTTGCTGAAGGTGGCGGCGGTCGTGAAGGTGGCCGTGACCGGATCCCAGATGCCCTTCAGGAAGGCGCGGTCGAAACCGCCGATGAAGGCCGTGTTCTCCGTAAAGGCCAGCGAGTAACCGTACAGGCACCAGAGGACGATGATCAGCGAGAAGATCGTGAACACCTGCAGCAGCACGGACAGCATGTTCTTGGCGCGCACCAGGCCGCCGTAGAACAGGGCCAGGCCCGGAATGGTCATCATGATCACCAGCAGGGTGGCGACGAACATCCAGGCGACGTCGCCCTTCTGCGCGGTCGGTGCGGCAGCCGGCGCTGCGGCAGCCGGCGCTGCGGCAGCCGGCGCTGCGGCAGCCGGTGCGGCGGCGGCCGGCGCGGCAGCTGCGGCTGCAGCCGGTGCGGCCGAGGTCGGCCCTGCAGTCCCTTGCGCTTCCACGGCCGGGGCGGCAGTGGCCGGCTTGGCATCCTGGGCCAGCACCGGCAACGCACTGCCGAGTGCCAGCGCCATCGTGAAGCCGGCGATCAGTTTTGTCATGGTGTGAGTCATCGGTTTCCCCTTACAGCGCATCGTTGCCGGTCTCGCCGGTACGGATACGGATTACCTGCTCCAGATTGGAGACGAAAATTTTGCCGTCACCGATCTTGCCGGTGCGTGCCGCGCTCTGAATCGTGTCGATCACCTGGTCGACGATGGCGTCGTCGACCGCCGCCTCGATCTTGGTCTTCGGCAGGAAGTCGACCACGTACTCCGCGCCGCGGTACAGTTCGGTATGACCCTTCTGGCGGCCGAAACCCTTCACTTCGGTCACCGTGATGCCCTGCACGTTGATCTCGGACAAGGCTTCACGCACCTCGTCGAGCTTGAAGGGTTTGATGATGGCGGTGATCATTTTCATACGATTGCCTCTTTCAGAAAGTTTTTGAAACAGTCAGCAAAGCCGCTGACTTGCCGAGGTTTTCCCCCGACGGGCTCAGGTAGCCATCGGTATTGGCCTTGATATACGCCAGCGCCACCGAGGCAATCCCGAAGTCCTTGGTGACGCCGACCTTGTAGTCGCTATAGGAATAGAGACCGTTATGCCGCACTTCCTGGTGGCCGGCATGCAGGTTCAGGGTGAAGCCGCTGCCGAGATCGACGTTGGCGCCGATGTCGACGTAACCACTCTGTTTGCTGTTTGCGGTGCCGAACAGGTTGGTCAGCGAATGCGAATACTTGATGTAGGCCGGGCCATAGCCGAGCTGGCCGTAGAGTTCGAACGTGTTGGCGTTGGGCGTCAGGCTGTTATTCGGGTAGAAGTAGTAGAGTCCGCCGACGTCATAGGTAATGTCGTCGCTCAGGTTGCCACGTTTGCCACCGTAAATGTCCCATTCAACATTGCCGTCACCACCCAGGTCTTTGGTCCACTTGATGGTGGACAGCCAGGTGCCTACGTACAGACCGGTCGGGTTGTGCACGTAGTCGGCGCCGCCCTGCAGTGCAGGGTCGAGGCGGGATTGGGACAGGCCGCGGTAGCGGTAATCGCTGGTTACCGCGGCATTGAAACTCACTTGATGTTCGGGCGGTTGTTCTTGGGCGCCCGCCACACCGATCGTGAGTGTCCACAGGCTTGCGCCTAGAAAAGATGCTTGAAACCACTTGCTGCTCAGACGCTTCATTACATTTCCCCTTGTTGTTGAACGGATTCTGTAAAGGCGGTTTACAATTGAATCTGTACCTTTTTATGTTTTATGTATGCTTTAGCAGGATGCGTGCCACCTTGAACAAGAGCAGGCGCTCCTTGTTTTTCGCGGGCCAATCCCCCACATTCAGGTTTCAAAAAAACAAACGATGTGTTGTCGTTGTGCGCCAAACCAGTGCGCGCACCAATTCAGGCACGCTCGCACCGCGCCGGTGCGCACCACATCGGACATGAGGAAGAGAGTCAAATGAACAACTTTTTTAACGATCTGCAGGGCAAGATCAACCAGGCGATCGATAGTTCGCCGGCCAAGGACATCGAGCGCAACGTCAAGGCGATGATGACCCAGGGCTTTTCGAAGCTGGACCTGGTCACGCGCGAGGAATTCGATATCCAGGCCCAGGTGCTGGCCAAGACGCGCGCCAAGCTGGAAGCACTGGAATCGCGCGTGGCCCAGCTGGAAGCGAAGCTGGCCGCCTCCGAATCCAAGGTGTGAGTGAAGAGACGAGCGTCTAGCAACGCCTTCAGGAGGTGTTGTTAGACGCTCGGCGCCCCATCAGCGTGCGATGAACCTCAGCAGCAGGCGCCAGGCCCCGAATGCCGCCGCACCCGCCAGGCTCACGCCGACGATGATGGCAATGCTGTAGCCGGCCGGGTTGGTGTAGCCGGCGGCATCGGCCGCAAAGATCAATCCGCCCGCCAGCACCAGCTGGAGCGGGCACAGCACCTTCAGCGCGCGCAGCGCCCCCCAGTCCCCCTTGCGCCAGAAGTGGCGCGCGACGAAGAACGCAGGTGTCCACAGCGTGCAGAACAGCACGCCCAGGATGACGCAGGTGAGGATCAGTCTCGGCATGGCCGCCATGATAGCCGCCGCCGAGCACGTTTGGTTACCCTCAAGGCTGGATGCCACGCAACGCGCACCATCTCGCGAGTCCAGCACTCACGAGGAAACCCATGAGCTTTGCCGTCTTACGCAGCCGCGCCCTGGCGGGCATGCAGGCGCCGGCCGTCAGCGTCGAGGTCCACCTGGCCAACGGCCTGCCCGGCATCCACCTGATCGGCCTGCCCGATACCGAAGTGCGCGAAGCCAAGGACCGGGTCCGCGCCGCGCTCCAGAATTCCGGCTTCGACATGCCCAACCGGCGCATCACGATCAACCTGGCGCCGGCCGAGCTGCCCAAGGAATCCGGCCGCTTCGACCTGCCGATCGCGCTCGGCATCCTGGCCGCGTCCGAACAGATCCCGAGGGAGGAACTCGACCGCTACGAATTCGCCGGCGAACTGTCGCTGTCCGGCGAACTGCGCCCGGTGCGTGGCGCGCTGGCCATGAGTTTCGCCATGCACCGCAGCGGCGGCCAGGCCCGCGCCTTCGTCCTGCCGCAGGCGAATGCCGACGAAGCGTCGCTGGTCACCGATGCCGCCATCTACCCGGCGCGCACGCTGCTGGAGGTCTGCGCCCACTTTGCCGCCAAGGGCGACGATGGGCGCCTGGCGCGCTACCGCCCCGCCCTGCCCGACACCATGCCGGTGTATCCCGACTTTGCCGAGGTCAAGGGCCAGCAGCTGGTCAAGCGCGCGCTGGAAGTGGCGGCGGCCGGCCTGCATTCGGCCCTCTTGATCGGTCCGCCCGGGGCCGGCAAGAGCATGCTGGCCTCGCGCTTTCCCGGCCTGCTGCCGCCGATGCATGAGGACGAGGCGCTGGAAACGGCCGCGATCCAGTCGCTGGCCGGCAGCTTTTCGATTGCGCAGTGGCGGCGCCGGCCGTTTCGCAGCCCGCACCACACCAGCTCGGGCGTGGCGCTGGTCGGCGGGGGCGCCAATCCGCGTCCTGGAGAAATATCTTTAGCGCACCACGGCGTACTCTTCCTCGACGAATTGCCCGAGTTCGACCGCAAGGTGCTGGAAGTGCTGCGCGAACCGCTCGAGTCCGGCGAAATCACGATTTCGCGCGCGGCGCGCCAGGCCGACTTTCCCGCCAGTTTCCAGCTCATCGCGGCCATGAATCCCTGTCCCTGCGGCTGGCTCGGGCATCCTTCCGGCAAATGCCGCTGCACGCCCGACGCGGTGCAGCGCTACCAGGACCGCATCTCGGGGCCCCTGCTCGACCGCATCGACATCCAGATCCCGGTCGCGGCGATGGCGCCCGATGGCATGGCCGGGCTCGCCGACGGCGAACCCAGCCGCGAGGTCGCCGCGCGTGTCGGCCGTGCCCATGCGCTGCAGCTGGCACGCCAGGGCAAGGCTAACCGCAGGCTGGGTACGCGCGAGATCGACGAGCATTGCCGGCTCGATCCGGCAGCAAGCCGCCTGCTGGGCGAGGCAATGCAGCGCCTGCACTGGTCGGCGCGCGCCTATCACCGGGTGCTGCGGGTGGCACGCACCATTGCCGACTTGGCAGACATCGAGCGCGTCCAGGCTGCGCATGTGGCAGAAGCGATCCAGTACCGGCGCGGCCTGGGCGAGCGCTGATTCCCTGCCGGCAGGCTGTCATTTTCATGTCACATTTGTCGAAGAGTATTCCACTCGATATCCACAGTGAATTTTTTATATCGTTCTTGTGTTTGACAGCGTACAGACATCGCTTTTCCACTATTTTTGTAAATATAAAGAAATTTAAAATTATTTACAGAAATAAAAGATGCAATAAATGTGAACATTCTCACGAAAATATTTACTTAGGGAATCAAAAAATGGGGCCTCTGTCAGAATTTTTTACAATTTAATGACAGAATATTCCTACCTTCAAAATTTCCTTTGGAAATCATATTGTTACTGCACTGGCACGTTTTATGCGATGGCGATGAATACTGGCTGCAAGTTGGACGGGATACTGCCCGACCGTAGCGCCATTAACCGGGAACACAAGATGGTCCCGTCATCCAAAACTCAGGAGTGCATGACAACATGATGAAGAAAGCGTTTGCCGCGGCAGTGCTTGCAGCGATGACGATGTCGGCCCAAGCCGGCGTGCTGATCAACGAAGGTTTCGACAATGTCGCGAGCCTCGCATCGAATGGCTGGTTGTTTGTCAATAACAGTACGCCTGGCGGCGTGACTCCGGGCTGGTTCCAGGGCGCCGCCGTTTTCGACGCACAATCGGGCAATATTGCCTCGTATGCGCAAGCTAATTACAACAATGCACCGGCGGGCGGCCAGATCGACAGCTGGCTGATCACCCCGACCTTCGACGCCAGCCTGGGCGCCACGGTCTCCTTCTACCTGCGCGCCGCTGGCGAAGGCTATGTTGACCAAGTCAACTTCGGTTTCGTCAATGCCGACGGCAGCCTCACCGGTACCGCCCTGACGACCGTCAACCCGGTTCCGGTCAATGGCTGGACCCAATACACCGCCTGGGTCGGTGCGAACGTGCTGGGCTCGACCCGCTTCGCATTCGAATACACCGGTGCCGCGGACAGCAGCAACGGCGTCGGTCTCGACAGCCTGACCGTGGACGTGCCGGAACCGGCCAGCCTGGCCCTGATCGCCGGCGGTCTGCTCGGCCTGGGCGCCATGCGCCGCCGCGCACGCCGCTGATCCAATCTTCCCTATCCGGAGAATCTCATGTCGAACCTGAACACCATCCAGCGCCTGCTGGGCGCTGCCGCCGCCCTGGCCCTGTGCGCATACGCCCTGCCCGCCGCTGCTCAGCAAGCCCAGCAGGAAACCGTCGAGTCCGTTGATGGCCAGACCATCGCCCGCGATGCCGAAACCGGCAAGCTGCGCGCCGCCACTCCCGAAGAGCAGGCTGCACTGGTCGCCGCCAAGGCGGCCCGGCAGTCGCGCATTGCAGCCAAGCCGACGCTGCAGAAATTCCACCGCAGCGGTGCCACCGGCGCGCGCCTGACCGACGAATTCCTGTCGTCGTCGACCGCCGTCCGCACCCCAGACGGCAAGATCCAGATGATCTGCAACGAAGCGCATGGCGACCAGTCCGCCGCCGCTCACGTCCACGCAACCGCCGCCAACACCCCAGTCACGGAGTAACCGATGCGCACCCTCGCCATTTCGCGTTCGCTGATCGCAGCCGCCTGCGCCCTTACCTGCCTGGCCAGCCAGGCCGCCACCATCAACATCGCCAGCCGCGACCCGGCCGGCGTCGGCTTCAACGACCCGACCCCGGTGGCTCCGGTCGGCGGCAATACTGGCACCACGCTCGGCCAGCAGCGCCTGAACGTTTACCGTTATGTCGCCGACATCTGGGAACGCAACCTGCAGAGCAACGTCACCATCAACGTCAGCGCCGGCTGGGAAGCCCTGAGCTGCACCGCCACCTCGGCCACCCTCGGCAGCGCCGGCGCCTGGAACATCTGGCACGATTTCCCGAACTCCAAGCCGGGTACCTGGTATCCGCAGGCGCTGGCCAACAAGCTGGCCGGCACCGACCTGAGCGCCGGTACGCCCGACGACGGCAGCGGTTACGGCAACGTCGACATCAAGACCCAGTTCAACGTCAACCTCGGCAACACCGGTTGCCTGGAAGGTTCGCCCTTCTACCTGGGTCTGGATGGCAATGCCGGCACCAAGGTCAACTTCGTCGAAACCCTGCTGCACGAACTGGGCCATGGCCTGGGCTTCTCGGTGGTGAGCGTGCAAACCTCGACCGGCAACCGCCTGAACGCTGCCGGCACCGGCTATGTCGCCACTGGCGGTCTCCCGAGCGTCTGGGAACAGTACATGTACGACAACACGGCCCGCAAGACCTGGCTGGCCATGACGGCGGCGGAACGCAAGGCGTCGGCCATCAACCCGCTGCAACTGGCGTGGATCGGCCCGAACGTCAAAGCCGGCGCCGGCTTCCTCCGTCATATCCCGCTGGTCAAGACCAGCTCGCCGGTGGCAAGCGGCAACCGCAATATCGACTTCAGCCCGTCCGCCTTCGGCCCGGCACTGCCGGCCAGCGGCACCCTCGGCGCCCTGGCCACGCTAACCCCGCAGGCCAATGAAACCGGTCCGGGCTGCGATGCGTTCGACAGCACCAACACGATGGCGGTGCGCGGCAAGGTCGTGGTCATCAGCCGCGGCACTTGCAGCTTCGCGATCAAGGTAAAAAATGCGCAGAACGCGGGCGCCGTCGCCGTCCTGCTGGCGAACAACACCACCGGCGCCATCGCTCCGGGCGGCAGCGACCCAACCGTCACCATTCCTTCGGCCGGCATCACCCAGGCCGACGGCGATGCGCTAAAGGCTGCCGTGGCCGCAGCCGTGCCGTATGGCACCCGCGCCAAGCCGGGCGCCGTCACCGTCGCGCTGGGCGTGGATCCGGTCCGCATCGCCGGTGCGGACGCCAACGGCAACCCGCTGCTGTACACCCCGAACCCGCTGGTGTCCGGTTCGTCGGTGTCGCACTGGGATGTGACCGCGGTGCCGAACCTGCTGATGGAACCGAACATCAACGCCGACCTGACCACCACCCTGGTGCCGCCGGTCGATCTGACCGTGCCGCTGCTGAAGGACCTGGGCTGGTAATCGGCTGCCAGTCCGCATAGCAGAAGCCGGGAAGGCCGCCAGTCGCAGGACTGGCGGCCTTTTTCATACCGGCCTAAGCCGGCGCCGCCTGCTCGCGCGCGGCGCGCTTGATCGCCTGTGGCGGCTGGCCGAATGTACGCAGGAAGGCGCGACGCATGCGCTCGGGATCGGAAAACCCGGTTTCGCGGGCGATCGCGTCGATTGAGTGGTTGCTGCCCTCGATCATGGCGCGTGCCGCTTCCACCCGCAGCACTTCGATCGCACGCGCCGGCGACTGCCCGGTCTCGATGCGGAAGGTCCGGCTGAACTGGCGTGTGCTCAGGTGGGCGGCTTCGGCCAGTTCGTCGAGCGACAGCGGCTTGCGCAGATGGCGCTTGGCGTAGTCGAGCGCGCGCTGGATGCGGTCGGATTTCGGTTCCAGCGCCAGCAACGCCGAAAACTGCGACTGGCCGCCGCTGCGGCGGTAGTGCACCACCATCCGGTGCGCGATGCTGCGCGCCAGTGCCGCGCCGTGGTCGCTTTCCACCAGTGCCAGGCACAGGTCGACGCAGGCCGTCATGCCGGCCGAGGTCCAGATGCGCCCCTCGTTGATGACGATGCGGTCTTCCTCCACCCGTGCGCGCGGATAGCTGCGCTGCAGCTCGCGCGCCAGCGCCCAGTGCGTGGTCACGCGCTTGCCGTCGAGCAGGCCGGCCTCGGCCAGCAGGAAAGCGCCGGTGCACATGCTGGCGACGCGGCGCGCCTCGACGCCGGCGCGGCGCAGGATGGCGAGCAGGCCGGGCGCCGACGGCGTGGTCGGCACCGTCTGGCCGGCAACCAACAGGGTGTCGTAGTCGACGCGGGCGCAAGCCTGGGTCAGCACTCCGGTTCCCGAGGAACTGGCGACCACGCCGCCGTGTTCCGACAGCAGGCTCACGGCATAACAGTCTTCGCCGGCGAGGCTGTTCGCTAGCTCATAGACGGTACCGGCCATCAGGTGCAGGACCTGAAAATCCGGAGGAAGCAGGATGCCGATACGTTTCATCATGTCGCAGACCGATTGCGTACGTACATGCCAGAATGATACGGCACCAGGCTGGGGCGCTCCGATGCAACTCCCAGTTCAGATAGGGTCTTGCATATATGCATGTGCCACGGCCACGCCAGCCCTGCTACCATGGCACCATGACAACCCGACTCCTGCCGCCGCGCGCGGCCCATGCGTTGGCTTTCGTGTGTGCCCTGACCGCCTGCAGCCCGACCTACAACTGGCGCGATTACACGAGTCCGGACGCGCGCTACCGCGTCACCTTCCCGGCCAAGCCGAGCAGCGCCACCCGCACCATCGACCTCGACGGCCTGCAGGTCAGCATGACCATGACCGCAGCCGAGGTCGAGGGCGCCACCTTCGCGGTCGGCGCCGCCGAGGCGCCGGATGCCGGCCGCGCGCAGGCCGCGCTGGCGGCGATGAAGCTGGCGCTGCTGCGCAATATCGGCGCGCCGCTGCCGCCTGCGCAGGCGGCGCCAGTAGCGGCAGTCGCCACCCAGGTCGACGCCACCGGTACTGGCCAGGGCGGGCCGATGCGCCTGGTCGGCCGCTTCCAGGCGCGCGGCACCCGCTTCTACCAGGTGATCGTGATCGGCCGCGACAAGACCGTGCCGCCCGAACAGATCGAGCAATTCCTCACTTCCTTCACCCTGCTTTGAGCCTGGTGCATCCATGACCGCAGACACCCCCGCCCTTGAACTGCGCGCCCTGCGCAAGCATTTCGGCCGTCCCGCCGTCGACGGCCTCGACCTCAGCGTGCGCCGCGGCGAACTGTATGCCCTGCTCGGCCCGAACGGCGCCGGCAAGACCACCACCCTGCGCATGGTCACGGGCCTGCTGGCGCCCGACAGCGGCGCGGTCGAGGTGCTCGGCATCGACCTGGCGCGCGATCCGGCCGCCGCCAAGCGCCGCATGGCCTACCTGCCCGACGACCCGATGCTGTACGGGAAGCTGAAACCGCCCGAGTACCTGGAATTCGTCGCCGGCCTGTGGGGCCTGCGGCCCGAGGAAGCCGAGCCGCGCGGCCGCTACCTGCTCGACTGGCTCGACCTGTCGAAGCACGCGCACGAGGTGACCGAAGGCTTTTCACGCGGGATGAAGCAGAAGCTGGCGCTGGCCGGCGCCCTGATCCACGAGCCGCAGCTGCTCATCCTCGACGAGCCGCTGACCGGGCTGGATGCGGCGGCGGCGCGCCAGGTCAAGGACCTGCTGCTGTCGCACGTGGCCGGCGGCGGCACCGTCATCCTCACCACCCATATCCTGGAAGTGGCGGAGAAGCTGGCCCAGCGCATCGGCATCATCCGCCAGGGACGCCTGATCGCCGAAGGCACGCTGGCCGAGCTGCGCGAACGCACGCTGGGCGGCAGCCTCGAGGACGTGTTCCTGCAGTTGACGGAGCAGGCGTGAAAGCGGCGCCCGGAAGCACGCTGTGGCTGCTCGGCCACGAGCTGCGCCTGGCCTGGTACAACTCGGCCGTCAGCGGCGGCAAGCGCCGTCCCGGCATCCTCAGCATCCTCGTCTGGATCGCCGGCTGGTCGGTGATGCACGGTGTCGCCTTTGCGCTGCTCCATGCGCTCGGCAGGAATCCGGTCGATCCGGCGCTGCTGGGCATACTGGCCGGGGCCGTGCTGCTGGTGCTGTCGACCTTCATGCTGTCGAACGCGCTCAAGGCATGCACGCTGGCCCTGTTCGAGCGCGGCGACCTCGACCTGCTGCTGTCCTCGCCGCTGCCCTCGCGCAGCATCTTTTCGGTGCGCCTGCTGGGCGTGGCCGCCAGCAGTGCCGCGCTGTTCCTGTTCCTGTTCACGCCCTTCGCCCACGTCGCCCTGTTCATGGGCCGGCCGGGCTGGCTCGCCATCTATCCGACCGTGGCCGCGCTCGCGCTCGTGATTGCCTGCGCCGCCATGCTGCTGACCCTGGCGCTGGTGCGCGTGTTCGGGGCGCGCCGCACGCGCGTGCTGGCGCAGGTGCTGGCCGCGGTCGCGGGCGCGCTGCTGTTCCTGCTGTCGCAGTCCTTCAATTTCATCTTCCGCGGCGACGACCGCGCGCTGGCCCAGTCGGCCCAACACATGATCGAGAACGGCATCCTGGCGCCGGACAGCCCGCTGTGGCTGCCCGGACGGGCCGCGCTGGGCGAAGCCCTGCCGCTGCTGGTGCTGGTGGCGCTGGCCGCCGCCGCCTGCCTGCTGACGATCGCGCGCACCCATCGCTTCTTCGTAAAAGGCCTGCAGCAGGCGGCCGGCATCGGGCATGCGGCGCCACGGGCGGCCGGCGGCGTGCGCTTCCGCTTCCGGCGCACCCTGTTCGATACCATCGTGGCCAAGGAATGGCGCCTGATCGCACGCGATCCGCACCTGATCTCGCAGGTGCTGCTGCAGGTCGTGTACCTGGTGCCGCTGCTCTTCCTCATCCTGCGTAACAACGATGTATCCGGGCCGGCGATCGCTGCCGGCCTGACCCTGCTGTGCAGCTCCCTGACCGGCGCCCTGGCCTGGATCGTCATCTCGGCCGAGGATGCGCCCGACCTGCTGCTGTCTTCCCCCGCGGCCATGCGCACGATCCGCCTGGCCAAGCTGGCCGCGGCCACCATGCTGCCGCTGCTGGTGGCCGCGCTGCCCCTGTTGTGGATGATCGTGCACGGACCGCTGGCCGGGCTGATAACCGCCTTCACCGTCACCGGCGCGGTGCTGAGCGCGGGCCTGGTCGTGCTGTGGGTCGGACGGCCGGCCCCGCGCAGCAATTTCAAGGCGCGCGGCAAGGAAAACTTCCTGTGTTCGATGCTGGAACTGGCCGTGACGCTGTCGTGGGGCGGGCTCGCATGGACCATGGTGTCGCTGCTTGGAGCGGCGGCCGACTGGATGGTGGCCGCGGCTGCCGCTGCCCTCGCCCTGGCACTGCTCACCCTCGCCCTGGCCTGGCTGTTCCGGCGCCAACCCGCCTGACCGGTGCGGCGGCGCACCGACGGCGCCCGGCGAGACGTGTTATCGTTTAGTTACTGATCGTTTGACGAGAACACTATGCTGATTACCTTTAAAACCAAAGCCTACCCCAATGTCATGATGTACCAGGAGCACGCCAAGCGTATCCTCGACCTGCTCAACAAGAATGCGGAGGCTGAACGCGGCGTCATCACGTCCCAGGAAGCGACCGAGGCCGTCACCGTGCTCGAGCGCGAAATCGAGGAAAGCCGCAAGCACCAGGCCACCGACGAGATGGAACAGGACGTCAAGGCCCACCATGGCGACAACGAAGACGCCGAACACGAAGCGATCGAGGCGGTGACCTTCTCGACGCGCGCTTATCCGCTGCTGGAAATGCTGCGTGCGGCACGCGACCAGGGCGCCGACATCCTGTGGGGCGTCTGAGCGCGGCCTGAATCCGATCCCTCCCGGGATCGCCTACGATACCTCGGCGCTGTCGCGGTCCAGCGCGCTCACCGCGACGCGGTTCTTGCCATTGCGCTTGGCCTCGTACATCGCCTGGTCGGCCCGGCTCAGCAACCCGGTCGGGTCCTGCGCCTGGTGCGGCCGCTGCAGGGCCAGGCCGATGCTGGCACCGACCCGCACGTCTCCGCCTTGCAGCGCAAATGGCCGCTCCAGCTGGGCCAGCAGATAGCACGCCTTGTGCTCGGCCTCCTCGAGGTCGTTCACCATGTCCAGGATGACCACGAATTCGTCGCCGGCCAGGCGCACCGCCAGGTCGGTCTCGCGGATGCTGGCCTGGATGCGTGCGCCGAACTGGCGCAGCAAGGCGTCGCCTTCCTCATGGCCGCGGGTGTCGTTGATGGCCTTGAAACCATCCATGTCGAGGAATATCACCGCGCACGGACGCGCCATCTGGGCCGCGCGCGCCATCACCCGCGGCAGCGTCTGCATCAGCGCACGGCGGTTGGGCAGGCCGGTCAGCGTATCGCGCATCAGCAATTGCTGCAGCTCCGCGGTGCGCTCCGCGACCGTTTCTTCCAGTTGCGCGTTCATTCCCTCCAGCGCTTCACGGTGGTCACGCTCGCTGCGCACCAGGTGAGACAAGGCTTCCGACAGCACCAGGGCCTCGTGGAAGCTGTCCACCCGTGGCACCGAGTCCGGGGTCGCTGTCGCCGGCGCATGGGCGAGGTCTTCGATCGCCCGGCTCAGCACATTCAGGGGCTCGACCAGGCGGCGCGCCAGCAAGGCCATGGCGGCGGCCAGCATCACGGCCAGGGCGATGCTGAACAGGAATACGCGCCGTTCGAAGGCATTGGCCGAGGCCATGGCAGCTCGCTCGGTCTGGCGTACCAGGATTGCCCAGTGCAGGGTGGCCGGATCGCCGCCGCGGCCGGTCAGGCTGTAGCCGGTCATGTAGGTCTGGCCATCCGCCCAGCGTTCGGCAATGGCGCCGGTCTTGCCTTGCAGGGCCAGGCGCAGACTGTCGGTCGCAATCTGTTTTTCCAGCATGCCGGCGGGGCCAAGCAGGACCACGCCATCGCTGCGCACCACAAAGATCTCGACGCCGTAATCGCGCAGCGCAGGCGTCAAGAGCTTGCGTGCCAGGCTCCGCGCCCAGTCCCAGCTGAGATGGATCGCCAGTACGCCGAGCAGTTTGCCGTTCTCGTCGCGGACCGGGCCGGCGATGTCGACGAAGCGCCAGGGTTCGGCCGCTTTCGGCAGGAGCTTGCCCAGCAGTATGGCGGGGTGGTAATCCTCAGTGATCACGCTGTGCTGACCTTTATGGAACCAGGGCCGCACCGTGACGTCGCCGTTTTCGAACAAGCCACCGGTCGCTGCCCGCACCTTGCCGTCCGGGGTTGCCACACCAATCCAGGTGTAATCCCGGTACTGGCTCTGCAACTGTTCGACGACGCGGCGCGCCGTTGAGGCTTTATCGATATGGAGGATGGTCGGCAGCGCCGACAGCAGTTGTACGTCGCGTACGGTCTGGTCGAGCGTGTGGTTGAGCGAGTCACGCATCTGCCAGGAGAGTTGCTCCAGCCGCAGCTGTGCTTCCTGGGTGGCGTGCCGGACTGCAAAATGGTCTACCAGCAGCAACAGCAGAATCACCGTGACGGCGACCGTCAGTCCGGCATACGACACCATCAGCGTGGTGAGGCGAGGCGGTTTTGCGCGGCTGGACCGCGCGGGCGTGTCGCTGTCGGCAGTCATGGCGTGCTCAAAATAAGAAAGTACAGGATGCTACCTGACAAAAATATTTTGCTCTACAGAAAAGCTCAGTTGCTACGATAGTTTAGTGAAAATTCACTTAAAAACAACTAAATTAATTGGTATGCAATCTATCCAAAAATTTCCGACGTGAAAAGCAAAAAACCCCGCTCAGGTCACTGAGCGGGGTTTTGCATTACTACTTTACTTACTGCTATTAATTAGCCTGACGATAACCTACTTTCACACTGGTTGCAGCACTATCATCGGCGCAAAGTCGTTTCACGGTCCTGTTCGGGATGGGAAGGGGTGGTACCGACTTGCTATGGTCATCAGGCATAAACTGTACGAGTGCGCTTCGCTGTGCTGGGCGCCACTCTGAATCCGGAAGAAGTATTTAGTTTTTTGAATCTGGTATCAACAAACAGCTGTCAATCTCAACCTTGTACTGCCAAGGTTATAGGGACAAGCCGTACGGGCAATTAGTACTGGTTAGCTTAATGCATTACTGCACTTCCACACCCAGCCTATCAACGTCCTGGTCTCGAACGACCCTTCAAGGAGCTCAAGGCTC
>NZ_JAXSQX010000005.1:0-592698 GCF_034659755.1 Massilia phyllosphaerae
TATATTACTCACCCGTTCGCCACTCGCCGCCAGGTTGCCCCGCGCTGCCGTTCGACTTGCATGTGTAAAGCATGCCGCCAGCGTTCAATCTGAGCCAGGATCAAACTCTTCAGTTTAATCTCTGTTTGTTGGCATTGCTGCCATCGGTATTGCTACCGAGTCGCTCACTCAAGATACTGACCGTCATCCCATTGCTGAGACAACGCTTAATACTTTTGTGAACATTTGATAATTTAAGTAATCAGCTAAACTAGTCAGCCGGCACCTTCATCAAACGCCCACACTTATCGACTGTTAATTTTTAAAGAACTTAGGCTCCCGCCGAGGGCGGTACTGCCTTGCCGCATTCTGCGAATCGTTTTGTTCGTCAGCAGCAGAGGAAGAAGATTATGCACTACATCGCTTAACTCGTCAACCCCATCTTTTTCTTCAGCGCCAGCGGTGTTGTCAAAACACCGCGCTCAACTACTTGATTTCGTTCAGCTTTATTTGCGCTGCAGAAGCAGGAGGCGAACTATAGCAAAGCCGAGCCGGGTCTGCAAGATCCTCCTGTTGCGTCGCCGTCACCTACTCTTCCGTGTGCGCTTCGGCGACCGCCCGCGCCGCCTCCAGAGCGGGACCGTGCTCCTGCGCCCAGGCGATTAGTGCCGTAAAGGGCGCCTGCAAGGTCCTGCCCAAGGGCGTGATCGAATACTCGACCGCCACTGGCGACGATGCAATCACGCGCCGGTCCACCAGTCCGTTGCGCTCGAGGCGGCGCAAGGCTTCGGTGAGCGCTTTGTGCGTGATCGGATCGAGGCGCCGCTTGATCGCATTGAAGCGTGAAGGCTGCGTGCAAACCACGGCCAGTATCAGCACCGACCATTTATTGGCGATCTGTTCCAGTACCGGCTTGGTGCCGTTGATCTGTGCAAGGACAGTGTCGAGTGCTGCAGTGTCTGGTGTCGATGTCATGACGGTTTCCTCAAGTATATCTAGTGTATATCAAGTGCGTAATTGACACTAGATATACGCCGTATATCATGAGCCGCCTAACCAATCTGGAGAATCCCATGTTGAAACTCGAAGGAAAAACAGCCCTGGTCACCGGCGGCAACAGCGGTATCGGCCTGGCCATCGCCCACCGTTTCGCGGCCGAAGGCGCGCACGTGTTCATCACCGGCCGGCGCCAGGCGCAGCTCGACACGGCGGCCGCATCGATCGGTGCGCAAGCCACGGCGATCCAGGGCGACGTCAACCGTATAGAAGACCTCGACCGCCTGTTCGACACGATCGATGCGGCCGGCAAAAAGCTCGACATCCTCGTCACCTCGTCCGGCGTGTCGGACTTCTCGACCCTGGACGAGACCACGCCCGAGCACCTCGACGCCGCATTCGGCGTGAACGTGCGCGGCATGGTATTCACGGTGCAGCGCGCCGTGCGCCGGATGACGGACGGCGGCGCCATCGTGCTGGTCGGTTCGATTGCCGGCCAGATCGCCAACCCGGGCTACGGCACCTATTCGGCGACCAAGGCGGCGGTACGCTCGTACGCGCGCACCTGGACCCACGAACTGGCGCCGCGCAACATCCGCGTCAACACCATCAGCCCGGGGCCGATCGATACACCGATGTTCGACAAGGCCAGCGACGAGGTGCGCGAAACGCTGAGCAGCCGCATTCCGTTCAAGCGTCTCGGCCGGCCGGAAGAAGTCGCGGATGCAGCATTGTTCCTGGCCAGCGACGAGAGCCGCTACGTGGCAGGCGCGGAACTGGTGATCGACGGCGGCATGATCGCCTGAGTGGCCGGCTTCAGGGCGTCAGGTACGGATAGCTGAACGCGACGAAGTGCACGGCATTGAGGGCAAAGTGCGTCAGGATGGCGCCCTCGATCCGTCGCGAGCGCAGGTATGCGACGGCGTAGTGGACACCGGCGAGGGTCGCCAATGCCACCAGCAGCGGTCCGCCACGGGCATGCGCCAGCCCGAACAGCAGCGACGACAGCACCGTGGCAAAGAGCACCCCGTACCGCCAGCGCGCCATGCCGCGCGCCAGCCGCTCGAGAATGAAGCCGCGGAAGAAAGCCTCCTCGGTAACGCAGGTGAACAGCAGGTTGGAAGCCAGGAACCAGGCGGAGTATGGCGTCCACTTCCAGTCGGGGCGTACGTAGCCCAGCGCCCAGCCCAGCCCCAGCACGACGACGAGCGTCGACAGCACCACCGGCCATACCTGGCGCAGCATCGCCCGCCAGTCCGCGAGGCGGGATATGCGCTCGCAGAACACGCCCATCAGCACGATCCCGGCCACCGCGGTGTCGGCATTCGCACGCAGGGAAAACGCCGGCGTGTCGGCGGAGAAGCGGATGCCCTCGGCCAGCACCGGATTGTAAAAACCGGGAAAGCGGTGCAGGGCAAACAGGAAGGCGGCGACGCCGGTCAGGACCAGCAGCGGCACCCGTATCCAGGCGCGGCTCGCCACGCGGGCACCGATCGCCAGCGCCGCGTAGGCCAGTATCCACAGTGGCGCGCGCCAGTCGAGCAAACCGCCGGCCAGACCGGCGACGCAGGCCAACGCCAGGCCGGGACACCAGGCCCAGTCGCGCCGTCCACGGATGGCCGGTGCCGGCACCCACAGCAGCAATACCGTCAGGGCCAGCAGGCCAAAGGTCAGGAGAATGCTCGGGTCGGGTGTCATACCGCCGAGTCTACATCGGCGGCACGTGCTTATCCACTATCAGCGCAGCATCAGCGCAGGTTGCCGGTATGCCCCAGCGAATAACGGCCCGGCTGCGGCCATACGGTCAGGCCGTGCGGCTCGCCGCCGACCTTGATCTGGGTGACGGCGCCGCTCTGGGTGTCGAAGCGGTAGGCGACGTCGTCGAAGCGGCCCGACAGCCACAGCCACTTGCCGTCGACGCTGACGTTGCCCATGTCCGGGCTGCCGCCGCCGGGCACCGTCCAGCGCGCGACGATCTTCCCGCTGGCGAAGTCGAGCACCGCCACGCTGCCGCCGCCGTGGCGCTTGCCGTGGATGCGGTGGGTGCCGCGGTTGGCGATGTACAGCAGCTTGCCGTCGCGGCTCGGGTACAGGCCGTGGGTGCCCAGGCCGGCCGGGATGAAGCCGATCTGCTTCAGGTTGTCGCCGTCGACCACGTGCACGCCGTCGGCTTCCATGTCGGCCACGTAGTAGCGCTTGCCGTCCGGGGAGATGCGCACGTCCTGCGGCATGCCCTTGCGCGAGCTGCACACCTCGTCGGCGCCCGGGATGCGCGGATCGGCGCCTTCGCGCAGGCGCGTCGCAGGCATCGACAGCTTCAGGTAGCCGGCCACCTTGTGCGACACCATGTCGATCTTGGCCAGGCTGCCGTCGAACTCGCAGGTGAACAGCGCGTAGCGGCCGTCGATCGAGAATTCGGCGTGGTTGATGCCGCCGCATTGCGGCACGTCGATCGCGTACTGCATCGCCATCGTGTGCGGATCGCGGAAGTCGAGGCGGTGGCGGGCCTCGGCCACCACGATCGCCGACTTGCCGTCCGGCGTGAAGTACATGTTATATGGGTCGTCGACCGGCACCGCCGGCCCCGGCTTGCCGGTGCGCGGGTCGATCGGGGTCAGGCTGCCGGTATTCCGGCGCTCGGCATTGTTGGCCACCCACAGGGTGCGCAGGTCCCACGACGGGATAACGTGCTGCGGACTGGTGCCGACCTTGAAGCGGTCGACCACCTTCATAGTGGCCGGGTCGATCACGCTGACGTCGTTGCTGCGCAGGTTCGGCACGTAGATGCGCTGCAGGTCGCCGCGCACCGCGGGACTCAGGTGCGACGGTCCGATTTCGCTGTACACGTTGCGGGCGTCGACCACCGGCGCCATGCCGGGCACGGTGGCGATGCGTGCCGGCTGGGGGCTCGCCGGAGGCGGCGGCGTTTGGGCACCGGACGCGCCGATGACGCGCGTGGCGACGACGGCGCCGCCGGCCAGGATGGCCAGGCCCAGGCAGGCAGCGGCAATTCTTTTGAAGGGCACGATGGACTTCTCTACGGTTGTTTGGATGGATTCTTGGCGCCGGTCGCGGCCCGGATGGCGGCCACCGAGGCGTCGACGATGCGGGTCACGCCGAGCTGGCCCAGTTCGGCCGACGCGCGGGTCGGGTCGCCGCGCACGCCGCCGTTCGGCCCCGCCTTGGCGCCGGCGGCCAGCAACCCGCTGCGCACGCCGGCCGGATCCAGCGCCAGCGACAGGCTGGTGTCGGCCAGGCCGGCATGCAGGCCGATTTCGGCGTCGCCGTGGCCGCGGCGCTTCAGGTCGGCCACATAGCCGGCCTGGGTGGCCTGGTAATAATCGAGCAAGGCATGGGCGCGGCATCTGCCTTTCGCATTTACGCGCGCCGCGGCCTTTTCTTCGCTTTTCTGGTAGCCACCATGGTCACCCAGGAAGAACACGTCGCGCACGCCGTGCTGGCACAGGCTGCGCGCGGTGGATTCGAGCATGGATTCGAAGGCGGCTTCCGGAATCGAGAGAGTGCCGGCAAAGCGCATGTGCCCTGCCGGCGGCGCGATCGCGCCCTCGGGTACGTAGGCGATCACCGGCGCGACAGTGGCGTTGCCGAGGCGCTGCGCGATGCGGCCGGCCAGGATGTGCGCGCGCACGTTGTGCTTGCCGAGCACGATATGGGGTCCGCTCTGCTCGGTGCCGCCGATCGGCACCAGCGCCGTGGTGGCGCCGGCATCGATACGCGCCTGCAGTTCGGGCGAAGTCAGCTCTTCCATATAGACGCTGGGCGCGCCACCGGCCGAGGCCAGCGTGGGCACGGCCAAGGCCAGCGCCATGCCAGCCATCGCGGACGCCCTGCGGCGCCATGTGTTCTGCAGGTGAAGCATTGTGATCCGTATTCCTGGTGCATCGCCGACGCGGCTTGGCCTATTGTAGAGCATGGCGCCAGGAAGGCGCGGACGATTTCAGCTTCGCGTAAGGCTGTAAGGACAGCGCGTCAAATGCCCTGTTCCATTTCGTCGTGGGCGCGCTGGGTAGTCGACTTGTGCGGCGCCAGCGCGAAGGCGGCCAGCACGCCGGCCAGGAACACCACCGGCACCGCCCAGGCCAGCGCGATCACGCCGCGCGTGTTCGGACCCGGCGCCGGCCCGAAGCGGTTTTCGGCCGGGCTGCCCGGCGCGAACAGCAGCCACAGGCCGATGATGAGATTGACGACCGGGACCAGCAGCCCGAGCGCGATCCAGCGGC
This sequence comes from Massilia phyllosphaerae, assembly GCF_034659755.1. NCBI lineage: Bacteria > Pseudomonadati > Pseudomonadota > Betaproteobacteria > Burkholderiales > Oxalobacteraceae > Massilia > Massilia phyllosphaerae. The sequence goes on from NZ_JAXSQX010000005.1 coordinate 5,217, forward strand.
TGCGGCCCAGATCGTGCAACCGGCGCCCGCCGACGACGATGCCGATCGCCGCCGAGGCGCCAACCGACAGCCAGGTGGCGACCGTGTCGCCGGCCAGGCCAGCCAGCAGCAAGGTGGCCAGCAGCACCAGCATGCCGAACGCGAAGCTGTAGGCCAGGTAGCGTACCCGTCCGATACGCCCGTGCAGTTGAAAGAGGACCGGGGTAGTAGTCGAGTCGTTCATGTTGCGCCCAAGAATGCCAAAGGCCGGCATCTTACAGCGTTTGGCGGATTCTTTCAGCCGCGTGCCCGGCGTCGAGGCTTGGCAGTCGGCCCGTCTCAACGCGTCAACGTGTAGCGCAGCCCAGCCCACACGGTGCGCGGCGCCCCCGGCGCATAGAAGGTCGCGTGGACCACGCCGGCATTGTCGCCCTGCGCCGCGAACGGCCGTGCGCTGAAATTGCCGTCCGGGGTGAAACCGGTCGCGTTCACCTGCGCTGCCGTCGCATAGCGCCGGTCGAACAGGTTGTTCACCTGTACGAACAGGCGCAGGCGCGGCTGCAGTTCCCATGTGCTGCCGAGGTCGAACACCGCATAGCCGCTTGAACGTCCGCTGCCGACAAAATGGATGCCTTCCGGCTGGTGCAAGCCATTCTCGTTGCCGCGCGCGTTCGAACCCGATACCGCCAGCACGCCGGCTTCGACCGACCACGCCGGCGTGATGCGCCAGTCGGCGCGCGCCTTGAACACATGGCGCGGCGCCAGCGGGATGCGGTCGCCCGGCGCGATGGCGATGTTGCCGTCCTGGTCCGCGCTGCTGTTGGCTGCGCCGTTGAGCAATTCTGGACTTCTAAAGGTCGCGTCCAGCCAGGTATAGTGAAGCGACCAGTCGAGCGAACGCGCCCGCCCTTCGGCGCCCAGTTCCAGCCCCTGGCGCCGGGTCTTGCCGACGTTGCGGAAGTAGCCAAAGCCGGCCGCGTTGTCGGCCACGAACAGGATATCGTCGACGTTGTCGGCCCGGAACAGCCCGGCATTCCAGCGCACCGGGCCGGCGGTGCCGCGCAAACCCGCCTCCCAGGTCTTGGTGACGACCTGGCGCAGCGGCGGATCGCCGGCCATCGCATTCGGCAGCTTGCACGGGTTGTCGGGGTCGGCGCAGCCCAGCTCCACCGCGGTCGGGGTGCGGCTGCCCTGGTTGTAGCCGCCGTACACGGTAAGCGCCCGCAGCGGCGTCCAGCTGGCGCCGATGGCCGGGTTGAAGCGGCCGAAGCCGTGGTCGCCGTCGAGCGAGCCGGGGCCGCCGCCGGGGGTGATGCGGTCGCGGTTGTGCACGATCGTGCGGTTGTAGCGGCCGGACAGCGTCAGGTGCAACGTTTCGCCGACGTCCAGCGTATCGGTGGCGAACACGCTGGCGGTGCGCGTGCGTCCGCGCAGGTCGACGCGGGCATCGACCGGGGTGCCGTCGTCGTCGAGCACGCTGCCGTCGGCAAAGAAGTCGACCGGCGTGATGCTGCGGTCGGGATTCAGGTAGCCGAATTGCGCCGACTGGCGGAAGTCGACCCGGCTGGCGTCGACGGCGGCCCCGGCGCTGAACAGGTTGCGCCGCCCCAGGAGTGGCCCGTCCCAGGTGGCCTGGACGCTGAGGCCGCCGTTCTGCTGGCGGCTGTCGCTGCGGTTCAGCAGGCCGTTGCACTTCTCGGCCGGCTCGTCGCCCAGAAGCACGTTGGCGATGCAGCGCCAGGAGGGAAACGGCGTGTTGGCGGCGTTCGCCCCGGCCAGCGGAAAACCGGTGTAGCCGGCCGCCGCCAGCGCCGCCCGCTCGGCGGCGCCGGGCTGGTACATCGACTGGTCCAGGCTGTCGTCGTTGAGGTCGCCGTTCAGGGTGGCGGTGCGGATACGCCGGTAGTAGGCGTTGCCGGACAGGCGCAGATGATCGCCGACTGCCTGGCTGGCCGCCAGGTTGAACAGCAGCGAACGGTTACGGGTCTGGTCCGGCACGGTGTACACGCTGGCGTAGTCGCGCGCCAGCAGGCGCCCTTCCTGCAGGCCATTGCCGGTCAGGCGGCTCGGCGCCAGCGCGGCGCTCAGCGCGACGTCGGTGCGGCTGTCGGTCCAGCCGACCTTGCCGAACAGCTGGCCGAGCCGGGTCGGGGAGGCATCGCGCCAGCCGTTGTCGCGGAAACCGCTGCCGCTGAGGTACCAGTGCCAGCCGCGGGCGTCGTGGCCGCCGTGCTCGAATGCGAGCTCGGTGCGGCCATGGCTGCCGGCCAGCACCTGCAGCGCCGTGCCGGGCGCGTGCAGGCCATCCTTGGTGCGGATCGCGAGCGCACCACCCAGCGTGTTCAGGCCGAACAGCGGATTCGAGCCGGGCATCAGCGTCACCGAGGCGATCGCCGCGCGCGGGATCAGGTCCCAGCTGACCACGTCGCCGAAGGGCTGGTTGATGCGCACGCCGTCCAGGTAGACCGACAAGCCCTGCGGCGTGCCGAGCAGCGGCGAGGCGGTGAAGCCGCGGAAATTGACGTCCGGCTGGAACGGGTTACCCTGGATGTCGTTGACGTACACGCTGCCCAGGCGCCGGTTGAGGGCGTCCGGCAGGTTGGCGCTGTCGGGGCCGGTGGCGGCGCCGCTGTCGAGAGTCTGCACGTTGGCCGGCACCTGGTCGCGCGGCAGGTCGAGGCCGGGCAGCGGCGTGACGCCGACCACCTCGACGGTGGCGATCGCGGTCGCGCGCTGTGCCGCCGGCTGTGAGACCGCTGTCCCCGACCAGCCGGCCGCGAGGGCCGCGGCGATGGCCAGGCACAGGCGTTTTCGCGCAATGGGACACCGTGCTGCCGCGTGCTGAGCCATGGAATCTCCTCGTGTTCTTCAGTTGTAATTATGCCAAGCCGCACTACGGCGCCGCCAGGGAAAATTTCCCGACATGCGCAGTGTATGCGTGGCACGCCGCTTGCATGAACAGAGGCAAACAAGTCAAAACGAGGAGACCATGGACCTGCGCCGCCGCCTGATCGGCTCGCTCGGCCTGCTGCTGGGGAGCCTGCTTGCGATCATCGCCGTCATCCAGCTGGTATCGCTGCGCAGCGATATCGACGCCGAAGTCGAGGCCTCGACACGCCTGGTCAACGTGCTGCTGGCGGCGACCGATCCGCCGTCAGCCGCTGCGCCCGGGCCATCGCTGGCGCAGCGCCTGGCCGCCGGCGGCTTGCGCCACCTGAGCATCCGCACGCCGGAGCAGCCGCCGCCGGTCTACCAGCCGCATCCGCTGCTCAACCGCCTCGGCCTGGCGCCGCCCGAGCGCGGCGAGCAGGCGATCCGCATCGGCGACCAGATGCTGTACATCGCCCCGAAGCCGCGTTCCGAAATCGATGAACGCCTGGCGGACACTGTTCAAATATGGAGCACTCTGCTGTTCTTTTTCGGAACAACCCTCCTGGTGACCTGGTGGTGCGCCGACCGCGCGCTGGCGCCGGTGCGTGAACTCGAGGCCAGCCTGCAGCGCCTGGCGCGCGGCGAGCCCGATCCCGCCCTGCCCGCCTTTGCGCTGCGCGAATTCGGCCGCGTTGCGCGCGCCATCGAGCACCTGGCCGGGGCCCTGGCAGATGCCCGCGCCGCCCAGCGCGACCTGGCGCGCCAGCTGATCGCGGTGCAGGAAGACGAGCGCCGTGCGCTGGCGCGCGAACTGCACGACGAAATGGGCCAGACCATGACCGCACTGAACGTCACCGCTGCCCACCTGGCGCGCAACGCCGCCCGGCTGCCGCCGCCGGCGGTGGCCGAGTGCGCCAGCGACCTGCGGCGCGACCTGCGCACCTGCAGCGAGCAGCTGCGCGCGATGCTCAAGACGCGGCGCCCGCACGGCCTGCACGCCAGTGGCCTGGCGTACACGCTGGGCGAGCTGGTGCAGGGCTGGCGCGGCCGCCATACCGAGATCGATTTCTCGCTCGACCTGGCGCAGCCGCTGTCCGGCATCGACGACGCGCTGGCGCTGACGGTCTACCGCGTGGTGCAGGAAGCGCTGACCAATGCCGTGCGCCACAGCGGCGCGCGCCACTGCACGGTGCGGATCGCCGCCGGCCCGGGCCTGCTCGCGCTCGAGGTCAGCGACGACGGCCGCGGCGTGCCGGCGAACGCGTGCACATTGCACTGGCACGGCGGCCTGCTCGGCATGCGCGAGCGGGTCGACATGGCCGGTGGCCAGCTCGACATCCTGCCGAATCCGGGCGGCGGCCTATGCCTGCGTGCCCGGTTCCCGCTGGCGGCCGTGGTCACACAGCCGGCCGCCCCGACCGAAAGAGCACTGCCATGAGCCCGCTGTCATGATCCATATTGTCCTGGTCGACGACCACACCATCGTCCGCAGCGGCTACCGCCGCCTGCTGTCCGCCGAACCCGATTTCGAGGTCGTCGGCGAAGCCGCCACAGTGCAGGAAGCGAACGCGCTGGTGGGACGCGTGCAGCCCGATGTCGCCGTGGTCGACCTGAGCTTGAAAGGCAGCAGCGGCCTCGAAGCCATCACCGGCATGCTGGCACGCCTGCCCCAGCTGCGCGTGCTGGTGCTGTCGATGCACGACGGCGCCGGCCACCTGGCCCAGGCGCTGAAGGCCGGCGCCCACGGCTATCTGACCAAATGCAGCGAACCCGAGGAAGTCATCGACGGCATCCGTGGCGTGATGCGCGGCCGGCGCGTGCTGTCGCGCGACATGCAGGCACTGGCGGCGCCCGAGGGCGACAGCGCGCTGCACGAACTGAAACCGCGCGAGTTCGAGCTGCTGCGCCTGCTCGTGCACGGCGAGTCGGTGCAGGACATCGCGGCCGCCATGCACCTGAGTCCGAAGACGGTGCTGAATTGCCTGACCTCGATCCGGCAGAAGCTGCATGCCGAGAACGATTTCAAATTGATGCATCTGGCGGCGCGCTCGGGGCTGGTCGAGTTTGGCGCTGGGGTGCCGGTGTGATCGATACCTTGTACGGGATCGCAGACTGCGTTCTAATAGGTCCGGCAGCCGCAGTCTGCGATACAGAATAATTGTCCGGAGCGCCACGAATTGAACGACATTGCGTTCGAAAAGATCGACGGTTCCAGGAGCGCAAAGCTGGACGCTGGCTACGTCATGAGCGCTCTTGCGCTGCTTGGTGGCGTACTGCTATTTTCTACAGCCACAGGAACGGGCGCATCTGTTGCCGGCGGCGTCATCCTCGCCATGGCGGTTCTCGGCTATGTCCAGCTCTTGCGGAAGGCACCAAAGCTGCATTACTTCCGCTACTTCTGGCTGGACCAGGATGGTATCCACCATATCGAAGGCAACAGCCCGACCGACCGGACTGCGCATTTCGCGTGGCATGAAATCGACAGCGCCGATGCCTCGACATCAGGCGATGACTTCAGGGGACTCGTGCTCACGTTAAAGCGCCGGGGCATGCAGGGCGTACCAGTCCTCCTGACGATGGAAAACGCCCAGGAGGCAGCGGCTGCAATACGAGAAGCCATGGACTCCGCGCATGATCGTGACCGGTCAGCTGGCTATTGAGAGTTCACGAAGGCCGCGGCTGCGGCGCCATCGGCGGCACGACAATGTCGTCGTTCAGGCGCAGGAACTTGAAGCCGATCAGCGTCGACCCCTTCTTGCCCGCTTGCCGGTTGCGTTCCTCGCGCGCTTCGGCGCGGGCGATGAAGCTGGCGAAGGTTTCTTCGCGCACCGCCGGGTCGGACGAATGCAGGAAGTGACGCTCGCCGTCCGGACCGAGCACCACCAGACCGACGTGGGTGACCATGGTCTTTCCGTCGGCGAGGAGCGAGACCACGTTGACGTAGTCGCCTTCGCGCAGCTGGCTGGCTAGCGCGACGGCGCGCGCTTTCGGCACGTAGGCCTGGCGGCTGGTTTCGACCGGAATGTCGGCATCGGTGTGATGGCGCGTCCTGAGGAAAGTCGCGCGGTCGACTGTCATGGGGTAGCTCGGGCCGTCCGAGCCGACGAGCTGGGCGCTGACGTCGGTCACCAGCCAGCGGTTGGCAACGTTCCAGTCCAGCTCCGTATAGTGGTTGCGCGTCGCGACGCCGATGATGCCGTCGCGGTAGCGGATGCGCTGCAGCATCCAGAAGAACTCGTCCCACGATTTCGACAACGCCATCGCGTAGGTGTGTTCGACGAAGACCGTGCAATCGCTGTGATCGAGACTGAACATCGGCAGCGCGTCGTGTACCTGGAACGGGAATTCGCCCAATAAATTTAGGCGGTACGGCTGGCCGATGTTCTTGCGCGCGATCGCGGCGATGCGCCTGCGCACGTCGGGCTCGTGGGCGTGCTCCCAGGCGAGGTAGCGTCCGACCTCGACCGGCTGCATCTGGTAGAGCGGCTTCGCCGGCTGCCCGTCGATTGGCTCGGTAGTAGACGTGCTGGCCAGCGCAGCCGACATGCAGGCCGCGCCTAAGGCTGCGCTAACGATGGCGATGAACGAACGGGCAAGACGCATGCTTTTCTTTAGAGAAAATTCTACGTTACCCCGGCCGGGCTGGAGCATCAAGGAGAATTTGCTGGTCTGCGTTGCTGGCGCATGATCTTGTATGTCTGACCGTCAGCCTGATAAAGGTCGTATTTGCCAATAAACAACAGGAATCGTATATTGCGTCTCTGGCGAACTTCCGCAACTGGCCACAAGCAGACATTGATTACTGGAGAACACGATGCAGTATCGATATCAATTCGCATCCGATGTTATCCGAGACAGCATGGGGCTAGAACTCACGGACGAGAGTTGGAACGTTCTCGCCAAGGTATTCAGGTGCGATGCTGATCACTCGTTAACCATCTCGTCGTTTTCTGAAGGACTGCCGTTCACAGAAATAGAAAAGCTCGTGCTGATGGCAAGGAAAGAGCTCGGACCGTTCGAGGACGGAACGCCACTGCCAGAACGGCGCGAACTAAACGATGAATAGGTGAACTGTCCGCTCCGGGTCGGCTACTGCCGTACACTAGAGAACAGCAACCGGCCAGAAGCTGACGTTCCCGACCATTACGCCACACAACTATTTAACCTATTCGACATTTATGTCTTTACCTCTTCAAGAGCATTTCGGAAGTGTTGCAATAGAAGAAATCTTGATTAAGTACGCAAGCCATGTGGAGTTCTTAGGTGGAGACCTGAACGATGTAGAGCAAGTCGGCGCGTTTGGATCGCAAATTATTCACTTAGCATCGTTTGCAAACCAGTGCACGGATATCGTAGCTCTCCTTCAGGCCGGAGCGAATACGAATGCAGTGGGAGACCTTGGACTCCGGCCGCTACACTATGCCGTGTTAGGCGGAGCGATTGAGGCTGCCTATATCCTTTTACAGAGCGGCGCGAACGTACTAAACGAAAACGAGTTCGGAGAAACGCCCGCGCAGATGGCGGGCATTCTTAACGAGCTGGCCCTAGAAGAAATGCTTTCTTTCTGTATTGTTGGGCAAATAGGTGCATGTCACGACGGCGGCTCAATCGCAAGACGGCGCTGGCTTGACTTCCGTGCAATTCAGCAAGAAAATTTTTATCCTTATCCCTAGCAAACGCCTGTAATGCGTCGATTGCGGATGCTTGTAACAGCCTAAGGGTTTTTCGCCTCGGTAACCTGCGATGCTGGCTAGACCGTATGCTACCGGTCAGGAACTGACATTTGAAATAGACACTGATTAGGAAGAAGATGGTCTTTGACGATGACTTCAAGGCTTGGTTAACAAGTTCAACGAGTGCAGGTGTTCCCGCGTCGGTTCGAGCGTTTTCGTTCAATCTGTATGAGTTGCAAAAAGACGGCTCGGCATTCGGGGTCGAGCTAATCGGCTCTTCCGATTTTGACACCGAAGGTAGCGACTGGGCCTGTAACGAAGTCTGGGCGGCGACTCCTCGAATGCTGGCGATTCCTGTAGCGTTCTCCTCTCGTTCTTGGGAAGCATGTTTGGAAGCGGTGAAGAGGATGGTAATTGCGGCCGTTGATGAGAATAACACCTGTAAAGTGCTCAAAACTCGGGAAGGAATTGCAGTTGGGTTTGTCGACGGTGACCTTGAACTGGTCTGGCAAAGGTAGCTCGCGCTATACCCGCTTCGGGTCGAAAGCTGCCCGTCGTGACAGTCGGCGAGTTTGTCTGCGCCACAGCCTGCTATGCTGGCTCGACCGTCCGCTACCGGCCAGGATCGGACGCTCTGATACATACTAATAACGAGGAGGCAATTTGCTTTTCAAAGCGCTCGCCAGCATCGTCATAGTGTTTGTTTTGATTCTGATTGCCGGGCTTTCTGGGCTCAGCTTCCGAGTTTGGCCAACTGGATTCGATGACTACAAGCTGACCGTAACGCCTGAAGTTCTACAGCGCTTACGCAGTTTGCAGTCGGAGCGAAAATTTGGTCCTGATAGCGTCACCTTCTATCCCGGCGCTATGAACGAAGTCGACAGGCTGAAGGCGCAACAAGCCGTGGATTCGACCATACAGGCTCTCATTGCAGAGTTGCCCAAGCATCCGCAGCGATCGACAGTCCTCAGAGCGATGAAGAACACCTTGGCCAAGTTCGACGCGCCAGAATCTGAGGAGCGCGATCAGGTTCTGGCGTATTTGACCAAAGTGATGGAAATTTGTGGTGTCCATAGCTCTGCCGAACTATTCAGTGTCTGGCGTTATGGATTTCCTTACGGCTGGTTTTTCTGAGGCAAACGGCTTCCGCAGCGAATGCTTTGACTGGAAGATCCGCTTTGGGTCGATTTCAGCCGTACGCAGCCACCGTCTTGGTGTTACGCGGAAGGGTCTGTTCTTTGCCGGACTGATGCCATAGCCAGCCACGCATTTCTCGACGAGCCACAGTCCCTTATCGCAGCCCGTCTGCCAGTGCACCCGCCATCGCCGGATGTGGGTAGACCACGTGTTCGTAACCTGGCGTTAATTCCGAGTTCAAGATTTCCTAAGCAAGTTTGTGTTCATGTGACAGGCCGCGGCGGCGGCGGCGGCGCCGGCGGCGCATCCGAACGTACAGGCTCCCTGCGCCGCACCCGCAATTTCTCGGCAATGAACACATAAAACATCGGAATCAGGAAGGTGGCGAGGAAGGTCGCCGCCAGCATCCCGCCCAGCACGCCGCGCCCGACCGCATTCTGGCTGGCCGAACCGGCGCCGCGCGCCAGCGCCAGCGGCAGCACGCCCAGCCCGAATGCGAGCGAGGTCATCAGGATCGGGCGCAAGCGGATGTGGGCTGCCTCCAGGGCCGCATCGGCGGCGCTGCGCCCCTGGGCAGACAGTTCGCGCGCGAATTCCACGATCAGGATCGCGTTCTTGGCCGACAGCCCGACGGTGGTCAAGAGGCCGATCTGGAAATACACGTCGTTGGCCATGCCGAAGCCGGATGCCATCAGCAGCGCGCCCAGCACGCCGATCGGCACTACCATGATCACCGACACCGGGATCGACCAGCTTTCGTACAGCGCCGCCAGGCTCAGGAACACGACCAGCACCGACAGAGCGTATAAAAGGGGCGCCTGCTGGCCGGCCTCGACCTGCTGGCGCGAGATCCCGGTCCACTCGAAGCCGGTGCCGGGCGGCAGCCGCTGGGCCAGCGTCTCCATGACTTCGATCGCCTCGCCGGTGCTGTGTCCGGGCGCGCCGGCACCCTGGATCTCGAATGAAGAAACACCGTTGTAGCGTTCGCGCTTGGGCGAGCCGTAGATCCAGCGGCCGCTGGCGAAGGCCGTGAACGGCACCATGGTCCCGGCGGCGTTGCGCACGTAGATCCCGTCCAGGTCCTGCGGCCCCATGCGGAAAGGCGCGTCGGCCTGCATGAAGACGCGCTTCAGGCGGCCGTCGACGTCGAGGAAGAAGTTGACGAAGCTCGAGGCCCAGGCCGCCGAGAAGCTCTGGTCGACCTGGCTCAGCACCAGTCCAAGCGCGCTGGCTTTTTCGCGGTCGACCTCGATCGCGAACATCGGATTATCCTCGAGACCGTTGGGACGCACGCCGGCCAGCACCGGATGCTGGCGCGCCATGCCGAGCAGCTGGTTGCGCGCCTGCAGCAAGCCTTCGTGCCCGAGTCCGCCGCGGTCCATAAGTTCGAAGTCGAAGCCGGATGCGGTGCCCAGCTCGGGGATTGGCGGCGGATTGACAGGGATCACCAGCGCGCCCTGGTAGCCGCCGAAGCGGCGCGCGATCCGGCCCATCAGCGCCGGCACTCGCAGTGCGCTGCCGGCACGCTCGTCGAAGGGCCGGAAGTGCACGAACAGTAGACCCTGGTTCTGGCCGCGGCCGGCAAAATTGAAGCCGCTGACCTCGAAGGCGGCATCGACGATGCGGCCCTCCTCGTTCAGCAGATAGTGATTGATCTCGCTCAGCACGGCGGCGGTGCGCCCGTGGTTGGCATTGGCCGGCAATTGCGCCAGCACGAACATGTAGCCCTGGTCTTCGTCCGGCAGGAAGGACGAGGGCAGGCGCCAGAACAGCAGCACCACAGCCGCCACCACGCCGAGGTAGACCAGCAGCCAGCGCCGGTAGCGCGCGATGATGGCGCGCACGCCGCCCATGTAGCGGCCGCGCACGTGTTCGAAGCCACGGTTGAACCAGCCGAAGAAGCCGTGTTTCCCGGCCTTCTCCTTGCCGCCCTCCTTCGGTCCGGGCGGTTTCAGGATGGTGGCGCACAGGGCCGGACTGAGCGACAGCGCGACGAACACCGACAGCAGCATCGCCGACACGATCGTCAGCGAAAACTGGCGGTAGATGGTGCCCACCGAGCCGCTCGAAAACGCCACCGGCACGAACACTGCCGATAGCACGGTGGCCACGCCGACCAGCGCGCCGCCGATCTGGCTCATCGCCTTGCGCGTCGCCTCCACGGGCGGCAAGCCCTCCTCTTCCATGATGCGCTCGACGTTCTCGACTACCACGATGGCGTCGTCGACCAGCAAGCCGATCGCCAGCACCAGGCCGAACATCGACAGGATGTTGATCGTGAAGCCGGCCGCCGCCATGATGCCGAAGGTCCCGAGCAGCACCACCGGCACCGCGACGGTCGGCACCAGCGTCGCGCGGAGGTTCTGCAGGAACAGGTACATCACCAGGAACACCAGCGCGATGCCCTCGAACAGGGTTTTCACCACTTCGATCATCGACTCGCGGATGAAGGGTGCGGCGTCCAGCGGATACACCGCCTTCAGGCCCGGCGGGAAATACGGTCGCAGGCGGTCGACCAGGGCGTGGATCTCGGCGCTGGTATCGAGCGCGTTGGCGCCCGGCGCCAGGTAGATGCCGATGCCCGAGGACGGACGGCCGTTGTACTTGCTGTCGATATTGTAGTTTTCGGCGCCGCGTACCACCCGTGCGACGTCGCCCAGGCGCACCTGGGCGCCGTCCGGCAGCACTTTCAGCAGCACGTCCTCGAACTGGCGCGGCGTGCGCAGCAGCGTGGCGGCGCGAATGGTAGCGCTGAACTGCTGCGGACCGGCGGCGGGCGCGCCGCCGAGCTGGCCGCCGGCGATCTGGACGTTCTGGGCCTGCAGCGCATTGCCGACGTCCACCGGCGTCAGGCCATAGTTATTCAGCTTGTTCGGGTCGAGCCAGATGCGCATCGCATACTGGGTGCCGAACACGGTGAAGTTGCCGACCCCGCCGACGTGGCTCACCGGGTCCTGGACGCGCGAGACGATGTAGTTGGCAATGTCTTCCCGGCTCATGCTGCCGTTTTCCGAGACGAAGCCGACCACCATCAGGAAGGACGCGCTCGACTTCGTTACCCGGATGCCCTGCAGCTGGACTGCGCCCGGCAACTGCGGCACGGCCAGCTGCAGCTTGTTCTGGACCTGCACCTGGGCGATGTCGGGGTCGGTGCCGGGTGCGAAGGTCAGCGTGATCACGCCCTGGCCGCTGTCATCGCTGGTGGCCGACAGATAGATTAGGTGGTCGAGGCCGCTCATCTGCTGTTCGACGACCTGCACCACGGTCGATTCCACCGTCTCGGCGGAGGCGCCCGGATAGGTGGCGGTGACCTGGATCGATGGCGGCGCCGTCGACGGATACTGCTCGATCGGCATGCGCAGGATCGACAGTGCGCCCAACAGCGACATCAGGATCGCGATGACGATCGCAAAGATCGGGCGGGCGATGAAGAAGGCGGACATGGCGAGCTCGTTCGCGCGCTCAGCGGCTCGCGGTAGTGGACGCCGGCCCGGGCGCCGCCCCGGTATCGCCGGCGATCCGGACCGGCGCCCCCGGCCTAGCCTTCTGCAGCCCGGAGACGATGACGCGCTCGCCGGCGTCCAGGCCACCGGTGACGACCCAGTCGCCGCCGTAAGTGCGCGGCGCCTGGATCGTCTTCTGCAGCACCTTGCCGTCGCGCCCGACGACCAGCGCCGTGGCCTGCCCCTGCGCATCGTGGGCGACCCCGGCCTGGGGCACCAGCAATGCATCCTCGAGCACGCCGGCTTCGAGCTGCCCGCGTACGAACATGCCGGGCAACAGCAGGTGCCGCGGGTTCGGCACCAGCGTCCGGATCGTCACCGAAGCGGTGCCCGGATCGACGTTGACGTCGGAAAACTGCACGGTGCCCGGCATCGGGTAGCGCGTGCCGTCCTCCAGCAGCACCGTGACCCGGGCGCGGTTGGGTCCGGCGCTGTGCACCTTGCCGCTGGCCAGGTCCTGGCGCAGGCGCAGCCCCTGCACGCTGGACTGGGTCAGGTCGACGTAGATCGGGTCGATCTGCTGGATGGTCGTCATCAGGGTCGCGCTGTTGCCCTGCACGTAGGCGCCCTCGGTGACCGCCGAAATGCCGGCGCGGCCGGTGATCGGCGCCACCACGCCGGTGTAGCCCAGGTTGATCCGGGCCGAACGCACCGATGCCCGCCCGGAAGCGACGTCGGCCACCGCCTGGCCCTGGGAGGCGAGCGCATTGTCGAATTCCTGCCGGCTGACCGCGTCGCTGCCGACCAGCTTGCCGAAGCGCGCCGCCTGCGCGTCCTGGGCGGCGACGTTCGCCTGCGCCCTGCCGAGCGTGGCCTGGGCGCTCTGCAGGTCGGTGACATAGGGCGCCGGATCGATCTTGAACAGGCGCTGCCCGGCCTGCACGTCGCCGCCCTCGCGGAACTCGCGTTTAAGCACGACGCCATCGACCCGCGCGCGCACCTGGGCCACTCGCACGGGATTGACGCGGCCGGGCAATTCGAGGGTGACGGGCACGCGCGCCGGGCGCGCCTGCGCCACCGTGACTGCCGGTGGCGGCGGCGCTGGCGGCGTGGGCGGATTGCCACGCTGGCAGGCGCACAGGGCGGCCAGGCATACCGCGCCCGCCAGCCTGGCGCTTGTCGGACTTACGCGGGTCCACACGGTCAGCCTCCCCCTGCGAGGTACACGGATGACCAGGATAGACCCCGCACACCGTGCGGAAGTTCCTCAGCGGCTGGCGTGCCCGCTTACTCCAGTGCGCGCCGGCGCGATTCGACGTCGACACACAGCACCGCCAGCGCGCCCAGCGCCAGGAAGGCGGCCAGCATGCCCAGCGCCAGCGTGAAATGCGCCACCATCACCGGCGCCACGATGGCCGGCGCCAGCAGGCCGCCGAAGCGCGCCAGCGCCCCGGCCAGGCCCATGCCGCTGGCGCGCAGGCCGGTCGGATAAACTTCGGGCGTGAACGCGTACAGTCCGGCCCAGGTGCCCAGCAGAGCAAAACTCATCAACAGGGTCGAACCCACCACTAGCGCAGTCGTATTGCCGAGACTGTAGAGCATGCAGCCGACCGCGCTCAGCAGCAGGAAGCCGATCAGGGTCGGCTTGCGGCCCCAGCGCTCCACGCCATATGCCGCGAGCGCGTAACCCGGCAATTGCACCATGGCCAGCAAGACCAGGAAGGCCTGGCCGCGCATGAAGCCGAAGCCCTCCGCGCCCAGCTTCAATGGCAGGTAGACGAACACGCCGTAATAGGCGATCGAGACCAGCAGCCACGCGGCCAGCAGGGCCGCGGTGCGGCGCCGCAGGCGCTGCGCGAACAGTGCCGACACCGGTGGCCGCTGCGCGACCTCGGGGCCGAGCGGCGGCATCGGCGCCGTGCGGCCATTCACCCGCGCGACCCGTTCCAGCACCGCGTTCGCCTGCGCCGCCTTGCCGCTGCGGCTGAGGTAGAGCGGTGATTCCGGCAGCGCCAGGCGCAGCACGATGCCCACCAGGGCCGGCAGGCCGGTGACCAGGAAGATCAAGCGCCAGGCATCCGGCCCCCACCCTTGGGCCACCCAGGCCAGCAGCGCCAGCAACACGGTGCCGACCGCCCAGAACGATTCGAGCATCACCAGCCAGCGCCCGCGCCGGTCGCTGGGCAGGAATTCGGCCATCATCGTGTAATCGACCGGCAGGGTGCCGCCGACGCCGATCCCGGTGAGGAAGCGCAGCGCCAGCAGCCAGGTGAAATCCGGGGCGAAGCTCGACGCCACGCCGAAGCAGGCATCGATCGCCACCGTCGCCATCAGCACCGGCCGCCGTCCGAAGCGGTCCGCCAGGCGCCCGAACACGAAGGCCCCGATCAGCATGCCGACGAAGAAGCTGGTGCCGCTCTGCAGCGCCTGCGGCACCGGGATGCCGAAGGTTTTCGCGATGGTCGGCGCGCTGAAGCCGATCGACAGCACCTGCATGGCGTCGGCCATCCAGACCAGGCCAAAAATCAGGAACAGGCGGCGCTGGAATTTGCCGACGCCGGCGAGTTCGATGGCTTGTTCGACGGTGATGGGCGATGCGGACATCCGGTATTCCTGAAGGTTTGATATAGAGGGGGCGATCGATCCGGCACGGCCAGCGCATCTTACCTGCAACGCAGCGGTCCAGGCGCCGCGCTCAGCCGGCGCAAGGCTGACAGGCTGTCGCCGTTATCGAGCAGCCGCGCCGAAACCCCCGCGTTGGCACTGCCCAGCCATTCAAAAGATAATAGCAGTCGATTATGTACTAATAAGTAACACCCATGAATTTGCTTCTGAATTGCCTGGTGGCCGGCATGTTCGCCCTCGGCCTGCTGGTGGGATGTGTCAGCGGCCCGGGGATCGACCGTTGGCTTTCCACGCCCGACCAGCGCAGCCGGGTGAAATACCTGGTGCTGCACTACACCGTCACCGACACGCCGCAATCGATCCGCATCTTGACGCACCAGACCGGGGTCGAAGCCAGCATCCATTATTTGCTGAGCGACGACGAGAGGCCGGTCATCTACGGCATCGTGGATGAAAGCCGCGCCGCCTACCAGGCCGGCGGCGACTCGGGCTGGAAGACCGACCGTAACCTGAACAACAGCTCGATCGGCATCGAGATCGTGAATCCCGGCTGGGTCGACGGTCCCAACGGGCGCACCTGGACGCCCTTCCCGGAGAAGCAGATCGATACGCTGATCCCGCTGGTCAAGGACATCATGGCACGCCACCACATCGCGCCGGACAACGTGGTCGGCCACGCCGACGTCGCGCCGCAGCGCAAGCAGGACCCGGGCGCCCTGTTCCCGTGGAAGCGGCTGGCGGCCGAAGGCATCGTGCCCTGGCCCGACGAAAGCGTGGCGGCCGCCAAGCGCGCCCGCTATAAGGCTGCCTTGCCGAACATCGCCTGGTTCCAGCGCAAGCTGGCCGCGATCGGCTACGTCGTGCCGCGCGATGGCCAGCCTGGCCAGGCAACACGCAACGTGCTGATCGCCTTCCAGACCCACTACCGGCCGTCGAAGATCGATGGCGAGCCGGATGCCGAGACGGCTGCGTTGCTGGACAGCCCGATGCGGGTGGCCGGGGCGAAGGCTGGCGGCACGCGCTGAACCGCAGCATTGGACCCGATCGCTGCGTTGCACAGCGACCGGCTAGACTTTCTTGACGATCAGCGCGCGGCGGCAGCCTTGGCGCGTGCCTTGTGCAGCTTCTTGTAGCTGTCCAGCAGGCGCTGGTGGCGGTCCAGGCCTTCCAGCCCCATGCTGGTCGGGGTCAAGCCGAAGAAACGCACGCTGCCGTCCACCGATCCCAGCACGGCGTCCATGCGGGCGTCGCCGAACATGCGGCGGAAGTTGACGACGTAATCGTCGAGTTCCAGCTCTTCGTCGAGCACGACTTCCAGCACCACGTTCAGCGCCTGGTAGAACAGGCGCCGTTCGACAGTGTTGTCGTTGTACTGCAGGAAGGCGCCGACCAGTTCGTGCGCGGCTTCGAAGTCCTGCAAGACCAGGTGGATCAGCAGCTTCAGCTCGAGCACCGTCAACTGGCCCCAGTCGGTGTTCTCGTCGAATTCGATGCCGATCAGGGTGGCGATGTCGGAATACTCATCGAGCTCGTTGTTCTCCAGGCGGTCCAGCAGGTCGGCCAGGGCATCGTCATCGAGGCGGTGCAGGTTCAGGATATCCTCGCGGAACAGCAGCGCCTTGTTGGTGTTGTCCCAGACCAGGTCCTCTACCGGGTAGATTTCCGAATAGCCGGGCACCAGGATGCGGCAGGCGGTGGCGCCCAGTTCGTCGTACACCGCGATGTACACTTCCTTGCCCAGTTCTTCGAGAATCCCGAGCAGGGTCGCGGCTTCGTCGGCATTCGAATTCTCGCCCTGGCCCGTAAAGTCCCACTCGACGAAACCGTAGTCGGCCTTGGCACTGAAGAAACGCCACGACACGATACCGCTCGAATCGATGAAGTGTTCGACGAAGTTGTTCGGTTCCGTGACCGCTTCGCTGGTGAAGGTCGGCGGTGGCAGGTCGTTCAAGCCTTCGAAGCTGCGGCCCTGCAGCAGTTCGGTCAGGCTGCGTTCCAGCGCCACCTCGAAGCTCGGGTGCGCGCCGAAGGAAGCGAACACGCCGCCGGTCTTCGGGTTCATCAGCGTGACGCACATGACCGGGTACAGGCCGCCCAGCGAGGCATCCTTGACCAGCACCGGGAAGCCCTGCTCTTCCAGGCCCTTGATGCCGGCGACGATGCCCGGGTACTTCGCCAGCACCTCGGCCGGCACGTCCGGCAGCGCGAGTTCGCCTTCCAGGATCTCGCGCTTGACCGCGCGCTCGAAAATCTCGGACAGGCACTGCACCTGGGCTTCGGCCAGCGTGTTACCGGCGCTCATGCCGTTGCTGGCGTACAGGTTCTCGATCAGGTTGGACGGGAAATACACGGTCGCGCCGTCCGACTGGCGGATATACGGGAACGAGACGATGCCGCGTTCGGCGTTGCCGGAATTGGTATCGACCAGGTGCGAGCCGCGCAGTTCGCCGTCCGGATCGTAGATGCCGCGGCTGTACTCGTCGAGGATCTCGCCCGGGACTGCATCGTCCGGACCAGGCTGGAACCAGCGCTCGTTCGGGTAATGCACGAAGTCGGCGTTGGCGATCTCCTCGCCCCAATAGCTGCCCGCATAGAAGTGGTTGTTACTGAGGCGTTCGATATATTCGCCCAGCGCCGAGGCCAGCGCACTTTCCTTGGTCGCGCCCTTGCCGTTGGTGAAGCACATCGGCGAATGGGCATCGCGGATATGCAGCGACCACACGTTCGGCACGATATTGCGCCACGACGCGATCTCGATCTTGATGCCCAGCTTGGCCAGCAGGCCGGACATGTTGGCGATGGTCTGCTCCAGCGGCAGATCCTTGCCGGGGATGTAGGTCGCCGCTTCGCTCGAAGGCTGCACGGTCAGCAGCGCCTGGGCGTCGGCGTCCAGGTTCTCGACTTCCTCGATCACGAACTCGGGGCCCTGCTGCACGACCTTCTTGACGGTGCAACGGTCGATCGAGCGCAGGATGCCCTGGCGGTCCTTGTCGGAGATATCGGCCGGCAGCTCGACCTGGATCTTGAAGATCTGCTGGTAGCGGTTTTCCGGGTCGACGATATTATTCTGCGACAGGCGGATGTTTTCGGTCGGGATATTGCGGGTATCGCAGTACAGCTTCACGAAGTAGGCCGCGCACAGGGCCGACGAGGCCAGGAAGTAATCGAACGGGCCCGGCGCCGAGCCGTCGCCCTTGTAGCGGATCGGCTGGTCGGCGATGACCGTGAAGTCGTCGAACTTGGCTTCGAGGCGAAGCTTGTCGAGGAAGTTGACCTTAATTTCCATTGCAGAGTTCCAAATCAGTGTTCAAAGCAAAATAGCCGCCATTATCCGTCCTTTCAGCCGTGCGGCATACCGGGAAAGTGTGTCGTAATTTCAGCGCAGCAATGCAAAGATCTTGCTGCCAATAAATTATTACGTCACAGTATCAGCTTAGCAGCGACATCTTGTCGTTACCAAGGAGCTTCTTTTGGCAACTCTTATCCCGTCGATCGGCGCCTGTTCTTCCCGCATGACACCTGGAGAACGCAGGCTCGCAGCCCGCCTCGAGGACAAACTGGAAGACGACTATCTGTGCTGGTACGACGTCTCGATCGGCGATCGTACCCAACATCCTGACTTCGTCGTCTTTCATCCGAGCAGGGGCCTGCTGGTGTTGGAAGCCAAGGACTGGCGCCTCGACACGATCGTCAACAGCGACAAACAATATGCGACGCTCGTGACGGCCGATGGCGACAAACGCGTGCTGAATCCACTGGAACAGGCGCGCCAGTACATGTTTACAGTCACAAACAAGCTGGAGCGAGATGCGCTATTGGTATGGCCGAGCGGCTCCTTGAAAGGCAAACCTTTCTTTCCCTACGGCCACGGTGTCGTGCTCACCAACATTACCCGCAAACAGTTCGATAGCACCGATATGGGCGAGGTCCTGCCGTCGCATCTCGTCATCTGCCAGGACGAGATGACGGAAAGCGCCGACGCCGAAGCTTTCCAGCAGCGGCTGTGGAATATGTTCCCCATCAAATTCAAGATGCCGCTGTCCTTGCCGCAGATCGATCGCATACGCTGGCATATGTTTCCAGAGGTCCGCATCCCAGCCCAGCCCGACCTGCCGGACGGGGTCGGCCGGAATCAGGTGGAGATACCTGACCTGTTGCGCGTGATGGATCTGCAACAGGAACAGTTGGCGCGCAGCCTCGGCGAAGGCCATCGCGTCATCCACGGTGTTGCCGGCTCGGGCAAGACGCTGATCCTGGGTTATCGCGCCGAGCATCTGGCGAAAACGCACGCACGCCCTATCCTGGTTCTCTGCTACAACAAGACACTGGCGACGAAACTGGCCAGCGTCATGGAAGCGAAGGGCTTGCAGGACAAGGTCAAGGTGGCGACCTTCCATGCCTGGTGCGTGCGGCAGCTCGATACCTATCACGCCGGCAAACCGGTCAACAACGGCGATACCAACGCGTTTTTCGAAGCATGCGTGGAGCGCGTCATCCATTCGGTCGATCGCAAGCTGATCCCGGCTGCCCAATACGATGCGGTGCTGATCGACGAGGGGCACGACTTCAAACCGGAATGGTTCAAACTGGTCGTGCAGATGATTCATCCGGATTCGAAATCGCTCCTCGTCTTGTATGACGATGCGCAGTCCATCTACAGCGGCCCCCAGAAAAGGAAATTCTCGTTTTCCAGTGTCGGGATCCAGGCAAAAGGCCGCACCACGATTCTGAAACTGAATTACCGGAACACGACGGAAATACTGGCCGTGGCCCGGGCATTCGCCGATGATTTGCTGTCGCCCGCGGATGCGGAAGAAGACCAGGCGCCGACTGTGTTACCGATGAGTGCAGGCCGCCATGGTCCGAAACCCTTGCTCGTCAAACTCCCCACGCTTCAGCAGGAAGCGGAATTCCTGGCGCAGCGCTTAAGCGAAGCCAACAAGTTGGGCATGCCATGGAATGAGATGGCCGTGGTGTACCGGCGATACGGCATTGGTCAGAAGCTGGCCGAGGTCCTGGCGCGCAAAAATATTCCGATCCAGTGGCAACAGGACAAACGGCACGCCTATGCCCCGGCACATGACAGCGTCAAACTGATCACCATGCACAGCAGCAAGGGACTGGAGTTCCCCTTCGTCTGCATTCCCGGTATCGGCGCACCTTCCCGCGACGGCGAGGCGATTCAGGATGAAGCGCGCCTGCTGTACGTGGCCATGACGCGCGCGACGAGCGAGTTGGTCATGACCCATAGCGATGCGTCGCCCTTGTCGGAAAAGATGGAGACTGCCATGGGGGCATTGGAGAGCGTCTGAAAGAACCGGCGTGTCGTATCCCGACAATTGTGGCGCACAATTGATATCATATTTTCACGATTTCACGCTGTAAAAGTTAAAATAGTATAATTGCGAAAACAACAAGGCAATGGTGACTGCTCCATGCGGCGCACCCCTGCCCTTCATTAGAGACGCACTCAGCATCCGAGGGCACCCTCGGTTCTCGATCCGGAAGAAATATGTGGGCCATGTCGTGTCGTTGTGAATGCTCCCGGATTGTGTCTTACGTCACACCCTCCCCCCTCGCGCCGCCACCTTCCACCGGCAACCACTACCAGAACACGTATGACTTTTGACCAGGCAAGCGTCGCCACGCTGATGCAAGGCGACCATCACGACCCGTTTTCCGTCCTCGGCATGCATCGTCACCATGGCGACCTGGTGGTACGCGCCCTGTTGCCCGGCGCGGCCGCGGTCGAGCTGATCGACACCAAGACCGGCCGCAAGCTGGCCACCCTGAAGCGGGTCGACGACAGCGACGTGTTTTCCGCCGCCATCCCGCGCCGCAAGAACCCGTTCCCCTACCGCCTGCGGGTCGACTGGGGCACGCACCGGCAGGAGATGGAGGACGCCTACCGCTTCCCGCCCATCCTCGGCGACATGGATGTCTGGCTGCTGTCGGAAGGAACGCATCACCGGCCCTACGAAAAGCTGGGTGCCCATCCGACCGAGATCGCCGGCGTCCCCGGCGTCGCCTTCGCGGTGTGGGCGCCGAATGCGCGCCGGGTCTCGGTGGTCGGCAGTTTCAATAACTGGGACGGCCGGCGCCATGCGATGCGTTCGCGCGGCGCATCCGGCGTGTGGGAAATCTTCATTCCCCAGCTGGCCGCCGGAGACCTGTACAAATTCGAAATCAAGGCGCAGAGCGGCGAGATCCTGCTGAAAGCCGATCCGTTTGCCTTCCGCGCCGAATTGCGGCCGGATACGGCCTCGGTGGTGAATGCCTTGCCGCCGGTGTTTGCCTCGTCCGGCGCGCGCCAGGCGGCGAATGCGCTCGGTGCGCCGGTCAGCATCTACGAGGTGCATCTGGGCTCGTGGCGCCGCGTGCCCGAAGAAGGCAACCGCTGGCTGAGCTACCGCGAACTCGCGGACCAGCTGATTCCGTATGCGAAAGACCTCGGCTTCACCCACATCGAACTGATGCCGGTCAGCGAGCACCCGTTCGACGGTTCCTGGGGTTACCAGCCGGTCGGGATGTATGCGCCGACCTCGCGTTTCGGTACGCCGGAAGATTTCCTCTATTTCGTCGAAACCGCGCATGCCAACGGCATCGGCGTGCTGCTGGACTGGGTGCCGGGGCATTTTCCGTCCGATCCGCACGGACTGGCGCGTTTCGACGGCAGTCACCTGTACGAGCACGCCGATCCGCGCGAAGGTTTCCACCAGGACTGGAATACGCTGATCTATAACTACGGGCGCAAGGAAGTCCTGAATTACCTGGTCGGCAATGCGCTGTACTGGATCGAGCGTTTCGGGATCGACGGCCTGCGTGTCGATGCGGTGGCGTCGATGCTGTATCGCGATTACAGCCGCAAGGAAGGCGAATGGATTCCGAACCAGTTCGGCGGCCGCGAAAACCTGGAAGCGATCGAATTCCTGCGCCGCGCCAATGGGGTCGTGTGCGCCGAGCGCCCCGAAGCCGTCATGGCCGCGGAAGAATCGACCAGTTTTCCAAACGTGTCGCGCCCGCTCGAAATGGGCGGCCTGGGCTTCCACTACAAATGGAACATGGGCTGGATGAACGACACGCTGCGCTATATGCAGGAAGACCCGGTCAACCGCCGCTACCATCACGACAAGATGACCTTCGGGCTGGTGTATGCCTTTACCGAAAACTTCGTGCTGCCGTTGTCGCACGACGAAGTGGTGCACGGCAAGGGCTCGCTGCTGGACCGCATGCCCGGCGACGACTGGCAGCGCTTCGCCAACCTGCGCGCGTATTACGGTTTCATGTGGGGCCATCCCGGCAAGAAGCTGCTGTTCATGGGCGGCGAATTTGCGCAGGAGCGCGAATGGAATGTCGACCGCAGCCTCGACTGGCACCTGCTCGACAACCCGCGCCACCAGGGCATCCAGCGCCTGATACGCGACCTGAATGCGGTCCAGCAGCGTTACCCGGCCCTGCACCAGCTCGACGTCGAGGCGCGCGGCTTCGAATGGATCACGCATGAAGACCGCGACAACTCGGTGTTTTCTTTCATCCGCAAGGCGGGCAACGGCGATGCGGTGATCGTGGTGTCGAATTTCACGCCGGTGCCGCGCCACGGCTATCGCATCGGCGTCGGCCAGCCGGGTCGCTACGTCGAAATCCTGAATACCGACGCCAAGCAGTATGGCGGCAGCGGCATGTGCAACGGCGAGCTGCATACCGAGCCGGCCCCTCTCCATGGCCGCGACCAGTCGCTGAGCCTGACCGTGCCGCCGCTGGCGACGATCATGCTGAAGCTGGAGCCTGCACAATGATGGAAGCAAAAGCATTGCGCGCAGGCCTTCCCTACCCGCTCGGCGCGCACCGCGATGGCGAGGGCGTGAATTTCGCGCTGGTGGCCCCGCATGCAGAATCCGTGGACCTGTGCCTGTTCGATCCCGAGGGCAAGCAGGAACTGGCTCGCCTGCGCATGCCGGCCTGCGAGGACGGTGTCTGGCACGGCTACCTCGAGGGCGCCGCGCCGGACCAGGTCTACGGCTACCGGGTCGCCGGACCGTATGCGCCGCAGCAGGGCCAGCGCTTCAACCCGAACAAGATCCTGCTCGACCCCTACGCGCGCGCGGTCGTGGGCGACTACCTGGCGCAGCCCGGCTTCGAAGGCCATGCCGCCGACGCCGCGGACCAGCCCGACCCGGCCGACAATGCCGCGATCGCGCTCAAGGCGCAGGTGGTCGACGACGCCTACGACTGGGGCGACGACAAGCCGCCGCGCGTGGCAGCGGCCGACACCATGCTGTACGAAGTCCACGTCAAGGGCTATACGCGGCTGCACCCCGACGTGCCCGAGGCGCTGCGCGGCACCTACGCCGGGCTGGCGCAACCCGCCGTGCTGGACGCCCTGCAGCGGCTCGGCGTCACCACGCTCAGCCTGCTGCCGGTGCATACGCGCGCCGACGAGATGCGCCTGCAGAAGATGGGCCTGTCGAATTACTGGGGCTATTCCAGCATCGGCTTTTTCGCGCCCGAGCGCCGCTACTGGTCCGGGCAGCCCGGCAGCACGCCGGTGTCCGAGTTCCGAGACATGGTCAAGGCGGTCCACGGCCGCGGCATCGAGGTCGTGCTCGACGTGGTCTACAACCACACCGCCGAGACCGACGAATGCGGACCGACGCTGAGCTTCCGCGGCATCGACAACCAGCTCTATTACCACCTGCAGAAAGACAATCCGGCGCTGTACGAAAACTGGACCGGCTGCGGCAATTGCCTGAACCTGGCCGAGCCGCGCGTGCTGCAGCTGGTGATGGATTCGCTGCGCTACTGGGTCGAGGCGATGCACGTCGACGGCTTCCGCTTCGACCTGGCACCGATCCTGGCGCGGGATGCCGACGGGTTTTCCGGCGCCGCCGCCTTCCTGGCCGCGCTGCGCCAGGATCCGGTGCTGGCGCGGGTCAAGCTGATCGCCGAGCCATGGGACATCGGTCCGGGCGGCTACCGCCTCGGCCAATTCCCGCCGGGCTGGTTCGAATGGAACGACAAGTACCGCGACACCATGCGCGCGTTTTGGCTGCGGCAGGGCGAACCAACTGCCGCGCTGGGCGAATTCGCGCGCCGCTTCGCCGGCTCCAGCGACGTCTTCCAGCACGATGGCCGCCAGCCCACCGCCAGCGTCAATTTCATCACCGCCCACGACGGTTTCACGCTGCGCGACCTGGTGAGCTACAACGACAAGCACAACGAAGCCAACGGCGAACAGAACCGCGACGGCCATGCCCATAACCTGAGCTGGAACTGCGGCGTGGAAGGCGTCACCGACGACCACGAAGTACTGCAACTGCGGGCCCGCCTGCAGCGCGCCCTGCTGGCGACGCTGTTCTTTTCGCAGGGCACGCCGATGCTGCTGGCAGGCGACGACATCGGCCATTCCCAGCACGGCAACAATAACGCCTACTGCCAGGACAATGCCGTATGCTGGCTGGACTGGCGCCGTGCCGACGATGCGCTGGCCGGCTTCGTCGGTACGCTGACCGGCTTGCGGCGGCGCTACCGCGCCCTGCGCCGCCCGGGCTGGTACAGCGGTGCGGTGGGGGCGGATGGCCACGCCGACATAACCTGGCTCAAGCCGGACGGTGCCGTCATGGATGACGCGGCCTGGAATGGGGGCAGCCATTGCATCGGCATCCGGATGAGCGCGCCGGCCGATGGCCAGCACGGCGACGAAACCTGCCTGCTGCTGGTGAATGCCGATGCGCAGCCGGCCGATTTCACGCTGCCGCCGGGCACCTGGCGAGCGCTGACGAATAGTGCGTTTCCCGAATTGCCGCCGCATGATGCCGACGGCACGGTGGAGGTTCCGGCGCACGCGGTGCTGCTGCTGGCCCTGCCGTGGAACTGAGCATCCAACCCAAGCTTATTAATTAGGTCATCGACCATAAAAACAGTGGAGGCAACATGAAAACGCTGATCCATCGGCAACCCGAACGAAGGAAGAACCAGCTCACCCACCGCTTGCCGGAACGCGCCGTCGCGCTGGTGCTAGCCGGCGGCCGCGGGTCGCGCCTGCAGCAACTGACCGACAAGCGCGCCAAGCCGGCGGTCTATTTCGGCGGCAAGTTCCGTATCATCGATTTCGTCCTGTCCAACTGCATCAACTCCGGCTTCCGCCGCATCGGCGTGGTGACGCAGTACAAATCGCACTCGCTGCTGCGCCACCTGCAGCGCGGCTGGAGCTTCCTGCGCGGCGACCAGAACGAATTCATCGACCTGCTGCCGGCCCAGCAGCGCGTCAACGAGGATCACTGGTACCGCGGCACCGCCGACGCGGTGTACCAGAACATCGACATCCTGAGCTCTTACCATCCGGAGTTCGTGGTCGTGCTGGCCGGCGACCATATCTACAAGATGGATTATTCGCTGATGCTGCAAGACCACGTGGCCACCGGCGCCGCCTGCACCATCGGCTGCATCGAGGTGCCCAAGGCCGAGGCCTCGGCCTTCGGCGTGATGGCGGTCGACGAGGAGCGCCGC
This sequence comes from Massilia phyllosphaerae, assembly GCF_034659755.1. Classification (NCBI taxonomy): domain Bacteria; kingdom Pseudomonadati; phylum Pseudomonadota; class Betaproteobacteria; order Burkholderiales; family Oxalobacteraceae; genus Massilia; species Massilia phyllosphaerae. Next base: position 30,451 of record NZ_JAXSQX010000005.1, read on the forward strand.
ATCACCGACTTCGTCGAAAAACCGGCCGATCCGCCGACCATGCCCGGCAAGCCGGACACCACGCTGGCCAGCATGGGCATCTACATCTTCAATGCCGATTACCTGTACCAATTGCTGAACGACGACGTCGCGAATGCCGCCTCCAGCCACGACTTCGGCAAGGACATCATTCCGCGCGTGGTGAGCGAGGGCGGCGCGGTGGCGCACCCGTTCAGCATGTCGGCAATCCCGAACGGCGACGGTATCCCGGCCTACTGGCGCGACGTCGGTACCGTCGATGCCTTCTGGTCCGCCAACCTCGACCTGGCCTCGATTTCGCCGGAACTCAACATCTACGACGCCGACTGGCCTATCTGGACCCACCAGGAACAGCTGCCGCCGGCCAAGTTCGTGCACGACCGTAACGGCGACCACGGCATGGCGGTGAACGTGCTGGTGTCGGGCGGCTGCATCGTGTCGGGTTCGCACGTCGCGGCCTCGGTGCTGTTCTCGAACGTGCGGGTGGAGTCGTTCTGCCACATCGACGAGGCGGTGATCCTGCCGCATTGCGAAATCGGCGAAGGCTGCCGCCTGACCAAGGTCGTCATCGACCGCGGCTGCAAGATCCCGGCCGGGATGGTGATCGGCGAAGATCCGGAACTGGATGCGCAACGCTTCCACCGCAGCGAGAACGGCGTGGTGCTGGTGACCACCGACATGCTGAACAAGCTGTAAATAAGCGTCGAGTTACGTAAGACGGCGCACGGACGCGGGCCCTTCCGTGCGGCAAGATGGCGAACGCACGGACACAGGAACCATGATGCGCGTATTACACGTTTGTACTGAAATCTACCCATTGCTGAAAACCGGGGGCCTCGCGGATGTGGCGGGCGCCCTGCCGGCCGCGCAAAGCAAGACCGGCTGCGATGCGCGCGTGCTGGTGCCGGGCTTTCCGGCCCTGCGCGCCGGCATCCTCGACCAGGAACTGGTGACCGAGCTGGCGCCGGCCTTCGGCGCCGAGACGCTGCGCCTGTATCGCGGCACGCTGCCCGATACCGGTGTCGCCGCCTACGTCATCGATGCCCCGAACCTGTACGACCGTCCGGGCAATCCGTATGCCGACGCCGCCAACCAGGCCTACCCCGACAATTTCCAGCGCTTCGCCCTGCTCGGCCGGATGGCGGCACGCCTGGCCGAAGGCCTCGACCCGTCCTGGCAGCCGCAGGTCGTGCATGCGCACGACTGGCACGCCGGCCTGGCCCCGGCTTACCTGAAGGCGGCCGAGCAGTCGACCGGCCGCAAGCTGGCCGCCAGCGTGCAGACCATCCACAACCTGGCTTACCAGGGCAATTTCCCGAGCCACGTATTCGGCTACCTGGGCTTGCCCGCGCATTTCTTCGACATCAATGGCGTCGAGTTCCACGGCCAGGTCTCCTTCCTGAAAGCCGGGCTGTTCTTCGCCGATAAAATCTCGACGGTGAGCCCGACCTATGCGCGCGAAATCCAGGATAGCGAACAGGGCTGCGGGCTGGATGGCTTGCTGCGCACCCGCGCCGCCGATCTGGCCGGCATCCTGAACGGTGTCGACGATGCGGTGTGGAATCCAGCGACGGACCCGCTGATCGCCAAACATTACGACATGCGGAACGCTGGCGACAAACCCGGCGGCAAACTGGCATGCAAGACGGCGCTGCAGCAGGAAGCCGGCCTCGCCATCCAGGACGCCGCGCCGCTGTTCTGCGTCGTCAGCCGCCTGACCGAACAGAAGGGCCTGCATCTGGTGCTGGCCGACCTGCCCCTGATCGTCCAGCGCGGCGGCCAGATCATGCTGCTGGGCGCGGGCGACGCGCCGCTGGAAGCCGCTTTCCGCGCCGCCGCCGCGGCCCATCCGCAATCGGTGGCGGTACGCATCGGCTACGACGAGCAGCTCGCCCACCGCCTGATCGCCGGCGCCGACGTGATCCTGGTGCCGTCCCGCTTCGAACCCTGCGGCCTGACCCAGCTGTACGGGCTCAAGTACGGCACCCTGCCGCTGGTCCGCAAGGTGGGCGGGCTGGCCGACACGGTTGTCGATGCCTCGATCGAGAACCTGGGCGAGGAACTGGCCACCGGTCTCGTCTTCGACAGCTTCGACGACGCCGGCATGGGCGCCGCCCTGCGCCGCGCCTTCGCGCTGTATCAACGTGAAGCCGACTGGAAGCAGGTACAAGAACGTGGCATGCGGCAACAATTCGGCTGGGATGCAGCCGCGACTCACTATCTCGCGCTTTACCGGCAAATCGCCACTGACCAATAACAAAATCACTGAACGCAACAGCAATGAATCTTACCGACCTCAATCAAGACGATCCATCCGGCGGTGTCGCCGACCTCAAGCGTTCAATCGCCAACAAGCTGATGTACACGATGGGCAAGGATGCCTCGACCGCGCAACCGCGCGACTGGCTGCATGCCACCGCCCTGGCGGTGCGCGACCGCCTGGTCGAGCGCCGCATGAAGACCGAGCGCGCCCAATCCCAGCAGGATGCCAAGCGCGTGTATTACATGTCGATCGAATTCCTGATCGGCCGCACCTTCACCAACGCCCTGCTGGCGCTCGACATCCATGAAGACGTGCGCCAGGCACTGGCAGAACTGGGCGTCGACCTCGAAACGCTGCCCGACCTCGAGCCGGATGCCGCCCTCGGCAACGGCGGCCTGGGCCGCCTGGCCGCCTGCTTCCTCGACTCGATGGCCACGCTGGCCCTGTCCGGCGTCGGCTACGGCATCCGCTACGACTACGGCATGTTCAAGCAGCAGATCGTCGACGGCCGCCAGGTCGAACTGCCCGACTACTGGCTCGCCGGCGGCAATCCGTGGGAAATCGCGCGCCCGGACGTGCAGTACCGCGTGCGCTTCGGCGGCCGCATCGAACAACATGGCGACAAGGTCGAGTGGGTCGACACCCACGACGTGATGGCGCTGGCCTACGACACCATCGTCCCGGGCTACGCCACCGAAGCCACCAACCTGCTGCGCCTGTGGTCGGCCAAGGCCGGCCAGGAATTCAACCTGGCCGCCTTCAACGGGGGCAACTACGTCGGTGCGGTCGAGGAAAAGAACGCGTCCGAAAACGTGTCACGCGTGCTGTACCCGGACGACTCGACGCTGGCTGGCCGCGAACTGCGCGTGCGCCAGGAGTACTTCTTCTGCGCCGCCAGCCTGCAGGACATCGTCGGCCGCTTCCTGGAAAAGCACGACGATTTCGATCAGCTGCCGCAGCACGTCGCGATCCACCTGAACGACACCCACCCGGTGCTGGCGGTGCCCGAGCTGATGCGCCTCCTGATCGACGACCACGGCATCGCCTTCCCGCGCGCCTGGGCGATCACGCAAAAGGTGTTCTCGTACACCAACCACACGCTGATGCAGGAAGCGCTGGAAACCTGGCCGGTCGACATGCTCGGCCACATTCTGCCGCGCCACCTGCAGATCATCTTCGACATCAACAAGATCTTCATCGACAGCATCACCGCCGAATTTGGCGCCGACGTCGAGCTGATGCGCCGCGTGTCGCTGATCGACGAGAACGGCGAACGCCGCGTGCGCATGGGCTACCTGGCAGTCGTGGCCAGCCACAAGGTCAACGGCGTCTCGGCCCTGCACTCGGACCTGATGAAGCAGTCGATCTTTGCCGACTTCGCGCGCCTGTTCCCGGACCGCTTCAACAACAAGACCAACGGCATCACGCCGCGCCGCTGGCTGTCGCAGGCCAACCCGTCGCTGTCGGCGCTGATCGACGAGCGCATCGGCCGCACCTGGCGCCGCCACCTCGAGCAGATCGCGGACCTGCGCGCGGCCGCCGACGACCCCGTGTTCGCCCTGCACTTCCGCGCCGCCAAGCTGGTCAACAAGCAGCGCCTGGCGAACTGGGTGCAGGACAAGCTCGGCATCGCGATCGACCCGACCTCGCTGTTCGACGTGCAGGTCAAGCGCATCCACGAATACAAGCGCCAGCTGCTCAACGTGCTGCACGTGATCACGCGCTACAACCGCATCCTCGCCAATCCGGATGCCGGCTGGGTGCCGCGCACCGTGATCTTCGCCGGCAAGGCGGCGTCGGCCTATCACATGGCCAAGCAGATCATCAAGCTGGTCAACGACGTCGCCACCACGATCAACAACGATCCGCGCGTCGGCGACAAGCTGAAGGTCGTGTTCATCCCGAACTACAGCGTCAGCCTGGCCGAAATCATCATGCCGGCGGCCGATTTGTCGGAACAGATCTCGACCGCCGGCACCGAAGCCTCGGGCACCGGCAACATGAAGTTCGCCCTGAACGGCGCGCTGACCATCGGCACCCTCGACGGCGCCAACGTCGAGATGCGCGAGCACATCGGTGCCGACAACATTTTCATCTTCGGGAACACGACCTCCGAAGTCGATGCCTTGCGTGCCGCAGGCTACCAGCCGGGCCGCATCGTCGAGCAGAATGCGGAATTGAAGCAGGTGCTCGAACAGATCCGCGACGGCGCCTTCTCGCCGGACGACAAGGGCCGCTTCTCGGGCATCTACGATGCGCTGGTCACCTGGGGCGACCATTACCTGCTGCTGGCCGACTACGCCAGCTATGTCGCCACCCAGGACCAGGTCGACGAACTCTATCGCCAGCCCGATGCCTGGACCCGCAAGGCGATCCTGAACGTGGCCGGCATGGGCAGCTTCTCGTCCGACCGCGCGATCGGCGAGTATGCCGACCAGATCTGGCAGGCGCAGCCGGTCAGACTGGCGGAGCCAGAGGAGCGCCGCGGTACCGACCGCCGCGCCCGGTGGGACCAGGCGCAGCACAGCGCCGCATAAGTAGGGTGGGCACCCCGTGCCCACGCGTAGCGCCAATAAACCGTATACGTTCGCGTGGGCTCGGCGAGCCCACCCTACCCCTTCCGCCTAGCGGCTGCCATACCACGCACCGTACGGCGGCAAGCTCACCTGCGCACCGGTGCGCGTGCCGGGCAGTCCATGCCCATCGATATCCCTGGCGCCAGCCGCGGCCGGCCATTCGAACGTCACCGGTGCATTCGACAGGTTGAAGGCCGCCAGCATCGGCGGCTCTCCTTCCAGTTCACGGCGCAGCGCCAGCACCGGCTCGGGCGCATCGAAGAACGCAATATCGCCGCGCACGACCTGCGGCTGGCTGCGGCGCCACGCAATGAAGCGGCGCGCGAAGTTGAGCGGCGAATCCTGAATTCCTTCCTGCGTCGACACCGCCGCTTTTACGTGCGGCGCCACCACCGGCAGCCACGGCGTGCCGCTCGTGAACCCGGCATGCGGCGCGTTGGACACCCAGGGCATCGGCGTACGGCAACCGTCGCGGCCCTTGAACTCGGGCCAGAAGGCGATGCCGTAGGGGTCCTGCAGCAGCTCGTAGGGCACGTCGGCCTCGGGCAGCGCCAGCTCGTCGCCCTGGTACAGGCAGGGCGTGCCCTTCAGCGACAGCTGCATCGCCAGCACCAGCTTGGCCAGCGCCGGCGGCGCATCCTCGCCGCCCCAGCGCGTCATCACGCGCACGCTGTCATGATTCCCGACCGACCACGAAACCCAGCCGCCGCGCACGCGCGCCTCGAATTCCTCGACCTGGGAGCGGATGTGCGCCGCCGAAAAGTCCGGCGTCAGCAGGTTGAAGCTGTAGGCCATGTGCAGCTTGTCGCCGCCCGAGGTGTAGTCGGCCATCACCGCGAGCGAATCGTCGGCACCCACTTCGCCGATCGAGATCGCGCCGTACTCGTCGAGCAGCTTCCGGATCTTCTGCAGGAAGGCCAGGTTCTCGGGCTGGGTCTTGTCGTAGCGGTGCGACTGCATGCCGTAGGGATTGACGTCGGTGGCCATCATGTTGTCGGCCCGGGTCGCCGGCGGATTGCTGCGCAACTGGCGGTCGTGGAAGTGGAAGTTGCAGGCATCCATGCGCACGCCGTCGACGCCGCGCTCGAGCCAGAAGCGCAGCGCGTCGAGCTGGGCCTGCTGCACGTCCGGATTGTGGAAGTTCAGGTCCGGCTGGCTGGTCAGGAAGTTGTGCAAATAGTACTGGCGCCGCCGCGTATCCCACTGCCAGGCCGAGCCGCCGAACACCGACAGCCAGTTGTTGGGCGGATTCCCGTCAGCACGCGGGTCGGCCCAGACATACCAGTCGGCCTTCGGGTTGTCGCGGCTGGCGCGGCTCTCGACGAACCACGGGTGGGCGTCGGCCGTGTGCGACATGACCTGGTCGATCATGATCTTCAGCCCGAGGCGATGGGCTTTTTCGATGAGCCTGTCGAAGTCGGCCAGGGTGCCGAACAGCGGGTCGACGTCGCAGTAGTCCGCGATGTCATAGCCGAAGTCCTTCATTGGCGACTTGAAGAACGGCGACAGCCAGACGATGTCCACGCCCAGGCCGGCGATGTAGTCGAGTCTATCGGTGATGCCCGGCAGGTCGCCGACGCCGTCGCCATCCGTGTCGAGGTAGCTGCGCGGGTAGACCTGGTAGATGATGGCTTCGCGCCACCAGGGCGTGGTCTCGACGGGCGGGGCGATTGTCATGGCTGTGCCTGTTAAATAGTCAAGCAAAAATTATAATGGATCGTCAACGCAAGCTCGCGCGCGCATTGCGTGAGCACGATATAAGGCATTGTCTTACACGAACCGAACGCACCTGAATTTGGTGTTAGATTGTCATTACAACCTAAACCATTCATCGCTCATCCACCATGAAAACGTTCCACTGCGACAAGTGCTCCAACCAGATCTTTTTTGAAAACACCCTCTGCTTCCATTGCAACAGCACGCTCGGCTACCAGACGGCGACGCGCAGCATCAACGCCTTCGAGGAGGCCGAGAACGGCCAATGGCGCAGCCTGCACAGCAGGGACGAGGGCAAGCTCTATAAAAAGTGCAAGAATTATGTCGAGCACAATGTTTGCAACTGGATGCTGCCGGCCGACGACACGCATGAGCTGTGCGAGTCGTGCCAGTTGACGGCCGTGATTCCGGCGCTGTCGTCGGAAAAGAACCAGATCCTCTGGGGACGCCTGGAAGCGGCCAAGCGCCGCCTGCTGTTCTCGCTGGCGACCCTGCACCTGACGCCGGCGTCGAAGGAAGTGGAACCCGAGACCGGCCTGGCGTTCAAGTTCCTGGAAGACGGCGTCTCCGACCAATGCGTGATGACCGGCCACGCCAACGGCGTCATCACGCTGAACATCGCCGAAGCCGACCCGGCCGAGCGCGAACGCACGCGCGAACAGATGCACGAGCGCTATCGCACGCTGCTGGGGCATTTCCGCCATGAGAGCGGCCACTACTATTTCGACCGGCTGGTGGTGGGCAGCGAATGGATCGACGAATACCGCGCCCTGTTCGGCGACGAGCGCCAGGATTACGGCCAGGCCTTGCAACACCACTACAAGGAAGGCCCGCCCGCCGACTGGCCCTCGCACTTCGTGAGCAGCTACGCCAGTTCGCACCCGTGGGAAGACTGGGCCGAGACCTGGGCCCATTACCTGCACATGCTCGATACGCTGGAAACCGCGAATGCCTGCGGCCTGTCGCTGCATCCGGTCAAGGCCGACGAGCCGGAGATCGAAAAGATTACCCTGCCCACCAAGACGGATGACTTCGACGACATCCAGCACGACTGGTTCGCGCTGACCTACGTGCTGAACAGCCTGAACCGCAGCATCGGGATGCCGGACTCGTATCCGTTCACGCTCAGCACGCCGGTGCTGGAAAAGCTCGGGTTCGTGCACAAGGTGGTGCGTGCGCAGATCAAGGCGCCGGTGGCGGTGCCGGGCCTGGTCCAGCCATAACAACGGCGCCCCGGCCATGCAGCCGGGGCGCCGTCATCGGTTACGCCTCTGGTTCAACCCGCCTGCGTTTGCGTCTGCGTTTGCGTCTGCGTCTGCGTCTGGCTCTGGGTTTGCGTCTGGCCCGGCGCCGGCGCTTCCTCGGGCAGTTCCGGCGCCACCGGCAGCAGGAAATCGCGGCCGATGCCGTTGCCCAGCTCCGCGATCGAGGCCAGGAAGCGCGTCAGGTAGGGGTGCAGGCCTTCCTGCAGGATATCGCCGATCTGCGCCGATTGCAGCTCGCCGTACAGCTTTTCGGCCAGGCGTTCGGTGTCCTGCGACAGGTCGTTGCGCACTTCCTGTAGGTTGGTGACGACGGCGCACATGCAGGCGATCAGCGAGCGCGGCATCTTCGGCTGCAGGATCAGGAGCTCGGCCACCCGGTTCAGGGTGATGGCGTCGCGATACACCTTGCGGTAGGTCTCGAACGCGGACACCGAACGCAGCAAGGCGGCGAGGTAATAGAACTCGACCTGCGCATCGGCCCGGATGGCGTCGGCATCCAGGAAGCGGAACTTGACGTCGAGGATGCGCGCCGTGTTGTCGGCCCGCTCCAGGAAAGTGCCGAGGCGGATGAAGTTGAAGGCCTCGTCCTGGAACATGGTGCCCAGCGTGACCCCGCGCGACATGTGCGAGCGATACTTCACCCACTCCAGGAACTTGCCCGGATGGGTTTCGAACATGCGGCTCTTGAGGTGCTGCTGCAGCGTCAGCCAGGTGGTGTTCTTGGTTTCCCAGACTTCCGTGGTCAGGCTGCCGCGCACGGCGCGCGCATTTTCGCGCGCGGCGCGCAGGCAACTGGCGATCGAGGACGGATTGTCGGGATCGCGCACCATGAAGTCGAGCACTTCCTTCTGGCTCAGGGTGCTGTATTTTGCATCGAACTGCGACTGGAGCTCGGACACGCCCAGCATCGTGCGCCAGCCCTGCTGCTCGGCGGCCGCCGATTGCGGCATCAGCGAGTACTGGACGCGCACGTCGAGCATGCGCGCGGTGTTCTCGGCCCGTTCGGTATAACGGGCCATCCAGTACAAATGATCTGCGGTACGGCTCAACATACTAACTCTCCAATATCCAGGTATCTTTGGTGCCGCCGCCCTGCGACGAATTCACGACCAGCGAGCCTTCCTTCAGGGCCACGCGCGTCAGGCCCCCCGGGACCATGGTCACGTTCTTGCCCGACAGGACGAAGGGACGCAGGTCGATATGGCGCGGGGCGATGCCCGATTCGACGAAGGTGGGGCACGCCGACAGGGCCAGCGTGGGCTGGGCGATATAGCCTTCCGGCTTGGCCAGCAGGCGCTGGCGGAAGGCTTCGATCTCGGCCTTGGTCGACGCCGGCCCGATCAGCATGCCGTAGCCGCCGGCGCCGTGCACCTCCTTGACCACCAGCTCGGACAGGTTGTCCAGGGTGTACTGCAGCGCGTCCTTCTTGCGGCACTGGTAGGTCGGCACGTTGTTCAGGATCGGCTTTTCGCCCAGGTAGAACTCGATCATGTCGGGCACGAACGGGTAGATCGACTTGTCGTCGGCGACGCCGGTGCCGATGGCATTCGCCAGGCCGACGCGGCCGGCGCGTACCGCGTCGAGCAGGCCCGGCACGCCCAGCGTCGATTCGGGACGGAAGGCGCGCGGATCCAGGTAATCGTCGTCGATGCGGCGATAGATGACGTCGACGCGCTGCGGGCCGCGCGTGGAACGCATGTACACGGTGTTGTCGCGCACGTACAGGTCCTGGCCCTGCACCAGCGCCACGCCCATCTGCTGGGCCAGGAAGGCATGCTCGAAGTAGGCCGAGTTGTACATGCCGGGGGTCAGCACGACCACGGTCGGGTCGTCGACGCCAGGGGGCGCCACGCTGCGCAGGTTGTCGAGCAGCAGGTCGGGATAGTGGTCGACCGGGGCCACGCGGTTCCTCGCGAACAGGTCGGGGAACAGGCGCATCATCATCTTGCGGTTTTCCAGCATGTACGAGACGCCGGACGGCACGCGCAGGTTGTCTTCCAGTACGTAGAACTCGCCCTCGCCTGCCCGCACGATGTCGACGCCGGCGATGTGGGCGTAGATATCAGAAGGCAGCTTGACGCCCTGCATGGCGGGACGGTATTGCGCGTTGTTCAGCACCTGCTCGCGCGGGATCACGCCGGCCTTCAGGATGGCCTGCTCGTGGTAGACATCGTGCAGGAAGCGGTTCAGCGCCGTCACGCGCTGCACCAGGCCGGCCTGCAGCCGGGTCCACTCGGCGGCATTGATCACGCGCGGAATGATATCGAACGGGATCAGGCGCTCCTTGCCCGCATTGTCGCCGTACACGGCGAACGTGATCCCGACGCGCTGGAAATTCAGCTCGGCTTCCGCTCTTTTTTGTTCGATCACCTGCGGCGCCTGTTGCGCCAGCCACTCGGCGAACGCGGTGTAGTGAGGCCGCACGGTCGCCGTCGTGGAATACATCTCATCGTAAAAATTCGGCATCGTCTCCTCCTATGCCGGCATAGTAACAAGAAACACCGTGAAACTATGATACGAATGGCAATTCAATCGGATCGCGGATAAACATGATTAAATAGCCAGTATGACGAACATTCAACGTCGATCGCGCCCACCACGAAAGGCAGCCCTGCATGGCAATCCGTATCGCGCTCCACCACAAGACCAGTTATCGCTACGACCGGCCGGTCACCCTGTCGCCGCATGAGGTGCGCCTGCGGCCGGCGCCGCATGCGCGCACGCCGATCCTGTCGTACTCGCTGAAGGTCGAGCCGGACACGCATTTCATCAATTGGCAGCAAGACCCTTACGGCAACTACATCGGCCGTTTCGTCTTCCCGGAGAAAGCGGACAAGCTCGAGTTCACGGTCGACCTGGTGGCAGACATGACCGTCATCAATCCCTTCGATTTCTTCATCGAGAGCTATGCCGAGACGTTTCCATTCACGTATCCGGAACAGCTGAAGACCGAACTGGGCGCCTATCTGCACAAGGAACCGGCGGGGCCGCTCCTGAACGAATTCGTGGCCGCGGTACGCCGCGAGCTGCTGGCCGAGCCGATGTCGACGATCGACTTCCTGGTGGCGATCAACCAGCGCCTGCAAGGCCGCATCGGCTACCTTCTGCGGATGGAGCCCGGCGTCCAGACGCCGGAAGACACCCTGCAGCTGTGCTCCGGCTCCTGCCGCGACAGCGGCTGGCTGCTGGTGCACATCCTGCGCGAACTGGGGCTGGCGGCGCGTTTCGTGTCCGGCTACCTGATCCAGCTGCGCGCCGACCAGGAGGCGCTGGACGGCCCCAGCGGCACGGCGGAGGATTTCACCGACCTGCACGCATGGACCGAGGTCTACATCCCCGGTGCCGGCTGGATCGGCCTCGACCCGACCTCGGGCATGCTGGCCGGCGAAGGCCATATCCCGCTGGCCTGCACGGCGATGCCCTCGTCGGCGGCGCCCGTCAGCGGTTTTACCGACAAGGCCGAAGTCAGCTTCGTCCACGAAATGACCGTCACGCGCATCCACGAAGACCCGCGCGTGACCAAGCCGTACTCGGAAGCGGACTGGGAAAAGATCGAGCGCCTCGGCCAGCGCGTCGACGCCGACCTGGCGCGCCACGACGTGCGCCTGACCCAGGGCGGCGAACCCACCTTCGTGTCGATCGACGACATGGACGGGGCCGAATGGAACACGCTCGCCCACGGCGAGCACAAGCGCGCGTTGGCGGGCCAGCTGACGCAGCGGCTGAAAAACCACTTCGCGCCGGGCGGCCTGCTGCACTACGGCCAGGGCAAATGGTATCCGGGCGAGCCGCTGCCGCGCTGGGCACTGAATATCTACTGGCGCGTCGACGGCCAGCCGATGTGGTCCGATCCATCGCTGTTCTCGGACGACGAGGCGGGCGAAGGGTATGGCAACGGCGAGGCGGGCCGCTTTGCCGCCGCGCTGGTGAAGTCGCTGGGCCTGGCCGAGGGCAGCGCCATCCCGGCCTACGAGGACGTGCTGGTGCAGGCGCTGCGCGAACAGGCGCTGCCTGCCAACCTCGACCCCTTGCTGGCCGACCTCAAGGCGCCGGAAGAACGGCGCCGGCTGGCGCGGCTGCTCGAGCGCGGCCTCGGCGAAGTGACCGGCTACGTGCTGCCCCTGAAGCCCAGGGAACAGGCCGCCGACGACAGCGCCTGGGAAACCTCCGCCTGGCCGGTCCGGCGCGAGCACCTGTACCTGATCGAAGGCGATTCGCCGATGGGCCTGCGGCTGCCGCTGGGCACGCTGCCGTGGGTGACGCCGGAAGAGCGCGATCCGGATTTCGCTGTCGACCCGTTCGCGCCGCGCGGCCCACTACCTGCGCCACACAGGAACCAGCGGCCGAGTCCGGGCGTGGCCTTCAGGCCGGTCGAACCAGTCGCCCCGGGTGCGCGCGAGGTCATCCATACCGCCCTCTGCGTCGAGGTACGCGACGGCCGCCTGCACGTCTTCATGCCGCCAATGCAACGCATCGAGGATTACCTGGCGCTGCTGGCGGCGGTTGAAGGCAGCGCGGCGCAATGTCAAGTGAAGGTACGCATCGAAGGCTACGCGCCGCCGCGCGACCCGCGCGTAAAACTGCTCAGCGTCACGCCCGACCCCGGCGTGATCGAAGTGAACATCCACCCGGCGGCCAGCTGGGACGAGCTGGTGCACAACGTGACCACGCTCTACCAGGAAGCGCGCCTGACGCGCCTGGGCACCGAGAAATTCATGCTCGACGGCCGCCATACCGGCACCGGCGGCGGCAACCACGCCACCCTGGGCGGTGCCAGCGCCGAAGACAGCCCGATGCTGCGCCGGCCGGACCTCTTGAGAAGCCTGATCACCTACTGGCAGGTGCATCCGGCCCTGTCCTACCTGTTCTCGGGCACCTTCATCGGACCGACCAGCCAGGCCCCGCGCGTGGACGAAGCGCGCGACGACAACCTGTACGAGCTGGCGATCGCGTTCCAGCAGATGGACAAGGTGCTGCCGACCCTGTCCGCGGGCGACAAGCCCTGGATGGTGGATCGCCTGCTGCGCAATCTGCTGGTCGACCTGACCGGCAATACGCACCGCTCGGAATTCTCGATCGACAAGCTGTATTCGCCGGACGGCCCGACCGGGCGCCTCGGCCTGGTCGAATTCCGCGCCTTCGAGATGCCGCCGCATGAGCGCATGAGCCTGCTGCAGATGCTGCTGCTGCGCGCCCTGGTGGCGCGCTTCTGGCAGCAGCCCTTCAAGGCCAAGCTGGTGCACTGGGGCACCTCGTTGCACGACCGCTGGATGCTGCCGCATTTCGTCACCCAGGATATCCGCGACGTCGCGCGCGACCTGCGCGCGGCCGGCTACGCCTTCGAAGAGCATTGGTTCGATCCCTTCATCGAATTCCGCTTCCCGCGCTTCGGCACCGTCGTCTACGAGGGTGTCGAGATGGAACTGCGCCAGGCGATCGAGCCCTGGAACGTGCTCGGCGAGGAAGTCAGCCTAGGGGGCACCGCGCGCTATGTCGATTCGTCGGTCGAGCGCATGCAGCTGCGGGTGCGCGGCCTGACCGATGGCCGCCACGTGGTCGCCTGCAACGGCCGCCTGCTGCCGCTGCATCCGACCGGCGTGCCGGGCGAGTACGTGGCCGGCGTGCGCTTCCGTGCCTGGAGCCCGTGGTCGGCCCTGCATCCGAGCATCCGGGTGCAGGCGCCGCTGGTGTTCGACCTGGTCGACACCTGGAGCGGACGCGCGATCGGCGGCTGCACCTACCATGTGGCGCACCCCGGCGGGCGCAACGAGACGGGCGCGCCGGTGAATGCCAACGCCGCCGAGGCACGCCGGGTCGCGCGCTTCTGGCCGCACGGCCACACGCCGGGACCCATGACGGTACGCAAAGAGGAGCTCAACCCGGGTTTCCCGATGACGCTGGATCTGCGCTGGCAACCGGACTGACCGGTTATCATGTTTCACCTTTACACCCGCCGCGTCCATGCCGAACCGACTACTTGACCACTATCTGGGCGCACCGGATGGCTTTGATGAAATGCTCGACGCGGCCGGTGTGCCGCGCGCGCACTGGCGCGCCCTGCTCGCCAGCCTGGAAAACGAAGCGCCGGACCTGATGCGCCAGCGCCGCGAAGCGGTGCAGCGCCAGGTGCGCGAAAACGGCATCACCTACAACGTCCAGGGCGATGCCGGCGGCCGGCAACGGCCATGGGACCTGAACCCGCTGCCGCTGATCCTGCCGCACGACGAATGGAGCGCCATCGAAGCGGCCGTGATCCAGCGCGCCACCCTGCTCAACAAGATCCTGTGCGACGTCTACGGCAACGAGGACCTGCTGCGCGAAGGCCTGCTGCCGCCGGCCCTGGTGCACGGCAATGGCGGTTTCCTGCGCCCCTGCCACGGCCTGCGGCACCAGGACGACGTCGCCCTGCATTTCTATGCGGTCGACCTGGCGCGCGCGCCCGACGGCCGCTGGTGGGTGATCGCCGACCGCACCCAGGCGCCCTCGGGCGCCGGCTATGCGCTGGAAAACCGCGCCATCATGACGCCCATCTTCCCCGACCTGCTGCGCCACCTGAAGGTGCGCTCGCCGGCCGGGTTCTTCCGCAGCATGCACGAGAGCCTGGTGCACTGGGGCCGCCGGTGCGCGGCCGAGGGCGACGCGCCGGCGCCGCTGCGCGAAGGCGAAATGCCGCTGATCGTGCTGCTGACCACGGGTCCGGCCGCCGAAACCTATTATGAACAGGCCTACCTGGCGCGCTACCTGGGCTTGCCGCTGGTCGAAGGCGACGACCTCACCGTGCGCGACGGCGTGGTCTACCTGAAGACCCTGGACGGCCTGCACCGGGTCCACGTGATCATGCGCCGGGTCGACGACGCGGCCTGCGATCCGCTCGAGCTGCAGAACACGCTCCAGGACGCCCTGCTGGGCGTGCCCGGGCTGACCCAGGCCGCCCGGCGCGGCAATGTGCTGGTCGCCAACAGCCTCGGCTCCAGCCTGCTCGACTCGGGCGCCCTGCTCGGATTCCTGCCGGCGCTGTCGAAGCGGCTGCTGGGCGAGCCCCTGAAGATGCCCTCGGTGGCGACCTGGTGGTGCGGCGAACCGGCCGCGCTGGAAGCCGTGGTCGACGGGCTCGACCGGCTGGTGATCAAGCCGGCCTTTCCCCATCTGCCGCCGTTCGCGGTGTTCGGCCAGGACCTGGACGCCGCCGGGCGCGCCGCTTTCATCGCCAAACTGCGCGCCGATCCGGACAACTACGTGGCCCAGGAAGTGGTGCAGCTGTCGCTGGCGCCGGTGTGGACCGACGGCGCGGCGCCGGGCGGCTCGCCCAGCCTGCGGCCGCGCGCCGTCGGCCTGCGCGTGTTCGCCTGCGCCACCCCGAACGGCTACGTCGTGATGCCGGGCGGCCTGACTCGCGTCGCCACCGGACCGGATGCGCGCGTGCTGACGATCCTGAAGGGCGGCGCCAGCAAGGACACCTGGGTGCAGGCGCGCGCCCGCGCCGAACCGCACCGCATGCAGAAACGCCGCGTCCGCGGCGAAGACCTGGTGCGCGAAGATACCAGCCTGTCCAGCCGCACGGCGGAAAACCTGCTGTGGTTCGGGCGCCATGCCGAACGCTGCGACAATATCTGCCGCCTGCTGCGGGTCGCCCTGAACATCCTGTTCAACGTGCGCGTCGACGAGCGCGGCCCCGAATGGCCGACCGTCGAGGCGCTGTGCATCTGGTTCCAGCTGATCGACGTGCAGACCATCATGCCGGCGCCGGGCGTCCGCCGCGCCGGCATCTTCACCGATGCGGCGATCGAAGCGGCCCTGCTGCAGGCGGTGGTCTCTCCGGCCGTCCCGGGACTGGCGCGCCAGCAGCAGGAACTGCACCGGCTCGCGGACCAGCTGCACGAACGCTTCTCGGCCGACAACTGGCGCGCGCTGAGCCGGATGGCGCAACCGGCGATCGTCCGCGGCGAGCGGCCGTCGCAATCCGAAGTGATGACCATCCTGGACGAGGCCGCCACCGCACTCATGACGCTGGCCGGCTTCGCACTCGACGGCATGACGCGCGACCTCGGCTGGCGCTTCATGTCGCTCGGGCGCCGCCTGGAGCGGCTGCAATTCCAGAGCCTGGTGCTGCAGCGTGCGCTGGCCATGGACGGCAACGGCAACCTCGACTGGCTGCTCGAGCTGTCGGACAGCAGCATCACCTATCGCGTGCGCTACCGGACCCAGCCCGAATGGCTGCCGGTGCTGGATCTGCTGCTGTGCGACGAGACCAATCCGCGCTCGGTGCTGTTCCAGATCAACGGCATCCTGGGCACGCTCGACAAGATCGCGCACACCCATGGCCCCTGCGGCGCCCACCTGCTGCTGCCCCTGAAGCAGGAACTGGTCGCGCTGCGGCCCGACACCGACCTCAACCATGGCAACGCGAAGCTGACCGACCTGCTGACCCGGATCGAGTCGGCCAGCGCGGCCCTGTACGAGCAGCTCGGCATCCAGTTCTTCAACTACGGCGGCAGCAAGGGCGCGCAAAGGAAGCGCGCATGAGTGATCCGACGCCGGGCGCAGACGTGTGCGCGCGCTACCGCGTGGTGCACGAAACGCGCTATGCCTACCAGAGCACGGTCAGCCTGTCGCAGCAATACCTGCACATGACGCCGCGTTCGTTTGCGTTTCAAGCGACCGAGTCGCACCTGATCTGGCTCGACCCACCGGTCAGCGACAGCCAGGAGGGCATCGACTACTTCGGCAACCACACCCGCCACGTGGCGCTCACCCAGCCGCACGACAGCCTGCTGGTGCACGCCGAGTCGACGGTCGCGCTGCGCCCGCGCCCCGGCCTGGCGCAGATCGCCGGCACGCTGCCCTGGGAAAGCGTGCGCGACATGATGGGAAAGGAAAAAAGCGCCGCCACGCTGGAGGCGTGCCGCTACCTGTACACCTCGCCGCACGTCACCGTGTTCCCCGAGCTGGAAGCGTATGCACGCCACAGCTACACGCCCGGCAGGCCGCAACTCGACGCGGCGCTGGACCTGACCCAGCGGATCTTCGACGATTTCGAATTCGACAGCAAGGCCACCGAGATTTCCACGCCGCTCGAACAGGTGCTGCGCAACCGCCGCGGCGTCTGCCAGGACTTCGCCCAGCTCATGATCGGCTGCCTGCGCAGCATCGGCCTGCCGGCGCGCTACATGAGCGGCTACATCCTGACCCACCCGCCGGCCGGCAAGCCGCGCCTGGTCGGCGCCGATGCGTCGCATGCCTGGGTGTCGGTGTTCTGCCCGGTGCTGGGCTGGGTCGATTTCGATCCGACCAACCGTTGCCTGGTGCAGCACGAACACATCACGCTGGGCTGGGGCCGCGACTTCAGCGACGTCACTCCGATGCGCGGCATAGTGCTCGGCGGCGGCATGCAGACGCTGGCCGTGGAAGTCACGGTGACGCCGCTGCCGCTGCCGGGTGAGGCATGAAGCGCGCTACAGGCGCGCCAGCAGTTCCGTCTTCTTGGCGTTGAATTCCGCTTCGGTCAGGATGTTCCGGCTGCGCAGTTCGGCGAGCCGGTCGATCATCGCGAAGATGTCCATGCCGGCTGCATTGCCGGCACTGGCAGGCTGCGCTGGCGCGGCGGGCGGTGTGGAGGCCGGTGACGCTGCTTGCGCAGGCGACACTGCCGGCGCTGCCGGCGCTGACGATGGTGACGTAGCCAACGCGGCTGACGCTGCCTGGCTGGCTGGTGCCGCCGCCTGTGCGCCGTCGACCGACACTACCGGCAGCCTCGTTATGTCGATCAGGCCGTGCTGGCTGGTGAAGGCGAGCGAGCCGCCCTGCGACTGTTGCTGCGAAAAGCCGCCGATCCGGTGATCCCGGGTGTCGTAGACCGTGACCTTGCCGTTGACGTCGATCGCCAGGCGGCGCGCCTGGGCGAAATAGGCGTAGCGCACGCCGTTCTGGGCACCGGTGCTGTCGGGCCGGCCCAGGCCGGTTCCCCACCAGTCGGCCGCGCTGCCCGGCGCCGGTGCGACGAACAGGCTGGCGCCGCTGCCGGCCGCCGCCTGATGCCAGGCCACGTCATCCCGGCCGCCGCCATGGCTGGCCTGCTGCTGGCCGCCCTGCCGCTGCGACTGGAAACTGCCGCTCGCAAGCAGGTCCGGCTGGGTTGCCACCAGGTGCGCCAGCTCGGCGCACAGCTTGTCGATGCTGGCTTTGAGGGTGTTGTTGAACATGTCCGACACCATGGTCATGCCGCCGCTCATCCACTGCCCCGAGCCCGCGAATTCCGGGTGATTGAACTGGGCCATCCGGCCGTTGCCGTCGATGACCGCCTGCAGCATGCTCAGGACCGCTTCGGTGCTATAGCCGTAGCGCTTGGCGATGTCGTCGACGATCTGCTGTCCCGCGGGAGAAAGTTGCCGCATGTTAGTTTCCTGACGTTGAATTCGTTGCTGCTGCAAAGCATGGCTGCCCGGCCTGGGCCACTGGGATGCCAAGATAGCACAACGATACCGGGTCCGTCTCCACGCCCGGCCTGCGCATGCGGCGTATGGCGCAGCGTGCCTGCAGCGCCGCCGCACAGCGTCAGAGAAAGGACTTGGCCTGCGCCAGGACCGTGTCGCACGCCTTCCTGGCGAGCTCGGCCTTCGAGCCACCGCCGCGCAAGTCCATCGCATTGCCGTTACTGCCGCGCAGCAAGCCCTTCATGCCGTCGGCGTAGCCTTGGTCCTGGGTGCGCTCGCCGCCGGGCAGCTTGCCCATCAGCTGGTCCTTGACCGATGCAGCGCGATCGCCGCTCAGGTAATTGTTGCCGATGCAGTATTGCAGCAAGCCGGCCACGTTGCCGATGCTGCCGGACGTCATGGGGGCGCCTGCCATGTCGGCGATGCTTTTCAGGTCACCGCCGCGGTCCCCCTTGCCCAGCAGGCTGTCGATCTGGCCGAGGGCGCTTGCGGCCGGCAGCGCGGCTGCCAGCGCCAGTCCGGCATACCGCCATAGAGAAGGTTTCATCATGGTCTCCCGATGCAAGGGCAAGGAAATTTGCCGATGACATGCTCTCAGCATAGCGGACGGCGGCCGGCGATCAAGAAGGCTCGGGCGCGGGCATGGGCGTCTGCGCCTGGAAGTGCGCCCGATTGCGGTTCCCCCACTCACACAAGGGCTGCAGCGCCAGCGCGAGCGACCGTCCAAAGTCGGTGATCGCGTATTCCACCCTCGGCGGGATCTCCATGTAGTCATGGCGCGTGACGATGCCGTCTTCGGTCAGGCTGCGCAACTGCTGGATCAGGACTTTCTCGCTGATGCCGCTCACCAGGCGTTTGAGCTCGCCAAAGCGCCGCGGCGACCCTTGCAGGTAGAACAGCAAGAGCGGCTTCCACTTTCCTCCAACGTAATGCAATGCCACATCCAGGCCACAAACCGGTTCCATACGCCACCCCTACTTACCTTTTGGTAGGTACTAGTATAGATGAAACCGCATGCCTACAATCATGTCGTCGGCTCTTCCGCCGATGACGAACATGGCCTTGGCAGGCTATCGTCACGGCGCCAAATGTACCTGTCGCAGTGTTTGCGACCTTACCGGGAACCAGTATGTCAACCAACGAAGAAATCATCAGGGAACTTTATGTCGTCGCAGAAGGTGCGAACCCGGACCTGGACAGGTTCGCCGCCCTCTTCGCAGAAGACGGTTATTTTTTGGATATGTCTTCGGGCCAGAAATGGACCGGGGCCGAGGTTCGCCAGCCGCTCGAGGGTCTGTCATCGACCTTCCCGGATTTTCACCGTGAACTGCTGAAGGTGTATTCGGCAGCAGATGGCGTCATCGTCGTCGAGCTCAGGTTGCAGGGCACCCATGTGGGCGATTTTCCAACCCGGGGCGGTGTGCTGCGTGCCAGCGGCAAACGGTTCGATGTCCCGTGCTGCGACGTGTTCGTCATGGAGGGAGGGAAGGTCAAGGCCTTCCACTGCTATAACATGCGGTCTGTCTGGCTCGAACAACTGGGTGCCGGGAACGGCTGACTGACGACACGCGGGCCTGGCCCACGGTGCCGGACATAGATTTCGGCAATGACCATGTTCGGCACCCAGGCCAGCCATGCGATGCAGCGGTAGGCAAGAGCGAAATCGATACCGAGGACCTGGGACAGCGGCAAGTAGATCCTGAGCGTGACCGCCGCAAACGTCAATGCGTAGGAGCGGATCATCCAGGCCCGGTGTCGCGGAAAATCGCGTGCGCGCGCCGTGCGCAAACCCTGCAGCGTGGCGTAGAGCCACAGCGTACCGAGCGCGCCGAAACCCGACGCCGCCACAGGGCCGGTGGACACGCCCGCTGCCAGGACGAGTGCCGAGGCGCCGCCGGCGATGCAAGCCGCCACATACAAGCGCCCGCTCGCGCGATGCAGTCCGGGCCGCCGCCGCACGACGTTGGACAGTTGCATGGCGCCCAGTATCAGGGCGGTCGACGCCGCACCGGCATGCACGGCGATCCAGTGGTCGAAGAAGCGGTTGGCGAGCACGTTGTCCGGCACCGGTCCGGCTTGCACGATGTAGCGACAGGAAAGCAATCCGACACACACGGCGAGCAGCGCGCCGCCGTAGCGAACCGCTTTCGATAAGGTCGATCGCGCTGTCATGTTGATTGGGCGTGTTGTTCCGTTCATCGTATTCCCCTGACAAGTCCGCTGTACTACAGGTTTTTCATGCGCATGGATCAGAGCGTCACCACCAGTTTAGCGGCAGACAAGCCTGCTTCATGCATTGCCATCGCCGCCGGTATCGCCTCCAGGCCGTGACCAGCAACCCGACAGGGCGGACTGGGCTGGAATGCGCCGCTTGCAAGCGCCTCCGGCAGGTAATCCTGGAAAATCAGCGGACCCACGTGGTTGTGGATCAGTGCGGTGCCCCATACGAAGGGCGTCGCGACACCGTGCCGCTTGGCACGCCACATCAGCTTCAGCAGGCCGCTTGCGTTACCGACCAGGATGGGTAGCAGTTTGCGCAGGCGTCCGCGACCGGCGGGAATGCCGTCGAAGGTGGCAGGTGGTGTGACTACCGCCACGGTCCGCGCGCCGCCTGCCGCGACCACCAGGTCCAGGCATGCGCTCGCGGCGCCGGTACCGATCGCCACCGCACCGGCACAGCGCGACTGTCCAAGTGCGCCGACCAGGTCGGCCACGACCGTGGCGCTGCGGTAATCGAATGCCTGGCGTGCTCCCAATCCCCGGACGAAGTCCACATTTTTAGGGGAACAGGTGGTCAGGACATCGTAGCCGGCGGCGACGGCCAATTGGATCGCATTTGCACCGACGCTGGTCGAACCGCCCCAGACGACGACAGTTTCGCTGCGGCGCTGCCGCTGCACCCGGGGCGGCGCGAGGGCCAGGAATTCATCCTGGAACAAGGCGCAGGCCGCCGTCGACAGGCCCAGCGGCAACACGCTGGCCTGGTCGTAACCCAGCGCGGCGGGCAAGGGCGTCATCATGTGTTCGAGCAGCACGACGTAGTCCTGGAACGCGCCTTCCGCCGCGCGATTGCGCCCCTTGTCGACACCGCCGGCCAAGCCCAGCACGCGGTCTCCCGGTTGAAAGCGGGTGACGGCCTCCCCCACCTCGACGACATCGCCTGCCAGATCGTGACCGACGACCATGGGATAATTCAGCCACGGACAAGCCAGCGAACCGATCGTCTGCAGATGGCGATCGAAAGGATTGAGCGCGACGGCGCGCGTGCGCACGACCACTTCGCGGCCGCGCGGCGCCGTATAAGGTGCCTCCGCCACGCTGAACGGGGCTTGCTTGGCAGCAAGCCACAAGGCCTTGTTGAGAGTCTCTTGCATGTGCGCTCCTCGATAAAGAACGCCCATTTTAGGGAGGCAAGACCAGATGAAGAATGCGTAAAACTCGCTGAATTCGTCGCAATCGTCCAGAAACCGCATCGCGAGGATTATTTGCCGGGTACGTCGCCGGCAGTCGCCGGATGCCATTGCAAGCGGATATGATGCGTGCTTTGAATGCTCGTGTTGGCCCGATTGATGGATCCCTTGTCCGATATGTTGTCGATGCTGCGTCCTACCGACTATGCCTTTCGCGGATTGGAAGCCGGCGGCAGCTGGTCCCTCCATTACCCCGCCGACGGCTCGCTGAAGTGCTTCGCCATCAGCCTGGGCAGTTGCTGGTTGGTCGGCGATGCGCCGATCGGCCAGCGCCTGCTGCACCAAGGCGATGTGGTGATGGTATCGGGCGGCACCGCCTTCCGTTTGTGCAGCAACCTGGAACAACAGCCGGTCGACGTCGCCGAGGCATTGACGGTAGTCGGTCCAGGGAATGTGGCGCGCATCGGGACCGGCAGCGACTGCGCCGGGCTCGGTGGCTACTTCGGCTTTGCGAATACCCATGCCGGCATCTTGCTCGCCATGTTGCCGGAGGTATTGCACGTCGCCTCTAGCGCAGGTGAAGCCTTGCGACTATCGATTGCACGGCTGATGGAAGAACTGCGCTGTCCGCGGCCAGGCGGACAATTGATGGCCAGCCATCTGGCACAGGCCCTCCTCATTGAAGCCCTGCGCCATCACCTCGACGGCACCGCGCCGGGCCGGGGCAATTGGTTGTACGCCCTGCAGGACAGCAAGCTGCGCAGCGCGCTCGGCGCCCTGCATGCCGAACCGGGGCGCCCCTGGACCGTCGCCCTGCTCGCCGCGGCCGCCGGCATGTCGCGCTCGGCATTCGCGGCGCACTTTGCCGAGACGGTGGGTGAAGCACCGATGGCTTACGTCACACGATGGCGCATGCTGCTGGCCCATGAGCACCTGAGCGTCAAAGGCGCCACCATCAGCCGTGTCGCAGCATCGCTCGGCTACGAGTCGGAGAGTGCCTTTGGCGCAGCGTTCAAACGCATTCTTGGCGCGTCGCCGCGCAAAGCCGGTAGATCGTCATAAAACTTCGCACAGGGGGTAGCGCTCCGACAAGATCGCTACCGTACGCCAGTACTGTACATTTATACAGTATGATAGGCCCTGTCCGGTTATTGAAGAGAAGCAGCATGACGCAACAGCGCGCAGCCAACACGGATTACACCGCTGTTCCATTCGATTTTCCATACGAACCCGGCGGGTCGCACTGGCATCGCTGCGTGACTTGGAATATATGCGAGGAACTTGCACTGCACCTCGCAAGTGAGTGTGCTCAAGTGCAGATGGAGTCGGACCGGTCTGTCAGGCCGATCGACATCCTGCTGAAATCCTATCGTCTGGTCGAGGCGCTTGGATGGGGCGAACCACCTTTATTACGGTGGGTAATCCAGCGCGTCGCCGGCTTGCTGAACTGGCCGACGCCAGACATCGCCCGACAACCATGAGCAATGCATCAACTTGGTAACAAGTTTTATTCAAAGGAGATTAACGATGAACTTCGAACTGCATTTTCTGGAACACGACGTCTCGATTGCAGAGGACACATGGACCGCGCTAGTCACGACTGGTAGCGACACGACACTTGCGAATGTGCGGGCTACCGTCCTGGGCGTCCTGGAGCGCAACGGTGCCTTTACCGTCGAGGACAGCAATGACCAGGTCGTTCGCCGCATTGAGACGGCTGCTGAATTTGAAGGCTTCATGCAGGAAGTCGAGATGCAGCGCACGCAGTTTCAACAGGATCAGGCGCAATAAAATCCGGTGTGATATGGCGGCATGCCCGGTTCGAATTTCTGACCGGGCAGCTGGGAACTGCCCCGATAGACCGGCTTCGCAGCCTTGCCGACGTGGGCGGGTTTGGCCGTCAATAACAGGGCTCAACGATCCAATGCCCTGCATAAGGTCCACGATTTATGCTGATCACAAGGCCTGTTGAAGCAGACCTCACGATCGATATGCTGGTCTTGCCCACGTGGTAGGCTGCTTGAGTACCATCTATTCCTTGCTCACTATCTGCGGCTGTGGCTTGGGTAAAGCCGAAGGCTGCGAGAATCTGGCCATCATTCCAATGGGATGCCAGCTTGACCTTGGACCGCATTGCCGCCGCCAGCGCTTTAGCACTGTCGTCTGAATATGTTTCTCTATGAATGTCACGTGGCAAGCACTGGTGCGGATCCAGGCCCGCCGCGACTGTATTTCCACCCAAGGCCATGGCCAACAGCAGGAGCGCTGCACTTTTCATGAAGTTCCGTTCTTTGTCATAGGATCACACATGCCCGCTCCTGTTATCGTCCGTAGTAGCCAGTAATGCATCTTATCCAGGCATAAAGCACATCGACTGTCGCGATAGACTGCTACCGACCCGAAGCAAACGCTGGCCACCGTCTAGCGAGGGAAGTGCCAATCTCCAGTGAGTGATATTCCAATTGCTGCAGCATAGGCGTCTGCCGCACGCTGCGCCTCCTCGACACAGTCGGTGAAGAGTACCTCTTTGGCATTAATCTCGTGCCATGAATGGCTACGCGCTACTCCTCCAGCGTCCCGCCAGGCCACCCAAGCTTGAAACCGGAACCCATAT
This sequence comes from Massilia phyllosphaerae, assembly GCF_034659755.1. Taxonomy (NCBI): domain Bacteria; kingdom Pseudomonadati; phylum Pseudomonadota; class Betaproteobacteria; order Burkholderiales; family Oxalobacteraceae; genus Massilia; species Massilia phyllosphaerae. Next base: position 54,743 of record NZ_JAXSQX010000005.1, read on the forward strand.
GAGCCACCAGACTTTTCGTAAATCTCTGCGATTGCAGAAATGTCGTTCGCGGTGCGAATCAAAAAAACGTCGGAATCCGGCGAGTATGGACATTCCGGCGGCCGTTCCGGACTCAAAAACGAATCAAAGAGTTTATGAGTATTCATTAAAGTCGTCTCGGAATTGTCCAGATGCCTGTGTCCGCCCCTGGCCGGTTGCTGCCGTTCAACTGGTGCTGCTTCCGACCTTGGATTCACCAGTCGGCTCAAGACTTATCGACCTGAAAATGTTCATGGTAACGAGCCAAACCCTTACAGAGACTGGTGTCTTCGATTGAAGCTACATCACTCAAACCCGGCTCGCTAATTCGTGCAGCGTTGTAGATGAGCTGCCCCAGCCGCAAATCAGGCTCAATTGTCCAAATCTCTCGCAGCAGTTCGAGTACCTCGTTAATCCTGGCCGGATCGCGCATTGTGGACATTTCCTGAAGTATAAAGATCCAATGAGCAGCCGATAGCGGACAGCCAGTATGGCTCACTCTATAAGCTTGATACTGACAGGACAAGTTGCAACGCGTCAATGAGTTTCGGATCTTGTAGAATTTATTATTTTGTTTCCGATTTCCGATTGAACCATACACGATTCGAGTCTCCATGGCCGACACCGAATATGCTCCAATTTACTTATTGACTGACTGCACGGCGGCCGCCACATCGGTCAGCTCGGCCAGCAAGGCCTTGGCAGCCGGCGACAGGTGCGCGCCCGCGCGCGTGGTTACGCCGATCTGACGCTCGAGGCCGGGCGCATGAAACGGCAGCACGGCGAGCTGCCCCGCCTGGATCTCGTAATGGAGCTGATGCGGCGACAGCACCGTCAGCATGTCCGACGACAGCAGCAGGCCGCGCAGCAGCGCCAGGTCGCCGGTTTCGACGGCCGCCTGCGGTGGGGTCCGTCCGTGCTCGCGGTAGAACTGGTCAAGCGACTTGCGCAGCGGCGCGTCGGCGCGCGACAGCACCCAGGGATAGGACGCGAGGTCGTCGAAGGTCAGCACGAGCCTGCGGGCTAGCGGATGGTCGGCGCGGGCGATCACGGCGCTCGAGTCCTGCATCAAGACGGTGCGCTCCAGCTCCCTCCCCGCCGCCTGGCGCAGCGCGCCGATGACGAAGTCGACCCGCCCGCTCAGCAGGCCGGCCGCCAGTTCCTCGTACGGGCTTTCGAGCGAGCGCACGCGCACGCGCGGGTACTTCTTCACCAGGGCGGCAATCGCCGCCGGCAGCACCAGGGTGCGCGCCAGCGGCAGCGCGCCAACGGTGACCACGCCTTCGAGCACGCCGCTCAGTGCCGCCAGGTCGGCCAGGATGTGATCGAGTTCGACCAGCACCCGGTTGAAGCGCACGATCCAGCGGCTGCCCGCATCCGACGGCAGCATGCCGCGCGCGGTGCGCCGGAACAGGCCCTGGCCAAGGCCCTCCTCCAGCTTGGCCAGCGCCTGGCTGACCGCGGACTGCGACATGCCCATCGTGTGCGCCACGGTCGGCATGTGGTGCACGTCGGCCAGCATCGTCGCCACCTGCAGGCGGCGCTCGTTGAACAGCGCATCCATGCCGCTGACCAGGTAGCCTTCGCGCGCGCCGAGCCGGGCGGCGTCGTCGCGCACCTCGCGCAACTCGGCCTCGATGATCTGCGCACGCAGGCGCACCACCTCGCCGGCCGCGGTCAGCAGCATGCCCCTGCCCTTGCGTTCGAACAGTTGGGCGCCCAGGGATGCTTCCAGCGTGGCGACGGAGCGCGTGACCGCGCTCGAAGCCCGGTACAGCACATCGGCCGAGCGGCGGATGCCGCCGGTGCTAGCGACGAGTTGGAACGCGCGCAGATGATGAAGTTGAATGGCAGGCATGGACAGGAAGGATAGCGGTTCCGTCCGTACGCGGAACACCCGATAAGTATTTTCGAACAGTTTGCGCGCATAAGGCAACCCAGAAGCGGGTCCCGCGGCCGATACTGGCCATTATCCGAACTTGCTTACGATCCCGACATGCCCGACAAGCCCATTTACGAGGACGACAGCGACGACTATCGTCCCCTGCCCTGCACGCTGATGCGCGGCGGCACCTCCCGCGGCCCCTTCTTCCTGGCGTCCGACCTGCCGGCCGACGTCGCCCGCCGCGACCGGGTGCTGCTTGCCGTCGTGGGCTCGCCCGACAAGCGCCAGATCGACGGCCTGGGCGGCGCCCATCCGCTGACCAGCAAGGTCGGCATCGTCAGCCGCAGCGCCACGCCGGGCGTCGACCTGGATTTCCTGTTCGCGCAGCTGCAGCCCGGGTCCGACAAGGTCGACACCACCCCGAACTGCGGCAACATGCTGGCGGCGGTCCTGCCCTTCGCCATCGAGCGCGGCCTGGTGCAGGCAAGCGACGACAGCACCACCGCGCGCATCCTGACCTTGAACACCGGCATGCAGTGCGACGTCACCGTGCAGACGCCGGGCGGCCGCATGCGCTACGCCGGCGACACCCGTATCGACGGCGTCCCGGGCAGCGCGTCGCCGGTCAAGATCAACTTCCTCGACACCGCCGGCTCGGTCTGCCCGGCGCTGCTTCCGACCGGACACACGCTGGATCGGGTGTCGTACGCGACCCCCGACGGCGCCACGCGCGAGGTGGACGCTACCCTGATCGATAACGGCATGCCGATGGTGCTGGTGCGCGCGGCGGATTTCGGCATCAGCGGACGCGAGAGCGCGGCCGAGCTGAATGCAGACGCGGCGCTCAAGGCCAGGCTGGAAGCCCTGCGCCTGGCAGTCGGCCCGGCCATGGGCCTGGGCGACGTCGGCAGCAAGAACTACCCGAAGATGTGCCTGGTGTCCGCGCCCACGGCCGGCGGCACCGTGTCGACCCGCTGCTTCATCCCGCACGTGTGCCACGACGCCATCGGCGTGCTGGCGGCGGTGACCGTGGCCACGGCCTGCGTGCTGGAAGGCTCGGTGACCGAGGGGCTGGCCCGGGCCGGCAGCGGTGCGCAGCGCACCATCTCGTTGGAACACCCCACCGGCGAATTCAGCGTCGAGCTGGAACTCGACGCCCACGATCCACAAAAGGTCGCCAGCGCTGCCCTGCTGCGTACGGCGCGTCCCATCATGCGCGGCGAAGTCCTGGTGCCCGCTTCCCTCCTGAACGAGAACAGCCAATGAAGAAGCCCCTGATCATCGATTGCCACGGCCACTACACGACCGCGCCGAAGGCGCTGGAAGACTGGCGCAACCGGCAGATCGCCAACCTGAACACGCCGGAACGCGGTCCGCGTGCGTCCGACCTGAAGATCGGCGACGACGAACTGCGCGAGTCGATCGAAACCAACCAGCTGCGTTTGATGCGCGAGCGCGGTTCCGACCTGACGATCTTCTCGCCGCGCGCCAGCTTCATGGCCCACCACATCGGCAACTTCGAGACCAGCGCCACCTGGGCCGCCATCTGCAACGAACTGTGCTACCGCGTGTCCCAGCTGTTCCCCGACAACTTCATCGGCGCGGCCATGCTGCCGCAGTCGCCCGGCGTCGATCCGAAAACCTGCATTCCCGAGCTGGAGCGCTGCGTGAAGGAATACGGCATGGTCGGCATCAACCTGAACCCAGACCCGTCGGGCGGCCACTGGACCTCGCCGCCGCTGTCCGACCGCCACTGGTATCCGATCTACGAAAAGATGGTCGAGTATGACATCCCGGCAATGATCCACGTCTCGACCAGCTGCAACCCATGCTTCCACACCACCGGCGCCCACTACCTGAACGCCGACACCACCGCCTTCATGCAGTGCCTGACCAGCGACCTGTTCAAGGATTTTCCGACCTTGAAATTCCTGATCCCGCATGGCGGCGGTGCGGTGCCCTACCACTGGGGGCGCTTCCGCGGCCTGGCGCAGGAGATGAAGAAGCCGCTGCTGGAAGAACACCTCCTAAATAACATCTTCTTCGACACCTGCGTCTACCACCAGCCCGGCATCGACCTGCTCGCCAAGGTCATCCCGACCAAGAACGTGCTGTTCGCCTCGGAGATGATCGGCGCCGTGCGCGGCATCGATCCCGAGACCGGCCACTACTATGACGACACCAGGCGCTACATCGAGGCCGCCGCGCTCTCGGAGGAAGACCGCTTCCAGATTTTCGAAGGCAATGCACGCCGCGTCTTCACGCGCCTGGACGCTGCCTTGACCCAGAAAGGACGCTGAATGAGCACGCCCCTGATGAACCAGCTCGGCATCGTCAAGCGCAACATCGAGCGCGCCGATGCCGATGCCGTCGAACGCCTGGGCACACTGGGCAGCGCCACCGTGCACGAGGCGATGGGCCGAGTCGGCCTGTTCAAACCTTATATGCGTCCGATCCATGCCGGCGCCCAGGTCGGCGGCACCGCCGTCACCGTGCTGCTGCACCCGGGCGACAACTGGATGCTGCACGTGGCCGCCGAACAGATCCAGCCGGGCGACATCGTCGTCGCCGCGATCACGGCCGAGTGCACGGATGGTTACTTCGGCGACCTGCTCGCCACCAGCTTCATGGCACGCGGCGCCAGAGCCCTGGTCATCGACGCCGGCGTGCGCGACGTGCGCGTGCTGAAGGAGATGGGCTTCCCGGTGTGGAGCAAGGCGATCAGCGCCAAGGGCTGCATCAAGGCGACGCTGGGCTCGGTCAACATTCCGGTGATCTGCGCCGGCGCCCTGGTCAACCCGGGCGACGCGATCGTGGCCGACGACGATGGCGTGGTGGTGGTGCCGGCCGCGGACGCCGTGCGCGTGGCCGACGTCGCCCGGAAGCGCGAAGACCTGGAAGGCGAAAAGCGCGCCAAGCTGGCATCCGGCGTGCTCGGCCTCGACATGTACAGTATGCGCGAGCCGCTCGCCAGGGCCGGGCTGAAGTACATCGACTGACGGGATGGACGAGGCCATGAAAAAGGTCGTTTATCTGCTATGCGGACTGCTGTGCGACAGCGTCGTCTGGGATGCCCAGGCGCGAGCGCTGGGGGCGGCCTACGACGTGCGCGTGATCAGTTTCGAGGGCCTGGATTCGATGCAGGCCATGGCCGACAAGGTGCTGGCGGATGCACCGGCACGCTTCGCGCTGGCCGGCCACTCGATGGGGGGACGGGTGGCGCTGGAAGTCTATCGGCGCGCGCCGCAGCGCATCGAGCGGCTGGCGCTGCTGGACACCGGCTACGAGCCGGCGGCCCCCGGCGAAGCCGAAAAGCGCGCGGTGCTGGTCGACCAGGCGCAGCGGGAAGGGATCGGCGCGATCGCAGCAAGCTGGGGCTTGCCGATGCTGGCGCCGGCCAACCGCAAGGACCCGGCACTGGTGCAGGCGGTCGTCGCGATGGTGGGACGGATGTCGGGTCCGATCTACGCCGGCAAGACCCGGGCGCTGCTCGGACGCCCCGATGCGACCGACGTATTGCAGCGCATTGCCTGCCCGACCATGGTCATCTGCGGGGAGGAAGACGGCTGGAGTCCGCCGGAGCGTCACCAGCGCATGGCCGAGCTGATCCCCGGTGCGCAGCTGCGCCTGATCGACGGCGCCGGCCACATGGTCATGATGGAAGCACCCGGCGCGGTGCTGGGGGCGCTGCAGGAATGGCTGGCGCTGCCCCCGACAACCCACGAGGAGACATGATGTAATGGCCAAGATCATTGGCGGCATCGGGACCTCGCACGTCCCCACCATCGGACTGGCATACGACAGGAAGCGCCAGGACGACCCTGCCTGGGCACCGCTGTTCGCGGGCTACGAGCCCGTCGCGCAATGGCTGGAAGAACAGAAGCCGGACGTGCTGCTGTTCTTCTACAACGACCACGCGAACAGCTTCTTCTTCGACTGCTACCCGACCTTCGCGGTCGGCATCTCGCCGAATTTCGAGATGGCCGACGAAGGCGCCGGCCGCCGCCCGCTGCCCGACATCCAGGGCCATCCGCAACTGGCGATCCACGTGATGGAATCGCTGGTCAACGACGAATTCGACATGGCGGTGTTCCAGGACCGCCCGCTCGACCACGGCTGCAACTCGCCGCTGGCGCTGATGTGGCCGCACGAACCGGCCTGGCCCGGCGCCATCGTGCCGATCGCGATCAACGTGCTGCAGTACCCGCTGCCGACGGCCGCGCGCTGCTACAAGTTGGGCAAGGCGGTGCGGCGCGCCATCGAATCCTATCCGGAAGACCTGAAGGTGGCGATCGTCGGCACCGGCGGTCTGTCGCACCAGATCCACGGTGAACGCACCGGCTTCAACAACGTCGAGTGGGACGAGGAATTCCTGCGCCTGATCGTCGACGATCCCGAAAAACTGGCGCAAATGCGCCACGCCGAGCTGGTGGAACTGGGCGGCGCCGAAAGCGCCGAGGTCATCATGTGGCTGGCGATGCGCGGCGCCCTGAACGACAATATCCGCTGCATCCACCAGAACCACTACCTGGCCACCACCACCAACATGGCGGTCGCCGTCTACGAACAGGCCGGCGACGGCCAGGCGCCCGCCGCGCCGGTGCACGGCAATCCGCAGCTGGCGGGACTGGATGCGCTCGAAGGCACCTACCCGTTCGACCTGCACGCCAGCCTGCACGCGGCGCGCCTGAACCGCTTCTTCTGGCGCCATCGGGAGCCGGCCTTCCGCGCGCTGGTCGCGCGCGACCTGCACGCGGCCTTCGACGAACTGCAGCTGACCGAACAAGAGCGCGCCCTGGTGACCGGGCAGGACTGGCTGGGACTGATCCGCTATGGCGTGAGCTTCTTCGTGCTGGAAAAATTCGCGCGCGTCGTCAAGATGTCGAACCTGGCGGTCTACGCCAGCATGCGCGGCGAGACGCTGGAAGACTTCCTGAAAACCCGGCGCGTGCCGGAATCGGCGTAGGAACGATGAACATGCATAGCGACGACCACGCAGCCATCGAACGGGCCTGCAGCCGCCTGATCGCGCAGTACGCCTACCTGAACGACGGGCGCCGCTTCGAGGAACTGGCGGCGCTGTTCACGCCGGACGCCCTGCTGTTCCGGCATTCGGCGCCGGACACGGCGATTGCCGGCCACGACGACATCCTCGCCGCCTTCCGCAAGCGGCCGGCCGACATGATGACCTTCCACCTCTGCACCGACGTGATCGTCACCGTCGATGACGCCACGTCCGCGCATGCGCAGTCGCGCATCCTGCTGCTGTCCACGAAACGGCCGTCTGAGGAAGATGCGGCGCCGGGTCCCGCCGAGGCGCCGGTGCCCGGCGTCTTTCACGACAGGTTCAGCCTGACGGAAAGCGGCTGGAAATTCGCCGAGCGGCGCGGCTCGTTCTGGATCTGACCCGCGGACGGCGGTCACGGCCGGCGATCAAGCCAGCATCCGGTCGAGCAGCTCGATCCAGTGCTCCACCGGCCTGGCGGTGCCCGATTGCAGGTGGTTGATGCAGCCGACGTTGGCCGAGACGATGCGTTCCGGCCCGGTCGCTTCCAGCTTGGCCAGCTTGTCGTCGCGCAGCTGCGTAGCGATCTCCTTGTGCAGCACCGAATAGGTGCCGGCCGAACCGCAGCACAGGTGGCTGTCGGCGCACAGCCTGACGTCGACGCCGGCGGCAGTCAGCAGCGACTCGACCTTGCTGCGGATCTTCTGGCCGTGCTGCAGGCTGCACGGCGGGTGGTAGGCCACGCGTTGCGCCGTCTTGCGCCCGGCGAGCTTTTGCGTCAGGCGCGCCTCGAATTCCGGCAGCACTTCGCTGACGTCCTTGGCCGCGGCCGATATGCGCGCGGCCTTTTCCGCGTACGCCGGGTCGTCCGCCAGCAGGTGGCCGTACTCCTTGATCATCGAGCCGCAGCCGGAAGCGTTGATGACGATGGTGTCGACGCCCTGCTCCATCAACGGCCACCAGGCGTCGATGTTGCGGCGCATGTCGGCCAGGCCGCCGGGAGCGTCGTTCATGTGCCAGCGGATCGCGCCGCAGCAGCCGGCCCGCTTGGCGGTCAAGAGCTGCACGCCGGCCGCGTCGAACACGCGCGCGGTCGCCGCATTGATGTTGGGCGACATCGCCGGCTGCACGCAGCCTTCCAGCATCAGCATCTTGCGTGCATGCTGCGTCGTCGGCCAGGCGCCGGCCGGCTGCGGCGCCGGCACCTTGTCCTTCAGGGCCTGCGGCAGCAGGGCGCGCACCGCCTGCCCGGTCTTCATCGCCGGCGCAAACAGCCACTGGCGCGGCAGGGTCTCCTTGAGCACCGTGCGCAGCAGGCGCTGGGCCGGCGGCCGCGGCACCTGCGCCTCGACCACGCGGCGGCCGATGTCGGCCAGGCGCCCGTACTGCACGCCCGACGGGCAGGTCGATTCGCAGTTGCGGCAGGTCAGGCAGCGGTCCAGGTGGACCTGGGTGGCGCGAGTCGCCGGTTTCCCCTCGAGCACCTGCTTGATCAGGTAGATACGGCCGCGCGGGCCGTCCAGTTCGTCGCCGAGCAACTGGTAAGTCGGGCAGGTGGCGGTGCAGAAGCCGCAGTGCACGCATTTGCGCAGGATGGCATCGGCCTCGATGCCGTCGCGCGTATCGCGGATGAAATCGGCAAGATTGGTTTGCATGGTTAGAACTCCCTGTACATGCGGCCGCGGTTGAACACGCCGGCCGGATCGAATGCATCCTTCAGCTGTTTATGGATCGTACGGACCGCAGGCGCCAGCGGATGAAACACGCCGGCATCCCTGGCCCCGCCACGGAACAGCGTCGCATGGCCGCCGGCCTGGCTCGCCGCGGCGCGGATCGTGGCGGCATCGGCATCGGTGAGCAGCCAGCGCTGGGCGCCGCCCCACTCGATCAGCTGCGTGCCGGGCAGCGCCAGCGGCGCCGCGCTCGACGGCAGCGACAGGCGCCACAGGCCGTTCGAATGCTGCCGCGCCTCGGCAAAGAAGGCATTGTCCTGCTCGCGCAGCGAGCGCCAGCAGGCGTCGGCCTCGTCGATCACTTCGCCGCCGAGGCGCGCGCGCGCCGCGTCGACCGCCGAGCGGGCACCCGACAGGCGCACGGCCAGCACGCCGTCGACCCAGGCCGAGGCCGAGATCGGCAACGGCTGCCCGCCCCATTCGTTGAGGCGGCGCAGCGCCTCGTCCTGGTGCATTTCCAGCCGCAGGCTCAGCTCGGCCACCGGCTTGGGCAGCACCTTGAGCGCGACCTCGGCGATCAGGCCGAACATGCCGAGCGACCCGGTCAGCAGGCGCGACACGTCGTAGCCGGCGACGTTCTTCATCACCTTGCCGCCGAAGCGCAGCAGTTCGCCGCGGCCGTTCATGAGCGCGGCGCCGAGCACGAAGTCGCGCACGCTGCCGGCCGCCTGGCGGCGCGGGCCGGACAGCCCGGCCGACACCATGCCGCCGAGCGTGGCGCCTGGGCCGAAGTGCGGCGGCTCGAAGGCCAGCATCTGGCCGTGCGGCGTCAGGTGCTCTTCGATCTCGGCCAGCGGCGTGCCGCAGCGCGCCGTGATCACCAGTTCGGTCGGCTCATAGTCGGTGATGCCGCGGTAGACGGTGGTGTCGAGCAGCGTGCCGTGCAGGTCCTGTCCGTACCAGTCCTTGCTGCCGCCGCCGCGGATGCGCAGTGATGCGCCGCTGGCGGAGGCTTCGGCGATCTGGTCGGAGAATCGTTGTAATGTGGTGTCCATGTCAAAAACGCGGCAGGTTGGGGAATTTCATCTGGCCCTGGTGGACGTGCATGCGGCCGTATTCGGCGCAGCGGCGCAACGTCGGGATGGCCTTGTCGGGATTGAGGATGCCGGCCGGGTCGAAGGCGCGCTTGACGGCGAAGAACATGTCGAGTTCGTCGCGCGAGAACTGCACGCACATCGAGTTGATCTTCTCGATGCCGACGCCGTGCTCGCCCGTGATCGTGCCGCCGACTTCGACGCACAGTTCGAGGATGTCGGCGCCGAACTGTTCGGCGGCGTGGAATTCGCCCGGCGCGTTGGCGTCGAACATGATCAGGGGGTGCAGGTTGCCGTCGCCCGCATGGAACACGTTGGCGCAGCGCAGGCCGTACTGCTGCTCCATCTGTTCGATCCGCTGCAGCACATGGGCCAGGTGCTTGCGCGGGATGGTGCCGTCCATGCAGTAGTAATCCGGCGAGATGCGGCCGACCGCCGGGAAGGCGTTCTTGCGGCCGGACCAGAAGCGCAGGCGCTCGGCTTCGTCGCCCGACACCGCGATCGCGGTCGCGCCGCATTCGCGCAGCACCTCGTCCATGCGCGCGATCTCTTCGTTCACTTCTTCGGCGATGCCGTCCGATTCGCACAGCAGGACGGCGGCGGCATCCGTGTCGTAGCCGGCACGGACGAATTCCTCGGCTACCTTCGTGGACAGCCGGTCCATCATTTCCAGCCCGGCCGGGATGATGCCGGCGGCGATGACGCGCGCCACCGCGTCGCCGGCCTTGACGACGTCGTCGAACGAGGCCATCACCACGCGCGCCACGCGCGGCTTCGGCACCAGCTTGACCGTCACTTCGGTGACCACGCCGAGCATGCCCTCGGAGCCGATGACCACGGCCAGCAGGTCGAGCCCCGGGGCGTCGAGCGTCTCGCCGCCCAGCTCGACGATCTCGCCGTCGGTCGTCACCATCCGTACCCGCAGCACGTTGTGCACGGTGAGGCCGTATTTCAGGCAGTGCACGCCGCCCGAATTCTCGGCCACGTTGCCGCCGATGGTGCAGGCGATCTGGGACGACGGGTCCGGCGCGTAGTACAGGCCATGCGGCGCCGCCGCTTCCGAGATCGCCAGGTTGCGCACCCCCGGCTGGACCACGGCGATGCGGGCGTTCGGATCGAGCTTCACGATCTTGTTCAGGCGCGCGGTCGACAGCACGACGCCGCCGGCGATCGGCATGGCGCCGCCGGAGAGGCCGGTGCCGGCGCCGCGCGGCACGATCGCCAGGTTCAGGCGGCGGCACACGCCGATCGCCGCCACGATCTGCGCTTCGTTTTCCGGCAACAGCACGATCATCGGCATCTGGCGGTACGCGGCCAGGCCGTCGCATTCGTAGGCGCGCAGTTCCTCTTCGTCGGCGCGGATCACGCGGTCGGGCAGCACGGCACGCAGGGCCGCCAGCGCTTCCCGATGGGGAACGGCATGGGTGTCGGCGGAAACGGGAGCGTTCATTTTTTCATCCTCGAGTTAATTGGAGACCATCAGGGTGAAGGGCCAGACGTAGGCTTGCAGGGTCACCAGTATGCCCACCAGCGCCGCCAGGGCCAGCGAATGGAAGAACACGAAGCGCAGGATGTCGCCTTCGTGGTTCACCCAGCGCGTGGCGGTGGAGGCGACGACGATGGACTGGGCGTCGATCATCTTGCCCATCACGCCGCCCGAGCTGTTGGCGGCGCCCATCAGGTTCACCGGCAGGTCGAGCTGCTGCGCGGCGACCCGCTGCATGCCGCCGAACAGCACGTTGGAAGCGGTGTCGGATCCGGTCATCGCCACGCCCAGCCAGCCCATCAGCGTGCCGAAGAAGGGATACAGCGCGCCGCTGTTGGCGAAGGCCAGGCCGAGCGTCGTGTCGGAGCCCGAATAGCGGGTCAGCGTGCCCAGCGCCAGCATCAGCACGATGGTCAGCAGCGAATAGCGCACCAGCCACACGGTGCGGAAGAAGGCGCTCACGATCTGCACCGGGTTGAACTTCATGAACAGCGCGCCGACGATGGCCGACAGCAGGATCGCGGTGCCGGTCGCCGACAGCAGGTTGAGCGTATAAACAGCGGTTTCCGGATGCGGCGTGGGCACCACCGGCGGCACGCGGATGATCAGGTTGTGCAGGCCGTCCATCGGGAACTTGGGCGCGAACAGGCTGTTCAGGAAATCCTTCACCGGCGGCAGGCCCCAGATGAAGACGAACACGGTCAGGATCAGCCAGGGCATCCAGGCGCGTACCAGTTCGGCGCGCGAATAGGTCTCGACCGCGGCCGGCGCCTCTTGCGCGGCATTGCTGGTGTCGCGCCCGCGCATCGTCGTCGAGGTCCAGATCGTCTTCGGCTGCCACACGCGCAGGAACAGGATCAGGCAGGTCATCGAGACCAGCGCCGCCACGATCGCCACCAGTTCCGGACCGACGAAATTCGACATCAGGTATTGCGGGATCGCGAACGACACCGCGGTCACCAGGATCGCAGGCCAGATTTCCATCATGGCCTTGCGGCCGGCAAAGGCCCAGATCAGCCAGAACGGCACCAGCAGGCAGAACACCGTCAACTGGCGGCCGATGACCGCGGTCAGCGGCAGCAGGTCGTAGCCGTGCACCTTGGCCAGCGTGATCACGGGCGTGCCGAGCGCGCCAAAGGCCACCGGCGCGGTGTTGGCGATCAGCGACAGGCCGGACGCCGCCAGCGGCGAGAAGCCGAGGCCGATCAGCACGCCGGCCGTGACCGCCACCGGCGTGCCGAAGCCGGCCGCGCCTTCGAAAAAGGCGCCGAAACAGAACGCGATCAGCAGCAGCTGCAGACGGCGGTCGCCGGTGATGCCCGACAGCGACGCCTGCAGCACCTTGAAGCTGCCGTTCTGTACGCACAACTGTTGGAGGAAAATGATATTGAGCACAATCCAACCGATCGGCAACAAGCCCGTGAACCCACCCAGCAACGCCGCCCTGCCCGCCATCCCGGCCGGCATCTGGTACGCGAACACGGCCACCAGCAGCGCCGCCGCCAGCCCGAGGGCGGCCGCCACATGCGCTTTGATGTGCAGGAAGCCGAGCGCGACCAGCATCACCACCACCGGTATCGCTGCCAGCAGTGACGATGTAAGCATACTGCGGAATGGATCATAAATTTGTTGCCATGCCATATGTGTCTCCTCATTTTTATTGAATAAGTCTGTCGGGCAGAGCTTCGGAGGACACAGCCAGGGGGATATGGCACAGGCCGGCAGTCACCGGCAAGGTGTCCGATTTTTGTTTTTCTTTAAGTTTGTAAATATTTGCGCTATTCTCGTAACAAAACAAACTGGTTGGGCCAGATGAAGGAGAACTACACGGAATGCCAAAAAGCCAACAACGCGGCCGCGTCGCCGAACTGATCGCCAAACTCGAAGACACGCTGCTCGACGGCAGCGCGCCGGCCAACACCCAGCTCGCGTCGGAGCGCGAGCTCGCAGAACGCCACGGGGTGTCGCGCAACACGGTGCGAGAGGCGATCAGGCAACTGGAGGCGCGCGGCCTCATCCAGATCAAGCCGCGCAGCGGCATCTTCGTGTCGGACCGCATGCGCACCGGCGCTGCGCCATCGCCCTGGGCGCACCTGATATCGAGCAGCCCGGCGCGGCACCAGGACATGCTCGAATTCCGCCGCGTGCTAGAGGGGGCGACCGCGTATTTCGCGGCGCTGCGCTGCAGCGACGAGGACCGCGCGCGCATCAGCGACGCGATGGACAGGCTCGAACATGCGCGCCAGGTCGGCGACGTCGCCGGCGAGTCGCGCATCGACGTCGAACTGCACGAAGCGATCGCGCTCGCCTCGGGCAACAGCATGTTCCTGCACCTGCACGGCAGCATCACCAAGATGCTGCGCGAGCACATCATCCTGAACGTCGATGGCTTGCGCGAAATCGACCGCTCCCTGTCCGACCTGCTCCTGATGCAGCACCGCACGATCTGCGACGCGATCTGCGAACGCCGTCCGGAAGAAGCCCGCACGGCGATGCAGGCGCATATCGACTACGTACGCTACAAGCTGTCGGACGACGACGCGCACGCGTGAGCGATTCTGGTTGGACCAGGCTCCATGCGGGGTGAGGTGTCATGCGTGCAGACACAGGCGGCGGTGGCGCCTGGCTGATGACGCGAGGAAAGACATTCGAATTCTGAATCGCGGGCATCACCAACAAACATTGGACGGTTGGTGTGCCGGGCGCCATACTGCACCTGTCTCCTCTATTCTCCTCAAAAAAGGATAGATTCAGCCCGCTTCCGAGCGGGCTTTTTTTTGCCTGCTCGGGATGGCCCGGCGCGCACGGCCTTCCACAGGCGTCGAGGGCAGCATTGCGCTGCCAGCCTGCATGCAAATTTTCCTACGTTTGTCCTGAGTAAGAAGGCGCGTGGCTGAAACGCCGCGCGCCCGTCATCGCCCATTCAGGCGTTGTGCCTCAGGCCGCGTTTTTCCACAAGGTGCGGCCGAAGAAGGTCAGCGTGCGGTCCCACGCCACCTGCGCCCAAGCCGGGTCGTACTGGGTGCCGGCGATGCGGCCGGCGCCGACGGCTTCCTCGTTGGCGAAGGCATGATGCGCCAGGTAGCGGTGCGGCTCGTAGTCGACGTTGGCGGCGGCCAGCTTCTTGTCGAGTTCGTCGATGGTGGCGATCGGGAAGAACGCGTCCTGGGTACCCCAGTGGGCCTGCAGCGGCGCCGTGATCTTGCCGGCGTCGATATAGTCGAGCGGCGGGCAGCCGTACCAGACCACGGCGGCCGACAGGTCGGACAATTGCGAGGCCGCCAGCAGCGTCAGTGCGCCGCCCATGCAGAAGCCGGTCACGGCGACGGCCGGCGCCCGCTCCTTCAGGTAGGCGACGGCGCCGCGGATGTCCTGGCTGACGGCATCGCCGAAGTTCAGGTTGTCCATCAGGTGATGGGCTTCCTCCTCTTCCACCGTCATCTTGCCGCGGTAGAGGTCGGGCACCAGGGCCAAATAGCCGGCCAGGGCCAGGCGGTCGGCGACACCGCGGATCTGGTCGTTCAGTCCCCACCACTCCTGGATGACGACGACGGCGGGTGCGCCTTCGAGCTTCTCCGGCTGGGCCAGATAGCCTTGCACTTCCTGGCCGTCCGGACGCTTGTAAGTGACCATCGATGATTGAATTTGTTTCATGATTTTGTTTGTCGAGTCGAAAAGGTTTTAACATTCTACTCGTCCGGGAATCTGGACGTCCTGTCAATACAGTATTCTGTGCCGGGTACGCCCTCGAACGACAATAACGGAGACCTCCTATGGAACAGCAAGCGAGCTACGTGCACGGCGCGCACGACATACCGCTCATCGGACAGGCAATCGGCCCCTACTTAACATCCATCGCGGCGCAATACGGCGACAGCGACGCGCTCGTCGTGCCCTACCAGGGTATCCGCTGGACCTACCGCGAATTCGACGACAAAGTGACCTGGCTGGCCGCGGCCCTGCTGTCGCTGGGGCTCGAACCCGGTGCACGGGTCGGCATCTGGGCGCAGAACTGCGCGGAATGGGTGCTGGTGCAGTTCGCCACCGCGCGCGCCGGCCTGATCATGGTGAACATCAATCCGGCCTACCGCCGTGCCGAACTCGAATACGTGCTCGACAAGGTGCAATGCAGTGCGCTGATCCTGGCGCCCGCCTTCAAGTCCAGCAATTACATCGAAATGCTGCAGGACGTGGCGCCGGAAATCCGCGATGCCGCGCCGGGCGCGTTGCGGTCGGCACGCCTGCCGCATCTGCGCCATGTGATCCGCCTGGGCGCCGAGCGTACGCCCGGGATGCTGAATTTCGATAGCCTGCTGGTGGCGCCGGGCGCCGCCCTGCTCGATCGCCTGGCCCAGGTCGAGGCGCGCGTGCAGTTCGACGATCCGGTGAATATCCAGTTCACCTCCGGCACCACGGGCGCACCCAAGGGCGCTACGCTCAGCCACCACAATATCCTCAACAACGGCTTCTTCATCGGCGAGGCGATGAAGCTAAGCAGCCGCGACCGGCTCTGCATCCCGGTGCCGCTGTATCACTGCTTCGGCATGGTGCTGGGCAACCTGGCGTGCGTGACCCACGGCGCCGCGATGGTGTATCCCGGCGAAGGCTTCGATCCGCAAGCCGTGCTGCGGACGGTCCAGGCGGAACGCTGCACGGCGCTGCACGGCGTGCCGACCATGTTCATCGCGATCCTCGACCAGCCGGATTTCGCCGGCTATGACCTGTCGACGCTGCGCACCGGGATCATGGCGGGATCGCCCTGCCCGGCCGAGGTGATGAGCCGTGTGATCGAGAAGATGCACATGCACGAGATTACGATCGCGTACGGCATGACCGAGACCTCGCCGGTGTCGTTCCAGAGTTCGGTCGACGACCCGGTCGCACTGCGCGTCACGACCATCGGCCGCGTCCATCCGCACCTCGAAGTGAAGATCGTCGATGCCGAGGGCCGCATCGTGCCGCGCGGCGTCAAGGGGGAGCTGCTGACGCGCGGCTATTCGGTGATGCTGGGGTATTGGGGCGACGACGACAAGACCCTGGAAACGATCGATCGCAGCCGCTGGATGCATACCGGCGACCTGGCGGTCATCGACGAGAACGGGTTTGCCGCCATCGTCGGGCGCAGCAAGGACATGGTGATCCGGGGTGGGGAAAACATCTATCCGCGCGAGATCGAGGAATTCCTGTACCGGCATCCCAAGGTGCTGGACGTGCAGTGCGTCGGGGTACCGGACAGTAAATATGGGGAAGAGCTGTGCGCCTGCATTATATTGCGGCCCGGGGCGCTTGCGGACGAAGCCGAAATCCGCACCTTTTGCCAGGGGCAGATCGCGCACTACAAGGTGCCGCGCTATATCCGCTTCGTATCGGGGTTTCCCATGACGGTGACCGGCAAGATCCAGAAGTACCTGCTGCGCGAGCAGCTGGCGAGCGATCTCGGCCTGGACTAGGCGCCGGCGTGCAAGGCCTCGTACAGGGGCCGCTTTTCCTGGTAGGCCGTACCGCGCAGCTGCCAGAATTGTCGTCCCTGTAGCGAGTCCAGGAAGGCACGCCGCCGCTGGATCCGTTCGCTGCCGACGGCGCTTTTCGAGATCAGGTAGCGTATTTCCCCGTTCGGTCCCAGGATGACGGTGGTGCCGCCGACGAGTGCGTAGTCCGCCTTGCCGGCCCCCGGCTGCATCATCACCTGCTGGGTAATCTCCGCAACCAGGTCGTTGACGATCTGGCCATCCGGACCGGCACGGCGGGCGATCCGGACCGACGCCACCACCGGCAGCTCGGCCCTGCCGCCCAGTGCCTCGGCTTCGCTGCCGGACAGCAGGCCGAATTCCTGCAGGTGCTCGGGCCGGGTGGCGAATTCGCCCAGGGCCCTCGCCTGCCGGGTCAGTTCGGCCGGCGCCGCGCCGCAGGCCATGTCGCAATCGAACACCAGGTGCGCCGCGTCCAGCGCGATCACGGGCGGCATCACGCGCCGCGGGGCGCGCCACAGCAGCGCATCCTCGGCCAGCGTGGGCACGTGGCGCGGATAGATCGCGCGCCTGGAAAAGGCGTCGATCAAGGCCTCGCGGTATCCCCAGGGGTCATCCGGGACCAGGTCGTAGTCTGCCGTGACCAGGGCGCGCAGGAATTCACCGAGGGTAATGTCCACCGGCGGGCAATAGTCGACGGCCCGGATCATCAGCGCCTGGAAATGGCCGGCCAGCGAGCTGGCCGCATGCGCCAGGAATTCGGTCAGGTCGGCCGGCAGCTCGCCCGGCGGGTATATCCCGGTGCCGTTGCCGTTCTGCTGGGGATCCTGGCTGTCGACCTTGAACAGGCTGCCGTCGGGCCCCGGCGCCAGCGGCTCGTAAGGCACATTGATCAGGGTCACCGCCGCTTCCATCCGCGAGGCGGCGGGATCGCTGGTATATACCTTCAATGGGCGGTACAAGGGGTCGCCTGCCTTGCGCGCGAACGGCCTGGCGACGGCGCGCGTGACCGAAGCGGCCACCTGGAAGCGCACGCCCAGCCCGTCGCGCTCGGCGCTGGGCGCTGGGCGGACCATGCACGGGCGGCGGCAAAGCGCCCGTGCCATCGCGGCTTTGCGCCTGCGCAGCCGTGGCCTGCGGGGTGGAGCTGTCGAGCTGTTGCTGACCTGTGGCCATGCTTGGTCACCGGTTCTGCTGTCCGCCCGACTGCAGCGATTGCGGCGGCGGGTGCTGGATACCGCCGTTCGGGCGCTGCAAGTCGCTCGCCGACGTCTGCTGCAGCTGGATCTGCTGCAGCAGGCGCTCGACGCTGCGCAACACGCCGAGCAGTTCGCCACCTTCGGGTACGGGCGACGGCCCGGGTGGCGGCACGGCTGCGCGCTCGGGACGCGCGGGTGACGGTTGTACCAGCGGCTGCAGAAAGGGCCGCTTGGCCGCCGCGCGGGAGCTCGCGTCGAGCTGGACATGCTGGCGCGGCGTCTTGCCGAAGTCGGCCCGGACCCGTTCGATGAAGGCGCTGTTGGTCAGCTTGGTACCGGCGGTCTCCAGGATCCTGGTGGCGCGGACGGTGAACTCGCCCTGGCCCTGGCTCTCCCACGCGGACTCGTCGCGGCTGCAGGCGGCGAAGCTCACCTCGTTGGTCACCTTCTCTTCGACGCCGGCCACGAAAGCCCGGGCAGCGCCGGCGTCGCCGACCACCCGCTCGCGATAGTCGTAAAACGCATTGATCAACTCTTTTGTCGGCGGCATGAAGCGCTGGCGCTGGTCGCCGTCGGCAATGAAGAGGCGCTGGTTGTCCCCCGAGTGGCAGCAATCCGTGAAACACGTCAGGTTGACGCCGGCGGGAACGCTCGCGTAGATCTCGCCGAGTTCGTCGTCCAGCACGAATGCGCCGGTCTGGAAGTCGTAAGGGACGATGGCCTGATCCCAGCCGCTCTTTTTCTCGTCGCCGTTCCGGTCCGGCATCTGGGTGCCATGCCCGGCATACTGGAACACGATGACGTCGCCCGGGACACTGTCGGCGATCAGCCGCTTCAGCTGGCCCATGATATTGGTGCGCGTGGCATCCTGGTCGAGCAGGCGCGTCACCGCGAAACCGGCACGGTCCAGGACCCGGTACCAGGATTCGACATCCGCCAGGCAGCCTGCCAATGGCTGGCCGGCGTAGGCATTGATACCGACGCACAGCGCCCGCCTGGCGCCACGCCGCTCGTCGATCCGGATATCGTCGCTGCGCCGGTCCTGCTTCACCAAGTCGCGTACCGTCGGCGTGGCCGGTGCCGGCGCCATGCCGCGGTCCGCGGCTTCGGCGGCAGGGTATTCGACGATGGTGCCGTCGTCGCCGCGGCTCAGGATGCGGCGGGCGATGCTGTTCATGGTGGCGCGGTCGTCGTCGAAGCCGCCGTGCGTCGTCGAGCGGCTGGCACTGTCCACCATCCCTGGCGGCGTCTGCGACCAGATGACCTCCGCCCTGCCCAGTCCACCGCTCAAGCCGAACAGGCGGCTCAAGTCGGCGTCGGCGCGCAGGCTTTCCTCGAGCCCGAGAATCGGCGTCTTGCGCTGCGGCTCGAGCGCATGGAAGATCAGGTACAGCAGCGATTTGTTGTAGATCCCGGCGCAGTTGTCGCGCGCCTCGAGCGCCTCCCTCATGGTGTACACCGTCAGATCGCGGATGCCGGCGCGATCGCCGACCAGGGGTGCAAGCTTCTCCTTGAACAGGTCGACCCGGACCGCGGGCGCCATCAGGTGGAGCGAGCGGAACTCGGGCACGCCGAGGTCGAGCGCGCAGGGGATGAACCAGGCATGGAAGATCGCGCCCGCGCTGTGGCCGACGGCATGCAGCTCCACGGCGTCGCCGTAGCGTTTGCAGAATGCCGCAAGCTGCTGCGCGACGAGGTAGGCGCCGCCTTCTCGTCCCGGCTGCACCTGGCGCGTCTCGCCCAGGGTGTCCGGCGAGGACGCGGTGCGGGCATTCTGCTTCATCACGCCCCAGATCTTGGGGGCGCCGAGAAAGCGCACCGTTTCCTGGATCAGCGGGTCGCTCGTATAGTCGGCGAAGTCGCGCTTGCCGGAGATCGCCCGCTGCAGCAGTTGCCCGACGCTTTCGAACAGGCCGGTCTCCCATACGAAATAGATGGGATGGATGTCGTTCTCGAGCCACCAGGCGACGCTCTTGCGGGCAATCGCCAGGCCGGCCGCGTCGTAGTTGAGGCCGCCGTGGGCCTGGAACATCAGGCGCAGAGGCCGCTTCGCGGCCTGGGCCCGCTCCAGCGCGCGCGGCAGGTGTTCCGAGAAGATCGCCTCGACGTCCTGCCGGGTGGTGCTCCATTCGCCGCCGCTCGACAGCTCTCCCATCGACAGGTTGACCAGGTGCGGCCTGAGGTCGGGCTTGCGCAGCGGCAGCGCTGCGTCCCGGCCCTGGCCGGCGTAAGCCGCGGGCGCTTCGGCATGTTCGTGATGCTCAGGGTGGTGGGTGCAGGCGTCGGCATCGGCCTCGAAGGCCGCCATCACGCCGCCCTCCCGGCTCTTCATCTCGTCGAGCAAGTCGGTGATGACGGCGTTGGCCGCCATGGCATCGGGATGGAACGGCGGCTCGCTCTCGGGCAAGGCCCGCCGCGCCTGTCCCATCTCGCGGCGCTTGCGCATGACGTCGTCCAGCATGCGCTCATAGTCGATGCTGTCGCCCGGACACGTTTTCTCCGACATCATGTTGTGGAATTTCAGGGTCGACAGCGGCAAGTCGAAGGCCTGCTGCAGCATCGCGACCACGCCGACCGCGGTGGCGCGCTGCTTGCCGTTGAACGGGTCGGCACCGACATCGAAGTCCCCGATCATCTCGAACATGAAGGGTCCGGCCCGATCGTCGCCGTTGAAACCCTTGGCGCTCGCCGGCGGCTTGTTCCAGTCGCGCCCCAGCCAGATCTCGCCGTTCGGGTCGATGGTGATGTGCTGGGCGATATCGCTCCAGCCGTTGTGCTCGGTGTGATAACGCCACATCGCGACAATCGTGTCCTCCCCCTTGAATCCGCGGCGGTCGGGGCGCCACGTATGGTGCATGTGGACGGCGTTGATGGAACGCGAGAACGGAAAACGGGTGAGCAACTCGGAGAATTGGTCCAGGCTCACTTTTTTGAAAGAGGGGCGCATGGTAATCCTTCACAAGGTGACCATCGCCGGTTGGCTTGACCGGAGATGATGCGGAACACATGCAGTGGCCACACATCTTCAATAGACAGCGGTCTACTGCGAGCCACATCATTTTGTGCCCATTTTTGACGGACGACACGCGAAAGATTGCGAAAAGTCGAAGCGTTCAATAAAAGCAACGCTTTGTCAAAAACCTATCGATTTTTGTGCGCATGCCATGAAAAAAATTGCCCGATTGCAACGAATGTTCGACCCAAATAAATTGACGCCGGCATCCCTCCTCCCCTGGTGCCGTAGCGCCGCACCTCAGCTGCATCCTTTTGCCGGGATTGCACGCGCTATTACAAAAGGTTTCGATTGAAACTTTTCCTAACTTTCGCGTGTGCGGCTCAGCAAGTAACCTAATGGGCTCGGTACCAGCCAGGCTCGTGACGGCGCCTCACGGCGGGCCGATCGCTTTTTCTTCAAACGGAGTCTTCCTTGTCCGACACTAATGTTCCTCAACCGCAAACGGTTATCAAAATCATCGGCATAGGCGGGGCCGGCGGCAATGCCGTCAGCCACATGGCGTCCTCCAACCTGTCCGCCTTCGAATTCATTTGCGCCAATACGGACGCGCAGGCGCTGTCGAACACCCGTACCGAAAAACGGATCCAGCTGGGCGAAAGCGGCCTCGGCGCCGGCAGCGACCCGGTCGCCGGGCGCGAAAGCGCGATGCACGAACGCAGCGTCATCGCCGACGCGCTCAAGGGCGCCGACATGGTCTTCCTCACCGCCGGCATGGGCGGCGGCACCGGCACCGGCGCCGCGCCCGTGGTGGCCGAAGTGGCGCGCGAGCTGGGCATCCTGACCGTCGGCGTGGTGTCGAAGCCCTTCCAGTTCGAAGGCCCGCGCCGCATGCGCGTGGCCGAAGAAGGCATCGCGGTGCTGGCGCGCTGCGTCGACTCGCTCGTCATCGTCCTCAACAGCCGCCTCGAGGAAGTCCTGGGCGACGACATCACGCAAAAGGGAGCCTTCGCCGCCGCCGACGAGGTGCTCGCCAAGGCAGTCACCGGCATCGCCGACATCATCACCGTGCCCGGCATGGTCAACGTCGATTTCGAGGACGTCCGCACCGTGATGCGCCAGACCGGCATGGCGATGATGGGCTCGGCCCAGCACGAGGGCGAGGACCGCGCCGTCAAGGCGGCCGAGGAGGCGATCTCCTGTCCCCTCCTCGACGGCTCCAACCTGCGCGCCGCGCGCGGGCTGCTGGTCAACATCGCCGCCTCCGAGGAAAGCCTGAAACTGCGTGAAACCCGGCTGGTGATGGACACGATCTGCGCCCAGACCAGCGACGATGCCATCATCAAGTTCGGGGCGGTGTTCGACGATACGCTGGGTGATGCGATGCGGGTGACCGTGGTGGCCACCGGGTTGAATCGTCCGAGCGACTTTGCCGTCGGGCGGCGCTCGGCGTTGTCGCGGCCCTTGAACCAGCCGCAGTCGGTTTTGCGCCAGGGGGGAGTCAGACCGACTCTGGGACAGCACGAGGTGCGGACCGGGACGACGCCGCGTTGACGCGGTCGCGGACCGGCAAGCATGATGCGGGGCGCCGGCATCCGGCGGCGGTAATGAAAAAGCCGTTGATTATCTTCATCGATGATCAAAGGTGTTTCACATGATCTTATCGGTTCAGGTAAGCACTGAATCGCGCTTGCCCTGACTCGATGATCAATGGATTGGCGAATCGTCTGGTCAAACCGCCGTCGTCCTCGCTGGTGACCAACGTGAAACTGCCGACCAGCCGGCGCAACTGGTTGGCCTGCTGCTCCATCGCCGTGGCGGCCGCGCTGGCCTCCTCGACCAAGGCGGCGTTCTGCTGGGTCGCACTGTCGATGTCGGCGATGGCGCGGTTCACCTGGCCGATACCGTCTTCCTGTTCGCGGCTGGCGGCGCTGATCTCGCCGATCACGTCGCTGACCCGGCGTACGCTCTCGACGACGCTCTGTATCGTGCTGCCGGCCTCGCCGACCAGGCTGTTCCCGAGGCCGACCTGGCGCACGGAATCGTCGATCAGCTGCTTGATTTCGCGCGCCGCGCTGTTGGCGCGCTGGGCCAGAGTGCGTACCTCTCCCGCTACCACCGCAAAGCCTCGCCCCTGCTCGCCGGCCCGGGCGGCTTCCACCGCCGCGTTCAGCGCGAGGATATTGGTCTGGAAAGCAATACCTTCGATCACGCCGATGATATCGACAATGCGATGCGCCGCGCTGTCGATCGCGTTCATGGTTCGCACCACCTGGCTTACCACCTCGCCGCCGCGCACCGCGACGTTGGAGGCCGACTGTGCCAGCTGGTTGGCCTGGCGGGCGTTGTCGGCGTTCTGCCGGACGGTCGAGGTCAACTGCTCGATCGAGGAAGCGGTCTCCTCCAACGCGCTGGCCTGGCTCTCGGTGCGGGTCGAGAGGTCGCTGTTACCGGCGGCGATCTGGCTTGCCGCGGTGGCGATGGAATCGGTGCCGCCGCGAACGTCGCCGACAATCTGGCGCAGGCTGTCGCGCATGCTGCGCAGGGCCAGTTTGAGCTGGCCGGTTTCGGTGCGATCATCCGGCGCACACGCGATGTCGGTGTCCAGCCTGCCTTCGGCAATGCGGCCGGCAAAGCCGATCGCATCGTCGAGAGGACGGCGGATCGAGCGCGACAGCAGCAGGCCGCTGCCCATGACGACCAGGGCGGCCGCGAGTGCGCTCAGCAGGATGCGCCGTTTCGCTTTTGCCACCGTATCGTCGCCGGCGGCGCGCGTCGTTTCCGATGCCTGCGCAATACGCTCGCTGAGCTTTTCCATACTTTGCTCGAGCTTGTGGAAATTGGCCATGAAGCCCGGCTGCGCCCGCCGCGCTGCCGCCCCGTCGGACAATGCCAGGGCCACCATGTTCTGCGCACTGTCGAGGTAGGGATCGACGTCCGGGCGGGCTTCCGCAATCGCCTGGCGAATAGCCGGATCGGTGGTCTTGTCCAGGCTGGCCATCAGCTTGCGGAACAGCGCGATATGGGCCGCGGTGTCGCGTTGGATGCCGTCGCGTTCGGCGGCATCCCCGCTGGTGCCTGCCAGCAGAGCCGCGAGCACGTCGGCGCGCAGCGCATCGTGTACCTGGTCGGCGCCCATCTGGTCCTTGATCGCGCTGCCGTTGTCGGTAATCGAATCCATGGCCGCATCGAGCTCACCGACGCTCAGGTAGCCGATTGCGCCGACCAGGACCACGAAGGTGATTGCACCCAGGTTGGACGCCAGCAGGCGCAATTTGATAGTCATGCTCTTCATGTCGCTCTCTGTTGCTGTTACATGCGTACCGACAGGCCGATGGCCACGCTCGTGTCGGGCGTGCGGCGGTTCAGGCCATGCATCAGCAGGACGTCGGCCTGGATATTCTTCTCGATCAGGTAAGTCAGGCCGGTGTCGACGCTGGCCTGGGTGCCACCGGACGACGCGCGCGCGATCTGCGGCGCCGCCAGCTCGACGAAACCGCGCACGCGCTCGCCGAACTCCTTGCCCAGGGTTGCGGCCAGGATGCCGTAACCGTGACGTTTGTCCGCGTCATCCCGGTCGACGGCAATGCCCGGCATGATGCCGAAGGAAAAGTCCTGCGGCAGGTCCCATTCGGCGGCAAGGCGCAGTGACGGCCGCACACCATGGCCGCGCAGCGCGCGGCTACCGCTGGGCAACTCGGCATGCAGCAGTACTCCGAGTGACGCTTGCCGATCCTGTTGATCCGCGAGATGCCATTTGACGCCGATCGCGGTATCCGCATAACCGGCAGTGCTCGTACGCGCGGCGCTCGAGGCGGCGTCGTCATGGACGACGGTGCGGCCATCGGTTTCGATGCGCAGCTCGGTGCTGTCGCCCATGCCGATGCGCAGCAGTGTCGGGGTGCTGAGTGAGCGCTCGCGGCTGGTGCCATCGCGCTGGCGGTCCCACTGGACGCTGGTTTCGAGCTGGATCCGGCCCCTGCCGACGACCTGGCTGGACTCGACGAAATCCGGGCGATCGGTGGAAATCGTGTCATCTCCTGCGGCATGTGCCAAGCCACACAACATCAGGGAGAGCGCAGCGACCAGCTTGGGATACGGGGCAACATGGACCATGATCGGTGTGGATATTGGAAACGTGTTCAGTATCCATGAGCGTCGATAGTCGGTCGAGCAATGATCAAATTTCCATAAAGAAATAATGATGCAGGAGAGATTTATGTATTTACTACGCAACAATTCATGACAATCTCGCATCTTTTCATCGGAATTCGTCAATTTCGGTCTCGGCCGGCAAGAACCGTACGCCGCTCCGGCGGGCACAGGACGGCCCCGTGTAGTCTGCCGGTCTTCTCAATAACGCGACAGGACCGCGCGAGCTGGAGCACACTATGGCGGAGAGTGCTGCGGCCCGGGCATGTCAGCGGTATAGAGCCATGAATTTTGTTCCTCGGGCTGAACAGTCGCTACCAACATCAACAGTGAAGATGCCCCTTAATTAAATTAAATGACGAACAAGACTGGATTGAAAGCTGTATTTTTTGACATCGACGGCACGCTGATCGATAGCAATGATGCGCATACGCAAGCATGGGTGCAAACCCTGGCACGCCACGGCCACGCCGTCGATTACGAGCAGATAAGGCGCTTGATCGGGAAGGGATCCGACAAGGTGTTCGCCGAGCTGCTCGGCATCGAGTCGGACTCGCCCCTCGCGAAACAGATCACAACCGAGCGTACGCAGTTATTACTGAACAGCTTTGTCCCGAACTTGAAGCCCACACCGGGCGCAAGACTGCTGGTCGAACGCATGCGATCCGCGGGCCTGCGCCTGGTGATCGCCTCATCCAGTGGAGAAGAGCTGCCTGCGTTGCTCGCGCAGGCCAAGGTGGACGATCTGCTCCATACGGCGGTCTCTTCCGATGAACTGCAGGACTCCAAACCCGACGGTGACATCATCGAAGTTGCCTTGCGCAAGGCCGGCGTGCAACCGGCGGAGGCCGTGATGATCGGCGACACGCCTTACGACATCGCCGCTGCCAAGGCGGCCGGGGTCCGGGGCATCGCACTGCGTTGCGGCGGCTACTGGGACGATGCGGCCTTTTCCGATGCGGCGGCAATCTATGATGACCCGGGCACCTTGTTGCATCACTGGGCCGACTCGCCGCTGGCAAGCTGAATGCGCCGACCCGCGTCCGGGATGGCAATGCCCTGGCGCCGGCAGTCGCGCAGGTTGAAGTACAGGCGCTGTCCGGCAGGCCAGTCGGTTCCGGGCACGATCGCAACGACGGTGCGCCGCGGCCGCATGCCCGCGTAGTAGCGGACGTAGACGGCCTGGTCGAGCGGGGCTGCCTCGCCGCAGCCGTTGCCCGGCGTGCTGCCGGCGGGCGCCATCGACTCGACAATGCCAACGCGCCACCCGTCCCGCTGCGGATAGCGTGCATCGCCGACATCGGCGCAAGCGCTTGCCAGGCAAGCCGCGCACATGCAAGCAGCGAGTGTCCTCATGGCGCGGCCACCGCGCCGCCGCCCAGCGCCTGGAACAACGCGACGGTATCGCTCAAGCGGCTGGCGCGCGCCTGGATCAGCGCCACCCGCGCCTGCTGCCAGGCTTGCTCGGCCTGCCATACCGCCGGATGCCCCAGCTGGCCGGCCCGCCATTGCGCCTGCGCGATCGCGAGTGCACGCTGCGTGGCCTGCTGCGCCGCCAGGGCGGCCTGCAGGCCGCGCGCGTCGGCGTCGATCGCGTACAGCACATCGGCGACGTTCTGGAATGCGCCCAGCACGACCAGCCGATACTGCGCGGCCGCCTCCTCGTAGGATGCCTCGGCCGCGCGCTGGCGATGCCGTAGTGCGCCGCCCTGGAACAGCGGCTGCACCAGGTCGGCGCCGATGCTCCAGAAACCGCCCCCCGACTGGAACAGCGTGCCCGGCGTCAGCGCGGCGCTGCCGATGGCCGCACTCAAGGCGATATTCGGCAAGCGCGCCGCCTGGGCGATACCGATTTGCGCCGACGCGGCACGCATTTGCGCCTGCGCGGCCTGGATGTCGGGCCGCTGTTCGACGAGACGCGCCGGCAGCGTGAGCGGCAGCCTGGCTGGCAGCTGCAAGTCGTCCAGCGACGGACGCGGCAGCCGATCCGTCGCCGGCGTCCGCCCCGCCAGCGCGGCCACCAGGTCACGCTGCTGGGCAAGCTGCCGCTCCAGTGCCGGCAGCGCGGCCTGCGCCTGGGCCAGCAACGCTTCCTGTGCCGCCACATCGGCCGCACCCGCCTGCCCGGCGCGGCGCGCGGCGCGCATGGCGTCGAGGCAGGCCTGCGCGGCCTGTACGATGGCGCGGTCCGCCGCGAGCTGTTCCTCGAGTGCCGCCTGGTTGATCACCGCGTTGACAAGGTTCGATGCCAGCGTCAGGCGGGCGGCGGCGCGCTGCAAGCGTGCCGTGTCGACCTGGGCTTGCGCACTCTCGGACTGGCGGCGCTGCCCACCGAACACGTCGGGCGCGTAGGCGACACTCAGCTGCGCCGTGTGCAATGTATACAGGTTGGCACCCGAGGCGGTTGGACTCGACAGGGTCGACGCGACCCGCTGCCGCGTCGGCAGGAATTCCAGGCTCGCACTCGGCGCAAAGGCGCCGCGCTGTGCGGCCGCGAGTTCGCCGGCCGCGCGCAAGGCGGCATCGGCCGACTGGAGGTCGGGACTGTCGGCAAGTGCGGCGGCCAGCAAGGCATCCAGCCGGGGCGAGGCGAAAGCCTTCCACCAGTCCGGCTCGACGGTCTGCGCAGGCACCCAGTATTGGGCGGTGCCGGTCGGGCCGGGCCCGCCGACCGCCGCCGCCGGCAAGGGCTGCGCGGTATAGCCGGTATCGGACGGGGCGGCGGGCGCGACAAAGTCTGGCCCGACCGCGCAAGCCCCGAGGGCGCCCGCCAGCACGCCCGGCAAGATCAAACGGCCGGCGATCGAACACGCCGCAAGCAAACGAGCCGGTTTCATGCGAGATCTCCTTCATACGACGGCGCGCCGGCGCGCCGCCGCCCGTGCCATTCCTCGACCAGGTAGTACAGTGCCGGCAGCAACAGCAAGGTCAGGATGGTCGCCGTCACCAGGCCGCCCACCACCACCGTCGCCAGCG
This sequence comes from Massilia phyllosphaerae, assembly GCF_034659755.1. Taxonomy (NCBI): domain Bacteria; kingdom Pseudomonadati; phylum Pseudomonadota; class Betaproteobacteria; order Burkholderiales; family Oxalobacteraceae; genus Massilia; species Massilia phyllosphaerae. The sequence continues at coordinate 82,652 of NZ_JAXSQX010000005.1, forward strand.
GCCGCTGCACGTCGCTGCCCAGGCCATGCGCCAGGGCGGCGGGCACCAGGCCCAGCGCGGCCACGGTGGCCGTCGTCAGGACCGGCCGCACGCGCTCGCGCGCGCCCTGGATCACGGCCCCCCGCAAGTCATCGGGCGCCAGGGCGCGCCAACGGTTGAGGTTGGAGATCATCACGACCGCGTTCAATACCGCCACGCCGAACAGGGCGATGAAGCCCACCGCCGACGACACGTTCAGGGTCATGCCGCGCAGGTGCAGCGCGGCCAGGCCACCCAGCAAGGACAGGGGCACGGCGACCAGGATCAGACCAGGCTGCCGCAAGTTGCCGAACTGCGAATACAGCAAGACGAACATCAAGGCCAGGACCGCGGGCACGATCACCGCCAGGCGCGCCTGCGCGCGTTGCTGGTTCTCGAACTGGCCGCCCCAGGCGATATGGTAGCGCGCGTGGTCGTAGGGAATGTCGCGCTCGATGCGCGCCTGCGCATCCGCCAGGAACGACGACAGGTCGCGTCCGCGCAGGTTGGTACGGACCGTCAGGTGGCGCCGCCCCATTTCGCGCGTGATCGTCGTTTCGCCTTCGGCAATCGTGACGCGCGCCACCTGGGACAGCGGCACCTGGGCACCGCCGGGCGTCGACAGCGGCAGCCCGGCGATCGCCTGCGGGTCGGCGCGCGCGGTCCCGGCAAAGCGCACGGCGATGTCGTAGTTACGGTCGTCCAGGTAGACCTGGCCGACGGGACTTCCTCCGATACCGGTCTGGATCAGCGCCATCACGTCCGCGACGTTGACCCCGAGGCGCGCGCTGGCCGCCCGGTCGACCTCGACGCGCACCTGCGCCAACGGCGGCTCCTGGTCGACGATGACATCCTGGGCCCCGGGCACCTTGCGCAGCAGCCGTTCGACATCGCGTGCCAGGCGGCGCGTGGCGCGGAAGTCGTCGCCGTACACCTTGACCACCAGGTCGCTGTGCGCGCCCGCCAGCTTGTCGAGCACGCCGTCGATCATGGGCTGGGAAAATCCGACGTCGGTGCCGGGCAGCCGGCGGTAGCGTGCCGCGAGCCGGTCGATCAGGTCCTGCTTGCGCATGCCGGACGGCCACCGCTCGTAGGGCAGCAAGGTGACGGCGCATTCGATATGCGACGGCGTGAACGGATCGGTGCCGTCGTCATTGCGTCCCAGCTGCGTCACCACGTGCGCCACCTGCGGTTCGCGCAGGGTGGCGGCGCGCAAGGCGTCCGCCATCTGCGTCGCCTTGTCCAGCGAGATCCCGGGCGGCAGGGTCACCTGCAGCCAGATCGATCCTTCATCGAGGACGGGCAGGAAATCGCGGCCCACCGTGGCCCCCAGCACCGCCACGGCGGCGAAGGTGGCGACGACCAGCGACAGGACGGTTCCTGAACGCCCAACGAGGCGCTCCAGGAGCCCCTGGTAGCGTGGCATCAGCCAGGCCAGCACGGGGTTGTGAAAGATCTTGCGGGGCGAGCGGAATGCCGCGTACGCCATGCCGGGAATCAGCATGAGCGTCATCGACAGCGCGCCCAGCAGCGCGAAGGCCACGGCGAAGGCCATCGGTGAGAACAATTTGTATTCGATCCGCTGGAACGCGAACAGCGGCAGGTAGGCAATCATGATGACCAGCATGCCGAAGAAGGTCGGCCGCATCACCTGCAAGGCCGCGCCCAGCGCCTCCGAGGCGGCAAGCGGACCGTCGGGCTGCGCTTCGCGCCGCTGCAGGATCGCTTCCAGCACGAAGATCGCGCCATCCACGATGATGCCGAAGTCGATGGCCCCGAGAGACAGAAGATTGGCCGGCACGTGGAACTGACGCATCATGGCGAACGCGAACAGCAGCGACACCGGAATGGCGGTCGCGGCGATGAGTGCCGCGCGCGGGCTGCCGAGGAACAGGACCAGGACCACGGAAACCAGCACCGTTCCCTCGACCAGCGTCTTGCCGACGGTGCCGACGGTGGCGTCCACGAGCATGCTGCGGTCCATGTAGGGTACGACCTTGACGTCCTTCGGCAGCACATGGTCGTTCAGGTCGCGCACCGCCTCGTGCACGCGCGCGATGACCTCGGATGGATTTTCGTTCTTCAACAGGAGGACGATGCCGGACACCGTATCCGGTATCCGATCCTTGCCAAGGATGCCATGGCGCTCCTGGCTGCCCAGGGTGACCCGGCCCAGGTCCGAGAGGAGGACCGGGACGCCCGCCTTCTGCGCCACCACGATGTTGCCGAGATCGTCCATGCCGCGGATCAGCCCGGTCCCGCGGATGACCAGTCCCTGCTCCCCGCGGGCGATGACACTGCCGCCGGCGCTGGCGTTGTTGGCGGCGATCGCCTGCGTGACCTGCGCCAGCGTCAGCTTGTACTTCGACAGGGCGGCGGGATCCAGTTCAAGCAGGAACTGGGTCGTGATGCCGCCGAAGTTGCTGACGTCGACGACGCCGGCCGCCTGCTTCAGGCGCGGGATCACTTTCCAGCGCTGCAGCTCGGACAGTTCGCGCAGGCTGCGCGTCGGCGACTCCAGCGTATAGCGGTAGATTTCACCAATCGGCGACGTCAGCGGATCGAGGCCGGGCTGGGCGCCGTACGGCAGGCTGACGGCGGCGATACGCTCCTGCAGGCGCTGGCGCGACCAGTAATCCTCCATCCCGTCCTTGAAGACGACCGTGATCAGGGATAGTCCGAAAGTGGATTTGGAGCGCATCACCTGCATCCCGGGGGTGCCCATGATCTCGCGTTCCAGGGGGATCGTGATCTGCTGCTCGACCTCCTCGGCCGCCAGCCCGTTGACTTGCGTGACCACCTGCGAGGTCGTATCCGCGATGTCGGGATAGGCCTCGAGCGGCAACTGGGTCCAGCACCATGCGCCATACGCGGCGATCAGCATGAACAGGCAGCCGACCAGCCCACGCTTGTGGAAGCACAGCGTGACGATGCGCTCAATCATTCAACAGCACCCCGTTCCTGACCACCACGCGCTCGCCGGCGCGCAGGCCGGCCGTGACCTCGATACGTTCGCCGACCTGGGTGCCCAGGTGCAGGGCGCGCGCTTCGAAGCGCCACGGCGCGACCTCGACGAAAGCCCGGCTGGCGAAACCGTCCTGTACCACCGCCGCCAGGGGCAGCATGATGCCGCGGCGCGGCCGTTCGGCGAAATCGGCCTGCGCGAACATGCCGGGGCGCAGCCGTCCGTCGCGGTTCGCGACCGGCAGGCGTACCTTGAGCGTGCGCGTGTCCGGATCGAGCGCCCAGCCCAGGGTGGCCACGCGGGCATCCGTCACGTCACCGAAGCCGGCGCCACGCACCGCTACCCGCTGTCCTTCGTAGATGTGCGCAAGATCCTGCTCCCTGGCGTTGGCGGTGACGTCGACGCGGGAGGTGTCCGCCACCACCATCAGCGCCGCGGTCGCATCGTTCCAGTAACCGCCGGCCCCGGCGGCGAGTTCGACGACGCGGCCGCCGATCGGCGACCGTACCGCCAGCGCGCGCCCGGGCGCGGCGCCGCGCGCGCCGAGCTGGGCAAGGCGCGCCGCGGTGCGGGCGGCCTCGCTGTCGGCCTGCTCGTAGTCGCCACGGGCCTGTTCGAGGTCGCGGGTGGCCGCGATGTCGGCACCGGCCAGCGTACGCTGGCGCGCCAGATTGCTGCGCGCCAGGTCCAGCGCGGCGCGTGCCTTGGCGTCGTCGGCCCTGGCCTGCGCCAGGTCCGCCGCGTCGATGGTGAACAGGACATCGCCCGCCTTGACCACGTCGCCGAGCCGCTTGTCGAGGGTGACGATGCGGCCGGGCGCCGGGGTCGTCACCTTGACGACCCGTGCCGGATCGGCTTCGACGACCGCCGGCAGCGTGAAGCGGGCATCGATCCGTTCTTCCGCCACGGCGGCCACGGCCAGCGCCGCGCGCAGCGGCGACTCCGGCCCTACGACGAGCTGCGTGCCTTCGCGGCGCAGCGCCGGCTGGGGCGCGGGCGACTGCGTTTCCTCGGCATGCAGCAGGCCCCAGCGCCAGGCGCACAGCGCCGCCATGCAGGCGCCGCCGATCGCGACCAGCCGGCGCCGCCGCCGGTGGCGCAAGATTTTCGTATTCATGACCACATCCACTCCGGTATATCCGATGCCCGGCATGGTAGGCACTTCGCCCGCCGGGGATCATGAATTCTTCTTCAGGAAACCCGCACGTGGCCGCTGCTATACTCCGGGCGAAGCGAGGATGAGCCATGAAAATACTGCTGGTGGAAGATGATCCGAAAGCGGCGCGCCTGCTGGCGCGCGGTCTCGAGGAGGACGGCTACGCGGTCACCGTGGCGGCATCGGCGGAACAAGCCGCGCCATTGGCAGGCGACGGCCATGCCATCGCCATCCTCGACTGGATGCTGCCCGGACAGAGCGGCGCCGCACTGTGTCGCGCATGGCGCCAGCGCGGGATACGGCTGCCGGTGCTCATGCTGACGGCGCGCGACGGCCTGCAGGATCGTGTCGAAGGACTCGACAGCGGCGCCGACGATTACCTGGTCAAGCCGTTCGAATTCGATGAATTGCTGGCACGCGTGCGTGCCCTGCTGCGGCGGGCGGCGCTGCCCGCGCTGCAGCGCCGCTTCATCGGCGACCTGGCGATCGATCCCTTGACGCACAAGGTCACGTGCGAAAACCGGCAACTGTCGCTGACGCCGAAGGAATACGCGATCCTGATCCTGCTGGACGCACGGCCTGGCCACGTGGTCAGCAGGCGCGAACTGGCCGAGCAGGTCTGGCACGTCGACCTGATCGCGATCGATAACCTGATCGACGTCCATATCAAGAACCTGCGCCGCAAGTTCCATTGCGCCGACAGCAGCGTCCTGGTCGAAACGGTACGGGGACAGGGATTCCGGCTCGGCGGGTCGGCCTGTGTTTAGCCTGCGCGGCAGGCTGGTGCTGGGCCATGCGGGCGCGGTCCTGATCATCGTCGGTTGCGCGGCGCTGGCGGGCTGGTGGCAACTGTCGCGCTCCCTTCATGGCCAGCTCGATGGTGCCTTGCTTGCCTTGGCCGAAGCCGAAGCCGGCATCCTGGTCGCCACCCACGGCACGCCCGTGCGGGTACACGACACGCCTTCGGGCAACGTGCCGTCCCTGACGCGGCTCGATCGCCTCATCCAGATCGTCGACCTGCAAGGCCGGGTGCTCGCACGCAGCAGCAACCTGGCGAATGGGACCCTGCCCTTGCAAACGGCACTCCAGGCCCGTCTCGCGGCCGGCGAGACCGTGTTCGACACCTTGCCGCACGCCGGCGAAGAACCCCTGCGCATGGTATCGCTGCCCACGGTCATCGATGGCCGTACGCTTGCCGTGCAGGTGGCGGGCTCGCTGGACGACGTCGACCACACCCTGCAAGCGGCAGGGCTGCTATTCGCCGCAATGGCGGCTGCCTTGATGCTTGCGGTGAGCGGCGCCGGTCTGCTGCTGACGCGCGACATCTTGCGTGCCATCGACGGCCTGGTCAGCCGGGCGCGCCTGATCGGCGACGCCAGCCTCCATGAACGCCTTCCCCACCAGGGCACGGACGACGAAATCGGCAAGCTGGTCGACACACTGAATGCGATGCTGAGCCGGCTGGAATCGGCCTTCATGGTCCAGCGCCGCTTTACCGCGGATGCCTCGCACGAGCTGCGCACGCCGTTGTCGCGCCTGCGCATGGAAATCGAGGTGACCCTGCGCCGGCCGCGCAGCGAGGAATACTATGCCGAGGCCCTGCGATCCTGCCTGGAAGAGGTGCTGCGCCTGTCCGGCCTCGTCGACCAGCTGCTGACGCTCGCACGCATCGACGCCGGTACGCAGGAAGGCGGTGCCGATACGCTGCCGGTCGCCATGATGGCGCAGGCCGTCGTCGGCCGCCTCCAGCCGGCTGCACAAGATCGCGGCATGCGCATCCGCTTGGACATCATGGGCAGCGCAGGCGGCGCCGGCGTGCATCCGGCACTTGCCCTGGTCCTGACCAACCTGCTGGACAATGCGATCAAGTTTTCTCCGCCCGGAAGCGAGGTCGAGGTCACTGTCTACAAGGCCGGCGACGATGTGATGCTCGTGGTGGACGACCAGGGCCCCGGTATCGCGCCGGAAGATCTTCCGCATATCTTCGATCGGTTCTATCGCGGCGCGCAAGCGCGCGCGGCCACGCCCGGCATGGGATTGGGCCTGGCGCTGTCCCGATCGATCGTGCACGCCCTCGGCGGCAGCCTGGGCGTGGACGCCAGTGCCGCACGCGGTGCGCGTTTTGCCGCGAGGACGCGTGCGGTGTATCCATTGCAGTGAGGTCGATGTTCCCGGAACCCTGGACAAGCACTTTCGAAGGATAAGCGTATGCAATGGGCAGAGGTGGCAGGGCCAGTCCTTGGATTCGCGGCCGGCGCGGGCGCGGCCTGGTTGCTATCGATCATCCGGCGGCGTCGCACGCCGGCCACGCCTTCGTCCACCAGCGCGGCCGAGCGCCGCGCCGGCCTGGCGAGCCGCCTGGACGCCTTCAAGCATGTCATCGAATCCGCGGACATCGGCGTCTTCTTCTGGGACCTGGCGCGCGATTCGGTGCGCTGGTCGCAGCGCCATTACGTCATCTTCGACTGGCCCGCCGGCACGCCGGTCACCCATGCGATGTTTCGGCAGCGCGTGCATCCCGACGACCTGGCGGAGGTCGATGCGACGATCAAGACCGCCTTGCGCGACCGCGCCGACTATGCGATGCGCTTCCGCCTGCGGCTCGACGATGGCTCGATCCGCTATGTACGCGGTAGCGGGCGGGTCGATACCGATGGCAATGGCCGCGCCGCCGGCGTCAATGGCGCCGTGATCGACGTCACCGAGACCACCATCGCCCAGAACGCGACGCGCCAGCGCGAGCGCGAGCTGGCTGCCATCGCGATGCACCTGCCGGACATCATCTGCCGTTTCGACCGCGACTGCCGCTGTGTATTCATGTCGTCGCGCATCATGGAATTGACGGGACAAGCACCCGAATCCTATATCGGCAAGTCGTGCGGCGATTTCAAGCTGCCGGCCGACGTCGCCGCGCGCTGGAGCGCCGTGCTGGAGAGTGTCATGCGCGACGGCGCGCCACGCGAATTCGACTTCACGCTGGTCGACCAGCACGGCAGCGGCCATTTCTTCATCACGCGCGCCCTGCCCTCGTTCGACCCCGAGGGCAGGGTCGAGTCCGTGCTGACGGTGGCAAGCGACCACACCGAGCGCGAACGCGACGCCCGCCAGGTGCGCGAAGACGGTGCGGCGCTGCGGCAGGCGGACCGCCGCAAGAATGAATACCTGGCGACCTTGGCCCATGAACTGCGCGGCCCGCTGGCGCCGATCTCGTCGGCGGCGCACCTGATCCGTTTTTCCACCGACCGCCAGGTGCGCGACAAGGCGCGCGAGATCATCGAGCGCCAGGTGGCGCAATTGGCCGGACTGGTGAACGATTTGATGGAGGTCGGCCGCATCAGCGCCGGCAAGCTGGACATCGAACGCAAGCCCGTCACCATCCAGACCGTGATCGACCACGCCCTGGAAAGCGCGCGCCCTTTATTCGAGCAGAAGCAGCAGCCGGTCGCTTACCGTTTGCCGCCGACACCGCTCTGGGTGAGCGGCGATCTGCTGCGCCTGACGCAGATCTTCAACAACCTGCTGGCGAATGCGTCCAAGTATTCACCACCCGGCGCACCCGTGGCCATCGACGCCGGCGTCGACGGCGACAAGGTCGTCGTGCATGTACGCGACCAAGGCATCGGGCTGCCCGCGTCGGTGGTCGACGACATTTTCGAACTGTTCGTCCAGGTCCATGCGACAGGCATCCATGCCCAGGGTGGCCTGGGTATCGGCCTCAGTCTGGTCAAGCAGCTGGTCGAACTGCATGGCGGGTGTGTGACGGTGTCGAGCGAAGGAGCCGGCAGAGGCAGCTGTTTCACGGTCGTGTTGCCGCTGGCGGCGCAGCCCGCCGCGCTGCCGCTCGCCGTCCCGGAGGCGCCGGCGGTCGTGCAGGCGCCGCTGACGGTGCTGGTGGTCGACGACAACGTCGATGGCGCCAGCACGCTGGCCCTGCTGCTCGAAGCACTGGGCCATACGGCGGTGCTGGCATTCAATGGCGTCGATGCGGTCGCACGCGCCGCCGACCACCGGATCGACATGGCCTTCCTGGATCTCGGCCTGCCCGACATCAGCGGCGTGCAAGTCGCACTGCGCATCCGCGCCACGCCACGCGGGCGCGAACTGCCGCTGATCGCACTCACCGGACTGGGCCGTGAAGAGGACCGCCACCTGACCAGCGCGGCGCAATTTGACGAGCACATCACCAAGCCGCTGCAACTGGACGACCTGGTGCGCGTCACGCAAGCGGTTGCGCGCCGGTGCGCCGGTCGCTCACCGGTGTAAGGCGGAGGCGTGGCGGGCAGGGGCGGACACGCTTGCCGCGCCACGCCTGACAAGGCGCCGCAAAGCGGGTAGGATGAGATGACTTTTTGTAAAGACTCCATGTCTACGTTCGCATGCAATTAATTCTTACGACAGGCTTCATTTTCCTGATCGTCCTATGGGGCATCTTTTCCCCGGCGAGTATGGCAGGCCTGTTCGACATGCTGCTGGCCGCCATCACCCGCAATTTCGGCTGGTTCTATTTGTGGCTGGTGCTTGGCCTGGTACTCTTCGCCGGCTTTCTCGCGTTCAGCCGCTACGGCAACCTGAAGCTGGGCGAGGACGATGAAGAACCCGAGTTTTCGAATGCGACCTGGTTCTCGATGCTGTTCGCGGCCGGCATGGGCATCGGCCTGGTGTTCTGGGGCGTGGCCGAACCGATCTCGCATTTCACCACGGCCCCGCCGGGCCTGACCGCCGCCACGCCCGAGGCCGCCGGCGCGGCGATGCGCTACGCCTTTTTCCACTGGGGCCTGCATCCGTGGGCGGTCTACAGCATCGTGGCGCTGGCGATCGCCTACTTCCAGTACCGCCATGGCCGCGCCGCGCTGATCAGCGAGTCGATCCGCGCCCTGCCCTGGGCACCACTGCGCCGCCTTGCCGGCACCTTCAACGGCCTGGCGACGGTCGCCACCGCCTTTGGCGTGGCCGCTTCCCTGGGGATGGGCGCGCTGCAGATCAACAGTGGCCTCTCGGCCGTGTTCGGGATCGCGACAACGCCGATGGCGCAAGTCGCGATCATCGTCGTCACCACCTTGCTGTTCGTGACCTCGGCCGTGAGCGGCGTCGACCGCGGCATCAAGTATTTGTCGAACTTCAACATGGTGCTGGCGCTCCTGCTCGCACTGGCCGTGTTCCTGGTCGGGCCCACCGTTGCCATCGTCGACACCTTCGGTACCACGCTCGGCAGCTACCTCAGCGAACTGGTGCGCATGAGCCTGCGTGCCACGCCTTTCCGCGACAGTAACTGGGTCGGCGCCTGGACCGTCTTCTACTGGGCCTGGTGGATTGCGTGGTCGCCTTTCGTCGGCCTGTTCATCGCGCGCGTGTCGCGCGGACGCACCATCCGCGAATTCATCATCGGCACCGTGGTGGCACCGTCGCTGGCCGGCTTCGTGTGGTTTTCGATCTTCGGCGGCACCGCGCTGTACATGGAAATCTGGCAGCACGTGCCGCTCAGTGAAGCGGTGAAGGCCGACGCGTCGACCGCGCTGTTCACCCTGTTCAACGCATTGCCATTCGGAATCGTCATGTCAGTAGTGGCGACCGTGCTGGTGCTGGTCTTCTTTGTCACCTCGGGCGACTCGGCGGTGCTGGTGCTGGGCATGATGAGTTCCGGCGGCAATCCGAACCCTGCTCCGCGGGTGAAGATCGTCTGGGGCCTGCTGGTGGCGGGGATCGCGATCAGCATGCTGCTGGCCGGTGGACTCAAGGGCGTGCAAACGGCCACCATCGTGTTTGCCTTGCCGTTTGCGCTGGTCATCCTGCTGATGGTGTGGTCACTGTGGCGCACCATGCAGCAGGACCAGCACCGGCTCGAGCGCCAGGAACGGGAAATGCGCAAGAAGGTGAAGGAGTGGGCGTCGAAAGAGTCCTAGCCTCAGTGGACGGCAAGCGCCAGCGGCGCTGTCCGCCCACCCGCGGTCGATGTCGGCTGCCGCGCGGGTGCACGGGTGTCGATCCGGAACACGGATACCGCACCCAGCAAGTGGTCGCCCTCCTCGCGCAGCGCGGCGGCAGCCGCGGCGGCTTCTTCCACCAGCGCCGCGTTCTGCTGCGTCACCTGGTCCATATGCACGACCGCCTGGTTGATCTGCTCGATGCCGGCGCACTGTTCCTCGCTCGCAGCTGTGATGTCGGTCATGATGGTCGTGACACGACCCACGCTCGCCACGATATCCTGCATCGTACTGCCGGCCTGCACCACCAGGCTTGAGCCGACCTCGACATTCGCCACCGATGTCGTGATCAGGGTCTTGATTTCCTTGGCGGCGGCGGCCGACCGTTGCGCCAGGCTGCGCACCTCGCCGGCGACCACCGCAAATCCGCGTCCCTGCTCGCCGGCGCGGGCGGCTTCCACCGCGGCATTCAGCGCCAGGATATTGGTCTGGAACGCAATGCCGTCGATGACACTGATGATCTCCACGATCTGGCGCGAAGAAGCGCTGATGGCACCCATGGTGTCGACCACTTTCTCCACGATCTGCCCGCCGCGCACGGCCACGCTCGACGCGTCCAGCGCGAGCTGGCTGGCCTGGCGCGCGTTGTCGACATTGTGGCGCACCGTCGCCGTCAGTTCCTCCAGCGAGGACGCTGTTTCCTCGAGGCTGCCGGCCTGTTCCTCGGTGCGCTGCGACAGGTTCAGGTTGCCCGCGGCGATCTGGCTGCTGGCGCCCGCGATCGCGCCGCTGCTGTCGCGCATGGTGCCGACGGTCGCGGCCAGCTTGTCCTGCATCGTCGCCAAGCCCCCCAGCAGTTTGCCCAGCTCGTCCTGCCGCTCGATCCTGACGACGTTCGACAGGTCGCCACGCGCCATGGCATCGAAATGGGCAAGGGCCTGGTCCAGCGGCCGCATGATGGCCCGGATCAGGGACAGCGACGCCGCCACGATCAGCACGGCGCCCAGCGCGATGCCGCCCAGCGCGATGAAACGCCCACGATGGGCAAGCTGTTCGCCGTCCTCGTACTGGCTCTTGGCCTGCCTGATCTGGTAGTCATCCAGCGTGTTGGAGGCATCGTTGTACGCTCCGAACACGCCGACAAGGCCCCGGCTTATCGCATCGATCGCCTGCGGTTCGCCGCGCGCCACGGCGTCGGCGAATTTCTGCAAGCCCTGGTTGATGTAGACCGCGCGCTTCGCGACCACGATTTGTGCCAGCCGCTGCTCTTCGTCGTCCTGCGGCAGCGCCATGTAGGCCGCCCAGGCCTTGTCGGACTCGACGAGAAAGCCGTGGGCCCGCTCGAGTGTGGCCGCGACGTCGGCGGCGTGCGGATTCAGGGCGGCGCGATCGATCGCGAAGCGTGTTCGCGCTAGAAAGTTCTTGGAATTATTGATCGCGATGCTGGACATCAGCTGGTTCGAATACACATCGTCCAGCGACGTTTGCAGTGCACGCATGCCGAACATGGACAGCACACCGAAGGCGAGGATGATCAGGCCGAGCAAGGCCATCGTCGCGACCAGGCGCGCGCGAATTGTCAGTTTATTTGTCATTTTTGATGATATGTCGTGCTCTACGGGGAAGCGAAGTGATCGATGCGTTCGACCGTCGAACGCGACAACGGGTGCCAGCAGCAGGCCGGCCCTGCAAATCTAGACTAACCGAATTTCCGATCCATTATTATTACCAAGTGGCAATAAATGATCTTTTGTCGAAATTGAGCAACGACCCTGCTCGAGATGGATGTCGATGCAGCGTGGCGAGCACGGTGCCGGCCCTGCTCAGCAGTGCGCCAGCCTTACCGGTGGTTGTTAGAATGCACATACACCAACAAGCGGACCCACGAGTCATGAACCACCGACGATCGATCTTCTGGATGCGGCGCGACTTGCGGGCGCACGACAACGTGGCCTTGCACGCGGCACTCTCGACTTCCGACCAGGTGGTCTGCGTCTTCGTCTACGACCGCACCATTCTCGACGACTTGCCGCGCCAGGACAGGCGCGTGGCCTTCATCCACGCCAGCATCGGCGAGGCGGCCGCGAACATTGCCGCCCTCGGCGGCAAACTGCTCACGCTGGAAGGTGATCCACGGCGCGTTATCCCGGAATTCGCGCAGCGCATCGGCGCCGAGCGCGTGTTTGCGAACGACGATTACGAACCTGCCGCGCGCCGGCGCGACGAGGCGATCGCGCAAGCGCTCGCGGATGACGGCCGCGCATTGCTGTTATCCAAAGACCAGGTCTTGCTGCACAAGGAGGAGGTGCTCAGCCAGTCCGGCACGCCCTACACGCGCTTCACACCCTACTACAATGCGTGGCTGCGCGAACTGGGCCGCGATCAGCGGATACTGGGCGATTACGACCCTGCCCCTTTCAAGCGCCGTCTGGATGCCAGCGTGCCGGGTCCGTCCAACATTCCACTCGCGCAGCTCGGCTTTGACGAAGTCGATTTGGAGAGCCTGAGCCTGTACCCCGGCACGCGTGGTGGGCGCCGGGTATTGGACGAGTTCGTCGGCAAGGTCGACGATTACATGGCATTGCGCAATGTGATGGCGCTGCCGGCCACTTCCGGCCTGGATATCCATCTGCGCTTCGGCACCCTCTCGATCCGGGAAATCTTCCGCGAACTGGGCAAGCGCAAGGATGTGCAGGATGCCAGCCTGGCCGGCTGGATCCGCGAAGTCTGCTGGCGCGAGTTTTTCGCCCAGCTGATGTACCACGTGCCGCGCGTCGCCAACGGCCCTTACCTGCAAAAGTACGCGCGGCTCGACTGGGTCGGGGGCGAGGCCGGCGAGCGCCTCCTCGACGCATGGAAGAACGCGGCCACGGGCTACCCGATCGTGGACGCGGCGATGACGCAATTGAACAGCACCGGCGCCATGCACAACCGGGCGCGCCTGATCGCCGGCTCGTTCCTGGTCAAGATCCTGGGCGTCGACTGGCGCCAGGGCGAAGCCTATTTCGCCCTGAAGCTGAACGACTACGACCACGCCAACAACAACGGCAACTGGCAATGGGTGGCGTCGACAGGCGCCGATGCCCAGCCCCCCTACCGGATCTTCAACCCGTCATCGCAGTCGAAGACCTACGATCCGGACGCGACCTACATCAAGCACTGGCTGCCCAGGCTGGCCGGCATCGAACCCCGCCATCTGCACGAGCCGGCGCGCCGGGGCCAGCCGATTCCCGACTACCCGGCGCCCATCGTCGACTACGGCGCGGGGGTCGAAGCGTGCAAGCGACGCTACGGCGTCGCGCGATGAAGCACCCGGCCGCAGGCTGCGTCAGGGATCGAGCGGATCCCACGGATCGACACGCAGCGAACGCAGCGACGGCGTGAACTCCACCTCGTACGGCGACAGCCGCGTCCCGACCGTTCCGGGGTCGTAGCCCAGCTCCGCCGGATTGCGCGCCGCGAACTCCGGGCTCGTGATGTAGCGGCTCTGGTCGGCATTGGCGACAATCAGCGTCGGCTTGTCGAGCGGCGCCCCCATCGCGTGCAGGCGGCGCGTGGCATTGCGCAGGTTGGTCGTCGTGTGGCGCGCGTAGGGTTCGATGACGATGCGCTCGGCCGGGATGCCGTAGCGTTCGACCAGCGCCTTGCGCATCTCCACCGCTTCCACGAAATGCGACCCCTTGGGATGCACGGCCGCGCCGCTGGTGATGATGAAGGCGACGTCGCCCTGCGCGAAGCGGCGCGCCGCCAGCTGCAGGTGCAGTTTGCCGCGCGCGCTCAAGGAGATGGTCGGATTCTCCGGCCCCACGCCCGGGATGATGATCGCGCTGTAGCGGTAGCGCTTCCAATCGAGCGTGCGCGCGAGCGCGAACGGGGCCGCGTTGTGGGCTGCGTCGAGCGGCTCGAAGGCCACGGCGTCGTGGCGCTCGCTGGCGTCGACCAGCGCGATCGCCAGCGCGAGGCTCGGGTCCAGGCGCACGGCCGGATCGTTCTTGCCGGCGTCGGCCAGCCAGATGGCGTCCGCCACCAGCGCCTTGAAGTCGGCGCCGCCGGTCTGCTCCACCGGACCGTCGATCATCGGGTAGCGCGCCTGGGTGCCGAAGCCGTAGGTCTGGAGCACCGCGTTCAGGCCGCGCAGTTCGCGCACCACCTGGGCCCGGATGCCGTCGTCGGCGAGCGCCGGTCGATTGGCCGACGGCGGCACGGCGGCCGCCACCGCGTCCATTTCAGCGTCGGTCCAGGTCGCGGCCAGGAACAGGCACTTGGGTGCCAGCGAGCAGGCGTCGATGCGTTTCCTGCGCGCGTCCAGCACGCTTGCCAGCGCCGCGGACGGCTGGCCGGCGCCGGCCTTGACGCTGGCGACGAAGGGGAACATGCGCGTGGCCATCAGCGCCCATTGCTGGTCGACGGCCGGCGCGGCCTGCAGGGGAAGCGCCGTGGCCAGTGCGGCCGTGGTCAGGAGTCGTTTGAACATCGAATCACCATGCCTTGCTGATCGAGAAGCGGCCGCTGCGGCCGAACACCGGACGGCCGTAGATGGCCGTGCTGCTGCCCTGTCCCGCCAGCGTATCGGTGCGGGTATTGCCTTCGGTAAGACCTTTGGCATTCGTCAGGTTGTCGCCGGTGAGCTGGAATTGCCAGTCGCCGCGCGTGACCGTGATCCCGGCGCCCAGCGAGTGGTACGCCGGCAGTTCGGTCGCCATGAAGAAGTCGACGTAGCGCTTGCCGGTGTAGGCATAGCTGCCGTAGACGTCGACCTGGTTGCCGGCGGCGCTGAAGCTGTAGCTCGGGCGGACATTGCCGAACACCTTGGGCTCGCGGATGATCTGGTTGCCGACCACCTTGGACGGATCGGCGCCGGTGGCGCTGACGAAGTTGCGGTATTGCGGATCCTGCAGCGTCAGCGAGGCGTGCACCGCGAAGCGGTCGGTGACGTACCAGGCACCGTCCGCCTCGGCGCCGCGCACGACGGCCTTGCCGAAGAACGGGACGGTCTGGTCGTTGCGGCCCGTGACCGGGTTGAAGGCGGCGAACGAGGCATTCAGCGGATTGAACTCGGTATAGAAGCCGGTGACGTACAGGTAGGAGCGGCCGAAGGTCGCCTTGAAGCCCGCTTCGTACTGGTCGGCCTTGGTGGTCAGCACCAGCGGATCGACCGTCGATGCCACGTTCATCGTCGGCGGCACTTCGAGGTGCGAGATGCGCGCGTAGCCGCCCAGGCGCGGACTGAAGTCGTAGTTGGCGCCCAGCGTCCAGTTGGTCGTGTGCGGCGTGTAAACATGCGCCTGGCGCTGGCCCGTGAACGCGCGCGTGGTGTCGTCGGCAAGCGTGGCGGCATCGCCCAGGTTGGCCTGGCGGGTCAGCAGCGCGTAGCCCTCGTAGCGATAGCGCTCGGTGCGCACGCCGGCGTCCAGGCGCAGGCGCTCGGTCAGGTCCCAGGTGTCGTTCAGGTAGAGCGCGCCCATGCGCGCATGCACGTCGCCCTGGTTCAGCGTCGTCGTGTAGCGCAGTACGCCGTTGTCCGTCACCGATCCCAGCACCGCGCCGTTGGCGCCATAGGCGACCAGGTCGAGGGTGCGCGGCCGGCTCTGCACTTCGATCAGCATGTCGTTGTAGACCGACTTGCTGGTGGTGCCATAGACGCTGCCGTAGAACCCGGCCTTGACGTCGTGGCTGCCCATGCCGGTCTGGAAGTTGCGGGTGACATTGACGTCGACCTGGTTCGAACGGAAGTCGGCGCCGGCCGCGCGGTACTGTCCCTGCATGACGAGGCCGGATGCGCCGGACGGATCGTAGGCCTGGCTGCCGTTCGTGCCCGCATAGGCGTAGCCCAGGTGGTCCACTGGACCAAAGGCGGTTTTCGCCGCAGCCAGGAAGCCGTTGGCGAAGGTGCGGGCGTCGGCCGGGTTCGAGGTGGAATAGAACGCGTCGAAATCGAGGCTTCCCTTGGTGAGGCCACCCTTGACCGAGAGCTGCCATGGGCCCAGGTCGCCGTCGTACTGCAGGCCGATGTTGGCGTACTCCAGGTGGCGGCCGTTGGCCAGGTCGCGCCGGTCGGTCTGCAGCGCCCCCGTGCCGTCCAGGTATTTCTGCGGGACGTTGCGCAGCGCCGGCGAATTCAGCGTGCCCTTGAAGTAATCGATATAGGGGTCGAGCGACACCGACGGATTGCGCGGGTCGGCGGTCGGGATCGGCAGGTAGAAGACATTGTGGTCGTTCAGGTAGTTGGCGCTGACCTTGAACGTGCCCGCCTCCGTCACGCGCTTGATGTTGGCGCGGAGTTGGCCGCCCTGGTCGTTCGGGAAGCCGTTGTCGCGGTGGCCGTCGTCTTTGCGCACGAAGCCGCCGATCGCATAGAAGGTGCGGTCGTCGATCTTGCCGGACTGGTAGGCGTCGAGGCGTTTCAGGCCGGTCGTGCCGACCGTGACCTGGGCCTTGACCTTGGTCTTGTCGGTACCGGTCACCGTCGTGCTGTTGACGATCGCGGCCGCCTGGCTGGCATAGATCGGTGCCGGACCGCCGCGCACCACTTCGATGGACTTTGTCATCAGGTCATAGCGGTTCATGCTGTCGCCGCGGAAGAAGAAGCCATTGATTTCGGTCATCAGCGGCAAGCCGTCCTGCTGGAACAGCGCGTAGCCGTCGTCGGTCGGAATGCCGCGCACCCGCGTGACGTTCTGCACTTCGCCGCCGGTGGCCTCGACCTGGATGCCCGGCATCTTGCCGAGCAGGTCCGCCATGTTCTGCGGCGCCAGCTTCTGGATATCGCTTTGCGACAGCGCGTTCACGGCATACGATACGTCGAAACGGCGCTGTGGACGCGCCGAGCCGGTCACGACGACGACCTGGGCATCGCCGCCCTCGGTGCCGGCGCCCGCGGCCTGGGCCGTCGGCGGATTCTCCTGCGCAAACGCCGGGCACGCCAGCGCGGCCAGTGCACAGCCGACGGCGATTGTGGTTTTCTTCCTGATCATCTTGACTCCTGGTTTGTGGGTTCGATATCGAGGCACAGGATAAGCAGGAATTTTGACCGCTTTATTTATTACTTGTAAAATAAATAGATTAATATTCTTGTCATAATCGGGGAGGCGGGGATGAAGGCTGCGCGCCTGCACCTGCTGTCGGAAGAAAAACGCCTGCTCTGGCATCTGCGCACGAAGGGCGCGATGCCGCGTACCGAACTGGCGCTGTCGCTCCAGGTCAGCAATTCGGCACTGACCAAGCTGTCGCACAACCTGATCAGCCTGGGGCTGGTCGAGGAACGGGCCGCAGCCGACGCGCCGGCGCGGGGCCGCCCTACCGTTCCCCTGGGGATTGCCGCCACGGGTGGATTCGCGGCCGGTGCGACGGTGCACAAGGGTGTGCTCGAGATCGCGCTCGTCGATTTTGCCGGCGGCGTCATTGCCCTCACCAGCGAGCAGGTCGGCGCGCCCGATCCGGCCGAGTTTGCCGACATCCTGGAGCAGCGCATCCACGCCCTTTCGGTGCAGCACCGGCTGCTCGGCATGCGCTTCCTCGGCATCGGTGTCGGCGTGCCGGGACCGGCGATGACCCGCATGGGCGAGCGCTGGCATACCGTCATGGAACTGCCGGGATGGCGCGACGTCCCGCTGCGACGCCTGCTCGACGAAGCCTTGGGCACGACCGTCCTGCTGGAAAACGATGCCAAGGCAGCGGCACTGGCCGAGTACTACCTGGACGGCACGGCCGGCAAGGCGGCCACCGTCGTCCTGATCCTGCTCGGCTACGGCATCGGTGCCGGCGTCATCGAGGAAGGACGCCTGGTCAGGGGCGAGTTCGGCGGCGCCGGCGAAATCGGGCGCCTGTATCCTGGCGACGCGCCGCGCCCGAGCACGCTGGACCTGCTGTCGGTGCTGCGCGCGGCCGGCTGCCCGATCGAGTCGGTGGCACGCTTCGACGAACTCACGGCCGGCTACGCCGACGTCATCGAAGGATGGCTGGAGCGCGCCGCCGGCCAGCTGGAAGGCCTCGTCAACGGTGCCATCGCCTGGTTCGACCCGGATGACATCGTATTTTCCAGCCCGCTGCCGGAATGGGTCGTGGCACGCCTGGCGGCGCGCCTGAACGCCCTGCCCCTGCGCTGGCCCGAATACCGGGCGCGCGGCCAGGTGCGGGTGTCCAAGCTGGGCGGCAGCGCCATCGCGCTCGGCGCCGCACTGCTGCCGATCCATGCGGCGACCGCCCTGGTGTATCAATAGCGCCGTACATCAAACTGTCATCGTCGCAGCGTATCATGGGCGCGATGCCAGAACGCCGCTCCGCCATCGCCCAGTTGAAGAACGACCGCCACGTCATCGGCTATGCCTCGGGCAATTTCGGAAAGGCGATCTTCCTCGGCAGCATCGACGTCACGCTCCTGTTCCTCCTCACCGACATCATCGGGATGCCGGCGCGCGACGTCAGTCTGCTCATGCTGATCGTGCTGCTCGGCGATCTCGGGTTCGACCTCGGCGCCGGTGTCGTGACAGCGTGGGCCGAGCGCCGTGGCATCGGCTATCCACGCCTGATTGCGCTGTGCGTGCTACCATGCTCGCTTGCGTTCGGCGTACTGTATGCGCTGCCGCTGCTCCACTTGAAGGCGTTCATCCTCGTCGCCGCACTGCTGCTGGCGCTGCGGGGAACCTACGCGCTGATCGATGTGCCTCACAACACCCTGCTGGCCCGCGTCACCAGCGACAGCCGCGCGCGTGGACGGGCCTCGGGCTACCGCACGCTGTTCAGCGCCAGCGCCGGCGTCGTCGTGGCCACGGTCGTCGCACCGACCATGCATGTCGCCGCCAACGCAACGACTGCCGGACGCCTGGCCTGGCTGGGTGTCGGCGCGGGTTTGCTGTTCTGCGCGACCTTGCTGGTCTCGGCCTGGTCGTCCCGTGCCGCATGCAGTACACGCTACGTACCGCCCGCGCCATCCCCCGCGCGCCGCCTGGTGCCACGACCCGACCAGCTGTACGGTGCGCTCGCGCTGGTGGCGCTGGTCACCGGCTTCGCGGTACCGATGTTCGGCAAGACACTGCTCTACCTGTGCACCTATGTGCTGCAGGATGCCACCTTCGCAGGCCATGTGCTGCTCACGCTGGCCGTCAGCCAGATCGCCGGCGCGACGCTCTGGACCGCGCTGGTGCGCCGCCACGACAAGACCAGGCTGCTGGCGGCCAGCCACGCCGTGGCCGCCGTCGGCATCGCCTTGTTCGCGGCGGCGGGCGCGCATCGTCCCTTGCTGCACGCATGCGCCGCGCTGGCAGGCATCGGCTTGGCCGGCGTCTTCATGCTGCCGTGGGGCATCCTGGCGGATATCATCGACTTTGCCGAATTCCGTCACCGCGAGCGGCGTGAAACCATCGCCTTTGCCATCATGCTGGTACTCCTCAAGGGCGGTGGCGCCGCCGGCCTGGCAACCATTGGCTGGACACTCGCGGCGCTGGGATATGTACCGGGCACCGCACAGTCGCCCGCGGTGGTACTGGGCATGCAGGCGCTGGCTTTCGGCGTGCCGGTGCTGGGCGCCGGGGCGGCAATCGCCGTTCTTCTTTGCCTGGACATCGGCCACGCGCGGCATGCACGCGTGAGGCGGATCAACGGCGAGCGCCGGCGGCGGGCATGGGAAGCGGCCATGCCGACCGGCGACGCGCCCGCGCCACGATCCGCACCTCATGGCCGGCCGCACCGCCCGGGTCGCTGACACCGCCTCAAACAAATGGTTCGGCTAGCGGTACCCGGTGGCATCTGCATCGACGGGTCACCATGACATGAAGAAGGCCGAGGCCGCGGCCCCGATGCCTACCAGCGCGGCGCACCCGGTCCCCCACAACAGCCAGCGACGCCGCGTCAGCACCGTGATCGCCGCCAGGGCAACGGCTATCTGCACACAGCTGAGTGCGAGGGCAAGCCGTTCGTGCGGCCGCAGTTTGGCGTCGGACTCGAGCGCCAGCCTGCGCGACGCCGCCTCCAGCTGCGCTGCCGCGCGCTGGACTTCCCCCCTTTCCCTGTTTTCCTTGTTTCTTTCGTCGATGAAGCGTGCCTGCACCGCAGGCACGGTGGCCATCGCCGCGGCAGCGTCGGCGATGTGCGCTTTGGTGGACTTGGCCTGGTAATAAGCCCACTGATCGCTGGCCTGGGCCTGCTTGAGGATGCTTTCGTTCTTCAGAAACATGGCTTCCGTCTGCGCGTTGCCGCTCTGGTAATTGATGAGTGCCCCCAGAGTCGACAGAATCGCCGTCATCAACGCGACTTTCTGTGCGAGGCTGTCGCTTCCCCGTTCGGCGGCCTCCTCGAGCGCGTGCTCGTGCGGCGTGGGCATGTCGTAATCGTCGTCCATTTCACCTTCCGGCCAGTTCAGGCCTCATGAGAGTATGTTCACGGCGCGCGCCGCTACCAGGCCCACGGTCAGCAGCGAGGCACTCGATTCCACCATGAAGAGCAGCTTGACGCGCACCGAAAGCGGCATCGTGTCGGTGGGAGAAAACGCGGTCGCGTTGGTGAAGGACACGAACACGTAGTCGAAGAAACCCGGCGTCCA
This sequence comes from Massilia phyllosphaerae, assembly GCF_034659755.1. Lineage (NCBI taxonomy): Bacteria > Pseudomonadati > Pseudomonadota > Betaproteobacteria > Burkholderiales > Oxalobacteraceae > Massilia > Massilia phyllosphaerae. The sequence continues at coordinate 103,249 of NZ_JAXSQX010000005.1, forward strand.
TCCCTGGCTTCCCGGACAGTCTGGGCTCATCTGCGGAAACATGAGGTCCGCCACCGGCTGTTTCGCGAGGCCGCGCATAGCCGGGCCGCCTCTGTCGATGTTCCAGAACCAGAGTGCGAAGACGACGACATTGGTCAACCAGATGTTGAGCGCGTCGATCAGGAGGCTTTGTCCGGTCGTTCCTTTTGCGCCGTATAGCAGGGCGTGAAGGACGGCGAACAGCGCCTGGAAGTTGATGAGCGTGATGATGGCCGTCAGCACCAGGGCGGCGCGGCGAATGATGCGCCGGTGATGATGGATGCGCATCCAGTGATGTTCGCTGGTCGCGTTGCGCATCCGGTTGTGCGTCCAGGCGGTTGCCACCGATAGCGGCACCAGAAGCGCCACCTCGACCGCCGATGCCAGCCACCATGGGAAAGGCGTCAGGTTATTGATCAGGAAGCCATTGAGCGCTGCCGTGACCAGGATCGCCCCGCGTGCAATCCAGACTTCGCGTATCTGCCGTTCAAGGGCCGGTCCGGTTCTCATCGTACATCACGTCGTTTTTGCATCGAATGAGTATGCACCCGTTTCATGTGCGCGCACGCCGGCCCCGGATTACAGTTCCGAAAGGTTCGTGCATGGTGGCGGAACACCAGCCTGACCTCGAGCCCAGGATTACGATTTGGTAATGTGAGTGAGGATCCCGGGACTACGTTAAGCGGCGTACAGTGCGGCTCGGACCGGGTGCCTAAGCTGGATTTTCACCCCACTCCAGGAGAAATGTCATGAATACGAAATGCAAACTTGCCCTCGTCTCTGCAGCCTTGATGTTCGCCGCAGGCACCACCAGCGCGGGCTGCGGCAAAGGCGCCGTGGCGGGTGGCGTGGTGGGCCACGTCGCCGGCAAGCATGGCGTCGCCGGTGCGGCCATCGGGTGCGCGATCGGCCACCATTCCGCCAAGAAGAAGCAGGCGGCTGCCAACGCGGCGGCAAGCACCACGCCGCCGGCAGCCGCACCCGCAACCGGCACGAAGTGACGCGCGCACGGTCCTGACGCCGCGCTTGCTGCAGGCTGGAGGGCGATGGCAGGTCCATACCGATGCAGACAAAAGGCCGCTTTCCAGGCGGCTTTTTTCGTTCATTGGAACGCATCCGGGGGGGCAGATCAAGGGCGGCCTGCAGGCGGTCCATGCGTGGGGTGCGCTGCGCTTCGATGTGATGTCCAAACGAACTCAACTGGGAATAAAAAGCAGTCCTGCCTGCTACCTAGTGGGAGCAGGCGTTCCTGCATGCATCGGCAAACACGAGCGCCTGCTCATTCACTCCGCGTTGGTAACCGCGCCTAGAATAGCGTGATGTATGCCACTGTGACTGGGCCGGTGGTCCTGGCCGGCAGGCGCATGTTGACCTGTATGTAATAGAAGAACTGGCGGTGATCGAAGGTCAGCGTCCCGTTGGTCGGGAGAACATTCTTTTGGTAGTCCCTGTCCCCCTGCGGAGACGCGACCGGAGGAACGAAAGCATCGCTATCTGCCTCGGCAATCGTCGTGGGAGCGGAGTCCACGCCCTCACTAATCTCACTCGATCATCAATGGCTGAGCCAGGCCTTTGAACTGCTTAGCATTTTCGTGGCACTCTTAGTCCAGTACCATTCACGATACCATGCCAAGGTCATCGATTCTTGACCCAGTAACAACGGCATTACTCATCAGTAAATTTTATGTCGATCGGCCTTTGTTGAGCAAAACGGCCCCGGCCTTGCTGACGCTATTTGTAATAGCACCAGGACCGTGACCGGGGGGACTATCGCGTCCAGATTACGCGGCCCACCTTTTTGGTCGCAGGATCTCGTTGCGTGCATCGACACCGCAGCGGTTTGACTTCCAGGACGGCACATTCCGGCATGTCGGGATAGTGGCATGCGCAGCGCGCAAGGCGATGCCATCGCCACTGACGCTGGCGACACGCTCGTTATCAGTAACCTGATTGAGCAGCGCCGGTAGCTCAGGTGCATCGCCGACACTGTTGTCGGTCACTCTGATGTAGTGGCAAATTTAAGAGGAACATGATGCTCAGCCAGAACTGGACCGCCTCGTGGCTGAACGTCTGGCTGCGCCCTCGTTTGCCCCTCGGTTACTCACGCTCGTTTGTCGTCGGGTCGAACCAGAGGGGCAGCAAACCGCTTTATTTCAGCGCTTCGTTATACGTCTAAGTTTGTCATGTGGTTATGTGGGAGCTGGTTTCATCCCGCTCACATAGCCGAACCTACGCGTCTTACGCCGACCGAGTGTGATTTATGCAACTAATCCCGATGCAATCGAAAGAAAAAAATCCACATTTTAATAAAACGAAATTTTATAACATGAATTCTACCAATTAAATCCATTTAACCTATCTTTTTGTTGACCTAACTTTCTTTTGTTCGTAGATTACTTATGCAAACATAAATAAAAGGAAACTTTTTTTGGTAATTTTCTTTCGTTTAATGTTGCGTGGGTATTCTTGCCCGCTGCCGGGGCGTATGTCAAACCACAAGGAGAGATAAGAATGGAACACAGGATCATGTTGTTGAAAGCGGCCGCATTTGCCGCCACAATGGCCGCCGCGCCGCTGTTGGCCCATGCCGCTGACGCCGTCGTCGCACTAGCCGGGAATGCCTTTATCACCAGCGCCGCGCCCAACGCCGCGGAAGTCATCACCTCGAACGGTCTGGGAAACTGGACCAGCGCCAGCACCGTCACCAGCACCTACTTCCGCGTGGCCGCGTCGCCGAACTGCTCGCGAAGCTGCCCAGCGTCGGTGACGGTGTCGCTCAACGCGCGCCTGGCCGGCAGCAACAACAGCACCGTGCGCGTCAGCGTCAACGGCGTGCCTTTCGACGTCAAGCTGTCCGGAAACGTCAACAAAAACTACGCGGTCGGCACCCTGATCGTCCCCGCCGGCTATGTCAAGGTCGACCTGCAGGGCGTCAGCAAGGACGGTGGCTATTTCGGCGACGTGTCGTCTATCGGCGTATCGACCAATGCCACGCTGAATTACGCGAACGATCCGGCCAACTATTACTGGTCGCGGCGCGGTCCTTCGGTGCACCTCGGCTTTACGGTGCCGGCACAAACCGAGTACTTCTACAACGAGGTGACGGTGCCGCAGGGCCAGGACAAGATCGGCTCCTACTTCATGGCGAACGGCTTCAATGGCGGCTATTTCGGCATGCAAGTGAAGTCGGCGAGCGAGCGCTGGATGCTGTTTTCGGTCTGGGACGCCGACAACGGCGCCAGGACAACCCTGGTCGGCAAGGGCGGCGGCGTGGTCGACAACGGCTTCGGCGGCGAAGGCACGGGCGGCCAGTCTTACCTGAGCTTCCCCTGGGTGGCCGGGAATACCTACCGCTTCATCACACGCGCTCACGCCGACGGCGCTGGCGGCACCGATTACTCTGCCTGGTTCTTCGCGCCCGAGACCGGGGTCTGGAAGTACATCGCCACGTGGAAGCGCCCTGCGACAACCAACAGCTACCTGACCGGCGTCTACTCCTTCCTCGAAAACTTCATCGACACCAACGGCTACATGGAACGCTCGGCCGACTACGGCAACCAGTGGGCACGTACAGCGGCCAGCAACTGGACCGAGATCACGAGCGCCCGTTTCACCGGCGACGCCACCGCCGCCAACGCCCAGCGCATGGATTACGCCGGCGGCCTGCGCAACAGCCGCTTCTACCTGCGCAACGGCGGCTTCTTCAGCAATTACGTGACGATCAACCAGAACTTCACGCGCCCGGCCACCGGCACGGCGCCGAGCGTCGACCTCAACGCCTTGCCGCTGCAGTGATCACGACCATCCAGGAGACCCACATGCACAAAACCTTATTCTGCGCCCTACTCCTCGCCTGCGCCGGCGCCGCACATGCCAGCATCATCGAAAGCTTCGACGACGTCGCCGGTCTGGCCGCCAAAGGCTTCATCCTGCGCAATGCCAGCACGCCCGCCGGCACCAATGCTTTCTTCCAGGGGAACAGCCGTGTGTTCAGCGCCTATGATGGCGCGTCCAACGCCTACCTCGGCGCCAACTACGACAGCGCGGCCGCGGGCGGCAGCATCGACGATTGGCTGATCAGCCCCGAGTTCTCGACCGCTTCCCGCGGCACCATCTCCTTCTATGCGCGCGCCGGGGCGGATCCGGGTTATGTCGACAGCTTTCAGTTCGGCCTGAGCACGGGCGGCACCGGTGCCGCCGATTTCGTGCTCGGCGCGCTGACGGCGGCGCCCACCGGCGACTGGACCCGCTATACCCTCGACTTCGCGGGCACCGGCATCGCCGGCAGCGTGGGCCGCTTCGCGATCCGCTACACTGGCCCGTCCGACAGCGCCAACTACATCGGCATCGACAGCCTGTCGGTGCAACTGCCAGAACCGTCGGCCATTGCGCTGCTGGGCCTGGGCCTGGCCGGCGTGGGCGCAAGCCGCCGCCGCGCCAAGCGCGTATAAAATAAAAAGCCCGGCTACTTTATCGAAGCGGCCGGGCATTTCAGAGGTGTTGCCGCTTACCAGAACTTGTAGGCCGCCGACAGCGCGTACTGGCGCCCAAATAGGTTCCAGGCATGTTTATCGCCTTCAACTTGATGTTCTCTCTTCGCCATGGTTATCAGCTTGTGTGCAGCAGCAGCATGGAGCCGCCAGGCAGGTTGAGTTCGATACTGCCGTCCCGCGCAACCGGCGGCAAATCGTGGCAGTGCAAGCGCCACGCGACGCCAGGCACACCCAGTCGGTATTGGCGCCACTGTCCGGCCCGGCGATGCCGGCGCGGCCGAGCGGCGCGACGATACGGGCCCAGGCCGCCTTATAGGCCTCGTAGCTTTTGAAGTAGTTGTTCGCCTCGTTGCCGAGCTGAATCACCAGCAGATGCCGGCGCAGCCGTGCACGCATGTTGATGCCGAAGATGAGCTTCCAGCCGGTGGCGTCGAGGAAGCTGGCCAGCGCATCGAGCGCTGCCGGTGTGACGTCGTAATAGGGCTGGATCTGGTCGCGCTTGCGGTACAGCGGGTGCAGCACGGGCAACGGTCGATCGAAGCCTGCCGGACGCGCCAGGTCGCTGGTGTTCCCACCCCGACGCAGCACGCCTTGCGGGTTCAGGCGCGGGAAGGCTTCGACCAGGCTCGTGTTCGCCGCGGCGAAGAAGCGCGGATCGCGCAGGTTGTCGATCTCGTAGCCAAGGCCGGCAATGAACTGCGGCACCGTAGCGCCGATGGCCCGCGCCGGAATGCGGATTCGCACGGCCGGCGCAATCTGCGCGATAGAAACCAAGGGCAGCGCCATCGCGGCCATGCCCTGGATAAAGATGCGTCGCTGGAGCAGCGGATCAGTAGCGGTCGTCGAAGGCAAAGATCGGTTTGCGCTTGTTCCAGGCGCCGCGCGTGAAGTCCGGGAAGTCCATGGTCTGGAAACCCTGCTTGATCGACTGTTCGGACAGCGGCGTGATGGCGCTCCACGTCACGGCGTCATACACGTCGATCGGCATCGGCGCCTCCGCCTTTAGCGCTTCGACGAACGCGTGGATTACGAAGAAGTCCATGCCACCATGGCCGGCGCCGGCGGCGCGCTCGCCGTGGCGGCGCCACAGCGGGTGGTCGTACTTGTCCTGCCAGACCTGGAACGGGTCCCAACTGTGCGCCTTGCTGATGCCCTCCACGTGTACACCCTGATTCACGTCCATCCACAAACCCTTCGTGCCCTGCACGCGGAAGCCCAGCGAATAAGGGCGCGGCAGCGAGGTATCGTGCTGCAGGATGATGGTTTCGCCGTTGGCGGTCGCTAGGGTGGTGGTGACCACGTCGCCCAGGCTGAACTTCACTTTCGCGTTAGGGTGGTCCGGCGCCTGGCTGGCAATGTAGTCGTGCAGGCCGCGTGCCTTGGTGGCGAAGCTGTTGATACAAGTGAAGCGGTTGCCGCGGTTGATGTTGGTATACATCGCGCACGGACCGATGCCGTGGCTGGGGTACAGCTCGCCGTTGCGCCGCACTGAGTGCTCGGTACGCCAGCGGGCTTCGGACCAGCCCTTGCTGCCGAATTCGACGCCGCCGCCATAGGTATGCGCCGCATCGCCGCCGTTCAGTTTCACGGCGCGCAGATCGTGCTGGTAGCCGCCCTGCAGGTGCTCGATCTCGCCGAACACGCCGGCGCGCACCATCTGCAGCACCGCCATCACGTCGCGCCGGAAGCAGACGTTCTCCAGCAGCATGTAGGGTGTGCCGGTCTGGACCTGGGTGTCGAGCACGTCCCAGTGATCCTGCAGGGTGATGCCGGCCACCACCTCGCAGCCGACCGGTACCTTGGCGCGCATGGCGTCTATCGCCATCGGCGCATGCCATTCCCAGGGAGTGGCGATGATCACGCCGTCCAGCTGGCGCGCATCCAGCATGCGCCCGTAGGCACGGCTGTCGCGGTCCTCGCCATACACGCGTGGACGCGGCTTGCCGGCCTTCTCCACCTGCGCCAGGGCCTGGCCCAGCATCACCGGTTCGATGTCGCACAGGGCGACAACGTCGACGTCGTCGCGGCGCAGCAGTTCTTTGAGCAGCACCTGGCCGCGCATGCCGGTGCCGATCATGCCGAGGCGCAGGCGCTCGCGGGCGGCACCGAACACCGGGCCGGCCATGCCCGCGGCCAGCACAGCGCCGCCGGCCTTGGCACCGTTTAACATGAATTCGCGTCGTTTCATCGTTTCTCCCTTGCTGCTCAGAAGTTATATTCGGCGCTCACGCGCACCGAGCGCGGCGCGGTGCGGCTCGCGATCTGCAGGTAGCTACGCGCTATGTCGCCGCTGCCGTCCTCGCGGGTCTCGTTGTAGCGGGTCACGGTCTGGCGGTTCAGGACATTGAACACGTCCAGCTTCAGGCTCATGCCCTTGGCGAAGACCGGGTTCCAGGCCGCGTTCAGGTCCAGCTGCATCTGCCAGGGCGTGCGTCCGCGACTGCCGCGCGGCGCCGGCTTGCCTTCGCAGTAGAAATAGGCTGCGCCGTAATCATCGTCGAAGTGCAGCTCGGCCGGCAGCTCGCCGATGCAGTTGCGCGGCGAGCCGGAGATCAGCGCCAGGTTGGCGCCCACCGTCACCTGCGGCATCACTTGCATGAAGCCATAGGCCTTGATCTGGTGGCGGTGGTCGCCCGGCAGGTAGCCGTAGGCGTTGTACATCAGCTCCTTGTGGTCGTCGCTGACGGTCAGGGCGACGTCGCCGCCGCCGATGGTGTCGGTCTGACCTTCCATGTTGCCCTTCAGCGCGGACACGGTGTAGGTCAGCTTGCCGTACCAGCCGTCCGCGAATGGGTGCTCGGCGAATACGGTCAGCGCCTTGTAGGTGCGCTTGGGCAGCGGGTTGCCCCACTCGGCCGCCGTGATGTCGACCCGGCGCAGGCCCTTGCCGTCGGCGAAGTCGACGTACAGGTTATTGTCGCGCCCCGGGTTCATGATCGCGCACTGGAAGCCGCCCCAGTTGCTGGTGTCGACACCGTTGCGCGCGGCCCAGGCCTCGATCGGACGGGCGTCGCAGGTATCGTCGTTGGTGTCGTTCAAGCGCCGGTACAGGACGCTGGCGCCGGCCACCAGGCGCTTGTTGAAGGCGCGTTCGAAGCCGAGCGAGACTTCGTCCTGCGACAGCGGCTTGAGACCGATCGCAGTCACCTCGCGCGCATCGCGGCCCTTGCCATAGGCATTATTGGCGGAGTACGGCTCGCTGATCGCATGCAGCCCGGTCGGCGCGCCGGTGGCCGGATCGACGCCGGTGTAGGTGTAGAACTGGCTGGTGCGCAGCAGCGGCGCTGCCATGTTGCTGGACAGGTTCGACGGCACCGGCAGGTGATAGCGGCCGGCGTTGGCGAACACGCGCAGCGAGCTGTCGCCCATCACGTCCCAAGTGGCGCCGAAGCGCGGCGCGATCATGTTGCGCTGGGAGATGAAGGCTTCGCCGCTGCTGGTGTAATTGGTGAACTGCTCGCGGCGCAGGCCGAGGTCGAGCAGCACGCGCTCGCTCACCTGCCAGTGGTCCTGCAGGTACTGGGCCGACTGCACGCTGGTCGGCTTCGCCAGATTGGTGTCGAGGTCCTTGCTGACGTAATAGCCCTGCACGCCGTAGCCGCCGCCCTGGGCCGGGGTTTCGAAGGCGCCGTTGATCGGACGCGTCGGATTCGCGGTCTTGCGGTAGGTCCAGCGGTAGCCGCCGGCCAGCACGTTGCCGACCAAGGACTCCACCTCGATGCGGTCGATACCGCCGCGCAGCGCGTGGGCGCCGAGCTTGTACTCGAGGTCCAGGCGCAGCCCTTTCTGGCGGTCTTCCGAGGCCGGATCGGGCAGGCTGCCGGTCACTTTCTGCGGGTTGTTGTAGACCAGGCCCGGCACCTGGGTCGTGATGCTGGACGAGGTCTGGGCCAGGGTCGGATCGTAGCCGGTCGGGATGCGCTGGTGGATCGAACGGGTGTCGCCATACAGCGCGGTGGCGGTCAGATTGTCGCTCAGGTAGCCGGTGTACTTGAGGATGCTGGCGTCGGCGCCCGGCGCCGAACCGCCGCCGCAGCAATTGATGGTGGTCGGGTTGACCGCGGTGACGGTGCTGCCCTTGGTGAAGGTGGCGTAGTCGTAGCCGTAGGAACTGCTGTTGCCGGTGGTGCGATCGTACAGGCGGGTAAACTCGATGTGGTGGTCGTCGGTGATGTTCCAGTCCAGCTTGGCCAGGTAGCGGTTGGTGACGCTGTGCGTGCTGCTCCAGCCGGACGTGGCCTTGGTGGCGGCGCTGGAATCGGTGGACGCGGCTACCGCCTCGCCGTCGTTGACGGTGCGCTCCAGCGCAACGAAGGCGAACAGCTTGTTGCGCAGGATCGGGCCGCTGCCGTACAGGCCGGCGATGCGGCTGCGGGACGTGTTGTCGCGATTCCAGTACAGCAATTTGCCGTCGGTGTCGGGATGGGCGCCGGTCTGCGGCCAGTAGACATTTTCCGGGGCCGCGCGCAGGTGCGCCGGCAGGTATTGCAGCTTGCCGCCGAACTCGAACTTGTTGCCACCGCTGCGGGTCGTCACGTTGATCACGCCGCCGGTCGAGCGCCCGAACTCGGCGCCGTAGCCGCCCGAGAGCACCTGCATGTTGGAGATCGCGCCGAAGGGCAGTTCGGAAGCGCCGACCTGGGTCAGGATGTTCGTGACCGGGAAGCCGTTGACATAGAAGGCGTTCTCGGACTGGCCGGAGCCCGAGATCGAAGGCGCGTTACCGTACTGGCCGTTGGTGCCGCGGTTGGCGCCCGGGGTCAGTTGCACCACCGAGGCGATGTCGTTCGCCACCGGCAGCGCGCGCAGTTCGCGCGCCGTAAAGACCACGCCATTATTGGTGTTGGAGACATCGATCACCTGGCGCGTCGCGCTCACCAGCACGGTCTGGGTCGCGGCGGTATCCGCGCCGGCGCCGAAGCTGGCTTCCACGCCCGATCCGACCACCGCCTCGACCTCGCGGCTGGCTTCCACCGCGCCGCTGCGCAGCACCTTGACCGCATAGCGTCCCGGCGGCATCGAGCTCGCCACGTAGCGGCCCGTGGCGTCCGGGGTCAGGCTGCGCTGCGCGCCGGTGGCCAAATTCTCGATCACCACCGTGGCGCCGGCCGGTGCGCGGACCTCGCCGAAGATGGTAGTGGTGGCATTCGACTGGGCCCAGGCCTGGCCGCTGCCGCCGGCTGCCAGTGCGATCAGGATGGCGGCGGCGCGGCTGATGGCATCGTCGCGGAGTGTGAGACGCTTCGTTTTCATGCACTTCTCCCTTGGTGAAGGATGCAGGCTCCCCTCCCTGTTCGGGACAGGGGCCTGCTTTTGTCTAGTGGATTGAATCAGCGAGGGTTGACGGTGGCGCCTTCGCTTCCCGTCAGCTGGGCATTGGCCCAGTTGGCGCAGACCTTGCCCGGACTCGGGCCTGTCGCACCCAGGGTCCGCAGGCTCAGCTCGCGCAGGCCGCGGACATCGATTTCCGGCTTGACCACGCCTGGCGCTTTCACCAGGCCGCTGTCGTACAGGAGCTTCGCGCCGCTCCAGACCTGGAACTGCAGGCCGCCGGCGGTACGGCAGCTGTCGTCGACGCCGAGGTCGGCGCGCAGCAGTGTCCAGTCGCCGTTCAGGGCCAGGTCGATGCGGCTGTTCGGGCCGACGCCCAGGCCCTTGCGGAAGCGCAGGCCATTCATGCGCATCTCAAGCGCCTTGCTGGCCGGCCGGTCGCGCGCCACCGTCTTCGGCAGCGGCAGCTCGGACAGGTAGCGCTGGACTTCCGGACGGTCCGGCGTGCGGTGCTCGAGCACGTGGAATTCGGACAGCGCGATCGGCGGCACATCGGCCGGCAGTGCGGCATCGAAGGCGCGGGCCGGTGCGCTGCCGCTGGCGGCGGTCACCATCGGATCCAGCGCGCTGGCGCCGTCGCCGTCCGGGTTGTGCACGCTCAGCACGCGGAAGCGTAGCAGGCGGCCCGCGCTGGGCGGGAAGGAAATCGTCTGCATGCCCTCGGCCAGCTTCAGGCGGCCGCGCGCCACCGGCACGCCCCAGTCGCCATTGCTGTCGGCGACGTAGACTTCGTAGTCGCGTACCTGGCCGCTCTTCCAGTGCTTGTCGTTGCGCGGGGCGAGTTCGATGCCGTCCAGCAGGCGGCGCTCGCTGAAGCCCAGCACCCATTCGTGCGGACCGCTGCGCACCGCCTGGCTGCGCACGGTGCGGAACCAGGTATCCGGCTTGTCGTCGAAGGCGCGCTCCAGGCCCTGGCCCGGTTCTTCGGCCGGCCGGCCGACGACGACGATCGCATCCGCGGGAATCGCGCGGCCCAAGTCCGGCGCGGCCGGGAAGGCATCGTCGGCACGCGCCGCCAGCACGCCGCGCACGCTGATCGCCAGCGGCTGGCGGATATCCTGCGGCGCGGTCTTCACGTGCAGGGTGCCGCCCCGCTCCGCCTTGTCGAAGAACCAGCCCTCGGCGCTGGTCTGCAGCACGGCGGCATTCTGCAGGGCAGGCAGGCTGCGGCTGCCGGCCAGCACGGAAGCGGGCGCCTGCGCGGCCGGCATGCGCAGACCGTAGCCGCGGCGCGCTTCCTGGCCGGCGTAGCTGCCGTCGACCGCGCCCGCTTCCAGTTGCAGGTCGGCGCCTTCGGCATGCATGCGGATGCGCTGGCGGCGGGTGTTGCCGTCGTCTTCGTAGAGGACGAATTCGGATGCTTCCCGCGCCGCCGGGTAGACGTCGAAGGTGACGCGGTCCTTCGGCTTCTGGCCGTCGAACAGCGTCTCGGGGTACATCGGCAGGATGGCGCCGGCGCGCACGAACACCGGCAGCTTGTCGAGCGTGACCTGCATGTCGAGGTCGCGGCCCTCGGCGCCGGCGGTGGCCTGGCGGCCGTCCCAGTAGTCGTACCAGGTGCCCTGCGGCAGGTGGATGCCCTTGCGCCAGCCGCCGCTGGCGGCCTGGCTGCGGTAGACCGGCGCCACCAGCAGGTCGCGGCCCAGCAGGAACTGGTATTTATAGCGTTCGCTCAAGGCCGCCGGATCCTGTGGGTAGTCCCACATCAGGCCGCGCACCAGCGGCGCGCCGCTGTCTTCCGCTTCGCGCGCCAGCGTGTACATGTAAGGCGTCAGGCGCAGCTTGAGCTTCAGGTAGCGCCGGTTGATGCTGCGGTAAGGGTCTTCGAACCACCACGGATGCTTGCGCTCGGCGGCGGACCAGCCGGACATCCCCATCAGCACCGGCGTGAAACTCTTCCACTGCAGGTCGCGGACATAGGTTTCCGGGCTGCCGCCGAAGATCGCATCGACGTCGCCGCTGGCATAGGCCTGGCCGGACAGGCCGGAGCCGACCAGGGTCGGGACGTGCCAGCGGATGTAGTCCCAGCTGGCGCTCTGGTCGCCGGTCCAGGCCACGGCGTAGCGCTGGGTGCCGGCCCAGCCCATCACGGTCCAGATGAACGGACGGCTGTCGGAGTTGTCGAGGATGCCGTCGTAGGCGGCCTTGTTGGCGTCCAGCGAAAACTGGTAGCCCTTGCCGGTCCAGGCCACGTCCAGCTTCTGCACGCGGGTGCCGGCCTGGCCGACTTCCCAGGCGATCTTGTCGACACCGTTCTCGGTCCACAGGCCGGTGCGGAAGCCGTAGCCGGCCAGGCCACGCACGGTGTCCGGCAGGTTCGTGTACCCGCAGCCGTAGCCGTCGTTCGGCAGGATCCAGCCGCCCGGCATGTCGTGCTCGCGGTAGCGTTTCGCCACGCTGTCGACCACGTCGGGCGTCTTGCCGCTCGGGCCGTCGGTCCAGCCCTGCGGCACGGTGCCCGGCTTCCTGGCATTGTCGCCGTCGTTGTAGCAGTCGGCGTCGCCGTATTCCAGCGCCCAGCGCGGCAGCAGGCGCGCCCGCCCGGTCCAGGCCGTGTACAGGCCGAGCGCGCCGCGCAGGTCCTTGCCGACGAAGTAATACGCATCGAAGCGGTTCTCGGCATGCTGCAGCACCGACTGCTCCGGGTTGCGCAGGTCGTAGCTGCCGTCACTCCAGGTATTGCGCAGCATGCCCCAGCCTTTGGAGCTGAGCAGGAAGGGCGCCGGGTTTGGGCGGTCGCCCTCTTCCCAGCCGCCCGAATACGAGACCGGCAGCTCGCGTCCCTTGAATTCGAAGCGCCCGTTCTGCTGGCCGCCACCGAAGAAGCGTTCGCCGGCATCGCTGGACAGCACCTGCACCGCCTGCTTTACCGCGATGTCGAGCGGTTGCAATTCGCGCCAAAGCGGTGTCTCTGCACCGGCGCGGTAGAGCGTGAAGCGCAGGGGGCTGCGTTCAATGCGCAAGGTCAGGGCCGCGGTCTTGATCGCGATATAAGAAGGCGTTTCCTCGACGCTGTGCGCGACCTCGGCGGCCGGCGTGCCGACCACGATGGCCGCGGCCTTATCGCCGGGACCGGCCAGGGTCTCGCCCGGCGCGGCCCAGATGCGCAATACGTCGGCGCCAAGCAGGCTGACCTGCACGTGGGCGCCGCTGTCGGTGCGCAGGTCCCAGGAAAGGCCGTCGGCGCCAGGCTTGACGCTGCGCAGCTGGCCGAGCGGGGCTGCATGGGACGGCGGCGCGAAGGTGGCGCAAGCGGCAACGGCGCAGACGGCGAAGAAACGAAAACGGAACGGGCTTTTGGTCATCTGGAGTCTGGAAATTACGTTTTGTTTCGCATAATGTAGAAACAAAAATAAATAAGGTCAATAAAAACCACAAAAAACCCAGGAGATGAGGTCAATACCGCTGATTTTCGCCTTCGAAAACTTTCGTTTCTCTTTAATTCCGGAATTTAAATTTCATTTAGTTGGAAAATTTCCACATATGAAGTCGTCTTCTTGTCCATGAACCGTGCATTTCTTGGTCATATCGATGAATTATGGACAATTTTCTTTCGAAATATCTTTCGTATTTGACTTTTCGAAAATAAAAATCTATGATTTTTCCATCCAATACTTTCGCACGCAAACAATAATGACCATTCTTCTCGACCGCGACGCGGCCAACTGGCAGGATATCGGTGGCTTATATACCGCCGAGGAAATCGCGCAGCAGCCCGCGATGTGGCGCGCCCTGTCGACCAGCCTGCACGTCCACCAGCCTAGAGTCGCCGCCTTCCTCGGCCAGCGGCTGCACGACCCGCGCCAGCGCGTGATCCTGACCGGCGCCGGCAGCTCGGCGTACGCCGGCCAGATCGTCGCCGACGAGTTGAATGCGCGCTGCGCCGCCCAGGTACGCGCGATCGCCACCACCAGCCTGCTCACCCATCCGGAGCTCTATCTCGAGCCGTCGGCACCTACTCTGCTGGTATCCTTCGCGCGCAGCGGCGACAGCCCGGAGAGCCTGGCGGCGGTCGAACTGGTACGGTCGACGGTGCCCAATGCGCGCTTCCTGCACATTACCTGCAACGAGGCGGGCGCGCTGGCAGTGCGCGGCGCCAGCGACGATGCCGCCTGCGTGCTGCTGATGCCGGCCGCCAGCTGCGACCGCGGCTTCGCCATGACCAGCAGTTTCACCAGCATGCTGCTGGCGACCCTGTGTGTGCTGGGCGGCGATGCCGACCTGTCGGCGCGCCCGGCGCGCCTGGCGGATGCGGCGGAAGCAGCGCTGGCGCAATGGGCGCCGGCGGCGGCCGCGCTGGCATCGCATCAGGTCGAGCGCGTGGCCTACCTCGGCAGCGGGCCGCTGGAAGCGCTGGCGCGCGAATCGGCGCTCAAGCTGCTGGAACTGACCGGCGGCCGCGTGCTGGGCATGGCCGACACCCCGCTCGGCTTCCGCCACGGCCCGAAGTCGGCGCTGAACGAGGCTTCGCTGGTGGTCCTCTTCTATAGCAGCAAGCCACTGGCGCGCCGCTACGAAACCGATTTGCTGGACGAACTGCGTCGCGACGGTATCGCTGCGCGGGTGCTGACGGTGGGCGTGGGCGGCGATTTCAATGCCGATGCGCCGGACTGGAGCGACGCCTGGCTTGCCCCATTGTGGCTGCTGATGGCGCAGCAGTACGCGTTGCAGCAGTCAGCCCGCCTGTCGCTGCGTCCCGACAACCCCTTCGCCGGCGGCACCGTCAACCGCGTCGTGCAAGGCGTCACCATTTATGAGCATGAGCATGGCTGATCAAGCGGGCTTCCACGGCATCGACATCGGCGGCACCAAGATCGAGCTGGCGACCTATGACGTGGCCATGGCCGAGGTTTACCGTGAGCGCATCGCCACCCCGGCCGAGGACATCGCCGCCTTCACCGACGCGATTCGCGGCCTGGTCCTGCGTGGCGACGGGGTGCTGGGCAGCGCCGCGCCGGTGGGCATCGGCCTGCCCGGCGTCACCGACAGCCGGAGCGGGCGCCAGCTGAGCTCCAATGTACCTGCTTTGAACGGGCGGCAGGTCTGCAATATGCTGCAGCAAGCGCTGGCGCGGCCGGTCGCGATCGGCAACGACTGCCAGTGCTTCGCCCTGTCCGAAGCCGAGGGCGGCGCGGCCGACGGCCTGCCTACCATGTTCGGGGCCATCCTTGGTACCGGCGCGGGCGCCGGCTGGTGTGCCGGCGGACGCCTGCAGCGCGGCCACAATGGCATAGCCGGCGAATGGGGCCACTGGCAGCTGCCGGCCACGCTGGCCGAACTATATGGACTCGAATTGATTCCTTGCCCCTGTGGCAGGACCGGCTGCCTGGAACGCTATGTGTCCGGCCCCGGCATGGCGCGCCTGCACCGCCATTTCGGCGGCGACGGCGCAGAGCCGCTGGCCATCGCCGCGCGCGCGAACGCCGGTGACCAGTTGGCGCATCGCACGCTCGCGGTCCACCTCGATCTGCTGGCACACGGCCTGGCCTGCGTGGTGCTGTGCCTGGATCCGCACGCGATCGTGCTCGGCGGCGGCCTGTCGAACCTGCCGCACCTCTACCTCGACCTGCCCGTGGCGCTGCAAAGGCATTTGTTCGCCGGCGCTTATCCGCCGCCGATCCTGCCGCCCCGTTTCGGCGACGCCGGCGGCGTGCGCGGCGCCGCGCTGCTGATCCGCCAACAACTGAAGGATAAAGCCACACCATGAACCCGACTTCACCCGTCCAGGAGATCGTCAAGGCGCACCGGCGCGGCGAGCCGCAGGGCCTGTACAGCGTCTGCTGCAGCCATCCGATGGTGCTGGCTGCCGCCATGCGCGTGGCGCTTGAGCACGATACGCCGCTGCTGGTCGAAGCAACCTCGAACCAGGTCGACCAGTTCGGCGGATACACCGGTATGACGCCGGCGATGTACCGCGACCATGTGCTGGCCCTGGCCCGCGAACGCGGCTTCCCGGTCGAACGCCTGGTGCTGGGCGGCGACCATCTGGGCCCGAACGCGTGGCAGCACCTGGACGGCGCCACCGCGATGCTGCACGCCGAGACCCTGGTGGCGAACTACGCCGCCGCCGGCTTCCACAAGATCCACCTCGACTGCAGCATGCGCTGCGCCGACGACCCGGCACACCTGCCCGACGAGATCGTGGCCGAGCGCTCGGCGCGCCTGGCCCGCATCGCCGACGCCGCCGCCACGGATGCAGCCCATGCGCCGCCGGTGTATGTGATCGGCACCGAAGTCCCGATTCCTGGCGGCGAAGCCAACCTGGCCGAAGCCGGCGCGCCGACCGCGCCGGATGCCGCACGCCGTACCCTCTCCGTGCATTTCCAAGCCTTCCTCGACGCCGGCCTGCACGGCGCCTGGAGGCGCGTGATCGCGATAGTGGTGCAGCCCGGCGTCGACTTCGACCACAGCAGCGTCCAGCACTACGACCCGGCACCAGCGGCCGCGCTGTCTGGTTTCATCGCTGGCCAGCCCGGCCTGGTATTTGAGGCCCACTCGACCGACTACCAGCGCGAGATCGCCCTGCACCAGATGGTGCGCGACCACTTCGCGATCCTGAAGGTAGGGCCGGCCGCCACCTTCGCCATGCGCGAAGGCCTGCTGGCGCTGTGCAGCATCGAGGACGAGCTGGTGCCGGGCGACCAGGCGTCGCGCCTGATGCAGGTGCTCGACCAAGTCATGATGGACAAGCCGGACCACTGGCGCAAGCACTACCACGGCAGCAGCGAGGAGCAGCGCCTGCTGCGCCGCTACGCGCTCAGCGACCGTTGCCGCTATTACTGGGGGGAGGCCCCGGTGCAGGCAGCGCTGGCGCGGCTGTTCGCCAACCTGCGCCAGCGCGGCATCCCGCTGCCCCTGCTCAGCCAGTACCTGCCGGACCAGTACCTGGAGGTGCTGCAAGGCGGCCTGCAAAACGATCCCCAGGCGCTGGTGGAGCACCGCATCGGCCTGGTGCTGGCCCAGTATGCCCGTGCCTGCAGCCGCAACATTGCGGCAGTCGGCAAGCCCGCTGCTATCTGTTAAGCTCGGCACTTTTTCAACGACCGACGAGCCGAGACCGAGACCATGCGAAATACCAGCCAGCGCCGCGAAACGATCCTGCAACTGCTTGCCCACCAGGGTGCCGTCCAGGTGACCGAACTGGTCGAGCAGCTCGGGGTTTCGGCGGTGACCATCCGCCACGACCTGTCCGCGCTGGGCAGCCAGGGCCTGGTCACGCGCAGCCACGGAGGCGCCATGCTGACGCGGGTGCCTCCGCCCGAGCAGACCATGCGCCAGAAGGACGCCCTCTACCACGAGCAGAAGGAGTGCATCGGCGCCTTCGCGGCCTCGCTGGTGGAAGCCGGCGACAACATCGTGATCGACTCCGGCACCACCACCATTTTCCTGGCGCGTAACCTGCACGACGCCAACGGCGTCACGGTCGCCACGAATGGCCTGAACATCGCCTGGGAGCTGGCCGACGTCCCCGGCGTCGAGCTGATCCTGACCGGCGGCCTGCTGCGCAAGCAGTCGCTGTCCTTCCAGGGCAGCCAGGCCGAGGCCTGCCTGCAGGTATACAACTTCGACAAGCTGTTCCTGGGCGTGGACGGCCTCGACCTGCAGTTCGGCGTCACCACCCATCATGAAGCGGAGGCGAGCCTGAACCGCATGATGGTGGAGCGCGCCAAGCGCATCATCGTCCTGACCGACAGTTCCAAATTCGGCCGAGTCAGCCTGCACCGCATCGCGCAGCTGGGCCGGATCCATACCATCATCACCGATGCCGGCATCAGCCCCGAGTACCGCGAAGGGCTGCTCAAGCTGGGCATCGAATTACATATCGCGGAATAGAGAGTGCTCCACGGCAGAATCCTCACCCCCGACGGCTGGATCGCAGGCACTATCCGATTCGGCGAACGCATCGAAACCATCAGCGAGGACTCTGCCGCCGCAGCGGGCGGACCATGCATACTGCCCGGTTTCATCGACCTGCACGTGCACGGCGCCGGCGGCGTCGACATCATGCAGGGCGACGATGCCGGCGCCACGGTCGCGCGCCACCATGCGCGCCACGGCACCACCGCCATGCTTGGCACTACCATGACGGCGCGCGAGAGCGCGATCCGCCACGCGCTGCGGGGCCTGGCCGGGACGATCGCGGCGCGCCCCCCCGGCAGTGCGCGCATGCTCGGCGTACACCTCGAAGGCCCCTTCATCAATCCGGCGCGCCTTGGCGCGCAGCCGCCCGACGTCATGACCGCGAGCCTGGAACTGGTGCGCGCACTGCATGCGACCGCGCCGATCCGCGTGCTGACGCTGGCGCCCGAGATCGAGGGCCACCTGGCACTGATCCCGCAGTTGGCGGCAATGGGCATCCTGGTCCAGCTCGGCCACAGCGCCGGCACCTATGAAGACGGGTATGCGGCGCTGGAGGCCGGCGCCGCCGGCTTCACCCACTTGTTCAACGGTATGAGCGCGCTGCACCACCGCGAGCCCGGCATGGCCGGCTGCGCGCTGGCGCATGCGGAGTACGCCGAAGTCATCCCCGACCTGCAGCACGTCGCCCCCGGCGCCCTGCGCGCGGCCATGCGCGCAATCCCGCGCCTGTACGGCGTGACCGACGCCACCGCCGCCACCGGCATGCCGGACGGCGAATATGCGCTCGGCAGCCAGCGCGTGTTCAAGTGCCGGGGCTGCGTGCGCCTGGCCGGCGGCTCGCTGGCCGGCAGCGCCCTGACCATGGACCAGGCCCTGCGCAATTTCGTCGCCATCGGCCTCGACCTGCGTGAAGCCAGCGACCGGCTGTCGCGCTATCCGGCCGACTACCTGGGCGAATACGAACGCGGCCGCCTGGCGCCCGGCGCCTGGGCCGACCTTGTCGTCCTCGACGACTACCTGCAGCCGCTGGCCGTCTTCGTCGAAGGCGAAGCCATCGATATTTCTTGACGGAGCCACGATGCCTTCCCCGCTTTCCGCCTCTTCCTCCCGCTCGACCGCCTATCTGCTGTTCATCGCCGGCATGGGCGGCCTCCTATACGGGATCGACGTCGGCATCATTGCCGGCGCCCTGCCCTACCTGGAATCGACCGCCTCGCTGGCCTGGAAGCTGGGCGCCCAGGAACTGAGTTTCATCGTGGCCGCGGTGCTGCTCGGCTCCGTGCTGTCCTCCCTGTTCGCCGGCGCGCTGGCCGACCTGGTCGGGCGGCGCGCGGCCATGGCCTTGTCTGGTGCCCTGTTCGTGATCAGCATCCCGATGATTGCGCTGGCGGACGGCTACGTGCCGCTGCTGCTGGGACGCCTGCTGCAGGGCGTGAGCGGCGGCTTGATCGGCGTCATCGTGCCGCTCTACCTGGCCGAATGTCTGCACGCGCGCCAGCGCGGACGCGGCGCCGCCCTGTTCCAGCTGCTGCTGACGGTGGGCCTGGTGGCCGCCGCCGTGATCGGCCTGATTCAGGCGCGCAGCGTGGAGACGGCGGCCCAGGCCGCGGCCGCGCTGCCCGAACAGCTGCGCGCGGCGGCGGTGCTGAGCGCGAAAGACCATGCCTGGCGCGCGATCTTCTGGATGTGCCTGGCGCCGGGTATTATCTTCACCGCCGGCTGCCTGCTGCTGGCCGAGTCGCCGCGCTGGCTGGCCCGGCGCGGCCGCCAGCGCGAGGCCCGCGCGGCCCTGCTGCGTACCCGCAATCCGGCCGAGGCGGAACAGGAGCTGGCCGACATGCAGCGCGTGCCGGTGGCCCGCGGTGCGGCCGATTCGCTGCTCTCGCGCCGCTACATGTTTCCCTTCCTGCTGGCCTGCCTGATCCTGGCCTGCACCCAGGCCACCGGCATCAATTCGATCCTGGCCTACGTGGTCAACATCCTCGACCGCGCCGGCCTGCCCGGCGCCACCGCGAACGCCGCCGACGTCATGCTGAAGCTGATCAACGCGCTGGTGACGATGCTAACGGTGTTCCTGGTCGACCGCCTGGGCCGGAAATCGCTGCTGATGCTGGGCAGCGCCGGCATCGTCATCGCCTCGCTGGCGGCGGGCCTGCTGTTCCACGATACCGAGTCGCGCCAGCGCGACGTCCGCACGGCGGTGGCGAACATGGCGGCAGGCGACAGCCTGGCCCTGCGCCTGGACGCGGCCACCCTGCAGCGCCTTGGCGCTGCGCCGGATGCCGGCACGCAGGTGCTCACCGTCGCCTATGCCTACGGCCCCTTCACCGACGTGCAGACCCTGCGCAGCGACGACCCTGCCCTGCCCCTGCTGCAGGCGAAACGCGCAGATGCGGTGCAGCCCGACAGCGTGCTGGGCAAGGCCTTCCGCCGCCTGCACCTGAACCCCTTCCCCGATCCGGCCGCGGCAAACGGGGCGCCGCTGATCATCGAAAGCGCCCGCCTCGGCGCCCTGCCGCCGCCCGAGCGCGGCTGGCTGGTGGCGCTGGCAATCGCCGTCTTTGTGGCCAGCTTCGCGGTAGGCCCGGGCGTGTGCGTATGGCTGGCGCTATCCGAACTGATGCCGACCCGGATCCGCTCTAATGGCATGAGCATCGCGCTACTGGTCAACCAGTTCGTCTCGACGGCCTTCGCGGCCCTGTTCCTGCCCATCGTCGGGCGCCACGGCTACTCCGCGGTGTTCTTCTTCGGTGCCGCCTGCTCGGTGGTCTACTTCCTGGCCGCGGCCTTCCTGCTGCCCGAAACGCGCGGCAAGACGCTGGAAGAGATCGAAGCGTACTTTGCGGGGGCGAAAGCAGGTTGATTTTGTGCTGGCGGCGCCAGCATGCCTGGCATCGCGACCCTTGCAGTCGCGCCCATGGTCTCCGCCTACGCCTCGGCAGCCGGGTCGTCGGTGCCGTTCATCTTGGTGTCGCAACACACTTCGCGGCGTGCCGCGATGCCGTCGACGACGTCATGCAGGCGGTCGCCGCCGACCCGGTCGCAGGTGTTCATGCGCTCACGCACCAAGTCGCGTGATCTTCATGAACGCAGTTCATCTTATTTGCCATCGAGGCTATACGCGACAACATAATCGCCGGTCTTCGTGCCCAGGCCCCCGTGGCCGCCTGCGGCGATGACGACGAACTGCCTGCCGTCGACCGCGTAGGACATCGGCGTGGCCTGGCCGCCGGCCGGCAGGCGCGCGCGCCACAGCTCCTCGCCGGTGCGCTCGTCGAAAGCGCGCATGTAGTTGTCGGCCGTCGCGCCCATGAACACCATGCCGCCCCTGGTGACGATATTGCCGCCGATGTTGAAGATACCGGTCTTCAGGGGCAGGTTGACATGCGTGCCGAACGGGCCGGTGTCGCGCGTGGTGCCGACCGGGTGCTGCCAGACGATCTTGCGCGACTTCAGGTCGATCGCGCTCAAGGTACCCCACGGCGGTGCGTTGCACGGTACGCCGAGCGGGTTAAGCCACGGGTGGACGCTGCCGATGTAGGGCGTGCCGTACTGCGGCGAATAGGGTGCGGTCGTCAGCGGCTGCTCGCCCTTACCGTTCCAGGCCGGAATCACGCCCTCTTTCTCCGGCTTTTCACGCGGGATCAGCTGGACGGTGAATGGGATGTAGTTGGCGTTGGCAATCACCACTTTCTGATCCGGATCGACCGAGGCGCCCATCCAGTCGATAACGCCGTCGAAGGCCGGGTAGACGATGGTGCGTTTCAGGCCTGGTGGCGTAAACTGCCCCTGGTAATTAAAGCTGCGGAACTGGATGCGGCAGATCATCTGGTCAAAGGGCGTAGCGCCCCACAAGTGGTTTTCCTTGAGGTTGGCCGGGGTCAACGACGGCAGGCCGGTCGAAAAAGGCTGGGTCTTCGTCACATAGTCGCCCGGCGCGGCGCCCTGCGGCACCGGCTTCTCTTCGACCTTGGCCAGCGGCGTGCCAGTGCGGCGGTCCAGCATGAAGAATTCGCCGCGCTTGTTGGTCTGCACCAGCGCCGGCACGGTCTTGCCGGATTGGGCCGGGTCCGGCACGTCGACCAGCGACGGACCGATCGGCAAGTCCATGTCCCACAAATCGTGGTGGGTGGTCTGGAAGTGCCAGCGCTCCTCGCCCGTTGTGATGTCCAGCGCCACGATAGCGCTCGAATACTGTTCGTCGAAGGGTCGACGGTGACCGCCGAAATAGTCCGGAGTCGCGTTCCCCATCGGCAGGTAGACCAGGTTCAGGTCGGGGTCGGCGGTGTAAACGCCCCACGCATTCGGCGTGCCGCGCGTCAGCTCCTCGCCCGGGCCCGGCTTGAAGGTATGCGGCGTGTGGCCCACGTCCCAAGCCCATACCAAGTCGCCCGTCAGCGGATCGAAGCTGCGCACCGCGCCCGAAGGTTCGTGCTCGGCCTGATTGTCCCAGACCCAGCCTCCAAGTATCAGGCGGTCGTGCAGCACCAGCGGTGGCGAGGTGACAAAGTGGAAACCCTTCTGCACATGACCCAGGTAGCGCGCCAGCGAGATGAAGCCGTGTTCGCCGAAGTCTTCGCAAGGCTTGCCGGTTTCCGCGTTCAACGCCATCACGCGCGCATCCAGGACCGGTGCAATGATGCGGGCCGGGCAATCGGTCCGGGCACCGGCCGGCGCCCGGTAGTAGGCGACGCCGCGACAGGCCAGGTAGACATCGGCGTCGGTGTCGGCATGCGGGTTGTAGGTCCACTTCTTCTTGCCGGTCCTGGCGTCGAAAGCGACCACCCAGCTGTGACCGGTACAGACGTAGACGGTGTCGCCGATCTTGGTTGGCGTATCCTCGAAGTTGAATTCGTGACCGGCGTCCGTGCCGCCGACGTCCTCGCCCTTGCGCATGGTATCGCCCGTTTGCGCCTGCCAGGCGACCTTCAATCGGTTAACGTTGGCAGGCGTGATCTGGGCCAGCGGCGAATAGCGGTCGCCCTTCGCGGTACGGCCGTAGAACTGCCAGTCCGCATCGGGCACGGAGCGGTCGTATGCCTCGACCACATGCTGGTCCAGCGGCAACTGGCCGGCCACGCCGACCGAGTGCGTCAGCGATGCGGCGCCGACGGCGATGGACAGCACGACAGACGCCAGCAGGGGCAGCTGGGCGCGGCCATACCGGCCAGTGCCGCCGCCCAGGCGCGGCGCCATCCATGGCAGCAACAGATAGAGTCCCAGCAGCGTCGGCACCAGCAGGCGCGGCTCGAGCTCCCAGCCGCGCAGCCCGACTTCGGCCAGCGCCCACAGCACGGTGCCGGCCAGGACGGCTGCATAGACGTGCGGCGCCCAGCGCCGACTGGCAAACAGCCCCGCGCCAGTCAATACCACGCCGAGGCCGGCGATCAGGTAATACCAGGAACCGCCGAGGATGGCGAGGTAGAGGCCGCCGCCGGCCAGGAACAGGCCGGCAAGCATGAACAGGCCGCCGGTGATGCGGGGTTGGCGGCGGACGGGGGACGTGGAAGGATGGGACATGATGGGCTTTCGGAAACGGTGCGGTGCAAACGTTAGCCAGTGAATACTTCACATGTGAAGCATTTATAGCATGACACCCCGCACCATGGCGCACTGTTCATTGCAAGTGCAAGGAATTGTGCGCCGAGTTGATTACATGCGCTCATCCAGTGGGGCTAAGATGGGGTGCGTCCCCCGCAACAAGCCAACCATCCAACGGACCACCGATGAAGCTGTGCTTCGCTACCTTACCGCTCGCCGGCCTGATCGCCAGCGCCCTCGCGCTGCCCATGCCGGCTTTGGCGCTGGACGACGGACACTGGGTAGGCACCTGGGGCGCCGGGCCGGCCGGGGCGCCGTTGCCCGGCAAGGCGCAGACCTTCAGCAACTAGACGCTACGCCTGGTCGTGCACACCAGCGCCGGCGGCAAGCGGGTGCGCATCCGCCTGTCGAACGAGATGGGCAGCAGCCCGCTGGCTATCGGCACGGCCCGCATCGCGCTGCATGCCGGCGGCGGCGCCGTCAAGGCCGGCAGCGACCGGCCTCTCACCTTCTCCGGTAACCCGTCGATCACGATCGCGCCCGGGGCGCCGGTGCTGTCCGATCCGGTCGAGCTTGACGTGCCGGCTCAGGCCGACCTGGCGGTCAGCCTCTACCTGCCAGGCACCGCGACAGTCAACACGCTGCACTCGGGCGCCAACCAGACCAGCCAGGTATCCGCACCGGGCGACTTCACCGCCGCGGCCAGCCTGCCGGGGCAGGCCAGCCTCGGTACCTGGCCCTTCCTGACGGAGGTCGACGTCGAGGGCGAAGGCGAAGGCGCCGCCATCGTGGCCTTCGGCGATTCGATCACCGATGGTTTCCGCAGCACGGCCGACCGCAACCGCCGCTGGACGGATGTCCTGGAGCGGCGCCTGGCGGCCGCGCAGGACGGCGCCGCCCGTGCGCTGGGCGTGGTCAACCGCGGCATTAGCGGCAACCGCCTGCTTTCGAACCCGCCACCGGGCTCGCTGGCCGGCCGCGCGGCCCTGGAGCGTTTCGACCGCGACGTCCTTGCCACGGCCGGGGTGCGCTATGTGACGGTCATGCTGGGGATTAACGACATCGGCCACAGTAGCGACGACAGCCCGCTGCCAGGCGGCGCCACGGACTTGATCGCCGGCTACCGTCAGCTGATCGCACGCGCGCATGCGCACGGACTCCTGGTCTACTGCGCGACCTTGAGCCCTTTCGAAGGCGCCAAGTATTATTCAAGCGAGAAGGAAAAGATGCGGATGGCGGTCAATGACTGGATCCGCGGCAGCGAGTTCGATGGCGTGATCGACTTCGACCGGGCCTTGCGCGACCCGGCCCGGCCGACACGCATCCTGCCAGCCTACGACAGCGGCGACCACCTGCATCCGAACGATGCGGGTTACGAGGCAATGGGCAAGGCAGTGCCGCTGGCACTGTTTTCGGGTCCGCCCCATTCTGTCGGCAAATGAGCCCGGCCCGGCCAGGGGCCGCTCAAGCTGTTGATTGTTCCCGTATTCGCCTACCGGCCGAAAGCCGCCGCGAAACGGTGCATTGACCGACCGATCGGACCAGGTTCGGAAAAGCTCACGCGGTTCCCGGACAGGAACCTGCGGCTAAATGACATGTGCTCCACGACCCGGCATGTCGCAGGATGGAGGTGAGGACGATAGTCGAACACGTCCAGACGGCTTTGCAGGCCGCTGCCTGGCCAGTTCGCTACAGCAATGGGCGCACATCAGTCCCTGGCAATAATCGTGTGCTCAGTCGCGAGGGCAGTTCCACCCGATTGCTAAGCTTAAGTAAGCGCAACGAGGACTTTTTGCGTACGTTATTTTGTAAAACGCTCGCCAAAACGAGGCGAGCTTCCAAAGACTGCGAAAATTAAATTTCCCTAAGGAAACTCGCTCCCACTCGAATATCAATAAGTGTGGCAACTCGTTGAATCACCGGCGGTTTCTCCTGCGCGAAAAACTCGATACCATCCTCGATGCCATTTGCCGAGACCTCTGCCGGTCCGTTGTTGCGCGCTAGGTAGCGCAGCTTGTTGGGCGCCGTTGCGGATCAGGCGGGTCGCGAACGACGCGACAGTACATCGAGCGCATCCTTCTTCCACACGGTCAAACCAAGCCGACTTGATAGGCACTCGGCGCGATTCCCGCGCCAATCATTCTTGACGTAAAAAACCGGTTGACACCCGGAGCCATTGATATATCCTCTACTGCATCGCTACAGTATATCGATACAGAAGGCGTCAAGACCTTCTGGCAGCTTCGGGTGCCAAAATTTTTTAAGTAATTACTGTAACGATACAGAAAACAGCAATCGTTAATATAAGAATAACGAATGGAGACAACATGCTGGCCAACACCGCATCCGGGCTTTCACCCTGCCCACGTCGCCCGATCGCCGCCGCAACGGCGCTGGCGCTGCTGGCCTGGGCGCCCGCCCACGCCCAACAGGCGGACAGCACCGCGCTGCCGGTGGCCGACCGCCAGGTTGCTTCCTACCAGCAGCCCAAGCTCGAGCAAATCGTGGTGACCGCCAACCGCCGCGTCGAGAAGCTCGAGGACGTCCCCGCATCGATCTCGGTGCTGGGCGAGGCAACCCTGCAGCGCAACAACGTGCGCGAGCTGGTCGACATCGTCAACCTGTCTCCCGCCCTGTCGCTCTCGGTCGGTACCCAGGTCGGCACCAACAGCATCAACATGCGCGGTATCGGCACCACGTCGAACAACCTCGGGATCGAGGGCGACGTCGCGATCCTGGTCGATGACATCCCTTACTCGCAGGCGCAACAAGCGTTCAAGGATGCGTCCGACGTGGCGCGCGTGGAAGTGCTGAAGGGTCCGCAAAGCACGCTGTTCGGCAAAAGTTCGATTGCCGGCGCGGTGCTGATGACGACCAAGCCGATCGGCTCCGGCCCGATGCAGACCCGAGTCAGCCTCTACCGCACCAGCGACCACGAATACCGCGCCTCCGCCGCCCTGAGCGGGCGCTTGAGCGACGACGTCGGCCTGCGCCTGTACGCCAGCAAGACCGACTTTCCGGGCATGCTGCACAACCTGACCAACGACACGATGCAAAACGGTTCGGGTGGCAGGAGCTTCCTGGCCAAGCTGCAGTGGCGGGTGACGCCCGACCTCGACCTGATGATCGCGCCGCATTTCGACCACTCGCTGGCGACCGGGAACACGGCGGCCATCGTCGCCATCGATCCGGGTGTCGGCTACCTCTACAACAAGAATTACACGGCGCTGTCGAACACCGCGGTCCTGCGCGGCATCCACATCGGACCGTGGAACCGGGATATCCGCAACGACTCGCCCACGGGGCTGGCGTCGACCGACCGCGGCGTCGGCGTGCGCGCCACGTATGCGTTCCCGGATGCCTCGCTGCTGGCCGGCCATACACTGACGTCGATCACGTCGGTCGACAACAACCTGTCGAACGACTTCCGCGACAACGACAATATCGACCTGATTTCGACCTACTATCAGGTGGACGCGAGCGGCAAGCCGTCCGGCATCGCCGAGCCGCCCATGCTCAACGGGACCACCGCCAGCAAGACCTCGACCCAGGAATTCCGCCTGACCTCGCCGGACGGCGGTGCGTTCCGCTACCTGGTCGGCGCATGGGCGTCGCGCAATACGATCGATCGCACGTATTACCGGGGCAACCCATCGGTGAAGGAAACCAATTTCACCAACTACCTTACCGGCTCGGGCGTCCTCAACCACGCGATCTATGCCAACACGAACTGGGATGTCGCGGCCCGGCACAGCTTGACCGCCGGCCTGCGCCTGAACCGCGAGACCAACGATTATGCCTTCCATACCATCGACAGCCTGTCGTCGTCGGCGCCGAACAACGTCCACACCGGCGAATATGACTACGTCGCCCCGCAGCACAAGGCGACGGCGGTGACGGGCAAGCTCGGCTACAGCTTCCACGTCACGCCGGACGTCATGGCCTACGGCACCGTCTCCACCGGCAGCAAGGGCGTCGCCTACGACATGACCAGCGGCGCCAACAACCCGAACGTGTTCGCCCACCTGCCGCTGGCTGCCGAGAAGGCGCTCAGCCTGGAAGCCGGCCTGAAAGCGAACCTGTGGCACAACCGCGCCACCTTCAACGCGGCCGTCTTCCAGACCCGCTTCCGCGACTACCAGACCTCGGCCACGGAGCGCTTTTCGGACGGCAGCCTGGCCAGCGTCCTGTACAGCATCCCGTCGATCCAGACGCGCGGCGTCGAGGCCGACGCCACCGTGCTGGCGACACGCGCGTTGTTGCTGAACGCGAACCTGGCCTTCACGCGCGCCACGATCCGCGTCTGGGACCAGGGGACCTGCTACACGGGCGCGACCGACTGCACGATCCCCAACCGCCTGGTACCGGGCGCCTACCTGCGCGATGCCAGCGGCGGCGCGATGCCGAATTCGCCGAAGTGGAAGCTGTCGCTGGGCGCCGAATACACGCTGCCGCAAGTCGCGTGGCTGCCCTATCCGGCGGCGGTGAATGCCCAGTGGCGCACCCAGTCGGCAGTGCGCGGCGCGATCAGCCAGGACCCGAGCCTCGACCGCCCGGGATACGGCATCCTCGACCTTGGCGCCCATGTCAGCGACGCCAGGGGACGCTACAAGCTGTCCGTGGGGGTGCGCAACTTGCTCGACAAGCACTACGCGGTCGGCAACGTCGGCTCCTTCCTGAATTTCAAGCAGACCAGCGGGCCCGATATCAAATCCTACGGCTGGCAGCCGGCCCGCGACGCGTTCCGCTATACGTCGATCCGGCTCGACACGACCTTCTGAGCGGCCGCGCGACACCATGAACGAACCCAGAATCCAGGACGTCGCCAGGCTGGCCGGCGTGTCGACCACGAGTATTTCGAATTTCCTGAACAACCGGATGGAACAGATGCGGCCGGACACCCGCCTCAAGATCCAGCAGGCGATCGCGCAGCTCGGCTACCGCCCCAACAGCGCGGCTCGCCAGCTCAAGACCGGCGTGGCGGCCATGGTCGGCCTGCTGGTGCCGTCGCTGGCCAACCAGTTCTTCGGTGCGCTGGCCTGCGCGATCGAGACGGCGGCCGCACGCCATGGCTGCCAGGTAATGACCTTCAGCACCTTCCGCGATCCGGAGCGCGAGCGCGTGGTCACGGCCGACCTGCTGGCCTACGGCGCGCAAGGCATTGTCACGGGATCGGCCCTGAGCGACACCGACCATCTGGCGAACATCGCCACGCGCTGTCCGGTCGTGGCCTTCGATATCCGGCATTCGCGCGACAACCATGACCTCATCACCACCGTCTCGGTCGACAATGTCGCCGCCACCACGCTGGCCGTGGAACACCTGGCCGCCCTCGGTCACCGCTCGATCGCGCTGGTGACGCCGCCGCCATACACCCTGAACCGCCAGGACCGCCTGAAGGGTTTCCAGCAGGCCGTCGCGCGCGCCGGCCTCACCGGCGAACTGATCATCGCGGACGCGACCGAGGCGCCACGCGACCCGCACGGCGATACCCAGCTCTTCGAACTGGGGCGCAGCGCCGCCACGCGCCTGCTGTCGGCTGCGAGCCGGCCGACGGCGGCGATCGGCATCAACGACATGATGGCCATCGGCATCGGCGTCGGACTGCGCCAGCTCGGCAAACAGGTGCCGCGTGATTTTTCGCTGATCGGCATCGACGACATCTTTTTCGCGCTTGCCCACGATCCGCCACTGACCACCGTGCGCCAGCCGATCCAGGCGATGGCCGACACGGCCGTCCAGCGCATCCGCGCTCCAGGCGCCGCCACGGCAGGGGACGGCGGCTTGTTCGCACCGGAACTGATCGTCCGCGCCTCGACCGCCGCACCGCGTACCTAGCAACACCACCACCATGAAAAGGAAGACAGAGGATATGGAACTCATCGGAAAAAAAGCGCTGGTCACAGGCGGCGCATCGGGCATCGGCAAGGCCAGCTCGCTGGCGCTGGCGCAGGCAGGCGCGGACGTCGTGCTGACCTACTGGAGCAGCAGCGCCGAGGCCGACGAGGTCGTGGCGCAGATCCGCGCCATGGGCCGGCGCGCCCATGCGATCCATGCCGACATGAGCGAGGGCGGCGCGGCCGAACGGGTGTTCGCCGAGGCCGAACAGGAGATCGGCGAGATCGACGTCATCTTCGCGAATATCGGCGGCCTGATCCAGCGCTGCCGGGTCGCCGAGATGCCGCTGTCGCTGTGGGACGACGCCGTGGGCCTGAATCTCACCAGCACTTTCGCGATCTGCCAGGCGGCCCTGAAGCGGATGGAACCGCGCAAACGCGGGTCCATCATCACCATGTCCTCGCTGGCGGCCTTCGACGGCGGCGGTCCGGGCTCGGTCCATTACGCCGCGTCGAAAGCGGCCGTGGCCGGGTTCACGCGCGCGCTGGCCAAGGAAGCCGGTCCGCTGGGCATTCGCGTCAACGGCGTGGCGCCGGGCCTGATCGCGACCCGGTTCCACGACACCTTCAACACGCCGGCCAACCGCCAGGCCATCGCGGAGCGCACGCCGGTGCGGCGCGAAGGCGCCCCCGAGGACGTGGCCAATGTCGTGGTCTTCCTGGCGTCCGAGCGCGCCGCCTTCCTGGCCGGCGAGATCGTCCAGGTCAACGGCGGCCTGGGCCTGTACTGAGCGGAGCACGCGATGAATTCCACCTTCACACGCCGCCGCTTCCTGGGCGCCGGCCTGTCACTGCCGGCGCTGGCCCTGCAAAACGCCTTGGCGCAGGACGAGCGCGAGTCGCTCGGCACCGGCCGCGGCAAGCCGATGGCCGGTCCGCATCCCCTGCAGGCGCTCATGGCCACCCACCCGGCCCCGCTGCGCCGCGCGCTGCAGGGCGTGCATCCGCGCGTATTCGTCACCGCCGACGGCCTGGAAGCGCTGCGCACGCGCGCCAAGGGCAGCCACCGCGCGCAGTGGCAGGCGGCGCTGGCCGGGCTGATCGCCATGCGCCAGCCGCCGGCGGCCGCGCCGGCACAGAAGCGGCGCGCGCAGAACGATACCGCGATCGGTATCATCGGCGCCGCGCTGGCCTACCGCATCGAGGGCGACGCCCGCTATCTCGAGGCCGCCCGGCGCTACATGGATGCCGCCGTCAGTTACCCGGTCTGGGGCTACACCTACAGCAAGCCGGACATCGACCTGGCCGCCGGCCACCTGCTGTACGGCCTGGGCGCCGGCTACGACCTGCTGTACGACGTGCTGACGCCCGCCGAACGCACGCGCTACCGCGACAAGCTGGTGCGCCAGGCCGGCATCCTGGCCGCGCATTTCATGCCGGCCCCGGGCAAATCCTACTCGTACAGCCAGAACCATTGCTTCATCCCGGTCGCCGGCCTGGCCGTGGCCGCCTACGCGCTGTGGGACGAGACGCCGGATGCGGCGCGCTGGGCGGCCCTGGCGCGCGCCATCTTCAGCCGCGTGCTGGAAGTGGCGTCGCCCGACGGTTACTTCTACGAAGGCGTGGAGTACTGGATCTTCTCCATGCCGTGGATCGTGCACGCGCTGGACGCCTTCGCCCATGCCGCCGGCGACGACCTGTACGACACGCCGGCCCTGCGCCGCGCGCACCTGTACCTCGCGCATTCGCTGACGCCCAACGGCCAGGACGTCTACGACTTCGGCGACGTGTTCGAGGGCCCGGTCACGCGCGCGCGCAAAGGCGAGGAACCGGCACGCACCCATCCTGGCGGCAAGCTGAACTCGAACTACAACCTGCTGTACCGGCTGGCCGCGCGCTTTGCCGATCCGCAGGCCCAGGGGGTGGCTGACTGGATGGCCTCGCTCGGCCACGTCTGTGCGGAAGACTTCTGGACCCTGCTCTGGCGCGACCCGGGCTTGGCAGCCGCGCCGATGGCGGCACTGCCGCCCTACCACCATTTCGACGAGCTCGGCACCGTGTACTGGCGCAGCGACTGGACGCCGCGCGCCACCGCATTCGCCTTCCGCGCCGGACCGCCGGAAGGCCACCATGTCGCGTCCCTGATCGGCCGGCTGCCCGACTGGCATCTCGAGACCGGCCATGCGCACCCCGACGCCGGCAGCTTCATCCTGTACGGTGCCGGGACCTACCTGACCGGACCGATGGGCTATGCGGGCATCCCGACCAGCAAGCTGAGCAACACGCTGCTGATCGACGGCCAGGGCCAGGCGAACGAGGGCGGCGGGCACGACGCCTTCCGCGACTACCCGTATGCGCGCCTAGATGCGATCCGCTTCGCCAGCGTCAAATTGGGCCGCGATGGCGCCGAACTGGTCGCCGACCTGACCGGCGCCTACCGCCCGGAACTCGGCGTGGAACAGCTGCAGCGCCGCTTCCGCTACGCCGGCGGCGTGTGGACCGTGATCGATACGCTGCGCGCCAGCAAGCCCGTGGTGCTGACCGCGCAGGTCCACGGCGACAGCGCGATCGCCAGCACGGGTGGCCAGCACTACCTGGTGCAGGGCGCCCCGGCCGCACTGGCGGTCGAGGTCGGCACGACCGGCGCCAAGGCCGTGATCGAGCCGGGGATCGTGGTTGCCGCCGGCCCGCCCGGCCACGTCGACCGCGGCCCGACCGAGGAACGCGGCACGGTCCTGCGGCTGTCGCTGCCCGCCAGCCGCGACGCCACGCTCGTGACCACCCTGTCGATCGCGGAGCGCCGCCCATGACGGTACCCGACGTCGTGACCGTGGGCGAGGCGATGGCACTCCTGATCGCGCGCACGCCGGGTCCGCTGGAGGCCGTCGACGCATTCGAGCGCGCCACCGCGGGCGCCGAATTGAACGTCGCCGTCGGTCTGTCGCGGTTGGGCTTCCGTGTCGGTTACATCGGCAGGCTGGGCCAGGACAGCCTGGGGCGCCGCCTGCGCACCTTCATGGCCGAGGAGCGGCTTGACCTGCGCCACCTGGCAATGGACGCGCGCTACCCGACCGGCCTGATGCTCAAACAGATGACGGTCGACGGCGCCGATCCCGAGGTCGACTACGTCCGGGGCGGCTCGGCCGCGAGCCACCTGTCGCCGGGCGACATGCCGGCGCCCGACAGCGATTTCGGACGGGCGCGCCTGCTGCACCTCACCGGCATCTGCCCGGCCCTGTCGCGCGGCTGCAGGGAGCTCGCGTTCGCACTGGCGCGCCAGGCCCGCGCCGGCGGGCACACCGTGAGCTTCGACCCGAACCTGCGGCCGCGCCTGTGGCAGTCGCCGGCCGCGATGATCGAGACCGTCAACGCGCTCGCCTGCGCAGCCGACATCGTGCTGCCGGGCCTGGCCGAGGGACGGCTCCTGACCGGCTGCGAGGATCCGGCCGGGATTGCCCGCTACTACCTCGAACGGGGCGTGCGGCAGGTGGTCGTCAAGCTCGGGCCGGAGGGCGCCTGGGTTGCCG
The DNA here is from genome assembly GCF_034659755.1 of Massilia phyllosphaerae. Lineage (NCBI taxonomy): Bacteria > Pseudomonadati > Pseudomonadota > Betaproteobacteria > Burkholderiales > Oxalobacteraceae > Massilia > Massilia phyllosphaerae. The sequence goes on from NZ_JAXSQX010000005.1 coordinate 135,856, forward strand.
GCGCCGGCGTCGATGCGGGTGTCGTGCCGGGCGTACCGGTGCCGCGCGTCGTCGACACGGTCGGCGCCGGCGACGGCTTCGCGGTCGGCGTCATCAGCGCGCTGCTCGACGGCCTGGACTTGCGCGCAGCCGCCGCGCGCGGCTGCGCCATCGGCGCCTGCGTCGTGCAATGCCGCGGCGATTGCGAAGGCTTGCCGGACCGCGCCCAACTGGCCGAAGAGCCAGCCCGCTGCGGCGGGACGAGAACCCCTATGGAGACACGGACATGAAAACCATCAAAGGCTTGCGCTGGCTGATCATTTCGCTGGTGGCGGCCGCGACGATCATCAACTACATCGACCGCTCGGCGCTGGCGGTCATGTGGCCGGGCATCGCGTCCGAACTGGGCATGGACAAGCGCGACTACGCCAACATCGTGACGATCTTCCTGGTCGGCTATGCCGTCGGCCAGTCGCTGTTCGGCAAGCTGTTCGACGCCCTCGGCACCCGGATCGGCTTCATGCTGTCGATCGTGGTCTGGTCCGGCGCGATCGCCCTGCACTACGTGGCGCGCTCGGCACTGTCGTTCAGCCTGTTCCGCACGATGCTAGGCGTGGGTGAAGCGGGCAACTGGCCGGGCGCCACCAAGGCCATCGCGGAATGGTTTCCGGTGCGCGAGCGCGCGCTCGGCCAGGGCATCTTCGGCGCCGGGGCCTCGCTCGGGTCGGTGATCGCGCCGCCGCTGGTCGCCCTGCTGTATGCGGCCTACGGGTGGAAAGCGACCTTCGTGCTGATCGGCTCGCTCGGCTTCATCTGGATCGTTCCCTGGCTGATCGTGTACAAGTCAGGACCGGCCACGCACCCGTGGATCAGTGCCGACGAACGCGCACTGATCCTGTCCGGTGCGCGCGGCCCCGACACGCCGCAAGACGACTACGTCCCCACGCTGGCCCAGTTGCTGCGCCACCGCCAGAGCTGGGGCGTGATCGCGGCGCGCTTCTTCATCGACCCGGTCTGGTGGCTGTTCGTCAGCTGGCTGCCGCTGTACCTGAACGAACGCTTCGGCTTCGACGTCAAGGCGATCGGCATGTTCGCCTGGGTGCCCTATGTCGGCGCGGCGTTCGGGGCGCTGGCCGGGGGCTGGCTGTGCGGCGCCCTGCTGGCGCGCGGCTGGAGCGTGGACCGGGCCCGCAAGTCGGTGATCGCGGCCGGCCTGCTGCTGATGTTCCCGGCACTGATCCTGAGCGCCGCCGCGGCCACGCCGGTGCTGGCGGTGCTGGCCATCGGCGTGATCCTGTTCGGATTCCAGGCGGCCATCAGCAACATCCAGACCCTGCCCAGCGATTTCTACTCCGGCAAGACCGTGGGCACCCTGGCGGGCCTGAGCGGGACCTCCGCCGTGCTCGGCGTCATCGTCTGCATGCAACTGGTGCCGATCCTGACCGTCGGCGGCGACTACACGCCCTTTTTTATCCTGGGCGCACTGCTGCTGCCCCTCGTATTCCTATCCCTGTGGCTGGGCGGTCGGGTCGACCGCGTGCAGCCCCATCTATCGCACAAGAAGACTGGAGACCTCGATGAAACCTGCGTTTTGTAATTCCCTGCTGCTGGCGCTCGCGCTGGCGGCCAGCCCCGTCCATGCGCATGCGGCATCGAACAAGCCGGGCGCGTCGCAAGCGGTCGAGAAGAAGGACGACGGCGTGTTCCTGAAAAAACACGACGCCATCCTAGCGCGCGCCAGGAGCGGCCCGATCGGGCTGCTGTTCCTGGGTGACTCGATCACCGAGCGCTGGCACATCGCCCCGCACATCTGGGAGGCGTATTACGGCAAGTACCAGCCGGCCAACTTCGGCATCGGCGGCGACCGCACCAACCACGTGATCTGGCGCATCGAGCACCGGGAACTGGACGGCATCGCGCCGAAGCTCGTGGTCTTCATGCTGGGCACCAACAACAGCCTCGATGACCCGGCCGAGGAGATCGCCGCCGCCGACCGCAAGATCATCGGCATGATCCGTGCCAAGCTGCCGGGCACGAAAATCCTGGTGCTCGGCATCTTCCCGCGCGGCCCGCGCGACCGGACGGGCAAGCCGGTGACCGAGGCCGGGGTCGAGGAAGCGGCGAAGCGCATGCGCACGATCGAGGCCGTGAACCGCGACCTGGCTCTGCTCGACAACGGCCGCGACATCCGCTTCCTGAACATCAACGCGGTGTTCCTGGGCCAGGACGGCAAGATCCCCAACACCATCATGCCGGACCAGCTGCACCCGGGTCCCGCAGGCTACAAGCTGTGGGCCGAGGCCATGCAGGCAACGCTGCTGGAGATGCTCAAATGAAGAACGCCATCCTCACCCTGGCCTGCGCCCTGGCGCTGGCGTCGCTGGCGAGCGCGCCGCGTCCTGCCTCGGCGGCGCCGGCCTTCACACCGCGCGATGCGCTGGAACGCCTGTTCGAGGTCGAAGGCAAGACGCCGTACGCCGTGCCCTACGACGGCACGCTGCATTTCAGCGCGCTCGACGCGAAATACGATTCCGGCCATGGCCACGGCTACCGCAACGAACTGAAGATCGCCGCCAAGCTGCGCCGCAGCGCCGCCCTGACGCGCGAGCATTTCGCCGCGCGCGTGACGGCGCATCTGCCGGACGGCGCCAAGACCATCGTCGCCCAGTACCACGTCGAAGGCCTGGACACCATCGTCAAGGTCTACGTGCAGGACACGGCCGACCGCCAGGGCCTGGACGGCCAGGCCGGCAACGGCGTGTTCGACATCCTGGTGCGCATGCTCGGCACCGATGGCAAGGAGGCCACCACGGCGCTGGGCACGGTGCGCGCCGGCCAGCCGTTCGACCTGGACATCCGCTTTGCCGGCGGCGATGCGAACGTGGCCGTCATCGGGCCCGACGGCATGCGGCGCGAAGCGCATACGCGCATCAAGCCGGACGAGCGCGCCATCTACTTCAAGTTCGGCGACTACCTGCAGGCCCTCGATCCCGACACCGGCAAGCACACGATCAGCAGCGCCCAATGGGACCGCTACTATGCGGCCAGGCGCATCACGGCCGAACACGTTACGTTCACCGGCACCATCTTCGAGCGCGAAGGGGCCCAGCCATGACCATCCCGGACCTGCCGATCACACCCGGACTGCTGGCGGCGCTGCGGAAGATCTCCACCTCCACCCTGACCACCCAGCTGTTCAAGCGCGGCCTGGCCAATGTGTTCATCCAGGGCGCGCGCCCGCTCAAGACCGGGCAGCGCATGGCCGGCCCCGCGTTCACGCTGCGCTATATCCCGGCGCGCGAAGACCTCGACGGCATCGATGTCTTCCGCGATCCGAACCACCCGCAGCGCGCCGCCGTGGAACAGATCCCGGCGGGCGCCGTGCTCGTGATGGATTGCCGCGGCGACGTGTCGGTGGCGTCCGCCGGCAGCATCCTGGCGACCCGCCTGCAGGTACGCGGCGTCGCCGGCATCGTGACCGATGGCGGCCTGCGCGACGCGGCGGGCATCGCGCGCCTGGCGATGCCTGCGTGGTGCGCGGGCCCGTCCGCACCAACCAACCTGATTCGCCATCATGCGCTCGACCTGAACGCACCGATCGGTTGCGGCGGTGTGGCCGTCTATCCCGGCGACATCATGGTCGGCGACGACGACGGCGTGGTCTGCATCCCGGCGCACCTGGCCCACGAGGTCGCGCGCGACGGGGCCGAGCAGGAGTGCTTCGAGGATTTCGTGCTCGAGCAGGTGGCGAACGGCGCCGGCATCATCGGCCTGTACCCGCCGACCGCGCCCGAGACCCGTGCACGTTTCGAAGCGTGGCGGCTTGCACGCTCCGCTCAATAAGCCAACGACAACATCAAGGAGACAAGGCTTTGAATACGACAAACCATACCGGGCGCTTCGCCCGCGTACCGATCGCCGCGGCGGTCACGCTGGCCCTGCTGGGCCTGGCGTCCGCATCCCGTGCCCAGCAAACGTCGGTCGACGACTCGATCAGCAAGGTCGAAATCACCGGTTCCAGCATCAAGCGGTCCGCCGCCGACCAGGCGCTGCCGGTCACGGTGACCAAGGCCGAGGACTGGATCGCCCAGGGCGCGATCACGGTCGCCGACGTCCTGATGTCGATGTCGACCGCGGCCGACTACGAGCCGGCCACCGGCGCCGGCAACGGCAATGGGGCCAACATGCGCGGCATCGGAACCGCACGCACCCTCGTCCTTCTGGACGGCAAGCGCCTGTCCGACAGCGCCATCGACCCGAACACGATCCCGGTCAGCGCCCTCGACCGCACTGAGGTACTGCGCGACGGCGCCTCGTCGGTGTATGGCAGCGACGCCATCGGCGGCGTCATCAACTTCGTCACCAGGAAGGCGTACAGCGGCGCCTCGTTCACGGTCAAGGGCAGCGTGCCGCAGCGCAGCGGCGGTGGCGAGACCAAAGGGCTCTCCTTCATCGCCGGCAAGGGCAATCTGGCGCGCGACGGCTGGAATGTCTACGTCACGGGCGACTTGAATAAAAACATTCCACTCGCCCAGGAGGCGCGTCCCGACATCACCGGCAGCGAACGGCTGATGAGCGCGGGCTTCGCGGCGCCGCACCTGACCAAGGGCACCAACGCGGTGCCGGCCAACGTCACGCTGGCCAACGGCTCGACCAAGGTCGGCAACAAGACCATCACCGGCAGCCCGTATTACGACAGCGGTTGCCTGCCGCCGTATTCGACGCCGGGCACCAGCAATACCTGCTCCTCGATCGCGAACGCCAACACCCTGACGCTGACCACGGCAAAGAAGCAGAACTCGCTGTTCCTCAAGGGTTCCAAGATGCTGACCGAGGACAACAAGCTCACGGCCTCGGTGCTGTATTCGACGATCTATGTCCGTCCGGTGAAGAACCCGACCACGGGCCTGGACGCCTCGATTCCGAATTTTCCAGCGCTGACCATCACCCCCAGCAGCCCGTATTATCCGGGCAAGGGCATCACGCCCGCGATGGCCGGGATCACCAACCAGACGCTGACGCTGGGGTGGTCGCTGATCGGCGACCTCGGCCCGACCGTGCTGAACTACGAGAAGTCGCAGTCGCGCGTGACGCTCGAGGACGAAGGCCGCCTTGGCGCCTGGGACTACAAGGTCGGCCTGTGGAACGCGGTCTACGCGACCAATTCCTCGTTCCGTTCCGGCTTCGTCAACAGCTATGGCCTCCTGGCAGGCGTGTCCAACGGCGTACTGAACCCCTTCGGCCTGCAGGACGAGAAAGGGAAGTCCTACCTTGCGAGTATCTCGACCAATGGCGAACTGGCCGGCAAGGGCTTGACGCGCCTTACCGGCGCCGACCTGACGGTCAGCCGCGAGCTGATGCGGCTTCCGGGCGGTGCGCTGGCCGTCGCCGCCGGCGCCACGGCCTATCACGACTTTGGCCGATCGTTCGTGCCGCCGAGCGTCGCGCTGTCCGGCGGCCAGACCGGTTCGTCCACCGCCGCGCTCGACGTCCACGCGTCGCGCAACGTGACGTCGATGTATGTGGAACTGGACGCGCCATTGACCAAGGCACTGGACATCGACATCGCCGTGCGTACCGACCGCTACAACGACTTCGGCAGTACCACCAATCCCAAGCTCAGCTTCCGCTACAAGCCGTCCGGCTGGCTGATGCTGCGCGGCGCGGTTGGCACGGGCTTTCGCGCGCCGACGCTGGGCGAGCGTTACTTCGGTGCCGTCAACGGACCGACCGGCGTCACCACCACCACTTACAACGATCCACTGCTGTGCCCTGGCGGAGCGGTCGGCGGCAATTCGGGGGGTACCGCCCTGCCCGGCTATTCTCCCACCACGGTGTGCACCGCCAGGCTTCCGGTCAACACGGGCGCCAATCCCGCGATCGGGCCCGAGAAGTCACGCACGATCAACTTTGGCGTCGTGCTCACGCCGACCCGGTCATTGCTGGTCTCGCTCGACTACTGGAACGTGCGCCTGCGCGACGCGATCGGCCAGATGGCGCAGGCCACGCTGTTCCAACCGCAGTACGCCAGCCTGTTCGTGCGCGATCCGAAGACCAACGCGCTGCTGTACATCGACGACCGCCTGAACAACATGGGCGGCCAGCGCACCGACGGCGTCGACGTGACGGCCACCTACACGCTGCCGCGCACGCGTTGGGGCACCTTCGGCGTCCAGCTCGACGGCACCTACGTGCACAACTTCTGCACCCGGCTGACGAACGACAGTCCCTGGATCGACAGCGTCAACACCTTCGGTCCGCTCGACGCCAACCTGTTCATCTACCGCTGGCGCTATACGGCATCGCAGAAGTGGCGCAGCAGCGGCGGCCACTGGAGTTCGACGCTGTCCGAGCAGTACCGGCAAAGCTTCGAGGACCTGAACGCGGGTTCCCTGTTCTACCACCGCATCGATCCCTACCTGCTGGTCAACTGGTCGCTCGTGTATACCGGGTTCCGCAAGTGGTCGCTGATGGGCGGCGTGAACAACGTGTTCGACCGCGACCCGCCGGCTGCGAATTACCGCAACGAAGGCTACCTCAGTGGCCAGGCCAGCCCCATCGGCCGGGCTTTCAACCTGCGGGCGACCTACACGTTCTGAACCAGCGCCCGCCTTCGTTCGCGCCATTACTGTAACGATACAGAAGACACGTCCCTGCAATTCGCCCGGCCGGGTTCAGGCCCGCCGGGTGCTCCCATCGCCAGCCTCAACAGGCTCGCCGACACGCCATTCTCCGCATACGTGCATACGACTCGGCCCTTGCAACGTTTTACTAGAACGATGGCTTATAATGTCGTTGTCCAGGCGGCAATGCCGTGCGCCGGATGCCGAGCCGATTGAGAAACCATGAGCGAACCAAAGATCCAGGATGTCGCACGTCTCGCGGGTGTATCCCCCTCGAGCATTTCGAACTACCTGAACAACCGAATGGGCCAGATGCGCCCGGACACCCAGGCCAAGATCGAATGGGCGATTAAGCAGCTGGGCTACCGGCCGAACATCGCCGCGCGTCAATTGAAAACCGGCGTCGCCGCCATGGTCGGCCTGCTGGTGCCGTCGCTGGCCAACCAGTTCTTCGGATCGCTGGCCTGCGCGGTGGAGGCTGCCGCCGCGCGCTACCATTGTCACGTCATGACCTTCAGCACCTTCCGCGACCCGGAACGCGAACGCACGCTGACGGCAGACCTGCTGGCGTATGGCGTGCAGGGCGTGATCAGCGGCTCGGCACTGAGCGACACGAATTACCTGGCGTCGATCGCGATGCGCTGTCCGGTGGTGGCCTTCGACATCAAGCACACCGGGGAACACCATGCCCACATCAATACCATCTCGATGGACAACGCCGCTGCCACGGCGATGGCGGTGGCGCATCTGGTCGCGCTCGGCCACCGCGCGATCGCGCTCTTGACGCCCCCACCCTTTACCCTCAACCGGCAGGAACGGGTACGCGGCTTCCAGCAGGCGGTCGCCGAAGCCGGCATCAGCGGCGAGTTATTGATCACCGACGCCTTCGACATCCCGAGCGACCCGCATGGCGATACCCAGCTGTTCGAGATGGGCCGCCGCGGCGCGGCGCGCATTCTGGAAGCGCCTTCGAGGCCGACCGCCGCGATCGCCATCAACGACATGATGGCCATTGGCGTCGGGGTAGGACTGAAGCAGCTGGGCAAGCGGATCCCTGCGGATTGCTCGCTGATCGGCATCGACGACATTTTCTTCGCGGCTGCCCACGATCCGGCGCTGACCACGGTGCGCCAGCCGATCCAGGCCATGGCCGACGCGGCGGTCCAGCGCATCCTGGCGCCGGCCTCCGCGCCCAGCGGCGCCTTGTTCGCACCGGATCTGATCGTGCGGGCATCGACCGCGCCGCCGGGGCACGCCGTTTCACCCGGCCCGTGAGGGCATGTTCGAAGCGCTCCGCCCCGGCCGCCGATGCCGGTGCCGATCGGTCTCGGGTTCGTCCCATACAGCGCTGACTTCTTTTCGCAAAATACCATCGTCGACACGACACGTTCCATCGATCAACTATATCGATGCACTAAATCGTTGCAGTTAAATAGACAATCATGTAAATTGGCTCGACCCGATGCGCTGCCAGTGAATGTGAAGGGCGACGCGTCAGTTCAGGAGATCGCCATGACACCACGCCTTTTCACGCTCGCCCTATCGTTTGCCGCCGCGCTTTTCGGTGGGCTTACCGCCGCCGCCAAACAACCCAAGCCTGTCCGTGTGATCCTTGTCGGCGACTCGACCATGGCAAGGGGAAGCGGCTACGGTGACGCCTTGTGCGCGCGCTTCGTTTCAGAAGTCAAGTGCATCAACCTGGCGCGCGGCGGGCGCAGCACGTCGACCTTCCGAAAGGAACAGCGATGGGCCGACGTCGAGGCACTGCTGCGCGATGGGGGTGCTTTCAGCGCTAGCTATGTGTTGATCCAGTTCGGACACAATGACCAGCCAGGCAAGGGAAAGCGCTCGACCGACCTGGTCACCGGGTTCGGGCCCAATATGTCGCGCTACGCGAGCGAGACAAAAGCGCTCGGCGGGGTGCCGGTCCTGGTGACGCCGCTTGCCCGCCGTACCTTCAGGGGCCCCTATCTCCATGACACGCTGGGACCCTGGGCCCAGGCCACCCGCGTGGCCGCCACCGGCCAACATGCTGCCTTCCTCGACCTGCATGCCGACAGCATCGCTGCCGTGCAGGCGATGGGTCCAAAAGAAGCGGACACGCTGGCGATGGCGCCGAAGGAAGAGCGCCGTGCTGCCGATGCGAACGGCGTCGAAGTCGTCGGCGCGCCAAAGCAGGCGTTCGACTACACCCACGTTGGTGCCAAGGGCGCGGCATTTTTCGCCGACATGGTCGAGGCGGAATTGATCGCCGCGATTCCGTCCATCAAACCCTATTTCAAACGCCAGGCCCCGGGATAGACCGCTCGACGCTTTCCTTGCGATGCAAAAATGCGGAGACACACTGCATGTCGGGGTTGCGAGTCAGGAGGTTACAGGCACATTTATTTGCCGGTCGAATGAAAACGCTCTTTATTAAAAAATGGGTTCACTGGAGACGACAATGCATATCAAAAACCGGAAGGCAAGGATGTCTGTGATCGGCATGACCATGACGATGCTGCTCGCAGGTTGCGGTGGCGATAACACGACCGCCAGCGCAAGCACTGCAAGAATTCTGGCGACCACATCCATCACGGTCGCCCCCAACAATCCCGGCCTGCGCGAACCCGACGGCACCCTGCATGTGATTCCCGCTCCGAGCCCTGCACCCACAATCGTCAATGTCCTCACCCGTGCAGCCGAATTAGGCAAGAGCATCGATCTCGCCGATAACGCGAGCAGCGATCAGGCCGCCATCGATGCCGTGCTGGCCAATGTCGCGCCTGGCAGTACCGTCTATTTTCCCAACGGAACGTACAACGTCTCCACGATTGCCTTGAAGAAGAGCGGCGTCCATATCATGGGGCAAAGCCGTGATGGGTCCATCATCAAATCCAGCCTTTCCCTAACAGGCTCGGCCATGAGCATCATGGGACTGCACGATATCGTGGTGAGCCAGCTGACCTTCACATCGACCTGGGCCGGTACCTACTCCACCGATACGGGGAGCAACAACCTGTCCGCCGGCGGTCCGCTCAACATGATTGCGACTGGCAAAAACACCTACAACGTTACGATCGACAGCATCGTATGCGAAAAGTTCGACCGTATCGGCGTGCGTATCGGCGGCGGTTCGCATGACATCGTGGTGAAGAATTCCATCGCCCGCAACGCCACGGATGTCGGCGGGGGCGGTGCCGGTTACGGTTTTGTCATCATGGGTGATTCGCATGCGGACGCCACGACAAACCCCTTCCTGGGTAACCCACTGAAAGACACTTATTTCGTAAAGCTCGACAATAATACGACCGTGGCGCCCTATATTCGTCACGGTGTGATCGTGCAGTACTGGACACATAACAATCTGATCACCAATAGCCACTTCGATGGCACGCGACTGGATTCCATCGACCTGCACGGCGAAGACGAATACGCCAACGAAATCACAGGTAATCCGGTGACCAACTCGCAACGGGCGGCGATCGCGCTGGGCAATTCCGGCGGTGGCCATGACAAGGTCGGCGGTCATGACAAGAGCGGCGTCGACAACTGGATCCACGATAACGATCTGGTCGGCAATACGCTGGGTATTTCGGTGGAATTTGGCACCCAAGACACGACAATCGAGGGCAACACGATCCGTGACAACGCATCGCTCTCGCCCGTTTTGCCTCGCGGCATTGTGCTGGGCAACAGCAGCGGCACGCGGGTAAGCGGAAATACGATCGTCAACAACACCGTGCCGGGATTTGTCGCCGTTTATCTGAAGGACAATGCGGTCGAGGACACGGAACCCGCAGGCCCGAAAAACTGGACGATCAGTGGCAACACCGTCACCAACAGCGGAATGGCATTCAAGGATGCGGCCGAGCACGACAGCGGCAATACTATCCAGGCCACCTGGTAAGCCGATGAGGGGGACGGTCTGGCTTCAGGTTTAACACTGTTTTTGATTGACCAGCCGGTTACCGGACGAATGGCGAAACCAAGTGTGGCCGCACCCCCAAGAAAAGCATCGACGTTACCAAGTCCCCCACTGACTGCAAACGGCAGCCCGGCCATCCCGCAGTTTTATCAAGTCGCTGGGGTTGAGAAAATGCGGCGCCATTCGTGCATGATTTCGACGACTTTGCGCATGGTGCACAACCTCATGCACGAAGCAGCAATCGACCATGGCTACAAGGAAGAGGAAGCGAACCCTTGGATCGAAAGATCGAAAGATCACGAAAGCGAAATCTAGAAATGCTCCGCGCAGCATATTTTAATGAGCAGCGCTGACATGATTGAAAAGGTGTAGCCTGAATCGCCTCGAGTGTAATAGTCTCTTGCAAGCGTCAATGGAGTCCGCTATTTCCATAGGGTTGCAAAGTACGGTAGGTATCTCAAACTCAATGACAAGGAGTAGTGCACCTCGGTAAGCTTCGATAGGATCGACTACCAATCTTGAACTGGCTTAAGGCTACCCTCGTTGGATCGCTTCATCTAAAAGAAAAGCTCGCCGAAGCGAGCTTTTTCAAAGTCACAAAGTAGAGTTTCCAAAAATAAACTCTACTCCCACTCAATCGTCGCCGGCGGCTTCCCCGAAATATCATAAACAACGCGATTGATCCCGCGCACTTCATTAATGATCCGGTTCGACACCTTACCCAACAACTCATGCGGCAAATGCGCCCACTGCGCCGTCATGAAGTCCAGCGTCTGCACCGCACGCAGCGCCACGACATATTCATAAGTGCGGCCATCACCCATCACGCCCACCGATTTCACCGGCAGGAACACTGCAAACGCCTGCGAAGTCGCCTCATACCAATTGATCGGCGCCTTGCCGGCATCGATACCCGGCACCATCGGCGAAGCAAACGGCGTATTGCGCAGCTCTTCGATGAAGATCGCATCCGCTTCGCGCAGCATGTCCGCATACTCGCGCTTGACCTCGCCCAGGATACGCACGCCCAGGCCCGGACCCGGGAACGGGTGACGGTAGACCATGTCATGCGGCAGGCCCAGCGCCACGCCCAGCTTGCGCACTTCATCCTTGAACAGTTCGCGCAGCGGCTCCAGCAGTTGCAGGTTCAGGGTATCCGGCAGGCCGCCCACGTTGTGGTGGCTCTTGATGGTCTGGCCCTTCTTGCCCTTGCCTGCCGATTCGATCACGTCCGGGTAGATGGTGCCCTGCGCCAGCCATTTCGCGCTGGTCAGCTTGCCGGACTCCGCCTGGAACACTTCGACGAACTCGCGGCCGATGATCTTGCGCTTCTGCTCGGGGTCGGTCACGCCTGCCAGGTGGCCGAGGAACTGGTCGGACGCGTCGATGCGCAGCACCTTGACGCCGAGGTTCTTGGAGAACATGTCCATCACCATCTTGCCCTCGTCCTTGCGCAGCAGGCCGTGGTCGACGAAGACGCAGGTCAGCTGCTCGCCGATGGCGCGGTGGATCAGGGCTGCGGCCACGCTCGAGTCGACGCCGCCCGACAGGCCGAGGATGACTTCATCGGTGCCGACCTGGGCGCGGATCTTCTCGACGGCTTCGCCGATGTAGTCCGGCATGTTCCAGTCGCTCTTGCAGCCGCAGATCTCGTGCACGAAGCGGCCGATGATGGCTTCGCCCTGCGTGGTGTGGGTGACTTCCGGGTGGAATTGCAGTGCGTAGAAGCCGCGTTCTTCGTCGGCCATGGCCGCGATCGGGCACGATGGGGTCGAACCCATCAGCTTGAAGCCCGGCGGCATTTCCAGGACCTTGTCGCCGTGGCTCATCCAGACCTTCAGCATGCCGTGGCCTTCGTCGGTGACGAAGTCGTTGACGCCGTTCAGCAGCTTGGTGTGGCCGCGGGCGCGCACTTCGGCGTAGCCGAATTCGCGCACCTTGCCGTTCTCGACCTGGCCGCCGAGCTGGGCCGCCATGGTCTGCATGCCGTAGCAGATGCCCAGCACCGGCACGCCGAGTTCGAACACGGCTTGCGGGGCGCGCGGGGAGTCGCCTTCCAGGGTCGAGTTGTGGCTGCCAGACAGGATCACGCCGGAAGCGCCGTAGTTGCGGACGAACTCGTCGCCGATGTCGTAGGGGTAGACTTCGGAGAACACGCCGGCGTCGCGGACGCGACGGGCGATCAGCTGGGTAACCTGGGAACCGAAGTCGAGAATCAGAATCTTGGAGTGCATGAGGTCTTGGTATGTTGGTAGGGTGGGCTCCCCGAGCCCACGCACGATGCCGGTACGCCGCCGGCTTGCACGTGGGCTCGGAGAGCCCACCCTACGTTGAAACGAGTTCGATATACAAAAACGCGGCCCTGCGTATCAACTGCAGGCCGCGTTTCAGGATTATTCCGTACGGTAGTTCGGCGCTTCCTTGGTGATCTGCACGTCGTGGACGTGCGATTCACGCATGCCGGCCGAGGTGATCTCGACGAACTCGGCTTTCTCGCGCAGTTCTTCGATGGTCTCGCAGCCGCAGTAGCCCATCGACTGGCGCACGCCGCCGACCATCTGGTAGATGATCGCCAGCACGCTGCCCTTGTAGGCGACACGGCCTTCGATACCTTCCGGCACGAACTTCTCGGTCTTGGCCGAGGCTTCCTGGAAGTAGCGGTCGGCCGAGCCTTCGGCCATCGCGCCCAGCGAGCCCATGCCGCGGTAGGACTTGTAGCTGCGGCCTTGGAACAGGATGACTTCGCCCGGCGCTTCTTCGGTGCCGGCGAACATCGAACCCATCATGACCGAGTGGGCGCCTGCCGCCAGTGCCTTCGAGATGTCGCCCGAGAAGCGGATGCCGCCGTCGGCGATGCAGGGCACGCCGGTGCCGGCCAGGGCTTCGGACACGTTCGAGATCGCGGTGACTTGGGGCACGCCGACGCCGGCAACGATACGGGTGGTGCAAATCGAGCCCGGGCCGATGCCGACCTTGACCGCGTCGGCGCCAGCTTCGACCAGCGCCAGTGCGGCCGCTGCGGTGGCAATGTTGCCGCCGATGACGTCAACCTGCGGGAAATTCGACTTGATCCATTTCACCTGGTCGAGGATGCCTTGCGAGTGGCCGTGGGCGGTGTCGACCACCAGCACGTCGACGCCGGCTTTCACCAACAGCTCGACGCGTTCCTTGTCCTTGTCGCCCACGCCGACGGCAGCGCCGACCAGCAGCTTGCCTTGCGTATCCTTCGATGCGTTCGGGTGCTCGTGCGACTTCAGGATGTCCTTGACGGTGATCAGGCCGCGCAATTCAAAGTCTTCGTTGACGACCAGCACGCGCTCGAGGCGGTGCTTGTTCATCAGGCGCTTGGCTTCGGCCGTATCCGCCTCTTCGTTGACGTACACCAGCTTCTCGCGCGGGGTCATCTTGGTGCGGGTCTCGGCGTCCAGGTCTTCTTCGAAACGCAGGTCGCGGTTGGTGATGATGCCCACCACCTTGTTGCCTTCCACCACCGGGAAGCCGCTGAAGCCGTGCTGGTGCTGGAGGGCGATCACGTCGCGGATCTTCAGCGTCGGCGGCACGGTGATCGGATCGCGCAGCACGCCTGCCTCGAAGCGTTTGACGCGCGCCACTTCGCGCGCCTGGTCGGCCGGACGCAGGTTCTTGTGGATGATGCCGATGCCACCCTCCTGTGCCATCGCGATTGCGAGGCGGGCTTCGGTCACGGTGTCCATTGCTGCGGAAATGACCGGGATGTTCAGGGACAGATTCCGGGTCAGCTTGGTACGCAGGGACGTGTTGGCCGGGAGGATGTTGGAGTAGGCCGGGACGAGCAGCACGTCATCGAACGTGAGTGCTTTCTGAAGAAGACGCATAGTTTATTTCCTATAGGCGCAAAAGCGAATTATACAGAAAGTCTTGATGATCATCTCGGGACTGCCAAAAAATACTCAATACTCTTCAGCAACTCTTCGATTGACAGGCTCGTGCGAACATGGCGAAATCGGGTACTTCAACTAAGGAAAGACTATGACTCGACATTGGCAGCGTGCTTGCCTGGCGGGCGCACTGATGCTGCTGGCGCAGCTGGCCCATGCCCAGTACTCCTGGATCGACGACAAGGGCACGCGTGTGTTTTCGGACCGTCCACCGCCGCCGGGTACACCCGCTGCGCGCATCCTGCAGATGCCGCGTTCGGCTGCGCCGGCCGTGGCGATGGGCGAAGCGGGCAAGGCGCCCTCTTCCCCTGCCGGCTCGACTGCAGCGACGGCTGCGGCCGCAGCGGCGCCGCCGAAGCCGCCGACGCTGGCCGAGCAGGAGACTGCGTATCGCGAACGCCAGGCCAAGCGCGAGGAGGATGCGCGCAAGGCCAGGGAATCGGCCGAGCAGAAGGCTGCGCTGGACGAGCGCTGCGCGTCGGCGCGGCAGGAAGAACGGCTGGTGACGAGCGGGACTCGCATGTCGGCGGTGGATGCGAAGGGGGAGCGTTACTTCCTGTCGGATGATGAGCGGGAGAAGCGGCTGCAGGCGGCGCGCCGGGCGCTGGCGGATTGCCGTTAAAGCCAACAACGTTTGCACGTCGTTCCCGCGCAGGCGGGAACCCAAGTTGTTTGCATCTCGACAGCGCAAGCAGAACTTGGATTCCGGCCTTCGCGGGAATGACGTTCATGGGCTACAGGATGCAATTCGCGCACGTACCCGAGCGAGCCAGGCTGTTATGCCGCCGCCTTCTTGGCCGCCCGCTTCCGGCGCGAATCCTTCGGATCGGCCACCAGCGGCCGATAGATCTCGACCCGGTCGCGCTCGCGCAGCGCCGTATCGAGCGTCTTTTTCTTACCGTAGACGCCCACCGGCTGCGTCACCAGATTAATGTCCGGAAAACGCGCCAGCACCCCGCTGCCTTCGACCGCCTGGCCGATGGTGGTGCCGGGCGCAACCCGCATCGGCTGGATGAATTCCTGCTGCGGGGTGGCGTAGACCACGTAGACCTGCAGCGCGCCGCCGGCGTCGGCCGCTTTAGCCATAGACGACCTCGGCCCGCTTGCAGAAGGAGTCGACCATGGTGTTGGCGATCATGCCGAACACCGGGCCGACGATCTGCTCGAGGATGATGCTGGAAAACTCGTACTGCATGTCGAAATCGATCTTGCAGGCGTCGGCGCGCAGGGATTTGAAGGTCCAGGTGGCTTCCAGCATCTTGAAAGGACCGTCGACCAGGTGCATCTTCATCTGCGTCGGCCGCTGGTTGTGGTTGGCGGTGGTAAAGCTTTGCTTTACGCCGTGGAAATTAATTTGCAGGCAGGCGACCAGCTTGTCCTCGCTGCGTTCCTGCACCTTCACGCCGCTGCACCATGGAAGGAACTTGGGATAATCTTCAACCTTCGCGACCAGATCGAACATCTGCTCCGCGCTATACCCTAAGAAAACTGATTTGTGCACTACTGCCATAGGTCAACCGTTTGTTATGATGTTGTTTTGCGCTTATCAAAGACACACATTAAGCGCGACAACAGTAGTTTAACCGACGCGCGGATTTTAGCTATTTCATGAGCATTGTTGATAATAAGAAAGCGTTCTTCGACTACTTCATCGAGGACCGCTATGAAGCCGGCCTGGTGCTGGAAGGTTGGGAAGTCAAGGCGATCCGGGACGGCCGTGCCCAGATCAAGGAAGCGTACGTGGTCGTGCGAGATGACGAGCTTTTCCTGTTCGGCGCCCACATCAGTCCGCAGAGTTCGGTCTCGGGCTGGAGCCATCCGGAAGCCGTACGCACCCGCAAGCTGCTGCTGCACAAGGCCGAGCTCGAGAAGCTGATCGGCAAGGTGGACCGCGCCGGCTACACGCTGGTGCCGCTCAACCTGCACTTCAAGGGCGGCCGCATCAAGTGCGAAGTCGGCCTGGCCAAAGGCAAGAAGCAGCACGACAAGCGCGATACCGAGCGCGACCGCGATGCCAAGCGCGAGGTCGACAAGGCGATGAAGCAGAATCGCCGTTGATCGCTCGCGTCGATTTCTACACGGGTTGAACGCGTGGACGGCAAGCCGTCCACCCTACCCGCGGCATGGACGTAGCGTGGACGGGTCTCCCGTCCACGCGTCCAGTCAACGCAAGATCAAGCGGTAACAGCCTTTTCCCGCCCTACAAACATCCCCAGCTGGCAAGCCAGGAAACTCGCCACCAGCCCCACCGTCACCCCGACCGCCAGCTTGAACGCGCTGCCGAACAGCAGCGGCGCCACCAACCCCGACATCAGCGCGAACGACATCATCTGGATAAAGGCCAGCATCGACGACGCCAGCCCGCGGTTCTGCGGGAACAGCGCCAGCGCGCCGACCTGGATCGCCGGCATCGCCACCGCCAGGCCGAAGGTGTAGACCATCAGCGGTAGCACCGCCCACGGCACCTGCACCCGGTCGCCGGCCAGCGCCGTGTACCCCACGTTCAGCACGCAGGCCAGCGCCATCAGGCCGAAGCCGAGGCGGCGCAGCGTTGCCGCCGGCATCTTCGCGGCGCGCTTGCCGCCCCAGGCCGAACCGATCACCATGCCGCTGATCAGCGGGATGAACATCCAGGCGAACGCGGTCTCCGGCAGGTGCAGGATCTCCATCACGAAGTTGGCGGCCGAGCCGATGTACAGCGACAGCCCGCCGAAGGCCAGTCCCACCGACAGCGACAGCAGCAGGAACTGCGGGTGGCCCAGCACCTTCAGGTAGTTGCGCGCAATGGCCACGCCGTGGAAGGCATGGCGCTTCTCGCGCGGCAGGCTTTCGTCCAATAGCTTCCAGCACGCCAGCAGCATCGCCGCGCCGAACAGGGTCAGGAACACGAAGGTGGCGCGCCAGCCGAAGGCGACGTGCAGCCAGCCGCCCAGGATCGGCGCGATCGCCGGCGCCAGGCCGAACACCATCATGATGTGCGACATGATGCGCTGGGCGTCGGCCCCGGTAAAGCGGTCCTGCACGATGGCCTGGCCGATCACCGAGCCGGCGCCGGCCGACAGGCCCTGCAGCGCCCGGAAGAACAGCAGCCAGCCGAAGGTCGGCGCCATTGCGGCGCCCAGCGAGGCCAGCGTGTACACCGCCAGCGCCACCAGGATCACGGGGCGGCGGCCGAAGGAATCGGACAGCGTGCCGTAGAACAGCATCATGAAGGCGAACGTGAACAGGAACACGCTCAGGGTCTGCTGGACCGCCACCGGCCCGACCTCGAACGCGCGTCCGATCGCCGGGATCGAGGGCAGATAGGTATCGATCGCCAGCGCGCCCACCATGCCGAGGCAGGCCAGGACCACCGTCAATACGCTCTGCGTTTTCACTTGCATCTGCAATGCCTTTCAAAAACTCGGCACTGCACCATGCAAGACCGAAAGACGAGATTGTATCGACAATCCGTCCGGCGGGTCCGGCAGCGGTTCAGGGATTGTAGAGCGACATGCCGAAGCGCTCGGTGCGCGGCATCCAGTTGCCCTGGTAGTCGGCCGAGACCAGCACCCGTTCGGCGCGCCCGACCAGCAGCTTGCGCGGCACCATGCCGATCACGCGCGAGTCGGCGCTGTTGTCACGGTTATCGCCCAGCATCAGGTACTGGCCTTGCGGCACCGTCACCGGCGGGAAGGTGTTCGGCGCGACCACGCCCGGGATCAGCTGGATGTGACGCAGGCGCCGGTCCAGCGCTTGGCTGTGGGCCGGGTCGAGGATCTCGGCCAGCTGCACCGCGCGCAGCGCAGTGCCGGCCACGGTGTCCATCGATTCCTCGACCAGCTTGTAGTCGGCGCCCTTGCCGTTGATGTAGAGGCGCTCGTTGCGCATCTCGACCACGTCGCCAGGCAGCGCCACCACGCGCTTGATGAGGAGGGTGCCGTCGCGCGGCGAGCGGAAGGTGACGATGTCGCCGCGTTCCGGTTCGCCGAGGCGCGCCAGCACCATGTCGGTGAGCGGGACCTTGAGGTCGAAGGCCATGCGGTTGACCAGCACCACGTCCCCTTCCAGCAGGTTCGGATGCATGGAGGCCGACGGGATCGGATTCCAGTCGGCGACCGCGGTACGCAGCACGCCGAACAGGACCAGGAAGGCGACGAACATCTTGTTGTTGCGTACCCAGTTTTTCACCGCGGCTCTCCTTCGTTATTGGGGCTGCACCGAGTTATACGCGGTATTGCCGGGCCGATGCTTAGCAGAAGATTAAATTCAATGCGGCGACCTGGCAGGCTTGAAGGCATGCCAGCACCCGACCAGCACCGGCACCGCCAGCGCCGCCACCGACACCAGGTCCCAGATGCCGTCGCCCACCAGCGCGACCAGCAGGCCGACGACGGTCAGCAGGCCGAGCACGACCGGCATGGCCCAGATGGCGCGGTTCGTCTTCATCGTTTGCCCATCACAGTTTATGGCCGCGCACCAGCACCGGCGCGGCGCGGCCGGCGTTGTCCGATGCCGCCTGCCTGGCTGCTGCCTTTGCCGTGCGGCCGCGCTTGAACCACAGGTACAGGCCGCTGCCCAGCACCACGATAGTGGCCAGGTCGAGCAGCGCCCACAGGAATTTCAGGCCGGCGCCGCCGTAGTCGCCGAAGTGCAGCGGCTGCGAGACCAGCAGCGCGGTAAGGTACCAGGGCAGCTTGCGGCGGTCGGTGATCTCGGCGGTCTGGGCATCGATCAGCACCGGCTTGTACAGGCGAGAGGTCAGCGCCTGGTCGCCGTGCATGTAGACGCCGTAATGATGCGGACTGGCGAAGGGCGTGCCCGGGAAGGCCACGAAGCCGACCTTCATCCCCGGTTCCGCGGCTTCGGCGCGCGCGATCGTGGTCTGCATCGACGCCAGCCGCGTCGGTGCCGGCTGGCCCTGGTAGGGTTTGGTCATCTCGGCGATCTCGGTGAATTGCCAGACCTTGAGCAGCACATCGGACAGCGTGTTGATGACGCCCGTGGTCCCGACCATCAGCAGCCACACCAGCGTCACGATGCCGAGCATGTTGTGCATGTCGAGCCATTTCAGGCGCGCGGTGCGGCCACGGCGCACGGTGCCGAAATCGAGCTTGCGCATGAAGGGGGCGTACAACACCACGCCGGAGACGATCGCCACCAGCAACAGCAGTCCCATGAAGCCGAGGAACAGCTTGCCCCACATGTCGGCGAACAGGTCGACGTGCAGGTGGAACATCAGCGACATGAAGCCGCCGCCCTCGATCGGCGGCTCGGCGATGAACTTGGCGGTGCGGGCGTCGATCGCGATCGACTTGAATTGTTCGTCGTTCGGGTGGTCGCCCAGGGTCAGGTTCCAGATCGCGGGCTCGTCCAGCTCCTGCGACATATACATCATGATCTTGTTCGGATACAGGGCCTTGCCGGCGGCGATCACCCGGTCGAGGTCAGCGCGCGGCGTGTTCGCCGGCATGCTTGGCGCCTCGACGTCGTTGCCGAGCAGGTGGCCGATCTCGTGGTGGTAGATCAACGGCAGGCCAGTCAGGCACAGCAGCAGCATGAAGACGGTGCAGACCAGGCTGCTCCACTTGTGGATCCAAGACCAGCGGCGGACGTTGATGGGAGACATGAGGCGAAAAGCGGGCGCGATGGGAAGCGGATGAGACCAGATAATAATAGTTCTCATTTACTTGGGCAAGGCTGGGCGGATATAATGAGAATTATTCTCATCAACAAGAAAAATTGCAATGAAGAAGTCCGCTCGCGCCACCGCCGTCCTATCCCTTACCCCGATCGCATTCGGCGCCCTGCTGCTGGCAGCCGGTGCCGCGTCGGCCCAGACCGCCGCCGCACCGGCCGAGGCGCAAGCCGCCGATGGCACCCAGGCGAAAGTCGCCACCGTGGTCGTCAGCGCCTCGGCCGACGCCTCCGCGCAAGGCCTGCCGCCCGCCTACGCCGGCGGCCAGGTGGCGCGCGGCGGCCGTATCGGCCTGCTGGGCAACGTCGACATCATGGACACCCCGTTCAATGCCACCAACTACACTGCTGCCCTGATCCAGGACCAGCAGGCGCGCAGCGTGGCGGACGTGGTACAGAACGACCCGTCGGTGCGCGTGGCGCGCGGCTTCGGCAATTTCCAGGAGCTGTACGTGATCCGCGGCTTCGCCGTGAATTCCGACGACATGGCCTGGAACGGTTTATATGGCCTGCTGCCGCGCCAGTTCGTGGCGTCCGAACTGCTCGAGCGCGTCGAAGTCTTCCGCGGCGCCAACAGCTTCATCAACGGTGCGGCACCGGGCGGCGGCGGCATCGGCGGCCTGGTTAACGTGGTGCCGAAACGCGCGCCCAACGCCGACCTGAACCGGGTGACGGTGGGCGTCGAGAGCGGCGGCCAGGGCTATGCCGCGATCGACGTGGCGCGCCGCTTCGACAATAACCGCGCCGGCATCCGCATCAATGCCGCACGCCGCGACGGCGACACCGCGGTCGACCGCGAATCGCGCGAGCTGAACGTGTTCTCGGTCGGCCTCGACTACCGCGGCGACAACTACCGCCTGTCGGCCGACGTCGGCTTCCAGGAACACAAGCTGGACAACCCGCGCCCGAGCGTCACGCCCGGCTTCGGTCTGGCCATCCCGCGCGCGCCGGAAGCCGACAGCAATTTCGCCCAGCCCTGGACCCGCTCCAACGAGCGCGACACCTTCGGCAGCGTGCGCGGCGAAGTCGACCTGGCGCCGAACGTCGTGGCCTGGGCCGCCGTCGGCGCCCGCAACGGCAGCGAATTCAACGCGCTGGCCTCGCCGACCACGGTCGACAATGCCGGCGGCGCCACCATGTACCGCTTCGACAACTACCGCTACGACCAGATCCGCACCGGCGAGATCGGCGTGCGCGGCACGCTGCATACCGGCAGCGTCAAGCACACGATCAGCGCCAGCGCCTCGGCCTTCGAGCTGAAGTCGCGCAATGCCTACGGCACCAGCGCCTTTACCGGCTGGAACACCAATCTGTACCGTCCGGTCGACGTGCCGCCGCCCGCGCCCACCTTCTTCACCGGCGGTTCGATGGACGCGCCGCTCGTCACCGCCAAGACGATCCTGGGCAGCTACGCAATTGCCGACACCATGGCCTTCCTCGACGACCGCGTATTGCTGACCGTCGGCGCGCGCCACCAGCACATCAAGAATTTCGGCTACGACTACAACAGCGGTGTGCAGAATTCGGCGTACGACAAGAGCGAAGTCACGCCGGTGGCCGGCATCGTCTACAAGCCGCTGAAGAACCTGTCGGTCTATGCCAATTACATCGAGGCCTTGCAGCAGGGACCAGTGGCAGCCGGCGCCACCGTCAACCCGGGACAGTTGGGCGAAATCTTCGCACCCTTCGTCTCCCGCCAGAAGGAAATCGGCGTCAAGTACGACAGCGGCAAGCTGGGCATGAGCGCTGCGCTGTTCAGCACTGCGCAGCCCCTGTCCGCCGTTAGGTTTGCGGCACCGGAAGACAAGTTCGGCGAGTTCGGCGTATTCGGCGAACAGCGCAACCGGGGCCTGGAACTGTCGGTGTTCGGCATGCCCGCGAAAGGCGTACGGGTGCTGGGCGGCCTGACGCTGCTCGACGCGGAGCAGCGCCGGACCGGCGTCGCCGGCACCGAGGGCAAGGATGCGATCGGCGTCCCGGATACCCAGCTGAACATCGGCGGCGAATGGGATGTCGCTGGTGTGCCGGGCCTGTCGCTGAATGCACGTGCGCTGTACACCGCAAAGCAGTATGCCGATGCAGGCAATACCCAGCAGCTGCCGTCCTGGACCCGCCTCGACATCGGCGCCAACTACCTGACCCGCTTCATGGACCGCGACGTGACGCTGCGCGCGCGCATCGACAACCTCACCGGCCGCAATTACTGGGCATCGGCCGGCGGCTACCCGGGTTCCAGCTACCTGGTACTGGGCGCGCCGCGCACGGTGAACGTGTCGGCAACGGTCGATTTCTGATGACTGCTGCGCTTACTTCTGTGATTTGACGATCTGCAGCGCACTCGCAATCAACCCGCTCATGTCGCCCAGGTCGGCCGGCACGATGATCGAATTGTTGGTCTTGGCCAGCTTGCCGAACGCATCGACGTAATGCTCGGCCACGCGCAGGTTGACGGCGTCCATGCCGCCCGGGCTGCGGATCGCGTCGCCGACCTGGCGCAGTGCCGCCGCGCTGGCGTCGGCCAGCGCCACGATCGCCGAAGCCTCGCCCTGGGCGCGGTTGATGGCCGCCTGGCGTTCGCCTTCCGAGCGCGCGATCGCCGCTTCGCGCTCGCCCGAGGCGATGTTGATCTGCTCCTGGCGCCGGCCTTCCGAGGCCGCGATCAGCGCGCGCTTCTCGCGCTCGGCCGTGATCTGGCGCTGCATCGAGTGCAGGATCTCGGCCGGCGGGGTCAGGTCCTTGATCTCGTAGCGCAGCACCTTGACGCCCCAGTTGGCGGCCGATTCGTCGATCGCGTTGACGATGGTGGTGTTGATGTGGTCGCGCTCCTCGAAGGTCTTATCCAGTTCCATCTTGCCGATCACCGAACGCAGCGTGGTCTGCGCCAACTGGGTGATCGCCTGGATGTAGTTCGAGGACCCGTAGGAGGCGCGCATGGCGTCGGTCACCTGGAAGTACAGGATGCCGTCCACCTGCAGCTGGGTATTGTCGCGCGTGATGCAGACCTGCGGCGGCACGTCGAGCGGGATCTCCTTCAGGCTGTGCTTGTAGGCGATGCGGTCGATGAAGGGCACCACGATGTTCAGGCCCGGCGCCAGCGTCGCGTGGTACTTGCCGAGCCGTTCGACCACCCAGGCGTGCTGCTGGGGCACCACGTTGATGGTCTTGAAGACGAACACGAGCGCGATAATGAAGATGACCAGCGCGACGGTACCGAATGAGAATTCCATGTGCTCCCCTGATGTTATCGTTGTAAATCGGTGTTGCGGATCACGCGTCGGCGACGACCAGCCGGCTGCCCAGCACTTCGACGATGCGAAACTCGCCGGCGTGCGGCGTCGCGCCCTGCCCCAGCTCCACATCCCATAATGCACCGCGGTACATCACGCGCGCACGGCCGTTTTCCCAGGCCGGCACCGTCACGCGCTCGCCGATGTCGAGGTTGACGTTGCGGTCGCGCGTGGCGGCGCGGGCGTCGAGGCGCCCGCGGCCGAAGCGCGAACGGTGCAGCAGTCCGGTGGCGATGACGCCGACCGCACCGGCGGCGATCGCCTGCACCGGCAGCCCGGCGCCGGCCAGCGCCACCAGGCTGCCGGCCACCAGGCCGATCGCGATCATGAGCAGATAAAAGGTCCCGGTGAACAACTCCAGGATCACCAGCACGCCGGCGCTCGCCAGCCAGCCGATCCAGTCAGCCATGGTCTCCTCCTGTTCAGACAGCAAAAACCCCCGACTCCCGGAACGAGCGACGAGGGTTGGTTTGGATATGCAGCAACAAACCCAGTGTATCGTGTCGGCGCGCAGAGTCAACATATGCATGCCAAACGGACAACCTCGCGTCTGTGACATGAATATTAACTGACTTGATGTTCAATAAACACCCTGCATAGCTGCAATTTTGATACCATTCGGCAATTCCCCATGATCACCGGGCGCTGCGGCGCCTGCCGTTATGTTCGCCACGCCTTGCCCGAAGCCGCGCCCATGCTGAGCGCCGCCAGCCTGTTCCTTGTCATGATGGCCTTGTCGGTCGTGATGCTCCTGGTCTTGTCCTCGCAGACGCACAGCGGCGCCAAGGGTATCCGCGAATGGATCATCGCGAATGCGCTGGCGGTCGCCGCCATGCCGCTGTTCGCCGCGCGCGGCTACATTTCCGGTCTGCTGTCGATCGAGCTGGCCAACGCCCTCCTGGTCGGCACCTCGGTCATGATGTATGCCGGCTTCCAGCGCCACCTGGGGCGCCGGGTGCCGTGGCGCGCGCTGGGCGGTTTTACGGCAGCGACCATGACTGGCGTGGTCACACTGCATTACGGGATCGATTCGACGCCGCTGCGCGTGGTCGTGGTGTCGCTGCTGCATGGCGGCCTGTGCATGGCGATGTGCGCCAGCGTCAGGCAGTCGCTGCCGGCGGCGACGCGCCGCTATCCCTACTGGTTCACGATCTGTGCCAGTTTCGCGGTCGGCATCGGCCTGTTCCTGCGCGCTGCGGCCTACGGTGCACGCGTGGCTGGCCTGCTGCCGCAATTCGACGTGCCGACTCTGGACCTGGTGTTCTTCGCCTGCGGCACGCTGTCGATCCCGACGCTGACGCTGGGCGCAGTCATGATGGCCAACGCCGAGATCATCGCGCGCGCCACCTACGCCGCCGACCATGACCACCTGACCGGCGCGCCGTCGCGCCGCGCCTTTTTCGCCGTGGCCGAACGCGAATGCGCCCAGGCCTGGCGCACGCCGGCGGCGCTGTCCCTGTTGCTATTCGACGTCGACCACTTCAAGCGCATCAACGATACCCACGGCCACGCGGCCGGCGACCGGGTGCTGGTGGAAATCGTCGAGCGCACCCTCGGTATCCTGCGGCACCGCGACTACTGCGGCCGCCTCGGCGGCGAGGAATTTGCCGTGCTGCTGCCGGCGACGGCGGGCGACACGGCGCTGCACGTGGCCGAGCGCCTCCGCGCCGCGCTGCAGCGCGCGCCGCTGGCCGCCGCCGAACGCGGCCCGGAGCGCAGCACGGCCGGTGCCATCGGCTACACGGTCAGCATCGGCGTGGCCACCCTGGTGCCGGGCGAAACCATCGCCAGCCTGCTGTCGCGTGCCGATACCGCCCTGTATGCCGCCAAGGCGGGCGGGCGCAACCGCGTCGTGGCCGCGGCCGCCGGCGTCTACGGCATGGAACGACGGCGCGCCTGAGCGCCTCAGTCCCGTTTCTCTGCGTGGCGCGCCACGACCTTGCCGACGGCGTCGTTCCCGCCCTCGACCTTGCAGCCGCGGGTGCAGCGCCCGTAGGCATCGTCACAGGCACCGTTGCGCGCCATGCGGCGATGCTGGTAACCCGACTGCTCCAGGGAGCCATTGTCGCTCGAGCGCATCTGCACCTGGGCGGTGCGCGCGAACGGGTTCTTTTCCGCGGTATCGGTCGGCAGCATGCCTTCCTTCTTCTCGGTGGCCTTGACGTTGGCCAGGCACTGGGTTTTTTCGGACGTACACATCGACTTGCAGAAGGCCGGTTCCTCGGCAAAACCGGCGGTGGACAATCCAAGCAAGGTCATCAATAAGGCGGGGCGTTTCATCGGATCCTTCGGAAAAGTTACACGATTTATACAAGGAGGGTTTCCGAAAGAATAACGCATTGACGCAACTTGGAAAGATGCTGTTACAAAGAAGAAATCTTTGTACCGCTTTCATCTGCTGTCTTGAATTTGCAGTCCTCGACTGAAAACGCGAGCCGGTCGCCGACACGCCTGGCCACGGACACGTGCCCATCCTCCATGTAGACGACGCCGAGCGTATTCTCGAAGCCGGCACAGCTGCCGCCTTGCCGGTATTCCAGCGCGACCAGTGTCGACGTGGCGTAGGGTTGGACTTGCGGCGCCACGCGGCCCAAGGCATCGTAGACCATGACGAAAGCGAAGATGACGGCGACGGTCGATATCGGCCTCACGAACACCGACATATCGTCGAGGACGACTGCCAGGCCGTTCGGCACCTTGTCGTTGGGCGGCCGTTTTCCGTTCGCCAGCCGGTACCAGAGCAGCCTGAGTCTTTCGCGCCAGTGCTGGCCGGTGAGCGTGCCCAGGTGGCCTGCGATTATGGTCCCAAAGGCGAACAGCACCATGCCCAGCATCTGCAGCACCGCGACCACGCATAGCAGGAAAATGCCGAACAGCCAGTACATGACAGGCAGCAGGACGGCGGCAAGGATCGCGGTCGACTCGATCAGGTATTTCGGATCGATATGCGTGACCGAGTGAATCCACCCCTTGGCCTTGATGATCGCCAGGGCCAGCAGCACTGCACCAAACGACACGGAAAAGATCTTGCCCAGCATGTCGCTCCACAGCCGGCGTATCAGCCAGGTGCCGCGCGTGCCGATATCCACCACCCCGGCGCTGAACAGCAGGGCGATGCACAGCAGCATGCTGGCATGGCCGGCCGCCTTGTAGCCGCCCAGCGTGGCCGCCGTCGACAGAAATCCTGTTCCCAAGGCAGCCGCATGCAGGAACTGGATGGCGGGCGGCACGCGCAGGAACTTCCGCGTCGGCGGAATGGCATGCAGGACACGACGCGCAGCCGCTGTCCACAGCGATGGGAACAGCGTGCAGGCACGAACGACAAAAGCTGTGCCGAGGCCGATTATCAGCGCCAGGCCAGCCAGGGCGAAAGGATCCTTATTTGGCGAACCCAGCGCCAACATCAGGAAGGCAAGCAGGCCGGCAACGACGGCGGCAATACGTGAAAAAATGCGCATTGGATATCCGGTAAGTGATGAAAGCTTCATAGCTTATCGACCGGATGGCCACGCTTATTGATGGGCGTCTGGCCGGCGAGATTGACTGAAATGTAGCACAACGCTACCGATGCGCATGAAAAAGACGAAAAAAAGCCCTCCGGCCCGATCGGGGCGGAGGGCTTTCCTGGGTCAAGCCGTGATTACATCGCAGCCAGCTTCTGCCAGGTCTCGACCACCGAGTCCGGATTCAGCGACATCGACTCGATGCCCTCTTCCACCAGCCACTGCGCGAAGTCCGGGTTGTCGGACGGCCCCTGGCCGCAGATGCCGACATACTTGCCCTGCTTCAGGCAGGCCTTGATAGCCAGGCTCAGCATGGCTTTCACGGCCGGGTCGCGCTCGTCGAAGTCCTTGGCGAGCAGCTCCATGCCCGAGTCGCGGTCCAGGCCCAGCGTCAGCTGCGTCAGGTCGTTGGAACCGATCGAGAAGCCGTCGAAGTACTGCAGGAATTGCTCGGCCAGGATGGCGTTGGACGGCACTTCGCACATCATGATCACGCGCAGGCCGTTCTCGCCGCGCTTCAGGCCGTACTTGGCCAGCAGGCCGATGACCTTCTCGGCCTGGCCCAGGGTGCGCACGAACGGGATCATGATCTCGACGTTAGTCAGGCCCATTTCTTCACGCACGCGCTTCATGGCCAAGCATTCCATCTCGAAGGACTCGGCGAAGTCCTCGGCCAGGTAGCGCGCGGCGCCGCGGAAACCCAGCATCGGGTTTTCCTCGTCCGGCTCGTAGCGCGAACCACCGATCAGCTTCTTGTACTCGTTCGACTTGAAGTCGGACAGGCGCACGATGACCGGCTTCGGCCAGAACGCGGCGGCGATGGTCGCCACGCCTTCGGTCAGCTTGTCGACGTAGAAGGCGCGCGGCGACGCGTGGCCGCGGGCCACCGATTCCACCGCCTTCTTCAGGTCGGCGTCGATGTTCGGGTACTCGAGGATCGCTTTCGGGTGCACGCCGATGTTGTTGTTGATGATGAACTCGAGACGCGCCAGGCCGACGCCGCCGTTCGGCACCGACTGGAAGTCGAAGGCCAGCTGCGGGTTGCCGACGTTGAGCATGATCTTGGTCTTGATCGGCGGCAGTTCGCCGCGCACGGTTTCCGTGACTTCGGTCTCGAGCAGGCCGTCGTAGATGCGGCCTTCGTCGCCTTCGGCGCACGAGACGGTGACGAAGGTGCCGTCCTTCAGCACGTCGGTGGCGTCGCCGCAGCCGACCACGGCCGGCACGCCCAGCTCACGCGCGATGATCGCCGCGTGGCAGGTACGGCCGCCGCGGTTGGTGACGATCGCAGAGGCGCGCTTCATGACCGGTTCCCAGTTGGGGTCGGTCATGTCGGCGACCAGCACGTCGCCCGGCTGCACGCGCTCCATTTCCGACGGGTCGCTGATGACGCGCACCGGACCGGCGCCGATCTTCTGGCCGATCGCGCGGCCGCTGGTCAGCACGGTACCGGTGCCCTTCAGCTGGAAGCGCTGCTGGGCATCGGTCGCCTTCTGCTGCGACTTCACGGTTTCCGGACGCGCCTGCAGGATGTACAGCTTGCCGTCGCGGCCGTCCTTGCCCCACTCAATGTCCATCGGGCGGCCGTAGTGCTTCTCGATGATCACGGCGTACTTGGCCAGCTCGACGACTTCGTCGTCGGTCAGCGAGTAGCGGTTGCGCTGTTCGATCGGCACGTCGACGGTCTGCACCGAGCGGCCGGCCTTGGCTTCCTTGGTGAATTCCATCTTGATCAGCTTGGAGCCGATGTTCTTGCGGATGACGGGTTTCTTGCCCTGCTCCAGCATCGGCTTGTGGACGTAGAACTCGTCCGGGTTGACCGCGCCCTGCACCACGGTTTCGCCCAGGCCATAGCTGGAGGTGACGAAGACGACGTCCTTGAAGCCCGACTCGGTGTCGATGGTGAACATCACGCCGGCCGCACCGGTATCGGAACGCACCATGCGCTGCACGCCGGCCGACAGTGCCACGTCGGCGTGGATGAAGCCTTTATGCACGCGGTAGGAGATCGCGCGGTCGTTGTACAGCGACGCGAACACGTGCTTCATGGCTTCGAGCACGTTGTCGATGCCGACCACGTTCAGGAAGGTTTCCTGCTGGCCCGCGAAGGAGGCGTCCGGCAAGTCTTCGGCGGTCGCCGACGAGCGTACGGCGAACGACATCTCGGTTTCGGAGTCGGCCACCAGGCGCTCGTAGAATTCGCGGATCTCCTGTTCCAGGCGTGGCTGGAACGGGGTCGAGAAGATCCACTCGCGGATTTCGGCGCCAGCCGCGGCCAGGGCGCGCACGTCGTCGACGTCCAGGCTTTCCAGGCGCAGTTCGATGCGCTGGCCCAGCGAGGGGCCACCGTCGGCGCTGTGGCGCAGGAAGTCGCGGAAGGCTTCGGCCGTGGTGGCAAAGCCGCCCGGCACGCGCACGCCGGCCTCGGCCAGCTGGCTGATCATTTCGCCGAGCGAAGCGTTCTTGCCGCCGACCGACTCGACGTCGGTCATGCGCAGCTGCTCGAAGGGCGCGACGTACACGCCCTCGCCGGTTTTTGGATCGGGTACTGCCAATGCTGCAGTCGACAGGTTAGTCATGATAAAAACACCTTCTTTGATGATGGAAATCTGTGCGGTTGGCTGGCAGGCGGGATTTATTCTTATTCTTTGTTATTCTTCGCGTGCAGAGCCGAACCCAATATTCGTTGCAGAGCATTTTACCGCGTGTGCGCCCGGCACACTGTGCGGTGACTGCAACTTTGTTATTATCTTATCAAAAAATTACCATGATTTCAGAGAGCACCCCAGCGACGCCGACCATCCCGCGTACCGTCTTCTTCGTGTCCGACGGCACCGGCATCACGGCCGAAACCTTCGGCCACGCGGTGCTGAGCCAGTTCGAGATGCGCTTCCGCCAGATCCGCCTGCCCTTCATCGACACCATCGAGAAGGCGCACGAGGCGGCGCGCCGCATCAACGAGGTGGCCTTGAGCGACAACCAGCGTCCGATCGTGTTCTCGACCCTGGTCAAGCACGACCTGTCGAGCGTGATCCGGGCCGCGCAAGGCATGCACATGGACCTGTTCCAGACCTTCGTTGCGCCGCTCGAGCAGGAATTGCAGGTCAAGTCGACCCACACGATCGGCCGCATCCACAACGTGGTCGACACCGAGGAATACAAGAACCGCATCGAAGCCATCAACTTCTCGCTGGCGCACGACGACGGCCAGTCGCACAAGAACCTGGCCGACGCCGACGTGATCCTGGTCGGCGTGTCGCGCTCGGGCAAGACCCCGACCAGCCTCTACCTGGCGATGCAGTACGGGATCAAGGCCGCCAACTATCCCTTGATTCCGGACGATTTCGAGCGCGGCCGGCTGCCCTCGGCGCTGCCGCAGTTCAAGCACAAGCTGTTCGGATTGACGATCACGCCCGAGCGCCTGGCCGAGATCCGCAACGAGCGGCGGGCGGGCAGCAAATATGCGTCGATCGAGAATTGCCGCTACGAGGTGAACGAGGCCGAGATGCTGATGAAGCGCGAGGGGATCCGCTGGCTGTCGTCGACCACCAAGTCGATCGAGGAGATTTCGACGACCATCCTTCAGGAGATCAAGCCGGATCGGCGGGAGTATTGAGAGTCAGACCGCCGCCCCGACTACGGCCCGCGACCTGAAAACGTCATTCCCGCGCAGGCGGGAATCCAAGTTGCACGCGTGCCGGTAGCGCCTCAAACTTGGGTTCCCGCCTGCGCGGGAACGACGGATTGCAGGTAACGCTTAGAAAAAGTGCCGCCAGTCTTCCAGCCAGCCCGGGAAAGCCGCAGCCTCCATCGGATTGGCAATGTGGTACCCCTGCGCGTAGGTACACCCCAGCCCCTGCAGGAAATCCCAATCCTGGCGCGTCTCCACCCCGACCGCGCACGACATGCGGTCCAGGCTGTTCGCCAGCCCCAGGCAGGATTTCAGCACCGTGCCCAGCGGCCGCTTCTTGGACGCCCCGTCGACGAAGGAGCGGTCGATCTTCAGCTCCGAGAACGGAATCCGCGCCAGCAGCTGCAAATTCGAGCGCCCGGTGCCGTAGTCGTCGATCGCCAGCCCGAAGCCCATCATGCGCAGCCGCACCAGGCGTTCGATGAAATCGACGTCGAAGTCGAGGATAGCCGATTCGGTCATCTCGAAGGTCAGGTAGTCCGGCAGCACGCCGTGGCGCTTCATGCAGGCGCCGATCTGGCGCACGAAGTCGGGCTGGGCCAGCGTGGCCGGCGCCAGGTTCAGCGAGATCGAGATCGGGATGCCCTGGTCGTGGAAGCGGCGGCAGTGCTCGACCGACAGCTCGATCATGCTCCAGTCGAGGAAGTCGACGCGGCCGTTCTGTTCGAGGGCATCGATGAAGGCGGCCGGGCCCAGCACGCCGTGCTCGGGATGGCGCCAGCGCGCAAAGGTTTCCAGGCCCGTCACCTGGCCGGTTGCCAGTTCGATCTTGGGCTGGAAGAAGGGTTCGAATTCGCGCCGCTGCAGCCCGACGCCGACCTCGGCGAAGCTGAAGCTGGGATGGGAAACCGGCTTCGCCTCTGCCGCGCCTGCGCGCCGGAGCGGCTGGTAATTGTCGAGCAGCGCCTTGAGCTTGGCCGCGTTGACCGGCTTGGCGATGGTGCCCAGCAGGTCGACGCCGTGCGCCTGCACCAGCGTCTCGACCGAGAACAGCACGCCGGGCGGCTGCGCGCCGGTGACGATCAGGCGCACGCTGGAGCCCAGCGCGGCGATCGCCCGCAGCAGTTCCATGCCGTCCATGCCGCCCAGGCCCAGGTCGAGGATGGCGACGTCGATCTTCGGGCTGAAGCCGGCCTGCAGCGTGCGCAGCGCCATTGGGGCGTCCGGTACTTCGGTGACGCGGCTGGCGCCGAGCTGGGTGAGCGCGTCGGCGAGGGCGCGGCGCTGGACCGGGTCCGCCTCCGCGACCAGGAAGTGCAAGTTGGGCAGTTGCGGTGGCAGGTGCGGCATGTGGGCGGTGTCCATCTTGAGTCAATATTTCACAGGTGCAAGTACGAAGCGTAACCTGAACCGTGCATCAAGTCCATGCCCAGCGATCTTACTTCAGCCTCGCTGTTGCTGGCGCAGCTGTTCGAAGAAGCACACGGCGGCGCAGGCGGCCACGTTCAGCGACTCCACCTGCCCGGCATGCGGCACCGCCACGCGCCGGCTGGCCAGGTCCAGCAGTGCGGCGGACACGCCCTGCCCTTCATGGCCGAGCACCCAGGCGGCCGGCTGGCGCAGGTCGATGTCGTACAGGCGCTCGCTGGCATAGCCGCTGGTGGCCAGCACCGGCACCCCGGCGCCACGCACCAGCGCCGCCAGGTCGACGTTCTCGAAGATCTCGAGCACGAAGTGGGCGCCCATGGCGGCGCGCAGCACCTTGGGCGACCAGCAGAAGGCGGTGCCGGCGCTGCAATACACCTGCCGGATGCCGGCCGCGCCGGCGCTCCTCAGGATCGAGCCGACGTTGCCCGGATCCTGCACGCCGTCCAGCAGCACCGCCGATTGGCTCAAGACGGCAGGCTGGCGCGGGCGCGGCGTCTCGACCAGGAACACCAGGTTGACGCCATGCTCGACCTGGCTGATGGCGCCGAACAGCGCGTCCGGCAGCGCCGTCACC
Source organism: Massilia phyllosphaerae (assembly GCF_034659755.1). NCBI lineage: Bacteria > Pseudomonadati > Pseudomonadota > Betaproteobacteria > Burkholderiales > Oxalobacteraceae > Massilia > Massilia phyllosphaerae. The sequence goes on from NZ_JAXSQX010000005.1 coordinate 168,381, forward strand.
GGCGCGCCCGCAGCCTCGGTACGCGCCACGATGGCCGCGACTTCAGGATTGGCCAGCGCCCCTTCCGACACCACGCAGTGCAGCGGTGCGCCGTTCAGGTCCAGCCAGCTCTGGCACAGGTGGACGCCGTCGAGCAGGCTCTGGCCGGCCTTGCGCCGTGCCTGCGAACTGGTGGCCAGTCCCTTGAGTTCCTTGTAAAAGGCATTGTCGCGCGAACTGATGGTCTTCATGCGGCCGCGCTTTCGAACAGGTCGGGCTCCAGCAGCGCTCTCACCGGCGCAAACGAGCGGCGGTGCACCGGGCACGGGCCGTGCAGGCGCAGGCGCTCCAGGTGCAGCGCGGTCGAGTAGCCCTTGTGCTGGTCGAACGCGTATTCCGGGTAGGCGGCGTGCAGCGCGACCAGGGCGGCGTCGCGCGCGGTCTTGGCCAGGATCGAGGCGGCCGAAATCGCATGCACCTTGTCGTCGCCCTCGACCACCGCATGGGCGCGGATGGTCGACACCGTGAATTGCGGGCAGCGGTTGCCGTCGATCAGGGCGATGGTCGGCAGCGTGTGCAGCGCTTCCACCGCGCGCCGCATCGCCAGCATGGTCGCCTGCAGGATGTTGATGGTGTCGATCTCGTGATGCGAGCACTCGGCGATGGCCCAGGCCAGCGCGTGTTCCTTGATGATCGGAGCCAGCTCGTCGCGCCGCGCCTCGGTCAGCTTCTTGGAGTCGCGCAAGCCCTCGATCGGACGGCTCGGGTCGAGGATCACGGCGGCCGCGTACACCGGCCCGGCCAGCGGACCGCGTCCGGCCTCGTCCACGCCGCAGACGAGGTCGTCGAGCGTGAACGGGCGGTTCTTGGCCGGGAGGCCCGGGTAGAAATCGAACTTCTTCTTTCTCATTTTGCTTTACCTATTACCTTCAGCACCGCGTCGGCACTCAGGCCGGCACTGTCGCGCAGCAGGCTGTGATGCATGTCCAGGAAGCGCTGCTGCAGGCGCACCCGGTTGTTCTCGTCGGTCAGCTGGACCCAGAGCGCGTCCGCCAGCGCTTCCGGCGTGGCCGCGTGCTGCAGGAATTCCGGCACCACGAACTCGCGCGCCAGGATGTTCGGCAGGCCGATCCACGGCAGGTAGCCCATGTGGCGGATGATCATCCATTCGGCCGGCAGCACCTTGTACGCGATCACCATCGGCTTCTTGTACAGCGCCACCTCGAGCGTCGCCGTGCCGGACGCCGCCAGCACCGCATCGGCGGCGGCGATACAGTCGTGCGACTGGCCATCCACCAGCGTCAGGGGCACGTCCCGCAGGCCGGCCTGGTCCCTCAGCTGCATAAAATACGCCTTTTGGCGCTCGCCCGCCATCGGCGCGATGAAACGCACCGCGCCGTTGCTGCCATCGCGCCGCGCCAGCAGTTGCACCGTGCGCAGGTAAGGCTCGGTCAGGTACTTGATTTCCGACATGCGGCTGCCCGGCATGACGGTGACCACCTTCGCATCCTGCGGGATGCCGAGGCTGCGCCGCGCTCCGGCCACGTCCGGCTGCAGCGGGATCTGTTCCGCCAGCGGGTGGCCGATGTAGGTTGCCGGCACGCCGGCGGCGCGGTACAGCGCTTCCTCGAACGGGAAGATCAGCAGCATGTGCGACACCGCGCGCTGGATCTTCTTGATGCGGCCGCCGCGCCAGGCCCAGATCTGTGGCCCGACGAAGTGCACGGTCGGGATGCCGGCGCTGCGCAGCTGCTCTTCCAGCCCGAGGTTGAAACCGGGGTAGTCGGCACCGATGAAGGCGGCCGGCCGCTCGGCCAGCAAGCGGTCGCGCAGCGTATTCTGGATGCCTTTCAGTTCGCGGTAGCGCAGCAGCACCGGCAGCAGGCCGCGCACGGTGAGCGTTTCCATCGCGACGTCGGACACCAGGCCCTGCTCGTGCATGCGCGGGCCGCCGATGCCGCTGAAGGCCACGCCGGGCAGGCGCGGCTGCAGGCCGGCCATCAGCCGGGCGGCCAGCATGTCGCCGGAGACTTCGCCGGCCACCAGGGCCAGTGAAGTCCGGCCCGGCACGTCAGCGGACGATGCCACGGCTGCTGGTGCCGAGGAATTCGCGCATCGCGCGGATGTACGGCGCGGCGCCGGTTTCCACCGCGCCGGCGGCGGCTTCCTCTTCCGCCAGCTTGGCCTTGGCCTCTTCCAGCGTCAGGCCGGAGCGGTAGATGTGCTTGTAGGCGGTGCGCAGGCCGTTGATCTGCTCGCGCGTGAAGCCGCGGCGCTTCAGGCCTTCGATGTTGATGCCGTGGGCCTCGGCCGGATTGCCCGAGACCAGCACGAACGGCGGCACGTCCTGGGTCAGGCTGGTGTACATGCCGATAAAGGCATGCTCGCCGATCTTGCAGAACTGGTGCACGCCGCAGTAGCCCGACAGGATCGCCCAGTCGCCCACGTGGACGTGGCCGGCCAGCTGGGCGTTGTTCGAGAAGATCGTGTTGCTGCCGACGCGGCAATCGTGCGCCAGGTGGGTGTAGGCCGACATCCAGTTGTCGTCGCCGAGCGAGGTCACGCCTTCGTCCTGCGTCGTACCGGTATTGAAGGTACAGAATTCGCGGATCGTGTTGCGGTCGCCGATCACCAGGCGGGTCGGCTCGCCGGCCCACTTCTTGTCCTGCGGCTGGGCACCGAGGGACGCGAACTGGAAGATGTGGTTGTCCTTGCCGATCGTCGTGTGTCCCTCGATGACCACGTGCGGTCCGACGCGGGTGCCGGCGCCAATGCGCACGTTGGCACCGACGATGGAGTACGGGCCGACCTCGACCGAGCTGTCCAGCTCGGCCTTGGGATCGACGATCGCGCTTGGGTGGATCTTGCTCATTACTGCCCCGCTGCGGCGCCGTTCGCCGATTCATTGGCGCGGATGGTGCACATCAGGTCGCCTTCCACCGCCACCTTGCCGTCGACGCTGGCGGTGGCCTTGTATTTCCAGATGCCGCGCGAGGTGCGCACGATCTCGACGGTCATGACCAGCTGGTCGCCCGGCTCGACCGGACGCTTGAAGCGCGCGTTGTCGATGCCGACGAAGTAGACCACCGAATTCTCGTCCGGTTTCACGTTCATGGTCATGAAGGACAGGATGGCGGCGGTCTGGGCCAGCGCTTCGATCATCAGCACGCCCGGCATCACCGGCTTGTGCGGGAAGTGGCCGTTGAAGAATTCTTCGTTGACGGTGACGTTCTTGATGGCGGTGATGGTCTTGCCGATCTCGTAGTCGACCACGCGGTCCACCAGCAGCAGCGGGTAGCGGTGCGGCAGGTATTCCTTGATTTCATTGATGTTGAGTACCTTCGTGCCCAGGATCTTCGATTCGCTCTTGGTCTGTTCAGTCGTCATTTTTGTTCTGTAGCTTCCGTCAGTTGTTTGATCTGTTTTTCCAGCGTCCGCATTTTCTCGCGCATCGTGTTCAGGTTGCGCACGATCGCCGCGCTCTTTTCCCATTCCGCATTCTTGGCCATCGGGTAGAAGCCGGTGTATTGCCCCGGCTCCAGCACCGAGCGCGATACCATCGTGCCCGAGGAGATGTGGACGTTGTCGGCGATTTCCAGGTGGCCCAGCACCATCGCTGCGCCGCCGAAGGTGCAATTCTTGCCGATCCTGGCGCTGCCGGCTACCCCCACGCAGCCCGCCATCGCGGTATTCGCGCCGATATGGCAGTTGTGGCCGATCTGTATCTGGTTGTCGAGCTTGACGCCATCCTCGATGACGGTGTCGGCCAGGGCGCCGCGGTCGACCGTGGTGTTGGCGCCGATGTCGACGTCGTCGCCCATCAGGACGCGCCCGGTCTGCGGGATCTTGATGTACACGCCATTTTCGCGCGCGAAACCGAAGCCGTCGGTGCCGATCACGGCGCCCGAGTGCAGGATGCCGCGCTTGCCGATCTTGCAACCGGCATGGAAGGTCACGTTGGCAAACAGTTCGGTGCCTGCGCCGATCTCGGCGTCGCGGCCGACGAAGCAGCCGGCGCCGATCACCACGCCGGCCCCGACGATGGCGCCGGCTTCGATCACGGCGTTGGGGCCGACGTGGGCGCTCGGGTCCACCTGTGCGCTCTCGTGCACCACGGCGCTGGGGTGGATGCCGGGCGCCGGCACGATCGCGTCGAGGTCCGCGAAGTACTGGGCAACGCGCGCGAAGTAGGCGTAGGGATTGGTGGTGACGATGCGCGCGCCTTCGTAGGTCGCGGCCACGGTCTGGTCGTCGAGCGGCGCGACGATCAGCGCGGCCGCCCCGCTCTGCGCGGCCAGTGCACGCAATTTGCTGTTGCTGAGAAAACTGATGTGCGAAGCGCCGGCGCTGTCGAGCGGTGCGATGCCCTGAACCTCGAGGTTCGGGTCGCCTACCAGCTGACCGCCGAAGCGTTCGACCAAATCACCCAGGCGAGTGCCCATGTGGTCGTTCCTTCTTTGAAAAAAATAATGCCGGCCCGAGATCGGAGCCCAATGCTGTTCCGACCAGGGTACCGGCACGCCGCCTTCCAGTTATTTGTCGAGCAGCTTGAGAATCTTGTCAGTGATGTCGATGCGCGGGCTGGTCCAGACGGCTTCCTGCAGCACCACGTCGAGGTGTTCCTGTTCCGCGACCTGCTCGATCAACTTGAACGCCTTTTGCGCGATCGCGGCGCGCTCTTCGTTCTTGCGCTGGAACAGGTCCTCATTGTACTCGCGCTGCATGCGCTGCATGTCTTTTTCCATGTCGAGCAGCTCGCGCGTACGTCGGGTGCGATCGAGATCGGTGAGCTTCGGCGCCTCTTCGTCGAACTTCTCGCGCGCGCTCTTGAAGCGCTGCGCCATGTCGTCGACCTGTTTCTGGCGCTTCGAGAACTCGGCCTGCATCTTGGCGTCGGCCGCCTTGGCCAGCTTCGATTCCGTCATCAGCCTTTCGGTGTAGACGAAACCGATGCGGCCCTGAGCCGTTTGCGCCTGCGCGTGGGCGCCAGCCACCGCCAAGGCGGAGACGGCGATCATCGTCATTATCAGGCGCTGCGGCAGAGGGGCTTTCACGATCTTAAACATAACACTCCCGGTCAGAAGCCGGTACCCATCTGGAACTGGAAGCGTTCCAGGCGGTCGCCCGGCTTGGCATTCAAGGGCTTAGCATAACTCAACTTGAGCGGTCCCACCGGGGAAATCCACGACAGGCCGATACCTGCCGAGTAGCGCAGCTCCGAGGCGCGCATCTTCTGGCCTTCCTGGTACACCTGGCCGCCGTCGGCGAAGGTGAACCAGCGCAGGCTGCGGTCGGTGCCGCTGCCCGGGAACGGGAACTGCAGCTCGGCGTTGCCGATGAGGCGCTTGGCGCCGCCCAGCGCGTCCAGCGTGTACGGGTCGACGATACCCAGCGACGAACTCTCGTAGCCGCGCACCGAACCGATACCGCCGCCGTAGAAGTTCTTGAAGACCGGGTAGGCGTGGCTGCCGATGCCCGAACCGTAGTCGAGCTCGCCCTTCAGCGCCAGCGTCATCCAGCGCGTGATCGGACGGTACCACTGGTGTTCGTAGATCGCGCGGTAGTACTTGGCATCGCCGAACAGGTCGACCTCGAGGTTGGCGCGCTGGTAGCGGCCACGGGTCGGGGTCACCGTGCTGTCGCGCGAGTCGCGGCCCCACGCCACCGTCAGCGGGATCGCATTGGTGGTCGCGGTGCCGATACCGCTCGACGGACCGCCGTTCTGCGCCACGAAGGTCTTGTACAGGGTCGGCGAGCTGGTGTCGGTTTCGAGCTTGGTGCGCTCGACGCCGGCGCCGAAGAAAACCGTGTCGTTTTCCGAGAACGGCACGCCGAAGGTCATGTTGGCGCCCTGCTGGCGCACCGTGTACGAACCGATGTTCAGTGCCGGCGGACGCGAGGTGCGCAGGTAGACCTGGAACGCGCGCGAGATGCCCTCGTCGGTGAAGTACGGGTTGGTCTGCGCGACCGAGATCGTGCGGTTGTATTTACCGGTATTCAGCTCGAGGCCGATCGTGTTGCCGCTGCCGGCGAAGTTGGCCTGCGTGATCGACGCCGTGAAGGTGAACTTTTCGGCCTGCGAGAACGCGCCGCCGACCATGAAGTTGCCGGTCGGGCGTTCGGTGACGGCGATGTTGACGTCGACCTGGTCGGTGGTGCCCTGCGATTCCGGGGTCTCCACCGTCACGTCCTTGAAGTAGCCGAGACGGTCGACGCGGTCGCGCGACATCTTCACGCGGTTCGGGTCGTACCACGAGCTCTCGAACTGGCGGAATTCGCGGCGGATCACTTCGTCGCGGGTGACGGTGTTGCCCGAGATCGTCATGTGGCGCACGTAGGCGCGCTTGCCCGGATCGACGAAGAAGGTGAAGGTAACTTCGCGCTTGGCCTGGTCGATTTCCGGGTTGCCGGTGACGTTGGCGAAGGCGTAGCCGAAGCTCGCCAGGCGGTCGGAAATACGCTTGTTCGAGGCTTCCAGCAGTTCGCCCGAGAAGGTCGCACCCGGCTGCAGCAGGATCAGGTTGCGCAGTTCCTGCTCGCGGCCGAACATCTCGCCATCCATCTTGATGCCCTTGACGGTGTACTTCTCGCCTTCGGTGATGTTGATGGTGAGATAGATGTCCTTCTTGTCCGGCGTGATCGCGACCTGGGTCGAATCGACCGCCACCTCGAGGTAGCCGCGGTTCAGGTAGAAGGACTTGATGTTTTCCAGGTCGCCGGTCAGCTTCTGCTTCGAGTACTGGTCGGCCTTGGAGTACCAGGTCAGCCAGCCCGAGGTCGACAGCTGCAGCACCCGGCGCAGTTCCTTGTCGCTGAAGGCCTTGTTGCCGACGATGTTGATGCCCTTGATCTTGGCGACGTCGCCCTCGTCCACGTTGAACATGACGTTCACGCGGTTGCGCTCGATCGGGGTCACGGTGGTGGTGATCTTGACGCCGTACAGGCCGTGCGACAGGTACTGGCGCTTGAGCTCCTGCTCGGCGCGGTCGACCGAGGCCTTGTCGAAGATCTTGGTCTCGCCGACGCCGATGTCCTTCAGCGCCTTGACCAGCATGTCCTTCTCGAATTCCTTCGTGCCGGTGAAGTCGACGGTATTGATGGCCGGACGTTCCTCGACCAGCACCACCAGCACGCCGTTCTCTTCCTCGAGGCGCACGTCCTTGAAGAAGCCGGTCGCGTACAGGGCCTTGATCGCCGCGGTGCCCTTGTCGTCGTCGAAGGTCTCCCCCACGCGCACCGGCAGGTAGCTGAACACCGTGCCTGCCTCGGTCCGCTGGATGCCTTCGACCCGGATGTCCTTGACGACGAATGGCGCCACGGCCAGGGCATGGCCGGAACAGAAGGCCAGCACGGCGGCGCCGATCAGTCGACGGGTGAAAGGCAAGACAAGACGATCAGGATGTAATTTCATTGGCAAAATCAATGGGTCAGTCAAGGGCACGAGTAAAACCGCCTGCGCGACGGTTTTCCAGGGTGCCCGGTTGGACAAGGTACATGTTCTGCGCCCGCGCTTATGCCGCCTCGAGGCAGGGAATCCGTATCGATGTCCCGTTTCAAAGCGGCCGCACCAGGTCGTTGAAGACGGCAAGCGCCATCAGCATGAACAGCAGGCCCGCCCCAACCCGCTGCGCCATCTCGGCGAAGCGCTCGGACAAGGGGCGTCCGGTCAAAACTTCCAGCGAATAATACAGCAAATGGCCACCATCCAGAATGGGAATTGGTAACAGATTCATTATGCCAAGACTGATACTGACAAAGGCAATAAACTCCAGAAATGGCTCTACGCCGTAGCTTGCGGCCTGGTTCGCGACCTTGGCGATGGTGATCGGGCCTGTTACATTCTTTAAGGACGCTTCCCCGACAATCATCTTGCCAATCATCTTGAGCGTCAGCGTCGCGGTCTCCCAGGTGCGCTGCACGCCGCGTCCCAGCGCGTCGAACAGGCCGGCGCGCACGGTCACCATCTCGGGCGACTGGGCCAGCATCACGCGCGCCAGGCCTTCGCCGCTGCGCGCGTCGCGCTCCGGGCTCAAGACCACGCGCAGCGGCTGGCCGCCACGCTCGACGTCGAGCTGCACGGCGCGGCCGGGGGCGGCGCCGATGGCGCGCTTGAAGTCGACGAAGTCGGCCAGCGGCTTGCCGTCGACCGCCACCAGCACGTCGCCCTTGCGCAGGCCGGCGCGCGCGCCGGGACCGTCGGGCAGTACCTGGTCGATCGACGGACGCGGGCGCCACATCGGCATGCCCAGGGTCGTCATGACGTCGCTGTCGACGTCGAGCGCGGCGACGCGCGCGGCCGGCAGCACCGCGCGGTAGCTGTCGCCGCGGGCGCCGCGCAGCGTCAGGTCGGCTTCGCGCTTGTCCATGGCGGCGCGGATGATTTCCCAGCGCAGTTCTGTCCAGGCATTGACGGGCCGGCCGTTGACGGCGGTGACGGCGTCGCCGCCACGGATACCGGCCTGGTAGGCCACGCTGTCGGTCGCCATCGCGCCCAGGCGCGTGCCCGGTTCGTCCTTGCCATGCATGTACAGGCCGGCGATGACGACGATCGCCAGCAGGAAGTTGGCGAGCGGGCCGGCGGCGACGATGGCGATGCGCTTCCACACGTTCTGGCCGGTGAACTCGCGCGCCCGGTCGGCGTCAAGGATCGGCCCCGTGGTCGGGTCGCGCCTGTCGAGCATCTTGACGTAGCCACCGATCGGCAGCGCCGACACCGCCCATTCCGTCTGATCCGGCCCGAAGCGGCGCGACCACACGACGCGGCCCATGCCGATCGAGAAGCGCAGCACCTTGACCCCGCACAGGCGCGCCACTGCGTAGTGGCCCAGCTCATGGAAGATGACCAGGGGGCCGAGCGCCAGCACGAAGGCCAGCGCCATCTGAATGACATTCATTGCCCTACTCCCTCAAATGAATCAAGACGCGTATCAATGCGCGCCAACGATCGCCTCGGCGGCCGCGCGCGCGCGCGCATCCTGGGCCATCACGGCCTCGATGCTGGAGGCGGCGCCGTGCGGATTATCGTCCATCACGCGGCGCACCACGCGGTCGATGTCGCGGAAGCCGATGCGGCGGTCCAGGAAAGCCTGCACCGCCACCTCGTTCGCCGCGTTCAGCAGGGCCGGCGCGGTGCCGCCGGCGCGCAAGGCGTCGAAAGCCAGTGCCAGGCAGGGGAAGCGCGCGAAATCGGGCTGGTGGAACTGCAGCGCCGACCAGGCGGTGAGGTCGAGCGGCGCCACGCCGGACACGATGCGCTGCGGATAGGCCAGCGCGTGCGCGATCGGGGTGCGCATGTCGGGGTTGCCCAGCTGCGCCAGCACCGAACCGTCGGCATACGACACCATCGAGTGGATCACGCTCTGCGGATGGATCAGCACCTCGATGCGGTCGGCTGGGGCGCCGAACAGCCAGTGGGCCTCGATCACTTCCAGGCCCTTGTTCATCATGGTGGCCGAGTCGACCGAGATCTTGCGTCCCATCGACCAGTTCGGGTGCTTGCACGCCTCTTCCGGCGTGACATCCTCCAGCGTCTCGACCGCGCGCTGCAAGAAGGGGCCGCCGGATGCGGTCAGCAGGATCTTCGAGACGCCGGCCGCGTCGAGATCGCGCGCATAGTGGGCGGGCAGCGACTGGAAGATCGCATTGTGCTCGCTGTCGATCGGCAGCAGGGTCGCCTTGTGCTCGCGCACCGCGTCCATGAACAGCTGGCCGGACATCACCAGCGCTTCCTTGTTGGCCAGCAGGACCTTCTTGCCGGCGCGCGCGGCGGCCAGGGTCGGCGCCAGGCCGGCGGCGCCGACGATGGCGGCCATCACGGTGTCGGTGTCGGCACTGGACGCGATTTCGCACAGCGCGGCCTCGCCATAATCGACGTCGATGGCGAGGTCGGCCAGCAGTTCGCGCAGGCGCGCCGCCGCCTGCGCCGAGCCGACCACCGCGCGCTGCGGACGGAAGCGGCGGCACTGGGCCGCCAGTTCGTCGACGCGGCCATGGGCGCTGAGGGCGACCACGCGGTAGGTTTCAGGATGACGCGCCAGCACGTCGAGGGTCGAGACGCCGATCGAGCCGGTGGCGCCTAGGATGGTGATGCGTTGCATGGGGATTTCCATTAGAGGACGCAGCAGCGAAGACACGAATTTTGCACCGAAGTTGCAAAAACCTGAAGCCGCCTTGATGCCGCGTCCATGTCGAAGCGGACGATTACAGTCGCGAGCCGATCAGGGCAGCGAGGGGCAAGACCGGGATCAGGGCGTCGATACGGTCGAGCACGCCGCCGTGGCCGGGCAGCAGGTTGCTGCTGTCCTTCATCTGGGCGCGGCGCTTGAGCTGGGATTCGAACAGGTCGCCGACCACGCTGGCGGCCGTCATCAGCACCAGGATCGCGATCAGGGCCGGCCAGCCGAAGGCGTGCTGGACGCGCACCGCGAAGGTGTCGGCGAACGCCGGACCGCCGAAGGCGACCGTCAGCGACGCGATCGCCAGGACCGCGATGCCGCCGCCGATCGCGCCTTCCCACGACTTGCCCGGGGAGATGGTCGGCGCCAGCTTGCGCTTGCCGAAGGCCTTGCCGGCGAAATAGGCGCCGATGTCGGCCACCCAGACGATCGCCATCACCGACAGCAGGTACCACGGCGAATGCGAGAACAGGTCGACGATGGACGCGAAGCAGCCGACCACGGCGAAGCCGTAAACCAGGCTCAGCAGCGTGTTGGCGGGCGTGCCCAACGCGGGCAGCCCGGTCTTCAGCGACGGCACGAAGCGCGCGATCCACAGCGCCAGGCTGAGCGCCGCCCACACGGCCGTGTTGAGCTTGCCGAACTGCAGCGCGATGCCGAAGGCTACGGTCCAGATCACAGCGATGATGTGGGCGTTCTGGGTGCCCGGATTAAACAGGCGGAAACATTCCCAGATCGCGGCGCCGAAGAACACGGTCGCCACCAGCGCGAACGCCGTGAAGTTGTTGAAATAGAGTACTGGCAACAAAATGGCCAGCAGGACGACGGCGGTGACGACGCGGGTTTTCAGCATCAGCTTGTCTTGGCGTTGTTGGAAACTTGCTCGCCGGTGCGGCCGAAGCGGCGTTCGCGGCTCTGGTAGGAAGCGATCGCGGTATCCAGCGACGCGGGCGAGAAATCGGGCCAGAAGGCGTCTGTGAAGTACAGCTCGGAATAGGCCAGCTGCCACAGCAGGAAGTTCGAGATGCGCTCTTCGCCGCCGGTGCGGATGAACAGGTCCGGCTCGGGTGCGTAGGCCATGGCCAGGTGCGGCGCCAGCATCTCTTCGGTGAATTCGGTCACGCCCGGATTGGCGGCAATCATCTTGCTGGTGGCCTGCATGATGTCCCAGCGGCCGCCATAGTTGGCGCAGATGCTGACGGTCAGGCGGGTGTTGCCGGCGGTGCGGCGCTCGGCGTTCGCGATCATGTCCTGCAGCTTGGTATCGAAGCGCGACAGGTCGCCCACCACTTTCAGGCGGATGTTATTCGCGTGCATCTTGGACACTTCGCGCTCGAGCGCGCTGACGAACAGGCCCATCAGGTAAGACACCTCGTCGGCCGGACGGCGCCAGTTTTCCGAGGAAAATGCAAACAGCGTCAGGTATTCGACGCCGCGATCCACGCAGCTTTCGACGATCTTGCGCACGGCATCCACGCCCTTGACGTGGCCGGCGACACGCGGCAGCAGCCGTTTCGTTGCCCAGCGGCCATTACCATCCATGATGATGGCGATATGGCGCGGCACCGTCGGCGCTTCAGGTACTGCGGTGGTCGAACTTTTGAAAATCATAAATCAGGGAACACGGCGATAAAAATGGGCTGCAAGCAAAACAGAAGGAACGGCCCCAATAGGGAACGGACCGACCAGGCTATCCTGGCCGGTCCGCCTCGCGACAGGGAGGGCGCAAGCGCCCTCACCCGTCATCTTACACCGTCATGATCTCTTTTTCTTTCTCGACAACCATCTTGTCGATATCGGCGATGGCCTTGTCGGTCAGCTTCTGGACGTCTTCCGACGCGCGGCGCTCGTCGTCTTCCGAGATGGCCTTGTCCTTGACCAGCTTCTTGAGCTGCTCGTTGGCATCGCGGCGCACGTTGCGCACGGCGATCTTGCCGTCTTCGGCTTCCGACTTGACCAGCTTGACCATTTCCTTGCGGCGCTCTTCGGTCAGGGCCGGGGTCGGTACGCGGACCATTTCGCCGAAGGTCGACGGATTCAGGCCCAGGTCGGAGTCGCGGATCGCCTTTTCGATGGCGTTCAGCATTTTCTTCTCGTAGGGCGTGACGCCGATGGTACGGGCATCGATCAGGGTCAGGTTGGCCACCATCGGCAGCGCGGTCGGCGAACCGTAGTAGTCGACCGTCACGTGGTCGAGGATGCCGGTGTGGGCGCGGCCGGTGCGGACCTTGGCCAGGTCGGCCTTGAGGGTATCGATGGACTTCGCCATCTTGTCCTGGGCGGTTTTCTTTACGTCAGCGACGGACATGCTGCTCTCCTTGATGCAATAACAATATTATTTTTAAACGTGTACCAGTGTACCCTCGTCTTCGCCCATGATCACGCGCTTGAGCGCGCCGGGCTTGACGATCGAAAACACCTTGATCGGGAGCTTCTGGTCGCGGCACAGGGCGAACGCGGTCGCGTCCATCACCTGCAGCTGCTTGGTGATCGCCTCGTCGAAGGAGATCGACTCGTAGCGGGTCGCGTTGGCGTCCTTCTTCGGATCGGCAGTATATACGCCGTCGACCTTGGTTGCCTTCAGCACGATCTCGGCCGAGATCTCGGAGCCGCGCAGCGCAGCGGCGGTATCGGTGGTGAAGAACGGGTTGCCGGTACCGGCCGCGAACACCACGACCTTGCCTTCCTCGAGGTACTGCAGGGCCTTCGGGCGCACGTAGGGCTCGACCACCTGCTCGATGCCGATCGCCGACATCACGCGCGCGGTAATGCCCTGCTGGCGCATGGCGTCGGCCAGGGCCAGCGCATTCATGACGGTGGCCAGCATGCCCATGTAGTCCGCGGTCGCGCGGTCCATGCCCTGCGCACCCGGGGCCACGCCACGGAAGATGTTACCGCCGCCAATCACTACCGCCAGCTCCACGCCCAGTTTCTGCACTTCGGCCACGTCGGCGACCATGCGTTCGATGGTGGCGCGGTTGATACCGAACTGGTCGTCGCCCATCAGCGCTTCGCCAGACAGTTTGAGGAGGACTCGTTGGTAGGCTGGTTTTGTCATGAATGGGGCTCCTAGAGAAAGATATTTCGAATTCGGTATTGCGCGCACGAGGGTCACCCATGCGGAGGGTGCGGCTACATTACAAACGCGTCATGTTACAAAAACGGGCCTTTCGGCCCGTCGTGTCTTACTTTTTATTACTGTTTTACTGCAGCCATCTGGGCTGCGACTTCTGCTGCGAAGTCGTCGACCTTCTTCTCGATGCCTTCGCCGACCACATACATGGTGAACGACTTGATCGAGGTGTTGGCGGCCTTCAGCATGGCTTCGACGCTTTGCTTGTCGTTCTTCACGAACGCCTGGTTCAACAGCGACACTTCCTTCAGGTACTTCTGCACCGAACCGTCAATACGCTTGGCGACGATCTCGGCCGATTGCGGCTGCTTGCCGGCGGCAGTCGCGGCATCCGCGTCTTCCTGGGCTTTCAGCTGAGCAACCGAACGCTCTTTTTCGATCAGTTCGGCCGGCACTTGCTCCGACGACAGCGAAACCGGCTTCATTGCGGCGATGTGCATCGCGACGTCTTTACCGACTTGCTCGTCGGCGCCTTCGTAGTCGACGATCACGCCGATACGGGTGCCGTGCAGGTACGAGGCCAGCTTGCCGGTGGTTTCAAAGCGCTGGAAGCGGCGCACGGTCATATTCTCGCCGATTTTGCCGATCAGTGCCGTACGCACGTCGTCGAAGGTCTTGCCGTCGACCGGCAGTGCGGCCAGGGCGGCGACGTCGGCCGGGTTGTTCTCGGCGACCAGCTTGGCAGCCAGGTTGCACAGGGCCAGGAAGTCGTGGTTCTTGGCGACGAAGTCGGTTTCGCTGTTCACTTCGACCAGCGCGCCGACGTTGCCGGCCACGTAGGCGGCCACGACGCCTTCGGCGGTCACGCGGGCAGCGGCTTTCGATGCCTTGCCGCCCAGCTTGACGCGCAGGATCTCTTCGGCACGCGCCATGTCGCCTTCGGCTTCGGTCAGTGCCTTCTTGCATTCCATCATCGGGGCGTCGGTCTTGGCGCGCAGTTCGCCAACCATCGCTGCAGTAATCGCTGCCATGTTGTTTCTCCTAATATTGACGTTCTAGATACGGATGCGGGGTGCGTTTGCTTCACCACCGCGTATTCTGCTTAAAAAAAGGGGCGCTTGGCGCCCCCTTAGTCTGTTGCTCCCATGGTCGGCTTGCCGCACATGGGAACAACAGTGGTCTTACTTATGTTTATTACGCCTGCTCGGACACTTCGACGAAGTCGTCAGCCGACTTGACCATCTCGGCGACTTCGTTGGTGGCGTTGGCACGGCCTTCCAGGATCGCATCGGCGACGCCGCGTGCGTACAGGGTGATCGCTTTCGACGAGTCGTCGTTACCCGGGATCACGTGGGTCACGCCTTCCGGCGAGTGGTTGGTGTCGACCACGCCGATGACCGGGATGCCCAGCTTGCCGGCTTCGGTGATGGCGCCCTTGTGGTAGCCGACGTCGACGACGAAGATCGCGTCCGGCACGCCTTGCAGGTCCTTGATGCCGCCGATCGACTTCTGCAGCTTTTCCAGTTCGCGCGAGAACATCAGCGCTTCTTTTTTCGACATCTTCTCGACCGAACCGTCTTCGATCTGGGCTTCCATGTCCTTCAGGCGCTTGATCGAGGTCTTGATGGTCTTGAAGTTGGTCAGCATGCCGCCCAGCCAGCGCTGGTCGACGTACGGCACGCCTGCGCGTGCGGCTTCAGCGGCGATGATGTCGCGCGCTTGACGCTTGGTACCGACCAGCAGGATGGTGCCGCGGTTCGCAGCGATCTGCTTGATGGTCTTCATCGCATCCTGGTACATCGCCATGGTTTTTTCCAGGTTGATGATGTGGATCTTGTTGCGATGACCGAAGATGAACGGTGCCATTTTCGGGTTCCAGAAACGGGTCTGGTGGCCGAAGTGAACACCGGCTTCCAGCATTTCGCGCATAGTAACGGACATATGATTCTCCAGGGTTAAGTCTTGAATAACGGCCGGTACACCTGTGACAGGCACCCTTGTCGGCCGCATTCGCGATTCAATAAATAAAAGGCTGTAAAAAGACTGTTTTTACAACATTGCCCGATGTGGATACGAGCAACCCGAGATTCTAGCGGGATTCGTGCCCGATATCAAGCGCGCCGCGCCTGCAATCTCTCCCGAAAGCGACCGGCCGCCCCGGCGACCGGCCCAGTCGCATCATATATAATGGCCCCCATCGACGATTGCAGGACAAGAAAGACCATCATGACCATCTCCATCAAGACCCCGGAAGACATCGAAGGCATGCGCGTTGCCGGCCGCCTTGGCGCCGAAGTGCTCGACTACATCACGCCGTTCGTCAAGCCGGGCGTCACCACGGGCGAACTCGACCGCCTGTGCCACGAATACATGGTGAACGTGCAGGGCACGATCCCGGCCCCGCTGAACTATGCGCCGCCTGGCTACACCCCGTTCCCGAAAGCGGTCTGCACCTCGGTCAACGACGTGATCTGCCACGGCATCCCGGGCGACAAGGTGCTCAAGAACGGCGACGTGCTGAACATCGACGTCACCGTCATCACCAAGGACGGCTACCACGGCGACAACAGCCGCATGTTCTTCGTCGGCGAACCGTCCAAGCTGGCGCGCCGCCTGTCCGAGATCACCTACGAATGCATGTGGATCGGCATCGACAAGGTGAAGCCGGGCGCGCACCTGGGCGACATCGGCTACGCGATCCAGAAGCATGCCGAAGCCGCCGGCTACAGCGTGGTGCGCGAGTTCTGCGGCCATGGCATCGGCAAGGTGTTCCACGAAGAGCCGCAGGTCCTGCATTACGGCCGCCCCGGCACCGGCGAGGAGATCCAGGCCGGCATGATCTTCACGATCGAGCCGATGATCAACGCCGGCCGCCGCGAGATCCGCGAAATGCCGGACGGCTGGACCATCAAGACCAAGGACCGCAGCCTGTCGGCCCAGTGGGAGCACATGATCCTGGTCACCGAGACCGGCTATGAAGTGCTGACCACTTCTGCCGGCACGCCGCCGCCGCCGGCCATCGTGCGTCCGCAAGACGCCGTTCCGGCCTGAGTACCCGGCACGCATCCATGTCCAGCCCCTCCACCGCCGACGCCAGCGTCCAGCAACTCCCGCTCCAGCTGAAGGGGCGCCTGAAATCCGAGCGCCAGCTCGTCATCGCCGCCTTCCAGGAAGACGGCAAGCCCGAAAAGCTGCTGCGCGCGCTGCGCCAGAGCGTCGACGGCGTGCTGGCCGACGCCTGGAACGCGGCCGGCCTGCCGGCCAACACGGCGCTGGTCGGCGTCGGCGGCTACGGCCGCGGCGAATTGTTTCCCTATTCCGACGTCGACCTCCTGATCCTGCTCGGCCAGCCGGCCGACGCCATCACCCAGGCCCGGCTCGAGCAGTTCGTGCAGCTGCTGTGGGACCTCGGCCTGGAAATCGGCCACAGCATCCGCACCGTCGACGAGTGCATGACGGAATCGAAGGCCGACATCACCGTGCAGACCAGCCTGCTGGAAGCGCGCCTGGTATGCGGCAGCGAGCCCCTGTTCGAGGAACTGCAGCGCCACTACGACGCCGCGATGGACCCGCAAGCCTTCTTCCACGCCAAGACCGCCGAGATGCGGCTGCGCCACGCCAAGTACGAATTCACGCCCTTCAGCCTGGAGCCGAACGTCAAGGAAAGCCCGGGCGCCCTGCGCGACCTGCAGGTGATCCTGTGGGTAGCCAAGGCGGCCGGCCTGGCCAGCTCCTGGGGCCAGCTGGCGATGCGCGGCCTGATCACGCGCGAGGAAGCGCGCCAGCTGATGGAAAAGGAATACGCGTTCAAGGACATCCGCGTGCGCCTGCACCTGCAGACCCGGCGCCGCGAAGACCGCCTGGTGTTCGATGTCCAAACCGCGATCGCCGAGACCTTCGGCCTGAGCTCGACCGGCGAAGGCCTGGAGGCGCGCCGCGCCAGCGAATACCTGATGCAGCGCTACTACTGGGCTGCCAAGACGGTCACCCAGCTGAACACGATCCTGCTGCAGAACATCGAAGCCCAGCTGTTCCCGACGCCTCTGATCCCGGTGCCGGTCAACCCGCGCTTCAACGAGGTCGGCGGCTTCATCGACATCGCCCACGACGACACCTTCGAGTCCTACCCGTCGGCGGTGCTCGAGATCTTCGTGGTGATGACCGAGCGGCCCGACATCAAGGGCATGACGGCGCGCACCATGCGCGCGCTGTGGCATGCGCGCACGCTGATCGACGACGCCTTCCGCGCCGAGCCGGCCAACCGCGCGCTGTTCCTGCGCGTGCTGCAGGCGCCGTCCGGCCTGGTGCACGCGCTGCGCCGCATGAACGACATGGGCATCCTGGGCCGCTACCTGCCCAACTTCCGGCGCATCATCGGCCAGATGCAGCACGACCTGTTCCACGTCTACACGGTGGACCAGCACATCATGATGGTGGTGCGTAACATGCGGCGCTTCACCATGACCGAGCACGCGCACGAATACCCGTTCTGCAGCCAGCTGATCGCCAACTTCCGCGACCGCTGGCTGCTGTACGTGGCTGCGCTGTTCCACGATATCGCCAAGGGCCGCGGCGGCGACCACTCGGAACTCGGCAAGCAGGACGTGCTCGAATTCTGCCGCGACCATGCGATCGCGGCCGACGACACCGAGCTGCTGGTGTTCCTGGTCGAACAGCACCTGACCATGTCTCAGGTGGCGCAGAAGCAGGACCTGTCGGACCCCGACGTGATCCAGGCCTTTGCCCGGCTGGTGAAGGACGAGCGCCACCTGACCGCGCTGTACCTGCTGACGGTGGCCGACATCCGCGGCACCAGCCCCAAGGTCTGGAACGCCTGGAAGGCCAAGCTGCTGGAAGACCTGTACAAGGTCACCCTGCGCGTGCTGGGCGGCGAGCCGCCCTCGGCCGATCGCGAACTGCGCGCGCGCCAGCAGGAAGCGCTGGCCACGCTGCGCCTGTTCGGCCTGCCCCCGGATGCCCACGAGGCGCTGTGGAAGCAGCTCGATGTCGCCTACTTCCTGCGCCACGACGCCTCCGACATCGCCTGGCAGACGCGCAGCCTGTACGGCCGCCTCGGCCTCGACAAGCCGGTGGTGAAATCGCGCCTGGCGCCGATCGGCGAAGGCCTGCAGGTGACGGTGTACGTGAAGGACCAGCCCGACCTGTTCGCGCGCATCTGCAGCTACTTCGACCGCAAGAACTTCTCGATCCTGGACGCCAAGATCCACACCACGCGCGACGGCTACGCGCTCGACACCTTCCTGATCACCGACGAGCATTTCGCCAACAGCTACCGCGACATCATCAACCTGATCGAGCACGAGCTGTGCGAGGTGCTGATGCGCCAGGAGCCCTTGTGCCCGCCGCTGCGCGGCCGCCTGTCGCGCATGTCGCGCACCTTCCCGATCACGCCGACAATCGACCTGCGCCCGGACGAACGCGGCCAGTTCTGGCTGCTCTCGATCGCCGCCAACGACCGCAACGGCCTGCTGTACTCGATCGCCAGCGTGCTGGCGCGCTACCGCATCAACCTGCACACGGCCAAGATCATGACCCTGGGCGAGCGGGTCGAGGACGTGTTCCTGGTCGACGGGCAGGCCTTGCACAACCAGCGGGTGCAGGTGCAGCTGGAGACCGAGTTATTCGAGGCGCTTAAAATCTGACTCAGCACCTGACACTAACCTGACGATGTAGTTATCCTTGAGACCGTCATCCCCGCGCAGGCGGGGATCCAAGTTTGCATGCGCCGCCGTAACGCAACCAACTTGGGTTCCCGCCTTCGCGGGAACGATGTTGTTTGAGTTTTCCGTTTTTCTCGAAGTAGACCATGACCGAACCAGTACGCCTCTCCAAACGCATGTCCGAACTCGGACTCTCCTCCCGCCGCGAAGCCGACGACTGGATTTCCAAGGGCTGGGTCCGCGTCGACGGCAAGGTGGTCTCCGAGCTGGGCAGCAAGGTGCTGCCACACCAGAAGATCACCGTGGTGCGCCAGGCCGCGGCAGAACAGTCCAAGCGCGTCACGGTCCTGATCCACAAGCCGGTCGGCTACGTCAGCGGCCAGGCCGAGGATGGCTACAAGCCGGCCGTGGTGCTGGTCAAGCCGGAAGCGCGCTGGCTTGATGACCCCTCGCCCGAGCAGTTCCATCCGACCCAGCTGCGCTCGCTGGTGCCGGCCGGCCGCCTCGACATCGACTCCACCGGGCTGCTGGTGCTGACCCAGGACGGCCGCATCGCCAAGCAGCTGATCGGCCAGGACACGTCCATCGAAAAGGAATACCTGGTGCGCGTGCAGTACACCAAGCCGGGCCGGCTGCCGGACGAGGACTTGCGCAAGCTGAACCACGGCCTGTGGATGGACGGCAAGCCGCTGCTGCCGGCCAAGGTGCGCTGGCAGAACGACGACCAGTTGAGTTTTACGCTGAAGGAAGGCCGCAAGCGCCAGATCCGGCGCATGTGCGACATGGTGGGATTGAAGGTGGTGGGCTTGAAGCGCGTCCGCATCGGGCGCGTCAAGCTGGGGGATTTGCCGCCGGGGCAATGGCGCTATCTCGGCCCCGACGAAGGTTTCTGACCGTGCTTCCGGTAGGGTGGACGGGTTTCCCGTCCACCCTGGATCAATGCAGGTGACGGATCCGGGTCCACGGATCCAGCACGTGCAGGTCGTCGAGCGCCGCGCGCGGACCCTCGACGCTGCCGCCGCTTTCCGGGTCCCACTCCAGGCGCAGCTTGGAGCGTCCCTTGCGCAAGTCGATGCGCGCGTAATCGACCCAGACGTCATCCTTGTCGTACTCGAAGGTCTTGATCCAGCCATCGTGTAAAAGGCTGTCCACTGCCTGCCGCAGCGCGAACGGCGGCAGGCCGTCGATCGTGTTAGGTGTCAGCTGGGGATCGCCCAGCATGTCCACATACCTCACCATGTCAGTAAGCCACGTCATGATTGCCTCCCATCTTCTCTTGATTTGATTCCAGTCTAGCGTGCCCGCTGAGCCTTAGACGTTAGCTGGCGCACGGAAGCCTCAAATGCAAGCAGGGTCATGCCCTCTATTTGTATCAGAGTGTATCAATCCGGCCCGCCGCGCCCGTCTCGAAAGCGGCCTGCTCCAGTTCTTCCAGCCGCACCGGCTTCTTCAGGTGACGCGCGAAGCCGGCTTCCAGCGCACGCTGGACGTCGCCGGCCTGGCCGTAGCCGGTCACCGCCACCAGCCGGATGCCGCCCTGGGCCTGCAGCGCGCGCCACCTCGTAGCCGGACATGTCGGGCAGGTCGATGTCGACGAAGGCCAGTACCGGCCGCTGCTGCGCGGCCAGCGCGATCGCGCTGCGGCCGTCCGCCGCACCGAGCACGGTGCTGCCGCGCGACTGCAGCAGCGCGCACATCATGTCGCGCAGGTCGCCGTTGTCCTCGACCACCAGCACCCGCAGGCCGCGCAGCGCCGTGCCGGCATCGGATCCCGGCGCCGTGGTGCCGGGCTGGGCGGAGGCTTCAGCGGGCGCCAGCGGCAGGCGCACCGTGAAGCGGCTGCCGCATTGCGCGCCGGCGCTGTGCGCCTCGACGCTGCCGCCCTGCTGTTCGACCAGCGACTTGACCACCGCCAGCCCGATGCCGAGGCCGCCCTGGGCGCGGCTCACCACCTTCCCTTGCACGAACACGTCCCAGATACGCGGCAGCAGGTCGGCATCGATGCCCTTGCCGTCGTCCAGCACTTCGAGCTCGCCCATGCCGCCGGCACTACGCGTGGTGACGCGGATCTGGCCGCCGGCCGGCGTGTACTTGGCCGCATTCTCGACCAGGTTGCCGACGATCTGGGCCAGCCGGGTCGGGTCCGCCAGCACCCGTACCGGCGCCAACGCCAGCTCGACCCAGTGTTCGGCCGTTGCACCCTGCAGCGTCATGGCGGCGTCGCGCACGGCGACCGCCAGGTCGAGCGCCACCGGCGCCAGCGTCACGCGCCCGCTCAGGACGCGGTTGGCGTCCAGCAGGTCGTCGACCAGGTGCGCCAGGTGGCGGCTCTGGCGCCCGATGATCTGGTGCGCGCGGTCGGCCTGCTCGCCCTTGACACCCATCTGGATCAGCGCGATCGCCGCGCTGATCGCGCCCAGCGGATTGCGCAGTTCGTGACCGAGCATGGCCAGGAATTCGTCCTTGGCGCGGTTCTGGGCTTCGGCGCTGCTGCGCGCCGCCTGCACCTCGGCCAAGTGGCGCCGACGCGAGGTCTCGGTCCGGATCAGGCGCGTGGAGACCGCCTGCATCACCGCCTGCAGCTTGTTCAACTCGGTGATGCGCAGGTTGGCCGACGGCGGCAGCCAGCCCTCGCCCATGCCCTCGGTAGCCGCGCTGAGATATTCGGTGGCGGCCAGCAGGCGCCGGCTGAACAAGAAGGCGCCCACGCAGGCCAGGCCGACCGCGCACAGCAGGGTGGCGGCGATCAGGCTGACCGCGTGTCCCGCGGTGGCCTCCAGTTCGGCCGCCGGCACCGCCACCGAGGCGGTCCAGCCGGACAGCGCCGAGCGCGCCAGCACACGCACCAGCTGCTCGCCGTCGCGGCCTTCGGTGGTCACCGTGTCCTGCCCAGACACGATGGCTCGGCGCAGGTCGGCCTGCGGCTGGGTGGCGACGTGGGTGCTCCACTCGCGGTTGCGGGCGATGATGCTGGCGTCGCGGTCGAACACCGTCACCATCCAGGACGGCTGCACTTCCTTCGGCAGCAGGGCGTTCAGGTGGCTCGCCTCGACCCACTGGTCGAGCAGCATGCGGCTGCCGTCGGCCAGGCGCACCGGCAGCTCCACCGACACCACGTGGCGGCCCGTGGCGCTGCCGATCACCAGGTCCGAGATGACCGGACGGTCGCGCTCCAGCACGGCGCGCACGCGCCGGCGCGAGGCGGCGGTCGGCGCGCGGATCGATTCGCCGTAGGGCAGCACCGTATTGAACAGCTGCTGGGCGTCGGGCCGCAGCAGCGCCGTATGGCGCGGACTGCCGGCGTTAGCCGCGCGCGCCTGGTCGTAAAAGGTCGGCAAGTCGCCGCGGTGCAGCGCCACCGAGGTCGCCAGCGCCCGCCCGCTGGCGATCGCCGCGGTGAGTTCCTGGTCCATCGCCAGCACCGTGGCGCGCGCCAGCTCCTGCATGCTGCGCTGCACCGCGTGGCGTTCGGCGTCGAGCACCAGCGAGATGGCGATCGCCGAACCCAGGATCAAGGGCAGGAACACGGCGGCGGCCAGCAAGGTCAGGTGGGTACGCACTCTCATGGCGGGTCGGCATATTGAACAGGCTAGCTTCGCATTCTATAGTCGACAACGCGCGCCCGTCGACAAAAATCGAAACCACATAACGCCTGTCAGTACAGGCGCCCCGTCCCGGCGGGGGCCATTGCGCGAACGCCGGCTCTCGCGTAGCATCCGGGCATTGCCGCGCTCACGAGGCCGCCGGCCACCGTCCTGGAGTCCCATGAAAAACGAAATCCCCCCGCTGTCCCCCGCCCTCCCCTACACCCAGACCCGCTCCTTCCTGACCGTCGCCCTGATCGAATTGTGGGAACGCTTCGGCTACTACGGCATGCAGGCGCTGATCGTCTACTACATGGTGCAGCGCCTCGGCTTCGAAGACAGCCGCGCCAACATGGTGTGGAGCGCCGCCGCCGCCCTGATCTACGTGGCGCCGGCGATCGGCGGCTGGATCGGCGACAAGGTGCTGGGCACGCGCCGCAGCACCTACATCGGCGCCGTGATCCTGGCGCTCGGCTACGCGCTGATGGCGGTACCGTCCGAGAACACCTGGTTCATGTTCGGCGCCCTCGGCGTGGTGGTGGTCGGCAACGGCCTGTTCAAGCCCAATGCTGGCAACCTGGTGCGCAAGATCTACGAAGGCGACGATTCCAAGATCGACAGCGCCTTCACCCTGTACTACATGGCGGTCAACGTCGGTTCCACCGTCTCGATGCTGGCCACGCCCTGGATCAAGGATGCCGTGAACGCCGCCTACGGCAACCAGCTCGGCTGGCACGCGGCCTTCGCCGTGTGCGCGATCGGCCTGGTGGTCGGCCTGCTGAACGTGATGCTGATGCGTGCCACCATCGCCCACATCGGGTCCATACCCGACGAGCGCCCGGTCGACGCCGGCAAGCTGCTGGCGGTGCTGGCCGGCGGCGTGGTGCTGGCCGCGGCGGCCGCCGTGATCCTGGAATACCAGTCACTGGCGCGCGCCTTCGTGTACGCCGCCGGCGTGGTCCTGCTGGGCATCTTCATCCACCTGATCCGCAAGAGCGCGCCGAGCGAGCGCGCCGGCCTCTCCGCGGCGCTGGTGCTGACCGCGCAGATCGTGTTCTTCTTCATCTTCTACCAGCAGATGTCGACCTCGCTGTCGCTGTTCGCGCTGCGTAACGTCGACCTCGACTTCAGCGTGTTCGGCGCCCACCTCTGGACCTGGTCGCCGGCCCAGTTCCAGGCCCTGAACGCGATCTGGATCATGGTGCTGTCGCCGGTGCTGGCCTGGGCCTATTCCGCCGCCGGCCGCTCGGGCAAGGACCTGTCGATCGCCGCCAAGTTCGCGCTCGGCTTCTTCTCGGTGGCCCTGGGCTTCTTCGCCTACGGCGTGGCCGGCGCCTTTGCCGTGAACGGCCTGACCTCGTCCTGGATCATGATCATCGGCTACGGCCTGTACTCGCTGGGCGAACTGCTGGTGTCGGGCCTGGGCCTGGCGATGATCGCACGCTACGTGCCGGCGAGCATGGGCGGCTTCATGATGGGTGCATATTATGTTGCGGTCGGCATCTCGCAATACCTGGGCGGCGTGGTCGCCAACCTGGCCAGCGTGCCGAGCGACGTCACCGACCCGGTGCAGACCCTGCCGATCTACACCAGCCTGTTCAACAAGCTCGGGATCGGTGCGCTGGCCTGCACGGTGCTCGCGCTGGCAGTGCTGCCGCTGGTGAAGCGCCTGACCGCGGCCCACCACGCCCATCAATGACAGCTTGAACGTTTGCTATGATCGAAGGCGCGTCCGCGGACGCGCCTTTTTTCATGCATGGAGCGCCACGATGACGATACTGACCACCGAACGCCTGCGCTTCGAGCCTTTCGACGAGCGCCACCTGGACGGCCTGCAGGCCATGAACCGCGATCCAGAGGTCCAGCGCTACCTGCTGGGACGGCCCGAGACGCCCGAGGAAACCCTGGCCTCGATCGGCCGCGTCAAGGCGCGCTGGGCCACGCTGGGCTACAGCTGGTGGGCTCTGATCGAGCATGACGGCAGCGAGCGCGACAGCGGCGAACTGGTGGGCGCCGGCTGCATCCAGCACCTCGGGCACGACCCGGCCAACCCGCATGAAATCGGCTGGCGCCTGCGACGCGACCGCTGGGGCATGGGCCTGGCGTCGGAGGCGGCGCGCGAACTGGTGCGGCACGGCTTCGAGGGCCTGCGGGTGCCGCTGCTGTGCGCGATCCGGCATCCGGACAATGTGGGCTCGGCGCGGGTGATGGACAAGCTGGGGATGCGGTATGCCGGGCTGCAGAACTGGGGCGGCGAGGACGTGGCGGTGCACCAGCTTGATCGCGCAGACTGGACCCGAAGCCGTCATTCCCGCTAAAGCGGGAATGACGATCAGATTGCGTGTCCGTGTCACTCGTTACCGGACATCGCCAGCCGCCGCTGCATCAGCGTCTCCAGCAGGACCGCCAGCTCGCCGGAAGCAGGCGGCTTCACCAGGTGCGCCGCGAACCCGGCCGCCTGCGAGCGCGCCCGGTCTTCCGGCTGGCCGTAGCCGCTGATCGCCACGAAATCGGTATCGCGGAACGCCGCGCGGCGGCGCAGTTCGGCCGCCAGCGCGTAGCCGTTCAGCCCGGGCAGGCCGATGTCGAGCAGCGCCACCTGCGGCCCCGCCGCGGCGGCCGCGTCGAGACGGTCGCCCAGCGCCAGCGCCGCCTGCGGGTCGGCCAGCGTGGTGACCGTATGGCCAGCCATGCGCAGCAGCGCAGCGGTCGATTCCAGCACATCGGGGTTGTCGTCCACCAGCAGCACGCTGCAGCCGAGGGATGGCGACGACGCAGCCCGAGGCGCGAGGCCGGATGCGGCGACGGCGACGTCCCGCTCGGCCAGCGGCAGGCGCACCTCGAACCGGCTGCCGTGGCCGACGCCGGCGCTGGTCACGCTCACGCTGCCCCCATGCAGCGCCACGATGTCCTTGACGATCGCCAGCCCCAGACCGAGTCCGCCGCGCGAACGGTCCAGCGCCTGCTTTTCCTGCACGAAGCGGTCGAACAAGCGCGCCAGCATGTCGGCGGCAATGCCGATGCCGTCGTCTTCCACCGCCAGCACCGCCTCGCCATCCTCGGCGCGCGCCTGTACCCGGATGTGGCCGCCGTTGTTGGTGTACTTGGCGGCATTGGTGATCAGGTTGGCGATGACCTGGGTCAGGCGGACCGGATCGCCGTTCAGCGGCAGGCCGTGCGCCGGCACCTCGATCGACAGCTGGTGGCAGCGTTCGGCCACCAGCGGCGCGCTGGCTTCGGCCGCCAGCGCCACCAGGCGCGCCAGTTCCACCGGTTCCAGCCGCAGTTCCAGCTTGCCGCGTGCGATGCGTGCCACGTCCAGCAGGTCGTCGACCAGGCGCACCAGGTGCTGGGCCTGGCGTTCGATGATCGCCAGTTCGCGCTCGGCGCCGGGCAGCCGGCGCATGCGGATCAGCTCGAGCGCGATCAGGATCGGCGACAGCGGATTGCGCAGCTCGTGGCCGAGCATCGCCAGGAACTCGTCCTTGGCGACGTTGGCCACCTCGGCATCGCGCCGTGCGCGCGCCAGTTCCGTGACTTCGAAGGCGACCACCGCAATGGCCTCGACCTTGCCTTCGGCGTCGAGCAGCGGCTGGTGGACAAAGTCGAAATAGCATTCCTGCAGCACCCCGTCACGCACCAGGTCGCTGCGCTGCGAGCGGCCGACGTACGGTTCCCCGCTGGCGTGCACATGGTCCAGCCGTTCGAAGTCGCCCTGTCCGGCCAGCTCGGGCAGCGCAGCGCGCACCGGCAAGCCAACCAGCGGACGCGGTCCCACCAGCGCCTGGTAGCTGTCGTTCGCCAGTTCGTACACGTGCTCGGGCCCGCGCAGGATCGCGATCGCGGCCGGCACCTGGCGGAAGATCGCCGCCATGCGGCTGGCCGAGGCGCGCTCGATGGCACGCATGCGTGCCCGCATCAGCTGCGAATCGATGCGGGTGAGCAGCTCGCGCGCGGCGAAGGGCTTGACCAGGTAATCGTCGGCGCCCGCTTCCAGCCCTTCGATGCGGGCTTCCTCGCCGGCACGCGCCGACACCAGCAGCACCGGCGTCTCGGCCAGGGCGGGGTCGGCGCGCAGGCGCGCGATCAGGCCGAAGCCGTCCAGGTCCGGCATCATGACGTCCGAGACGATGACGTCGGGACGTTCGCGGCGCGCGATCTCGAGCGCCTCGATGCCGGTGGCCGCGAACAGGACCTGCCAGTGCTGGCCTAGCAGGCGCGCCAGGTAGTCGCGCATGTCGGCATTGTCGTCGGCGACCAGCACGCGCGCCGGCGCCACCCCGGCCGGCAGCGAAGGCACGGCGCCGGCAACAGGCGCCGCCGGCCCGCCAGCGCCCTGCAGGGCGTCCGGCAGCCAGCGCCCGGCCTCGCCCGTGAAGCTGGCCAGCATGCGCGCACTCGGCGCCGCCGGCGCCACCTCCGGCGGCGCCGGCTGGGCATCCTGCGCCAGCGGCAGCGTCACGGTAAATGCCGTGCCCTGCCCCGGCGTGCTGGCGACGGCGATGCTGCCGCCCTGCAGCTCGACCAGGTCGCGCACCAGCGCCAGCCCGATGCCTGAGCCTTCGTAGGACCGCGAACGCGCGCCGGCGACGCGCTGGAAGCGTTCGAACACCTTGTCCAGGTGGGCCGCCTCGATGCCGATGCCGCTGTCCGCCACCACCAGGCGCGCCTGCATGCCGTGCTGTTCCAGCGTCACCCGGATGCCGCCCTCGAAGGTGAACTTGAAGGCGTTCGAGACCAGGTTGAGCACGATCTTTTCCCACATCGCGACGTCGACGCGGGCCGGCGGCGCCAGGGGCGCGCAACGCACCTCGAAGGCCAGGCCGGCGCTTTCGACCACCGAGCGGAAACCGCTCGCCAGGTCGGCGGTGAGGGCCGCCAGGTCGACGGCGACCACGTCGGCTTCCATCCGCCCGGCCTGCACGCGCGAGAAGTCGAGCAGCGTATTGACCAGCTTTTCCAGGCGCAGCGCATTGCGCTGCACCAGTTCGAAGCGGGCGCGCTGGGGCGCCGGCAACGGCTGGGCGGCGTCCACCAGGCCGTCCTCGATCGGCCCCAGCATCAGCGTGAGCGGGGTGCGGAACTCGTGGCTGACGTTGCTGAAGAAATCGGTCTTGGCGCGGTCCAGTTCGGCCAGCATGTCGGCGCGCCGGCGCTGCGCCTCGCTGGCGCCGGCGTTCTGCAGCGCCGCCGTCACCTGGGCCGCGACCATGTCGAAGAAGCTGCGGTAGTCGGCGTCGAGCCGGCGCACCGGGCTCACCGCCAGCACCAGCACCCCGAGCGGGCCCGCTCCACCCTGGGCCGCCAGCGGCAGTGCCAGCGCCTGCCGCACCGGTTTCCCGGCCAGGCCCGGCGGGATGCCTTCGATCCCGTCCAGCGCCACCGGCACCGGCCGCCCCAGCGCAAGCGCCTGCGCTACGCCGAAACGGTCGTCGCCGGCTTCGAAAGCGACCGCCGCCGGGGCCAGCCCGGCCTCCAGGCCGGCCGCCTGCGCCAGCCGCGCCAGGCGCACCGGCCCCGCTCCCTCGTTGTCGGCGGCATCGGTCAGGTACAGCAGGGCGAACGGCAGGTCGGCCGGGTTGTCGGCCAGCGTGGCAATCGCGGTGGCGGCGGCCGCCAACACGGTCTGCTGGCGCAGCGCATCCGCGGACAGGCGCGACAGCGTGGACAGGCGGCGCGCATTCAGGGTGCTGGCGCTGAGTTCGGACGAGGGGCAGAACAGGCCGCCGACGCGGCCGGCCTCGTCGACGATCGGGCTGTACGAGAACGAGTACCAGGTCTCTTCGAGGAAATCGCCGCGCAGCATGAACAACTGCACCGCGTCGACGAAGGTCGATTCGGCGCGCTGAAACACCTTGTCGGCCAGCGGGCCGCACACGTCCCAGATCTCGCTCCAGACCTCGGCCGCCGGGCGCCCCAGCGCCCACGGGTGCTTGGCGGCGCCGAGCACCTCGATATAGGCGTCGTTGTACAGGAAGGTGGCTTCCGGTCCCCAGCCGATCCACATCGGGTGGCGCGCATTCAGGATCAGGCTGACAGCGGTGCGCAGGCTTTGCGGCCAGGATGCGAGCGGACCGAGCGGCGTGGCCGACCAGTCGAAACGAAGGATCAGCCCTCCGAGCGCACCCGGGGCCGCCAGGAAATGCAGGGCCGTGCCTGACCCGTCGCTATCCGCCTCGCCGGCACCGTCATCGATCCCCATCCCTGCTCCCTGTCTTGTCGTTGTCCTGGATCGCCTGCGACTTTAGCACGTCCGTTCTTTCCGGTCATGCCCTATTCATATGTTTCCGGGGCCAGGAAGTGTTGTATGGATGTCGCCAAGGCCCGGGGTTTCGATAAATTCGTCAATTTCTCCAGGGCGAAACTTATTGCATTGTAGAAATATGCTATATTGGTTCCTCTTATCCGGCCCACGCCTGTGCCGGCCCGGCCTTACGCAACCAGATCATGACCATCTTCCATTACGCCAGCCGGGTCCGCGCCCTGCTCTGCATCGCCTGCACGGTCGCCGCCATCCCGGCCAGCGCCGCCCCGCCCCAGGCGGCCGGTTCGCACACCTATAATTTTTCGCCCGTCAACCAGTGGAACCTGCAGGTCTCGGCCAGTTACTGGAATCCGATCATCCGCTACGTGTCCGCGCGCAGCGGCGTGCACCTGAACCTGAAACTGGGCCGCACCTCGGCCGATACCACCAGCTACGTGCTGGCGCGCGAAGTCGACTTCGCCTTCACCAACCACCTGTTCAGCCCAGATCGCCAGAAGATGGGCTGGACCGTGTTCGGCCGCCGCAACGCGCCGCCGGTGCAGGGCCAGCTGGTGGTGCCGGCCGATTCGCCGATCCGCGACATCCGCGACCTGGCCGGCAGTGCCGTCGCCTTCCCCGGCCCCGAAGCGCTGGTCGCCTACAAGACCACCTACGCGCAGCTGCTGCGCAAGCACATCCCGGTGACGCCCGTATTCACCGGCAACCACGACGCCGCCTTCACCCAGCTCCTGGCCGGCAAGGTCAAGGCGGTCGGCGCCAACTCGCAGCTGGTGGCCAACTGGAGCGCGCGCGAAGGCAATGCCTTCCGCGTGCTGTGGAGTTCGGCCCCGTTCAACGAGCTGGCGCTGATGGCGTCCCCGCGCGTGCCGGCCGACGAGGTGCGCGCCGTCGCCCGTGCCTTCCTGACCATGCACCTGGACCCGGAAGGCCGCCAGATCCTGGCCGCCAGCTCCGAGCTGGTGCATGCGCCGGAACCGATTTCCTTCGTCGCCGCCAGCGACGCCGACTACGCCAGCTACCGCGCGTTCTACGCGGACGCCCCGGCCAACCTGCGCTGAGCCGAGACCGATGACGCGCTTGCCGCACCTGCTGCCACGCTCCCTGATGGGGAGGATCTTCGCCGTCTTCAGCCTGACCATGCTGGTCTTCCTGGCCGGCGGCCTGGCCCTGTTCTACCGCTACCAGTTCCTGCAGCACATCGAGGAAACCCAGGACAGCGCCATGACCCTGGTCGAAGTGGCGGCCCAGACCATCGAGGACAGCGCGGTGATCGGCGACTACGACACCGTCAGGCGCACGCTCAGCAAGATGCTGGTGCAGTCGCCGTTCAAGAGCGCCGCCTTCCTCGACGTCGCCGGCGGCAGCATCCGCCTCGAAGCGCCGCCGCTGCCGCCGTCGCACGCGGCCCCCGACTGGATGCGCGACCTGGTCGCCGAAAAGCTGTACGACGTCAACCGCGTCGCCAACGTCGGCGGCAAGGATTACGGCGTGGTGCGCCTGTCCTTCGACGAGCGCAAGCTGGCGGCCCAGATGTGGACCATGGTGGCGGAAACCTCGGCCCTGGCGCTGATCGTGTTCGTGATCAGCCTGGCGCTGATGCGGACACTGCTGCGGCGCTGGCTCGACAACCTCGGGCGCCTGCGCTCCTTCGAAAACGACGTCGCCGCCGGCCGCATCACGGCCGCGGCCGCGCTGCATGCCGACGCCCCGAGCGAGATCCAGGAAGCGATCCAGGCCGTCAACCGCAGCGCCGACAGCCTGCGCGCCCAGTTCGGCCAGCGCATCGACGCGCTGATGAATTCCCTCATGCAGCACAAGAGCGCGATGGACCAGGCGGCGATCGTGTGCGAGGTCGATATCGGCGGGCGCATCGCCGAAGTCAACGAGCTGTTCGTCGCCAACAGCGGCTTCACCCGCGCCGAGCTGGTCGGGATGCCGCTGGGCGCGGTCGGCCGGCCGGCCGATCCCGACCATGCCTGGCAACCGGGCCCGCAGGTGTGGAACGGTGAGGTCGCGCTGGCCGGCCGCAACGGCGTGCGCCAGTGGCGCCGCACCATCGTGCCGATGTTCGAGGGCGAGCGCATCGAGCGCTATATCTGTATCGACATCGACATCACCGAGCGCAAGGAATTCGAGCGCGCGATCGTGGAAAACGCCAAGCGCCAGACCCTGATCGCGGAACTCGGGCGCAAGGCGCTGGCCGACAACGACCTCGACGAGCTGTTTGCCGAAGCCGCCGAAGCCGCCGCGCGCGGCCTCGGCACGCCCGGCGCCGCGCTGTTCGAGGCCGGCAGCGACGGCAGCGTGCTGCTGCGCGCCGCCGCCGGCCGCCTGGCCGGCGCCCACGGCCAGCGCGTGGACGCCGCCGGTCCGCTGCTGCCGCAGCCTTCCAGCATGTCCCTGCGCCCCTGGATGGCGCCGCTGGCCGAGCAGCATGGCCTGGAACGTGGCCTGGACGCCTGCATCGGCAGTGCCGACAGCCCGTTCGGCCTGATCGGCGTGTACGACGACGGCCTGCGCAATTTCGGCCCCGACGACGCCAACTTCCTGCGCGGGATCGGCAACATCCTGGCCACCGCCATCGAACGCCGCGATGCGCGCAACCGCCTGACCTATCTGGCCCAGTACGATTCGCTCACCAGCCTGCCGAACCGGCGCCACCTGGCGCTCGGCCTGGAACAGGCGCTGGCGCGCGCCGCCGCGCACGGGCGCCGTGCGGCGGTGATGTTCATCGACCTCGACCGCTTCAAGAACGTCAACGACATGCTCGGCCACGGCGTCGGCGACCAGCTGCTGGTGCAGGCCGCCGCCCGCCTGCAGGCCTGCGCGCGCGCAGGCGAGCTGGTGGCGCGCCTCGGCGGCGACGAGTTCGCGGTGGTGCTGCCGAACGTCAGCGGTGACGACGACACGGCCGCGCTCGCCGCGGAGATCATCCAGTCGCTGGGCCAGCCCTTCTACCTGCAGGGCCAGCAGCTGTTCGTTTCGGCCAGCGTCGGCATCGCCAGCTATCCGGAACATGGCGACAACGCCGAGATCCTGCTGAAAAGCGCGGACACGGCGATGTACGGCGCCAAGAACGACGGCCGCAACACCTACCAGTTCTTCGCCCGGGCGATGCACGAGAACGCGGCACTACGCCTGCAGACCGAGGCCCAGCTGCGGCGGGCACTCGAGCGCGGCGAATTCATGCTGCATTACCAG
Source organism: Massilia phyllosphaerae (assembly GCF_034659755.1). Classification (NCBI taxonomy): domain Bacteria; kingdom Pseudomonadati; phylum Pseudomonadota; class Betaproteobacteria; order Burkholderiales; family Oxalobacteraceae; genus Massilia; species Massilia phyllosphaerae. Next base: position 200,339 of record NZ_JAXSQX010000005.1, read on the forward strand.
CCCAAGCTGGACCTGGCCGGCGCGACCGTCAGCGGCTTCGAAGCGCTGCTGCGCTGGAACCACCCGCAGCGCGGGCTGGTGCCGCCGCTCGAATTCGTGTCGATCCTGGAAGACACGGGCCTGATCCTGCCGGTCGGCGAATGGGTGATCGGCGAAGTCTGCCGCCAGCTCAAGGCCTGGCAAGCCGACGGCCTGCCGCTGGCGCCGGTGGCGATCAACCTGTCGGCGCGCCAGCTGCAGCAGGACGACCTGGCCGGCGCGATCGAACGCATCGTGGTCGGCGCCGGGGTCGAACCGACGCTGCTCGAATTCGAGCTGACCGAGTCGATGCTGATGACGAATCCTGAGGCGGCGGTCGAGACCCTGTCGCGCATCAAGGCGCTCGGCATGCGCCTGTCGGTCGACGATTTCGGCACCGGCTATTCGAGCCTGGCCTACCTGAAGCGCTTCCCGCTGGACGCGCTGAAGATCGACCGCACCTTCGTGCGCGACCTGCCGCACGACAGCGACGACGCCCTCATCACCAAGGCCGTGATCCGGCTGGCGCACAGCCTGAACCTGAAGGTGGTGGCCGAGGGAGTGGAAAACGTCGAACAGATCCGCGAGCTGGAGAAATACGATTGCGACGAGATCCAGGGCTATTACGTCAGCCGTCCGCTGCCGGCGCAGGGGGCCGCCGCCATGCTGGTGGACAAGCAGCTGGCGACGGTATGAGCTAAGATGGCGCCATTTGCCCCAGCGCCATCCGAACAGCATGTCTTCCAACGATCCAGGTAACAAACTTGCGCGCGCCCTGCAGGTCGCCGGCCGCGTCGACGCCATCGAACCCTTCCGCGTGATGGAAATGGTCAAGGCCGCGGCTGCGATGACGCGCGCCGGCCGCGACGTCATCAGCATGAGCGTCGGCGAGCCCGATTTCACCGCCCCCGACGTGGTGGCCCGCGCGGCGATGGCGGCGATCCAGGCCGGCAGCACCCAGTACACCGAATCGCTCGGCCTGCCGGCGCTGCGCGAAGCGATCTCCGGCTGGTACGCCGGCCATTGGGGCCAGGACGTCGATCCGCGCCGCATCGTGATCACCGCCGGCGCCTCGGCCGGCCTGCTGCTGGCCTGCGCCGCGCTGGTCGACAACGGCGACGAAGTCCTGATGCCGGACCCGTGCTACCCCTGCAACCGCCATTTCGTCACCAGCTTCGGCGGCAAGCCGGTGCTGGTGCCCTCCGGTCCGGAGTCGCGCTACCAGCTCACCGCGGACCACCTCGAGCGCCACTGGAACGAGCGCACGCGCGGCGTGATCGTCGCCTCGCCCTCGAACCCGACCGGTACCGCGATGACGGCGGCGCAATCCGAAGCGCTGCTGGCCGGCGTGCGCGCCCGTGGCGGCTTCGCCATCGTCGACGAGATCTACCAGGGCCTCTCCTACGGCGAGCGCCCGACCAGCGCCCTCGCCTTCGGCGACGACATCATCACCGTCAACAGCTTCTCCAAGTATTTCAGCATGACCGGCTGGCGCCTCGGCTGGCTGGTGGTGCCGGAAGCGCTGGTGCCGACCGTCGAGAAACTGGCCCAGAACCTGTTCATCTGCGCCCCGACCATCGCCCAGCACGCGGCGCTGGCCTGCTTCACGCCGGAAGCGATCGAGATCTTCGAGGGCCGCCGCCTGGAATTCCAGCGCCGCCGCGACTTCCTGGTGCCGGCACTGCGCGGCCTCGGCTTCCAGGTGCCGGTGCTGCCGGATGGTGCCTTTTATGTCTACGCGGATATCAGTGGACTGGCGCACCCGGATGCCGGCGACAGCACGGCGTTCGGGATGACGGTGCTCAAGGATGCCGAAGTGGCGATCGTGCCGGGCGACGATTTCGGCTTCGCGGCACCGAAGCGGCATGTGCGGTTTTCGTATGCCGCCAAGTATGAGCGGATCGAGCAGGCGGTGGAGCGCTTGGCAAAGCTGCTCTAGGGGTCAGAGCCCGGTTTTGATGGTTGGGCTCTGACCCCGGTTCGAAGCCGGCGCCGGCTGCAGACTGCGCGGCTGAACACCGGGGTCAGAGCCCCTAAAAAGCAACACCGGGCTCTGACCCCTCCAGCTCGGCGATCACATCCCGCAAATTCGCCGCCGCCACCGGCTTCACCAGGTAACGGTCGAACCCGGCCGCCAGCCCGCGCGTGCGGTCGTCGTCCTGCCCATACCCCGACAGGGCCACCGCGAACGGATGCGTCCCGCCCTCCGCCGCCCGCACCGCACGCATCAGGTCCAGCCCGTCCATGCCGGGCAGTCCGACGTCGCAGATGATCACGTCCCAGGCGCCATCCAGTGCCGCCGCCAGGCCGGCATGGCCGTCGTAGGCGCAGCGCACCTGGTGGCCTTCGGACGCCAGGAAACCGGCCAGCATGTCGCAGGCGTCGACGTTGTCCTCGATCAGCAGGATATTCAGCGCAGTAGGGCGCGCCGCGGCCTTTGCCGGGGGCTGGGCGCCGACCGTGCCGCTGGAACGCGGCAGGCGCACCGTGAAGCGGCTGCCCTGCCCCAGGCCGGCGCTATCGGCGCGCACCGTCGCGCCGTGCATGGCGAGCAGGTTGCGCACCACGTTCAGGCCGACGCCGAGGCCACCCTCGGAGCGCGCCAGCGAACGCGGACCCTGGGTGAACAAATCGAAGATGTGCGGGATCACCTCGGGCGCCATGCCGATGCCGTCGTCCTCGACCACCACCAGCGCCTGCCCGGCGTCCAGCGACGCCGTCACCCGCAGCGTGCCGCCGTCGCCGGTGTACTTGGAGGCGTTGCCGATCAGGTTGGTGAACACCTGGGTCAGGCGCACCCGGTCGCCGTCGACCACGGCGGCGTCGGCGCCCGGCGCCAGGGTCAGCTGCAGCTGCTGGCGCCGTTCCTGGATGCGCGGCTGGATGGTCTCGACCGCGTGCTGCAGCAGTTCCGCCAGCGGCAGCGGCTGGACCGACAGCGTGATCTTGCCGCTGCTGATGCGCGCCGCGTCGAGGAGGTCGTCGAGCAGGCGCGCCATGTGGTCGACCTGGCGCCCGATCACGCGCGCCAGGTTGGCCAGCTGGGGCGTCGCGTTCGGCACGGTGCCCAGCAGCGAGGCCGCCATGCTGATCGGCGACAGCGGATTGCGCAGCTCATGCGCCAGCATCGCCAGGAATTCGTTCTGGCGGCGGTTGGCCGCTTCGGCATCCTCGCGCAGGTGTTCGGCGTTGAAGGTGGCCAGCACCAGGTGCTCGTTGGCTTCGCGCAGCAGCGCGACGCCTGCTTCCATCGCCTGACGCTCGCGCGCCTGCACCCGGGCCTGCTCGCGCGCTGCGGCCAGCTCGTCCTCGAGGACGCGGATGCGATGCAGCAAGTAGGCATCCTGGGCGCCCGCGGACTGGCGTCCCGTCTCGTCGATGGAACGCTGCTCGGAGGCGCCCTGTTGTTCCCGGTAGGTTCCCATCGTCGTCCTTATTTGCGTGGCGGGCGCGGGGTCGGCCAGCCGGTCAGCATGCGGTCGTAGGCCACGGCGCGGTCCTCGACCTCGATCCCGGCGTCGGTGATGCGGTAGGCGCGCAGTTCGCTGCTATGGGCGCTGCCGCGTACCTTCACCACGGTCATGAACTTGCACAGCCGGCCTTCGACTTCGGCAAAGCGCATGGTCAGCACCGCATCGGCCAGGAAGCACAGGTTGTCGAAGCTGAAGCGCATGTCGGGCTGGTTGTCCTCGAAGCCGGCCGTGACCAGCACGCTCACGCCGCGCCCGGCCAGCAGCGCCAGCGTGCGGAACACGGTCAGGCGCAGGTCATGGCGGAATTCCGGCGCCAGGTAGAGGCCGATCTCGGACAGCGAATCGATCACGACCCGGGTGGCGCCGGTACGCTCGATGGCCTCGGTCAGCTCGTCGAGCAGCTCTTCCACGCTGAGTGCCAGCGAACGCGGTTCGATCACGGTCACCTTGCCGGCGCGCGTCATCTCGATCAGCGCGGCATTGTGCAGGCGCGTCGTGTGCTTTTCGAAGTACAGCGCGATGCCGTGCTCGCCGCGCGCGGCGCCGGCGCTCAGGAAGTGGGTGCCGAGGATGGTCTTGCCGATGCCGGTGGGGCCGGTGGCCATCAGCGTATGCCCCTGCGGCAGCCCGCCGTGCAGCAGGTCGTCGAGGCCGGCCACGCCCGTCGGGATGCGGTGCGGGTCGCGCTCGATCGCGCTGTAGGCGCCCTGCACCGCTCCCAGAAGGCGCGGATAGATGCGGATGCCGTCATCGCTGATGCGCATCGTGTGCGAGCCGGCCATGTGGGCCTGGCCACGCATCTTGATCACCCGGATCTTGCGCACCACCACGTCCTCGTGCAGGTTGTGCGACAGCGAGACCATGCCGTCGGCTACCGTGATGATCGGATTGGCCTCGACGTCGCTCTGCGTGTATTCGCCGATCAGGAAGGTGGTGGCCTGCCACATCGCCATGCGCGAGCCGAGTTCCTGGATGAAGTGCTGCAGGTCCCACAAGCCCTTGTTGCCGCTGCGCGCGGTCTGCACCACCGAGCGGAAGGAGTCGACGAACACCAGGCCCGGCGAGAAATCCTCGACTTCGCGCATGATGCGCTCCAGCACCCCGCTGAAATCGCCGGCGCGCAAATCGTCGGCCAGGTTGACGTAGCGGATACTGGTGCCGACCTTGTCCATGTCGAAGAACGAGAACTGCTGCTGGTAGCGCAGCATCTTGAGCGGCGGTTCGCCCAGCACCGTGAAGAACAGGGCGCGGCGGTCGGGATGGGCGAGCGCGAACATGATCTGGTGGGCCAGCGTGGTCTTGCCGCTGCCGGGCGCGCCGGCGATCAGCGTGAACGAAAATTCGGTCAGTCCACCCCCGAGGAGAACGTCCAGCCCCGGCACGCCGGTGCTGAGTTTTCCCAAGGTTACTTTCTCGCTCATTACTTGTGCTCCTGTTGATTCTGTTGCCGGTCGTCGCCCACCGTGTGTTCCGCCAGCAGCCGCACGGTCAGCGCGGGCCCGATCAGGGCACCGAGCTGACGGGTAAAGGTGACCATCAGTACCTCGTGCGCGGCGCTTGCCGCGGTCGCATCGGCACGCGCCAGGTCGCTTTCCAGCGCCGCCAGCAGCGCGGCGCCGGTCTGGCGCGACGCGTCCACGCTCAGCCATGGCCAGGCCGGCGCCACCAGGCGCAGCGTGCGGCCGAGCAAGGCGCCGAAACCGTTGTCGCCAATTAGCGGAACGAGTTGCCGGCTCAAGCGCGACCAGGTCTGCACGGGCGGCAACGCGTGCGCGGCGCGCGGCGCGTCCGAAGCCATGCCGGCGTCAGGCGGCGGCGCGCGGTAGTCGTGTTTGTCCATTCAGGAATTTCGGGATCGGGTTCTTATGCCATGCAATGCCGCCGGGCAGGCGGCTTCCGTGGCGTCATTATAGCTTGAGTCCGAAATGTGGATTTTTTTTAAAAAGTGTTAATAAATCCACGCTACCGCCAGGTAGCGCCACACCGCAGCGCCCGATGCTAACATCACACCGTTCATCACTCGTCCACGCTGCTCCATGCCCCTTCCTTCTTCCCGCGCCTGCCGTGCGCTGCTGGGCGCGGCCCTGCTGTCCGGCGCCGCAGCCGCCCAGACCGTCGCCGAAGCGCCGCTGCGCGCCCACCTCTCCTTCCTGGCCGACGACCTGCTCGAAGGCCGCGGCACCGGCCAGCGCGGCGGCCAGCTCACCGTCCGCTATCTCGAAACCCAGGCCGCGGCGCTGGGCCTGAAACCGCTGGCCCAGGGCTACCGCCAGAAGGTCGAGCTGGTCGGCCAGAAAACCCTGCCCGGCAGTACCCTGCGCTTCGACGCCGGCGGCAAACAGCTGGCCGCCGCCTTCGGCCAGGACGCCGTGTACGCCAACGCCAATGGCCGCACCGACAGCACCATCGCCGCACCGGTGCTGTTCGTCGGCTACGGCATCGACGCCCCCGACCAGAACTGGAACGATTTCGCCGGCGCCGACGTGAAGGGCAAGCTGCTGGTGGCGATGGTCAACGACCCACAGCCGACCGCCGCCGAGCCGGCGCGCTTTGGCGGCCAGTCGCTCACCTGGTACGGACGCTGGACCTACAAGTTCGAGGAAGCGCTGCGCCAGGGCGCGGCCGGCATCCTGCTGATCCACACGGCGGCGTCGAGTTCCTACCCGTGGAGCGTGCCGGCCAACAGCTTCGGCCACGAGCAGTTCCACCTGGACGGCCCCGGCAACGCGCTGCAGGGCTGGATCAGCGAAGACTTCGCGCGCACCCTGTTCGCCGCCGCCGGCCAGGACCTGGATCGCCTGCGCGCGGCGGCCGAGGTGCGCGGCTTCAAGCCGGTGGCCCTGGACGTACAGGCACGCGCCGCGGTGAAAAGCGCGGTGCGCCGGCTCACCGAGTACAACGTGGTGGGCATGGTGCCGGGCAGCGATCCGAAGCTGGCCGCTGAAGCCGTGATCTATTCGGCGCACTGGGACCACCTGGGCATCGACGAACAAAACGGCAAACCCGACCACATCTGGAACGGCGCCATCGACAACGGTTCCGGCACCGCCGCCCTGCTCGCCATGGCCCAGGCCGCGGTGGCCCATCCGGCCAAACGTAGCCAGGTCTTCCTGTGGCCCTGCGCCGAGGAACAGGGTCTGCTGGGCAGCCTGGCCTGGGTGCGTGCGCCCTTGTGGCCGCTGGCGAAGACGGCGGCCGACCTCAACCTGGACAGCATGAACTTCGTCGGCCGCACCCGCGATATCGGCGTCGCCGGCGCCGAGCGCAGCTCGCTGGCCGCGACCTCGGCACAGGTGGCCAAGTCGATGGGCCTGGGACTGGCGGCGCCGACGCCGGACCTGGGCGGCGCCTACTTCCGCGCCGACCACTTCAGCTTCGCCAAGGCGGGCGTACCGGCCTTCAACGTGGGTTCGGCGGTGTTTTCCGGCGACGGCAGCTTCGCGTTCGAGCACCCGCAAGGGGCGGTCGAGAAGATGCGGGCGTTCACGAAGGATTATCACCAGGTGAGCGACCAGTACGATCCGTCATGGGACCTGTCGGGGATGGTGCAGCAGGCGCAGTTCACGCTGAACCTGGGGTATGCGGTGGCGAATGCGCCGGCCATGCCCACCTGGAAGGCGGGCGAGGCGTACGGCAAGGTGAAGCGGTAAGGCCGGGCTGGCTAGAACAATTTGATCTTGAGCTGCACCGAAATCCCGCCATACAAGCGGTCCTTGTAGCTCGGAATGATGCCGACGTTGACCCCGACCCGCTTGTAGTCGTAGGTCAGCGTCGGGATCGCCGCCGGGAACCAGCCGCCGTCGCGCATGTGCGGGTAGCCGTCGAAGGCGGCCAGCGCCGCGCCCACGCGCACCGGGCCGATGGCCCAGGGCTGCCAGATCACGCCGGCGTAGTTGGACCATTGGCGGTCGCTGTTGTAGAAGCGGCCTGCCGTGGCCGCCATCGTGCCCGAGAAACGGTATTCCGCACCCAGGCCGTAGTTGTTGCCGTTCAGGTCCTTGTCACGGTCGAAGTGCCAGGTGGCGAAGCCGCTGTCGATCCACAGCTCGCTTTTCGGCTCGGCCTCGATCCAGGTAAAAAGGTTATCGGCATGCGCCAGCGGCGCCAGCGCGGCCAGCACGAGCGCCGCGGTCAGGGATAAACGTTTCAATCGTCGGCCTTCGGGTCAAGATTCGGGAACATCACTTCGGTAAAGCCGAAGCGCGAGAAGTCCTTGATGCGCATCGGGTACAGGATGCCCAGCAGGTGGTCGACCTCGTGCTGCACCACGCGCGCATGGAAACCGTCGACGTCGCGGCTGATCGCTTTTCCATACTGATCAAAGCCTTCGTAATGCAGACGCGTATGACGGGGCACGCTGCCGCGCAGGCCGGGCACAGACAGGCAGCCTTCGAAGCTCTCTTCCATCTCGTCCGACAAAGGCGTCAGGACGGGATTGATCAATACCGTTTCCGGCACCGCCGGCGCGTCCGGATAGCGCTGGTTCCTGCCGAAGCCGAAGATCACCAGCTGCAGGTTGACGCCGATCTGCGGCGCGGCCAGGCCGGCGCCGTCGACCGCGTGCATGGTCTCGAACATGTCGGCGACCAGTGCGTGCAGCGCCGGGGTGTCGAACTCGGTAACGGGTTCGGCGACGCGCAGCAGGCGCGGGTCGCCCATCTTCAGGATGTCGCGGATGGCCATCTCAATCCCTCACTTAGTTGGTATCGGCGCACAACTGCTTCAGGAACTCGGAATAGCCTTCGGCGGTCTCGGGGTGCTTCATGCCGATCGCGGCGGTGGCTTTCAGGTAACCGAGCTTGGAACCGCAATCATAGCGCTGTCCGGCGTAGCGGTAGGCCAGCACGCGTTCGCGCGCCATCAGGGCGGCGATGCCGTCGGTCAGCTGGATTTCGCCGCCGGCGCCCTTGCCGATGGTGGCCAGGTGGTCGAAGATCGAACCCGACAGCACGTAGCGGCCGACCACGGCCAGCGTCGACGGCGCGTCCTCGGGCTGCGGCTTTTCGACGATGCCCGACACCAGCTCCAGGTCCGGACGGTAGGCGCTGGCGCTGACGATGCCGTACTGGCGCGTATGCGCGCGCGGCACGTCCTGCACCGCCAGCACGCTGCATTTCTCGTAGGCGTACAGGTCGGTCATCTGGGCCAGCACCGGCTTGTGGCCGGGCGCGCTGTCCATGAAGTCGTCGGCCAGCAGCACGGCGAACGGGTCGTTGCCGACGACCGGACGCGCGCACAGCACCGCATGGCCCAGGCCCAGCGGCGCCGACTGGCGGATGTAGATGCAGTTCACATGCTTCGGGATCACGCCGCGCACCAGTTCCAGCAGCGCCGCCTTGCCGGCCGCTTCCAGCTCGGATTCGAGTTCATAGGCGGTGTCGAAATGGTCTTCGATGGCGCGCTTGTTGCGCCCGGTGATGAACACCAGTTCGGTGATGCCGGCGGCGACCGCTTCCTCGACCGCGTACTGGATCAACGGCTTGTCGACGATCGGCAGCATTTCCTTCGGCTGTGCCTTGGTGGCAGGCAGGAAACGGCTGCCGAGACCGGCGACTGGAAATACGGCTTTCTTGATTGCGGTCATTCTCTATCCCTAGTTTATGAATTGTTTACTTCAGCGAGCAGTTTGAGCAGCCCGGCTTCGTCGAGCACGGTGACGCCCAGGCTTTCCGCCTTTTCCAGTTTGCTGCCCGCTTCCGCGCCGGCGACCACGTACGAGGTCTTCTTCGACACCGAGCCGGACACCTTGCCGCCGGCCTGTTCGATCAGCGCGCCGGCGGCGTCGCGCGACATCGTCGGCAGCGTCCCGGTCAGGACAAAAGTCTTGCCGGCCAGCGGACCGGCGGCTTCCTGTGCGGTGTCCTGCGGCAGCAGGTCCAGCAGCTCGCGCCGCAGCGCGGCCAGCGCGGTGATGGTGTCGCGGTTGGCCGCCTCGCCCATCCATCCCTCGAGCGAAGCCACCAGCGGCGCCGGCAGGCCGAACACGCTGAAGATGCGCAGGTGCGCCAGCTCGTCCAGCGTGCGCCCCTCCAGCAGCTGGCGCGCGCGCGGTTCGGTCAGCTTGGGAATGCCGAGCGCGGCCAGCAGCTGCACCTCGTCGAGTTTGTCGCGCAGCTGGGCCCGCGGCGGGTGCTCGCCCTGCGGCGTCACGCCGGCCGCCAGCAGCGCATCGAGCGCCTGCTGGTTCTTCGGCTCGGCGAAGAACTCGGCGATCGCTTCGGCCACGGTACCGCCGATATCGGGCAGCACGCGCAGCAGCGCGGCCGGCGCGCGGCGCACCAGCGCCAGGCTGCCGAGCCAGTCGGCCAGCGTCTTGCCGGTGCTTTCGCCGACGTGGCGGATGCCGAGCGCGAACAGCAGGCGCTCCAGCGGCGGACGCTTGCTGGCCTCGATCGCGGCCAGCAGGTTATCGGCCCACTTTGTCGCCACCTTGCCGGCCTTGACCGTCTCGGGCGTCGTGCCGTCGCGCTCGTCGGCGAGGCGCTTCATCTTGAGCAGGTCGTCCAGCGTCAACTTGTACAGGTCGGCCACGCCATGGATCAGGTTCGATTCGACCAGGCTGTCGATGTAGCGGTCGCCCAGGCCTTCGATGTCCATCATGCGCCGGCCGGCGAAGTGGCGGATCGCTTCCTTGCGCTGGGCGGCGCAGGTCAGGCCGCCGGAGCAGCGCGCCACCGCCTCGCCCTCTTCGCGCACCACATGCGACCCACAGACCGGGCAGGTCGCCGGCAGCGTGTACACCGGCGGTGCCGGGGTCGGGCGCCGTTCCAGCAACACCGACAGCACTTCCGGGATCACGTCGCCGGCACGGCGCACGGTGACCGTGTCGCCCACGCGCACGTCCTTGCGCCGTACTTCGTCCTCGTTGTGCAGGGTCGCGTTGGTGACGGTCACGCCACCCACCGAGACCGGCGTCAGGCGCGCCACCGGCGTGATGGCGCCGGTGCGGCCGACCTGGACGTCGATCGCCTGTACCGTGGTCAGCGCTTCCTCGGCCGGGAACTTGTGGGCCAGCGCGAAGCGCGGCGCGCGCGACACGAAGCCGAGCTGGCGCTGGTCGTCGATGCGGTCGACCTTGTAGACCACGCCGTCGATCTCGTAGGGCAGCTCCCTGCGCTTGCTGCCGACGGCGCGGTAGTAGCCGAGCAGGCCTTCGCAGCCGCTCACCACCGCCCGCTCCTTCGACACCGGCAGGCCGAGCCGATCGAACCAGTCCAGCACCTTCGAATGCGATTCGGGCATGGCGGCGCCTTCCAGCACGCCGATGCCGTAGGCGAAGAAGCGCAGCTTGCGCTGCGAGGTGATGCGGGCGTCGAGCTGGCGCAGGCTGCCGGCGGCGGCGTTGCGCGGGTTGGCGAATTCCTTCTGGCCGGCCTCGCGCTGGCGCCCGTTCAGGCGTTCGAAGTCGTCCTTGAACATCAGCACTTCGCCGCGCACTTCCAGCACCGCAGGGATCTGGTCGCCATGCAGGCGCAGCGGGATCACGCGCACGGTGCGGATGTTGGCCGTGACGTCCTCGCCGGTAAAGCCGTCGCCGCGGGTCGCGGCCTGCACGAACACGCCGTTCTCGTAGCGCAGGCTGATGGCCAGGCCGTCGAATTTCAGTTCGGCCGCATACGCGACCTGGGCGCCCGGATTCAGGTCGAGGCCTTCGCGCACGCGGCGGTCGAAGTTGTCGATGTCCTCGTCGGCGAAGCCGTTGTTCAGCGACAGCATCGGCAGCGCGTGCGTCACCTGGCGGAATTCGGGAATCGGCGCGGCGCCGACGCGGGTGGTCGGCGAATCGACGGACGCCGCTTCCGGATGCGCCGCTTCCAGCGCCTGCAGTTCGCGGAACAGCTTGTCGTACTCGGCGTCCGGGATCGTCGGCGCGTCGAGCACGTGGTAATTATAGATATGGCGGTTCAGTTCCTCGACCAGCCACTTCATACGCGACAGGTCGTCAGCTTGGGTCTCGCTCATGCACCGGCCTCAGCTGAACAGGCGCAGCGCGCGCGTGGAACCGGCCGGGATGTCGGCGGCGTCCATCTCCTCGTAGAACTCGCGCACCTGGCCGGCGATTTCTTCCAGGGTGGCGTCGGGCAGCGGCTGGTCGAAATCGTCGACGATGGCGCCATCCAGGCGCAGCTCGAGCGTCTTGGCGCAGGCCACCATGCGGCCGAAGCCGTCCTTGGCCGGCGCGACGCAGGGCACGTCGAGCAACAGGGTCAGGCGCGAGGTGGTGTCGGCGCCCAGGGTGACGTTGGTCGACAGCGTGAACAGCACGTTCTTGCCCTCGTCGGGCATGACGAAGCGGCCGTCCGGACGCACGTCGAAGCCGGCGTTCTCGAGGGCGCCGATCAGGGTCGACATCGCCCATGGCGCGCCCTTCGAAGCCAGGTTCACGCCCAGCTGGGCATCGTGGCCGGCGACGAAGCGGTGCAGGTTCCTGGCTTCGCTCATCACCTCGATCATGTCCGGCACTTCCGGCTCGGCACCGATCTCGTCGGCCACCGCGCGCAGACGCGTGACCATTTCCGAGTATTCGAGTTCGTTCAGCGCGGTGGTGCGGGTGGCCAGCTGGACGCCGGCCTGCAGCTTGGTGTACACGCCGCCATGAACGATCGGCTCCCAGTCGCCGCTGACAGCCAGGCCGACGTAGTGGACCGGCTTGTTGCCGACGCGGCGCAGCTTGAGCAGCGCCGGCAGGATGCGCTCGCCGCGCAGCGCGCCTTCGGGGGTCATGGGAATCAGGCAATCGATCAGCGGATCGACCAGGGTCTCGGCAGGCTGCGGCGGCAGCGGCGATGGCGGTGCAAGCGGGGCGCCGGCCAGCGGGGCCAGCGTGTCGGCGGTCTCCGGCGAAGCGGCAGGCGACCCGGCGCCCGGGGCCGTGGCTGCCTGGGTAGGCACCGGTGCTGCCGGTGCAGCAGCGGCTGCGGTATCGGGCACGTGGACCACCGGCTCGGCCAGCGCATCGGCGCCCGGCGCCAGGCCATGCAATTGCGGTTCCGGCGCCGTCACCGCGGCGTCCAGACCGGCGTCGAGCACCGGCTCGTGGCGCTCGATCGGGTCGCGACCGACCGGGGCCACCGGGTCGGGTTCGGCCGGCGTGCGGCTCGGCGCCGCGCCGCTGCGCATCAGGACATCATCATGATCCGACGAAAAAGCGCGCTCCACGCTCTTGCGGGCCTTGTACTCCTGCCACTTGTTGTAACCGATGACGCCGGCGACGAAGACGCCGCTGGCTGCGATCAGGCTCATTTGTAAATCTGTCATGCTGCTTGTGCCTCGGATGCAATATGTTCGGCGCGCCGGCCGCCTGCCTGCGCGAAAAGGACCTCAGGGTAGCATGAAGGCAAGAATATACGCAGCAGCGCCGTACAGGAACGGCCGTTACCGCCGCTGCCATGTGCCTTGCATGCCCGGCGCCCGGCCCGCATGCCAAAATGTCCATAAAGTCAAGATGATACCAGCCGGGTCGAAAAAAACAAAAGCCACCCCGCGGGGTGGCTCGGCAAGCGGGTCGGGACCCGCCCGTCGGCACGGCAACCGGGTGCCGCGGCGGTGCCTTATTCCTTCAACGCGGCTGCCAGCGGGGCGATCTTGTCGCCGCTGACGCCGACGGCCTGCGCCAGGCGCTTGCCGTAGTCCGCATCGGCTTTCCAGAAGAAGGACAGCATGGTGAACAGGGTGTCCTGGTTCTTCACGCGCTTCAGGTCGCCGGACAGGTTGGCGATCAGGTCATCGCGGTCCTGGCTGCTCAGCGAGCGGTAGAAGTCGCCGGCCTGCTTGAAGTTCAGCGTCTTGGCGATGCGCTGCTGCTGGGTGGTGCCGGTCAGCGGCAGCTGGCTGCTGCGCGCATTCGGATCCTCGACCAGCGCGCCTTCCAGGCGGCTCGGCTGATAGTTCACGTGACCGGTGCGGCCCGAGGTGTTGGCGGCGCCGTCCTGGTGGTTGTTATTCACCGGCACCAGCGGACGATTGATCGGCAGCGACTGGAAGTTCGCGCCCAGGCGGTGGTGCTGGGTGTCGATGTACGAGAACAGGCGGCCCTGCAGCATGCGGTCTTCCGACGCTTCGATGCCCGGCACCAGGTTACCCGGGGCCATCGCGACCTGCTCGGTGGCTTCGAAGAAGTTGTCCGGCACCTTGTTCAGCACCATCGTGCCGATCTTGCGCTCCGGGACGCCCGGCCAGATCTTGGTCGCGTCCAGCGGGTCGAAGTCGAACTTGTTCATCTCCTTCGGGCGCAGGATCTGCACCACCAGGTCCCATTTCGGGTAGGCGCCCTTGGTGATCGATTCATACAGGTCGGTGGTGGCATGGCTGGTGCTCTTGGCCTGGACCGCGGCGACTTCCATCGGGCGCAGGTTGCGCTCGCCCTGCTGCGACTTCCAGGCGAACTTGGCGTACACGTACTCGCCCTTGGCATTGACCAGCTTCAGCGCATGCACGCTGCTGCCGTTCATTTCGCGGTAGCTCGCCGGGGTACCGTAGTTCGAGTAGACGCGGGTCAGCATCTGGGTCGATTCCGGGATGTGCGAGAAGAAGTCGAACACGCGTTCCGGCTCCTGCACGTTGGTGACCGGGTCCGGCTTGAGCGCGTGGATCATGTCCGGGAACTTGATGGCATCGCGGATGAAGAAGATCGGCAGGTTGTTGCCGACCAGGTCCCAGTTGCCTTCCTGGGTATAGAACTTGGTGGCGAAGCCGCGCGGGTCGCGCGTGGTCTCGGCGCCAGAACGGCTCGGGATCACGGTCGAGAAGCGCACGAACACCGGAGTCACGGTGCCCTTGACGAACAGCCTGGCCTTGGACAGGTCGGACAGGTCGTCGGTGGTGGTGAAGCTGCCGTGGGCGCCGGTGCCGGTGGCGTGCACGACGCGCTCGGGAATGCGCTCGCGGTCGAAGCGCTGCAGTTTCTGCACCAGGTGCACGTCCTGCAGCAGGGTCGGACCGTTGGGGCCGGCCGTCTGGCTATTCTGGTTGTCGCCGACCGGCGCACCGTTATCCTTGGTCAGCACCTGCTGTGCTTGCACGCCCTGTGCGAGCGCCAGTACGCCGGCGGTCACGGTCAATGCGCACGCGCTGGCGCGGCCGAAAGAAATATTGAAGCTTCCCATATGTGTTACCTATTGAAACTGTAAAAGGAATAGTTATCCTAATCTCAATCTTTACATTTGGAAAATTAATAATCTCAATAGCTCCAATAGTTTTGCACTTTATTTGTGCAAATGTGTTTCATTTTTTGTTAAATTGAGGACGTCTTGCACCGGGATGGCGCAAGCTGAAATTGCATTCAGTAAAGCGTGACCGCGCGCGCCGTCCGCAGGAGACAGGATGAGCTCAGGCCGCGGCCAGGTCGGCCGCCGCTTCCATGTCGACGGCAACGATGCGCGACACGCCCTGCTCCTGCATGGTCACGCCGATCAGCTGGTTGGCCATCTCCATCGCGATCTTGTTGTGCGAGATGAAAAGGAACTGGGTGTGGTCGGACATGCGCTTGACCATGCGGCAGAAACGCTCGGTATTGGCGTCGTCGAGCGGTGCGTCGACCTCGTCCAGCAGGCAGAACGGCGCCGGATTCAGGCGGAACATCGAAAACACCAGGGCCGTGGCGGTGAGCGCCTTCTCGCCGCCGGACAGCAGGTGGATGGTGGCGTTCTTCTTGCCGGGCGGCTGGGCCATCACCTGCACGCCGGCGTCGAGGATCTCGTCGCCGGTCATCACCAGCTTTGCCGTGCCGCCGCCGAACAGGATCGGGAACAGTTCCGAGAAATGGCCGTTGACGCGATCGAAGGTGTCCTGCAGCAGGTCGCGCGATTCGCGGTCGATGCGCCCGATCGCGCCTTCCAGCGTGCCGATGGCTTCCTGCAGGTCGTTGTTCTGCGCATCGAGGAAGCGCTTGCGCTCGGTGGCCTGGGCCAGTTCTTCCACCGCCGCCAGGTTCACCGCGCCAAGGGCATTGATGGCAGTCGTCAGGCGCGTCACCTCGCCCTGCAGGATGGACGGCTTCACTTCCGGATCGAGCTTTTGCGCCAGCTCGGCGAGTTGGGCGGCATCGGCGCCGGTGGCGCGCAGCGCTTCGTCGAACTGCTCCTGGTTCAGGCGCGCGGCCTGCTCCTTGAGCTGCATCTCGGTGATGCGCTCGCGCTGCGGCTGCAGGCTGCGCTCGGCGTTCATGCGCCCTTCTTCCAGTTGCCTCAGTTGCTGGGTCAGCTGGTCCAGTTCGTGGCGGGCGTCGGACAGCGCGGCTTCCTGCTCGGTGCGGCGCGCCAGCAGCGCCTGCAGGCCTTCGGCGGCGGCGCCGGATTCGAGCGATTCCAGCTCCAGCCTGGCCGCGGCGATGGTCTCGCCGACGGTGGCGGCCTGCTGCGATGCGGTGGCGATGGTGCGGCGCAGCTCGTCGATGCGGGCGCGCCCGGTCTTTTCGGCGAAGCCGGCTTCCTGCGCCGCGCGTTCCAGCTCGCGCAGGCGTTCGCGCGCCTCGGTCAAGGCGCGCTCCTTGTCCTGGAAGGCCGTCTGGCCATCCTCGTGCGCACCCTGCAGCTCGGCCAGTTCCATGTCGAGCATTTCGAATTCGGATTCGGCTTCCGCGCGCGCCTGGCGCTGCTCGGCTTCTTGAAAGGCGATTTCGTCGAGGTCGGCCGCGATCTGGCCGCTCCTCTGGTTCAGGCGCGCCTCGGCCTCGCCCTGCTTCACCACCTCGATCTGCAGCGCATGGGTTTCGCGCTGCAGCGTGGCCACGCGCTGGCGCCCGTCCTGCAGGCGGCGCTGCAGTTCGCCGACGGCGGCATCGGCACGCGTGCTGCGGGTACGCGCCTCGTCCAGCAGCAGCGCCTGCGCACGCAGCTGTTTGCCGATGTTGTCGATCTCGTGCTGGCGCGCCAGCACCCCGTCCTGCTCGGCGTCGGCGGCGTAGAAGCGCACGCTGGAACGGCTGACGATGTGGCCGTTCGGGGTGACGAACAGGCCGCCCTCGGGCAGGCGCGCGCGCTGGGCCAGCGCGGTGCCCGGATCGTCGGCGGCGTACACGCCCCACAGCCAGTCGTCGAGCAGGCCGCGCAGGCCGGGGTCGTTCAGCTTGAGCAGCGCCGCGAACGGCTTCAGGCCGTGGTGGTCCGGCTGCGCCGGCGTGCCGGGTGCCGGGGTGTAGACCGCCATCCGCGCCGGCGGGGCGTCGCCGAAGAAGCCGCGCGCCCAGTCCAGGTTCGAGATTTCCAGCGCCCCGGTACGCTCGCGCAGCACCGATTCCAGCGCGGTCTCCCAGCCGGTGTCGATGTCGAGCTTTTCCCACAGGCGCGGCAGTTTATCGAGTTCGTGCTTCTGCAGCCAGGGCTGGACCTTGCCCTGGGTCTGCACCCGTTCCTGCAGCTGGCGCAGCGCCGCCAGGCGCGCTTCCAGCTTGGCGTTGGCGGCCGCTTCCGCCTGGGCGGCGGCATGGGCCTGGCGCCGCTCTTCCTCGACCGCCTGCTGGCGCGCGGTGGCTTCTTCCAGCATCAGGGTCTGCTCTTCCAGCTGCAGCTGCTTTTCTTCCAGCTGCATGCGCAGGTTGTCGAGGTGGCCGGCGTCCGGCAGGTCGATGCCGGCGCGCTCCTGCTGCAGGCGCTCGCGCCGCGTGGCGAGGGTGGCCAGGATGCTCGCCGCATTGCGCCCGTGCGCCGCGGACAATTCGATGCGCTGCTGGACCTGCATGATGCGGGCGCGCGATTCAGTCGACTGGTTCTGGGCCGCGCGCCAGGCGGCGTCGAGCTCGGGCAGGCGCTCGTTCTGGGCTTCCACCGCGATCTGCGCGCCTTCCACGCGCGCCGCCAGCTCTTCCAGGCGGAACTCGCCTTCCTCGATCTGTTCCTGCAGCTCGGCGGCCTGGTTCTGCCACTGCTCGCGCTGTGCGGTGAGCGTCCCGATCTGGTTCTGCAGCCGCGTGCGCGACTCGACCACGAACTTGATCTGCGCCTCCAGGCTGCCGATCTCGGAATTGGTCTGGTACAGCTCACCCTGGGCCGTGTGCAGCCTGTCGCCGGTGGCGAAATGGGCCTGGCGCAGGCGTTCCAGCGCCAGTTCGTGGTTGCGCAGCTGCGCGGTCTGCGCCTCCAGCCCGGTCTGGGCCTGCTCCATCTCGAGGAACCAGCGCGCCTGCTCGGCCTTGGCTTCGTTCTTGCGCAGCAGCCAGAGCAGCTTCTGCTTTTCTTCCTGGTCCGACTGCAACTGCTTGAAGCGGTTGGCCACCGCCGCCTGCGCTTCCAGCTTTTCCAGGTTGGCGTTCAGCTCGCGCAGGATGTCTTCCACCCGGATCAGGTTTTCGCGGGTATCGGCCAGCCGGTTTTCGGTTTCGCGGCGCCGTTCCTTGTACTTGGAGACGCCGGCGGCTTCTTCCAGGAACACGCGCAGCTCTTCCGGGCGCGATTCGATGATGCGCGCGATCATGCCCTGGCCGATGATGGCATAGGCGCGCGGGCCGAGGCCGGTGCCGAGGAAGATGTCCTGGATGTCGCGCCGCCGCACCGGCTGGCCGTTGATGTAGTAGGTCGAGGTGCCGTCGCGCGTGAGGGTGCGCTTGACCGCGATTTCGGCGTATTGTCCCCACTGCCCGGCCGCCTTGCCGGCACTGTTATCGAACACCAGCTCGACCGAGGCGCGCCCGGCCGGCTTGCGGTGGGTCGAGCCGTTGAAGATCACGTCCTGCATCGATTCGCCGCGCAGCTCGGATGCCTTGGATTCGCCCAGCACCCAGCGCACGGCATCGATGATGTTCGACTTGCCGCAACCGTTGGGGCCGACGACGCCCACGAGCTGTCCCGGCACCTGGAAATTGGTGGGATCGACGAAAGACTTAAATCCCGACAATTTAATGGAGGAGAGACGCACGTTCGCTACGCAGGAAGGGGGTCGACGAAACCCGCATCATACCATCTGTTGCTTGCTGTCAGGACAATTCGACCGGCGCGCGGCCGGCATCGATGGTACGCGCGCGGCCCATCGCCTTGGCCCGGTACAAGGCAGCATCGGCGCGGCGCAGGAGGCCGGCCATGCGCACCTCATCCGGCGCGCGCAGCGCCATCCCGCCGCTGTAGCCGAGCGCATGCCCCAGTTCGGGCATCGCGGCATCCTGCAAATGGATGCGGATGCGCCGGTCGAACGCCTGCACCGCCTCCTCGTCGGCCCGCAGCAGCAGCACGCAAAACTCCTCGCCGCCGTAGCGGCACACGATGTCGCCGCTGCGGCATGCGTTTTTCAGCACGGCCGCGAAACATTGCAGGGCGCGGTCACCGGCTTCATGCCCACGGCTGTCGTTGATCTGCTTGAAGTAGTCGATATCGATCATCAGCACCGCAAGCGGGCTGCCATGGCGAATGCTGTTCGCCAGTTCGGTGTCGGCCTGGAGCAGCCAGGCGCGCCGGTTCAGCACGCCGGTCAGGCCGTCGATGGTGGCCAGGCGCTCGAGCGAGCGCGCGGCCTCGTCGCGATGCGCCAGCAGGATGCCGACCAGGCCGGCGACGGTGGTCACGTTGGCCACCATGGCAAACGCCAGGTTGACCGGGTGCGGCGTCATGAATGTCGGGAACTGTTCGGTAAAAAACGCGCCGAGCACGCCGCGCCATGCCGTGAACAAGGCCTGCACCGCAAGACCGCCGGCCAGCAGCCAGCGCCAGCGTCCCACCGGCACCACGGCGCGGCGCGCCAGGCCCACCACCATCAGCGCCATCTGCAGCGCCAGCAGGCCGTTGGCCCAGCCGACCCGGAACGCATAATGGGAGAAGCCCGCGCCATAGCCGGCCGTCATCGCAATGGCCAGCAGCGCCGGGACCCGATTCGGCGCGCCGCGGCCGCACCACAGTTCGAAGGCGGCGGCGTTGCAGGCCAATCCGCCGGAAATGCAGCCCATCGACAGCGTCGACATCGCAAAATCCAAGCTCGAACCCGGTGCTGCACGGCTCGACAGCAGCAGCAATACCCAGCCGAGCGCCTGCAGCACGGCGCCGGCCTGGGCAAACCGGGCGGCCCGGTTGACGTTCCCCATCACGAACACCAGTGCCAGGGCCATCGTCAGCATGCTGAAGGTCATCGCAACAAGGATCGAGGCAACATCGAAGGGCATGACAGGGGAAAAGGCCGAAGAAAGTAGGCACGGCCACACGCATGGCATGGCTGTCTGAAAAGAGTATAACCTACTATTTGTTGCCGGCTGTCAGTGAAACTTGGGGATGGGGCGATCGGGCACGCCGTTCCCGGCCTCATCCGCCAGCGCCGCCATCAGCACCTGGCCGACCACGCCTTCCATCGCCAGCACGCGCGCAGCGCCGGCGTGCAGCGCGTCGACCAGCTTCTCGGCCGTCATCGAAAACGCCTCGCGCCGGCCGCTGCCGGAAAAGATGAACAAGGTACGCAGCGGGCTGACCCAGGCCAGCCTGACCTTGCGGGCGTTGGTACGGGCGCCGTCGTCGCTGCGGAATTCGCACCACATGCCGCGCTCCAGGCCGTCCAGCGGCGAGATCGCATCCTGGCGCGCCGCTTCCTGGACGGCTGCGGCGTTTTCCAGCTCGACCCGGCGCAGGGCGTCGCGCTGGGCCGCTTCCACCGCCAGTTCCAGCTGGCGCTCGGGCGACAGCTCGATCGGGGCGCGCACGATGGCGGCGTGGTATTCGGCCAGGCGGGCAAAGAACTGCAGGCGCTCGGCATCCTGCCAGCGGATCGCGTCCAGCCATTTGTTGAGCGTGGCCAGCAGCCGCGGCAGGCGCGCGATCAGGGTCTTGCGCTGCTCCTGGGTCGCCTTCGGCTTGATGCTCCAGATCAGGTCATCCATCGCGCGGGTGGCGTTGCCGACCGCGCCCGGCTTGTCGTCCTCGATGGTGTAGGCGAAGGTCAGCACGGTGGTCCAGCGCTGCTCGAGGAAGCCGCTGACCGCATCCAGGATCTGGCCGGCTTCGGCGTCTTCGACATCCTGATCCTTGCCGGCGCCGATGCGCAGCGCCACCGCGTCGCGTGCGGCGCGCGTGGCCGCCGCCAGCTTTTCCTGCTTGAGCGCGGTGGCCACCGGGGCCGCCAGCGACTGTGCCTCGGCGCGCTCTTCCTGGGCGATGCTGGCCTCGAGGCCGGCCACCGCTTCCTCGAAGCCGGCGCCCGCGCCGCCGCCCGGCTGCGCCACCCGGTCGACGCTGCGCTGCATGGCCTGGAACACCGGGTCGTCGCCATCCTTGTGCTGCTCCCAACCCATGCGCGACAGCAGGTCGACCATGCGCCGCGCCGGATGCGCTTCCTCGAAAAAGAAGCTTTTATCCAGCAGCGCCGCCTTCAGCACCGGCACCTGCAGCAACTGCAGCAGTTCGCGCGCCCGCGGTGGGATGCTGTCGTCCAGCAGCACGGTCTCGAACACGCGCGACAGCAGGTCGAGCGTATTGGCGTCGCCGCGCGACAGGCTGCCCTGGGGCAGGCTCTGCTTCAGGCGCGGCAGGTAGAACACCTGGTGCGGGGCGGCCGCCGCGCCCTGCCCGCCGCCGTTGGCACGGGCGGCGGCCAGCACCGGCTCGATGCCGGCCACCAGCTCCAGCAGCGGCGCGCTGGAGACCATGGCGGCGCCCGGCGCCGGCTGCGGCAGCGGCGCGGCGCCGCTGGCGGCGGCGACCAGGCCCTGCACCGGGATGCCGGCCCATTGCACGGCGAAGCCCGCTGCCGCCCCCTCGCCCGTGCCGGCCGCGCCCGCGGCAGCGACGGCACCGCCGGCAGCGACGGCACCGCCGGCAGCGGGCTGTAATGGCACGTGGAAGGCGGCATGGCCCGCGGCCACGCCCTGCGCAGGAACGAAACCCGCGGCGGGCTGGGCCGCCTGGACCGGCGGCATTCCTGGGACCACGCCGGCAACCACACCTTGCAGAGGCTGGAAGGCCGGGCTGCCGGCAGGTGCCGCGAAGCCCGCCGCGGGCTGCACCGGCGGCGTAGATGCCGCCGGCGCGGACGCCGTGGCGGCGGCAGGCGCGGTGCCGGCAGCGGGATCGGCGCCCGTCCCGCCCTGGAACCCGGCCGCGGCACTCGGCCGCCAGCCGCCGTCGCCGGACGGCATCGCCGGCAAGTCGGGAATCAGCGGCACCCCATCCTCGCCGCCGTCGTCGCCGAACAGCGCACGTAACTGCTTCGCCAGCGCCGCCCGGCTGCCGGCGCGCGCTGCCCGGGCGGCGGCGCTGTCGTCGGTTTTCTGGATGCGCAGCGCGTCGACCGAGCCGGGCTGGCCTTCCTTGCGTTTCAGGACCTCGACCAGGCGCTCCAGCAGCGGTCCCAGGTCGAACACGATCTCCGGGCGCAGCAGCGGCTGGATCAAGGCGTGGGCTTCGGCGTCGGGCTCGAATTCGCGCCAGGCCTGGTCGAGCGCCTTCAGGAATATGGCCGGACGGAAGGGATTGGCGTCGGCGCGCAGCAGGCCGCGCTCGAGCAGCAGGCCAAGGCGAACCGACAGCGTCGCCAGCACGTCGGCATGCTGGATGTCGAACGGGCGCGCCAGCGCCGTAAATGCCAGCTTGTCGTCGATTTCCTCGAGCGGCACCAGGCTCAACGCCGCGGCCGCGGCAGGCTGGCGCGCATGCGACGCCGGGTCGAGGGCCTCCAGCTCGGCGCGCACGACCTGCCCGATCGCGGCCTCGGCCAGGTGCACGAAGGCGTAGCCGTTGTCCTTGAGCAGGCGCGCCGATTTGATGCGCTGGTAGACCGCGCGCGTGTCCAGACCCGGCGCATCGACCTCGGCCAGCGCCGCCGACATGCGCGCAGCCATGTCGCCGAGCGCATCCTTGACATGCGTCGAGACGGCGCCGACGAGCGCGTCCAGCGTCGCCTGCAAGGACGCGGCCTTGCGGGCAGCCGGGGTCTGGACTTGGCTTGCGGTCATGGGTTTGGAGAATGGCGTGGAATGCTCTGCTTATTGTGGCACATAATTTCCGGCTAGCAATCAGAATAGTTGGGCTGCCGTGGACTCGGTCCGCAGTCCGGCATCGTCATGCGCCGCCATGAAAAAGAATGACCATTCTAATGATGAGCTAACTCATCCATGATTCTTTCGATTATCTGCAATAAACTCGGCAAAGATAAAATAAGCATATTTGATTTACGCGACTTTCAAGCAAAAACATTCTTTGATACTCAGTCCTAGTCCTACACGAGCTCAAGTAAAGCTCCGATACCCGTTCTACGGCCGGGCTCGCATCATTGCACTACCGAAAACGCTGCTGAACAAACAAAGTTTAGACAACGTTTTGGCGAGCAGGACATTTCCCATTTTATCGAAAGGAATGATCATGACTACGAATAAAAACTCCCGTCCCGGCAATCAAGGTGGCTCCCACGAACAACACGTGAAGGCCGGCCAGCAAAGCCACAAGAACGACGCCAGCAAGCAATCCGGTTCCGCAGGCTCGAGCTCGAATTCGGGTTCGCGTTCGGGCGGCGTCCAGGGCGGCACGCCGGAGCAGCATGCTGCTGCAGGCCGCCAGAGCCACAAGAACGACGGCAACAAGCAGTCGGCCTCGTCGGGTTCGGGTTCGGGCTCGCGTTCCAGCGGCGCCCGCGGCGGTTCGCCGGAACAGCATGCCGAAGCCGGCCGCCAAAGCCACAAGAATGCCGGCAATCGCTGATCGGCCGATCCGCTGATCCGCTAGCGGCCGATACGACAGCAGGGCCTGATGCGTCGAAAGCGCATCAGGCCCCTGCTATTTTATGTGCCGGTAGCATGGACCGTCGCATGCGCCTGGCGCGTCTCCGAATCAGTGACGCGCCAGGTTTCGTGATCCAGTTAGCTCATCAGATATTGCGCAGCGGCGCGCCACGCGGCGGCGCGAAATCGGTGACCTCGCTGACCAGTCCCGCCGCCTTGGCTTCGCGTGCGGTGAGGTGGAGATCGCCGTACTGGTGGATGCCCCACTGTTCCGGCGACAGTTCGATGTGCTTGCGCAGGATCGACTCGGTGCGCGCGTCGTCGGCGCGCAAGCCTTCGACGATGATGTTCAGCGCATCCGGGCGCGAACCCGGCGAAGCCGTCGCATGCGACTTGTGGATCATGAAGCGCGCGGTCTCGCTGGCATAGCGCTGGCGGCCCGCCAGGAACAGGATCACTGCGATCGACGCCACCGCGCCGCCGTTGTAGGTGATGAAGTTGACCGGTGAATTGGCCATGAAGTTGTACAGGCACAGGCCGTCGCTGACGTAGCCGCCGTTCGACTGGACCAGCACGTGCGCCGTCTCGATGCCGTCTTCGGTCATGTGGGAGGTGGCTTCGAAGACGCGATGCACCATGTCGCTGTTCACGTCGCCGGACAGCGTGAACCACGCCTCCTTTTGCTGATTTGCTTGATCTTCGCTCATAGTCCCTCTCTTCTGTCACAAGGTTCGTGGGACAAGTGTAACAAATCACGGTTTAGCGCCATGTGGCCTGCCAGCAAGAGTGTGCGCCCCTGCCATGGAAAGCAAGCTGCCAGCTCTCCGGATTGACTTCCCCCGGCCGCTGACATATCCTTCGCAGTCTTGACCGGGAGAGCGCAGCGCAGGCTGCCGCCGAAGGGGCATCACCCGAAAACTCTCAGGCAACCGGACCGGTCGAGGAACGCTGTGCAATGCGCGGCGGATCAACTCTGGAGAGCGGCCCGAGCGGCCCACCGAAGGGGCAGGCGGCAATGCCGCTATCTCTCAGGTACCGAGGACAGAGGGGTGCGCAAGGCATGCGGACGACGTCCGTGTGCCCGAACCCCATTTCACGTGCCCGAGGACTCCATGACGCTCAAAGCGACCCCGCTCAACTCCGTACACCGCGCCGCTGGTGCCAAGATGGTCGACTTTGGCGGCTGGGACATGCCCGTCAACTACGGCTCGCAGATCGAAGAACACCATGCCGTGCGCAGCGACGCCGGCATGTTCGACGTCTCGCACATGTGCGTGGTCGACCTGCAGGGCCACAATGTGCGCGCTTTCCTGCGCGGCCTGCTGGCCAACAACGTCGACAAGCTGCAGGCGCCGGGCAAGGCCCTGTACTCCTGCATGCTCAATCCGCAGGGCGGCGTCATCGACGACCTGATCGTCTACTTCTTCGACGAGACCTGGTTCCGCCTGGTGGTCAATGCCGGCACCGCCGAAAAGGACATCGCCTGGATCCGCGAGCGCAACGAGACCTCGGGCGCGGGCCTCTCGATCACCCCGCGCCGCAGCGACATCAACGAACACGTCACCGACGACGGTATCGCGCTGGTCGCCGTGCAGGGCCCGAACGCGCGCGCCAAGTTCTGGGAGACCGTGCCGGCCGCGCGCGAAGCCTCGGAAGGCCTGAAACCGTTCAATGCCGTCATCGTGAAGGACACCCCATTCGGCGAACTGATGGTCGCGCGCACCGGCTACACCGGCGAAGACGGCTTCGAGATCGGCGTCGCCGCCGGCCAGGTCGACGCGCTATGGAACGCGCTGGCGGCACAGGGCGTCAAGCCGGCCGGCCTCGGCGCGCGCGACACGCTGCGCCTGGAAGCCGGCATGAACCTGTACGGCCAGGACATGGACGATACCGTGTCGCCGCTGGACGCCGGCCTGGCCTGGACCGTCGACCTGGTGTCGGAGCGCGACTTCGTCGGCAAGAACGCGCTGCAGCGCGGCCAGCACCAGCAGTTCGTCGGCCTGATCCTGCGCGAAAAAGGCGGCATCCTGCGTGCCCACCAGAAAGTGGTCGCCGCGTCCGGCAACGCCGGCGAGATCACCAGCGGCACCTTCAGCCCGTCGATGCAGCAGGCGATCGCGCTGGCACGCGTGCCGATGGACGTGGCCGTGGGCGACACGGTGCACGTCGAAATCCGCGACAAGAAGCTGGCCGCCTCGGTGGTCAAGCTGCCGTTCGTGCGTAACGGCAAAGTGCTGGCCGCGTAAGCGCGCCGCCCGCACCTGAACAAACTATACTGACTGAACCATCCCCCATTAGGAGCTACGCATGAACATCCCAGCCGACCTGAAGTACACCGAATCCCATGAGTGGGTCCGTCAGGAAGCCGACGGCACCCTGACCGTCGGCATCACCGAATACGCGCAGGACGCGCTGGGCGACATCGTGTTCGTCGAGCTGCCGCAAGTCGGCAAGACCTTCACCGCCGGCGACGACGCCGCCGTGGTCGAATCCGTGAAAGCCGCCAGCGACATCTACTCTCCGGTCTCGGGCACCGTGGTCGCCGTCAACCAGCCGACCGCCGACGCGCCGGACTCGATCAACGCCGACGCCTACAGCGCCTGGCTGTTCAAGCTGCAGCCGGCGGATCCGGCGGCCATCAATGGCCTGCTGGACGCGGCTGCCTACGGCAAGGCGACCGAGGAGTGATGTTTCGACGAGCGCGCCCGAGGGTGCGCTTGTTGTTTCAGCTTTAGCCTTCATATCAGCACGACTGCACCGCAAGCCGGTGCCGCAAAACCGTCGTCCCTGCGAAGGCAGGGACCCAAGTTTTACGATCTGCACGCAACTTGGGCCCCTGCCTTCGCAGGGGCGACGTGCCTAGGTCAACACTTACGCAAACCGCCTTCTCATCTACGCCACCATGACCCGCACCAGCCTGACCCAACTGGAAGCCCGCGACGGCTTCATCCCGCGCCACATCGGTCCGTCCGACGCCGAACAGGCAGCCATGCTGTCCGTCCTCGGCTACGCATCGCGCGCCGCGCTGATCGATGCCGTCGTTCCCGCCAACATCCGCCGCAAGGACAAGCTGGACCTGGGCGAGTTCTTCGAGCCGCTGCCGGAAATGGCCGCGCTGGCCAAGCTGAAGGCCATCTCTTCGCAGAACAAGGTCATGAAGTCGATGATCGGCCAGGGCTACTACGGCACCACCACCCCGCCCGTCATCCTGCGCAACATCTTCGAAAACCCGGCCTGGTACACCGCCTACACCCCGTACCAGCCGGAGATCTCGCAGGGCCGCCTGGAAGCGATCCTGAACTTCCAGCAGGTCATCATCGACCTGACCGGCATGGGCATCGCCAACGCCTCGATGCTGGACGAAGGCACCGCCGCCGCCGAAGCCATGACGCTGATCCAGCGCGTCGGCAAGTCGGCTTCCAAAGTGTTCTACGTCGCCGACGACGTGCTGCCGCAGACCCTGGAAGTGGTGCAGACGCGCGCCAAGCCGATCGGCGTCGAAGTGCGTACCATCGCCGCCGCCGACATCGAGAACCTGACCGAGACCTGCTTCGGCGTGCTGCTGCAGTACCCGGGCGTGAACGGCGACGTGCGCGACTACCGCCACGCGGTCGAAAAGCTGCATGCGGCCGGCGCCATGGTCATCGTGGCGGCCGACCTGCTGGCCCTGACCGTACTGACTCCACCAGGCGAATGGGGCGCCGACGTGGTCGTCGGCAACAGCCAGCGCTTCGGCGTACCGCTCGGTTTCGGCGGCCCGCACGCCGGCTACCTGGCCACCCGCGACGAATACAAGCGCAGCATGGCGGGCCGCCTGGCCGGCGTCACCATCGACGCCCAGGGCAACAAGGCCTTCCGCCTGGCGCTGCAGACGCGCGAACAGCACATCCGCCGCGAAAAGGCGACCTCGAACATCTGCACCGCCCAGGTGCTGCTGGCCGTGATGGCGTCGATGTACGCGATCTACCACGGTCCGAAAGGCCTGGAGCAGATCGCCCGCCGCGTGCACCGCTACACCGGCATCCTGGCTACCGCCCTGCAGGGCGCAGGCTTCCAGCTGGCCAACGAGACCTACTTCGACACGCTGACGATCGTCACCGATAATGCGGATGCCGTGCACCGCGCCGCCACCGAAAACGGCGTCAACCTGCGCCGCATCGACGCGCGCCAGGTCGGCTTGTCGCTCGACGAGACGACCACGC
The DNA here is from genome assembly GCF_034659755.1 of Massilia phyllosphaerae. Lineage (NCBI taxonomy): Bacteria > Pseudomonadati > Pseudomonadota > Betaproteobacteria > Burkholderiales > Oxalobacteraceae > Massilia > Massilia phyllosphaerae. Next base: position 227,650 of record NZ_JAXSQX010000005.1, read on the forward strand.
GTGAGGACATCGTGCTGCTGGCGCAGATCTTCGGCGCCGCCGCCGGCAAAGAAGTCGCCATCGATGTCGACTCGCTGGACAGCGACGTCCAGGACGCCTACCCGGCAGCCCTGTCGCGTACAAGCGCCTACCTGACCCACCCGACCTTCCACCGCTACCACGCCGAGCACGAGATGCTGCGCTACCTGCGCGCGCTGGCCGACAAGGACCTGGCGCTGGACCGCACCATGATCCCACTGGGTTCGTGCACGATGAAGCTGAACTCGACCTCGGAAATGATTCCGGTCACCTGGCCCGAGTTCTCGAATATTCACCCGTTCGCGCCTGACGACCAGACCGTCGGCTACCGCGAGATGATCACGCAGCTGGAAACGATGCTGTGCGCCGTCACCGGCTACGCCGGCGTGTCGCTGCAGCCGAACGCCGGCTCGCAGGGCGAGTACGCAGGCCTCCTGATCATCAAGAAGTACCACGAGTCGCGCGGCGAAGGCCACCGCAACATCTGCCTGATCCCGTCCTCGGCGCACGGCACCAACCCGGCATCGGCCAACATGGTCGGCATGCAGGTGGTGGTCACCGCCTGCGACGAGAACGGCAACGTCGATCTCGCGGACCTGAAGAAGAAGGCCGAGCAGCACAGCGCCAACCTGGCCTGCGTGATGGTCACCTACCCGTCGACCCACGGCGTGTTCGAGGAAGGCATCAAGGAACTGTGCGAGATCGTGCATGCGCACGGCGGCCAGGTGTACGTGGATGGCGCCAACATGAACGCGCTGGTCGGGGTCGCCGGTCCGGGCCTGTTCGGCGGCGACGTCAGCCACCTGAACCTGCACAAGACCTTCTGCATCCCGCACGGCGGCGGCGGACCGGGCGTCGGCCCTGTCGCGGTCGCGGCGCACCTGGTGCCCTTCCTGCCGAACCAGGCCTCGACCGGCTACCAACGTGACGAACAGGGCATCGGCGCGGTCAGCGCGGCGCCATACGGCTCGGCCTCGATCCTGCCGATCTCGTGGATGTACATCGCGATGATGGGCGCCGACGGCCTGACCGCCGCCACCGAGACGGCGATCCTGAACGCCAACTACATCGCGCGCCGCCTGGCGCCGCACTATCCGGTGCTGTACACCGGCCACGACGGCCTGGTGGCGCACGAGTGCATCATCGACCTGCGTCCGCTGCAGGATGCCACCGGCATCAGCAACGAAGACGTGGCCAAGCGCCTGATGGACTTCGGCTTCCACGCCCCGACCATGAGCTTCCCGGTGCCGGGCACGCTGATGATCGAGCCGACCGAATCCGAAGCCAAGGTCGAACTGGACCGCTTCATCGAGGCGATGATCACCATCCACGCCGAGATCGTGAAGGTCGAGCGCGGCGAGTACGACCGCATGGACAACCCGCTGAAGGGCGCCCCGCACACCGCGGAAGTGGTCACCGCCGACGACTGGCAGCACACCTACACCCGTGAGGTGGCCGCCTTCCCGGTGCCGTCGCTGCGCAAGAAGAAGTACTGGCCGCCGGTCGGCCGCGCCGACAATGCGTACGGCGACCGTAACCTGTTCTGCGGTTGCGCGCCGATCAGCGATTACGAGTAATCGCATAATCGAATAGGAAGGCGAGTGAAGCGCGCGCAAGACAGGCGCGCTTCAATATAGCCCGAAGCAACAGCACGTCGCCCCTGCGTGGGCAGGGGTCCAAGTTCGACGCATTTCGACTGCGTTTGCAACTTGGACCCCTGCCTTCGCAGGGGCGACGGTTTTATGGCGGAGGGCTCGCGGCGTACGGCTAGCTGATCAACCGGCTCTGCCCCCGGCTAGCCGCCAGCCGCAGGTAAGGATGCCCTGCCCCGCCCGGTCGCCGGTCCGGCGATCCGGCCGGCCCGGCGTCATTCTGCTCGGCCCGGTTCCTGAGGTCATGCGTATTTACCGGCGTGTCCGGCCCATGCACCGCCTCGTCCAGCCGGAACGACGCCACCGCGCGCGACAGCGTCAGCGCCTGCTGCTGCAGGCTGCGTGCCGCCAGCGCCGCTTCTTCCACCATGCGCGATCCCTGCTGGGTCATCTCGTCCATGCGCACGATGGCCTGGTTGACGCCGGCCAGTTCCTGCACCCGTTCGGCACTGGCGCAGCCGATGCGGTTCACGATATCCCCCACTTCCTGCACCGAGCTGGCCAGGTCGGCCATGCTGGTGCCGGCATCGAGCGCCCAGGCGTGGCCGCTTTCGATGGTCGCCACCGATTGCTGGGCCAGTTCGCGCGCCTCGTGCGCGGCCAGCGCGGCGCGCTGGGCCAGGGCGCGGATGTCGCAGGCGGCCTGGGCGAAGCTCTGGCCGCCCTCCCCGGTCTGGGCCGCTTCCACGGCCGCGTTCAGCGCCAGCATGCCGGCGCGGTCCAGCGCGGTCTCGATGGTGCCGCCGAGTTCTTCCAGGCGGCTGGCGCTGCGGCGCACGTTGTCCAGCGTCGTCACCAGGCGATGCACCACGCTGTTGCCCTGCTGGGCGGCTTCCGACGCGCTCTCGGTCAGGCGGTTGGCCTGCTCGGCGCTGTCGGCGGTGCGGCTGATCGCGGCTGCCAGTTCCTGCATCGACGACGCGGTCTGCTCGAGCGAGGCGCGCACCCCGGCGCGCGGCGGCATGCCGGCGCGGCCCAGCGTGATCTCGCGCGATGACGAGCCGATCGAGCGCGCCGAATCGAGGATCGTGCGCAGCAGGCCGTTCAGGCTGCGGATGCTGGCATCGAGGGCGCGCGAGGTGTCCGCGATCTCGTCGTTGCCGTAGACGCGCGGCTTGACGGTGAGGTCGCCGCTGGCCAGGCCGCTCAGCGCCGTCTCGATGGCGCCGACCTCGGCCAGCAGCGAACGCCGCACCGCCATCGTGATCGCCAGCGCCGCCACGATCGACAGCGCGATCACGATCGGCATCAGGGTCTGCACTGTCTTGAAGTCGTCCTCGGCGCCGTTCGAGGCGAGCTCGGACAGTTCCTGTTCGCGCTGGGACAGCTCGGCCAGGCGCTGCGACACCGTGGCGAACGCGCGCTCGGCCTTGGACATGGCGTTGGCGCTGATCGACTGGTCGAGTTGGGCGATCTCGATCACGTCCTGCACCGCCGCCACGTAGATGGCCCAGGCGCGCCGCGCCTGCTCGACGTAGCGCCGTTCGCCCGGGCTGTCGCCGGTCAGGCGCGCCAGGCTGGCGAAACCGCGTTCGACGGCGGCGTGCTGGATCTGCACGTCGCGCGCCAGCGGTTCGATGCGGCTGCGCGGAAAGCTGCCGCTGATCCAGGTCAGCACCTGGTAGGCTTGCGCGTGGGCGCGCTGGCTCGAGGCCGCCAGCTCGGCCGCGGCGCGCATGTGCACCGCGCGCTGCTGGACAATGACGTCGAGCGAGTTGTTCTGGCGTACCATCGCATAATAGGCGCTGCACGACAGCAGGATCAGCAGCACCAGCGCGACCGCCGGTGCCAGCAGCAGTTTCGGCCCGATACGCAGGCGTGAGAGCATGCCGGCGCGCATCTCAGCCGAGGCTCCGAACGGGTTGCCGGGCGCCGCCAATGCGGCGAGTGAAATCGAATGCGAGCGTCATGGTTTCCTCCCCTGTCAACAATGTCGCCGAGCTATTTCCGGTGCGCATTTAATGAATCTACGCTGTGGCGCATGGCCGCATTTGTGATGTGTCAATGCATGAAGAAGGAGCGTGAATGAAGTCGAAGTTTGTGGCGGCGCTGTTGTCTGCGCTGGTATTCCCGGGGGTCGGCCAGTACTACCTGGGGCGCAAGGGGCGGGCATGGCTGTTCATCGTCGTGGCCGCGGTGGGCGGCTTGCTGTACCTGAATCACGCGCTGGGGCAGGCGAACGAGCTGGCCGATCAGGTGCTGTCGGGCCGGGTGGCGCTCGATCCGGCGGCGATCGAGGCGCAGATCGCGAAAACGCCGACGCCGCTGTCGGTGGCGATCAGCGGCGTCGTATTCGTGGCGAGTTGGGTGGGCAGCGTCCTGGAGGCGCTGCTGGTGAAACCGCCCCCGAGATAACGCGTGCGCAGCGCGTAGGGTGGACGGGTTACCCGTCCACGCGTCGAAAGGTAGCGTATGCGTTACCGTTGACGGCAAACTGGATGCCGGTTGCACGCGTGGACGGCAGAGCCGACTCGCCGTCCGCGTCCACCCTACGCGAGCGGTACCAGTGCTGTTAATCCAGCTTCGCCGCGTGCTCGCGCGTGGCGTGGAACTGCAGCTTGGGCCAGCGCTCCTGGGTCAGGCGCAGGTTGACGCCCGAGGTGGCCAGGTAGGCCAGGTTGCCGGCGGCGTCATAGGCGACGTTCGGCGCCAGCGCGGTCTCGAAGTCCGATAGCGACTTTTTATCGTCGCTCGACACCCAGCGCGCGCTGCTGATGCTGGACCCTTCGAACACGGCATCGACGCCGTACTCGTTCAGCAGGCGGCTCGCCACCACCTCGAACTGCAGCACGCCGACCGCGCCCAGGATCAGGTCGCTGCCGATGACCGGCTTGAACACCTGCACGGCGCCCTCTTCACCCAGCTGCTGCAAGCCTTTATGCAGCTGCTTGGTCTTCAGCGGGTTACGGATACGCACCGTGCGGAACAGATCCGGCGCGAAGTACGGGATCCCCGTGAAGGTGAGGACTTCGCCTTCCGAGAAGCTGTCGCCGATCTGCATGTTGCCGTGGTTCGGCAAGCCGATGATGTCGCCGGCATAGGCCTCTTCCACCTGTTCGCGCGACGATGCCATGAAAGTCACCACCGACGACAGCTTGACTTCGCGGCCGAGGCGCAGGTGCTTGACCTTCATGCCCTTTTCGAAGCGTCCCGAGCACACGCGCAGGAAGGCGATGCGGTCGCGGTGGGCCGGGTCCATGTTGGCCTGGATCTTGAAGACGAAGCCCGAGAACGGCTGCTCGTCCGGCTTCACGGCACGCACGGTAGCGTCGCGCTCGCGCGGCGCCGGCGCCCATTCGACCAGCGCCGACAGGATCTCGCGCACGCCGAAGTTATTGATCGCGGAGCCGAAGAACACCGGGGTCTGCACGCCGGCCAGGAAGCGCTCGAGGTCGAACGGATGCGAAGCGCCGTGCACCAGCTCGACTTCCATCTTGAGCTGGTCCATCTCGAGCGGGAACATCTCGGCCAGTTTCGGGTTGTCGATGCCCTTGATGACTTCGTAGGCGCCGTCCGCCTTTTCCTCACCGGCCTTGAACAGCATGACTTCGTCGTTCAACAGGTGGTACACGCCGCGGAAGTTCTTGCCCATGCCGATCGGCCAGGTGACCGGGGCGCATTCGATCTTCAGCACCGATTCGACTTCGTCGAGCAGCTCGAGCGGATCGCGGGTTTCGCGGTCCATCTTGTTCATGAAGGTGACGATCGGCGTGGCACGCATGCGGCAGACGTCGAGCAGCTTGATCGTCTGTTCTTCCACGCCCTTGGCAGCGTCGATCACCATCAGGGCCGAATCGACCGCGGTCAGCACGCGGTAGGTATCTTCCGAGAAGTCCTGGTGGCCCGGGGTGTCCAGCAGGTTGATCACGTGGTCGCGGAACTCGAACTGCATCACCGAGGAAGCCACCGAGATGCCGCGCTGCTTCTCGATGTCCATCCAGTCCGAGGTCGCGTGGCGGCCGCTCTTGCGGCCCTTGACGGTACCGGCCAGCTGGATCGCACCCGAGAACAGGAGCAACTTTTCAGTCAGCGTGGTCTTACCCGCGTCCGGGTGGGAAATGATGCCAAAAGTACGGCGGCGCGCGACTTCGCGGGCGATCAGCGCGGCCGGTTTTGCTTCCGCGGTACCGGTGCCGGCGTCGATATTGTCTGGGGTGATGGCTGCAGTTTCGTTGGACATGGTCTCGCCTTTGCGGCGCTTGCAAAACTCTCGATTTTACCGATACCGGGACGGCTTGTGTGAACTGATTGGGGTACCGGCGCAATCGCTGGGCAAACGTTTCATCAGAGGGAAAACCGGATCGCCGCGCAAGCGCGGCGGTTTCGATGTACTCAGCAGTAGGACAAATGTAGGAAAAGCACGTTGTGCAACACATCGAAGGAGCTGCGGACGAACAATTTGTGCCCCGAATCCATGTCCGAACACTCAAAAACCGCCGTTTTCGGCATTTCCTCCCAGTAGGACTGGACTGACAAAACATCATGCATAGGACCTACAGGGGGGCGACAGCCAGTCTTATGTTCGCCAACATACGTAACCGTTAATCTTCTCACATCGCGATGAGGAAACCCATCCAAGCAATCGCCCCCGACGTAAGACAGAGATAAAGAGGATATAAAATGAATAACGCTCAACTTGGTGCTGCCGCGCAAAAGAAATCGCTGGGCCAGATCCCGACCACCTCTGAGGATCTGAAAACCGCGTCCCGCCCGGTTGTGAGCTACAGCGGCACCCAACAGAACGAGCTGCTGGCGGCCCTGCCGCGCCAAGACCTGGAAACCCTGTTTGAGCATCTGGAACTGGTTCCGCTGCCTTTCGGCAAAGAACTGTTTGAATACGGCAGCAAACTCGAATACGTCTACTTCCCGACCACCGCCATCGTGTCGCTGCTGTATGTGATGGAAGACGGTGCGACGACCGAAATCGCCGTGGTCGGCCACGAAGGCGCCGTCGGCGTGTCGCTGTTCATGGGCGAGCGCGCCACCTGCGGCGCCGTGGTCCAGAGCGCCGGCTACGGCTACCGCCTGAAAACCCAATACCTGCGTGACGCCTTCAACAAGGGCGGCGCCCTGCCTCAGCTGCTGATGCGCTACACCAACGCGCTGTTCGCTCAGATGGCCCAGAACGCCGTCGGCGGCCGCCACAGCTCGATCGAGCAGAAACTGTGCCGCTGGCTGCTGGACCGCCTGGACCGCTCGCCGAGCAACGAACTGAAAGTGACCCAGGAACTGATCTCGATCATGCTGGGTGTGCGCCGCGAAAGCATCACCGCTGCCGCCGGCAAGCTGCAGGACGAAGGCCTGATCCAATACCGTCGCGGTAACATCACCGTGCTGAACCGCCAGGGCCTGGAAGACTACGCCGGCGAGTGCTACAAGGTCGCCAAGAGCGAATACGACCGCCTGCTGATGGACGTCGCACGCTGATTCACCTGCCAGCCCCGGGGCGGCCGTCCAGCATCACCTGGACGATCAGCCGGCCCGGAGTTGATGAAGTTCTTCCGGCCCAGTCAACTGGGCCGTTGTCTTTTCTGCAGTCGGTTCTGCTACCGATTCTGCTTCTTGCGCCATATCCGGCGCTACTTCCGGCTTATGCGCGACCAGCGTCAGCGCCGGCTTGCCGGCCGCTTCGGCTTCGATGCCGGCTGCCGGCGTGCTCAAGGGCACGATAGCGTTCACGCTGGTGCCGAGACCATTGACGCCACGTCCCACCTTCAGGCTGCCGCCCAGCAGCGCCGCGCGTTCGCGCATGCCCAGCAAACCGTGCGATTTCGGCCGCCGCATTGCATCGGGCGGAATGCCGACGCCATCGTCGCTCACTTCCAGCACCAGCGCTTCGCCCTCGATCGCCAGATGCACGATCACATGGCGCGCCTTGGCGTACTTGGCGACGTTGTTCAGTGATTCCTGGGTGATACGGAACAGGGCAATCGCCTGCATCGGCGCGGCGCGGTCGACGTCGCGCTCGATCAGGGCTTCGCAATCGATACCGCTGGTACGGCAGAAATCCTGGCAATAGCTTTCCAGCGCGGCTGCCAGGCCCATGTTGTCGAGCAGGCTGGGGCGCAGATCCTCGATAATGCGGCGTTTCAGTTCCACCGTATCGACCAGGGTCGCGCGGGCGCGCGCCAGCATCTCGGCCTGCGCCGGATGGCTTTCCTTGAGCTGGTCGCCAACGCTGCTCAGGTGCATGCCGATGGCCGTCAAGTTGGCACCCATCTCGTCGTGCAGTTCACGCGCCAGGCGCGCCTTTTCTTCTTCCGACACCCGGATCAGGTGGCGCGACAGCACCGACAATTGTTCGGTACGCGACGCCACCACGTTTTCCAGGCCGTTGTTGGTCTGCTCCAGCGCGCGCTCGGCCTGCAGGCGCAGGCGGTAACCGCGGCGTATCAGGTTATAGAACAGCACGAGCACCGCCAGCGCGGCGATATTGATGCCGATGCCGAACAGTGCGGCGCGGCGCGAATGCGCATAAAAGGCGGCGCCGCGCGCGGCCAGCAATTCGTTCTGCTCGCTGGTCATGATCACGACCTGCAGCCGGATCTCGTCCATATGGGTCTTGTCGTCCTGGGTACGGGCGATCGCGAGGATGTCCTGCAAGCCGCCGTGACGATAGACTTCGAGCGCCTGGCCCATCAGGCCGAGACGGCGGGTGACAAGAGTGCGCAGCTGGGCCAGGTTCTTGAGCTGGGATGGATTATCAGCGAGAAGAACTTGCAGCGTGGTGAATTCGCGCTCGAGTTCGCGCTGGGCTGTGCGCAAGGGGCCGAGATAGGTGTCCGAGCCGGACAGGAAATAGCCGCGCATGCCGCTTTCGGCATCGGTCACGAGCAGATTGAGGTATTGCAGGCGGCCGGCCACGCGGTCTGCGCGTGCCTGCCGTGCGTTCGCGTCGTTCAAGCCATTCAGGTTGCGCACCAGGCTGACGCCGTTCAACACCAGGAACAATACGCACACCACGCAGAGTAGCGTCTGGTACAGCGGGAGGCTGCCGACCGGCCGGGACTTTGGGTCAGTGGTGAAGTACATCCTCGTGGTCCTTTGCCAGTATTGACTGTCCGGACAATTATAGACCGGCGAAAATTTCTCGTGAGCATGTACATGAACGAGAACGGCCGATTGTGGCATGAGGACCACAGGAAAGAAACAATTCCTTACGAAAACTTACATATTAGCAAGTTGGAAGGCAAGTGTATTGTCAATCCAGATAGTCGGAAAGGATACCGCAATGGCGATATGAACAACAGAGGAGAAGGAGAAACCGGTGCGGCACGCACCGGCGGTCATGCGGAAAAGAGCGGCACCGTGGCCGCCCTCGCCTGCTCAGTCGAGCAGGTTGTTTTTCATGGCGTAATAGGTGAGGTCGCTGTTGGACTGCAGACCCATCTTTTCCATGATACGGGTACGGTAAGTCGACACGGTCTTGATCGACAGCGACAGCGCGTTGCCGATGTCGGACACGGTCGCACCCTTGGCCAGGCGCAGGAACACCTGGAATTCGCGGTCCGACAACTCGGTGTGCAGCGCCGTGTTGGGATCGCGGTCGAAGCTCTGGGCCAGCAGTTCGCCGACCTGGGAGCTGACGTAGCGCCGACCCTGGTAGACGGTGCGGACGGCGGTCTTGAGCTCGTCGGCGTCGCATTCCTTGTTCAGGTAGCCATTGGCACCCATCTTGAACAAGTTCAGCGCGTATTGCTGGGCTGGATAACCGGACAGGATCAGCACAGGCAGGTTGGGCTGGCCTTGGCGGATGGTCCGCAGGATATCGATGCCGCTCTGGTCGGGCATGGCGATATCGAGCAGCAGGACGTCGCAAATTTCACGACGTGCAATATCGAGGGCCTCACGCCCGGTTGCGCCTTCAGCGACGACTTCGAAATCGCCGGACGACGAAAAAATCTGTTTGAAACCTGCTCGAACTATCTGGTGATCGTCACAAATGGCAACGCGTATCATTGTCTTCCCTTAGATTTTTCCTGGTACAGGAAAGAGCCGAGGCTGACACCTCACGCCCCGTTTTCGGTCATGCGTTTGAGTCAGCAACATTCGCAAGTGACATTCTAGCACCTCCGAGGTGCAGAACAACAGGGCGCACGAATACCTGAGCCCGCCTAACCTGGAATTGCCTCGGACCGGCTTACCGGCAGCCTGCTTCAGACAGCCTGCGAACCGCCCCGCAGCACGGCAAGGATGGCCTGCAATTCCATGCGCAGCTGGTCCGGCGACAGCGTCGGAACCGGCGGCGCCTCGGGGATGGCTTCGACCTCATCAGGCGGGCCGTTGCGACCGTCGAGACGGTTGCGCGCGCCGCTGATGGTGAACCCCTGCTCGTACAGCAGCTCGCGGATCCGCCGGATCAGCAGCACTTCGTGGTGCTGGTAATAACGGCGGTTTCCACGGCGTTTGACAGGCTTTAGTTGGGTAAATTCCTGCTCCCAGTAGCGCAACACATGCGGCTTGACCCCGCACAATTCGCTGACTTCACCAATCGTGAAATAGCGCTTGGCCGGAATCGGCGGCAGCACGGTCAGTTCGTTCTTGTTCGGTCGATCGTTCATGGCTTACGTGGAGAGGAACCCGGTCGGCGAGGCAGGCAGGTCTCAGGCGGCGTGCGCCAGCGCAGAGTTGCCCGTACTCGCTGGCCCGGCTTCCTCGACCATACCTTTCAGCTTCTGGCTGGCGTGGAAAGTCACGACACGGCGCGCCGTGATCGGAATTTCCTCGCCGGTTTTCGGATTGCGCCCGGGGCGCTGCGGCTTGTCGCGCAGCTGGAAGTTACCGAAGCCTGAGAGCTTGACGGCTTCCCCGCGTTCGAGCGCATTACGGATTTCATCGAAGAAGGTCTCGACCATGTCCTTGGCTTCGCGCTTGTTCAGGCCAACCTGCTCGAACAGCAGCTCGGCCAGCTCCGCCTTGGTCAAGGTCGGCAGTTCCTTTTCCGCTTCTTGCCGCACTCGCGCCACCTGCATCGCACGATGCAGGTCGGCGTTCAGCGCCTCCTGGAGTACGGCGGAATCAAGGTCATTATTATTAATTTGAAAGCCCTACCTTCAGATCAACAGTCATTTTGGAATAAGGGAACCCCTTCCAGATCCCCTCAGGCGCGCAATTTGGCGCCATGTTTTTGTTGTGCCGCAGCAGCCAGCGCAGCCATGATGGCATCGACCGCATCGTCCTGCAACGTCGATTGAGTATCTTGCAAGCCAAAGCGGAACGCAAGACTTTTTTCGTCTTGTTCCAAACCTTTGCCGCGATATTCATCAAACAAAACAACGGCTTGCACGAGTTTCCCAACCGGATTCGACGATAGTTCAGCGGTGAAAGCATCCAGCAAAGCCTGGGCCGGGACGTCCTGCTTGACCACCAGGGCCAGGTCGCGCGTGGCGCCCGGGAATTTCGAAATCTCGGTGTAGCGCGGCAGGTCGCGCTGGCGCAGCGCTTCGGCGTCGACTTCGAACAGTACCGGTGCCTGCGGCAGGTCGTATTTCTGCTGCCAGCGCGGATGCAGTTCGCCGATGAAGCCGACCTGCTTGCCGTCGATCTCGACCGCCGCGCAGCGGCCTGGGTGCAGCGCCGGGTGTTCCATCTTGGCAAAGCGGACCTGGCGCGGCGCGAACAGCGCTTCCAGGTCGGCCTTGACGTCGAAGAAGTCGACGGCGCGGGTCGGCTGGCCCCACTGCTCCTCGGCCGCAGGACCGTAGGCGATTGCGGCCACGCGCTTGGGCTGCTCGAAGCCGGCCACGGCCAGCGGCCCGTCGGCTACTGCCGGGTTGCGCTTGAACACGGCGCCGATCTCGAACACGCGCACACGGCCCGCCTTGCGGTTCAGGTTGTAGCGCACGTTGGCGACCAGGCTGCCGATCAGCGTCGAACGCATCACGCTCATCTGGCTGGCGATCGGGTTCTGCAGGCGGATCGGATCGGTATTCGCGGCGAAATCCGCTTCCCACTGCTGCTCCACGAAGCTCATGTTGACCACTTCCTGGTAGCCAAGGTCGGCTAGCTGATGGCGGATCGCGAACAGCGAGCGGGTATTTTCCGGTTCGATCAGCATCGCGCTCGGGGCAACCGGCGGCAGCGTCGGGATGTTCTCGAAGCCGTACACGCGCGCGACTTCCTCGATCAGGTCTTCCTCGATCTCGATGTCGAAGCGGTAGGACGGCGAGGTCACGTAAAACTGCCCCGGCTCTTGCGTGAACGGCAGGCCCAGGCGGGTGAAGATGTCGGCCACCATCTCGTCGGTGATCTCGACGCCGATGACCTTGGCGGCGCGCGCGGTCCGCAGCAGCACCGGCTTGCGTTCCGGCAGATTGGCGATCTGGTCGTCGACCGGGCCGACTTTGGTTTCCGGCGTACCGCAGATCTCGACGATCAGGGCGGTGATGCGCTCGATGTGCTCGACCGTGGTCGCGTAATCGACGCCGCGCTCGAAGCGATGCGCGGCATCGGTCGAGAAGTTGTAGCGGCGCGCACGGCCCTGGATCGCATTCGGCCACCAGAAGGCGGCTTCCAGGTAGATGTCCGTGGTGTCGAGCGTGACGGCGGTCGAGTCGCCGCCCATGATGCCGGCCAGCGATTCGATTTCCTTGTCGTCGGCGATCACGCCGACCCACTCGTCGACCTCGACGGTGTTGCCGTTCAGGAGCTTCAGCGACTCGCCTTTCCTGCCCCAGCGCACGTCGATGCTGCCATGGATCTTGTCCAGGTCAAACACGTGCGACGGACGGCCGACTTCGAGCATCACGTAGTTCGAGATGTCGACCAGGGCCGACACCGAGCGCTGGCCCGAGCGTTCCAGGCGGCGCTTCATCCACTCGGGGGTCGGCGCCTTGGCGTTCAGGCCGCGGATCACGCGGCCGGTAAAGCGACCGCACAGGTCCGGTGCCGAGATCTTGGCCGGCAGCACTTCGTCGATCGTCACGGGGACGCTGCGCAGCGCCGGCAGGCTCAGCGGCGATCCGGTCAGCGCCGACACTTCGCGTGCCACGCCGAGCACCGACAGGCAGTCGGCCTTGTTCGGGGTCAGCTTGATCGTGAATTTCAGGTCGTTCAGGCCGAGATAATCGCGGATGTTCTGGCCGACCGGCGCATCTTCCGGCAGCTCCATGAGGCCGCTGCCCTCTTCCGAAATCTTGAGTTCCTTGGCCGAGCACAGCATGCCCTGGGATTCGACGCCGCGCAGCTTGCCGACCTTGATCTCGAAGGGCTTGCCGTCCGCGCCCGGCGGCAGCACGGCGCCGGCCTTGGCGCAGATCGCCTTCATGCCGGCGCGCACGTTCGGCGCGCCGCATACGATGTTCAACAAGGTGCCGCTGCCGACGTCGACCTGGCACACGTTCAGGCGGTCGGCATTCGGGTGCTTGGCCACTTCCTTGACTTCGGCCACGACCACGTTGGAAAACGGCGGCGCGACCGCTTCGACTTCCTCGACCTCGAGGCCGGACATGGTGAGCAGGTGGGAGAGTTCGTCCGAATTCATCTTCGGGTCGACCATGGAACGGAGCCAGTTTTCGGAGAATTGCATAATCTTTTAGCCTTGATGGTTTGCGTTGTTCTTCTTAATTGAACTGTTTGAGGAAGCGAAGATCGCCTTCATAAAACAGACGCAAATCGTTGATACCGTAGCGCAGCATGGTCAGGCGCTCGAGGCCGGAGCCGAACGCGAAACCGATGAACTTTTCCGGATCCAGGCCGAAATTGCGCACCACGGTCGGGTGCACCTGGCCGGCGCCCGACACTTCCAGCCAGCGGCCCTTCAGTGGACCAGAACCGAAGGCGATGTCGATCTCGGCCGACGGTTCGGTGAACGGGAAGTAGGACGGGCGGAAGCGCACCTGCAGGTCGTCGGTCTCGAAGAAGGCCTTCACGAAATTCAGGTACACGCCCTTGAGGTCGGCAAAGCTGATGTCTTCGCCGATCCACAGGCCTTCGACCTGGTGGAACATCGGCGAGTGGGTGGCGTCGCTGTCGACGCGGTAGGTGCGGCCCGGTGCGATCACCTTGATGGGCGGCGTATGCGTGCGCGCATAACGCACCTGCATCGGGCTGGTATGCGTACGCAGCAGCAGCGGCTTGCCGGTGCTGTCATTGCCTTCGATATAGAAGGTGTCCTGCATCGAACGCGCCGGGTGGTTTTCCGGGCTGTTGAGTGCCGTGAAGTTGGTCCAGTCGGTCTCGATTTCCGGACCGTCGGCCACATCGAAACCGATCGAGCGGAAGATCTGTTCGACCCGTTCCCAGGTGCGCATGACCGGATGGATGCCGCCGATGCCGCGGCCGCGGCCCGGCAGCGTAACGTCGATCGCTTCGGCATTCAGGCGCGCCATCAGCTGGGCGTTCGCGAGATCCTCGCGGCGGGCGGTCAATGCCTGTTCGATTTTTTCTTTGGCGGCATTGATCATGGCGCCCTGCGCCTTGCGCTGGTCCGGGTCGAGCTTGCCCAGGCCCTTCATCAGTTCGGTCACCTGGCCGGTCTTGCCCAGGTATTTCGCTTTAGCGTTTTCCAGCGCGGCAGCGTCCTGGGCGGCGCCAAAGTCGGACTGGGCGGAGACGACGAGTTCTTCCAGCGAGTTCATTGCGTGTTCTTTTCCTATTGAAGGGCGGGAGGCGCCAGAAACAAAAACAGGGCATCGGTCGTGAAACCTTTGCCCCGTCCTTTTTGCGCCGCATCGCTGCGGCGCTATGGTTCGCTCAGCGATTAAGCAGCAGCGACTTGTGCCTTGACGGTGTTCACGATAGCGGCAAATGCCGGCTTGTCGTTGACAGCCATGTCGGCCAGGACTTTACGGTCCAGTTCAATCGCGGCTTTCTTCAGGCCGTTCATGAATGCGCTGTAGGTCACGCCATGCGAACGCGCAGCGGCGTTGATACGGGTGATCCACAGTGCGCGGAAAACGCGCTTCTTGTTGCGGCGGTCGCGGTAAGCGTACTGGCCAGCGCGCATGACTGCTTGCTTGGCAATACGGAATACCTTGCTGCGACGGCCACGGTAGCCTTTGGCAAGTTCAAGAACCTTCTTGTGACGGGCACGTGCAGTAACCCCACGTTTTACTCGAGGCATATTCGCTCCTTAGTGTGAGATTAGACGGCCGACGGCATCATGCGGTAGACGCTCGTGACGTCCGATGCATTGATGTTACGGGTGCCACGCAGCTGACGCTTGTTCTTGGTGGTCTTCTTGGTCAGGATGTGACGCTTGAACGCCATACCCGATTTGACGGTACCACCCGGACGCACGCGAAAACGCTTTTTCGCGGAGCTTTTGGTTTTCATTTTCGGCATAGTCATCTGCCCTTTTATAGGCAGCCTCATATGTAACAGGATTGCAGGTGGCAGCAACGCTGCTCTTGGATGCCTGCTTTCACTTGTTTCTGCAGCGGAAGCGAGTCCACTACAGTCTTGCATTCCCGCATCTCTCGAAACGGGAACCGCAGATTCTACCACAGGTTTGATTCCGGAGGAATGGTTCGACCTGCGCTTGACTGCGCCGCGCAACGGCGGAGGAAATGAGAATAGGCCGGTGACAGGCCGCAGGATCACCCCGCGGCCTGTCACCGGCCCCACTCTATCCAGGCGTCACGGCGAACGCCGTGCCGCGCAGAAGCTTACTTTTTCTTCTTCGGACCGACGACCATGATCATCTGGCGGCCTTCCAGCTTCGGAAACTGCTCGACCACGCCATACGGCTCGAGGTCGCCGCGCAGACGCTCCAGCATGCGCTGGCCGATATCCTGGTGGGCCATTTCACGGCCGCGAAAACGCAGGGTGATCTTGGTCTTGTCACCCTCTTCCAGGAACTTGATCAGGTTGCGCAGCTTGATGCTGTAATCACCCTCGTCCGTACCCGGACGGAACTTGATTTCCTTGACCTGGATGATCTTCTGCTTCAGCTTCGCTTCGTGCTGTTTCTTCTGCTCCGAATACTTGAACTTGCCGTAGTCCATGAGACGGCAGACCGGCGGAGTCGCGTTCGGCGCGATTTCCACGAGGTCGACGTTCGCTTCTTCAGCCAGACGGAACGCTTCGGCCAGGCTCACAATGCCCAGCGGCTCGTTGTCCACACCGTTCAGACGCATTTCCGGATAGGTGATTTCGCCATTGATGCGATTTGAAGACTTGTCAGTAGCTATTTTGTTTCCTTTGGTAGTTGATTATGTTCGGCCGTTCCTCAAGGCGGGAAAGATCACTTCGCCTTGGATGCCACCTCGCCCAGGAGGCGTTCCAGCAGCGCATCGACGGACATCACGCCCAGGTCGACATTGCCGCGCGCGCGAACGGCCACAGTGTTGGCATCCCGCTCTTTATCACCGACAACGAGGATGTACGGCAGTTTTTGGACGGAATGCTCGCGAATTTTATAGGTAATCTTCTCGTTCCGCAAATCAGCGTGAACACGCAAACCGGCGGCTTTCAGACGGGATTCCACCTCTTTCACATAAGATGCTTGCGCATCCGAAATATTCAAGAGGGCGACCTGCACCGGCGCCAGCCACAGCGGCAGCGCGCCGGCATAGTTCTCGATCAGGATACCGATGAAGCGTTCCATCGAACCGACGATCGCGCGGTGCAGCATCACCGGCACCTTGCGGGTATTGTCTTCCGATACATATTCGGCACCGAGGCGACCCGGCATCGAGAAGTCGACCTGCATGGTGCCGACCTGCCACGGACGGCCGAGGCTGTCCTTCAGGTGGTACTCGATCTTCGGACCGTAGAAGGCACCCTCGCCCGGCAGTTCGGTCCATTCCACGCCACAGCCGCGCAGCGCAGAACGCAGCGCTTCCTCGGCCTGGTCCCAGACTTCGTCGGAACCGATGCGGTTTTCCGGACGCAGCGCGATCTTGACGTCGATGTTGTCGAAACCGAAGTCCTCGTACACCTGCATCGCCTGAGCGTGGAAAGCCACCACTTCCGGCGCGATCTGCTCTTCGGTACAGAACACGTGACCGTCGTCCTGGGTAAAGCCGCGCACGCGCATCAGGCCGTGCAGCGCGCCCGACGATTCGTTGCGGTGGCACTGGCCGAACTCGCCGTAGCGCAGCGGCAGGTCGCGGTATGAACGCAGGCCGGCGTTATAGATCTGCACGTGGCCCGGGCAATTCATCGGCTTGAGCGCGTAGGTACGGTTCTCGGACTCGGTCGTGAACATGTTTTCACGGTAGTTGTCCCAGTGACCGGTCTTTTGCCACAGGCTGACGTCGATGATCTGCGGCGCCTTGACTTCGTTGTAGCCGGTGATCTGGTAGGTCTTGCGCATGTACTGCTCGATCTGCTGCCAGATGGTCCAGCCTTTCGGGTGCCAGAAAATCAGGCCCGGCGCTTCGTCCTGGAAGTGGAAGAAGTCGAGCTGCTTGCCGAGCTTGCGGTGGTCGCGCTTTTCGGCTTCTTCCAGCATGTGCAGGTATTGCTCCTGGTCTTCCTTCTTGGCCCAGGCGGTGCCGTAGATACGCTGCAGCATTTCGTTCTTGGCGTCGCCGCGCCAGTAGGCGCCGGCCAGCTTCATCAGCTTGAACACTTTCAGCTTGCCGGTCGACGGCACGTGCGGGCCGCGGCACAGGTCGGTGAAACCGCCTTCCGAATACAGCGACACGTCCTCATTCGCCGGAATCGAGGCGATGATCTCGGCCTTGTAGTCTTCGCCGATCGATTTGAAATAGGCAACGGCTTCGTCGCGCGGCAGCACCCTGCGGGTAACCTGCTCGTCCTTCTTGGCCAGCTCGGCCATCTTCTTTTCGATCGCGGTCAAGTCTTCCGGGGTGAACGGACGCTTGTACGAGAAGTCATAGTAGAAGCCGTTCTCGATGGTCGGGCCGATCGTGACCTGGGCTTCCGGGAACAGTTCCTTGACGGCATACGCCAGCAAGTGGGCGGTCGAGTGACGGATCACGTCCAGGCCTTCCGGATCGCGGTCGGTGACGATCGCCAGGTCGGCGTCGGACTCGATCAGGAACGAGGTATCGACCACTTTACCGTTGACCTTGCCGGCCAGCGCGGCCTTGCCCAGGCTCGGGGCAATATTCTGTGCCACCTGGGCAACCGTGACCGGTCCTTCGAATTGACGGCTGGAGCCGTCGGGGAGTCGCACGTTCAGCATCTTGATCTCCTTGTCGGCGCCCTGTCGCGCCCGCTAAGTAAATGAAATGATTAAAAGAATTGAAACTAAAAATGTCGGGACGAAAAAAAACGCGCACCAGGCGCGTTTATTTCAGTGTTGTAGAGCTTTTTTGAGACAAAAGCACACCAAACCGCGTCTAGCGATTCCCCCACAACCAAGTTGTAGTTCGCGGTGTCATAACCGTGGATGCCTTTCTCGCTCTTACATATGGGAATTGTGAAGCTCCCGAGATGTTCTGGTGGGCGGTGCAGAATTCGAATCTGCGACCCCTTGGATGTCGACCAAGTATTCTAACCAGCTGAACTAACCGCCCGTGTGCCGCTATTATAGGGAGTCGGCGCCGGTTATGCAAGGCACGCACGAATTGATGAGCAAACCGGCATCGGCGCGGACTTGGCGCCCCACCCTGCAGGTATACTTCCTGCTGTTTATTTTGATGACCTGCCTCCCCATGTCCCAGCAACCCGCCTCCTCCGCCCACCTGCACGCCCACCTCGACGGCGACGCCCGGCACGCCCATACCATCGAGGGCCGCAGCCAGGGGGCGCTGGCGATTGCGCTCGGGCTGACCCTGCTGTTCGCCGTGATCGAAGCGGTCACCGGCTTCATGTCGAATTCGCTGGCGCTGATCTCCGACGCCGGCCACATGACGACCGACGCCGCCGCCCTCGGCCTGGCCCTGATGGCCCAGTTCATCGCCAAGCGCCCGCCATCGGCGCGCCACTCGTTCGGCTTCGTGCGCGCCGAGGCGCTGGCCGCCTTCGTCAACAGCCTGGCCATGCTGCTGCTGGTGTGCTGGATCGTGTACGAAGCCGGCAAGCGCCTGGTACATCCGGAAGCCGTCGGCGGCGGCATCGTGTTCGTGGTCGCCTCGATTGGCGCCGCCATCAACATCCTGGTGGCCTGGGTGCTGTCGCGCGGCGAGCAGAGCATCAACACGCGCGCCGCCCTGGTCAACGTACTGGGCGACCTGCTCGGCTCGATCGCGGCCATCGCCGCCGGCGCCATCATCCACCTGACCGGCTGGGTGCGGATCGACCCGATCCTGTCGATCTTCGTGTCGCTGCTGATCCTGCGCTCGACCGCCGGCATTTTGCGCGAGTCGTATCACTTCCTGATGGAGGGCGTGCCGGCCCAGATTGACTACCTGCAAGTGGGCGCCGACCTGGGGAAGGTGCCGGGTGTGATCTCGGTGCACGACCTGCATGTGTGGGACATGTCGCCCGGCGAGCCGGCCCTGATCGGCCACCTGCAGATCGAAAACATGGCACGCTGGCCGGACGTGCTGCAGGCGGTGCGGGCCATGCTGCTCGACAAGCACGGCATCGATCACGTCACGCTGCAGCCCGAGACGCATAACCACTGAGTCGCATGCCCATAACTCGACAGTAATATGTAAGCCGGGTCCGACCCGGCAGCGGGTGCCACGCCGACAGGACGCGCGGGGGCGGCTTGTGGATAATGAAAACATGCCAAGCTTATCCCACGTCTACGACACCCTGATCATCGGCGGCGGCCCCGGCGGCCTGACCGCGGCCATCTACCTGCGCCGCTTCACGCGCAACGTCGCCCTGGTCGACAAGGGCAACAGCCGCCTGCGCCTGATCCCTGTTTCGCACAACTATCCCGGCTTCCCCGAAGGCGTGCCCGGCCATGCCCTGCTCGGCAACCTGACGGCACAGTTGGAACGCTACGGCGGCTCGGTGATGCCGGGCGAGATCCTCGACCTGCGCATCGAGGACGGCCATTTTGTTGCGGACTACGTGCCGGAAGACGCAGCCGACGGCGAGATCACCCATATCCGTTCGCTGACCGTGCTGCTGGCCACCGGCGTGGCCGACGTCGGCCTGCCGGTCGAGAACTGGCGCGAGGCGGTCGCCTTCGGCTCGGTACGCCTGTGTCCGGTGTGCGACGGTTTCGACGTGATGGACAAGCGCATCGCCGTCGCCACCGCCGAAGTCAATCCGGTCGGCCATGCCCTGTTCATGCGCACCTTCAGCGCCGACGTGACGCTGTTCGAGCGCGGACCTGCGTCGATCCTGACCGACGACGACCGCCGCCGCCTGGACGCCGCCGGCGTGCGCTACATCGATTCGCCGCTGCTGTCCGTGACGCTGGACGCCGCCATGAAGCCGGTGATGCACACCGCCGACGGCAACGATCATGCGGCCGACGTGTTCTACCCGATGCTGGGCGAAAACGCGCGCTCCGGCCTCGCCGCCAAGCTGGGCGCCGAAACCGCTAATTGCGACGAACTGGTGGTCGACAGCCATGGCGCCACCGCGGTGCCGGGCCTGTATGCCATCGGCGACGTGACGGTCGGCCTGAACCAGATCGCGGTGGCGACCGGCCAGGCCGCACGCGCCGCCACCCACATCCACAACCGCCTGCCGCCGGCCCTGCGCGCGGCCATGGCCGCCAGCCCGCTGGCGCTGCACCGGGCGGCATGATGGCAAAGACGGCCAATCCCGAGCAGGCACCGGGCATCGACTTGTCCGACTACAACCTCGGCGAGCTGAAGGGTTTGCTGTTCGAGGTCGGCCAGGCGATCCAGGAGCGCCAGCGGCGCGACGTGGCCGAGGCGCGCGAACGCATCATGACGATTGCGCGCGGCGCCGGCCTGCCGACCGAGAAGCTGCTGGACGGTGCCGCCGTCCTGCCGCGCTACCGCAACCCCGACGACGCCAGCCAGACCTGGAGCGGCCGCGGGCGCCAGCCGAAATGGGTGGCGGATGCGCTGGCAGGCGGCAAGACGCTGGACCAGCTGAAGTTCTAGCCCCCTCGGCGCAACCCGCCAGCCCTCGACTATAGGGCGCCGCCCGGCGCCCCGTACTGGCATCATCGAGCCTTGGCAATGGGAGGAGTCAGGGAGTGTGGGAACGGATCTGGGCAACCACGGTAGAAGAATTTTCGGACCTCGGCAACGCCGAGGACATCACGCGGATCGTACTGCGCCTGCTGGTGGCGATGACGCTGGGCGGCCTGCTCGGCTATGAGCGCGAATCGATCGGCTCCCCGGCCGGCCTGCGCACCCACATGCTGGTCTCGCTCGGCTGCGCGCTGTTCGTGCTGATTCCGGTCCAGGCCGGCATGGAGATCGAAGACCTGTCGCGCGTGCTGCAGGGCGTCACGGCCGGCATCGGCTTCCTCGGTGCCGGCGCCATCCTCAAGCAGCATAACAGCAAGGACATCCACGGCCTGACCACGGCGGCCAGCGTCTGGACCACGGCGGCGATCGGCGTCGCCGCCGGCATGGGGCGCGAGTCGTCGGCGATCGTCAGCGCGGTGTTTGCCTTTGTCATCCTGTCGATTTTGCGGCGCGTGTCGAAGCAGCGCGATACCTGACACGCGCCGCAGCCACTTCAGCTCTCCACGAACCGCGGTCCGGTGAAATGCCGGACCACGCTGCCGCCCGCGCGCGCCAAATGACGCGCCCGGCGCTCGGACTTGCCGCGTGCCTGTCCGGCATCCGCCTGCGCCTGCAGCCTGGCGTTCAACAGGGCCAGTGCCGCCGCCCTGTTCGCGCTTTGGCTGCGCGAACCGCCGACCTTCACCGACAGCCCGGTCGCCACATGCGTCGCGCGCACCGCCGTCTCGGTCTTGTTGACGTGCTGCCCGCCGGGTCCGGACGCGCGCATCGTCTCGATCACGACCTCGTTGCCGAAGGCCTCGCACGGCGGCTCGAACATGGCCACGTCGAGGTACCAGTTCTTCCTGGCGTGAGCGGGACGGTAGGGGCTGGGACAGGTCCACAGCACGGTGCCGGCGTGGCGCTGCGCGAACCGGCGGCAAGCACCCTCCTCGCCTTCAAGTGCCACCAGCACGGAGCGCAAGGTCCCGAGGCGCTCGCCCTGCACCTCCTCGACGAGAGACAGCGCCAGGCCCGCCTTGGCGGCTGCCGCCTCGACGTGCGCCAGCATCTTGACCACGCCCAGGCAGCACTCCGCCGGCCCGGTGTTGGCCGATATCTGCAACAGGATCGCCATCAGCAGCACTCCCCGCGGGTCTTGTAGGTCAGTACCGGACGGAACTCGGCCACCACCTTGACCAGGCCGGCACCGGCCAGGCTGGCCATGACGGTGTCGATCGGCTTGTAGGCCGCCCCCGCTTCCTCGAACACCAGGTCCTTGTCGTTGCAGATGATGCGGCTGCCGAGCGCGCCCTTGCCGAGGTCCTTGAGCAGGCCGGATTTCTCGAGCCGCCCCTTGCAGTCGGCGCGCCCCCATTTGCGTCCCGCGCCATGCGCCAGCGAACCGAGACTGGACGACGCGGCTTCGGCAAGCGGCGCCACCAGGTAGCTCAGGTGGTCGCGCGAGCCCGGGATCAGCACCAGGTCGCCGGCCATCGGCGTGGCACCCTTGCGGTGGACCCAGCCGTCCTGTGCGTCGAAGCGTTCCCAGGTGACGGTGTTGTGGTTGATGTCGACCTGCTGCACCGCCTTCATCCCCAGCCGCACGCAGATCCGCGCCGCGATGAGCCAGCGGTTGGTCTCGGCGAACGCGACCGCCGCCGCATGGCGCGCCAGGTAGGCACGGGCCGCATCGCTGTCTTCATCGAGACCTTCATGGCCGAAGGCGTCAACATGGTCGCGCAGGATGCTTTCGCCCAGGCCGCGCGAGCCGCTGTGCACCACCAGCTTGAGGCGCTTGGCGTCGGCCAGCGCCTCCGGCAACCCGGCGCCGTCGACCAGGCGCTCGAGACGCTGGATTTCGGCGAAGTGATTGCCGCGGCCGATCGTGCCGGCGCCGCGCAGGTGCTTCGCATCCAGCCCGGCGCTCGACAGCGTTGCTGCGAGCCTCTGCAGGCGCTGTTCCGCTTCCGGGAAGGCCCCCGCGATGCGCTCGCGTTCACCTTCCTCGATCGGCCCGTCGAGGTTGCCGATCAGGCGGTCGAGCTTGTCCAGTTTGTGCTTGGCCACCGGCAGGTCGGTGCTCCACACGGACACGCCGCAACCGATGTCGCTGCCGACCAGCGCTGGATAAAAGCGCCCGACGCTGAAGAAGGCGGCGCCGACCGGATAACCGCGGCCGGGATGCAGATCCGGCATCCCGACGGCACGGACCATGCCCGGCAGCTGCGATGTCTTAATCAGTTGTTGAATTGCTGCGCCTTCGAGCCACAGGCGTGGCGAGGCGACGACGGTTGCGCGATCGGCAACCGATGAGATGAAATTTCCCATTTCTTTCCCGTATTCATAGTGAAGAATTCCGGGAGCGAGACGAGCTTAGGTTTTTAAGCGTTGACCTATGCGACGGCACCGACCCAGAAAGTAGAGGCATTGTGGGCGGATACGTTTTGCATGATTGCCTCCTTCGGGTTCGGTTGAGTGGGGTGTCGATCATATCGATATTGCATCACAATGACAAACGCTGATGCCATGAATGCAACACTTTGTTCACGGGACCTTGTCGTTGCGCCCGGAGCCGGCCAATGCCTTAATGGTCTCAAGACTGTTCATACGGTCGAACATAGGCCAGTCCTCCCTTGCCCGCGCGAGTGTTCCTTGCATCTGCTCGTTCGGTTCGGGCTGCGGCTGCGGCTCAGGCAACTGGTCGAATGGCGCCGCCATCAGGGGATGGTCGATAACCGGCATATCCAATCCAAACAATTTCCTTAATCGCAACAAAAATACAATCTCGATGGGCAGGCGTGCCAGGACCGGTGTTCCGAAATCGTAGAACGTGCGGGTTTTTTCCCGTCTCGCCTGATGGGTATGGCGGTCACAGGCAGCGATCAGCCAAGGCAGCAGTGCGGCGGCGTCGGCCTTGCGCCAGTGTGCGATCAAGCCGTTGTAAATAGGGTCATCGTAGGCGTAAGGTGGCCAGTGATGCGACACGTCGCCCATCCAATCGGCGAACAGGCGAAGCATGAACGCATGCGCGCGCCGGTGTTCATTTTCGTAGGACAGTATCAGGTAGTGCTGGCGATTGAGCGCAGCGTGTATCAGATAACCACAATAAACGGCCTCGTGCTTCCACCCAAGCATCATGGCATAAGCCATGGCTTCGGTTGCACCTTTCACGCTGAACAGGTGCAGTCCATGCGGATGGTCGGGGTAGAGCTTCCTGAAGTTTTCGTGCCAAAAGAAGTCGAGCTTGTAGGCGAACAGCAGATAGTCTGCCGCCTGCGCCAGATTAGACAGCCAGGATTTCCCCTCCATGGCCAGCGCAATCGCTTCGGCCTCGAAGCCATGTCCTGCTTGCACATAGCTTATGTTCTCGACCACATTTACGGGATTGTCGGTATCGAGCCGGGCATTGTACTGGGTGATGGCGAGGTTCGTGCGGGGGAAATGGTCACTCAAATGGTCGCGCAAATGATCGCGCAACCGTTGTATCACGGCCTTCCTGGTCGGCCAGGACGGGTCGATGCCTGGCGATTCCGGCAAAGTATGTTGAGTTTCCTTGGTTTCCTCGGAACTGCCCTTCCCGGATTCTTTGTTCGGCAGCTGGGGATACGGCGGTCGGTCGACAAGCAATTCGTAGGTCAGTTGCGCTTCGTGGAATGAGGCGCGCCATTCCAGAAAACCCTCGCGTGGTTCGCACAAGAGGCACACCACGCACAATGGTCCCTCCGTGAAAACCTCTTCGACCAGTGCGATATCTCCAGAACCGGCTTCTCGAGAATTCAACCAGTCGGTATAGACAGCGGCTGAGTAGTCGACGTCGATCAGCCTGATGAAATCGCCTTGCGAAAGTTTTGGCATAGAAGGAAGTCCCAAGGCTTGCTTAGTACTCGGCCACCAGCGCCATCCGCTTGCGCACCCGCTCGACAGCCGCCGCATCCCCCGCCGCCTGCGCCCGCTTCTCCTGCACGCCGAGCCAGGCCAGCAGCGGCCGCCGCCAGCCCTGTTCCGACGCCGTCTCCACCGGCACGCCGATATCGCCCGGCGCGATCCGCCCCGCGCGCAGCAGGGCACCGGCCGCCACCAGGCGCGCCAGCGGATCGGCCACGCCGGCCAGCGTGCCGCTTGCCACCACCGGCCGGTGCTGCGCCGGCAGCAACGCGGCATCCAGCCCCTGCCAGCGGCCCTCGAGGTAGGCCGCATAGGCGCGCTGCGCCGGCGTCGCTTCTGCGGCGATCGCGCCGAAGCCGGGACAATCGGTCTCCAGCGCCGCCACCTGTACCGCGCAGCGCACCAGTTCGGCCTGGGCGACGCGGTCGAAGCGGCCGGTGCTGGCGGTCTCGCGCCGCGCCCGCGCGAACTCGGCGTCGGCGGCGAGGGTGTCGCCTTTCAGCCAGGCGTCGGTGTAGCCATCCAGCGCATCGCGCGCATTCGGCTGCCAGCTCGGCGGCTGGGGCTTGCTGGCGCACCCGGCCAGGGCCAGCGCCAGCGCACACATCACATAGAGGGGCTTCATGGCAGCTTGATCTCCGATTCGCTCTTGAATGGCCATTTGCGGTTGATCTGGTCGACCAGCCGGTTGACCTTGCGCAAGCTGGCGTCGACTTCGCCGCGCAGCCGGCCCAGGTCCTGGGTTGCGACGCGCGCGTTGGCGCCGACCGCCTGGGCTTCGACCAGCACGGCGTCGACTTTCTGCAGCGTCGTGCGGGCGTCGGCCAGCATGCCGTTCAGTTCGCGCACCGCGGCCTGGGTATCGTCCATCACGCCGTTCTTGCCGAAGACGCGCTGGTCGGTCTTGGCCAGCAGGGTGTCGACCCGTTGCAGCGTCTGCAGCAGCTTCTGCGCCTCAAGGTCGCCGCCCAGTGCCGTGCCGAGCACGCCGTACTTGCCGGTCAGGCGGCCGCTCAGGGTCTCGACGTTGGCCAGCGTGTTGTCGATCGAGGAGCCGGATTGGGTCAGGGTGGTCAGGTTTTCCAGCAGCGTGCGCGCGTTGGCCAGCAGGCGTGGGATCTCCGCGCTGGCGTCGCCGCGCAGCACCGGGCGCTGGGCATTGTCCGGCAGCGGCGGGTCGGTCAGGATGCCGCTGAAGGCGCGCAGCCGGGTCTCGCCGACCACGCTGCTCTCGAGCGTGAACACGCTGGTGGTGCGCAGCCACTTGGCGTCGTCGCGCGAGATGTCGACCCGGATGTTGACCTTGCCGTCCGCCCCCAGGCTGACCTGGCGCACGCGCCCGATCGGGAAGCCGGCGAAGGTCATGTCCATGCCGGGGATCACGCCTTCGGAATTGTCGGCCACCAGGGTCAGCGTCTGGGTTTGCTCGAATACGCCGCGCGCGTACATCACGTACAGCACGAAGGCGGCGATCAGGGCGCCGATGGCGACCAGCAGGATCAGGGCCTTGGCTTCGACGTGCTTCGGCTCGTCGGGGGCGGCAGGGGCGGCGGGCGTGGTGACGGGATCGGCCATCGGCGTCCTTTCTGGTTAGATGTATTTGAGGACCAGCGAACCGGCCTCGATCAGCAGCAGCACGAACAGCAGGCGCAGCGCGCCCGGCTGCACGCTGGAGCGGTGGCGGCGCGCATGGCGCAGCAGTTCGAGCAGCGCGGCGCTCGGGATCACCGCCACGGCCAGCCCAAACAGCACGGTCTTGAACACGAAGCCGGCGGTGACGACCGGGTCGAACACCCTGCCCACGGTACGCGTGTAGTCGGGGATGCCCCAGGGCGACAGGCCGTACACGTTCAGGTAGGCCAGCACCAGCACGATCACGCTGCTGACCATGGCCAGGCTGAGCACTGAAAAGGCATTGGCGAACACCTGCGGCACCAGGTCGCGCCGCACGCGGTGCAGGGTTTCCTCGGTCGCCACCTGGGCCGGTACACCCGCCCTGGCCAAGCCCATGGCGGCGGCGTCGAAGGCCATGCCGGCGCGCAGCGCGGCGAACAGCGCGGCCGACAGCGGAATCAATTCCAGCACCAGCACCCGCACCACCATCTCCAGCGCATAGCGCGACAGGCCGTAGCTCTGGGCCGTGACCAGCACGATGCGGATCACGACCAGGCTGACCAGTGCGGTGAGCATCGTGAACCAGGGCAGCACCTGCCAGGTGCTGGCGTAGATGTGGCGCGCCGTGGCCAGGCGGTTGGCGCGGTTGTAGGTCGAGGGCGACAGCGCCATCACCAGCGCCACCGCGCCCAGGTGCAGCATGTGCCACCAGCCGGCCAGCCAGCGGGCGGCGTGCACGCCCCAGTGGCGCGGCTTGATGTACAGGAGTGCAGTGATGGACATGGTCACATGGCTCGGTTATTGGGGCTCATGGAGAGGCAACCCACGGCCAACATGATGCATGCTTCACGCGTGGACGGCGTTTGCATAAGGGTGATTCCGCCTGTACAGGTTGAGCCGTCCACCCTACTGGCGCCTTGCTTCCTGCACGCCGCCCACTTCCCCGATCGCCGCCAGCGCCTTCTGCAGCTGCCCGGTCGAGCTGATCTCGGCCGTGAACACCATGCGCGCGGTACCCTTGCTGCTCTGGGTGTTGACGCCGATGACGTTGATCTTCTCGCGCGTCAGCACTTCCGAGATGTCGCGCAGCAGGCCCTGGCGGTCGCTGGCCAGGATGAAGATATCGATCGGGTAGACCGTCTCCTTGCCGGTGCTGCCCCATTCGGTGTCGAGCACGCGTTCCGGCGCCTTGGACGCCATCTCGGCGAAGTTCTTGCAGCTGGCGCGGTGGATCGACACGCCCTTGCCGCGCGTGACGAAGCCGACGATCGGGTCCGGCGGCGCCGGCTTGCAGCACTTGGCCAGCATCGTCATCAGGCCTTCGGTGCCGACCACCAGCACGCCCGACTTGGCACCCTGCTCCACGCTCGAGGCGCGGCTCTTGTTGACCACGGCCGCGTCTTCGGCCTGCGGCGCCGGTTCGGCCGATTCGTGCAGCGCGGCTTCCACGTGGCGCAGGCTGAACTTCTCCTTGGCCACGCTGATGAACAGGTCGTCGACCTTGGCGAAGCCCAGCTTGTGCGCCAGCGCTTCCAGGTTGACCGCGGTCTTGCCCTCGCGTTGCAGCGATCTTTCGACCAGCGCGCGGCCGTTGGCCAGGGTCTCTTCCAGTTCCTGCGCATGGAACCAGGCCCGAATCTTGGTACGGGTGCGGCTGCTGACCGTGTAGCCGGGACTGAGCCAGTCGCGCGACGGACCGGCGCTGCCGGCCGGACCCTTGGCGGTGATGATCTCGCAGGTCTGGCCGTTCTTGAGTGCCGTGTTCAGCGGCACCATCACGCCGTCGATGCGGGCGCCGCGGCAGCGGTGGCCGACTTCGCTGTGCAGGTGGTAGGCGAAGTCGATCGGGGTGGCGCCCACCGGCAGCTCCAGCACGCGCGCTTGCGGCGTCAGCACGAAGATGCGGTCGTCGAGCGTGGTCGACTTCAGCTTTTCGACCCACTCGCGCTGCAGTTCCTCGTCGCCGGCGCCGGTGACGGCGTCGGCCACTTCGCTCTTCCAGGCCAGCAGCTGGCGCAGCCAGGCGATCTTTTCGTCGTACTCCTGGCTCTTGAAGTTGGAGCCGCCCTCTTCCTTGTAGCGCCAGTGCGCGGCGACGCCGTTTTCGGCCAGGTTGTGCATTTCCGGAGTGCGGATCTGCACCTCGAGCGGGCGGCCGTCGTCTGCGTTCACCACCGTGTGCAGCGACTGGTAGCCGTTCGGCTTCGGCCGCGAGATGTAATCGTCGAATTCCTTCGGGATCGGCGTCCAGATGTTGTGCACCAGGCCGAGCACCGTGTAGCAGGTGCGCACGTCGGCGACGATCACGCGGAAGGCGCGCACGTCATACAGCCCGGAGAAATCGAGCTCCTTGCCGCGCATCTTCTTCCAGATGCTGTAGATGTGTTTCGGGCGGCCGCTGACTTCGGCCTTGATGCCGGCCGCCGCCAGCTCGTCCTCGAGGCGCGTGATCGCCGATTGCACGAAGCTTTCGCGCAGCATGCGCTTTTCTTCGAGCATCTTGGCGATGCGCTTGTAGGTGTCGGGGTCGATCATGCGGAAGGACAGGTCTTCCAGCTCCCACTTGAGCTGGAAGATGCCGAGGCGATTCGCCAGCGGCGCGTACAGGTCCAGCACTTCGCGGCCGTAGTTATGGGTCATCTCGTCGAAGCGTTTCTGCTCGGCGAAATAGCGCAGGCTGACGACACACGATGCCAGCCGCACCAGCACCACGCGCATGTCGGACGCCATCGCCAGCAGCATCTTGCGCAGGGTTTCCACCTGCGCCATGGCCTGCTGCTGCGCATTCTTGCCGCGCCCCACCGGCGCCTGAGCGGCCGTCAGGTCGCGCAGGCGGATCAACTGGTGCACGCCGCGCACCATGTCCGAGACTTCGCGGCTGAAGCGGTCTTCCAGCTTCTCGGCCTGGAGCGGGTCGGCCATGCACAGCTCGAACAGCAGGCCGGCCATGCGGGTCTCGGCATCGGCGCGCAGCACGGCGAGCGTGCCCGCCACCCCGAGCGAGAACTCGAAGGCGCCCTGGCCCCAGGCGGTGACGCGGTCGCCATACGCCTCGGCGGCAAAGTCGAGGGCGGTCTGGACGCGCGCGCAGTCGTCCGGACCGAGACCGTGCAGCAGTTGCGTGCTGGCGTCGCCGAGCGCGGCAATCGATACCATGGGCGCGCCTTACGGCTGGGCCGCGACGATCACGACCTCGACCAGGCACGCGGGGTTGGCCAGCTTCGCTTCCACGGTGGCGCGCGGCGGCGTATTGCCCGGCACGACCCACTCGTCCCACACGGTGTTCATGCCGGGGAAGTCGGCCATGTCGGCGATGTAGATCTGCGCCGACAGGATGCGGGTCTTGTCGCTGCCGGCTTCCGCCAGCAGGCGGTCGACGTGCCCCAGCACTTCGCGGGTCTGGCCGACGATGTCCTCGGACGTATTTTCGGCGATCTGGCCGGCCAGGTAGACGGTGCCGTTGTGGATGGTGATTTCGGACAGGCGTTTGCCTACGTGCAGTCGTTTGATTTCCATGGTTTCTCTAGTCGTGTTACACAAAAAAAGCTAAAAATTCAGTCCTGGCTCAAGCAGTCAGGAAGCGCAGCGCCAGTGCGATCTGGTCGGGCTGCAGGAAGGTCGGCGCATGGCCGACGCCGGGCAGCTCCACCAGTTCCGGCCGCGGCCCGCGCCGCTTCATTTCCTCGGCCGTCGCGCGCGACAGCAGGTCGGACAGCTCGCCGCGCACCAGCAGCGTCGGGCAGCGGATCGCGTCGTAGGCGGCCCACAGCTGGGCTTCGTCCTGTTGCGCGCGTTCCGGCGTGATCGCGGCGAAGGGCTTGGCCAGGCCCGGGTCGTAGTGGCGCGTCCAGGCGCCGTCCGGGGCCTGCACCAGCACGTCGCTGGCCAGCTTGTGCCACTGCTCGTCGCTGTGCGGGCCGAAGGCACTCGACACTTCGCGAACGAAGGCGGCGCCGGCGTCGAAGCTCGGGAAGCGCAGGTCCTGGCCGATGTAGTCGCCGATGCGCGCCATCGCCACCGGATCGAGCACCGGGCCGATATCGTTCAGCACCAGCCGTTCGATCGGGCTGTCTTCGAACGATGCAAGGATCATGCCGATCAGGCCGCCCATCGACGTGCCGAACCAGTGCACGCGCTCGTCGGCGTTGTTGGCCGTGACACGGGCGACCAGGGTCACCATGTCGGCCACGTACTGCGGCACCGTGTAATACGCCGGGTCGCGCAGGCGTCCGGAACGGCCGCGCCCGACAACGTCCGGGCACACGACCCGGTAGCGGTCGCACAGGGCGCGCGCCAGCGCATCGAAATCGTCGGCCACGCGCGTCACCCCGTGCACGCACACCAGCACATGCGGGTTCGCCGGGTCGCCCCACTCCTTGTACGCCATACGATGCAGGCCGGCCGGCGAGCTGCATTGCACGGATGACAGCCTTGGTTCGCTCATCTGGTAGTCCATTCTCGATCTGCACGACGCACGGTGCACCTCGCACATTAGTCGGCCGCCAACATTTTAACTGGCGGAGCGATTAGAATTCTACCAAGTCTGGCCAGGATGACCCGACACAGCCCTCCATATGCCCAATTACACGAACGAGGAACCCATGAAATCCAGCTTATCAAGCGCAACCTTACTGAGCGGCAAAACCGCCCTGGTCACCGGCTCCACGTCGGGCATCGGCCTCGGCATGGCACGCGCGCTGGCCGAACAGGGCGCCAACATCGTCTTCAACGGCTTCGGCGACGCCCAGCAGATCGAGAAGCTGTACACCGACATCGGCCAGGAATTCGGCGTGCAGACCGCCTACCACAACGCCGACATGTCGAAGCCAGCCGAGATCGAGGCGATGATGGCCTTTGCCGGCGAAAAGTTCGGCGGCGTCGATGTGCTGGTCAACAATGCCGGCATCCAGCACGTCGCCAACGTCGAGGATTTCCCGCCCGAGAAATGGGATGCGATCATCGCCATCAACCTGTCCTCGGCCTTCCACACCACCCGCCTGGCCCTGCCCCACATGAAGCAGAAGAACTGGGGCCGCATCATCAACCTGGCCTCGGTGCACGGCCTGGTCGGCTCAGCCGCCAAGTCGGCCTACGTGGCGGCCAAGCACGGCCTGGTCGGCTTCACCAAGGTTACCGCGCTGGAAAACGCCCAGACCGGCGTGACCTGCAACGCGATCTGCCCGGGCTGGGTGCTGACGCCGCTGGTGCAAAAACAGGTCGACGACCGCGCGGCGCGCGAAGGCGTGTCGAACGAGCAGGCCAAGAAGGCGCTGCTGATGGAAAAGCAGCCGTCGGGCGAATTCGTCACGCCGGAAGAGCTGGGGGCGCTGGCGGTGTTCTTCTGCTCGCCGGTGGCGGACCAGGTGCGCGGCGTGGCCTGGAACATGGATGGGGGTTGGGCGGCGCAGTGATGAACGACCCTATTCACGTGCCTGGCCTGCGCGAGGCCTGCGAAGAGCTGGCCCACGTGGTGCTGGCTTCCGGCCAGCCGCAGGTGTCGCGCGACATCCTGGAAACGCTGGCGTCCCGGTTCGAGGCGGAAGCCGCGGACTTCGCCGCGCTGGTGGCCGGCAACGGCCGCGACACGGCCCTGCTGACCCGCGCCGTCCACTACCTGATCGATGCGCATGCGCTGCCGCTGATGGGGACGGACATGGAATGGTTCCGGCAGGCGCTGAATTGCCTGGTCGAGCTGGCGGTGCCGGGTATCGCGCTGTCGGCGAAGGGGGCGGCGTTCCTGGAGGATGTGGCGGTGGGGATCGAACAATCGATGCAGGATCTGGAATAGCGGCGTGGTCTGACACGTTCGCGGATGAGCCTCACGCGTCGCAGATGAACATCGTCCCCGCGGAGGCGGGGACCCATACTGAGTTTCCGAAGTCGCATGCCTGAAACAATACAGCGTTTCAGATACCCGAATTCTGTTATTCAGCATGGGTCCCCGCCTGCGCGGGGACGACGAGTTAGTGGTTCAAGCCTGCGCAGCCATGCCACCCACGCGGCGGCGGCGCAGCGCCCCCGCAGCCACCAGGCCCACGCCGATCAGCATCCAGCTGGCCGGTTCCGGCACGTCGCCGGTCGGCGGCGTCACCGGCGCCTGCACCGCCAGCGTGCCGTTCACGGCGGTCACGGCGATGTCGCCGTTGCCGTCAGGGCTGCTGTTCACGAACAGCACGTCCGAGAAATTCAATCCCGAAATGCCGCTGCCGAGCGTCTGGAAGGTGAAGGTGGCCAGCGTGCCGCTGCCGCTGATGCCGGCATCGGGTCCCGTCACCCCGCCGTAGACATACGACAGGAACCCGGCGCTGGCGTCGCCCACGCCGAAGTAGGCGTCGTCCGGTCCGCCCAGGAATGCGCCGGCGCTGTAGCCGGTCAGCTGCAGCAGGCTCGCGTTGAAGCTCAGCGAGAAGTTATAGGCGTACAGGTCGGCGATGTCCGCGATGTTCACGGCGACGCTGACGGTCGAGCCGGGCGTGGCAGGCGCCGGGGTGACCACGGTCGTCAGGGTCGGCACGGCCCAGGCCTGGGCGCAGCCGGCAGCCAGCACGCTCGCTGCAAGGAATTTTTTCCAACTAGTCATCGTTGATTCTCCAGTAAATAAGCGGTTCACTTGCAGGTCGAGCCGGCCGGCAGGCGGGCGTTGACATAGGCCAGGTCGCGTGCATCGACCGCGCCGTCCTTGTTGACGTCGGCGCGGGCGTCATAGCCGGCCTGGCCGGGTTTCTTGCCGACCGATGCCTTGACGATGGCGAGGTCCGAGCAGCCGACCACGCCGTCGCCATCGGCGTCGCCCGGCACCGGCGTCACCACCACCGGCTGCTGGATCGCGAAGTTGGCGTTCGACACGTCGAAGAACACGTTGCCGATGGCTTCGACCTTGATGCGTGCGCTGGAGGTCACGACCGTCGGCAGCGTGACGGTCGCGCTGCCGTTGTTCGGCACGCTTGCCGCCAGCACGGTCGGGAAGGTCAGGCCGCCGTCAGTGGACAGCGAGATCTTGACGTTCTCGGTCGAGACCGGGGCGACGTTGGTGTTGGCCACGCTCCAGGTGATGGTCTGGGTGCTGCCGCCGTCCACCGTCACGTTGCTGTTGAACGAGGTGACGAGGAAGGGACCGGCGGCCGGGGCCAGGGTCAGGGTCGTGGTGGCGCTGTTGACACCGCCGCGGCCGTCGCGCGCCGTCAGCTTGAAGTTCAGCGAGGCCGGGGACGCGTTGACGCCGGCGGCGCCGACGTAGGCAGCGGTCGGCAGGTACTCCGAGAAGCAGTCGATCTGGGCCGCGGTCGGGGTGGCCGACGCTGTCGGGCAGGTGCCGGTTTCAGCGTTGGTGTTGTTGGCCAGGATCTGCGCCATGTCCGGGAACACGCGGGTCGGGTTGCCGTCCACGTGGTTTTCGCCGGGCGAATTGTAGAGCAGGGTGTCGGTGCTGGAGACCACGGCACGGGTGCCGAACTGGCGGAACAGCGGGCCGTTGGTCTTGACGTTACTGACCAGGCCAGTGCCGCTGGTGGTGCCGGTGGCGCCACGGTCGTTCTGTTCCCACATGTAGGTGAGCGCATCGCCGTCGATGTCGGTGGCGCTGCCGGTCAGGGCGAACGGTGTGCGCACCGGGATCGTGTAGCCGGCCGGTACCGTCACTTGCGGCGCCGTGTTGCCAGTAGAGCTGACCGTGCCGCGACGCGTGGTCGGGCCGCCGGCGGCGATCTCGCCGACGTAGCCGGTGGCGCCGCTGGAAGCATTCAGCAGCTGCAGGCTGGGCACGTTGATGCCGGCCAGGGTGCCGCCGTAGGTGATCGTGAACGCCGTATCGGTCAGGGTGGTGATGGTCACCGTGCCGCCGGTTGGCCAGCCGGCGATGCTTTCGATCGCCGCCTTGATGCCGGTGGTGGTGTAGTTGGAGCCGCGCACGATCGGTGCCGACAGATTGCCGTTGTACGACAGCTGGAACTGCTGGCCATTCGTATTGAAGCCGGACAGCACACCCATCTGCACTTCGTTCAGCGTCTGCTCGGCAGCCGAGGTATGCGCGGTAATCTCGTCGAAGCTGCGCTGCGACCAGTACGGGTCACTGTGCGGCTGCAGGTTGTCGGTGCCGCAGATGCCGGCATAGGCCATGATCGACGAGCCGCTGCCCGGCTCCACCGAGGTGCCCGCATTGCGGTTGCTGGTCGAGCAGTTCGACTGGGTGCCGTTGAAGGTATGGTTGCCGGCGAACTGGTGGCCCATCTCGTGCGCCACGTAGTCGACGGCGTAGAAGTCGCCCACCGGAGTCGGAATGCCGGTGCAACCCTGGGCCTTGCTGTTCAGGCCAACCACGCCCAGGCTGGCGATGCCGCCGCCGTTCAGGCCGAGGCCGATGTGGCCGATGTCGAAGTTGCTGGCGCCCGCCAGCAGGCCGGTGACGACGCGGTTGCGCGTCAGCGTACCGCTGCCGCAGGTCGCGGCCTGGGCGGTGGTGTAGCAGGCGTCTCCGCCGCAAGGGCCGTTGGCGCCGGTCATGTCGGCGGCGGTGTTCAGGTTCAGCCTGTCGGTGGCGTCGATCAGCACCAGGCGGATCGAGGTTTCTTCTTCGTAGATCTGGGTGACGCGGTTGATCAGCGTGACCTTCGCCGCGGTCACGTTGGCGGCACCGAAGTAGCTCGCGTACGACGGGTCGGTGACCAGCGCCAGGCGGTAGGTGCGCAGCTGATCGCCGACCGCGCGCGCGCTGACATCGGCATCGACCACCAGGAAGGAGGCTTCGGCGGCGTTGCCGTTGCTGGCGCTGATCGAGTAGGCGCCCGAGCGGACGCCGGCCGGCAGCGTCACGCTGATGTTGCCGCTCTTGTCGGCGATGACACGCAGGGTCTGCAGCGGCACCTCGTCGCCTTCGGCGCGCACGGCCAGTTCGACGCTGGCGCCCGGCTTGAAGCCGGAACCGCTCACCTGCACGCTGTCGCCCTGGTTGTACAGGCTGCGCGACAGGGTCAGTGCCGATTCGTCCAGGCGGCCCTCGACCAGCGGCGCGCGCGGGTTGACCAGGTCGGCGCGGCTGTAGGCGGCGTAGACGCTGGTGTCGTTCTTGTAGTAAGGATCGACGTACCAGCCGCCGTTCGGCGAGCGCACCGAAGCGTGCAGGCCGAGCGGGGTGATGTCCATGCGCAGCGTGGCGTTCGGGTCATCCAGGCCCTTGCCGCGGTAGGTCTTGATCTCCGGGTGCTTGGCGGCCAGGCCTTCTTCCATGATCGGCGATTCTTCCAGCACGAAGCGCTGGAAGCTGCCGTCGGGCGCCGGCAGCGAGATGGTCAGCGCACTGGCGACCGCGCGCGATTGCTCGCGCGGCGCGGACGCCGTCAGCGACTGCATGCCCGGCAGGTCGAGGGTGGTGGCATGGAAGCGTGACAACTGCAGTGCCGGCGCCTTGGCCGACGTCGTGCGTGCTGCGGAAGTTCCGGCCGACAGGCTCTGCCAGAACGGTGCGGCGCGCTGTCCCAGCACTGCTTGCGCCGTCGGTTTCGTCTCTGCCTGCGCAGCCGGTGCCGCGACCGTGAAGGCCAGGGCGACGCAGACTGCGATGGAACTCATGCTGGGAATACGGCGAGTGGCTTGTGGCCGGGTGCGCTGCAGGGTCGAACACTTCGTTTTCATGCGATGCCCTCTCTCTGGACTGATGGTTTCCGGTGTTGTTACGATGCTTTTTTCATTTTTTGATGAAAGGAAAACAATGACGCGCATCAATACTATTGCCGGATTTGTATTAACACAAGGAATTTTGAACGTTGTCGTAAAAACCTGAAAACATTGTCCAAACGATCTTTTTTCTTGCGTGAAACTCAAAGTTGAGTTAGCAAAATTGTCACTAAGAGACAGCATGCCAGGCCCGATGCGCTCGGCTATGATGTCGGCTTTACATTTGATTGAGACAAGAGGAACACATGCGTATTTGGCCTCGACACCTTGCCTTCGCTACCCTGGCGCTGCTGGCCTGCGGCGCGGATGCCCAGCAAGCCGGGCAGGCGGAACCTCAGCGCCCAATCCTGCTCAGCGCCGATAGGGTCTGGACCGGCGACGGCGCCCCGCACGCCGGCTGGAGCGTATTGGTGGCCCAGGGCCGCATCCAGGGCGTCGGCCCCAGCGATTCCCTTGCGGTGCCGGCCGGCGTCGAACGCATCAGCCTGCCGGGCAAGACCCTGATCCCGGGCCTGATCGAACTGCATTCGCACGTCCTGCTGCATCCCTATAACGAGACCACCTGGGACGACCAGGTGATCAAGGAAGCGCCCGCCTACCGCGTCGCCCTGGCCGTGCGCCACGCGGCCGACACCCTGCAGGCCGGTTTCACCACCCTGCGCGACCTCGGCACCGAAGGCGCCGGCTACGACGACGTCGGCATCAAGCGCGCGATCGACGAGGGGCAGGTGCCGGGTCCGCGCCTGCTGGTGGCCACGCGCGCCATCGTCGCCACCGCCAGCTACGGCCCGGCCGAACGCAGCTACCGCCCCGACATGGAGATCCCCTACGGCGCCCAACAGGCGACCGGCGTCGACGAGGGCGTGAAGGCGGTGCGCGAACAGTCGGCCCACGGCGCCGACTGGATCAAGATCTACGCCGACTACCGCACCGGCATCGACGGCAGCACCCGCCCCACCTTCACGCTGGAAGAGATGAAGGCGATGGTGGCGGCGGCCCATGTCACCGGACGCAGGGTGGCGGCCCACGCCAGCAGCGACGACGCGATCCGCCTGGCGGTGCTGGCCGGCGTCGACACCATCGAGCACGGCTACGGCGCCAGCGAGGCGACGTTCAAACTGATGGTCGAGCGCAAGACCGCCTATGTGCCGACCCTGACCGCGCCGGAAGCCATCGGCGAATATTTCCAGAAGCACGTGCGCGGCGGCACCCCGACCCCGGCGATGCAGCAGGCCGCGCGCGCGTTCCAGCTGGCCAGGAAACTGGGTGTCACGATCGGCAACGGCAGCGACGTCGGCGTCTTCACGCACGGCACCAACGAGCGCGAGATGGAGTGGATGGTACGTTTGGGGATGAGCCCGACGGAAGCGCTGCGGGCGGCAACCGTGGTCGCGGCCGGGATCCTGGGCAAGCAGGAACTGGGGGCGCTGAAGAATGGCGCGCTGGCGGACGTAGTGGCGGTGGACGGCGATCCGACCGCGGATATCGCGGCGCTGCGCAAGGTGGGGTTCGTGATGAAGGGTGGGATGGTCTACCGCCGGCCGTAATGGTCCACTGGTAGTGGCCGTTACAGTGTTGTCGTCGGCACGTCGCCCCTGCGCAGGCAGGGGTCCAAGTTCAGCATGCGCTATCGCGATGCGGGCTACTTGGGCCCCTGCCTTCGCAGGGGCGACATTCAATAAGCGCAGGCAGGCTCCACGCCTCTAATATTCACATACCGCACAACAGTTATCAGCGGCAACATTGCGGGTTTCCACAATAGATCACGCAGATATTTTGCGTAATGATGACAGCACTACTATTAACGCATGATGCTCATCATGAAAAAACCTTTCTACAAAGTACTCTACATCCAGGTGCTGTTCGCGATCGTGATCGGCGTGTTGCTCGGCATTTTCGATCCGGGTATCGCCACCGCGATGAAGCCGCTGGGAGACGGCTTCGTCAAGCTGATCAAGATGATCATCGCCCCGGTGATCTTCTGTACCGTGGTTGCCGGTATCGCCGGCATGCAGGACATGAAGAAGATCGGCCGCGTCGGCGGCAAGGCCCTGCTCTACTTCGAAGTCGTGTCGACCTTCGCACTGGCGATCGGCCTGATCGTCGCCAATCTGGTGAAACCGGGCGCCGGCTTCAACGTCAACCCGGCCACCATCGACACCCACTCGATCGCCCAGTACACCGAGAAGACCAAGGCGCTGACCACCACCGACTTCCTGATGAACATCATCCCGGATACCTTCATCGGTGCCTTCGCCAAGGGTGACATCCTGCAGGTGCTGCTGATCGCGATCCTGTTCGGCTTCGCGCTGTCGATGATGGGTGAACGCGGCCGTCCGATCGCCCACGGCATCGAAACGCTGTCGCACGCCATCTTCGGCGTGGTGAACATCATCATGAAAGCGGCCCCGATCGGTGCCTTCGGCGCGATGGCCTTCACCATCGGCAAATACGGCGTCAAGTCGCTGATCCCGCTGGCCTCGCTGGTCGGTTCCTTCTACCTGACCTGCTTCCTGTTCGTCGCCCTGGTGCTAGGTACGATCGCCAAGTTCACCGGCTTCTCGATCTTCCGCTTCCTGGCCTACATCAAGGAAGAACTGCTGATCGTGCTGGGTACCAGCTCGTCGGAAAGCGCCCTGCCGGCCATCATGCGCAAGCTGGAAAAGCTGGGCTGCCCGAAATCGGTGGTGGGCCTGGTGGTCCCGACCGGCTACTCGTTCAACCTGGACGGCACCAACATCTACATGACGATGGCGGCCCTGTTCGTGGCCCAGGCCACCAACACCGAACTGACCCTCACCCAGGAACTGACCATCCTGCTGGTGGCGATGCTGACCTCGAAGGGCGCATCGGGCATCACCGGCGCCGGCTTCATCACGCTGGCAGCGACGCTGGCCGTGGTCCCGACCATCCCGGTGGCCGGCATGACCCTGATCCTGGGCATCGACAAGTTCATGAGCGAATGCCGCGCCCTGACCAACATCATCGGCAACGGTGTCGCGACCATCGTCGTGTCGAAGTGGGAAGGCGAACTGGACAAGGATCGCCTGACCGCAGAACTGAAGAATCCGGGCTCCGCCGACCAGAACCAGGACCTGCGTCCGGTGCGCGAAGCCGCCTGATCACGATTCCTCGTCCCACCCTGACGACGCCGGGCTTGCCCGGCGTTTTTTTTCGTTCTTCGCCGTGTTAAGCAAACAATCCGCAGCGGTGCGATCATATATGCCTCATCCAGAAAAGGAACCACAACGATGACGACTTCCAGCTATCCCGATACCCGCCTCCTGATCGCCAACGAATGGAGCGACGCCAGCGGCGGCAAGACGATCCCGGTGCTGAACCCGGCCACCGGCCAGACCATCGGCACGGTTGCCCATGCCAGCATCGCCGACCTCGACCGCGCGCTGGCCGCGGCGCAGAAAGGTTTCGAAGCCTGGCGCGCCGTCCCGGCAGCCGAACGCGCAGCCATCATGCGCCGCGCCGCCAATCTGCTGCGCGAGCGCGCCGGCGACATCGCCCGCCTGCTGACGCAGGAACAGGGCAAGCCGCTCGCTGAAGCCAAGGGCGAGACCCTGGCCGGCGCCGAAATCATCGACTGGTTCGCGGCCGAGGGCATGCGCGTCTACGGCCGTATCGTACCGTCGCGCAACCCGGCCGCCCAGCAACTGGTGCTGAAGGAACCGGTCGGCCCGGTCGCCGCCTTTACGCCGTGGAACTTCCCGATCAACCAGGTGGTGCGCAAGCTGGGCGCCGCGCTGGCGACCGGCTGTTCGTTCCTGTGCAAGGCACCAGAGGAAACCCCGGCATCGCCGGCGGCGCTGTTCCAGTGCTTCGTCGACGCCGGCGTACCGGCCGGCGTGGTCGGCCTGGTGTTCGGCGACCCGGCCGAGATCTCGGGCTACCTGATCCCGCACCCGGTCATCCGCAAGGTCACCTTCACCGGCTCGACCCCGGTCGGCAAGCAGCTGGCCGCGCTGGCCGGCGCCCACATGAAGCGCGTGACGATGGAACTGGGCGGCCACGCCCCGGTCATCATCGCCGAAGACGCGGACGTGCAGCTGGCGGTCAAGGCTGCCGGCGCCGCCAAGTTCCGCAATGCCGGCCAGGTCTGCATCTCGCCGACCCGTTTCCTGGTCCACAACGGCATCAAGGAAGAATTCACGCGCGCACTGGTCCAGCACGCCGAAGGCCTGAAACTAGGCGACGGCCTTGCTGACGGCACCACGCTGGGTCCGCTGGCCAATGCGCGCCGCATCGCCGCCATGAGCCAAGTGGTCGAAGACGCACGCGCCAAGGGCGCCACCATCGCCACCGGCGGCGAACGCGTCGGCGACGCCGGCAACTTCTTCGCGCCGACCATCATTGCCGATGCGCCGCTGAACGCCAGCATCTTCAATGACGAGCCCTTCGGTCCGGTGGCCGGCATCCGTGGCTTCGACAGCCTGGAAGACGCGATCAACGAAGCCAACCGCCTGCCCTACGGCCTGGCCGGCTATGCCTTCACGCGCTCGATCAAGAATGCCCAGCTGCTGATGAACCGTGTCGAAGTCGGCATGCTGTGGATTAACCAGCCGGCCACCCCGAGCGCCGAGCTGCCGTTCGGCGGCATCAAGGATTCGGGCTACGGTTCGGAAGGCGGTCCGGAGGCACTGGAGTCGTACCTGAACACCAAGGCGGTGTCGATGGTCGGCGTGTAAGCCGGGAGCGCTCCCGCTGCAAGACGTGAAAAGGTGGCCGTGCAGCATGCACGGCCACCTTTTTATTTAGTGGCGGACAGGCAGCCGTCGGCGACACATCCGACACGGCGATGGCTTCGCTACAGCGCGTTGCTCTGGCCGGGCATGGCATCGCTGCCGGTGTCGGGTCCGCCGGGCCCGCGCACGGTGCCGCCGCCGCCGGCGCTGTCACGGGTGTCGGTGCCGGTTTTCGAGCCGGGCGGGACCTGGGCGCGGTCCTGCTTGCCGGTCGGGGCGTCGAGCTTGTCGTCGGATGGGTCGGTCTGATTGTCAGCCATGATGTGTTCCTTCAAATGCGTGATCGATGTGATAGCAGTCTAGCCATTGAGATCCCGACGCCCATAGGCGCACTAGCCAGTCCGATGTAGGACATGTCGCAGGGCGCTTGCCGAAGTAGCATGCCGCGGCACTGCAGGGCCAGGCGGCTGCACCCTGTGCAAAACCCTGGGCCTTCCCTGTCATTTATCATGGAATTCCAGCATGATCCTGAGCATCTACAACTGTGCCGGCCATGCTGCCCGAATCACGATGAAAACCTTGATCATCATTGTCCTGGGCTTCCTTTGCAGCGCCTCCGGCCTCGCCGCCAGCTTCGACTGCAGCCATGCCGCCACGCCGGTCGAACAGCGCATCTGCACGGACCGCCAGTTATCCGCACTGGATGAGGCATTGGCGGCGGATTATCAACAAGCCCTTGCCGCCGTGGCCGGCACCGACAGGAAAAAATTGATAGCGGAGCAACGGGCATGGATCACCTCGTCCCGCAGCCTGTGCGACGACGTTCTCTGCCTGCGCCACGCCTATGCCACCAGGATCGCGCTGATGCGCGAATGCGGGCACGGCTACTGTAACGACAAGAGCGAAGACTACGTCGTCGACGGAGAAACGTACTTTCTCATGACCATGAGGAATGCCAACGAACGCAATCCTTCGTTCAATGCCAGCCTGTCGCGCAGACAGCTTCCGCTCGTGGCGGCCTGCGAGAGCCTGGTGGATATTGCGGTCGGCACCGCGCATGGCAATCACAGCTTTGGCGGCCTGTGCAAACTCAAAAGCGAAAAGGAGACCGGTTTTTTCATGGTCTGCAACGACGAGATGATCGGGCACTTTCAGCTGGCCAAGGCGTCGGGCAGCGTTACGCGCAACGAACTGGCCGATTTCACGATCAAGCACTGTTTTGGCGGCTGATCGTACCGACTGAAGCGGCAACCACCCGGCCCAATCCGACCAGCGGTGCTGGTGCCTCCTGCCGCCTTCTCCCAGGGACCTTGCAGTCGTGCAGACACAACGGACGATCTTTGTTACACTAAAATCATAACTATTCACGTTTGTACTGACATGGACAGCAGCCGTTCCACACACCGCTGCATGGAATATCTCTTCGCGTTCCTGGAATCGAGTAACGCCCCCGTTGTCATCACCGATGCGCTGCAGCCCGGCTATCCGATCGTGTTCGTCAACGCGGCGTTCGAGCGCATCACCGGCTATGGGCGGGCCGAAGTCGCCGGCAGGAACTGCCGCTTCCTGCAGGGGAGCGACCGCGACCAGTCCGACCGGGCGCACCTGGCAGAGGCCCTGGCGCACGGTCTAGCGGTCGAATGCACGCTTCGGAACTACCGCAAGAACGGCGAGATGTTCTGGAACAAATTGTATATCTTCCCGATGAAGGATGACGACGGCAAGGTCACGCATTTCGCCGGGTTCCAGCACGACATGACGCGGGAAAAACAGCTGGTCGGCGAACTGGAAGATGCCAGCATGGAGCGCGAACGCTTGATCGACCGGATCAGCCGCAAGCGAGCCCACACGGCACGCCTGTCGCGCGACCTGATCAACGCCCAGGAAGCCGAACGCAAGGCGCTGGCACGCGAACTCCATGACGAACTCGGCCAGCGCCTGTCCGCCCTCAACCTGCTGCTGCACCGGGCACTGCCCTACTTCGACGACGACGGCGGAAAAGCGATCTGGGGCCAGGCCGAGCGTGAACTCGGTTCGCTGGTCGGCCTTGTGCGCGACATGTCGGTGTCACTGCGCCCGCCCGGCCTCGATTATTTTGGACTGGAACCGACCATCGGCCACTTGCTGTCGCGTCAATTCGAAGGCGGTCCCAGCTATGTCTTCGAGTACGCCGGCCTGCCGCCGCGCCTTGATGCGGCCATCGAG
The DNA here is from genome assembly GCF_034659755.1 of Massilia phyllosphaerae. Taxonomy (NCBI): domain Bacteria; kingdom Pseudomonadati; phylum Pseudomonadota; class Betaproteobacteria; order Burkholderiales; family Oxalobacteraceae; genus Massilia; species Massilia phyllosphaerae. Next base: position 270,355 of record NZ_JAXSQX010000005.1, read on the forward strand.
ATCGGCGTATTCCGGCTGGTGCAGGAAAGCGTCACGAACATCCTGCGCTACGCAAAGGCGCGCCACGTCGTGGTCGAGGTGAACGGCGGCGCCAAGGGTGACGAGATCGAGGTCATCGTGCGCGACGACGGCGTCGGCTTCGATGCCACGCACTGGCGCGAGCACGGGGCGCGCAGCGGCCGCTCGGGCCTTGCCGGAATGAGCGAGCGCGTCCAGCTGCTGGGCGGCAGCCTGCGCGTCGACAGCGCCGTCGGCCAGGGCACCCGGATCACCGCCACCCTGCCCCTTTTGTCCCTTGCGCCTGCGGAGCAAAAGTGAACGTCGTTCTCGTCGATGACCACGCCCTGGTGCGTGCGGGCATCTCCAACCTGATCAACCAGATCGACAGCTTCGTCGTCGTCGGCGAAGCCAGTAGCCGGATGGATGCGATGGAACTGGTGCGCCAGCTCCGTCCGCATATCGTGGTGGCCGACATCACGCTCGGCGAAGAAAGCGGACTCGATCTGCTGGAACCGATCCGCCAGGCCAGTCCCACGACCCGCGTGATCATCCTCAGCATGCATGCCTCGGAAGAGCTGGTCGCCGAGGCCTTGCGCCGGGGCGCGGCTTCCTATCTGCTGAAGGAATCGGCGCCCAGCGAACTCGAAATCGCTTTGCAGGCCGTCGGACGCGGCGACAGCTACCTGAGTCCCTCGGTGTCGAAAAAGATGATCGAACGCTTCGTGCGTCCGCCAACTGTTGCGCCGAAAGCACTCGACATGCTGACAGCACGGCAACAACAGATCCTGACGATGATCGCCAGCCGGAAGTCGACTAAGGAAATTGCCTACGAGCTAGATTTGAGCGAAAAGACCATCGCCGCCCACCGCGCACAGATCATGGAGCGCACCGGTGTGCGGGATCTGGTCGGCCTGGTGCTGTTTGCCGTCAAGCACGGACTCGTCAAAAAACCCGAGTAACCACGTTTATTGTAGGAAATATCCTATGTTGCTCTAAGGAATTTACCGTTTCTAGTAGGATCAATCCTACTTACCTATCTTATGCCTCTTGCATACACTGCGTCGCATCCCGTCAATACGCGGGACCGTGATCAACCCGTGTCCAGGAGGCGCAGATGGCGCTCGTCAAGAAAATCCACAGTACCCAGTACGACAGCGATGTCGCCGCCAAACCGTCGCATTCGGCGGCCCGTCTCGCCGAAGTGCAGCGCAAGAAGGCGCGCACCCTGGCCAAGCAGCAGCAGGCCGCCGAGCGTATCGCCGCCGCCTCCGCCCAGCTGGCCGCCGGCATCAACGAGGCGTCCTCGGCCGCCGAGGAGCTGAAGCGCGCTTCCGACCAGATCGCCGCCGGCGCCCAGCAGGCCTCGTCGGCTTCGCAGGAATCGCTGGCCGCCTTCCAGCAGGTCGAAGTCGCGATCGGGCGCCAGCTCGAGAACGCCGACGCCAGCCAGGTGCGGATGGAAGCCACCCAGAGCCTGGTGGCGCGCACCGGCGGCGACATCGCCGTGCTGGTCAGCAATGTCGGCGTCGCCGCCGAGCGCCAGGCGGCATCGGTGACCATGGTCGCCGAACTGGAAAAGCAGGCCGCCAACATCGGCGACATCGTCAAGGCAGTGGCCCGCATCGCCGACCAGACCAACCTGCTGGCCCTGAACGCCGCGATCGAAGCGGCGCGTGCCGGCCAGCACGGCAAGGGCTTTGCGGTCGTGGCCGACGAAGTGCGCACCCTGGCCGAGACTTCGGAAAAGAGCGCCAAGCAGATCCAGGACCTGGTGGCCCAGATCCAGGGCGAAGTGAAGGTCGTGGCCGAAGGCATCGGCGCCTCGGCGCGCACCGTGCTCGGCGAAGTCGAGAACGGCAAGGCGATCGGCGAGCAGTTGGGCCGCATCCGCCTGGACGCCGCCGAGATCGTGGCCGGGGTGCGCGAAATCGCCGTCGGCGCCCAGCAGTCCGCCGCCGCCGCCCAGCAAGCGCTCAAGGGTTCGCAGGAAATCGCCGCCGCCGCCGAAGAGCAGTCGGCCGCCGCCGAGGAATCGGCCAAGACCGTGGCCGAACAGAGCCAGGCGCTGGGCGAATGCGAATCGACCTCGCAAACCCTGTCGGAACTGGCCGAAGACCTGAAGAACTCGACCGACGTCGCCAAGAGCGCCGAGGAAGTCGCTTCCAGCGCCGAAGAGCTGTCGTCGGCGGTGCAGGAAATCAGCCGCGCCGGCACCCAGATCATGGCCGCCATCGAGCAGATCCGCAAGGGCGCCCAAGTGCAGTCGGTCGCCACCGAGCAATCGAGCGCCGCCATCACCCAGATCGAAAAGGGCCTGCAGCTGGCCCAGGGCCGCGCCACCGCCAGCGGCGAAAAGGCCGGCGCGATCCGTGCCCTGCTCGGCCGTAACAAGGATGCCGTGGACAGCCTGATCACCGGCATTTCGACCTCGGTCGACGCCTCGCGCGCCTCGCTGCGCCAGATCAAGGAACTGGCGCTGGTCTCGCGCCGCATCGACAAGATCGTCGACGCCATCACCACCGTCTCGATCCAGACCAACATGCTGGCCGTGAACGGTTCGATCGAAGCGGCGCGCGCCGGCGAGTTCGGCAAGGGCTTCGTGGTGGTCGCCACCGACATCCGCAACCTGGCCCACGACTCGGCCGAGAATGCCGACAGCATCAAGGACCTGGTCAAGGCCGTGCAGGACCAGATCGGCGTGGTCAGCCGCGACCTCGACGAGATCGCCGCCACCGCCCTGGCCGAAGCCGAAAAGGCCAAGTCGATCACGGCCGCCCTGGTCACCATCGAAGGCGACATCAACGCCGTCGAAACCGGCACCAGCGAGATCCTGGCGGCCGCCAACGACATCTCGGCCGCCATCGTGCAGGTCAAGACCGCGACCGACCAGATCTCGGCCGCCGCCCAGGAAGCCGACAAGGCCGCCAGCGAAGCCGCCGCCGCGGCGCGCCAGCAGTCCCAGGGCGCCGAGGAGCTGTCCAGCGCGGTCGAGGAAATCGCCTCGCTGGCCGACGAGCTGCAGAGTGCCTGATTGCGCAGCCCGCATTGAGAGAGCAACTATGAGAGACGAGATCAATCCGGCACAGCAGGCCGCCGATTCCGAAGTGCGCCAGTTCGTGACCTTCGTCGCCGGCAACCAGGTGTTCGCGGTCGACATGGCGCCGGTCCAGGAAATCATCCGCGTGCCCGACGTGGTGCGGGTGCCGCTGGCGCCGCCGACGCTGGACGGCCTGGCCAACCTGCGCGGCAAGGTGCTGCCGATCATCAGCCTGCGCCGCATCTTCGGCTATCCGGAGCGCCCCGCCGACGACGCCTCGCGCGCGGTCGTGATCGACCTTGGCCAGCCGCTCGGCTTCGTAGTCGACCGCGTGGCCAGCGTGGTCGGCGTCGACGTGCGCCAGATCGAGGATGCGGCCGGCGTATCGACCACCGTGCGCAGCGAGCTGCTGCGCGGCCTGCTAAAGGACGTGGGCGGCCACGCGATGATCATGGTGCTCGATTTCGAGCGCCTGATCGCCGCCGAATTCGCCCAGGCCGCACGCGCCGTGCGCAGCGCCGCCGTGGCCGGCCTGAACGCCGGCGCGGCAGCCTCTGCCGACGACGCTGCCGCCGCCGACGAACTGCAGCTGGTCAGCTTCGAAGTGGCCGGCCAGGAATATGCGGTGGCGATCGAGAACGTGCAGGAAATCGTGCAGATGCCCGACGAGATCGTCGAGGTGCCGCATGCCGAAGGCCACGTGCTGGGCGTGATGACCCTGCGCCAGCGCCTGCTGCCGCTGGTGTCGCTGCGCCGCATGTTCGCGCTGCCGGAGCGTGCGGCCGACGAGCAGAGCCGCATCGTGGTGGTCGCGATCGGCGGTGCCGCGGTCGGGGTGGTGATGGACAGCGTCAACGAAGTCCTGCGCGTGCCGCTGTCCGGGGCCGAGCCGGTGCCGCCGCTGCTGGCGCGCGAACCCGGCATGGCCGACATCGCCCGCATCTGCCGCCTCGACGGCGGCAAGCGCCTGGTGTCGATCATCGATGCCGCCAGCATGTTCCGCCAGGAGGCCATCCGCGAAGTATTGGAGAACCAACACATGCGAACCCAGATGGAAGAGGATGCCGGCAATGGCCGCACCGGCAGCGACGACGAGGAACAGCTGGTCGTGTTCCGCCTCGGCCAGGAAGAATTCGGCGTGCCGATCGACAGCGTGCAGGAGATCGTGCGCGTCCCGGAACAGCTGACCCAGGTGCCGCGTGCGCCCGCCTTCGTCGAAGGCGTGATCAACCTGCGCGGCGCGGTGCTGCCGGTGGTCGACCTGCGGCGCCGCCTCGGCCTGCCCCATGCCGAGCGCAGCGACCGCCAGCGCATCATGGTGTTCGTGATCGACGGCGTGCGCACCGGCTTCATCGTCGACTCGGTGGCCGAGGTGCTGAAGGTGGAGCGGCGCGCGATCGAGCCGGCGCCCTGCCTGTCCGCCGAGCAGTCGCGCCTGCTGGCGCGCATGGCCAACCTGGAAAAGCAGAAGCGCATGATCCAGCTACTCGACCCGCGCCACCTGATCGCCGAGGGCGACCTGGCGCAACTGGCCGGCATCGAGGTGTGAGGCCGGCATGAAACTGCTGATCGTCGACGATTCGGCGCTGATGCGGCGCCAGCTCGGGTCCCTGTTCGAGGAGGCCGGCGGCTTCGAGATCGCCTACGCGCGCAACGGGCGCGAGGCGGTGGCCGCCAACCTGGCGTTCGCGCCGGACGTGGTCACCCTCGACATCAACATGCCGGACATGGATGGGCTCACCGCCCTGTCGCAGATGATGGTCGAGCGGCCGGTGCCGGTGGTGATGCTGTCGTCGCTGACGGTGAAAGGCGCGCTGGCGACCTTCGAAGCCCTGAACCTGGGCGCGGTCGACTACGTGCTGAAACCGGGCGGCACCATTTCGCTCGGCCTCGACGCGATCGCGCTCCAGTTGCTGGACAAGGTGCGCGGCGCGGCGCGGGCGCGCCCGCAGCGCTGCCTGCCGCCGGTGCGCAGCGCCGCGCCGGCGCCGCGTGCCAAGGCGGCGGCGCCGGCAGCCGCCGCGTCCAGCGCGCCCGCGCGTAGTCCCGTCCCGCGGGCGGCAGCCGCCGGGATCGTGGTGGTCGGGGTCTCGACCGGCGGTCCGCGCACGCTGGAACGCATCTTGCCCGCGCTGCCAGCCGACTTCCCGTGGCCGGTGGTGGTGGCGCAGCACATGCCGGCGAATTTCACGGCGCCGTTCGCCCAGCGCATGGATGGCCTGTGCCAGCTGCGCGTGGTGGAGGCGGCGCGCCCGACGGCGCTGGAAGCCGGCACCGTCTATATCTGCAAGGGCGGCGCCGACACCGCCGTCGTCATGCGCGCCGGCCAGCCGTCGCTGCTGCCGCGCCCGGAAAACCCGGCCCACCTGTGGCATCCCTCGGTCGAAATGCTGGGACGCAGCGCGCTCGAGCATTACGCCCCCGAAGCCATCGTCGGGGTGATGTTGACCGGCATGGGCCACGACGGCGCCGACGCCTTTGCCGAGATCGCGCGCCGCGGCGGCCGCACCATCGCCGAGAGCGAGGAGTCGTCGGTGGTGTTCGGCATGCCTGCCGAGCTGATCCGCCGCGGCGGTGCGCGCAAGGTGCTGCCGTGTGAACAGATCGCCGCGGCGCTTGCCGACTGGGTGATGCTACCCGCGGCCACAACGAGGAAATAAACATGCCTTTGATCAAACACATCGCCACCGCCGGCGCGCCGCCGGCACCGGTTCCGGTACCTGACCGGCAATGCGACACCGCCCTGCTGGACGCGCCCGATGCAGCCGTGCGCCGCGCCGCCGCCCATGCGCTGGGCGGCTGTCCGGACGCCGTGCCCGCCCTGCTACGCGCGCTGGAACAGGAAGTCGAGCAGCCGGTGCGCAGCGCGGTGCTGGCGGCGCTCGGCCGCACCGGCAGCGAAGAGGCGGCAGCCGGCCTGGCGGCCTGCCTGCGCAGCGAGGACGCCTGGCTGCGCAACGCCGCCATCGAGGTGCTGCGCAGCCTGCCGGCGCAGGTCGCGACCGTCATCGCCCACCTGCTGGTGGACTGGGACCGCGACGTGCGCATCCTGGCGGTCGGCATCCTCGACACCCTGCGTCACGATTGCGTGGAAGAGTGGCTGCTGCAGCTGATCGAGGCCGATCCCGACGTCAACGTGTGCGGCGCCGCGCTCGCCGTGCTGGCCGAAGTCGCGACCGGCACGGCGCGCGTCCCGGTCGAGCGCCTGCTGGAACGCTTCCGCGGCGAACCCTACATCGCATTCGCCGGCGAGCTGGTGCTCGGCCGCCTGGCACGGAGCGCCTGAATGACGGAAACGGCCATCAGCGACGACGACTTCCAGCGCTTCCGCGAGTATTTCTATCGCCGCAGCGGGATCCAGTTCGAGCCATCGAAGCGCTACTTCGTCGACAAGCGCCTGGTCGAGCGCATCCGCGCCACCGGGAGCACGGGCTTTCGCGACTACTTCGCGATGCTGCGCTTCCAGGCCTCGGGCGCCGAGTGGCAGGCGCTGGTCAATGAAATGACGGTCAACGAGACCTATTTCATGCGCGAGGACTACCAGTTCGAGTGCCTGGTGCAGAGCATCCTGCCCGAACTGGCGGCGCGCAAGCGGCGCGGCGAGCCGCTGCGGATCTGGGTCATGCCCTCGTCCTCGGGCGAGGAGGCGTACACCATCGCGATCTACCTGCTGGAACGCTGGCCGCAGCTGGCCGACTTCGACGTCGAGATCGTGTCCTCGGACATCGACACCCGCATCCTGGCCCAGGCCCAGGCCGGCCTGTACTCGCAGCGCGCGGTGCAGCAGATGCCGGCGGCCTGGCTGCAGAAGTACTTCAAGCGCGAGGATGGCGGCTGGCGCATCAGCCAGATGCTGCGCGATGCGGTGGCGTTCACCCGCGTGAACCTGAACGATCCGCGCGAAGTGGAAGCCTACCGCGGCTTCGACGTGGTGTTCTGCCGCAACCTGCTGATTTATTTCGACGACGCCTCGCGCCGCCAGGCGGCCGAGTCGTTCTTTGACGTGCTGCGCCCGGGCGGCTTCATCTGCCTGGGCCATTCCGAATCGATGAGCCGTATTTCTTCGCTGTTCAGGGTCCGCAAGTTCCCGCAGGCGATCGTGTACCAAAAGCCGCTGGAGGGGCTATGAACGCTGCCAAACATATCCTGGTCGTGGACGATGCGGCCACCGTGCGCATGTACCACCGCACCATCCTCGAGGAAGCCGGCTACGCGGTGACCGAGGCCGCCAACGGCGTCGAAGCGCTGGAAAAGGCCGCCGGCGCGGCGTTCGACCTGTACCTGGTAGACGTCAACATGCCGCACATGGACGGCTACGGTTTCCTGCGCGCGCTGCGCGGCCAGGACGGGCCGCAGGTGCCGGCCATCATGGCCAGCACCGAAGCCGCCGACAGCGACTGCCGCCGCGCCTTCGAGGCCGGCGCCAACCATTACCTCGTGAAGCCAACCCGCCCGCAGCAGCTGGCGCGCATCGTCGGCCTGCTGCTGGGAGAACGCGCATGAACGCCGCATCGAATCCGCTGCTGCAGCAATTCCTTGAGGAGTCGCGCGACGCGCTGGAAGGCATCGCCGGCAGCCTGATGGCGCTCGAGCGCAACCCCGGCGACAGCGCCCTGCTCGACGACCTGTTCCGGGTGGTGCACACGCTGAAGGGCAATTGCGGCCTGTTCGACTTTCCCGACATGTTCCGCGTGATCCACGCCGCCGAGGACCTGCTGAGCGCGGTCCGCGACGGCCGCCTGGTGTACGACCACGACATGGCCGACGCCGTCCTCGACGCCATGGACTTCGTGTCCCTGCAGCTCGACGAGATCGGCACCGGCGCCACCCCCGACGCGGCCCACGGCCCGGCGGCGGTGGCGCTGGCCGAGCGCCTGTGCGCCCTGTCCGGCGATGCCGAGGCGTCCGACACGGCCGACGGCGCAGCGGACACGGCAACGCCCAGCGCCGCCCGCATGGCGCGCATTGAAGCGGCGCTGGCCCTGGCCCCGGCCGAGCTGCGTGCCGGCTGGAGCGAGGCGCTGGCGGCGGGCGAGGCGCTGCTCTGGGTCGAGTACACGCCCGAGGCCGAGTGCTTCTTCAAGGGTGAGGATCCGCTGTACCAGGCGATCCAGCTGCCCGGCGTGCTGTGGCAGCGCGTGGTGCCGGCCGAAGCCTGGCCGGCGCTGCCGGAACTCGATCCCTACCGCTGCAACCTGGTGTTCCAGGCGGTGAGCGGCGCCGCCCGCGCCGAGGTCGAGGAGCATTTCCGCTACGTGCCGGACCAGGTCTGGATCGATGTCCTGCCGGCCGCCGCCGCCGCGGCGCCGCAGGAAGACGAGCGCCTGGCCGACGCGCTGGCGATCGTCCAGGCCCAGGGCCAGGCGCTGTGGAGCACCGGCGACACGCCCTGGGTGCCGGGACGCCTGCTGGCGGCGGTGGCGGCGATCCGCGGCTGCATGACGGCGGTCGGACGCGGCGCCCTGCTGGCGGAACTCGACGGCTGCGTGGCCGACGCGCTGGCGCGCCGCACGGTGGCGCCGGTGCTGGCCTGGATCGAGCGCCATGCGCAGAACGCTGCGCACGACGAGGTGCAGGCGGCGGCGCCTGCCGCGCTGCCGCAAGCTGTGCGCGCCGGCGATGCCGCGGCCGCCGACAGCGCCGCACTTGCCGCCGCTGTTGCCGACGCTGCGCCGGACCCGAAATTCGGCCGCCGCGCCGAAGACCAGGGCGCCGGCCGCATCCTCAAGGTCGAGCAGTCCAAGGTCGACCGCCTGATGAACCTGATCGGCGAAATGGTGGTGGCGCGCAACGGCCTGCCCTACCTGGCCGCGCGCGCCGAAGACCATTACGGCGTGCGCGAACTGGCGCGCGAGATCAAGACCCAGCATGGCGTGATCAACCGCATCGTCGAGGAAATGCAGGACGCCATCATGCAGGTGCGCATGACGCCAGTCTCCTTCGTGTTCCAGCGCTTCCCGCGCCTGGTGCGCGACATCGCGCGCCGGCTCGGCAAGGAAGTCGAGCTGGTGCTGGAAGGCGAAGCCACCGAGGCCGACAAGAACGTGATCGAGGCCCTGGCCGACCCGCTGGTGCACATCGTGCGCAACGCGCTCGACCACGGCCTGGAAACGCCGGCGGCGCGCGCGCAAGCCGCCAAGCCGGCCTGCGGCCGCCTGCTGATCGGGGCGCGCCAGGAAGCTGACCGCGTGATCATCGAGGTCAGCGACGACGGCCGCGGCATCGATCCCGCCGCGATCCGCAGAAAAGCCTACGGCAAGGGCCTGATCGACGAGGGGGCGCTCGAAGGCCTGAGCGACCAGGATTCAGTGAACCTGGTGTTCCTGCCGGGCTTCTCGACCGCCGAGCAGGTGTCCGACCTGTCCGGCCGCGGGGTCGGCATGGATGCCGTGCGCAGCGCGGTCGACCGTTTGGGCGGCAACGTCAGCCTGTCCAGCACGGCCGGCCAGGGCACGCGCATGCAACTGTCGCTGCCGCTGTCGATGGCCGTCACCAACGTGATGGTGGTCGAATCCGGCGGCGTGCAGTACGGCGTGCCGATGGACATGGTGGTCGAGACCGTGCGCGTCCCGGCGGCCTCGGTGCACGCCATCAAGCAGCATCGCACGGCGGTGCTGCGCGGACGCATCGTACCGCTGCGCTCGCTGAACGAGCTGCTGGCGCTCGACCGCCCGCAGCGCCACAACGAACACGACGAAATGGCCACGCTGGTGCTGCGCGTGCACGGCCAGGAAGTCGGCCTGGTGATCGACGACTTCCGCGAGGTGGTCGAGGTGATCCTGAAACCGATGTCCGGCATCCTCGGCGGCCTGGACGCGTATGCCGGTTCGGCCCTGCTGGGCGACGGCTCGGTGCTGATGGTCATCAACCCGAAGGAGCTGCTGCAATGATCGAGGTGAACGATGGCGTGCTGACGTGCAGCGGCACGCTCACGGTGGAAGACGCCGAGGTGCTGCAGGCGCAGCTGGCGCAACTGGAAGATGGCGCCAGCCGGCGCGCCGACCTGGCCGGATGCGAGCACGTGCACGCCGCCTGCCTGCAGGTGCTGATGGCGGCCGGCGTACGCGTCACCGCCTGGCCGGCCGGCAATGCGCTGGCCGCCTGGCTCGGCACCGCGCTGGCAGCGGCTTGAGCGCAACAAGAACGACTACATCAATATAAAAAGGAAATCGAAATGGCCAAGACTATTCTCGTCGTCGACGACTCCGGCACCATGGTGCTGAGCCTGAAGAACAACCTCGAGATCGCCGGCTTCGCGGTGCAAACCGCAAGCGACGGCCTCAAGGGCCTGGAACGCCTGAAGGCCGGCCCGAAGCCCGACCTGATCATCACCGACATCAACATGCCGAACATGGGCGGCATCGAATTCATCGGCAAGGCGCGCGCCACCCCGGGCTTTCGCTTCACGCCGATCCTGGTGCTGACCACCGAGAGCCAGCAGGCGCGCCGCGACGAAGCCAAGAAGGCCGGCGCCACCGGCTGGATGGTCAAGCCGGTGGCCGGCGCCGACCTGCTGAAGATCGTCAAGCAAGTGCTGCCGGGAGCCTGACATGCGCCTGACCATGCGCTTGCCCTCGGCCCTGGCCGCGCCCTTGCGGCGCACTTCCGCACGCCGCGCCGCCGCGCCGGCGCGCCCGGCCGCCGGCGGCTACGAGGCGGCCATCGAGGCCAGCCTCGCCCTGGACCGCGAGATCGGCCGCAAGCTCGACGAAGCGGTGGCGCACACCGAGACCTCGGCGCTGGCCATCATGCAGCAGGTGCGCGCGCTGTCCGACCGCTCGACCGAGTTGGCGGCGCGCCTGCAGCAGGCGACGAGCGATGCCGCCGCCTTCGAGGAAGACATCGCCGCCAACGCCGCGGCGCTGGCGCAACTGGCGCGCTTCCTGGAAGGCCTGCCGGCGCGCCTGCAGCGCGACCTGGCCTGCATCTCGGCCATCGCCGGCGAGATCAAGGGCCTGTCCGGGCTGGCCGAGAACGTGCAGGCGATCAGCATGCAGTCGCACCTGGTGTCGGTCAACGCCGCGATCGAGGCCAGCCGCGCCGGCAGCGCCGGCCACGCGTTCAAGGTGGTGGCGTCGGAAGTGCGGGCGCTGGCGGCGAATTCGCACACGGCGGCCACCCACATCGGCGGCAGCCTGGAGCGTATCCGCAGCATGCTGAAGGAAGGGCTGGAAAACAGCACCGCCGAGTCGGCCGAGGACATGGTGCACATCAACCGCGTCTCGCAGGCGGTGGCGCGCCTGCAGACCAGCTTCGACCGCGCCTGCGGCAGCTACCGCGAGCGCCTGGGCGAGATGCACGACCACGGCGAGGCGCTGGCGGCCGGCACCGTCGAGGTGCTCGGCCAGCTGCAGTACCAGGACGTGGTGCGCCAGTGCGTGGAACGGCTGCAGGCCGCGATCGCCCAGCGCAATGCGGCGCTGGGCCAGGAATTCATCGGCAATCCGGTGCCGCAGCCGGACGTGCTGGCGCGCCTGGTGGCCGACATCACGGCCGAGTACCTGGCCACCGAGCGGCTGCACGGGGACGGCATGACGGCCGAGAACAGCGCGCCGGCGATCGAGCTGTTCTGAGCGGCAGCGGCACTAAGCGCGTTCGCGGTCCATGTGCTGCTGCAGCATCCACAGGCGCGCATACGCTCCCTTGCGCCGCAGCAGCTCGGCATGCGTGCCCTGCTCGACGATGCGTCCGCGGTCCATCACCGCGATCGAATGCGCGTTGACGATGGTCGACAGCCGGTGCGCGATGATCAGGGTGGTGCGCCGATGCGACAGGCGCTCCAGTTCCCGGGCGATCGCGTGCTCGGACACCGAGTCCAGCGCCGACGTCGCCTCGTCGAAGATCAGGATCGCCGGGTCCTTCAGGATCACGCGGGCGATGCCGATGCGCTGGCGCTCGCCGCCGGAGAACTTGACGCCGCGCTCGCCGGCCGGGGTGGCGTAGCCTTCCGGCAGCGAGGCGATCAGGTCGTGCAGCTGCGCGGCGCGGGCGGCGCCGATCACCTCGTCCTGGGTGGCGCCCACGCGCGCATAGGCGATGTTGTTGCCGATGGTGTCGTTGAACAGCGCCGTGTCCTGCGGCACCACGCCGATCGCGCGGCGCACGCTGGTCGGGCTGCGGTGGCGGATGTCCTGGCCGTCGATCAGGATGCGGCCGCTGACCGGGTCGTACAAACGCAGCAGCAGGCGCGCCAGCGTCGACTTGCCGGACCCGCTGCGGCCGACCACGGCCAGCGTCGTGCCGGACGGGATGTGCAGGCTCAGGTCGAACAGCACCGGGCGCTCGGGATCGTAGTGAAAGCTCACGTGCTCGAACACGACATCTCCTGCGACCGCATGCAGCGCCGGCGCATCGGGCGGGTCCTCGATCTCGGGCCGCAGGCGCAGCAGCGCGAACAGGCGCTCGGCGTTGACCCAGGCGTCGCGCGATTCGCGGTACACGAAACCGAGCGCGTTCAGCGGCAGGCAGACCTGCAGCGCATAGGCATTGATCAGCACCAGGTCGCCCACGCTCATGCTGCGCGCCAGCACCGCCTGCCCGGCCAGCAGCATGATGGCGGCGACGCCGGCGGCGATCACCCCGCTCTGCCCCACGTGCAGGATGAACAGCGCACGCTGGTTCTTGATGCCGGCCCCCATCCAGTCTGCCATCGTGGCCGAAAAGCGGCGCGACTCCCAGGCTTCGTTGGTGAAGGCCTTGACGGTGTCGTAGTTCATCAGGCTGTCGGCCATCTGGCCCTTGGCGCGCGAGTCGAGCTTGTTGACGCGGCGCTGGTAGATCACGCGGCGCGCCGTGAACACTAGCGTGAAGCCGGCATATGCGAGAAAGGTGGCCACGATGATGACCGCGAACGAAGGCGGATAGCGGCCCAGCATGATGGCCAGCACCAGGCCGATCTCGACCAGGGTCGGCACGATGGTGAACAGGCCGATCCCGAGCAGGAAGGCGATGCCGCTGGTGCCGCGGTCGATGTCCGGCAGCAGGCTGCCGACCTGGCGGCTAGCGTGGAAGCGTGGCCCCAGCGCAAGCAGGTGGGCAAAAGTCCTTTCGGCGTAGGCCTTGACGGTGTTCAGCGTCACGCGCGCGAAGATCAGGTCGCGCCACTCGTTGAACAGGGTCGACGAAAAACGCAGCAGGGCGTAGTCGGCCAGCAGGTAGGCCGGCAGGCCGAGCGCCAGGTGCGTCGGCAACGGCGCGTGGGAAAAGGTGTCGATGATGCGCTTGAGCAGCAAGGGCACGGCCACCGTCGCCACCTTGGCCACCAGCAGCAGGACCACGGAAAAGGCGATGCGCCAGCGGTAGCGGCGCAACAGTTGCCACAGTTCGGCGACGAAGCGCCGCCGCTCGCCTGTCTGGTCTGCCGTGCTGTCGGCCGTGTCCGCCATCGTCCTCTACCCCGCCGCTGGTTTCCCATTGGACCTTGGCGGCGGTTGCTTGACTCCCCGGCGCCGGCGGGTTCAAGGTTTCTTGAGCGGGCGTGGCCTGGCGCCGGACAGGTTCTCGAGGCGGAAGATCACGTCGACCGGCTGGTTCAGGCGGATCGCCGTGATCGTCATCAGCTGTTCGCGGTCGACATTGCCGCGGTCCGGAGCGCCCGAGCGGCGCTCGAAGCGGAAGTCGTCGCGCTGCAGGCCCATCGCGGTACTCAGGTTCTTGATGGCATCGGGCGTCACCGCGGTGACGGCGCCGAGGCGGCGTCCGGACGCGGCGGCGATGACCTCGGCGCGGCGGCGCGCATCGGCGATGGCGTTGGCCACCAGCTCGTCGTTGGTCTGCTGCATCGTGCCGAGATCGAAGGTCGAGGCGAAGCCGTCCAGGTTGGGCTTGCCGAACAGGCCGCCGGCCAGGGCCGGCCAGCTGCTGACGTTGCGCACGCTGATCTTGACGTCGCAGCGCAGCTCATACAGCGGACCGCCGCCGGGCGCCTGCTCCCCCTTGCGCACGCTCTGGCGCACCTCGCGCACGACGGCGTCTTCCGGGTCCAGGCCCAGCTGCTGCATCAACGCCCGGATCTCGCCCACGCGCGCCTCCAGCACGGCCTTGGCGGCGGCCGGATCCCCGTCCGTGGCAACGATCTCGAAATCGAGCACGGCGATGTCGGGGATCACCGCCGTGTAGGCGCTGCCGACCACGTGCACGAACGGATAGTCGGGTACGGGCGAGGCCTGGGCCGCGCCGGCGGCGCAAGCCAGGGAAAAGGACAGGGACAGCGCAACGGCGCGCAGGCGGGTTTTCATGTCGGTCATGCGATCTCCATCGTCAAAGAAATCTTGTTGTTCGCGCAGGCGCGTTAAGTAGACATTGTTGTCTATGCTAGACCCATCCTGTTCTCTTCTGCAAGCTCCATGCGTTCAAATAATTCAGTAGACAACCTCTTCTAGACGGTTTAGTCTATGTATGCACAATCGATATCAAGGATCCGCCATGGCCAAGTCTCCCGCCCTCCCTAAGCCGACCCCGGCCGAACTCGACCTGCTGCAGGTGCTGTGGCCGCTGGGATCCGCCACCGCGCGCCAGGTGCACGAAACCATCCTCCGGGAGCGTCCGGAGGTGACCTATGCCACCGTGCTGCGCCTGATGCAGATCATGCATGGCAAGGGCTTGCTGATCCGCGATGAGAGCGAACGCTCGCACGTGTACGCGCCGGCCCAGGCCCAGGAATCGCTGCAGACCAACCTGCTCAAGGACCTGATGCAGCGCGCCTTTTCCGGCTCCGCCAAGGCGCTGGTGCTGGCGGCGCTCAAGACCGGCATCTCGAAGAAGGAACGGGAAGAAATCGAGAAGCTGCTGAAAGACGAGGACAAGCAATGAGCACCGCGCCGGCGGTTGCCGCGATCGGCTGGGCGCTGCTGCACTTCGTGTGGCAGGGTGCGCTGGTCGGCTGCGTCACGGCGCTGGCGCTGACGGCGCTGCGCAACGCGGCGCCGCAGCGGCGCTACGCGGTGGCCTGCCTCGGCCTGCTGCTGTGCCTGACTTGGCCGCTGGCCGGCCTGGTGCTGGGACTGGGGAACAGTCCGGACGGCGGCAAGGCCGCGGGCGCCCTGCCCGGCCTGGCTGTCGCCGCCGGCGCCGACAGCGCGGCCGGGCTGCCGGCATGGCTGCTGGCCTGGTGTCAGGGCCACCTCGACTGGATCGTCGGCCTGTGGGGCGCCTGCACGGGTACCCTGGCACTGCGCATGGCGCTCGGCCTGGCCTGGATCGGCCGCGCCGGCCGCGCCCGGGCCACCGACCCGGCCTGGCAGGCGCGCCTGTCGCAGATGGCGGCGCGTTTCGGACTCGGCCGCGCCGTGCGACTGCGCATCGTCGACGGCCTGGCCAGCCCGATCACGGCCGGCTGGTGGCGTCCGGTGGTGCTGGTGCCGGCCGCGCTGGTCGCCGGCATGCCGCCGCAGCTGCTGGAAGCCCTGCTGGCGCACGAACTCGGCCACGTGCGGCGCCACGACTACCTGGTCAACCTGCTGCAGAACCTGATCGAGACCCTGCTGTTCTATCACCCGGCCGTGTGGTGGATCTCGCACCGCATCCGCATCGAACGCGAACAGATCGCCGACGATTACGCCGCCCACCACCTGGGCGAGCCGCGCCGCCTGGCGCTGGCGCTGTCCGAACTCGAGCGCCTGCAGTTTTCGGGGCACCACCTGGCGCAGGCGGCCACCGGCGGCGACCTGACCGCGCGCATCCGGCGCCTGCTGCGTCCTGGCCGGCAGGTGCTGGACTGGACGGCCGCCCTGCCAGTGCTGGGCCTGGCGCTGGCCTGCGCCCTCAGCGCGCACGTGCTGAAGCCCGCCGCCACGTCGGTCTTTGCGCCGGCGCCGCCTCTTGTGCATCGGGACACGCTGCGCGGCGTCAGTAGAGGCCCGATCGCCGATTTCTCGACCTGCGCCAAGCCGGAGTACCCGCACGCCGACCTTAACGCCGGCCACCAGGGCACCACGACCCTGGCCTTCCTGATCGACGCCGAGGGCCGCGTCGCCGAATCGAGGGTCGAGCGCTCGAGCGGCTACGCGACGATGGACGACGCCGCGCGCGCGGCGATCGCCGAATGCAGGTTCAAGCCGGGCACGGTCGACGGACGCGCCGCGGCGCAGTGGGCCAACGTGCAGTACGTCTGGACACTGGAGTAAGGATCATCAACGACGGCCAGAGGCCGAGGAGGAGTAGCCATGTTTCAACATTCACCCGCACGCAAGGCCGCACTCGGCTTCGCGCTGGCCTGCGCCATGGCCGGTTGCGCGCCGCTGGCCATCGCCCAGCACGACGCCGGAGACGTGACGCAAAAAGCGCTCCTGGATTTCAACTCGTGCGCCAAACCCATGTATCCGCAATCCGATCTGCGCGAGCGCCACCAAGGCACGGTCGCGCTCGACTTCAAGGTCGGCCAGGACGGCAAGGTGACCGCATCGAAAGTCCAGCGCTCCAGCGGTTTCGCGGGTCTGGACGAAGCGGCCCGGGTCGCGCTCGAAAAATGCAGCTTCAAGCCGGCGCTGAAGGACGGCCGGCCGGTCGAAGCATGGACGCTGGTCCAGTACGTCTGGACCCTGGAATAAACGAACGGCCCGCCACCGGACGGACCGGTTGTGGGCCAGTGACTGCGCTCAGACCGCCGACGTATCCAGCTCGGCCTGGGTCGCCGCCACCACCTGCTCCTTGCTCACGCCCGGCGCCAGTTCCACCAGCTTGAGGCCGGTATCGGTGATGTCGAGTACACCGAGGTCGGTGATGATGCGGTCGACCACGCCGACGCCGGTCAGCGGCAGGTCGCACTTTTTCAGGATCTTGTGGCTGATCGAGCCGTCCTTGGCGGTGGCGACGTGTTCCATCACGACCACCACGCGCTTGACGCCGGCGACCAGGTCCATCGCGCCGCCCATGCCCTTCACCATCTTGCCCGGAATCATCCAGTTGGCCAGGTCACCTTGTTCCGACACCTGCATCGCGCCCAGGATCGCGAGGTTGATCTTGCCGCCGCGGATCATGCCGAAGGAATCGGCCGAGCTGAAGTAGGCCGAGCCCGGCAGCGCGGTCACGGTCTGCTTGCCGGCGTTGATCAGGTCGGCATCGACGTCCGCATCCGTCGGGAACGGACCGATGCCCAGCAAGCCGTTTTCCGATTGCAGGAACACTTCGATATCGTCCGGGACGTAGTTGGCGACCAGGGTCGGCAAGCCGATGCCCAGGTTCACGTAGAAACCGTCCTGCAATTCCTTTGCCGCACGCGCGGCCATTTCATCACGAGTCCATGCCATGGTTGTCTCCGTCCTGGTCTTATGCTGGGCGCACGGTGCGCTGTTCGATGCGCTTTTCCGGCGTCGGGTTATGCACGATGCGGTGCACGAAAATGCTCGGGGTGTGCACCTGATCCGGATCGATCTCGCCGATCTCGACCAGTTTTTCGACTTCCACGATGCAGATCTTGCCCGCGGTGGCAACGTTCGGGTTGAAGTTGCGTGCGGTCTTGCGGAACACCAGGTTGCCGGCGCGGTCGGCCATCCAGGCCTTGACCAGCGACACATCCGGCAACAGCGCGCGTTCCATCACGTACATCTCGCCATCGAATTCACGGGTTTCCTTGCCTTCGGCGACGATGGTGCCGTAACCAGTCTTGGTGAAGAAGGCCGGGATGCCGGCGCCGCCGGCGCGCAGCTTTTCGGCCAGCGTGCCCTGGGGCGTGAATTCGAGTTCGAGTTCGCCGGCCAGGTACTGGCGCGCGAATTCCTTGTTCTCGCCGACATAGGACGCGATCATCTTCCTGATCTGGCGCGTGGTGAGAAGCTGGCCGAGGCCGAAGTCGTCGACGCCGGCGTTGTTGGAGATCGCCGTCAGGTCCTTGACGCCGGAATCGCGCAGCGCCAGGATCAGCGCCTCCGGAATGCCGCACAGGCCGAAACCGCCAACGGCGATGGTCTGGCCGTCCTGCACGACGCCTTCGAGCGCAGACCGCGCATCTGGATAAACTTTGTTCATACCCGTCCCTTGTTTATAGATGTAAGCCGGAAACGTCAAGCGAGCCCGGCCCGATGTGTACCGCAGAGTAGAATGGCAGCATAAAATAGCACTCTTCCAAGCACAATACCGTAGAACTACCGGCCACCGCCCAGGGAGACAACCGAGGTGCCCACCGACATGAACGCATCATACGCCATCGATTACGAGATGATTTTCCAGCATGCGCCGGTCGGCATGTGCATTTCGATCGACCGCATCATCCAGTCCTGCAACCATGCCTTGGGCGCGATGTTCGGCTATGACTGTGCGCAATTGAACGGCGAGTCGTTTGCGGTGCTGTACCCGACGATGGACGAGTTCCTGCGCACCGGCGACCGCATCATCCCGATCATGAACGCGCGCGGCCGCTATTCGGACGAGCGCATCATGCGCCGCGCCGATGGCGAGCTGTTCTGGTGCCATGTGACCGGCCGCGCGCTCGATGCCGGCAAGCCGCTCGGGGCCGGCGTCTGGACCTTCGAGGACGTCAGCGAAAAGCGCCCGGTCACGGCCGAGCTGACCCCGCGCGAGCGCGAGATCGCGGCGCTGCTGGTGGAAGGAAAGACCAGCAAGGTGATCGCGCGCGAGACCGACCTGTCGCCGCGCACGGTGGAGATGCACCGCGCCAAGCTGATGAAGAAATTCTCGGCCTCGACCTCGTCCGAACTGGTGCACAAGCTGGTGGGTGTGGCGCGCTGAAGCGGGCAGCACCCTGCCCGCCGGGTTGCTTTACGCCGCGGGCACCAACGCCTTCAGCGCTTCCGGCAGCGGCACCGACTTCTCGGCCGCATAATTGACCCACACCACCTTGGCGCCGCCTTCGGCATGCACGACGTCGGCGTTGCCGTTCTCGTCGACCAGGCGGATCTCGTGCGTGACTTCGATGCTGGACCGGCCCGGCGTGCCGACGAAGGTGCGCACCTCGATCTGGCCCGGGTACTTGAGCTGCCTGGCGAAGGTGCAGTAGGCGGTGACGATCACCGGTCCTTCGCTTGCGGTGTCGGTACGTCCCGCGGTCTCTTCCAGGAAGGCGATGCGCGCGGTCTCCATGTAACGGAAATAGACGGTGTTGTTCACATGCCCGAATGCATCCATGTCGCCCCAGCGGATATCCTGGCGCATGACGTGGACGTGTTTCTTGTCACTCATTACTTGCTGCCTTACTTCGTTAAGAATGCTTCGTTGAAAAAAATCGTTACGGCGCGGCGCCCGCGCTACTCTCGTCGCCGCCGATGATGGACCCGACGATACGACAGAAATTCCGCGGATCCTCGAGCATCATCATGTGCCCGGTCTTCGGCTGCACCAGTACCTGGCGCGCCGCCGCCAGCACCCATTCGGGCACGTCCCAGCCGGCGGCCGACTGTTCGCCGCCCAGTAGATACAGTGGAGTGCCGCGCACCAGCACGCGCCGCACCAGGTCGGGCCAATCGGGCTTGCCGGTTTCCGCGACGGTCGAACGCGCCATGCGCTGCACGGTCGTGTACGGCTGGTTGTTCAGGATGTCGCGCGCCCAGGCGATGCGTTCGTCATAGGCTTCGATGCCGCTCTTTTCGAGCCAGGCGGCGGGCGCGTCTTCCATCGCGCCGTACTCGGCTGCCCACTCTTCCTCCTCCAGCGCGGCGATGCGCGCGCACCAGAAGGCGTCGCGCAGCGTGAAGTTGCCCTCGACGCTGATCAGGCCGCGCACCAGTTCCGGCACGCGGTCGGCCACCATCATCGCCACCGCGCCGCCGACGCTGTGCCCGAGCAGCCAGGCCGGCTGCTCAATCTCGTCGCGCAGGTATTGCGCCAGCGCGTCCGCCTGGCCCGGCAGGTCGATCCCGGCTTCCTCGCTGCGATGGCGGCCATAGCCGATCATGTCGGGTGCGTGGACATCGATGCCTGCCAGCAGCCGCGCCGGCTCGAAATAATCGATCGGCCCGAGCAGGCCGTGGACCATCAGCAGCGCTGCGCCCTTCGCAGCGCCCTTTGCAGCTCCCTTATCTACTGCACCGGTCATTGCGCCGTCATGCCGTCGTCGGCGGTGATGATGGCGCCGTTGATGAAGTGCGCTTCCTCGGCCGCCAGCAGCAGCAGTAGGCCATCGAGGTCTTCCGGCTTGCCGGTGCGGCGGCGCGGCAGCATCTCGATCAGCTTCTTGCCCTGCTCGGTGCCGAAGTAATCCTCGTTCATCTCGGTGGCGATGTAGCCGGGGCAGATCGCATTCACGTTGATGCCGTAGCGGCCCCACTCGACCGCCATCGCCTTGGTCATCTGCACCACCCCGGCCTTGCTCATGCAGTACACGCCGATCTGCGGCAGTACGCGCAGCCCGGCCACCGAAGCGATGTTGACGATGCGGTGCTGCTTTTTTGGGTCGCCCTTGGCGCGCTGGATCATGCGCTTGGCGGTCTGCTGGGCCATGAAGAAGGCGCCGCGCAGGTTGGTGTCCATCATGTAGCCGTAGTCTTCCTCGGTGACGTCGAGCAGGCGCTGGGTCGTCGAGACCCCGGAATTGTTGACCAGGATGTCGATCGGGCCGACCTCGGTCTCGGCATGCGCGATCGCCGACTTGATGCTGGCGAGGTCGGTCACGTCGAGCGTCACCACGTGGGCGGCGCCGCCGTCGGCCTCGATCTCGGCACGCAATTCCTTGAGCCGCTCGAGGCGGCGCGAGGCCAGCACCACCTGGGCGCCGGCGCCGGCCAGCGCCTTCGCGAAACGGGCGCCGAGGCCGCTGGAAGCGCCGGTGACCATGGCGATCTTGCCTTCGAAATTGACTTCGATTCCCACGTGGGTCTCCCTTAGCCGAACGTTATTCTGTTGCGAAGACATTATGATTGCACACTTCGCCTATTTCACGCGGTTTAGATTGCCGCATCTAATACATGCCCTACAATAGCGCACGGCGTTGCAATCGCGAGCAAAAAAGTGCACACTCGTGCTTAAATTTTTTCAACACTAGATAATAATGACTCAGCCCAACAACATCCTCGAACAATACGGCCCGCGCGAGGCGATGGAATACGACGTCGTGATCGTCGGCGGCGGCCCGGCCGGCCTGGCAAGCGCGATCCGCCTCAAGCAGCTGGCCGCCGAGAAAGGCCGCGAGGTGTCGGTCTGCGTGCTGGAAAAAGGCGGCGAACTCGGCGCCCACATCCTGTCGGGCGCGGTGATGGATCCGCGCGCGCTGACCGAACTGTTCCCGAACTGGAAGGAACTGGGCGCGCCCCTGACCACGGCGGTGACCGAAGACCGCGTGCTGTTCCTGACCGAGACCAAGTCCTACGCCACGCCGTCGTTCATGGTTCCGAAGATGCTGACCAACCACGGCAACTACGTGATCTCGCTGGCCAACGTGGTGCGCTGGCTCGGCCAGCAGGCCGAAGCGCTGGGCGTCGAGATCTTCCCCGGCTTCCCGGCAGCCGAAGTGCTGTACAACGACGACGGTTCGGTTAAGGGCGTGGCTACCGGCAACATGGGCGTGAACCGCCACGGCGAACCGACCGATGCGTTCCAGCTCGGCATGGAACTGCACGCCAAGTACACCTTCTTTGCCGAAGGCTCGCGCGGTCACCTCGGCAAGCAGCTGATCGCCAAGTACGACCTGAACAAGGGCAAGGACCCGCAGACCTACGGCATCGGCATCAAGGAACTGTGGGAAATCGATCCGGCCAAGCACCAGCCGGGCCTGGTGGTGCACACCGCCGGCTGGCCGCTGGACAACAGCACCTATGGCGGCTCCTTCCTGTACCACCTGGAAAACAACCAGGTCGCGGTCGGCTTCGTGGTCGGCCTGGCCTACCAGAACCCGTATTTGTCGCCGTACGAGGAATTCCAGCGCTACAAGACCCACCCGGCGATTCGCGGCTTCTTCGAAGGCGGCAAGCGTATTTCGTATGGTGCGCGCGCCATCACCGCCGGCGGCCTGCAATCGCTGCCGAAGTTCGTGTTCCCGGGCGGCGCCCTGATCGGCTGCGACGCCGGCTTCCTCAACACCAGCCGCATCAAGGGCAGCCATGGTGCGATCAAGACCGGCATGATGGCCGCCGACGCCGCCTTTGCCGCGCTGGGCGAGGAACGCCAGCACGACGAACTGGCCAGCTACCCGGCGGCCTTCGAGCAGTCCTGGCTGCACGAAGAGCTGCACGTGGCGCGCAACTTCAAGCCGTGGATGAGCAAGGGCCTGTACCTGGGCACCATCATGACCGGCATCGACCAGATCCTGTTCAAGGGCAAGGCGCCGTGGACGCTGCACCACAAGCACGCCGACCACGAATGCCTGCGCCCGGCGTCCGAGTTCACCCCGATTGTTTATCCGAAGCCGGACGGCAAGCTGACTTTCGACCGCCTGTCGTCGGTATTCATCTCGAACACCAACCACGCCGAAGACCAGCCGGTACACCTGACGCTGAAGAATCCGAACGTGCCGGTGGAGGTCAACCTGGCCCGCTACGCGGGTCCGGAATCGCGCTACTGCCCGGCGGGGGTGTATGAGTACGTGAAGACGGATGCAGGCGGTGACCGCCTGCAAATCAATGCCCAGAACTGCGTGCACTGCAAGACCTGCGACATCAAGGATCCGACCCAGAACATCGTGTGGGTGACGCCGGAGGGCGGCGGCGGGCCGAATTATCCGAACATGTAATAATATGTAGTCAATAAAAAACCGGCGCCTTGGCGCCGGTTTTTTTATGCGAGTGTACTCAATACACGAGCGGAAGCGCCGCCTTAGTACAGGCGCCGGCCGTGCTTGCCGAAGTTATGCCCGGTCACGATCAGCGAACTTTCGACCAGCGTCGACAGGCCCAGCAGCAGTTGCACCAGCTTGTCGTCCGGCAGTACCCAGATCTGCCCTTCCGGCTGGCCGGCGTTGGTGGCGGCCATGATCAGCGGCGCGACCCAGCTGGCGTCCGGCTCGACGTCGAGCAGGATGGCATCGGCCGTGGTCTGCATGTAAATGTCGCCGCCGACCGCGAGGCGGAAGCGCACCCCCACCCCGGTTTCCTGCGGCTGGATCAGTTCCAGCATGGCCTGGTTGTGCTCGGCGATCCACAGCTCGACATCCTGCGGCGTCTCCAGCGGCGTCCAGGGTACCTCGCGGAAGCGGGGGCGGTCGGTGGCGTTGTCGCGGGCGTCTTGGTTCATGGTGTGGCGCTATCGGAATGAGTGGAAACGGCGCGTATGCTACACCAAGGTCATCAGCTTGACCGCGACCTCACCGTTTTCGATCAACAATTCTCCGGCGGAGATGGGCAGGCTGAAGCGCCGCCGGCCGGCGCTGCCCGGGTTCACGTAGAGGACGCGGCCGCGTTCCGTGCAGGACGGCTTGTGCGAATGCCCGGCGACCACCACGCGCACGCCGTCCGCGGCCGGATCGAGGTCGAGGGTTTTCAGGTCGTGGATGACGAACAGCCCCACGCCGCCCAGTTCGAGGCGCGCGGTTTCCGGGATCGAGCGCGCCCAGACGGCGGTGTCGTTGTTGCCGCGGACCACCGTCAGAGGCGCAAGCGTGCCCAGGCGCTCAAGGATGTCGGGTCCGCCGATATCGCCGCCATGGACGATGTGATCGGACCCGGCAAGGAAGTCGAGCGCCTCGGGACGCAGCAGGCCATGGGTGTCGGAGATCAGCCCGATCCTCAGCCGCCTCAATGGCGGGGCCGGCTCATCTTGGCCGCGGTATAGATCGAGTACAGTGCCGCGATGCCGACCAGCACGTAGACCAGCCGGGTGGCCGGGCTGCCGGGGCCGAACAGGGTGGCGACCACGTCGACGTCGAACAGGCCGACCATGGCCCAGTTCAGGCCGCCAACGATCAGCAGCGCCATGGCGATATAGTCGACCGCCGACATGGCCGAGTGCCCTTCGCGCGCGGCCGCCCGCCGTTCCGGCAGGTGCCGCCGTTCCATGGTTGGTGAATTTACGCTTGCCATCTTCGCCTCCATTACCAAAAAGGTCAGGTCCAGGCTCTAAGATAGCAAAAACGCGTGGGCATGCGCGCCGCTTATCCGATTGGCATGGCGGCGCCGGGGCGTCTCAGCCCTTCCAGGTACGATTCAAGCCGGTATCGGCGTGGATCCAGCCGCCCTTCGGGCCGCCGCGGTAATAGAAGCCGACGCCGCCTTTGCGGAAGCTCTTCACCAGGCCGCCCAGCACTTCCTCGGTCAGGCCGGCAATGCGCACGTCGGCGGCCTTGCCCGACATGTGCAGCGACTGGCGCGCGGCCGGCACGCCCTGCTCGATCAGGCGGCTGTTGGAGGCCGGGGTGCGGTAGCCGGACAGGATCTCCATCGGCTTGTCGAGGCCGTAGCGCGCGACGAAGGCTTGCGACGCCCACAAGGTCTCGAGCAGCTTGGGATCGATCGGGATCGATGACTTGCCATTCACGTCGCGCAGGATGTGGCACAGTTCCTGGTAGGCGGAATCGATCACCTGGCCATCTTTCCAGTACAGCACGTTGGTGCGCTCACCGCTCTGCGGGCGTATCACGGACAGGGTGCGCGGCTTGGCCCAGAAATCGGGGTCGACCACCTGGGCATCGAACAGGTCGGGCGGCGGTTCCACGCCGACGGCATCGGAAGTTTGCGAAGCGCCGGCACGGGCGGCGCGGGCATCGATCAGGGGCACGGCCACCAATCCGGCGGCAGTCAGGCGCAAGCCCTGGTGTAGGAAGTCTCTGCGGGAAGCCATAACGAACTCATCATTTTAATGCGCGTACTATATCGCAATGCACAAATGGATTGAAGACGTGTTCGTTACAGTTTGTATTACGGAATGTTTCACGCAACACTGCGGATGCATTAACTGAGTTTAATCAATTACTGCAGTTGCAAAAGCGTTTGCGCGCGGGCGGCTCCATCGCATCCAGCTGTTTCCAGAGGAAATCGCATTCGAGGCCGAAGCAGGCTTTGTCCTTGCCCGCATTGACGTAGCCGTGGCGCTCGAAAAAGGTGCTGGCCGAGGCCGGGCTGTGCATGTGCAGCTTGCTGATGTTCCAGGCGCGCGCCCGCGTTTCGACCGCGGCCAGCAGTTCGCTCCCGATGCCGCTGCGCAGGCGGCCGGGCTGGACGTAACACAGCGCCAGCTTGCCGGCCGGGGTCAGCAGCGCCAGGCCGACCAGCTGCCCGGCCTGTTCGGCGACGACGGCGTAATTGCTGGGGGAGGCAAACCAGGTCGACACGTTTTGCGTGGTCTTGTTGCCGAGCCAGGCCTGGAGCAGCTCGGGACGCTGGCTGTGGTCCGCCGCGCAGCCCTGCTCGATCGACTGGCGCAGCAGCGCGCAGGCTGCTGTCGCGTCGTCCGGTGTCGCCTGGCGAATGTCAATACCGCAAATCTGAATACCCATGAACTTCTGACGTCAAATACGAGCTGGTAGGACACTTCTGCGAGGTCCGACAAGCCGGACTATAACCCAAACGGGAACTCTCTGCTTTGGCATGGTCCGCCAGCCATGCCGGCGGAATCGGACGTTTAAGCATATGATGAAAATGTACTTTTGTTTTGCCCTGCAATAACGGATGATCCAGGCTTCTTACCAAGTATGTACAGGACCCACATGAAGACTCTGCATTTCTCTCCATTGCGCCGCATCGTGCTGGCGTTTGCCCTCGGCACGGCGGCCGCATCGGCGGTGGTGCCGGCCCAGGCCGCCGAAGTCGAGCTGCTGAACGTGTCGTATGATGTGGCCCGCGAGCTGTACAAGGACGTGAACCCGGCCTTCATCGCGGCATGGAAAAAGAGCAGCGGCGAAACCGTCACTATCAAGCAATCGCACGGTGGTTCCAGCAAGCAGGCGCGTGCCGTGGCCGACGGCTTGCCGGCGTCGGTCGTCACCATGAACCAGGCCAACGATATCGACATGCTGGCCGACCGCGGCCTGGTCGCCGCCGACTGGGCCAAAAAATTCCCGAATAATGCGGCCCCGTATTACTCCACCATGGTATTCCTGGTGCGCAAGGGGAATCCGAAGCAGATCCGCGACTGGGCCGACCTGGCCAAGCCGGGCGTGCAGGTCGTGATCCCGAATCCCAAGACCGCGGGCAACGGCCGCTACACCTACCTCGCGGCCTGGGGCTCGGTGATCAAGAAAGGCGGCAATGAAGCCCAGGCGCGCGACCTGGTGGCACGCATCTTCAAGAACGTGCCGGTACTCGATGGCGGCGGCCGCGCCGCCACCACGACCTTTACCCAGCGCCAGATCGGCGATGCGCTGGTCACTTTCGAAAACGAGGTGAACCTGGTGCGCGCCGAATTCGGCAACGACTTCGAAGTCGTGTATCCGTCGATGTCGGTGCTGGCCGAATCGCCGGTGGCAGTGGTCGACAAGGTGGTCGACCGCCAGGGTGTGCGCAAGCAGGCCACCGCTTACCTGAACTTCCTGTATTCGGAAGCTGGCCAGGCGCTCGGCGCCAAGCATTACATGCGCGTACGGAACGAGAAAGTGATGAAACAGTTTGCCGCGAATTACAAACCGATCCAGTTGTTCACCGTGGATGAAGTGTTCGGTGGCTGGCGCACCGCACAGAAACGGCATTTCGACGATGGCGGCGAATTCGATAAGATTTATCAAAACAAATAATGGATTCAATGCGGCATTCACCAGGATGCTGAATTGAACATAAAGGCTGTATATATATACAGGATTATGGGAAGCGACCTGTTCTTGAAGGAATTTTTAACCACTCATCAGTAATTTCTTTGCATAATTTCCCTGTACAAATAAGGCCTTGCGACAACGCGAGGCCTTTTTTCTTGTAGAATCTTGCAGTTGGTTTTGATTTCCTTTGAGCGACATTGTTATATGTCCATCGGCATGTAATCAATCAATGGAAAATTCCCAAGTAGCTTGCCGCTACTGGTGATTCGTTTGATGTTCCGCCGCCGTCCGGCGCCCGACCATTAACCCGTACCCTATTCATACATGATCAAAAAATTCATTGCTGCCGTATTGATGACGATTTCCAGTGCGGCCGCCCTCGCGGTGCCGTTCGGATCGCAATCGGTGCTGGTGGTGGAAGACGATACCGGCAAGGTGCTGTTCGAAAAGAACGCCTCGACCGTCGCGCCGATCGCTTCCCTGACCAAACTCATGACCGCCATGGTCGTGCTCGATGCCCACCAGGACATGAACGAGCCGATCGAAATCGAAAAGAGCGACGTCGACGTGCTCAAGCACAGCTCGTCGCGCGTGCCGGTGGGTGCCACCATCCCGCGCCGCGACGTGCTGCAGCTGGCCCTGATGTCCTCGGATAACCGCGCCGCCGCCGCCCTTGCCCGCACCTACCCGGGCGGCACCGAGGCCTTCCGCGCCGCCGTCAAGCGCAAGATCATGGCGCTCGGCATGACCCAGACCGTGATCGAAGAGCCGACCGGCCTCAGCCCGCACAACCAGTCGACCGCGGCCGACCTGGTCAAGATGGCGACCGCAGCCTCGAATTACGGCGAAATCACCCGCATCACCACTTCCTCGGATCACCTGATCAACATCAAGGGCCGCGAAGTCGAGTACCACAACACCAACCGCCTGGTCGGCGCCAAGGGCTGGGACATCGGCCTGTCGAAGACCGGCTACACCCAGGAAGCGGGCCGCTGCCTGATCATGCGCGTGAAAGCCGCCGGCAAGAACGCGACCATGGTGCTGCTGAACGCCGGCGCCTCGTCGGTGCGCCTGCTGGACGCGCTCAACATCCGCCGCCACGTGCTGAACGACGAGATCCCTGTCGCGACCACCCCGGCCCGCGCCACCCGCGTGCGCACCGCCGCTGCCGGCCCGCGCATCAAGGCCGCGCTGCGCGCACCGCGCATCAAGAGCGCACTCGCCGGCCCACGCATCAAGGCCAGCGCCGGCGGCGCCCGCGCCAAGGCGTCGAGCGGCCGCGCGCGCAGCAAGCACGTGGTGGTGGTGACGCGCCACCGCCGTCATCGCTGATTGCACGCGCTGTATATATAGGTATGTGTAAAAAAGCCGGCAGGGCGACCTTGCCGGCTTTTTTCATGGCGCCGTGGTAAGCTGCCGGCCATGCAAAAAACCGTCAACTACCTTCACCTTCTCCCCGACGGCAGCCTGCCGCACATGATGGACAAGACGCCCTTCATGGCGATCCTGATCGCCGACGAGGACGTCTCGCAGATGTGGCTCTGGGATACCAGCCGCTGGCTGGTGGAAGCCGGCTGCCGCGTGCTGCTGGCCTGGGGCAAGGATGCGGAAGTCTGGAGCGAAGCGGTCGACGACGCCGCGGCCGAAGCCCTCGACGCCGCAACGCCCGAGGATGCCGACGACCAGGCCGTGGTCACCACCTCGCACGAGGACGACGACCTGGAAGAGCTGTTCTGGTTCGCCCGCCACCGTGCGGCGCACCCGGTGCTCACGCTGAACAGGACGCTGATCGTGCACGTGGCCGCCGGTCCGCGGCGCGAGGAACTCGAAGCCGCCTGGGCGGCGGCTTGAGCGACATCAGTGGCTATCGAGACTCGGCTGGAACGGCACTGCCGGCGGCGTACATTGCTTGACCGGTTCCACCTGGTTGGTGGCGGAACTTTGCGTGTAGCATTCGTCGAATACCGAGCAGTAGCAGGCTGAATATTTGATTTCATGCATCTGGTCATGCAAGGCGGTGAAACTGGCTGTTGGCGTCAACGGTTCTGTCCAGGTGAACATCTTGACCGAACTCCCGGCACGCACCAGGGTGCCGACGATGCCGTTGCGCCTGTTCATGCTGTCGAGATCGTCCCGCTTCCACCCGGCGCAGCAGGCGTCGAGCAGCGCCTTCAGGTCCGGCACCGGCTTGCCCTTGAACGTCAGCTCGACCCATTCGATGCGTGCCGGTCCGATACCGTTATTCGCCATCTCGTACTCGACCAGGCCACGCGCGCGCTCGGTGCCAGGGAACATCGTCATTGATTTCGTCGAACGCATCAGCTCGAGGTAAGGATAGCTGTTGGCCTTGACCAGCTTTTCCATCGAATGCGCTGAATGCAGGCCCAGCCACAGTGATACCAGCGAGACGACCGTCGCCGCCACGCCGAGAATGATGTCGAGCCAGCGCACGCCGGTGCCGTGCGGGTGGTGGTGTTGATGGCTTTCGTGTTCCAACAGCTTCTCCCTTGCCGAACATCAGCGAAAATGTGCGAAAAGGAAAAGCATAACAAATCATTCTTGCCAAATAGTCACACTTTATTGCATGAGCAAGGATGGGCTCAGCGCGCCTTCAGCTGGCGCACATGCCCTTCCAGCTCGGCAAAAGTCGGACGCTCGGTGACGGAGATGACCTTGCGCCCGAACTCCACCGCGATCGCCGGCGCATAGCCGTTCATGCTGGCCAGCAGCGTCACCTTCACGCACTGCAGCGCCTTGGCCACTTCCTGGTGGCGCCGGTGCAGCAGGCTGGACAGCGACGAGACCAATCCATACGACAGCAGGATGCCGAGGAAGGTGCCGACCAGTGCCGCTGCGATCAGCGCGCCCAGCCCGGCCGGCGGCTTGCCGACCGACCCCATCGTGTGCACCACGCCCATCACCGCGGCGACGATACCGAAGGCCGGCATGCCGTCGGCCAGCTTGTGGATGGCCTGCACCGGGATCTCGGCGTCTTCGAGGTAGGTCTGGATTTCGTTGTCCATCAGGTTCTCGACCTGGAAGGTGTCCATGGTGCCGGACACCATCAGGCGCAGGTAGTCGGTGATGAACTCCATCAGGTGCGGGTCGGCCGCCACCAGCGGATGCTGGACGAACAGCGCGCTGGCTTCGGGGTTGTCGATATCGCGTTCGAGCGACATCAGCCCTTCCTTGCGCACCTTGGTCAGCACGTCGAACAGCAGCGCCATCAGCGCCATGTAGAGCGCGCGCGTGTAGCGCGAGCCGCGGAACAGCGACGGTATGCTGTGCCAGGTGAGGTACAGCGCCTTGCGGTCGTTGGCGATGACGAAGGCGCCGAGTGCGCCGCCGAAGATCATCAGCAGTTCATACGGCTGGAACAGCGCGGCCAGGTGACCGTCCTGCAGCGCAAAGCCGCCGAATACCGCCAGCAGCACGACGACGAAACAGACAACGACCAGCATGAGCGCTCCCCGATTTGATTCCCAGCGAAAACTTTATCACTATTGCCATTTGGAAATCAAATAATCGGTTTGCGCCTTGCGCGTTCTTAATATCTTATGCCCGCTTGATGTCCATGCGCGCTTATTGCCGCGCTTCGACCATGCCGCGCAAGCCGCTGGCGCGGTGGGTCCGGCGCAGGATCGCTTCGCCCAGTACTGCCGCGCCCGGCGTGACCAGGGTAAAGCGCCGGCTGGCGCGGGTGATGCCGGTGTAGACCAGTTCGCGCGCCAGCACCGCCCCGCCCTCCCTCGGCAGCGCCAGCACCGTGTGCGCGAATTCCGAGCCCTGCGATTTGTGCACCGTCATCGCATACGCGGTCTCGACGTGGCGCAGGCGCGTGGCCAGCACGCTGCGGACCTTGTCGCCTTCCAGGAACCAGACCCGCAGCGAGTCCGGACGCGCCGGATCGGGCAGGGTCAGGCCGATGTCGCCGTTGAAGACGCCGGTGCCGTAGTCGTTGCGGGTCACCATCACCGGGCGCCCGACGTACCAGTCGCCGCCGCGCCGGATCAGGCCGGCGTGGTCGAGGCGCGTCTCGATCGCCGTGTTCAACCCCTCGACGCCCCACTCGCCCTCGCGCACCGCGCACAGGATGCGGAAGGCCTCGAAGCTCTGCAGCACGGCGCGCACCCAGTCTTCGTGGGCAGCGGCGCCGGGGCCGTTGCGCAGCAGCTGCAGGTAGGGACGATAGCCATCGCCGGCAAGGGCGATCACATGGTGCTGGTGGGCGTGCTCGATCCAGCTTACCTCGCCCTCCGGGCCGCCGGCGCGCAGCACCGCGAGCGCCGCCTCGACGTCGCCGCGGTTGACCGCCAGCGCCAGCTGTCCGATCGGCCCGCCGAAGCGGCGGCTGTGGCGCAGCATGACGGTCTGCTGGGCCAGCGCACCGCCGTCGCCGGCAAACTCCGGCGGAATGGTCTCGCCGCTGGCTTCCATCACGTAGGCCAGGGTGTCGGCGTCGTAGTGGCCGCCCTGGGCGTCGTGGCACAGGTCGCCCAGCACGGCGCCGGCTTCCACCGACGCCAGCTGGTCCTTGTCGCCCAGCAGGATCAGGGTGGCACCCGGCGGCAGCGCGTCCAGCAGCGAGGCCATCATCTCGAGGTGGACCATCGAGGCTTCGTCGACGATCAGCACGTCGATATCGAGCGGGTTGCCCTTGTTGTGGGCAAAGATGCGGGTGTCGGGACGCGCGCCCAGCAGCGAATGCAGCGTGCGCGCGGCGCCCATGCGCGCGGTCAGTTCGCGCAGCGGCAGCGCTTCGCCGACGCGTTCGGCCAGTTCGCCGAGCGCCTTGTCGATCGACTGTTTCAGGCGCGCCGCGGCCTTGCCGGTCGGTGCGGCCAGCGCCACGCGCTGGCGCGCGGCATCCGGCGCGGTCGCGAACAGCAGCGCCAGCAGGCGCGCCACCGTGTAGGTCTTGCCGGTGCCGGGGCCGCCGGTAATGATCGCGACCGAACCGCGCAGCGCGATCGCGCAGGCCAGCTTCTGCCAGTCCGGCCCGTCCGCAGGGTTGCGCGCGCGCGGAGAGACGAACAGCACGTCGAGCCAGGTGCGCACCAGGCGCGCGTCGACCGGATGGCGTTCGCGGGCGCGTTCGCGGACGGTGCGCGCGACCAGGGTTTCGTCGCGCCAGTAGCGGCGCAGGTAGAGGCGCGTATCGCGCTCGGCGCCGGCCAGCACCAGCGGCTGGCCGTAGTCGAAGCTGTCGGCCTGGTGCCATACCGGCTCGCAGGCGGCCAGTTGCGCGGTCCAGCCCTTGACGCTCTTCGGCAGCGGCTTGGCTGCCTTGGCCAAGGCCTTCCAGTCTTCATCAAGCCAGCCCAGCAGCCCGACCGGATCGTCGACCAGGTCGGCCAGCAGCAGGCAGCTGTGGCCGCGCCCTTCCAGTTCGGACAGCACCAGCGCCGCCAACAGTACCGCCGGCGACGTGGCACCGAGTGTTGCCACGAAGCGCGCAAAGGCGCCGGACAGGCGGCGCAGTTCGCCCGCCTCGGTCAGGCGTTCGACTTCCTGCCAGAAGGCGGCGTGGGTGTCGATCGTGAGGTCGGCGTTCATCCGTTCATTCCTTCGCCCAGCAGGCGGTCCAGGCCATCGAGCAGTTCGAGGTCGGGCTCCAGCAGGTAGCAACCGTGGGTGGCCGGGTTGGCGATCCCGCGCAGGAACAGGAATACCGCCCCGCCCAGCTGCTCTTCGGGCCGGTACTCGTCGCCCAGACGCGCGCGCAGCAGGCGGTGCAGCGCCAGCATGTAGATGGCGCCCTGGATGTCGTAGCGGTGCCCGGCCATGCCGGCCGCCATCGCCGACCTGGTGTAGGCGGCGTCGCCCGGACCGAGCGCATTCGACTTGTAGTCCAGCACCCAGTAGCGGCCGTCGGCCTCGAACACCAGGTCCATGAAGCCCTTCAGCATGCCGTGCAGCTGGCGCTCGGGCAGCACCGGACGCTGCACGTTGCCGAGCAGGCGCTTGCGGCACAGGCGGTCGAGCGCGCCGACGTCGAGCTGGCGGCTGGGGAACCAGAATTCCATCTCGGCCAGCAGCGGACCCTGTTCCGACAGTTCCGCCAGCGAGGCTTCCAGCGGCGGCAGGGTCGTGGTGGCGACCGTGCGCAGCCAGGCGATGGCGTCCTCGCGGCGGTTGGCCCAGCCGGCGCGCTCGATCCGCTGCGACAGCATCGCCAGGTAGGCCTCCTCGTCGATGCGGTGGAAGCCCTCGGTGGCCATCCACTCGAGGCGCTCGTGCAGGAAGTTGCCGGGCCCGGCGCCGCGCGGGAAGCGGTGCCAGGGCGCGTCGTCGGCGTGCAGCACTTCCACCGTGCCCGGCTCGGCCTCTTCCATCAGGTTTTCTTCCTGGGCGCGCTGCGGCGGCGCCACGGTCTGGCGCGTCAGCGACGTAAAGGAGCCGACCGCCCAGTTGCGTTCGAAGGCGGCGCGGTAGGCCGGCGCTTCGATCAATTCAGGCCGTACGTCCTCGCGGCGCAGCACCGTGCAGCCTTCCGGCGCCTCCAGGGTGTGCAGTTCGATCCCCTCCGCGCCGTTGTCACCGCTGCCTCGCAAGCTGTCCCAGCGCTCGCGCATGCTGGACGCCATCACCGGCTCGCCGCCGGTCAGCAGGTAGCCGAGCGCCGATTCGTGCAGGCGGTTCTCGCCCTTGCGCCCGGCCGCCACCGCGGCCACGCCCAGCCACAGGAAGTGGCGCGCGCGCGTCAGCGCCACGTACAGCAGGCGCAGGTCTTCTTCCAGGCGCGCACGGTCGACCGCGGCCAGCGCTTCGTCGCTCAGGGCCAGGTCGATGCGGCGCCGGCCCTCTTCCACGTATTCGAAAAAGGCGCGGTTGCGGCGGTCGGTCTTGCGCGCGGTGACCGCGAACGGCAGGTAGACCAGCGGGTATTCGAGGCCCTTGGACTTGTGCACCGTGACCACCTTCACCAGCTCGGCGTCGCTCTCCAGGCGCAGCACGCGTTCGTCGCCACCCTCGCCCATGCCCTCGATCTGCTCGGCGAACCAGCGCACCAGCGCCTGCTCGCCATCCAGTTCGCGGCTGGCTTCCTGCAGCAGTTCGGCCAGGTGCAGCAGGTTGGTCAGGCGGCGCTCGCCGCCGCCCAGGCCCAGCAGCTTGGCCGGCAGGCCGAGTTCGTGGATGAAGCGGCGCAGCATCGCCAGCACGCCCTGGCGCTGCCAGGTCTGGTGCAGGGCTTTCAGCTGCTCGACCCGGCTTTCCCAAGCCTGCTCGTCGCTGGCCAAGCGCGCCAGCTCGGCCAGCGGCAGCGCGCAGGTGGCGGTGGCGAAGGCGGCGCGCGCCAGGGAGCCATCTAGGGGATTGGCGACCGCCTGCAGCCAACGCAGCACGTCCGCCGCTTCCTCGCTCTCGACCACGGAATCCTGGTCGGACAGGTAGACGCTCGGCACCTTGCGCTGCGCCAGCGCGCGCCGGATCGCCGTCGCTTCGCGGCGGTCGCGCACCAGGATTGCGATATCGGCCGGCATCAGGCGCTCGACATGCCCTTCGTCGTCGGCGAATCCGACGCGCGCATCGTTCAGCAGCGTGACGATGTGCTCGGCGCAGTGGTGGGCGAAGAAATCGCGGTAATCCTCGGTGCGCAGGTCGTCGCGCTCGGTGGCGGCCACCGCCAGCGCCTGGTAGGGGCCGTCGACGCCGACCAGCTGCTGGCGGCGGCCGGCCGCTTCGACCGGTTCGAAAGGCAGCGGGTTCTCTTCTCCGTTCCTGAACTTGAACGCGCCCGCGGCGTAGCCCTGCTCGGCGTAGTGGAACAGGCGGTTGACCGCCCCCACCAGCTGCGCGGTCGAGCGGTAGTTGGTGCCGAGCTGGTAATGGCGGCCGGTGGTGGCGCGCCGCGCCGACAGGTAGCTGTGGATGTCGGCGCCGCGGAAACCGTAGATCGACTGCTTGGGATCGCCGATCAGGAACAGGCCGCGCGTGGGGTCATTCGCCTCGACCCGGTACAGCAGGTCGAAAATACGGTACTGGTCGGGCGAGGTGTCCTGGAATTCATCGACCATCGCCACCGGGAACTGGTCGAGGATGCGCTTGCGCAGCGCTTCGCCGTTGGGCCCCTCCAGCGCATCCTTCAACCGTACCAGCATGTCGGCGAAGCCGAACTGGCGGTTGCGGCGCTTGAGGTCGGCCATGCGGCGCGCGATCTGGCCGGCGGCATGGCGCAGCAGCGCGTGCGACAGCGGCGCGATGGCCTGCAAGCCTTCCTGCAGCGCGCAGGTATGGTCGAAGCACGCGGGCACGTCGGCGCTGAAGTCCTTGCTGTACGCATCGGCGATACCGTCCGGCGTCAGGCGGCGCCACGCGGTCTCGGGCAGGTCCGGCAGGTGGCGCGCCGGGTCGGCGGCCCAGCTGCGCAGCGCCTCGAACCACTTCACCAGCGAATCCGGACGCATCTTGTTGCCGTTGAAGGCTTTCGGATGGCGCTCGCGCTGGGCTGCGATCCAGCTCTCCATCGCGTTGGCACGGTCATGCCAGCCTTCCTTCAAGCGCGCCAGCTCGGCCTTCTGTTCGCGCTCGATGCGGGCGATCAGCGCGCCCAGCGGTTCTTCGCTCTCGCCTCCCAAGGTGTCGGCACGCCCGACCAGCTCGCGCACCGCGCGCTTGAGCAGCTCGACGTCGGCAAAGGCCGACAGCAGCACCTTGAGTGCCGTACCGTTCAAGGGATAGACCTGCTGGCGCCAGTAATCGTGGGCGGCATCCTCGAACAGCCCGCGCTCGTCGCTGACAAGTTCCTCGTCGAACAGGCTGCCGCTGTCGAAGGCGTGTTCGCGCAGCATGCGCTGGCACCAGGCATCGATGGTGAAGATGGCCGCTTCGTCCATGGTCTCGGCGGCCAGCACCAGGCGGTGCGCGGCGCGTTCGCGCTCGGCATCGTCGAGGTAGCTGTCGGACAGCGCTTCCAGGTAGGGATCGTCGTGTTCCGCTTCGCCGCGGAAGTAGGCCGCCGCCTGCACCAGGCGCTCGCGCACGCGGTTGGACAGCTCGCGCGTGGCCGCGCGCGTAAAAGTCATCACCAGGATTTCGGGCGGCAGCAGCGGGCGCACGAAGGCGCTCGGCTCTTCCGGCTGATCCCACAGGCTACCGGTATCCTCACCATTTTTCGTACCATGGCCGAGGACCAGGCGCAGGTAGAGCGCGGCGATGGTCCAGGTCTTGCCGGTGCCGGCGCTGGCTTCGATCAGGCGCGAGCCGTGCAGCGGGAAGTTCAGGGCGTCGAGGAGCTGGCTCATGCCTCGCCTCCCTCGAAACGGGTCACCGTCACGCCTTCATTCAGCCAGGCCACCAGCGGTCCGTACAGCGCCTCGGCCACGTCCGGCCAGCCGCCGGCCGCGCGCAGCAGCGCGAATTCCGGCCACAGGCGCGCCAGGCAGCGGTCATCCACCTCGCCAGCGAGTTCGAAGCCGCCGTCGTAGGTTTCGCGCGGATCGCCGTCCGTCAGCTGCGCCAGCGCGGTCTTGCAGGCCACCGGCAGCGGATGGTCGAGGTTGCGCCGCCACAGCGCGGCCAGTTGCCCCAGCGTGGCCAGCGCCACGTGCTGCGCGATCGGCGCCATCTCGACGATGCCGTCGCGCGCCACCAGGTAGCCGGTAAGCGCCGCATGGTCGCCGGCGGCGGCACCGGCCGCCAGCTGGCGCAGCCACGGCCCGATCAGCTTGTCGCCACGCGGCGCGCCCTTGCGGTCGAGCACCTTGGACGAGATCTGCATCAGCCACACGCTGCGCTCGTCGCTGCTGCGCAGGCGGTCGATCCAGTCGTCCAGCAGAATGCCGTCCAGATCGAGGCTGACCGCCAGCTTCGGCGCCGGCTGCGGATAGCGCGCCCCCAGCGCCAGCCAGGCGGAACGCACCGGCACCAGCTCGTCGACCAGCTGCTGCTGCCACTGGCGCCCGATCAGGCCGATCGGCAGCACGCCTTCGCGCGCCAGGCGGCCGGCGCGCGTGGCCAGCACCTGGCGCACCTCGTCCTGGGTTTCCTGGGTGCCGCTGTCGTCGAGCAGCGTATCCTCTAAAAGATAGCGCTCGAGCGCGTCGAGCGAGAACGGTTCCTCGTCCTCGCCCACCACTTCGAGCTGGCCGAAGTGGACGCCGAGGCGGCGCCGGAAGAAGTAGCGCGCCGGCTGGCGCAGGAAACCGGCCAGTTCGCCCAGCTTGAGGCGGTAGTCGGGTTCCAGTTCGTAGGGCGGCAGTACGCTGTCCTCGCGCCTGTCCTCGATCCCGGCCTCGCCTTCACGTTCGCCACCCTCGAGCTCGCGGTGCGCCGAGCGCCATTCGCCGGCATAGGTCAGCAGGCCGCCGCGCTCGAAGTAGCGGCGCGAGAACGGCTGCAGCGCATGCACCGTGGTCAGCATGCCGACGTCCATGTGCCAGCCGGCCGCGAGGTAGTCGCGCAGCTGCGACACCAGCACCGAAGCCGGCTGCTCGGTATTGTCGCGCACGTTGCGTCCGACCCAGCTCACATACAGCTTGTCGCGCGCGGCCAGCAGCGCTTCCAGCATCAGGTAGCGGTCGTCGTCGCGGCGCGAGCGGTCGCCCGGGCGGCCCATCCCCGGCATCGCCAGCAGATCGAAGTCGGATTGCTGGGCGCGGCGCGGGAAATCGCCGTCGTTCATGCCGAGCAGGCACACCACGCGGAAGGGCACGGCGCGCATCGGCATCAGGGTGCAGAAGGTGACGCCGCCGGACACGAACTGGTGGGTCAGCGCCGGCTGGTCCAGCTCGCCGAGCCAGGCTTCGCGCATCACGGCGAGCGGCACCGGTTCGTCGAACAGCGCGTTCTCGCAGATCTCGAGCCAGCATTGCAGCGCGTCCTCGAGCTGGTGCAGCATCCGGCGGTCGTCGTCGTCGGTGGCACGGAAGAAGCGCGCCATCATCGCGCGGGCACGGGCGCCCCACTCCATCGGCCGGAGATTCCCATCGAGCTGCTCGCGCCAGGCCAGCAGCGCCTCGACCAGTTCGGCCAGCGAGCCGGCCAGCGCGGCATCGAGTCCGCCGACTTCCGCATACGGCTCGATGTCGTTGAAGCTGGCCCCGGCCCCGGTGGCATACCCCAATAACATGCGCCGGATGCCGAACAGCCAGGAATTCTGTTCGCCGGCCGAACCCAGGCCGAGGCCGGCGCGGTGGCGCGCATCCAGGCCCCAGCGTACGCTGGCGCCTTCGATCCAGTGGCCGAGGATGGCCAGGTCGTCTTCCTCGATGCCGAAGCGCTTGGCCACGGCCGGCACGTCGAGCAGGTCGCGCACCTCGCTCTGGCGGCAGCGCTGCTGCGGCAGGCGC
Organism: Massilia phyllosphaerae; assembly: GCF_034659755.1. Classification (NCBI taxonomy): domain Bacteria; kingdom Pseudomonadati; phylum Pseudomonadota; class Betaproteobacteria; order Burkholderiales; family Oxalobacteraceae; genus Massilia; species Massilia phyllosphaerae. The sequence continues at coordinate 308,246 of NZ_JAXSQX010000005.1, forward strand.
AGCAGCCATTCGAGCGCCACCAGCAGCGGATTCACGCTGCGGTCCTTGACGTCGCCGATCTCGAACGGGATATAGCGCGGGTCGTTGCGCTTGTGCTGGTCGAACACGGCGTGGATCGCGGCCGAGAAGGTCTCGATGTCGGGCATCATGACGACCACGTCGCGCGGACGCAGCGGCTCCTCCCTGTCCTCGGCGAACCAGGACAGCAACTGGTCGTGCAGCACCTCGACTTCGCGCTGGGCGCTGTGGGCGATGTGGAATTCGATCGAGCGGTCGTCCGGCGGCGGCGCTTCCCAGGCATGCTCGGCCAGCGGCACCAGGTCGCGGATCGCGCCCTGCACCTGGTTCAGCAGGCACGCGCCTTCCTCGTCCGAGAACAAATCGACCCGCATGTTGGCGAATTTGCTGGCTTCGCCGTTGTCGAATTCGTCCAGCATCCGGATGAAGTCGCGCCCCTGCCGGCCCCAGCTGGCCAGCAGCGGGTGGCAGTGGGCGTGCATCTGTTCCGGCGGGATGTCGGCCAGGCTGGTGCCGTTCTTGGCCTGCTGGCGCTTATAGGCGGCGCGCAGCAGCTCGCGCCCTTCGCAGATGTCGCCCCAGTAGAACTGGCAGGGGTTCGGCACCGCCAGCAGCACCTGGGTGTAGCGCGACAGGCCGGCCACCGCCTGGATGGTCTGGTAAGGCAGGGTCGACATCCCGAACAGCACCACGCGGCGCGGCAGGCGCTGCACCGGCTGGCGCTCTTCCTCGACCGCGGCCATGAATTGCTGGTGGATGGTGGCGCGGCCCGACCAGCGCCGTTCGGGCGGCATGCTTTCGTGGATCTCGCGCCAGAGCTGGGCCTGCCAGCACTGGTCGGGCGCCAGCGGCACCGGGTCGCCGCCCGGACGGCGCAACTGGTCGCGGTGTTCGGCCCAGTCGGTCAGCCAGTCGGCACGGTACACCTGGTACTGGTCGTACAGGTCGGCCAGGCGCTCGGCCAGCTGCAGGCGGCGCTCCGGGTCGCCGTCCTGCAGGAAGTGGCGCAGCGGTTCGAATTTTTCCTTTTGCAGCAGCTCGGGCAGCAGGCGCATCAGGCGCCAGGTGAGTGCATCCTTGTCGAAGGGCGAGCGGCTCGGCACCCGCTCCGGACCCAGCATGCCGCGGTAGGACTGCCACAGGAAGCGCGCCGGCAGCGCCACCCGGGTGGCGGCGCACACGCCCATGTCCTCGGCCAGCGCGATCTTCAGCCATTCGGCGACGCCGTTCGACTGCACCAGCACGATTTCCTCTTCCAGCGGTCCCAGCGGGTGGTTGCGCAGCCAGTCGAAGACGGCGGCGCGCAGCAATTCCATCTGGTTGCCGTGCAGGATGAGGAGGCCGGGGGTGATCGCGGAAGGCATGGTGATGAGCGTGGAGTGGACGCCCGAAGGATACTACTTATGACAAGGCGGCGGTAGAGTGCCAGGCCGGCCGCCGGTTCGACGCTACCACCCGTCTTACATTGCAATGCGGCAACTAGCTGGTTGTTGTTAAGATGGCGTCATCAAGACATTATCGAGAACAGGATCCATCATGCAAGACCAAGCCGCGCAAGGCCAGCTGCCGGGCCAGGACCACGACGACCCCAACCTGTGGCTGGAGGAAGTCGCCTCCGACGAAGCCCTCGCCTGGGTACGCGAGCGCAACGCCGAGAGCGAACAGGAACTCACGGCCCGGCCCGGCTACGCCGCACTGCGTACGCGCCTGAAGGCCATCCTCGATTCGAAGGAGCGGATTCCCTACGTCGGGCGCCACAACGGCCTGTTCTACAACTTCTGGCGCGATGCCGAGCACCCGCGCGGCATCTGGCGCCGCACCACCCTGGACAGCTACCGCGAGCCGGAACCGCAATGGGAAACCGTGCTCGACCTCGACCAGCTGGCGCGCGACGAAGACGAGAACTGGGTCTGGGCCGGCGTCTCGACACTGAAGCCCGACGGCATGCGCGCGCTGGTCTCGCTGTCGCGCGGCGGCGGCGATGCCCACGTGGTGCGCGAATTCGACCTGGCCGGCCGCCAGTTCGTGGCCGGCGGCTTCACCCTGCCGGAAGCCAAGAGCAGCACCGCCTGGATCGACATCGACACCCTGTTCGTCGCCACCGACTTCGGAGAAGGCTCGATGACCAGCTCGGGCTATCCGCGCATCGTCAAGGAATGGAAGCGCGGCACCCCTCTCGAGGCCGCCACGACCGTGTACGAAGCCGAGCCCGACGATCTCTCGGCCTCGGCCTGGCACGATCCGACGCCCGACTACGAGCATGACTTCGTGCAGCGCCAGATCGGCTTCTACAGCAGCGAGATGTTCCTGCGCCGCGGCGGCCAGCTGGTCAAACTGCCGAAACCCGATGATGCGAATGCCTTCACGGTGCGCGACCAGTTCGTGGTCGAACTGCGCTCGGACTGGACCACCGGCGCCACCACCTGGCCGCAGGGCAGCCTGCTGGCCATGGACTTCGAGCGCTTCATGGCCGGCGAACAAGCCTTCGACGCGCTGTTCACGCCCAGCCCGACCATGTCGCTGGACGGCGTGTCCGCCACCCGCAACACGATCCTCCTGACCATCCTCGACAAGGTCAAGAACCGCATCGTCGAATTGACCCGCAGCGGCCAATACTGGCGCACGCGCGACATCGCCACCCCGGGCATGGGTGCGCTCGGCGTTTCCAGCGTCGACGAATTCGACTCCGACCAGTACTTCCTGACCGTCACCGACTTCCTGACGCCGAGCACCCTGTACCTGTGCGAAGCAGGCAGCGAAAGCGTCAGCAACGCGCGCCAGCCGCTGAAGGCGATGCCGGCCTTCTTCGACGCCAGCCCGTTCACGGTCAAGCAGTTCGCGGCCAAGTCGAAGGACGGCACCATGGTTCCCTACTTCGTCGTGATCGGCAAGGATGCGCAGCAGGACGGCAACAACCCGACGCTGTTGTACGGCTATGGCGGCTTCGAAGTCTCGCTGACGCCCTTCTACAGCGGCATCACCGGCGCCGCCTGGCTGGAGCAGGGCGGCGTGTACGTATTGGCCAATATCCGCGGCGGCGGCGAGTTCGGGCCGCGCTGGCACCAGGGCGCGCTCAAGGACAAGCGCCAGAATGCCTTCGACGACTTCATCGCGGTGGCGCAGGATCTGATCCGACGCAATATCACCAGCCCGCAGCACCTCGGTATCATGGGCGGCAGCAATGGCGGCTTGCTGGTTGGCGCCGTGCTGACCCAGCGTCCCGACCTGTTCAACGGCGTGGTGTGCCAGGTGCCGCTGCTGGACATGCGCAGATACCACCAGTTACTGGCCGGCGCATCGTGGATGGGCGAGTATGGCGATCCCGACGATCCGGCCGAGTGGGACGTCATCCGCCAATATTCGCCTTACCAGAACGTATCGGCAGAAAAACAATATCCACGCGTCTTTTTCACCACGTCTACGCGCGACGACCGCGTCCATCCGGGCCATGCACGCAAAATGGCGGCGCGCATGTGCGAGCAGGGCCACGACGTTTTGTACTGGGAAAACACTGAAGGCGGCCATGCCGGTGCAGCCAACAATGAGCAAACCGCAACGATGTGGGCACTAACTTATACGTTCTTATTGATGCAGATCAAACGATAAACTTGGTTACAAAATTCGCCGTATTTACATGCCTACGGGAACTAGCAGTATTGCTAGGACTCGAAATGAATAATGCATGGAATACTTGTTTCTCACACATTTTTCCTTGGAGGAGCGGCGATGGCTAATGATTTCGTTACCGAAGCAAGCCTGCGAGAACCGTTTACCGGCGTAGGCGTAAAACCACTGGCGTCAGCGGCGCTCTCCATCCATGACCTGAAAAAGTACCGGGTCAGCAAGCGCGAAAGCCAGGAGAAGTTCTGGGGCCGCTTCGGGGTCACGCAATCGAGCGGCAGCCGTTTCGAAACCGGGTTGGCGATCCCGGCACCGGTGGCCCTGCTGTTGAAGCTCTATGTCAACGGCAAGCTCAACGATGGTGATCTTCTGGGGTAATCAAGCCGAGGGAGATCGCCCTCACCACCGCCTGTTGCCGAGTGTTGACGTTGAATTTCTGCCTGATATTACCCATGTGGAAATTCACCGTCGCCTCGGAACAGCTGGTTATCTTTGAAATTTCCCACGATGACTTGCCCACCATGACCCAGTTGAGCACTTCGAGCTCACGCGGGGTCAGGCGCGGCGCCACTTCCTGCCCCGTCTGCGGAGAAAACCGCACCCCGGTTGCAAACGCATAGTCGCGCACCAGCGCCAGGTCGGACAGGCTGGCGTTGGCGTGACGCGTAAACGCCCCATCCGCCGCTGCGCCGGTGGCAAACGTCAGCATCCCGAATTCGCCGCTCGGTCCATGGATCGGAAAACTGACGCCGGCACGCAGGCCGTGGCTGCAGCTTTCCTCGTACAGCGTGCGCTGGGTCTGGCTGCGGAACAGGTCCGGCTGCCACACGATCGGCAAGGTACTGGCCAGGCAATGGGTGACGGTCGGGTCGACATAGGCGTAGCGCTCGGCATCGTAGCGCTCGCGCCAGACGCTCGGATAATTACTCTGTATAAAGGCATTGTCCAGACGCGCATGGCGCGAACCGGACATACCGAACAGCACTTTCTCGAAACCATAGCGCCGGCCGACACCGAACAGGGCTTCCCCCCAGCTCGCCGCCGTTTCCCGATGCAACAGTTCGTCCAGTTCTGCGCCTGTCATATGTCCCCCGGGCTATTGATGTAACGACAGCTCATATGCTAGTTGAGTTGTAACCAAAAAGCACGAAAAATGATCGATTTATTCATGCTGGCTCGGCAATTCGCAGTTATTGAACACCAGTGCGTTGTCAATCGTGCGCGCCGGGTGGCGAATTTCATCTAAGATCGCGCGAATTGCCCAATCGAAATTTCCTATCCACAAGTATTTATTGCAAGAATAGCACGAAGCCGTTGCCGAGCCGCTATATTGCTTCCAAACAAGCTTGACTTGATCGAGTACAAGAGTATCTTTGGCGTTTTTCTGAAATTTAACAAACCCGCGTCCGTCTAGAACATCTTGCCCGCACGTGCACACCACAACGCCGCCCTGCCCGCCCCGGACTGCCGCCGGTTTCCCGCCTCCCCTGTCTTACCACCATACCTACTTCCCATTCAGAGGAATCCAAGTCAATGAATAACATGACTGACATGGCTGAACAGCTCGATGTCAAGCTCTTGCTGTCCACGCTGATGGCCTTGAAAAAAGGCGACTTCTCGGTGCGTATGCCGTCCGACTGGACTGGCGTCTCCGGCAAGATCGCCGATACCCTGAACGACATCATCGAGACCAAGGAAAAAATGGTCGAGACGGTGACCGAGGTGTCGCGCGTGGTCGGCCGCGAAGGCCACCTGACCCAGCGCGCCGACGTACCGGGCGTGGTCGGCGGCTGGGCCACGATCATCAGCTCGGTCAACACCCTGATCGACGACCTGGTGCGCCCGACCACCGAGATGGCGCGCGTCATCGGCGCCGTGGCGAAAGGCGACCTGTCGCAGACCATGGCCCTGGAAGTCGACGGACACCCGCTGAAAGGCCAGTACCTGCGCGCGGCGACGACCGCGAACACCATGGTGGAACAGCTGTCCTCGTTCTCGTCCGAGGTGACGCGCGTGGCACGTGAAGTGGGTACCGAGGGCAAGCTGGGCGGCCAGGCGCAGGTGAAGGGCGTGGCCGGTACCTGGAAGGACTTGACCGACTCGGTGAACTCGATGGCGGGTAACCTGACCTCGCAGGTGCGTAACATCGCCGAGGTGACCACCGCGGTGGCGAACGGCGACCTGTCCAAGAAGATCACCGTGGACGTGCGCGGCGAGATCCTGCAGCTGAAGGACACCATCAACGTGATGGTGGACCAGCTGCGCTCCTTCGCATCCGAAGTGACCCGCGTGGCGCGCGAGGTGGGTACCGAGGGCAAACTCGGCGGCCAGGCCTACGTGCCGGGCGTCGGCGGTACCTGGAAGGACTTGACCGACAACGTGAACTTCATGGCCTCCAACCTGACCGGCCAGGTGCGCAACATCGCTACCGTGACGACCGCGGTGGCGAACGGCGACCTGTCCAAGAAGATCACGGTGGACGTGAAGGGCGAGATTCTGGAACTGAAGAACACCATCAACGTGATGGTGGACCAGCTGTCCTCGTTCTCGTCCGAGGTGACCCGCGTGGCGCGTGAAGTCGGTACCGAGGGCAAGCTGGGCGGCCAGGCGCAGGTGAAGGGCGTGGCCGGTACCTGGAAGGACTTGACCGACTCGGTGAACTCGATGGCCGGTAACCTGACCGGCCAGGTGCGTAACATCGCGGACGTGACCACCGCGGTGGCGAACGGCGACCTGTCCAAGAAGATCACGGTGGACGTGAAGGGCGAGATCCTGGAACTGAAGAACACCATCAACGTGATGGTGGACCAGCTGAACTCCTTCGCATCCGAGGTGACCCGCGTGGCGCGTGAAGTGGGTACCGAAGGCAAGCTGGGCGGCCAGGCGAACGTGCCGGGCGTCGCCGGCACCTGGAAAGACCTGACCGACGGCGTCAACTCGATGGCGGGTAACCTGACGGCACAGGTGCGTAACATCGCGGACGTGACGACCGCGGTGGCGAACGGCGACCTGTCCAAGAAGATCACCGTGGACGTGAAGGGCGAGATCCTGGAACTGAAGAACACCATCAACGTGATGGTGGACCAGCTGTCCTCGTTCGCATCCGAGGTGACCCGCGTGGCGCGCGAGGTGGGTACCGAAGGCAAGCTCGGCGGCCAGGCCTACGTGCCGGGCGTCGGCGGTACCTGGAAGGACTTGACCGACAACGTGAACTTCATGGCATCCAACCTGACCGGCCAGGTGCGTAACATCGCGGCGGTGACGACCGCGGTGGCGCGCGGCGACCTGTCCAAGAAGATTACTGTGGACGTGAAGGGCGAGATCCTGGAACTGAAGGACACCATCAACGTGATGGTGGACCAGCTGTCCTCGTTCGCATCCGAGGTGACCCGCGTGGCGCGTGAGGTGGGTACCGAAGGCAAGCTGGGCGGCCAGGCGAACGTGTCCGGCGTCGCCGGTACCTGGAAGGACTTGACCGAGAACGTGAACCAGCTGGCGGCAAACCTCACCAACCAGATGCGTGCGATCGGTGAAGTGGCGACGGCGGTGACGCGCGGCGATCTTTCGCGCTCGATTACCGTGGAAGCGCGCGGCGAGATGTCCTACCTGAAGGACAACATCAACGAGATGATCCGCAACCTGAAGGAGACTACGCAGAAGAACGCGCAGCAGGACTGGCTGAAGACCAACCTGGCGCGATTCACGCGACTGCTGCAGGGCCAGCGCGACCTGCAGGCGGTGACCAAGCTGATCCTGTCCGAACTGGCGCCGCTGATCTCGGCCCACCACGGCGTGTTCTACATGATGGATTCGCAGGATGCCGATGCACGCCTGCGCATGATCGCCTCGTACGGCTATCGCTCCAGCCGCAAGCTGCCGACCTCCTTCCTGCCGGGCGAAGGCCTGGTGGGCCAGTGCGCGCTCGAGAAGAGCCGCATCTGGCTGACCGACGTCCCGCGCGACTACATCCAGGTGTCGTCGGGCCTGGGCGCGGCGCCCCCGACCAACATCGTGGTGCTGCCGATCCTGTTCGAACAGCAGGTCAAGGCCGTCATCGAGATCGCGTCGCTGGACCGTTTCACCGAAACCCACCTGTCCTTCCTCGACCAGCTGATGGAATCGATCGGCGTGGTGCTGAACACCATCGAGGCGAACAGCCGTACCGAGTCGCTGCTGACCCAGTCGCAGTCGCTGGCGCAGGAACTGCAGCAGACCAACCAGGAACTGGCGGAAAAGGCGCGCCTGCTGTCCGAGCAGAACATCGAGGTGGAACGCAAGAACCGCGAGGTGGAACAGGCCAAACTGGCGCTGGAAGAAAAGGCGACCCAGCTGGCGCTGTCCTCCAAGTACAAGTCCGAGTTCCTGGCCAATATGTCGCACGAACTGCGTACGCCGCTGAACTCGCTCCTGATCCTGGCGCAGCAGCTCTCCGATAACCCGGAAGGCAACCTGTCGGGCAAGCAGGTGGAATTCGCGAAGACCATCCACGGCTCCGGTTCCGACTTGCTGACCCTGATTAACGACATTCTCGACCTGTCGAAGATCGAGTCGGGCACGGTCACGCTGGACGTGTCGGAATACCGCTTCTCCAACCTGCGCAACTACGTCGACCGCACCTTCCGCCACATGGCCGAAGCCAAGCACCTCGGCTTCCAGGTCGACCTGGCGGACAACCTGCCGACCGCGCTGATGACCGACACCACGCGCCTGCAGCAGGTCTTGAAGAACCTGCTGTCGAATGCGTTCAAGTTCACCAGCCACGGCCAGGTCGCCCTGAGCATCAGCCTGGTCACCAGCGGCTGGACCGCCGACCACCCGCACCTGCTGCACGCCGATGCGGTGCTGGCGTTCTCGGTGCGCGATACCGGCGTCGGCATCCCGTCCGACAAGCTGCAGCTGATCTTCGAAGCCTTCCAGCAGGCCGACGGCTCGACCGCCCGCAAGTACGGCGGCACCGGCCTGGGCCTGTCGATCTCGCGTGAACTGGCGCGCCTGCTGGGCGGCGAGATCCGCGTCGAGTCGACCGTCAACCTCGGTTCGACCTTCACGCTGTACCTGCCGTACAACCGCGCCGGCTTCATCAACTACGAGCAGACCCGCCAGCCGCAGCCGGCCCGTTTCGCGCCGCCGCAACTGGCCTCCTCGGCCCCTGTGGTGCAACCGGTCCAGGCCAGCGCGCCGGAAGCCGAGCTGGAACACGAAGTCGCCACCGTGCCGACCGTGACCGTCACCGACGTCTCCACCGGCGTGATCGAATACGCGACGCTGCTGGACGACCGCGGCCTGATCGCCCCGGGCGACCCGTCGGTGCTGATCGTGGAGGACGACGAGCGCTTCGCCAAGACCCTGCTCGACTTCGCCCGCGAAAAGAACTTCAAGGGCATCGTCACCTACCGCGGCGATTCGGCGCTGTCGCTGGCCCGCGACTACCTGCCGTCGGCGATCCTGCTCGACATCGACTTGCCGGACATCGACGGCCTGACCGTGCTGGACCGCCTGAAGCGCGACCCGAGCACGCGCCACATCCCGGTGCACGTGCTGTCGGCCCTGCGCGAGCGCGAGCGTGCGCTGCGCCAGGGAGCGATCTCGTACATCAACAAGCCGGTCAGCCGCGAGGCGCTGCAGGAAGAATTCAAGCGCATCCAGAAGTTCCTGATGGGCGGCAAGCGTTCGCTGCTGGTGGTCGAGGACGACATGGCCCAGCGCGAGTCGATCGTCTCGCTGATCGGCGACGCCGACGTCCACATCGTGACCGTGGAAACCGGCGCGGCGGCGATGACGGCCCTGAGCGAACACCAGTTCGACTGCATGGTGCTGGACCTGACCCTGCCCGACATTTCCGGCTTCGACCTGCTCGACCAGATCGGCAAGCTGCCGCAGCTGCGCGACCTGCCGATCGTGATCTACACGGCCAAGGAACTGTCGCGCAAGGACGTCACCAAGCTGAAACGCTACGCCAAGACCATCGTGGTCAAGGATGCGCGCTCGCCGGAACGCCTGCTGGACGAGACCGCGCTGTTCCTGCACCGTTCGCAGGCCAGCCTGCCGGACGCGCAGCGCAAGATGCTGGAAGAGATCCACGCGCTGGATGGCGGCCTGGCCGGCCGCAAGGTGCTGATCGTCGACGACGACCTGCGCAACATCTTCGCCCTGTCCTCGCTGCTGGAGCGCCAGCAGATGCAGGTGCTGTTCGCCGAGAACGGCCGCGACGGCATCGAGGTGCTGGAAAAGGACCCGACCATCGAGATCGTCCTGATGGACATCATGATGCCGGAGATGGACGGCTACGACACCATGCGCGCCATCCGCCGTATCCCGAAGTTCAAGTCGCTGCCGATCATCACCCTGACCGCGAAGGCGATGAAGGGTGACCGCGACAAGTGCATCGCCGCCGGCGCCTCCGACTACATCACCAAGCCGGTCGATGTGGCGCAGCTGCTGTCGATGATGCGGGTCTGGCTCCACTGATGGCTGCATCGATGACTGCGGCAATCTTGCCGGCGGCGTCAGCGGTGGGCAGCTGGACCGGCCTCGCGGCCGGGCTGGCGATCGAGGAGCTGGAAACCGAGTTGCTGCTGGAAGCGGTGTTCCAGCGCTTCGGCCACGATTTCCGCGCCTACGACCGCCCTGCCCTCCGGCGCAAGCTGGGCATGGCCATGGCGGCCCAGGGTGCCGCCACCCTGTCCGGGCTGCAGGAACAGGTGCTGCACCACGGCGATGCCGCCGGCGCCGTGCTGCGCGCGCTGTCGGTGCCGCCGGCGGCGCTGTTCGACAATGCCGAGCACGCGGCGCGCCTGCGCGGCGTGCTGGCACCGTCGCTGCGCGGCTGGCCGGTGCCGCGGGTGTGGCTGGCCGAATGCGCGGGCGTGGGCGAGGCGTGGACGCTGGCGATCCTGCTGGCCGAGGAAGGCATCCTGGGCCGGCTCGACATCCACGCCACGCTGGCCAACGAAGAGATGGTGTCCGAGATGCTGGATGCCGCGATCCCGGTCGCGGAAATTGAAGCCGCGCAAGGACGATACGCCGCGAGTGGCGGCTCCGCGTCCCTGGTTTCCTACTTCGACATCCGCGACGGCCAGGCCCGGCTCAAGCCCGAGCTGCGGCGGCGCATCACCTGGTCGCAGTACAGCCTGGTGACCGATGCCTCGTTCAACGAGTTCCAGGCCATCGTGTGCTGCAACGCGCTGGCCGATTTCGGCCCGGTGCTGCGCCAGCGCGTGCTGCGGCTGTTCCACGACAGCCTGGCGCGCTTCGGCGTGCTGTGCCTGGACCGGCCCTTGTCGGTGACCGATGCGCATGCGCGGACTTACCAGGCGGTCGAGGGGGATCGGCCCTGGTACAAGCGGGTGGGCTAGCGTTCCCTATTTTGGCCCGCTGCCATTGAACGTCGCCCCTGCGAAGGCAGGGGCCCAAGTTTTGCGCTATGCCTCGAACTTGGGCCCCTGCCTGCGCAGGGGCGACGTTGTTTCAGGTTGGCGAACCCTCAGAATACCTTGGCACTAGCCCGCCCCGCCACCCTATCCCGCCAGCTCTGCAAGCATCCCATCCCCTCGTCCCCCGGCCGGAACTTCATCAAGCCCCGCGCAAACTCCAGTGCGCAGAACGCCGTGATGTCGGCAATCGTGAACCGCTCCCCCGCCACGAAAGGCCGGTTCGCCAGCACCCCATCCAGCCAGCGCGCCGTCTCGCGCATCTTCTGGCCCTGCGCCACGCCGAACTCGCCGAACTGCGGCTGCTCCAGCGCCGCCAGGCCCGGATGGCAATGGCGCACGCTGTTGGCGATCCTGAGAAACAGTTGCAGTTCGCAGCGCCGGTCCATCATCTCGATGAAGGCGCGCTCCTCGAAGCCCTCGCCCATCAGGTTCGGCTGCGGCTGCAGGCCCTCCAGGTAGGTGCAGATCGCGCGCGTTTCCGACAGCAGCCGGCCGTCGTCGAGTTCCAGTACCGGCACCTGGCCCAGCGGGTTCAGCGCCAGGAAGGCGTCGCTGCGGTGCTGGCCCCGGCCCAGGTCGACCTGGACCAGGTCGATGCCGGCGATGTTCTTTTCGGCGATGAACATGAGCACGCGGCGTGGGTTCGGGGCTCTGGCGCTGGTGTAAAGCTTCATGGGGGTCTCCTCTTGCTGTCGTCTTGTCGATGGTTGGATGCGCGCCGATGATAACGCAAGCCTGCGTTGACACCATGGCACGAAGCGCTTAGATTCGCAGGTTGGCCTTGCCGCTGCCCGTGCAAGTTCGACGTACATACATATTAGAAGACAGGTCTTTCCCATGCATCGCAGTCTCATCCCAGCAGCCGTCGCCCTCGCCTTTGCCGCCGTCCCCGCCCTCCAGGTCCATGCCGCGCCAGTCGCCGCCAAAGCCGGCGTGGAAGCCACCACCCAGCTGCCGCGCGGCGTCATCCCGAGCCACTACGAGATCGCCCTGACCCCGGACGCCGCCGCCGGCAGCTTCGGCGGCAAGGCCACCATCACGCTTACCGTCACCAAGGCCACCGACAGCATCACCCTGAACGCGGCCGACCTCAAGTTCGCCGGCGCCAGCGTCACTCCGGCCGCCGGCGGCATCCCGCTGGCAGCCACGGTGAGCGTCGACGACAAGGCCCAGACCGCGACCTTCAAGCTGGCACGTCCGCTGGCGCCCGGCCAGTACAAGCTGGCGCTCGACTACAGCGGCACCATCGGCACCCAGGCGGTCGGCCTGTTCTCGCTCGACTATGCGGGCACGGATGGCAAGCCGCAGCGCGCGCTGTACACCCAGTTCGAGAACTCGGACGCGCGCCGCATGATCCCGTCGTGGGACGAGCCGGCCTACAAGGCCACCTTCTCGCTCGAGGTCACGGTGCCGGCCGGCCAGATGGCAGTCAGCAACATGCCGGCGGCGACCACCGGCACCCTGCCCGACGGCCGCCAGCGCATCGCCTTCGCGACCTCGCCGAAGATGTCGACCTACCTGCTGTTCCTGGGCGTCGGCGACTTCGAGCGCGCCACCGCCAAGGAAGGCAACACCGAACTGGGCGTGATCACGCGCCGCGGCGCCCTCGACCAGGCCGCCTTCGCACTGGAATCCTCGAAGACCGTCCTGCGCGAATACAACGACTACTTCGGCGTGCGCTATCCGCTGCCCAAGCTCGACAACATCGCCGGTCCGGGCCAGAGCCAGTTCTTCGGCGCGATGGAAAACTGGGGCGCGATCTTCACCTTCGAATACGCACTGCTGCTGGATCCGAAGATCTCGACCCAGCACGACCGCCAGGAAGTGTTCGCCACGGCCGCCCACGAGATGGCGCACCAGTGGTTCGGCGACCTGGTCACGATGCGCTGGTGGGACGACCTGTGGCTGAACGAAGGTTTTGCGTCCTGGATGGAAAGCCGCATGACGGCGCGCGCCCACCCGGAATGGAAGACCTACCTGGATGCCGTCGGCGGCCGCGATGCCGCCATGGGCCGCGACTCGGTCGCCGCCACCCACCCGGTGGTGCAGCACATCGAGACCGTCGAGCAGGCCAGCCAGGCCTTCGACGTCATCACCTACCAGAAGGGCGAAGCGGTGATCCGCATGCTCGAAGCCTACGTGGGCGAAGACGCGTGGCGCAACGGCGTGCGTGCCTACATGAAGGCCCATGCCTACGGCAACACCGTGTCCGACGACCTGTGGCAGCAGATCGAAAAGGCGGCGAAGAAGCCGGTCACCGCGATCGCCCACGACTTCACGCTGCAGCCGGGCGTGCCTTTGATCCGCGTCGACGCGCCGGTCTGCAGCAACGGCAGCACCAGCGTGGCCCTGACCCAGGAAGAATTCTCGCGCGACCGGCCGGAGAAGAAGCCGCTGGCCTGGCGCGTGCCGGTGATCGCCCGCATCGGTGGCGACGGCAAGGAAGCGCGCACGCTCGTTTCGGGCGGCAAAGGCACGATCACGGTGCCGGGCTGCGGCGCCGTCGTCATCAACGCCGGCCAGAGCGGCTATTACCGCACCCTGTACGCGCCCAAGGAATTCGCCCAGCTGGCACAGAACTTCGCGGCCCTGGCCCCGATCGACCAGATCGGCCTGCTGGCCGACAGCGCCGCGCTCGGCATGGCCGGGATGCAGCCGGCATCGAGCGTGCTCGAGCTGGCCAAGGCTACCCCGGCCGGCGCCGAGCCGCAGGTGTGGGCACGCATCGCCGGCGTGTTCGCCGGCCTGCACAGCCGCTACCAGGGCACGAATTCGGCTGGGAATGAACGCCAGCGCGCCTTCGACGCCTTCGCCATCGCGCGCCTGGCGCCGGTGATGGCGCAAGTCGGCTGGAGCGCACGCCAGGGCGAGCCGTCGACCGTCACCAACCTGCGCTCGCAGCTGATCGCCGTGCTGAGCGACCTGGGCGACGCCAAGGTCATCGCCGAAGCGCGCCGCCGCTACGCCGCCATGGACAAGGACCCGTCCGCCGTGCCGGGCCCGCTGCGCAAGACCATCCTGGCGGTGGTCGCGCAGCACGCCGACGCCGCCACCTGGGACAGCCTCCACGCCCGCGCCAAAGCGGAAAAGACGCCGCTGCTGAAGGCCAACCTGTACCAGTTGCTGGGCATCGCCGACGACCGCGCCCTGGCCGAACGCGCGCTCAAGCTGGCCCTGACCGACGAGCCGGACCTGACCACCAGCGCCGGCATGATCTCGGCGGTGGCGCAGCAGCATCCGGACATGGCCTTCGACTTCGCCCTGGCCAACCAGGAGAAGATCAACCAGCGTATCGACGCCACCTCGCGCAGCCGCTACTTCGCGCGCCTGGCCGGCGGTTCGTCCGACCCGGCCATGGTCGGCAAGCTGAACGCCTATGCCGGCGCCAACCTGGCCGCCAGCGCGCGCGGCGACGTCGATGCGGCGATCGCGTCGATCCAGGACCGCGTCAAGGTGAATGCGGCGCGCCTGCCGGAGATCGATGCCTGGCTGGCGCAGAACGCGAAATAAGCGACACGGCGCGCGCTGTCAGCCGTGGTCGAGCATGGCCGGCACCTGTCCGGCCAGCGCGTCGATCACGGTGCGCACCCGCATCGGCAGGTAGCGGCCGAGCGGCCACACGGCGTGGATCTCGAAGCCCGGTCCACGCAATGCCGGCAGCACTTCGACCAGTTGCCCGGACCGCAGGCGCGCGGCCACCAGCCATGACGGCAGCCACGCCAGCCCGCCGGCGCAGGCCGCCGCATCGGCGATCGCTTCCAGGTCGTCGAAGCGGAGCCGTCCGGCCAGCTTGATCTCATGCCGCCGCCCGCCGTCGTCGAAACGCCAGGGCACCACGCGCTGGCCTTTGCCGTAGGCCAGCATGGCGTGCGATCCGATCTCTTCCAGCCCCTGCGGCGTCCCGCGCCTGTCGAGGTAGGCCGGCGCCGCGCACAGCAGCATCGACTGCACGCCCAGGCGGCGCGCCTTCAAATCGCCCTCGTCGCCCAGCGCGCCGGTGCGCACGGCCAGGTCGATGCCGTCCGCCAGCAGGTCCACCGGCCGATCGGTAAACGCGACTTCGAGTTCCAGCTGCGCATGCGCCGCCGCGAGTTCGACCAGGATCGGCGCGATGCAATGGCGTCCCAACAGCACCGGCACGCTGATACGGACCCGGCCGACCGGATGCCGTTTCGCCGTATCGAAGCCCTCCTCGGCATCGCGGATATCCGCCAATGCCCCGGCACAGCGCTCGTAAAAGGCGGCGCCTTCGTCGGTGAGGCGCAGGCTGCGCGTTGTCCGGTGAAACAGCTGCACACCCAAACGCTCCTCGAGCCGCGCGATGGCCTTGCCGACGGCCGAACGCGACAAACCCAACTGCTCCGCCGCCACCGCAAAACTGGACGCTTCCGCCGCCCGCACGAATGCGGCAATGCCGCTCAACTGATCTCCCATCGCGCCTCCGTGATTGGTGAATAAATGTCGCCACTAAGAATAATACATTCTCCACTGGCGACATAAGTTCTCACCTATCCTGATGGCACCACGACTCAGGAGGACTCTTCAGCATGAGAAACCATGGCATCAATACTACCGGCGCGCGCCTGCGGCGCTGGATCGCACTCGCCGCACTGGCGCTGGGCAGCGCGGCGGCATCACACGGCGCCGTGCCCGAAGCATCTGACGCCCCCCAGGTGCCGGGCTATTTCCGCATGCAGCTCGGCAGCTTCGACGTCACCGCCCTGTACGACGGCCACGTCGATCTCGATGCCGCCTTGCTGGGCGGCGCCGCTCGCCCGACCATCGACGCCGCGCTGGCCGGCGCATTCCAGGCGCGCGCCATGCCGCTGCAGACCGCCGTGAACGGCTATCTGGTGCGCACCGGCGCCCACCTGATCCTGGTGGATACCGGCACCGCGAAACTGTTCGGCGACCATCTCGGTTTCCTGTTGAAGAACCTGCAGGCGGCCGGGCATGCGCCGGCGGACATCGACACCATCCTGCTGACCCACCTGCATCCGGATCACGCCGGTGGCCTGCTCACCGCCGACGGCAGGATGGCGTTCCCGAATGCGCAGGTGTTCGTGCCGAAGGCCGATGCGGATTACTGGCTGAGCCCGGCGGCGGCCGCGGCGGCGCCAAAGGACAAGCAGGCGCTGTTCGGGATGTCGCGTGACGCCGTCGCGCCTTATCTGGCGGCGGGCAGGCTCACAGTGTTCGAGCCTGGCGCCGCGCTGCGCGAGGGCGTGCGCGCGCTGCCGGCACCGGGCCATACGCCGGGCCACACGGCCTATCTGTTTTCATCGGCGACGCAGCGCCTGCTGGTGTGGGGCGACATCGTGCATAACGCCGCGGTCCAGTTCCCGCATCCGGAAGTGTCGATCGAATTCGACTCGGACCAGGCACGCGCGATCGCGACCCGGCGCGCCCTGCTCGGCGAGGCGGCGTCGAACCGCTGGTGGGTGGCCGGCGCCCACCTGCCGTTCCCGGGGCTGGGGCGGATCGGCTCGGGTGCCGACGGCGCCTACCGCTGGGTGCCGGCCGAATACGGGCCGGTGCACGAACGGCCGTGAGGCCGCGCAGGGGTCGACACAGCGCGGCCTATGCCACCATGTCCGGATAAAACACCGGTATCTCGTCGAAGGTCGAGCGCGTGCCGACGTCCGCGCCATGCTCGCGCAACCAGGCATCGGCCGCCTTGACGCCGCAATCGTGCAGGTGGGTCAGGAAGGCGAGTTCCGAGTTGAACTTGCTCGACAGCGCGTACCCGGTCAGGATATCGGTGCCGCTGATCAGGTGCAGGCGTGTCGGCACATGGGTCATGCCGGCCCCGCGTTCCTCGTCCGGCAAGGCGCTGATGTGCTTCAGCGCGCTCATCTCGCGCACGAAGCTGATGTTGAAGGCGATCTCGTTCGAGCGGTTGCTGATGTCGGCCAGGCTGCGCGGCAGGTTGCTGCGGGCGATCGGGTTGTTCTGCACCACGATCAGGTCGCGCGCGGGACGCTTCAGCAGCGGCGCCAGCGGCGGGTTGGCGACGTAGCTGCCGTCCCAATAGGTCTCGCCATCGATTTCCACGCCGGCGAACACGGTCGGCAGGCAGGCCGAGGCGATCACCTTCTGCGGATCGAGTTCGGTGCGGGTAAAGATGCGGCCGGTACCGGTGCGCACGTTGGTGGCGGCGATGAACAGCTCCAGGTCCTCGCAGGCGCGCACGCGCTCGAAATTGACCAGGGTCTGCAGCAGGTTGCGCAAGGGATTCAGCGTGACCGGCAGCTGCATCACCGGACCGATCACGGCGCCCGCCATTTCCATCAATTGATAGATGGGCGAGCGTTCCATGGTCCAGCGCCCGGCCATGCGGTCCGCCAGCGTCGGCTGCAGCGGGCTGAAACTGGACAGCGTGCCCAGCGTGGTCCAGAAGCGGCGCAAGGCCTGCTGCGCGCCGGCACGGCCGCCGCCATGGGCCCAGCCGTCGGCCAGCACCACCGCATTGACGGCGCCCGAACTGCTGCCGCTGAGGCTATCGAAGGCGAAGCTTTCCTCGTCGAGCAGGCGGTCGAGCACGCCCCAGGTGAATGCGCCATAGGTACCGCCGCCTTGAAGCCCGAGGCTCACCGGCCTCGCTGCGGGTGTGGTCTTGAAATCCAAGGGAGTTCCTTCACGATTGGTCGTTGCCTTTGGACAGTCTAGCCAATTCGAAAATGGTGCGGCGCAGCGTACGTGCAGGAAACGACGAGCCGATGAGAAGGCCGGCGGCGTTACGGCGGTCCGAGCGCCATGCGGATGGCGATCAGGTCGCGCAGCAATCGCCCATGTTCCCTGGCCTGGTCGGCCTTGAGCAGATACTCCCCGCCGGCATCCTTTTGCGGCGCCTTGCGGTGCATTTCCCGATACAGCTGCTCCTGCTCGTGCAGCGCCCGTACCGCGGCCCACAGCGCCTCCTCGGCTTCGCCGCCCTGTAACGATTCGAGCACCCTGGCGGTGAACGCGTGCCCGGTATGGCAACGGTAGCGCAAGGGTTTGGCGTTGGTGATCTCCCAGATGGCGCCGCCGCATTCGGGGCAGGTCAGGCCGAACCGCGCCCCGATCTGATCCAGATCCTTCATCTCCGCACCTTCGGTAAACATGCGGTCTTCGACGGCGAGCCAGTCGGGGAGTTCCGTGGGGGTGCTTGCCGCCGCAGCCGGCGCACGCTGTACGAGCTCGACCAATGTCGGCGCGATCTCGTCCAACCGCCGGACGAAATCGACGGCCGTGTGCTGCACTGCACTGGCGGGCATGTCCGGCACTTCGGCCTCATCCGGGTCCTGCACCACGGCGATGCCGCCGCAAGCCTTGATTGCCTGCAAGCCGATGGTGCCGTCATCGAGGAAACCGGACAGTACCAGCGCGACCGCACCGGCGCCGCAGTGCATCGCTGCGGAGCGGAACAAGGGATCGATGGCAGGCCGCGAATGGTTTTCCTTGGGGCCGCGTGACAGTCGGACAAACAGGCGTTCGCCATCCTTGGCAATTGCCAGGTGCACATCGGGCGGCGCGACCAGCACTCGCCCGGCGCGGATCGGCTCGCCCTGCAGCGCGGTCTGCACCGGGAGGACCGAATGCCGCTTGCGCACATTCGCCAGCACGCTTTCGCGTGCCCCGATGTGAACGACCACCAGCACGGCCGCGGCAAAATCGCGCGGCAAACCTGCCAGGATCACTTTCAGGGCGTCGATACTGCCGGCCGAGCCGCCGATGACAGCGATTTTCTGCATAAAAATCTGCCAGCTATTTGATGGCACCAAGCTAGCGCACCCGGAGAAAATCCGGCGCGGCAATGCATCCGGTCTTTATCGATGAATGCGCTATGCTCGCGCCTCGGGCTCCATCCCTCAAGCGCGACAATGTGAAAGGATCATACTGTGGACACGCAAAACAATATCCAGGGCAAGGTGGTCGTCATCACCGGGGCCAGCAGCGGCCTCGGCGAAGCGACCGCACGCCACCTGGCGGCGCAAGGTGCCATCGTGGTACTGGGTGCGCGCCGCGTCGAGCGCATCGACGCGCTGGCGGCCGCGCTGGCAGCAGGCGGCGCCCAGGCGCTGGCCGTCAAGACCGACGTCACCGACCGTGCCCAGGTCACGGCGCTGGTCGACGCTGCCCTTGAAAAATACGGCCGGGCCGACGTCATGCTCAACAACGCCGGCCTGATGCCGCACTCCCCGCTCGAACGCCTCAAGGTCGAAGACTGGGACCGCATGATCGACGTCAACATCAAGGGTGTGATGTACGGCATCGCGGCGGTGCTGCCGCACATGATCGCCCAGCGCGCCGGGCACATCATCAACGTGTCGTCGGTGGCCGGCCACAAGGTGCGCCCCGGCAGCATCGTCTACTCGGCCACCAAGCATGCGGTGCGCGTGATTTCGGAAGGCTTGCGCCAAGAAGTCAAGGCGCACGGCTTGCGCACCACCATCATCTCGCCCGGCGCCGTCGATACCGAGCTGCCGGAGAGCATCACCGAGCCGGACATCGCCGACAATATCCGCAAGTTCTACGAGATCGCGATTTCGCCGACGGCGTTCGCGCGCGCGGTCGCCTACGCGATCGGCCAGCCGGACGACGTCGACATCAACGAGATCCTGTTCCGGCCGACCCAGCAGGAGTACTGATCGATCATTTGGACTCGTAGCGCTTGCGGACCTCGTCGTAGTAGGACTTCATGGTCCAGAACGCCTGCTTCTTCTTGCCGTCGTCCGAGATCAGGCCCTTGCGGTTCCAGCCGTCCTGGAAATAAGGATGCTGGCGGCGCGGCGAACGGAAGTCCACCAGGATCCAGGGCACCAGCCCGCGCAAGCCCGGAATGCCGGCCAGCATCTTGAACTGGTTCTTGTACAGCGTGTCCTGGTATTCCTCGCTCCAGCGGGTGTCGGCGTCGGCGTGGTAGCCGCCGAGCGCGTCGGCGCCGAACTCGGTGATCATCACCGGCTTGTCCTGCTGGATATTGAAGCGGTAGTTCAGCATCTCGGCATTGCTGGCCCAGTACCAGCCGGCATACTCGTTGAAGCTGATCAGGTCGATGCGCTCGGCCAGCGGATCTTCGACCGTGATGTCGTTGCCGCTGCGGTGGATTTCCAGCGCCGCCGCCACCAGCCGGGTATCGTCGAGCCCACGCGCGGTGCTCACCAGCTTGCCCATGAAGGCGTTGCGCGGCGCACTGATCGGGGTTTCGTTGCCGACCGACCAGATCACCACGCTCGCGCGGTTCTTGTCGCGCACGATCAGGTCGTTCAGCTGGGTACTGGCATTGGCATAGGTGTCCGGGTTGTTCCACGAAATCGTCCAGTACACCGGCACTTCGGCCCATACCATCAGGCCCATCTCGTCGGCCAGGCGGATCATCTCTTCGCTGTGCGGGTAGTGGGCCAGGCGCACATAATTGCAGTTCATGTCCTTGGCCCATTGCAGCAGCATGCGCATGTCGCCCTGCCCGCGCAAGCGGCCCGGGATCAGCGGATTCTCATCGTGGATCGAAACGCCCCGCAGGAACACCGATTTGCCGTTCAGCAGGATGTCGCGCCCGCGCGTCTCGATCGTGCGGAAACCGATGCGGTCCTGGACCTTGTCTTCGCCTGCCGACAATTCCACCGCATACAGTTTCGGATGCTCGGGCGACCAGCGCTCCAGCTTGCCGGCCGGGATGGCGATCGCGGCGCGGCCGTTGGCGTCGGTCTGCACGGTGGTGGCGATGCCGGCTTCGGGGATGCGCAGGGTGACGCGCTGGGACTTGCCGTCGCCTCCGATCTGGACGAAGCCTTCGATGCGGCCGGGATCGCCCTTCTTCAGCTGCACCTTGTAGTCGGCGATATAGCTGGCCGGCAGTTCGGCCAGCAGCACGTCGCGCGTGATGCCGCCGTAGTTCCACCAGTCGGTGTTGACGGTCGGGATTTCGTCCTGGTAGCGCTTGTTGTCGGCCTTGACCACGACCGTGTTGCGGCCCTGGTTCAGCTTGCCCGTCACGTCGAACTGGAAGGGCGTGAAGCCACCCTTGTGCATGCCCAGTTTCTTGCCGTTCAGGTAGACGTGGGCTTCGTAGTTCACCGCACCGAACGACAGCACGTAATGCCGGCCCGGCTTCGGAGCGGCTTCGAAGCGCTGGCGCAGCCAGACGGTGCCTTCGTACAGTTGCAGCTTTTCGGCCTGCGAATTCCAGTCGCCAGGCACCTTCATGGTCGGGGCGCGGTCGAAGTCGTATTCCACCCAGTCGGTCTTGTCCTTCGGCTGGCGGTCGTCGTAATAGCCGCCCTTGCCCGTCTGCGACTGGTCGAAGGGCATGTGGCGGTAGTCGTAGTAGCCGTTTTCGTAGGGATCGACGATGTAATGCCAGCGGCCGTTCAGGCTGATGTGGCTGCGTCCGTAGATGTTCTGGACCGGGGCCATCAGGCTGCTGGCGGTCTTGGCGCCGGCGGGCCGGCCGGCCAGCTGGACGTCGACCGGTTCGGCAGCCTGGGCTGTCATGGCTGTCATGACAGCGCCAGCAGCCAGAGGAAGGACCAGGCGGCGCAAATTGGCCGCCCAACCATATAGAGGGTTTGCCATGCTGTCTCCTTTTTGTTTTATTGCCAGAAGATTATCCAGAATCAATACCGGCGTCAAAACGTTTATTGCAGAGACAGACAGCGCGCTTTCAATCGTCGCCCGGCCCTTCGCCCGGCATGGTGTCGGCCATCAGGCGGAGTTCTTCCGGCGTCAGTTCGCTCGGTTTCTTGTCGGCCAGGCCGTCGACCTCGTTCAAGGCCTGGGCGGCTTCCTGCTGGCTGGCTTGCGTGTCCTGCGCCTTGGGCGCGTCGGCTTGCCGGTCCTGGGTGTGCTGATCGTTGCTCATGCGATGCTCCTTGCAAAATAGTGCGGTGCATCCAGTCTGGCACAGAGCGGGCGGGGACGGCGTCCGGCTTGCCCATCGTGCATGAGAGCGTTGCCAGGCCAGGCGCTGGCGGCCGGGTCACTGAATTGTTACACTGGGCGGCCGAGCCCATGACAATCATTCCATGTCCACATCCGCTTCTTCCAAAGCCGTGTCCGCCCAGCCCGGCACCGTATTGCAGATCCTGTTTTCGGTGGCCTTCGTCCACCTGCTCAACGATTGCGTCCAGGCTGTGCTGCCCGCGGTCTATCCCCTGCTCAAGCAGGAATTCGCGCTCAGCTTTACCCAGGTCGGCCTGATCACCCTCGCCTTCCAGTGCACGGCTTCGCTGCTGCAACCTTGGATCGGCCTATACACCGACAAGCGCCCGATCCCCTTCCTGCTGCCGGTCGGCATGTGCGTGACCCTGGCCGGGGTCGGACTGCTGGCGGTGGCCGGCAGCTTTACCGTGCTGCTGCTGGCGGCCGCCATGATCGGCATCGGCTCCTCGACCTTCCACCCGGAAGCCTCGCGCGTGGCGCGGCTGGCCTCGGGCGGCCGCTTCGGCTTCGCGCAATCGCTGTTCCAGGTCGGCGGCAATCTCGGCTCGGCGCTGGGGCCGCTGCTGGCGGCCGCCATCATCGTCGGCCGCGGCCAGGGCAAGATCGGCTGGTTCACGCTGTTCATCCTGGTGGCGGTGCTGGTGCTGGTCGGCGTCAGCCGCTGGTACGGCAGCCACCTGCGCAACATGCCGCGCAAGAGCGGACCCCAGGCCGGCCCGGGTCTGCCGCGCGACAAGGTGGTCAAGGCGCTGGCCGTGCTCGCCATGCTGGTGTTCTCGAAATACATCTACATGGCCAGCCTGTCGAGCTATTACACCTTTTATCTCATCGAAAAATTCCACGTGGCGGTCGGCACCGCGCAACTGTACCTGTTCATGTTTTTGGCGGCTGTTGCCCTCGGCACCTTTGCCGGCGGCCCGATCGGCGACCGCATCGGCCGCAAGCGCGTGATCTGGGTCTCGATCATGGGCGCGGCGCCGTTCACGCTGGCCCTGCCCTATGCCGACCTGTTCTGGACCGGCGTGCTGTCGGTGATCATCGGCCTGGTGATGTCGTCGGCGTTTTCGGCCATCGTCGTGTTCGCGCAGGAACTGGTACCGGGCAAGGTCGGCATGATCGCCGGCATTTTCTTTGGCCTGATGTTCGGCGTCAGCGGCATCGGCGCGGCGGCGATGGGGCATATCGCCGACGTGGCGGGTATTGCGCAGGTGTACCGGATTGCGTCCTTCCTGCCGCTGCTGGGGATCCTGGCGGCGCTGTTGCCGAAGATGGAGCAGGCGCGTCGCTGATTCGTGCCGCGGCCCGCGCCCAACCGGCAGCGTCTTGCCGGGTCAGACTGGATTGGTGCTGCCCGGTCCCGGCGCTGTCCGCGTTGCAGCCGGCGCTGCCTTGTGTGCCGAAGTAGGCGCCGACGTCTGTGCCGATGCATGCGCCAGGGCCTGCGCCGCCTCGCGCGCCTGCAGCCAGCCGTCGACCTGCGCCGCCGCCCCGGGCGCCACGTGCAGGCCCAGCTTGGTGCGCCGCCACAGCACGTCGTCCGCGCACTGCGCCCATTCCTGGCGGCGCAGATAATCGAGTTCCACTTCGAACAGCCCCGGCACGACTTCGGCGCCGAGGTCGGCACGCGTGCGGCAATGCGCCAGCAAGGTACCGAGGCGGGTGCCGTAGGCGCGAGCATAGCGCGCCAGCAGCGCCGGCGCCAGCCACGCGTATTGCTGCTGGCGGGTGCGCAGCCAGGCGTCGAATTCCAGCACCCCGCGCGCATCCGGCTCCTTGCCGAACAGGTCGCCGCCCGGCAGGCAGGCGTGGCCCGTCCAGCCCGGCACGCGCCGCCCCAGCGCCGGCGCGATCCAGTCGACAGCCTGCTCGGCCAGCTTGCGGAAGGTCGTCACCTTGCCGCCGAACACGGACAACAGCGGCGCACCGTCGCTATCGGTCTCGAACCGGTAGTCGCGGCTGGCGCTGGAAGCGCTACCGGCGCCTTCGTCGGCGATCAGCGGACGCACGCCGGCATAGCTCCACACCACGTCCTCGCGGCCAATGCGGCGTTCGAAGCAGCGGTTGGCGGCCTCGCACAAATATAAAGTCTCGGCGGCGCTGATGGCCACCCGGTCGAGATCCCCGGTGTACTCGACGTCGGTGGTGCCGACCAGCGTGAACGCGCCTTCGTAGGGCAGCGCGAACACGATGCGGCCGTCCGGCTGCTGCAGCAGGTAGGCCTGCTCGTGCTCGAACAGGCGCGGCACCACGATGTGGCTCCCCTTCACCAGCCGCAGCGGACGCAGCGCGCCCATGTGCCCGCCGACCGCCTCCTGCAGGAAGCGCGCCGCCCACGGTCCCGCCGCATTCACCACGCAGCGCGCCTGCACCGCCAGTTCACCCTTGGGCCCGGCCAGCGTCGCCGTCCAGCGCGCGGCCGCGCGCCGCAGTGCCGTGCAGCGCGTGCGCGTGAGGATGGTGGCGCCGCGCTCGCGCGCATCGACGGCGGCCAGCACCACCAGGCGCGCGTCGTCGACCCAGGCGTCGGAATACACGAAGGCGCGCGCGAAGCGGCGCTGCAGCGCGGCCCCGGCCGGATCATTGCGCAAGTCGATGCTGCTCGATGCCGGCAGGAAGTCGCGCCGCGCCAGGTGGTCGTACAGGAACAGGCCGGCACGAATCATCCAGGCCGGACGCTCGCCCTGCATGTTGCCGAGGCGCGCTTCGCGCGCCTCGCCGCCGCTGCGCTGCGGCATCACGAAGCGCAGCGGATGCATGATGTGGGGCGCGCTCTTGAGCAGGACCTCGCGTTCGGCCAGCGCCTTGCGCACCAGCCCGAATTCGTATTGCTCGAGGTAGCGCAGGCCGCCATGGATCAGCTTGCTCGACGCGGACGAGGTGTGCTGGGCCAGGTCGTCCTTTTCGCACAGCACCGCGCGCAGGCCGCGCCCGGCGGCATCGCGCGCGATCCCGGCGCCGTTGATGCCGCCTCCCACCACCAGCACGTCGCAATCGATGCGTTTCGGATGCTCGCCCATGTCGGTTCCTTTGCATGCCATTTTGCATAGAGCGCCTAACAAGACCTTCAGGGCAAGGCGCATTGTCGAAGACAGTACGTTAGTACGGCGAGACGATGCAACGCCGCCATGGAGGTTTTGTTAGGCGCTCTTAGTCTAGTGGCGCGCGCAAGGACGGTGTTCGGCCAAATCAATCTCGCGGGGAACGCGCCACGGCGTGTGTAAAATCGGCGCATGAGCTTTCCGAACATCGCACACTGAGATGGCGCCCGAGATGCGCGCCTGGGTCCGCATGCCTTCCGGCAAGCGGCTTGACCTGCTGAACCCGACCCCTTTCGACTGGGACGATGCCGACCTGGCGCTCGGTCTGGCCCGCACCTATCGCTGGGGCGGCCACACCGCCTGGCCCTTGCCGCTGTCGGTGGCCCAGCACTCTATCAGCGTGATGCTGCTGCGCCGCGCCGCCGCGCCGGCCGGCGCGCCCCTGGCGCCGGTCATCGAACTGCGCGAACTGCTGCACGACGCCGAGGAAGGCTTGCTCGGCTTCGACGCCGTATCGCCGCTCAAACCTTTCCTCGGCGACGGTTTCCGCGCGCTGACGCGGCGCCTCGAACAGACGGTGTTCCTGCGCTACGGCTTGCCGGCCTGGACCCCGGCCGAGCACGAGCGCCACAAGCGCGCCGACCGGCTGGCCGCGGCCAGCGAAGCCGTGCACGTCGCCGGCTGGTCGGCCAAGGAAGTGCGCGACACGCTGCGCATCCGCGCCGCCGTGCTGCAGGACGATCCGCTGGCCGCGGTCTACGACTGCCGGCCGTGGGAACCGTGGAAGCCGGCCGTGGCCGCCGAGCGTTTCCTGGCGGCGCTGGAGAGCCTGCAGCAGCGCATCGATGCGCAAGAACGACTTACGGATGAAAAGAACCCGCATGCCTCCTGATCCCCATGCCGGTCACGATGAGGCCGGCCTCGACGCCGCAATCGCCCGCGCGGCCGACCTCGTGCGCGATGCCGACGCCCTGCTGATCGGCGCCGGCGCCGGCATCGGGGTCGATTCCGGCTTGCCCGACTTCCGCGGCGACCATGGTTTCTGGCGCGCCTATCCGCCGCTGGCCGCACGCGGCATCCGCTTCGCCGAGATCGCCAACCCGCACAGCTTCGAAGCCGATCCGGCGCTGGCATGGGGTTTCTACGGTCACAGGCTGGCGCTGTACCGGGCGACCGTGCCGCATGAGGGCTTCGCGATCCTGAAGGCGCTGGGCGCTTCCCTGCCGCACGGCGCCTTCGTATTTACCAGCAACGTCGATGGCCAGTTCCAGCGCGCCGGCTTCGACCCCGGCCATATCGTCGAATACCACGGCTCGATCCACCACCTGCAATGCACGCGGCCCTGCCGCGACGCCATCTGGGCGGCAGACGCGGTGAGTCCCGAGGTCGACCCATCGACCTGCACGATGGCGCCGCCACTGCCGGCCTGCCCGCGCTGCGGCGCGCTGGCCCGCCCCAACATATTGATGTTCAACGACAGCCGCTGGCTGGAAGCGCGCAGCGAAGCACAGTATGAGCGCTTCACGGCCTGGCGTGCCCGGACGCAGCGGCCGGTCGTCATCGAACTGGGCGCCGGCACCGACATTCCCTCGGTGCGGCGCCTGTGCGAGACACAGCGTGCCCCGCTGATCCGTATCAATCCGCGCGAACCGGCGATAGCAGCCGCCAACGGAGTCGGTATTGCGGCAGGTGCACTGAAAGCATTGCGGCGCCTGCGCATTGCCCTTGGCAACTGAACGAATATTTTCTAGGTGAAATTTTATTTCACGAATAGCAGTCGAGAGAAATTTCGTTTAGTAAAGGCTTTATGCGCGGGGCATCGTCTGCCTTAATCTTGAGCAATAATTAACGTTACGAAAATGCTAATGCGTTTTTGAGGAGCTTTGCCTAAACTCTTGATTCCACGGCCTTTATTCTAATATCCACAAGAAATGTGGATAACTATGTGGAAAAGCGCCTCTTGACAAGCCGGAAGCGCAGTATTGATGCGGGTTTCAACAAAATGCTCGTTCAACAGGCAAAAACTGAATCCTTTACAATCAATGACTTACGATTGCATATGTTTTCAGCAGGACGTAGTAGTAGGGTAAATTCCTACAAAATCATGCGTTGGGGGATAACTCGCCAACGGTAATCGCGATGTCGCGCATCCAGGGCACGATTTATTTCCACTGGGATTTAAAACTCGTCATTTCCAGGCATTGCGCGCACGCTCGCGTACCAGCATCCGGACCGAATCCGGCACCGGTTTGCGGCTATGCAGCGTCTCGGCATCGTTCCAGACCGCTTCCTCGAAATGCTTCAGCATCGCCGGGCTGATGAAGCGCGTGCGCTGGGCATAGACGTGACGGTCGCCCAACTGGGCCTGCTGCTTGATGAAGAAGCGGTTCGGCACCACCAGCTGCAGGTTTTCCTTGGCGCGTGTCATTGCCACGTACAGCAGGCGCCGCTCTTCCTCGATGTCCTCGAGGGAACCGGTGGCCATGTCGGATGGGATGCAGCCGTCGACCACGTTCAGCAGCGTCACCGATTTCCATTCCTGGCCCTTGGACGAATGGATCGTCGACAGGATCAGGTAATCCTCGTCCAGCAGCGGCGCGCCGGCCCGGTCGCTCGTCGCCTCCGGCGGATCGAGGGTCAGCTCGGTCAGGAACGACTCGCGCGAGCCGTAGCCGCCGGCCAATGCCACCAGTTGCTCGAGGTCGGCGGCGCGCACCGTTGCGTCGTCGTACAGGCGCTCGAGGTGGGGCTGGTACCAGTTCCTGACCAGCTCGATCTCCATCGGCCAGCGCAGGCCGGGCGCGCGCAGCGCGGCGAACAACGCCACGAAGGCATCCCAGTCGTCGCGCGCCCGCGCCGGCACGGCAAAGCCTGCCAGTGCAGCAGCCGGCTCGGCCGCTTCCGCTAGCGCATCCATGCAACGGGCCGCCGTCGCCGGCCCGATCCCGGGAATCAGCTGGACGACGCGGAACCCGGCCAGGCGCCCGCTCGGGTTCTGGACGAAGCGCAGCACGGCCAGCACGTCCTTGATGTGGGCCGCCTCAAGGAACTTCAGGCCGCCGAATTTGACGAAGGGGATATTCCGTCGCACCAGCTCGAGCTCCAGGGCCGCACTGTGGCTGGCGGCGCGGAACAGCACCGCTTGCTGGCTCAGCTTGATGCCGGCTTCGCGCTGCTCCAGTACACGGTTGCAGACCCAGCGCGCCTGCTCGGCTTCGTCGGGAATCAGCACCAGTTGCGGCTTGCCGCAGCCCGCCTTGTCGGTCCACAGCGTCTTGGCATGGCGCTCGACGGCCGCGGCGATCACGGCATTCGAGGCATCCAGGATCGGCTGCGTCGAGCGGTAGTTGCGGTCGAGCGTGACGATGCGCGCCGGCTGCGAGAATTGCTGCGGGAACTCCATGATGTTGCGCACCGTCGCGCCGCGGAAGGAATAGATGGCCTGGGCATCGTCGCCGACCACCATCACACCGGCACCGTCCGGCTTCATGCCGTGCAGGATGGCCGCCTGCAGGCGATTGGTGTCCTGGTATTCGTCGACCAGCACGTGATCGAACTGGGCGCCGATGGCCGGGCCCAGCTCGGGATCGGCGGCCATCTCGGCCCAGAACAGCAGCAGGTCGTCGTAGTCGAGCACGTTCTGCGCCTGTTTGGCGTCGACATAGGCGCCGAACAGGCGTTTCAATTGTTCTTCCCATTCGGCGCACCAGGGGAAGGTCGTCTGCAGCACGGCATCCAGCGGTTCGCGGCTGTTGACCACGCGCGAATAGATCGCCAGGCAGGTCCCTTTCAGCGGAAAGCGTTTCTGGTTGCCCTGCCCGCCATTGTGGCCGAGGCCGATTTCCTGGCGCACCATGCCCATCAGGTCTTCGGAATCGCCGCGGTCGTTGATCGTGAAAGCAGCGTCCAGGCCGATGTTGCCGGCGTATTCACGGAGCAGGCGCGCGCCGATGCTGTGGAAGGTCCCGGCCCACGGCAGCCTGGCCATCAGGCCCGGCGCGCCCGCAGTGCCGAACAGGCGCTGCAGGACGGCGGCGGCACGCTGGCCCATTTCATTGGCGGCACGGCGCGAAAACGTCAGCAGCAGGATGCGCTGCGGATCCGCCCCCGACTGGATCAGGCGTGCCACCCGGTGCGCCAGCGTGTTGGTCTTGCCCGAGCCGGCACCGGCCACGACCAACAGCGGCTGGGGCAAGGCCGCGCCGATACCGTGCTCGACCGCCTCGCGCTGCGCCGGGTTCAGGCTGCCGAAAGGATCGGGCACGGCAGAGTCCGCAGCAGCGATGGCGGATGCGGAAACGGCGGCGAAACCAGCGGTAGCGTGGGCGGCGGTCATTGGCGGACTGGATCAGATGCTCAACTGTACATTTATCCAGTGGCCGAACGCAAGAGGCAGTCGCGCCAGGCCAAGCTGCGCTTGTAGCAAAATCACATCGATAACGCTAACTAGCACGCCCTAGTAGGCCCAATTTGCGCTAGCTCAAGGAAGACATTGATATATGTCAGATATCCACAAAATCTGTGCATAAGTTTGTGGAAAAATACCCCCTTGACAAGCTGGAAACAAGCGCAGATGCGGCTTTCAACAAGTTGCCCGTTGCGTGGGCAACTTGTGAGCTAGGCAAAATCGACGCCGTCACTGCCTGGTGGAGAAAGCACATCCGGCACCCCACCATGTGCGAGCACGCCGCATGCCGTTCATGCCGCCCGCATACGACTTGCGTCCCCATTATACGCTCCACGAGCGCCTGCGCCCCGGCTCGGTGAGCACGCGTTCGATGACGTCGTTACCCACATCCTGGGAACGCAGGTATTCGAGCGCGGACATCGTATTGCTGCGCTGCTGGAGCGCGATGCCGAGGTCGACAATGTCTTTTTGACGCGCATCGCGTCGCTGGTAAGGCACGACAAAGTCGCTGCCGCTGTGGTCGAGGTTATCTTGGGGCATCGCAACTCCTGGTTTTGATGAGGATTAAGATGGTTACGGGTTAAGCCCTAGGGAGTATTTGCCAGCATTTGCCAAAGTCAAGCAAATTTCGCATGGCTGCGTGAAATCTCGATGACAAGCTATGCTCCTTGCATGAATGGCGACGCAATGCCGCCCGTGCGCCATCATCGGATGGGTGAGCCTAGAATGGTTGCGTCATCGAAGTGATGTCCACTTTCAACCACCCAGCAGCGAGGCCGCCCATGAGCATGACCCCCGATCCCGATCTGAAACCTGGCGACGAAGCCGAACCGGGCACGCCGGGTGCCGCTGAAGACTTGTGCGAAAGCTGCGGCGGCAGCGGCAAGCTCGACAACGGCAAGACCTGCCCCGAGTGCGAAGGCACCGGCCGCGTGATGCGCGGCATCGGCGGCGGCTAAGCCCGCGCCTGGCGCTGAGTCGACGCCATCGGCGCGGATCGGGCATACTTGCGCTATCGTTAACTTGTCCCTGCGAGCTCCGATGGATTCCGCCATGCCCGAACTCCTCAGTGAACACGCCTGCTTCGGCGGCGTGCAGCGCTTTTATAAATACGACTCCGCCGCCATCGGCCTGCCGATGCGGTTTTCGGTCTACCTGCCGCCCGGGGCCGCCGATACCACACCCGGCACGGATGCCGGCAAGCTGCCGGTGCTGTTCTACCTGGCCGGCCTGACCTGTACCGAAGAAACCTTCATGATCAAGGCCGGTGCCCAGCGCGTGGCCGCCGAACTCGGCGTGATCCTGGTGACGCCGGATACCAGTCCGCGCGGCGCCGGCGTTCCCGGCGAAGCCGACAGCTGGGACTTCGGCGTGGGCGCCGGGTTCTACGTGGACGCCACCGAGGAACCGTGGTCGCGCCACTACCGCATGTACAGCCACATCCTGGAACTGCGCGAACTGGTGCTGGCCCGCCTGCCCGCCGACCCGGCACGCGTCGGCATCTTCGGCCACTCGATGGGCGGCCACGGCGCGCTGATGCTGGCGCTGCGCAACCCCACGCTGTTCCATTCGGTCTCGGCCTTCGCCCCGATCGCCGCACCGGTACGCTGCCCATGGGGCCAGAAAGCCTTCGGCGGCTACCTCGGTGCCGACCAGGCCGCCTGGCGTGCCTACGATGCCACCGAGCTGATGGCGAACAGCACGGGGGCGCCTTTCCCCAAAGGCATCCTGGTCGACCAGGGCCTGGCCGATAAATTCCTGGCCGAACAGCTTTACCCGGAGGCCTTCGAAGAAGCCTGCCGCAAGGCCGGCCAGCCGCTCGAGCTGCGCCGCCATGCCGGCTATGACCACGGCTATTACTTCATCCAGACCTTCGTCGAAGACCACCTGCGCTTCCATTACCGTCAGCTCGGCTGAGGGCTGAGGGCTGAGGGCTGAAGGCTGACTGCTGCCGGCGCCCGCACGTCCTGTGCGGCGCGCCCGCCTCGCCGGCCAACTTTCCTTCTCTCCTCAGAGTGCGTCCGGTTCTGAGAATTCCCCGCTCCGGCTCGCATTCTGGCCTGCGTCAACCCCGCGTCCGGCAGGCCCGCCGCGGCGCGCGCGCACGCTTGAACCATGCTGTAAGGCGTCTTATAAATGAGGCCATGCGCTTGCAGCGTGGCCGGGTATCCCTGCAGAAACGTACGCCGCCAGGGTGAACAGGTGGTGTACGCTGGCCGCTCTCGATTGGCAATCGAACGCAATCAGGAGCGGCTGCCGCATGGCGGAGATCCATCGTTTCAAGGACCGCGCGCACGCGGGCGCATTGCTGGCACGGCAGTTGCGCGGCTATGCGCACACGCCGGACGCCATCGTGCTGGCCCTGCCGCGCGGCGGCGTTCCGGTCGGCTTCGCGATCGCGCAGCGGCTCGGCATCAGGCTCGACGTGCTGGTCGTGCGCAAGCTGGGCATGCCGCACCACGAGGAATACGCCATGGGTGCGGTCGGTAGTGGCGGCGTGCGCGTGCTGCAGCCGGGCGTGCCCGGGCTGATGGGTGTGACGGCGCAGGATATCGAAGCGGTCACGGCGCGCGAGCTGGCCGAGCTCGAGCGCCGCGAACGGGCCTACCGCGGCATCGGGGACGATGCAGCGGGCGACACGCGCACCGCGCCCGACCTGCGCGGCGGCACCGCCATCCTGGTCGACGACGGTATCGCGACCGGTTCGACGGTGGGAGCGGCAATCCAGGTGCTGCGCCGCCTGCAGCCGCGCAAGCTGGTGCTGGCGGTGACGGTCGCGCCGCCGGCGACGCTGCACAAGCTTGCGCCCCAGGTCGACGAGCTGGTCTGCCTGTCGGCGCCGCCGCTGTTCCGCTCGGTCGGACAGTGGTACGACGCGTTCGAGCAGACCAGCGACGAACAAGTACAGGCGCTGTTGACGGCCGCGGGGCGGCCGCAGGGGGCGTCCCATCCACCAACAGGAGGACAGAACCATGAAAACACAGATGACGGATAACGAACTGGGTCTCGACCTTGCCAAGCTGCTCGGCGGCGCGGCCGCGGGGGCCCTGTTGATGTACATACTCGACCCGGACCGCGGCGGCGCCCGGCGCGCGCACTCGGTGGCAGCCGTGCGCCATGCCGGCAACCGCACCTCGAATGCCCTCGGCAACGTCTGGCGTGGCGCCGGTGCGCGCCTTGGCGCAACGGCGGACAGCATGACCGATGCGGCCGGCGACCGTGCCCCCGACCTGGCCGCTGCCGCCAAGCCGGACGGCACGGCGGACACGATCAAGTCCTCGCTGTCGCGCCTCGGCCATGCTGCCGGCGAGGTGCTCGACGATACGATTTCGAAGGCAAAAAGCGTGGCCAGCCGCGCCGGCGATGCCGCCAGTGACGTGGTCTCCAAGGCCGGCAGCGCCATTGGCCGCGGCGGCGACACGACCGGCGACCTCGCATCCAGGGTGACCAGCCGCGCCAGCCGCGCCGCCGATCTCGCCAGGACTACCGCCAGCAGCGGCATCGACGACGTCCGCATGGGCTTACGCAACACACTCCATGCGACCGACTGGCGCGCGAAAGCACGCAACCCGGCGGTGCTCGGCGGCGGTCTGCTCGGCCTGTATGGACTGGCTCGCCGCTCGCCGCTGGGCCTGGTCCTGGGCCTGGCCGGTGCCGCCCTGCTGGCACGCGGCGTGACCGGGCAACCGCTGCGCAGCCTGCTGTCGACGCGCCAGCTCAGCGAGCGCTTGGGCAGCTCCCTTGGCGGCAAACTGAGCGGCGGTCTCAGCCAGACGATCGATTTCGAGAAATCGATCCATATCGACGCCGCGCCGGAAGAGGTATACGACCTCTGGAACAACTACGAAAACTTCCCGCGCTTCATGTCGCACGTGGTCGAGGTGAAAGACCTGGGCCGGCGCCGTTCGCACTGGGTGGTCAAGGGGCCGGGCGGCAGCGAGTTCGCCTGGAATTCCGTGCTCACCGAACAAAGCCGACCGCAGCGCCTGGCCTGGCGCAGCGAGCCGGGCGCCGAGATTCCGCAAAGCGGTTCGATCCAGTTCGAGCCCCACCGCGGCGGCACCCACGTGACGGTGCGCATGTCGTACACCCCGCCGGCCGGCGTCATCGGCCACGGCCTGGCGACTCTGCTCGGTGCCGATCCGAGGGCGCAGATGGACGACGACCTGGCGCGCATGAAAGCCTTCATCGAACGCGGCGCCGCCCCGTCGCGGGCAGCGGACGACGCCGGCCGCTCGCGTTCCTCCAGCCGTTTCCTGCATTGATCATGGCGGACCAGGATACGCTCACTGCCCTGCGCGCCGCCGCCATCAGGCTCGATGGCGGCGAGCGCGACTATGATGCCCTGCTCGACCTGGTCGGCGATGCGCGCTTCGTGCTGCTGGGCGAAGCCACCCACGGCACCCACGAGTTCCACGAAGAGCGTGCCCGCATCACCCGGCGCCTGATCGAAGAAAAGGGGTTTCACGCGGTGGCCGTCGAGGCCGACTGGCCGGATGCCTACCGCGTCAACCGCTACGTGCGCGGCCAGGGCGAGGACGACAGTGCCGATGCTGCGCTGTCGGGGTTCCAGCGCTTCCCGAACTGGATGTGGCGCAACACCGACGTGCAAAGCTTTGTCGAGTGGCTGCGCGGGCATAACCAGAAGACGGCCAGCCACAAGGTCGGCTTCTATGGGCTCGACCTGTACAGCATGTTCACCTCGATCGGTGAAGTGCTGGCCTACCTGGACAAGGTCGACCCGCAGGCCGCCAAGGTGGCGCGCGAACGCTATGCCTGCTTCGACCACTACCAGGAAGACAGCCAGCATTACGGCTACACCGCCAGCTTGAGCCTGTCGGAGTCCTGCGAACAAGGCGTGATCGAACAATTGCACCAGCTGCAGCAGCGCGCGGCAGAATATATGCAGAAGGACGGCGTCGACGAAGCGCTTTTCCATGCGCAGCAAAACGCGCGCCTGGTCAAGAATGCCGAAGAATACTACCGCACCATGTTCCGGGGCCGTGTGTCGTCCTGGAACCTGCGTGACAGCCACATGGCCGAGACGCTCGACGCGCTGGCCCGGCACCTGTCGAAGGATGGCGAACCGGCCAGGATCGTGGTGTGGGAACACAATTCCCACATCGGCGATGCGCGTGCCACCGAGGTCGGCGAGCTCGGCGAATGGAACGTGGGCGAATTGGCGCGCAAGGCCTATGACGGCGACACCCGCCTGATCGGCTTTTCCACCTACGAGGGTTTCGTGACGGCGGCGTCGGAATGGGATGCCCCGGCCGAGCACAAGCGCGTGCGTCCGGGCATGCCGGGCAGCTACGAA
Organism: Massilia phyllosphaerae; assembly: GCF_034659755.1. NCBI lineage: Bacteria > Pseudomonadati > Pseudomonadota > Betaproteobacteria > Burkholderiales > Oxalobacteraceae > Massilia > Massilia phyllosphaerae. Next base: position 343,007 of record NZ_JAXSQX010000005.1, read on the forward strand.
GCATTGCTGCACGAAGTCGGCGTCGATCGCTTCCTGCTGCCGCTGCGCGAAGAAGGCCCGGCGCACGACGCGCTGATGCAGCGCCGGCTGGAGCGTGCCATCGGCGTCATCTACCTGCCGCGGACCGAGCGCCACAGCCATTATTTCTCGGCCCAGATGGCGTGCCAGTTCGATGCGGTGATCCATATCGACCGGACCACGGCGGTACAGCCGCTCGATCCGGGCGGCGGCTGGCACTCGGACGAGCCGCCGGAGACCTATCCGGGCGGTTTTTAGGGCTGGCGTTCGGCTTCCACCGCCGCCAGCGCCTGCCGCGCCATCACGCGTGCGCCTTCATACGACTTCACCGCCGCGATGAAGCGCCCGTTATGGCAGAAGCCCGCATCCGGCACGCCGGTCACGGCTGCCAGCTCGGCGTCGCGCAGCCCGGCCCATGCTGCCGGCAGGTCGGCACGGGCCTCGAAGGTCTCCGGGCTCACCGGCACCGTGTGCAGCATGTAGCGCTGTTCGCCCAGGTTATGGCTGATCACGAACAGGACTTTCGGCATTTCCTTGCGCACCACGCTGGTCCAGGGCAACGCGCTGTTTTTCAGGTACAGCACCTTGCCGTCTTCCAGCAGCTCGGACTGGCGCACCTGCTCCACCGCCAGCGTGGCGCCGACGCGGTACTTGACCGCATTGACCATGATATCGGTCAGCAGCGCCATCGCGCGCCGGAACTGGCCGAGGCGGTACGCTTCGGTCGGCTCGCCATAGCCGATGCGCTGCTCGTCCAGCCAGTTCGGGTTGAAACCGGAAATCACCGCCGACAGGCCATAGCTGCCGGGCGCATTGCGTGCAGCGCCGGTGTCCGACATGTCGAGGTACTGGACGATGTCGGCATCGATGGCGTAGGCGATCTCGCGCGCGGCGTCGTCGGACAGACGCTGGCCGGTATGGGTCTCGGCCAGGATAGCCACGCAGCGGGCACCGTGCTCGCGCCACACCAGGCCGGCACTGGCATACACCACCCCGCTCTGGCGGGCGCCGTCGAAACCTTTCTGGTGGTGGTCGAAGCGGCCGCTGGCCGGGTCCCAGATGCCGCCGACGTCGACCGCGAAATCGGCCTTGTCGATGATGGCCGGATTGCGCGTGCGCACGATCTCGCTGCCGGGATACAACACGTTCAGGGTGGCGGCGGCCCATGCATCGTCGGCATGGAATTTTCCGCTGTGGGTCACGATTACCATAAGCTCTTTCATCTTTAAAACATATTCGCTGTTTCAAGATGATACCGGCTTTACCGGGCCGCAGCGCCCGTCACGGGCAGTGCAGCGCATCGGCCAGCGCCACCAGGTCGTCGGCCACGATATCCCAGTCCTGTTCGGGCTGCAAATCGGTGCTCTGGCCGGGGCCGTGTTCGAAGCGGCGCCGCACGAACATCGTGCGCAGGCCGAGTGCGCGGGCGGCCGCCAGGTCGGTGTTATGGGCCGCCACCATCCCGAACTGGGCGGGCGCCACCCCGGCCGCCTCGGCCGACCGCAGGTAGACCTCGGGACGCGGCTTGTAGTTGCGGGCGATTTCCGCGCCCAGGATCACGTCCCAGGGCAGGCCGCCGAAACGTGCCAGCCGCAACATGCCGGCGATATGGCCATTTGACACCGGACCGATGGCAAAACGCCGCTTCAGGCGCGACAAGCCCTCGACCGCATCCGGCCAGGGATCGAGACGTTCCCACGCCCGGTTCAGCTCGGCGAGCTCGGCCTGGGGGATGCTGGAAGCGGGGACACCGTGCCGTTCCAGCACCTGCGCCAGGTTTTCGCGGTTGAGCACGTCGAGCCGCACCCAGGGCCGCGCGCCGGTACGCACCGCTTCCATCGACGGCTGGTACAGGGAACGCCATTCCCTGGCGAATTCGAAGGGATCGACTGTAATGCCATGGCGCGCCAGAAAAGGCTCGGCAGCACGGGCGACGCCAGAGCGCCAATCCACCACGGTACCGAAGACGTCGAAACCCAGGAATGCAAGCTGTTCGAATGGCAAGGACATGGGCATCACTCCGTGGAAACCTGTTTGGCGGCGCCCGGGTCCGGCACGATCGTCGCGCGCCACCAGTCGTCGATCATCTGTTTTTCGTGCGGCCAGCGCGCGTCCGACGGGTAGGCATTCACGCGATTGCCATAGGCCTTGTCGCTGAGCTGGGCGTCGCCGCTCTTCAAGACCTTGCCGTCCTCGACCAGCGAATAGCGCAGCCGCATGCGCGGCCAGTCGCCGCCGTGACTCAGGATACGCACACCGCTCAGGGCAAAGCGGTTCGGCTCCTCGCGGCCGGCCAGGTCGATGTCGAGCACGTCGATGACCAGGTCCTGCCCCGCCGGCAAGTCCTTGCCGAGCGCCTGGAAATGGGCGCTGATATCTTCCAGCGCCTGCTGGCGCTGCCAGGGCGTGCGCGGCAGGTCGGTGAACCGGGCGTCGTGGACGTAGTTGACGGTGACGCCGGCCATGGCGATGCCGTGCGAGGCCAGGCAGGCGGCGAATGCAAGATGCCGTAGGCAGGTCATGGGGCGTCCGTCCTTTCGGGAAAACGATGTCGGTTCAACTATACGCCGCTTCCCTCGGCCGTGCCGCCGGCGCGCGCCCGCCGCGTTCCGGGGCGGGCGGATGCGCTGTGAATGTAAAACGACGCTCGAGCCGCCGGCAACAAATTTTATTGCTTGGACCCGCCCGCTTTGGTTTACGATGACGTCGTTATGATCTGGCAACTTAATTAGCGTGAGAACAGAGCCGAGACATGAGTAAATACAACCTGAACGTCAACGGCAAGGTCCAGTCAGTCGACGTCGAACCCGACACCCCGCTGCTGTGGGCCTTGCGCGACACCCTGAACCTGGTCGGTACCAAGTACGGCTGCGGCATCGGCGCCTGCGGAGCCTGCACCGTCCACATCGACGGCCATCCGGCCCGCTCGTGCCAGATGCCGGTGGCCAGCGTCGGCAAGCACAAGATCACCACCATCGAAGGCCTGGATGCGCGCGCCATGCACCCGCTGCAGCAGGCCTGGCAGGAACTCGACGTGCCGCAATGCGGCTACTGCCAGTCCGGCCAGATCATGAGCGCCTGCGCCCTGCTCAAGCAGACCCCGCGTCCGACCGACGCCCAGATCGACGACGCCATGGCCGGCAACCTGTGCCGCTGCGCGACCTACGTGCGCATCCGTGCCGGCATCCATCGCGCGGCCGAGATCGCGTCGACGACCACCGGAAAGGGCAAGAAATGACCCGCACGCCCGTGTCCAATGCGCGCCGCAATTTCCTGCGCCAGTCGACCGCCGGCGGCGCTTCCCTGCTGCTGGGCCTGCATAGCGGCGGCGTCATCGCGGCCGCCGGCGCCACGGCCCCGGCCGACGGCGGCGAGTTTGCCCCCAATGCCTTCATCCGCATCGGCCAGGATGGCCGCGTCACCCTGATCTCGAAGCAGCCGGAAATCGGCCAGGGCATCAAGACCTCGCTGCCGATGATCATCGCCGAAGAGCTCGACGTCGACTGGAAAGACGTGCGCGTCGTGCAGGGCGACCTGAACCCGGCCTACGGTTCGCAGGGCGCCGGCGGTTCGACCTCGACCCCGACCAACTACGACAACTTCCACCGCCTCGGCGCCACCGCGCGCGCGATCCTGGTGCAGGCCGCCAGCCAGGCCTGGAACGTGCCGGCGGCCGAATGCGCGACCGCCCAGGGCAGCGTCCAACACAAGGGGTCCGGGCGCAAGCTCGGCTATGGGGCGCTGGTCAAGGTGGCGGCCACGCTGCCGGTGCCGGATGCCAAGAACGTCCAGTTGAAGGATCCGTCGGCCTATCGCCTGCTGGGCACGCGCATCGGCGGCGTCGACAATGGCCTGGTGGTCAGCGGGAAGCCGCTGTTCGGCATCGACGTCAAGCTGCCGGGCATGTTGTACGCGACCTACGTCAAGTGCCCGACACTGGGCGGACGCCCGGTCAGCGCCAACCTCGACGCCATCAAGGCCATGCCGGGTGTCAAGGATGCCTTCATCGTCGAGGGCACGGCCAATTTGAACGGCTTGCGCCCGGGCGTGGCGATCGTCGCCAACTCGACCTGGAACGCGCTGCGCGCGCGCAAGAAGCTGGACGTGAAATGGGACGAGGGCGAAGGCGCCAACCATAGCTGGGCCGGCTTCACGGCCCAGGCCCAGGCGCTGTCCAGGCAGCCGGGTGCGGCGACCATGCGCAAGGACGGCGACGTCAACGCCGCGCTGGCGGGCGCCGCCCATACGGTCGAGGCGGCATACAGCTACCCCTTCATCTCGCACGCGAGCATGGAACCGCAGAACTGCACCGCCTGGTTCAAGCCGGACGGCAGCCTGGAACTGTGGGCGCCGACCCAGAACCCGGGCTCGGGCCAGGCGCTGGCCGCGTCCACCTTCGACATGCCCAAGGAAAAGATCACACTGCACATCACGCGCAGTGGCGGCGGCTTCGGGCGCAGGCTGTCGTCCGACTTCATCGTCGATGCGGCGGCCATCTCGCAAAAAATCAAGGCGCCGGTCAAGCTGACCTGGACCCGCGAGGACGATTTGCAGCAAGACCATTTCCGTGCAGGCGGCTTCCACTTCCTGCGCGGCGGCGTCGACGACGCCGGCAAGCTGGTGGCCTGGCACAACCATTTCGTCACCTTCGCCAACCGCATCGAGCGCAAGGAAAGCGACGGCACCAACAACAGCGTGCTGCAGCCGGGCAGCGGCGGCAATTTGTCGGGCGACGAATTCCCGGGCCGCTGGGCCGCCAACTGCCTGCTCGAGCAAACCCCGATCGAATGCCGCATCCCGATGGGACCGTGGCGCGCGCCGGGCAGCAACGTGTTCGCCTGGGTGTTCCACAGCTTCATCGACGAGCTGGCGCATGCCGCCGGGCGCGATCCGGTCGAATTCCGGCTGGAACTGCTGGGCGACAAGGACATCGTGCCGGGCACCGGCGAACGCGGCCAGCCCTACAGCGTGGCGCGCATGCGCAACGTGCTGAAGACGGTTGCCGACAAGGCCGACTGGGGCAAGCGCAAGTTTGCGCGTGGCCAGGGCGCCGGCGTGGCCTTCCACTTCAGCCACCGCGGCTATGTGGCCGAAGTGGCCGAAGTCACGGTGTCGAAGGACGGCAAGCTGACAGTCGACCGCGTGGTGGTGGTGACCGACATCGGTGCCCAGATCGTCAACCTGTCCGGCGCCGAGAACCAGGTCGAGGGTTCGGTGATCGACGGCCTGTCTACCTTGATGGGACCGGCGCTCGACATCGACAAGGGCCGCATCGTACAGAGCAATTTCCACGAGTACCCGCTGCTGCGCATGCCGGACACGCCGACCAAAATCGAATCGCACTTCCTGAAGACCGATTACCCGGTCACCGGTCTGGGCGAACCGGTGTTCCCGCCGCTGGCGCCGGCCGTCTGCAACGCGATTTTCGCTGCCACCGGCAAGCGCGTGCGCGAACTGCCGCTCAGCAAGACCGACCTCAGCTGGAGCTGATGCTGTCCTCCCCGACCCACGCTCTGCTGCAACAAGCCCTGCAGGCGCACCAGCAGGGCAAGCTGGATGCGGCGGCCGGCCTGTACCGGCAGGTGCTGGCGCAGGCGCCGCGCCAGTTCGACGCCCTGCACCTGCTGGGCGTGATCGCGCGCCAGCGCGGCGATGCCGCAGCCGCCGCCGACCTGATCCGCGATGCGCTGCAGGTCGACCCCGCCCAGGCGCGCGCCCACTGCAACCTGGGCGCGGCGCTGCAGGACCTGGGCCAGCCCCAGGCCGCCCTGGACAGCTACGACCAGGCGCTGCGCCTCGACCCGCGCTACGCGCTGGCCTGGGACAACCGCGGCAACGCGCTGCGGCGCCTTGGGCGGCTGGACGAGGCCCTGGCCAGCTACGAACAGGCGCTCGGCCTGCGCCACGATGCGGCCGAGACCTGGTGCCACCGCGCCATCGTGCTGAACGACCTTGGACGCTTCGACGATGCCGCCGCCAGCGCCGGACGCGCGCTGCAGCTACGTGCGGCCTACCCGGATGCGCTGCTGGCGCTCGGCAATGCTTTGCAGGCGCTGGAACGTTTCGACGAGGCCTGCGCCGCCTACGAGCGGGCATTGACGAAGGCGCCGCGCGCCGACATCTGGTGCGCGCGCGGCAGCGCGCTGAAAAAGGCCGGCGACCTGGCGGCGGCACTCGACAGCTACGAACGCGCGCTGGCGCTCGACCCGGCCTATGCGCTGGCCCAGCACTACCGCGCCAACACGCTGCGCGCGCTCGGCCGCAAGCCGGAAGCCATCGCCGCCTACCGCGCGGCGCTGGCACTCGGCGCCGACGCCACTGAGCTCGGCTTTGCGCTGGCGGCGCTGGGCGAAGGCGCCCTGCCCGCGAGCGCCCCGCCCGACTACATCAAAGGATTGTTCGACCAGTACGCCGGCCATTTCGACCAGCACCTGGTCGAGGTGCTCGCCTACCGCACGCCGGCCCTGCTGGACGCGCTGCTGCGCGCGCACGTCACCGGCACGCAAGGCGAGGTGCTCGACCTCGGCTGCGGCACCGGCCTGTGCGCACCCTTCCTGCGGCCGCTGGCGCGCAAGCTGACCGGGGTCGACCTGTCGCAGCGCATGCTGGACAAGGCGCGCGCGTCAAACCTGTACGATGCCCTCGCCTGCGCCGACATCGGCGACTTCCTGGCGGGCGACGGACAGGCCGGCCGCTACGGCCTGGTGCTGGCGGCCGACGTGTTCGTGTACATCGGCGATCTCGCTGGCGTATTCGCCGGCGTGGCGCAAGCCCTGCAGGCCGGGGGCTGGTTCGCGTTTTCGGTGGAAGCGGCGAGCGACGACGATGGCGACCGCGCCAGCGGCTACGCGATCACGGCGTCGAACCGCTTTACGCATGCACTGGCGTATATCGAGCGGCTGGCCGCGCAACACGGCTTCGTCGTGGTGGAAACCCGGGCGGCGGCACTGCGCCGCGAACACGGGCACGAGGTGGCCGGGCACCTGGTTCTACTGCGCCGGACCTGAAACCCGCCGCGGCAAGCCGGCAGAAGCAAGCCAGCTTCAAGCCACCGACAGCGCCGTCATCCCGATCTCGCCCAGCCGCACCGGCACCGCGCCGCGCGCCACCATGCGGTCGATGGCGCGCGTGCCGTCGCCGGGCTTGACGTCGACCGCGCGCATCGCTTCCGGCACGATCAGGGTGTCGAAGCCCTCTTCCAGCGCATCGGTCACGGTGTTCAGCACGCAGTAGTCGGTGGCCAGGCCGCAGACCGTCACCCGCGTCACTTCGCGCGCGCGCAACTGGGCGGACAGGTCGGTGCCGCCGAAGGCCGAGTAGGCGTCGACGGCGGCGGTGTCGGCTTTCGACACCACGATGGCGTCGTCCGGCAGCGCCAGCTCGGCGGCGAATTCCGCGCCCGGGCTGCCCGCCTGGCAGTGCGGCGGCCACGGCCCGCCCTGGGCCGCGAACGAGCAGTGGTCCTGCGGGTGCCAGTCGCGCGAGGCGACGATCGGCAGGCCCTGGGCCTGGAACAGTTCGATCAGGTGGTTGATCGGGGCGATGACTTCATGGCCGTTGGCGACGCCGAGGGCGCCGCCGGGCAGGAAGTCGTATTGCAGGTCGATGATCAACAGGGCGTCGCCTGGTTCGAGGTGGATGGCACTCATGGTTGTCTCCGCGGTGCGCTATAGTCGCGCAAATATGATACGTCGTTCCCGCAAACGCGGCAAATAGCCCAGCAGGGCTATTTGCCCCCATGCTGAGCTTACCGAAGACGGTATTTATGAAGCATCGAGGTTTGTCTGGGACACCGAATTCTGCAATTCAGTATGGATCCCCGCTTTCGCGGGGATGACGGCATTTGAAACTCAGGCAATCAATGCGGCAACGTCGAACCCGACGCCTGCGCAGCGCGCGCCGCCGGATCCGGATTCAGCGCTCCCAGCCGGTCGAGGATGGCCACCGCCTGCTGCGCCTGCGCCGCGTCCGCCGTCGTGACGGTGATCTGGCAGTCGCGCACGTCGTCCTGGGCGGTCGGCGCATAGGTGTGGGTATAGGCGGTCTTGCCCTTGACCTCGGGGTTGTCGCCGACGGTGAAATTGCCCTGCACCGGGCCGGTCTCGTCGATGCGGACGTCGATCACGACGTTATCGGCGGCCAGGCCGGCGGCCAGCAGTTCGTTGCGTGCCTGTTCGGCGGAAGCCAGTTGCACGAAAGTGCGTACGATCGGATTTTGCATGGTTTCTCCTGCATTGAGTACATTGTGTTGAAGTCCACCGTACCAGAAATGCCAAGGCGGTGGCGCTCGCAGGCCACGGGAGGCATGCATGGGGCATGGATAAGCCGCACAAGCTCGACAGCAAGGTGTACACTCGCGAGCTGGAGCAATACATATAGACAAAAAGCAAGATGAACTCTGGGTTGAACCGCGGGCTGGGCCGCTTCCGGCTGAACAGCCTGCGCAGCCGGCTGATGCTGCTGGTGGCACTGGCGATGATGCCGCTGGCGATCATGACCGTGCTGGCCGGGGTGCGCGAGCGCGAACATGCGGTGCAGGCGTCCGAAGAACACCTGCGGCGCCTGACCGCCATGGCCGCCGCCAACGAAGCCCAGTCGATCCAGGGTGCGCGCCAGATCCTGGTCGACCTTGCCAGCGTGCCCGACCTGATGGGCGATACCGCGCGCTGCACCGCACTGCTGTCGGACGTCCTCGACCGCAACGAGGGCTTCGTCAACTTCGGCCTGATCCAGCTGAACGGCGACGTTACCTGCAGCGCCGTGCCGCTGCTGCATCCGGTCAACCTGGGCGACCGCGGCCACTTCCGGCGCGCCATCAAGGAACGCCGCTTCATCGCCGGCGACTACGTGTTCGGGCGCGTGATCAAGAAGCACACGATCAACCTCACCTACCCCGTCATCGACCGCGCCGGCAAGGTGCTGGCCGTGGTGTTCGCGGCGATGGACCTGGAGGCGCTGGACACCTTCATCAACGACGTCGACCTGCCGCCCGGCTCGATCCTGACCACCTTCGATGCGCGCGGCGGCATCATCTCGCGCCGCCCCGAACCCGAGCGCTGGTTCGGCAAGCCGGTGCCGAAGGCGATGCTGGAAGCGATGCAGGCGCCGGCGGCGAGCGCGGGTGCCGTCACCCTGCACGGCATGGACGGCATCGAGCGCCTGCACAGCTTCGCGCGCGTCGGCACGCCCACGCTGACCGACTATACCGTCACCATCGGCATCCCGACCGAAGGTATCCTGCGCGCGGCGCGCCACGACCAGATCATGTCGCTGCTCGGCCTCGGCGCGACCATCCTGCTGGCCCTGCTGGCGGCCTGGCTGGTGGGCGACGTGCTGATCGTGCGCCGCGTGCACAAGCTGATGGGCACCGCCGAACGCCTCGCCGCCGGCGACCTCGAGGCGCGTTCGCGCATCGATTACGGCAACGAGGAGATCGGCAGCCTGGCGCAGGCGCTGGACCGGATGGCGGCGGCGCTGCAGAAGAAGGAAGCGGCGCGTTCGCTGGCCGAGCGCGAGCTGCGCAGCGCCGACCAGCGCAAGGACGAGTTCCTGGCGATGCTGGCGCACGAACTGCGCAACCCGCTGGCGCCGATCAGCACCGGCGCCAACCTGCTGCGGCTGCTGCATTCGGAGAATGCCCAGATCCACCAGACCTGCTCGATCATCGTACGCCAGGTCCAGCACATGACCGGCCTGGTGGACGACCTGCTGGATGTGTCGCGGGTGACGCGCGGCCTCGTCTCGATCTCGGCCCAGCCGCTCGACCTGAAGCGCGTGATCGAGGATGCGATCGAGCAGATCCGGCCGCTGGTGACGGCGCGCCGCCACCGCCTGCTGGTCGAGCTGCCGGATCCGGCGCGCGCGCCGGCCCCCGCGATGGGCGACCACAAGCGCCTGGTGCAGGTGGTCGCCAACATGCTCGGCAACGCCGGCAAGTACACGCCCGAGGGCGGCACGATCCGCTTGCGGCTGGAGGGCGAAGGCGACGCCGGCCAGGGCAGCTGGCTGTTGAGCGTGTCCGACAACGGCATCGGCATGGACGCCGGCCTGGTCGGCCGCGTGTTCGACCTGTTCACCCAGGCCGAGCGCACGCCCGACCGCTCGCAGGGCGGCCTCGGACTGGGCCTGGCGCTGGTCAAGAGCCTGGTCGAGCTGCATGGCGGCAGCGTGCAGGCGGCCAGCCCCGGCCCGGGCCAGGGCTCGACCTTCACGGTACGGCTGCCGCGCCAGGTGCACGGGCTGGGCGCGCCGCTGGCACACGCGGATGCGGATGCCGCCGCCGTTGCCGCCGATGTGGCCACTGCACCGCTGCGCATCCTGCTGTGCGACGATCACGTCGACGCGGTGCACACGCTGCAGCTGTTCCTGCGCTCGGCCGGACACGAGGTCGACATCGCGTACACCGCCGGCGATGCGCTGGAACTGGCGCGCCTGACGCGGCCGGACGTCTGCCTGCTCGACATCGGCCTGCCCGACTTCGACGGCAACGAACTGGCGCGCCGCCTGCGCCGCCTGCCGCAGGCCGCGGGCAGCACGCTGATCGCGATGACCGGCTACGGCCGCCAGCAGGACCGCGCGACGGCGCTGGCGGCCGGCTTCGACCACTACCTGGTCAAGCCGGTGGATACCGTGCGGCTGGCGGAGATCCTGGCGACGCTGGCGCCGGCCGGCACGCCGGCTGATGACAATATGTAACCGCAGTTGCCAAACGCCGCGCCCTGTATCAAGTTATCGGAACGCCAACAGGCGCCACGATAACCACGACAGGGACACCATGAAGACGCACTGCGGTACCTCGATCACCCTCGCCTGCGCCCTGCTGCTGGCGGGCTGCAGCAACCAGACCACCATCCGCGACACCGTCGTCAGCGACGACGTCGGCGCCTACCGCGGGCCGCCGGCGGCGCCCCCTCCCCCAGCCCCTAGGGTGATGTCGCGCGCTCCCGGCGCCGCGGCCTACGCCACCAGCCAGCGCGCCGTCGTGGCGCCGGCGCCGTGGCCGGTCGTGGCGCCGTCCACCGACAAGTTCCCGGACAAGGAAGCCGGCAAGGCGATCCTGGTGGCGGACCAGCCGGTATCGACCTTCAGCGCCGACGTCGACACCGCCTCGTATGCCTTCGTGCGGCGCCTGCTGTCCGCGGGCCGCTTGCCGCCACTGGAAGCGGTGCGGGTCGAGGAAATGGTGAACTATTTCCCCTATCGCTACGCCGCGCCGAAGAATAGCCGCACGCCGTTCGCGGTCACCACCGAAGTCATGCCGAGCCCGTGGAAGGCCGGCAACCAGCTGGTCCACATCGCCGTGCGCGGTTACGACCTGCATCAGGCGCAGCGTCCGCGCGCCAACGTGGTGCTGCTGGTCGACGTGTCCGGCTCGATGATGGGGCAGGACCGCCTGCCGCTGCTCAAGCAGGGGTTCCACCTGTTTGCCGAACGGCTGCGCGACGACGACCGCGTCGCCATCGTCACCTATGCCAACGGCACCGCGGTGGCGCTGGAGCCGACGCCCGGCAGCGAACGCCGCAAGATCCTCGACGCCATCGACGCCCTGCACGCGGGCGGCGGCACCGCCGGCGGCGAAGGCCTGCAGCGCGCCTATGCGCTGGCCGAGCGCAACTTCGACCGCGCGGCGGTCAACCGCGTGGTGCTGGCCACCGACGGCGACTTCAACGTCGGCATCACCGACCCGCGCCAGCTCGAACAGTTCGTCGCCGGAAAACGCAAGAGCGGCGTCTACCTGTCGATCCTGGGCGTCGGCGAAGGCAACCTGAACGACGCCCTGATGCAGCGCCTGGCCCAGTCGGGCAACGGCAATGCGGCCTACATCGATACGCTCATGGAAGCCAGCAAGGCGCTCGGCGAAGAACTCGGCTCGACCATGTTCCCGATCGCGAACGACGTCAAGGTGCAGGTCGAATTCAATCCCGAGCGGGTGGCCGCCTACCGCCTGATCGGCTACGAAACCCGCATGCTGCAGCGCCAGGATTTCAAGGACGACAAGGTCGATGCCGGCGACATGGGCGCAGGCCACACCGTCACCGCGATCTACGAGATCACGCCGAGCGCCGCGGCCGGCACGCTGGTCGATCCGCTGCGCTACGGCGAGGAGAAGACGGCGAAGACCGCGGCCAGGGGCGGCGACGAGCTATGCTTCGTCAAGCTGCGCTACAAGCTGCCGGGCGAAGGGAGCAGCCGCCTGGTCGAGCATCCGGTGCGTGCCGGCGCGGCACGGGCCCGCTTCGAGGCCGCACCCGACGACCAGCGCTTCGCGGTGGCCGTCGCCGCCTTCGGCCAGCGCCTGCGCGGCGAAACGCCGCTGGCCGACACCAGCTACGAGCAGATCGCCGCGATGGCGAACGCCGCGCGCGGCCCCGATCCGGAAGGCTACCGCGCGGAGTTCGTGAAGCTGGTGCGCATGGCCGATGCGCTGGGCAAGGTGGCGCAGGCCGGCCAGCCTTGACCGCCATTGCGGCGCGCTGGTTTTCGCTTATTTTCGCTTTAACGCGCGCGCTGCACGGCTCGCCGAAATGACTGGCCGTCGGCTGCGGGAGCTGCCTATACTTGCGCTCCCGCCACTTCGTCGACCGTCCCGCCTCCATGCTCCGCCGCCTGCCGTTGCCGCTGCTGCCCCTGCCTCTCCTCATGTTCCACGGCGCCGCGACGGCCCAGCAGGCGCCCGAAGCGCCGCTGCAGCAGGTCGAGGTCAAGGGCCCCGGCAGCCAGGAACTGCGCCGGCAGGACAGCCTGGGACGCATCGTGGTCGGGCGCGAGGAGCTGGATAAATATGGCGATACCACGCTGCCGGATGCGCTGAAGCGCCAGCCCGGCGTCAGCGTCAGCGGAAGCGAAATCCGCATGCGCGGGCTGGGCGCCGGCTACACCCAGATCCTGGTCGACGGCGATCCGGCCCCGGGCGGCTTCGCCATCGACACCCTGTCGCCCGACCTGGTCGAACGCATCGAGATCCTGCGCAGCGCCAGCGCCGACACGGGCGCGCAGGCGATCGCGGGCACCATCAACATCGTGATGCGCAAGGCGCGCGCAGGTGCGGCCAAAAGCGCGCGCAGCCTGAAGCTGAGCGCCGCACAGGCGCAGCGGCGTGCCAGCCCGGCGGCCACGCTGCAGTGGTCCGGCAGCGCCGGGAGCACCAGCTACGGGCTGGCCGCCACCGCATCGCAGGCGCGCCGTCACGACGATCCGGGCATCGACGAGCGCACGGAAGGCAGCGCCGGCACCACGCTGCGCCACTTCGACGCACGCGACGAGAGCCGCCTTACCAAACTGAGCCTGGCGCCGCGCATGGAGCGCAAGACCGCGGACGGCGATACGCTCGCGCTCACCGGCCTGTTCGATCTGGCGCGCAGCCGCTCGATGAGCCGCCAGCTGGAAACCACGCTGCTCGGCCAGCCGACCGCCTCGCCCGACGCCACCAGCCGCGCCGCCTACGACACCTGGCTGGCCAAGTCAGACCTGTCCTGGTCGCGCCGCATCGGCGACGGCCGCCTGTCGCTGAAGGCCGGCCTGGAAGCCAACCGGCGTCCCGGCGACTACCTGTTCCGCGGCATCGACGCCGGCGGCACACCCTGGTTCGAACGCGCCGTCGGCTCCAGCGCCGGCGAACGGCGCGCCTCCACCAGCGGCAAGTACGTGACGCCGCTGGGCGCAGGCCACGACATCGCGTTCGGCTGGGATGCCATGCTGACGCGCCGCGCCGAAATCCGCTTGCAGCAGGACCGCGCGCCCGGCACGGCCCCCTACTACACGCTCGACCAGGACTACACGGCCGACGTGCGGCGCCTGGCGCTGTTTGCCCAGGACGAGTGGCAGTTGCGGCCCGACCTGCAAGCCTACCTCGGCCTGCGCTGGGAAGGCCTGGACACGCGCACCGCAGGCCGCGGCTTCGACGGGCGCGCGGTACACGCCAGCGTGTTCAGCCCGATCGGGCAACTGGTGTGGAAACTGCCGGGCCGCCCGCGCGACCAGCTACGCCTGGCGCTGGCGCGCACTTACAAGGCGCCGCAGCCGAGCGCCCTGGTGCCGCGCCGCTACACCGTCAACAACGACAACGGCCCGGCCAACCCCGACTTCGAAGGCAACCCGGGCCTGCGTCCGGAACTGGCCTGGGGCCTGGACGCGGCGCTGGAGTCCTATTTCGCGCACGACGGCATGGCCAGCGTCTCGGTGTATGCGCGCCGCATCCGCGACGTGGTGCTGCAGCGGCTGTACCAGGATGGCGCAAGCTGGGTCGCGACGCCCGCCAACAACGGCGGCGCCGGCGTGCACGGCATCGAAGCCGACCTGCGCCTGCCGCTGCCGGCACCCGCGCGCGACGCGTCAGCCCGGTGGCCTGCCATCGAGCTGCGCGCCAACCTGGGCCGCAACTGGTCGCACGTCGACGCCCTGCCCGGCCCGGACAACCGGCTCGCGGCGCAGGCGCCGTTCACGCTCAACCTGGGCGCCGATGCGCGCTTTGCCGGCCACGCGCACAAGCTGGCGGCCGGCCTCAACCTGCATGTGGTCGGCACCAACACGGCGCGCGTGGCCCCGAACCTGACATCAAGCATCGGCATGGTGCGCGAGCTGGAAGTGTATGCGGCCTGGTCGGCCGCCGGCGCCCAGTGGCGCCTGACGCTGCCCGATGTGTTGCGGCGTAGCGCACGCGACAGCCAGATCTACCAGGATGCGGCACTGCTGCAGCAGCGCTTCGTCGGTACGCCGCGCCGTGCGGCGCTGCGGCTGCAGGTGGAGCTGCCGATCTAGTACAGTCAGATAGATTCTCACGAAATATTGCAGTAGAACAAACAGTTTCGACGCGGTACCATGTTGCCCTCATCGTTCCTGCTTCCATCATGCGCGCCACCTTTCTTGTCGTCGCTAGCGCGACCCTCCGCCGCAGCCTGCTGCTGGGCCTGACCCTGCTGGCCATCGGCGTCGCGCACGCCGGCGAGCCGCCCGTCCCGATCGCCGCCTTCTTCGATAATCCCAGCCTGAGCAACGCCAAGCTGTCGCCGGACGGCAAGCATCTGGCCATGCTCGTCAATAATACGGATGGCCATGACCAGCTCGGCGTCGTGACCCTGGCCGACAAATCGATCAAGGTAGTGGCCGCGTTCGCGGGCGCCGACGTCGGCCGCTTCGAGTGGGTCAACGACGACAGGCTGCTCTACGATTCGCGCGACAAGCACACGGCGCCGGGTGAAGAGCGCTATGCGCCCGGCCTGTTTGCCGTGAACATCGACGGCAGCTTGCGGCGTCAGCTGGTGCATGTGACGGGAAGCAAATTCATCTCGAACGGCAGCGACAGCTGGCGCGAGGCGCTGCCCTGGCATACTTTCATGCTGGACCAGGCCGGCGCGCAGGATTCCAACGCGGTCTACGTCGAGAGCGTCGAATTCGGAAAAGATCATGCGGTCAAGGAGGTCGAACTGATCAGGCTCGACACCGTCAGCGGACGCTGGGACCCGGTCACCGGTCCGGCGCAAGGCAAGACGCAGGACTGGTGGCTCGATGCCAAGGGCCGGCCGGCGCTGGCCACCACGGTCGAGGAGAACATCGAGACCCTGCATTACCTCGATCCAACCAGCGGCCGCTGGCGCAAACTGTTCGCGCAGGACGTCTTCCTCGGGGCCAAGGGTGCGTTCACGCCGCTCGGCTTCGCACCCGACGGCACGCTGTACGTGGTCAGCCGCCGCGGGCGCGACAAGAGCGCGCTGTTCGCCTACGACCTCGCCAGCGGGAAGCTGGCCGAGCAGCCGCTGGTCGACCTGGACGAATACGATTTCCGGGGCGAGCTGGTAGCCGGCGCCGGCAAGCTGCTGGGCGTCCGCTATACGGCCGATACCGAAGCGGTGGCCTGGTTCGATCCGGCCATGAAGGCGGCACAGGCGACGGTCGACAAGCTGTTGCCCGACCGCGTCAACGTGCTGAGCACCGGCAAGCGTTCCGACAGCCCCTTCCTGCTGGTGCGCTCGTGGTCCGATCGCCAGCCCCCGCTGTTCATGCTGTTCGACCTGCAGAGCGGCAAGCTGTCGATGCTGGGCAACACCCACCCGGCCATCGATCCAGCCAGGATGGCCAGGCAGGACATGGTGACCGTGAAGGCGCGCGACGGCAGGACGATCCCGGCCTGGCTGACGGTGCCGCCCAACGCGGCGGGCAAGAAACTGCCGATGGTGGTGCTGGTCCACGGCGGCCCCTACGTGCGCGGGCGCGACTGGCGCTGGGAAAGCGACAGCCAGTTCCTGGCCTCGCGCGGCTACCTGGTGCTGGAGCCAGAATTCCGCGGCAGTACCGGTTATGGCGAGGCCCACTTCCGGGCCGGCTGGAAGCAGTGGGGCCTGGCGATGCAGGACGACATCGCCGACGCCACGCGCTGGGCCATCGCCCAGGGCATGGCCGATGGGCGGCGCATCTGCATCGCCGGCGCCAGCTACGGTGGCTATGCCACCCTGGTGGGCCTGATCCGCGACCCCGACCTGTACCGATGCGGGATCGACTGGGTCGGCGTCACCGACATCGGCCTGCTCTACAGCGGCAACTGGACCCGCGACAGCGACACCTCCGAGGCCTACAAGCGCTACGGCATGCCGACCCTGGTGGGCGATCCGGTCAAGGACGCCGCCCAGTTCGACGCCACCTCGCCCCTGAAGCAGGCGGCCCGGCTGACCCAGCCGCTGCTGCTGGCCTACGGCGGCGCCGACCTGCGGGTGCCGCTTTACCACGGCCGCAAGCTGTACGACGCCGTCAAGCCCCATAACAAGCAGGTCGAGTGGGTGGTCTATGACGAGGAAGCGCACGGCTGGACGCTGGTCGCCACGCGGCTGGATTTCTGGGGCCGGGTCGAGCGCTTCCTGCAGAAGCAGATCGGCAACGGGGGTGACTGAACCCGGCAAGGCGGGTGGCATCGGTGCGCCGGTTTAGTAAAGTCCGGCACCGAGCAAGGCCGCGGACGCCGGCCCGCGCCAGGTACCGCCTTCGATGGCAACACTCGGAGGGCTTGCCCGCATAAATTGCCAAGCAGATCACGCTTACCGCTACATTCCTTTATCATCCGTCTTTGCCATGTAAACGGAATGTAAAAGAATGGATTCGATTGAAATCGTCCTGGCGATGCTGCTCGCCGTGGTTGCCAGCGGCTTCCTGGGACGGATGCTGCCCTTCGCCGTGCCGCTGCCGCTGATCCAGATCGCGCTGGGCGCCGTGATCTCGGGGGTGCTGAAGCACGGCACGGCGCTGGAGCCGGACATCTTCTTCCTGCTGTTCCTGCCGCCGCTGCTGTTCCTGGATGGCTGGCGCATCCCCAAGGTCGGCCTGTTCCGCGACAAGGGCACGATCATCGAGCTGGCTTTCGGCCTGGTGCTGTTCACCGTGGTCGGCGCCGGCTTCCTGATGCACTGGCTGATCCCGGAAATGCCGCTCGCGGTCTGCTTCGCGCTGGCGGCGATCGTGGCCCCGACCGATCCGGTGGCGGTATCGGCGATCACCAGCCGCATCCCGGTGCCGCCGCGCCTGATGCACATCATCGAGGGCGAATCGCTGCTCAACGACGCCAGCGGCCTGGTGTGCTTCCGCTTCGCGGTGGCGGCGGCCATGACCGGCACCTTCTCGATGGCGCAGGCCGGCCTGACCTTCCTGTGGGTCGCGTTCGGCGGCATCGCGGCCGGCGTGGCGGTCACCTTCGCGATCTCGCGCGTCCACCAGTTCCTGACGCGCCGCTTCGGCGACGACGAGGGCGCGCCGATCCTGATCAACCTGCTGACGCCCTTCGGCGCCTACCTGGCCGCCGAACACATCGGCGCGTCCGGGATCCTGGCCGCGGTTGCGGCCGGCATCACGATGAGCTACGTCGAACTGGGCGGCTCGGCCACGCCGACCACCCGCGTGCACCGCACCGTGGTCTGGGACACGCTGCAATTCACACTGAACGGCGTGATGTTCGTGCTGCTGGGCGAGCAGTTGCCCGACATCCTGCGCGAAGCCGTGCACCCGCCGGGCGGCGGCCACCCGTTCAACCCCTGGTGGCTGGCCGGCAATGCGCTGGCGCTGAGCCTGGGGCTGGTGCTGCTGCGCTTCGTCTGGGTCTGGGTGTCGCTGCGCCTGACCATCCTCAACCAGCGCCGCCTGGGCCAGCAAGTGTACAAGCCGCGCCTGCGCCTGGTGCTGGCGACTTCGTTCGCCGGCGTGCGCGGCGCCCTCACCATGGCCGGCGTGATGACGCTGCCGCTGGCGCTGCCGAACGGCGACCCGTTCCCGGGCCGGCACCTGGCGATCCTGCTGGCCAGCGCGGTGATCGTGGTGTCGCTGATACTTGCCAGCGTCATGCTGCCGCGCCTGCTGCGCGGACTGGAAGTGCCGAGCGAAGGCGAAGCCGAGCAACACGAGGACAAGGCGCGCAACGCGGCCATCGCGGCAGCGGTGGAAGCGGTCGAGCGCGAGGGACGCGAGCGCAGCCGCGGTCCGGACGCGGAACTGCATACCAACACGGCCGGCCACGTCGCCAAGCTGTACCGCCACCGGCTGCGCGTGGTCCAGGAGGGCGACGCCGGCCACGATCCGCAGCACGCGCGCGATACCGAGCGCGCGTACCGCCTGATTGCGCTGCGCGCCGAGCGCGACACCATCCTGCGCCTGGGCCGGCGCCGCGAGATCCCGGACGAGACCGCGCGCAAGCTGCTGCGCGAGATCGACCTTGTGGAGGCAAGGTACCGCTAGCAATGTTCGTTTCCGAACGGTGCGTACCAACGGGGCACGCTTAGACTGGTCTTTCGGGCAGGCCTTCCGTAGGGTGGGCTCTCCGAGCCCACGCGGACGTCAGCATTGTGCGAACGCCCGCGTGGGCACGGGGTGCCCACCCTACGAGGCCGACCATGAAAGAAGATACACAGCAGGACAGCAATTCGCTCCCCAACGCCGACCCGCCCGCCGCAGCCAAGGCGGCCGGCTTGCGCTACGTCCACGACGACCGCCCCGGCATCCGCCGCGCGCCGGCCAAGGACGGCTTCGACTACGTCGATGCCAAGGGCCAGAAGGTCGACGACGAGGCCACGCTCAAGCGCATCAAGTCGCTGGTGATCCCGCCGGCGTGGCAAGATGTCTGGATCTGCCCGCAAGCCAACGGCCACCTGCAGGCCACCGGGCGCGACGCGCGCGGGCGCAAGCAGTACCGCTACCACCCCAAGTGGCGCACCGTGCGCGACGAGGTCAAGTATGAGCGCATGCTCAACTTCGGCAAGGCGCTGCCGCATATCCGCAAGGAAGTCGACCGCGGCCTGGGCCTGCCCGGCCTGCCGCGCGAAAAGGTGCTGGCGACCATCGTCTACCTGCTCGAGGCCACCATGATCCGCATCGGCAACGACGAATACGCGCGCGAGAACAAGTCGTACGGCCTCACGACCCTGCGCAACCGCCACGTCAAGATCGACGGCAGCGAAGTCGAGTTCCGTTTCCGCGGCAAGAGCGGCGTCCACCACGACGTCAAGGTGCACGACAAGCGCCTGGCGCGCATCATCCAGCGCACCCGCGACCTGCCCGGCCAGCACCTGTTCGAATACGTCGGCGACGACGGCGAGCCGCACACGGTCGACTCGAGCGACGTCAACGACTACCTGCGCGAGATCACCGGCGAGGAATACACGGCCAAGGACTTCCGCACCTGGTCGGGCACGGTGCTGGCGGCGCTGGCGCTGCAGGAATTCGAGAAAGTCGATTCCGAAGCCCAGGCCAAGAAGAACGTGGTGCGCGCCATCGAATCGGTGGCCGAAAAGCTCGGCAACACGCCGTCGGTGTGCCGCAAGTGCTACGTGCACCCGGCCGTGCTCGACGCCTACATGGACGGCACCATGCTGGAAGGCCTGCGCGCGCTGGCCGAGGAAAAGCTGGTCGAGGACCTGCCCGACCTGCAGCCCGAGGAAGCCGCGGTGCTGGCCATGCTGCAGCGGCGCCTGGCGCAGGAAGTCCCGGACGATACCAAGCTCCAGGTGAAGCGCCGCGCGGCGTGAGCGCATTCGCCTATCCACTCAACTGAAAGGAAACAGAATGACAGCAGGTACATGCACGATCGAACTGGTCCAGGCCTTCGAACACCAGGTGACCGGTATCTCGGTCTCCGAGGACAACCGCATCTTCGTCAACTTCCCGCGCTGGACCGAGGACAGCCCGGTGTCGGTGGCCGAACTGGTCGACGGCAGCGTGAAGCCGTATCCGGACGAGGAGTGGAATGCCTGGCGCAACGCCAAGAAGGACGAGACCACGCCGGACGACCACTGGGTGTGCGTGCAGAGCATCGTCGCCGATGGCCGCGGCAGCCTGTGGGTGCTGGACCCGGCAGCGCCGGCCCAGGCCCACCTGGTGTCGGGCGGCGCCAAGCTGGTGAAGATCGACCTCGCGACCGACAAGGCCGTGCAGACCATCGCCTTCGACGAAGACGTGGCGCCGCAGGGGTCCTACCTGAACGACGTGCGTTTCTCGAACGACGGTAAATACGCCTACATCACCGATTCGGGCGTGGTCGGCGCGCTGGTGGTGGTCGACCTCGCGGACGGCAAGAGCGTGCGCCTGCTGGACGGCCATCCCTCCACGCAGATGAAGAAGGGCCTGAACGTCAGCGTCGACGGCGAAGTGCTGCGCCGTCCGGACGGCCGCGGCGTGGAATTTTCGGCCGACGGCATTGAACTCTCCGGCGACGGCAAGTACCTGTACTGGCAGGCCATCAAGGGCGACGACCTGTACCGCATCCCGACCGAGGCGCTGCTCGGCGCCGGCCTGCGTGGCGAAGACGTGTCCGGGTCGGTCGAACCGTACGGCAAGAACGGCGTGAACGACGGTTTGCTGATCGCGCGCGGCACCGACGACATGTACCTGACTTCGGTGCAGGACAATGCGATCAAGGTGCGCGACCTGGCGCAGGGACCGTCGGCCGACATCCGTACCGTGGTGCAGGACGAGCGCCTGCGCTGGCCGGATACCTTCAGCCAGGGACCGGACGGCACGATCTACGTGACCACCTCGCACATCCAGGATTCGGCCTTCTTCAAGCCGGATGCGCCGGCGGCCTTGCCTACGCAGTTGTGGAAGCTGGTGTTTGCAAAATAGACGAACTAAAAAACGTCATTCCCGCGAAAGCGGGAATCTATACTCAATAACAGAATTCGGTACTTCGGATGTACTGCGGTGCTTCAGAAATACCGTCTTCGGAATCTCGGTATGGATTCCCGCTTTCGCGGGAATGACATACTCCTTTGCAGGCACAAAGTCGTACGCGACAACACTCGGTGATCGGTTAGAACGTCAAGCGCCCCTCGATCGAATCATCCAGCGTCTTGCCGATCAAGGCCCCAACCGCCACCTTGGCGCCGGCCACGACGTTGCCGTGCTTGTTGTCCCAGTAGTAACCCGACTGCGGCGTGAACCGGATCGCGGTCACGCGCGGATCGTCCTCGCCCTCGGTGAACCAGGTCTTGAGCAGCGGGTTCCACAGTTCGTGGATGCGCGCACGGTCGGTCAGCACTTCGGCACGGCCTTCGAGTTCCAGGAAGCCGGCATGGGCGCCGACCTGGAAGTAGAGCTTGACGGCCGGGTTGGACGCCAGTTCCTGGTTCTTGTGGCTGTCGCTGGCGCTCAGGAACCAGAGGTTGCCGGCATCGTCGGTCTCGCGAATGCTCATCGGACGCACGCCGTTGGTTTCGCCGGTGGCGGCGGCGGTGACGAAGAAGCACGACTCGGCGTCGTCGGCCATGTCCTTGACGCGTTTCACGGCGTCGGCGCCGCTGAGGTCGCGGCGGTTTTCTTCGGGTTGGTTGCGGTTGATCGAATCCATGGTCAGTCTCCTTATGGCCGGGATGGCCGTTGCGACGACTCTAGGCATTCCATCGCGCGCCGACTGTGCGCGAGCGCACCGCCGTACCATTAACTGTTCGGAAACTGCGCGGTCACCGGCCTGGCCATGGCGGCATGCCGATCGCCCCGAGCATGACCGCCAAAGTGAAAAATGTTACAGTCAGCCTCTTTTGCAGAAATAACCGGCGCACAGCACGCGGCCGTACAACCGATCGGACCAGCTTGAACTCGAGTTTCAATTTCCTCGCCGGCGGAGGCGAAATGGGCGCCCTGATCCGCGCCCACGACTGGCAGGCCACGGCGCTGGGTGCGCCCGACACCTGGCCATCCACGCTGAAGACCGTGATCCGCCTGATCCTGTCGAGCAACCACCCGATGTTCATCTGGTGGGGCGACGACCTGATCCAGTTCTACAACGACGGCTACCGCCAGACCATGGGCCCGGAACGCCATCCGGCCGCCCTCGGCCAGCCCGGCAGGGTGTGCTGGGAAGAAGCCTGGGACCTGATCGGTCCGGACATCGAACGCGTGATGGCGGGCGGCGAGCCGACCTGGCACGAAGACCGGCTGGTGCCGCTGACCCGCCACGGCGAGCGCCAGGACATCTGGTGGACCTATGGCTACAGCCCGATCGAGGACGAGTCCGGAATCCGCGGCGTGCTGGTGATCTGCAACGACGTCACCGAAGACCACCTGCTGCGCGAGCGCCTGAAACAGACCAACCACGCGCTGATCGAGACCATGGACGACGGCTTCTGCATGATCGACATCATTCGCGATGCCGACGACAAGGCGGTCGACTACCTGTTTGTCGAGGTCAACAAGGCCTTCGTGGCCCAGACCGGCCTCGCCGACAGCGTCGGCAAGACCGCGCGCCAGCTGGTGCCGGACATCGAGCAGCGATGGATCGACATCTACGACGAGATCGCGCGCAGCGGCGTGGCGCGCCGCTTCGTCGAGGAGTCGCCGGTGATGGGACGCTGGTTCAACGTGTACGCCGGCCGCATCGAGTATCCGGGGCAGCGCCGCGTCGCCCTGCTGTTCACCGACATCACCGAGCGGATGAACGCCGAGCGCGCGCTGCAGGCCAGCGAACTGCAGGCGCGCACCGCCGCGGCCCTGGCCGAAGCCGAGCGGCGCCGGCTGGACGCCCTGCTCAGCTCGGTCCCGGTCGGCATCGCCTACGTCGACGCCGAAGGCGGCCTGTCCGCCACCAACCGCATGAACCAGATGCTGTGGGGCGAGCATCCAATGTCGCGCAGCCGGCACGAATATGGCGATTGGCGCGGCTGGTGGGCGGACGGTTCCGAACGCCAGGGCAAGCCGCTGGGCGCCGACGACTGGGCAACGGTGCGGGCGTTGCGCGGTGAACGGGTCGACGCCGACATCGTCGACATCGAGCCCTTCGGACGGCCCGGCGAGCGGCGCACCCTGCTGATCTGCGCCGAGCCGATCCGCGACGGGGGCGGTGCCGTCGGCGGCGCGGTCTCGGTCAGCATGGACATGACCGAACAGATCGGCACCCAGCGCGCCCTGCGTGAAAGCGAACAGCGCTTCCGCACCATCACCGAGGCCATGCCGCAGATGGTCTGGTCGACCCTGCCGGATGGCCGCAACGATTACTCGAACGGCCGCTGGTGCGAATTCACCGGCCGGTCCAGCGACGACCTGCGCGAGATGCACTGGCTGGACGTGATCCATCCCGACGACCTGCCTGGGCTGCAGGCCAACTGGCAGCGCAGCCTCGGCAGCGGCGCCCTGTTCGAGGCCGAGCACCGCATCCGCCGCCACGACGGCGAGTACCGCTGGGTGCTGAACCGCGGCCTTCCGCTGCGCGACGAAGACGGCGCGATCCTGCGCTGGATGGGCACCGTGACCGACATCCACGACCAGAAGCTGGCGGCCGAGGAACTGAAGGCCGCCAATGCGCGCAAGGACGAATTCCTGGCGATGCTGGCCCACGAGCTGCGCAATCCGCTGGCGCCGATCAGCACCGCCGCCCAGATCCTCAAGCTGCCCGGTGCCGATCCCAGGCGCATCGGCAACGCCAGCGACGTCATCGCGCGCCAGGTCAGGCACATGGTGGAACTGGTGGACGACCTGCTCGACGTCTCGCGCGTCACGCGCGGGCTGGTGGAACTGGAACGCGAGCCGGTCGACCTGGGCGCCGCCGTGCAGAGCGCGATCGAACAGGCGCGCCCGCTGATCGAACGCAAGGGCCATACGCTGGCCACCCGGCTGGGCGACGCCCACGTCACCGTGCTCGGCGACCGCAAGCGACTGGTGCAGGTGATCGTCAACCTGCTCAACAATGCGGCCAAGTACACGCCGGACGGCGGCGAGATCAAGGTCTGCGCTGAGCTCGCGCACGGTGAAATCAGGCTGAGCGTGATCGACAACGGGATCGGCATCGATGCCGCCCTGCTGCCCGAGGTGTTCGAGCTGTTCACCCAGGCCAAGCGCACGCCCGACCGCGCCCAGGGCGGGCTAGGTCTCGGCCTGGCGCTGGTGCGCAGCATGGTCGGCCTGCATGGCGGCCGGGTCGAGGCCAACAGCGCGGGGCCGGGCCGCGGCAGCCGCTTCGACGTCGTGCTGCCGCTGCTGGTGGACACCCTGGAACCGGTGCCCGCCGCGACGGCCGCCCCCCTGGCGCCGGCGGCACGTGTGCCGCTGCGCATCCTGATCGTCGACGACAACCGCGACGCCGGCGAATCGCTCGGCATCGTGCTGGCCTCGAGCGGGCACACGGTGATGGTCGAGGAAACCTCGCAGGCGGCCCTGCGCCGGGTGCAGGCCGAGGCGGTCGACGTCTGCCTGCTCGACATCGGCCTGCCCGACATGGACGGCCACCAGCTGGTGCGCCACCTGCGCGCGCTGCCGCTGGCGGCGCGGGCCACCATGATCGCCCTCAGCGGCTACGGCCAGCGCCAGGACCTGGAAGCCTCGCGCCGTGCCGGCTTTGCGCTGCACCTGGTCAAGCCGGTGGACTTGCCGCGCCTGCTGGGGCTGCTCGATACGCTGGCGCCGGCCTGACGACGCGATTCGCTGGCGAGTCCGATGTGCCCGGGTAAGAACTCTTTAACCCTGCCCTGGCCCATTCCTCGCAGCGAATCAGCGGGCGCCTACGCGCCTGCGCCCGGCCGCGTGCCAGAATCGACGCTCCAACAGGCTGTTTCCAGGACGGAGGCACAGATGAGGCCGGTTTTCAGAAACCCTTTCAAAAACCTATTGGCGCTATTTGCGCTCGTGCTTGCACATGCCGGGGGCAGCGGCATCGCGTTTGCGCAAGCGCAGTGGTCTTACCCGGCCGGCAACGGGCTGCAGGCGGTAGCGCATTTTGCGCACCAGGTCACCGGTGTCTCGGTCAGCGAGCGCGGTCGGATTTTCGTGAATTTCCCGCGCTGGACCGAGGACGCCCCGCTGTCGGTGGCGGAAGTCCTTCGCGACGGTTCGCTGCGGCCCTACCCCGACGCCGGCTGGAACGCCTGGCGCAACGTGCGGCGCGACGAACTGGATCCGGCCAGCCACTGGGTCTGCGTGCAGAGCGTGGTCGCTGACGGCCGCGGTAGCCTGTGGGTGGTCGACCCGGCCGCCCCCGGCCTCGATGGCATCGTGCGCGGCGGGCCGAAGCTGGTGCGCATCGACCTCGCCAGCGACCGCGTGGCGCAGGTGATCCGCTTCGGCGAGGATGTCGCGATTCCCGGTTCCTACCTGAACGACGTGCGCTTCTCGGCCGACGGCCGCTACGCCTACCTCACCGATTCCGGGCAGCGCGGCGCGTTGGTGGTGGTCGAACTCGCCAGCGGGACAGCGCGGCGCGTGCTGGACGGCCACCCGTCGACCCAGCCGGAACCGGGCGTGGTGGTGCGCACCGATGGCCGCCCGCTGCGCTACCCGGACGGGCGCCCGGTGCTGTTCGCGGCCGACAGCATCGCCCTGTCGGAAGACGGCTACCTGTACTGGAAACCGCTCACCGGCACCAGGCTGTACCGGATCGCGACGAGCGTACTGGTGACGCGCGGCCTGGCCGGCCAGGACGTGGCGGATGCGGTGCAGCCCTACGGCCGGGTCGGTCCCACGGACGGCTTCTGGATCGGCCGCGGGACCAACACGCTCTTCATTACCGCGATCGAAGACAACGCCGTCAAGGCCCGCGACCTGAACCAGGGCCCCGGCGGCGGCCTGCGCGTGGTGGCCCAGGATCCGCGCCTGCGCTGGCCGGACACCTTCAGCCAGGGACCGGATGGCGCGCTCTACGTCACCACCTCGCGCATCCAGGACTCGGCCTTCTTCCGGCGCGACGCGCCGCTGGCCTTGCCGACGCAGTTGTGGAAACTGAGACCGCCGGCCGGATCGACGCCTTAGGCCACGGTGTGGGCTTCGGCTTCGGTTTCTGCTTCGGTTGTGGCCGGCTTGCGGTGCGCCGTCGCGCAGGTCAGCACGCCGGCCACCAGCAGCACCATGGCCAGGCTTTCGAGCATGGTCGGCCAGCGCTGTTCCCACACGAAGCCGTACAGCAGCGCGAACAGGGTCTCGAACACGATCATCTGCCCGACCATGGTCAGCGGCAGCAGGCGGCTGGCGCGGTTCCACAGCGCATTCCCGACCACCGAACACAGCAGCGCAACCGCCGCCATGATGGCGCCGAAGCGCAGCCACTCGGCCGCCGCATGATCGCCCGGCGCCAGCCAGAACGCCGGCACCGCCAGCAGCAGGGCCTGCAGGCCGGTGACGACGCCGGTCAGCAGGCTCCACTCGTGGGCCGACACGTGGTCGAGCCGGGCCAGCCAGCGGCTGTTGCCGACCGCATACGCGGTCCACGACAGCAGCGCGCCGGCCGCGCTCAGCAGGCCGAACAGCGAACCCGGCGCCGACCGCGCCAGCGCTTCCCAGCTGATGCAGACCAGGCCGCCGGCACTCAGGACCAGCGACGGCAGCAGGCGCCGCAGCGCCACCGCATGGTGGGCACGGCTGCCGACCAGCGTGATCGTTACCGGCAGCAGCCCGATCACCAGCGAGGTCATTGCGACGCCGCCCCCGCGCACGCCGTTCGCCAGGCACACGTAGTACAGGATGTTGCCGGTAAAGCTGAGCCAGACCAGCGCGCGCCACTCCTTCCAGCCGAGGGTGGCGGCCAGCCGGCGCCAGGCCGGCGCCACCATGACTGCGGCGAGCACGCCATAAGCCAGGTAGCGCCCGGCGGACAGCTGGATCGGCAGGAAGCCGCGCGTCAGTTCCGGCGTCAGGAAGACCAGTCCCCACATGGCGCCGGCCAGGATGCCGGCGCCGAGGCCGAATAATAGATTGCGTGATTGCATGTAAAAACACCTCCGAGGCCGGCATTATGCATCCCGGCTGCGGCGGTTTCTTGACCTGCTCTCCTCTTGTCTGGACTAATTCTCTTGCCCGCCAGCCTGCTCGCTACAGCGAGCGAGCGCGCGCGCGGCGGCGGTAGGCGGCCGGGGTTTCGCCGCTGGCCTGGCGCATGGCGCGGGTCAGTGCGCTCTGCTCGGAAAAACCGGCCCGCAACGCCAGTTCGGCGATCGGCAAGTCGGACTGCGCCAGCCAGGTGCGGGCGCGCGCGAGGCGCTGCGCAAGCAGCCAAGCGTGTGGACTGGTGTCGCACTCGTCGCGGAACAGCGCGTGCAGGCGGCTGACGCTGAGACCGGCGCTGGCCGCCATGGTGTCGGTGGTCCAGGGATGGCCCGGATCGGCCTCGATCCGGGCCATCAGCGCGCTCAGGCGCGATAGCGGGCGCGGCGTGTCCAGCGCAAGCGTATCGAGCAGCAGCGGCACCCAGCCCTGCAGCAGCGCCGGCGCCGGCCCCTGCGCGGCCGGCTGCTGGGACGCCATGATGCCCATGAATTCGACCAGCTTGCGCGCGGCCGCACCCAGTTGCGGGAACGGCCGCTCGATCAGGCGCCCGGCCGTCTCGGGCGTCACGCTGGCCAGGTCGAGGTCGAGGATGACGGACTGGTTCGGCGCTCTGCTGACCTGCGAGTGCCAGGCACCCGGCGCGACGAAGGCGGCGTGCACCGGATCGAGCCGGCCCTGGCGGCCTTCGATCTCGAGCAGCAGCGTACCGCTCAGCGGCAGCACCAGCTGGGCGAAGTCGTGGCGGTCCGATTCGCGGACCCGGTCGTAGCTGCGCAGGTGAAGGTCGGCGGTGGGTGTCGAAGGCATGCGAGAGGTAGGGATACTAGGGGCAACGCCAGTGTAGCACCCTCTTCCAGCGCAGCGCTTCAGCCGTCCGGCAGGATATTATGGTTGAAGCGGAACAGATTATCCGGGTCGTACTGGCGCTTGACCTGCACCAGCCGGTCGTAATTGCCGCCATACGCGTCGCGGATGCGCGCCCCTTCATCCTGCGTCAGGAAATTGATGTACACGCTGCCCGCCGCGAACGGCGCCACGGTCCCGAAGAATTCGCGCGCCCAGTTGACCACGAGGGCATCGTCTTCCGGCGCCAGCCAGCGCCCGTGCACGTTCATCGCGTACAGCACGTCGCGGTGCGGATAGGCGGTATCGGCAGGCAGGGGCTCGTTGGCGCGTCCGCCGATCAAGCCAAGGAAGATTTCGCAGTGCGGCGTCGGCAGCGTGGCGGCGTAGCGCAGCACCGCGTCGATGGCGTCGTCGCTCAGGGCCGTGAAATTATGCGATTTCCAGTAGTTGCGCGCGCCCGGCGCCAGCAGCGGATCGAAAGCCTGCTGCCAGGCCTCGTACGGTACGGCGCCGACGTGTTCGCCCAGCACCTGGCCGAAGCCGCGCAGCGGCGTCACCAGCGGCAGAGCGGCATCCGGCGCCAGCGGCGAAAACGCGGCCAGCGCCACGATCGGTTCGCCGTGCACCTCGGGTGGCAGGAAGGGCAGCGGCGGCGCCCGTCGCAGCACCGCCCAGATCGAGACTTCGTCGGGCAGGCCGTGCACCAAATCGCGGTAGCGGCGCAGCACCTCGCGCGCCTCGGCGAACGGGAACACGACCAGGCCGGCGGTGACTTCGGGGCCGACCGGGTGCAGGGCGAACTCGAACTCGGTGACCACACCGAAATTGCCGCCGCCGCCGCGGATCGCCCAGAACAGGTCCGGTTCGCGGTCCGGCCCGATGTGGCGCCGGCGGCCGTCGGCGGTGACGATCTCGGCACCCACCAGGTTATCGACCGTCAGCCCGAGCGTGCGGCTGAGCCAGCCGAAACCGCCGCCCAGGGTCAGGCCGGCCAGGCCGGTGGTGGAATTGATGCCGGTCGGCGTGGCCAGCCCGTATGCCTGGGTTTCGTGGTCGAAGTCGCGCAGCGTGGCGCCGCCGCCGGCGCGGGCGATGCGCGCCTCGGGGTCGACCCGCACCGCGCGCATGGCGGACAGGTCGATGACCAGGCCGTCGTCGCACAAGGCATTGCCGGCGATGTTGTGGCCGCCGCCGCGCACCGCCAGCGGCAAACCGTGGTTGCGCGCGAAGGCGACCGCCGCCAGCACGTCGGCGGTGCCGCTGCAGCGCGCGATGAAAGCCGGGCGCCGCTCGATCATCGCGTTCCAGATGCTGCGTGCGCCGTCGTAGTCGGGGTCGCCCGGCTGCAGCAGCGGCCCCCTGAGTGTGGCCCGGAAGTGCTCGACCACGTCGCTCTTCATGTCCGTCATCGCCGCCTCCGCGAAAATCTGCCCATGCCGTCCTCCCAGCATAGGTCTCGCGGGCGGATGTGCAAGCGTGGTCGGCCTGGCGCGGCGGGTCAGCGCACGAAGTAGCCGGACACCTTCCAGCTGCCGTCCGGCAGGCGCATCGGCACCACGGTCTCGAGTGACTGCGGCTTGTTGGCGAAGTCGGTGGCGTACTGGATCACGACGTAGTCGCCGGCCGGCGCGCCCGGCAGTGCGTGCGTGAACGACGCCGAATGCAGCTTGCGCGACTTGACCGCGCCGAGCGGCGCCCGTGTCGAGGCCAGGCCGCCAGTCCAGGCGGCCTTGGTGACCATCGACTGGCTTGCGGGCGCCATCGCATCCCAGCTCTCGCTGCCCTTGCCGGCGTCGGCAATCGCGAGCCAGCGGGTGGCGCTGTCGGTGGCCGCGGCCACGGCGGCGCCGGGATCCTGGGCGTCCTGGGCATGGACGGCGGTAGCCAGCAGCACGGCGCCGGCAAGCAACATGGCGATCGGTTTGTTCATGGCGGCCTTCCAAAAGAAGAGGACCTGCTCAGGATAGCACCGCGCTCATCCGCTGTCAGCGCCGCCGTGGGTGCATTCGTCAGAGCCGCGCCAGGCGTCCGCCGTCCACCCGCATCGCATCGCCGCAGACGAAACGCGCGTCGTCGCTGAGCAGGAAGGCGATGGCGGCGGCGATATCGTCCGGCGTGCCGACGTCGGCCTTGTCGATGACCTCGGTGCCGTTGCGGACGTTCGGGTTGTCCCACAACATCGGCGTATCGACCGCCCCCGGCAGCACCGCATTCACGCGGATGCCCTTGGGCTTGCCTTCCAGCGCCGCCGAACGGGTCAGCGACAGCAGCGCGGCCTTGGCTGCGGCATAGGGTGCGACCAGCGGCTCGGTCTCGACCGCGTGCACGCTCGACACGTTGACCACCGCCCCGCCCCCCTTCATCTTGAGGAAGGCCTGCTTGACAAAGAAGAAGGCGCCCAGCAGGTCGACGCCGAGCACGTCGTGCCAGTCGTCGGCGACCTGTTCCTCGAGCTTCTTGAAGGTCATCAGGCCGGCATTGTTGACGACCTGGTTCCAGTGGCCGAAGCGGGCGATGGTGGCATCCACCGCGGCCGCGACCTGGTCTTCGTGCGATACGTCGCAGGCGATGGTGGCGATGCGGGCCGGGTCGGCATCCTGGGCCAGCTGCGCGGCGGCCTGGTCCAGCTTGTCGAGATGGCGGCCGACCAGCATCACGGCGGCGCCGTCGCGCAGCAGGCGGCGCACGACGGCCAGGCCGATGCCGCCGGCGGCGCCGGTGACGATCGCGACATGTTGTGGTTGATCCTGGGGCATAGTGGTTCCTGTCGGGTTGTGCGGATATGCCAGCATAGACGAAAGCGGCCGAAGACCGCGTCCGCTCTGGTATTGCAGTGCGCCGGTCTGCGACAATGCCGGCTTGATCCTGTTCCGGCAACGCCTCCGATGGCCCTTCCTCTCGTCACCGCTTTCATCAACTTCGGCCTGGGCGCCGCACTCGGCGTGGCCGGCGGCCTGCTCGGCATCGGCGGCGGCCTGATCGCGATCCCGGTGCTCGGCTACCTGTACGGCATGGACCAGCACCTGGCGCAGGGCACGGCGCTGGTCATGATCGCACCCAACGTGCTGCTCGGCTTCTGGCGCTACCACCAGCGCAACCGCATCGACCTGCGCTCGGCGGCGTCGATCGCCGTGTTCTCGATGGTGACGACCTACCTGGCGGCGCGCCTCGCCACCGGCATCGACGCCGGTCACTTGCGTATCGCCTTTGCCGTGTTCCTGATCCTGCTGGCACTGTATTTCGGACGCCGGCCGAAAGGCACGACCGGGACTGTGGACGCCCCTGCCAAGCCGATGCCGCGTGCGGCGCTACCGGTGCTGGGCGTATTCAGCGGCGCCATGTCGGGCATCTTCACCGTCGGCGGCGGCCTGATCGTGGTGCCGGCGCTGGTCAGCCTGTTCGGCGAAAAACAGACGCGCGCCCAGGGCATGGGATTGGCGCTGGCGGCACCGGGCGCCTTGATCGCGCTGGTCGCGTATGCACAGGGCGGCCACGTCGATTGGCGGGTTGGCTTGCCGATGGCGGTGGGCGGGGTGCTGAGCGTGTCGTGGGGCGTGGCGCTGGCGCACCGGTTTTCGCCGGCGCGGCTGCGCATGTGCTTCAGTGTGGTGTTGCTGGGGACGGCGGTGATGATGCTGGTGGCTGGGCGGTGAGCTGCTGCTGCGCTCAGTAATATTGTTGTCGTAAGCACGTCGCCCCCGCGCAGGCGGGGGCCCAAGTTCGTGGTGAACCGCAAAACTTGGGCCCTTGCCTGCGCAGGGGCGACGGATTCAAGCCAACGATGAAGTTTTTAAATGCGCTGATCGAACACCTGCCGCAAATAAGCGATGAACGTCTCGTCGGTACTGAAGCCCTTGCCCGGCGAATCCGACAGCTTGGCTACCGCCTGCCCGTTGCAGCGCACCAGCTTCATCACGATGTTGATCGGATCGAACTGGGTGTCGTTGGTCAGCTTGGTGCCGATACCGAAACCGGTCTGGACGCGGTCGGCGAAGTGGCGGTACAAGTTGAGCGCCTTGGGCACCGTCAGCGCGTCGGAGAACACCAGGCGCTTGGTGCGGGCGTCGATGCGCAGCTTGGCGTAGTGGGCGATCGCCTTTTCGCCCCACTCGACCGGGTCGCCGGAATCATGGCGCAGGCCGTCGAACAGCTTGGCGAAATACAGGTCGAAGTCGCGCAGGAAGGCATCCATGCCGACCACGTCGGTCAGGGCGGTGCCGAGGTCGCCGCGGTATTCCATGACCCAGTCTTCCAGCGCCTTTTTCTGGAAGTCGCGCAGGCGCACGTCGAAGGACTGGAAGGCCTGCATGTATTTATGTGCGATGGAGGTGTTCACCATGATTCCTGAGTACAGCAATCTGATTTATCGCTTACTTTACTCTGATGAAGAGCCTGCACGAACCTTTCATAACGCTGTGCCACGCACACGAGGAATGGACTATCTACACGATTAAAAAACGTTCATTTTCCTCAGTCATCCGCAATGTAGAAGTACTGCTCACAAAGAATTCTGTTCACCAAATTGCTATAAGTGTTCAGCAAAAAACTAGTGTTCACAAAGCGATATTGTCGTCATGTCTACTTGGCTAGTTGCTCTGCGCCACCGAACACTTTTTACCTACAAATAGCAGCCCTGAAAGAAGTCGTTAGCGGTCGACTACAACGTCTAGAAACACTTAACGCATGACACCTTACCAATAATCAGCCTCCTCAGTACTAGGCTCTACGTTCTCACAGGGTCGAGCTCAGGATACTGCTTCAGTATCGGTCGGTACAGGTGTTCATCACTGGCAGCCAACAGTTTTCCCATGTACTCACGCATCCCAATCCGCTCATCCTCATCGGCAATCGTCTCGACTTTCTCGATGATGAAGTTGAGCTGTGCGCTAAGGTCGAGTGCATGCTTTATCAGTTCGATAGCTAAAGCCTTTTCCACGTAGTGTTCCCTCTCCCAAAAGTCTCGACAGCATTGTTAATGCCAGGCGATGTGTCACGGATAGCCTGACGTAAGTAGTAGACGGCCTTGGCTAACCAAAAGTTGAGAAGTGTCACGAATCGTCTCGCTGCCTGGCTCCAAAGCGGTCCTCTCTTACAGCAGACGGGGACGGCGATTCATCTGATTTGTACGTGCTCATAAGGGCATGGTGTCCAGTCTGCTACTTGCAGTTTCTAAAGCTCTCTAGCGCGTTGTGTTCACAACGCTCGACCACCAATTTGTTGCCGCAAAGCATTGCGACATACTGTGTCATACAGTACACTCGGCATCCTTTGGTTTTCGCTATGTTCGCATGACGATAAGTGTCCACACAGCAGTAGCGTTACCTGCAGACAGCCCACTCGCTAGGTATTCGCTGCCTGAGGGATTTCCCTTCTTGGTCATCGATGAAGAGGCGAAAATCATAGAGCCTGCCCTGCTCTACCTTAGGCAAATAGCTATTCGACGTGGGCCGCGCCATAAGAAACTGAACACTGCTAACGCATTCGCCTATGACTTGCGCGATTGGTTCGACTATCTGACCCATGTGCAGTGGACAAATCCGGTGACGAACCAACTTGAGGTTGGGAAGCCGTGGGACGTCGCTGGCGAATCTGACTACATTGCCTATCGCGATACAGCCCAGGTAATCGTTAGCTACAAGACAAACCGCGAACTTGCGAGCAGCACGATTTCAAGGCGCCAAGGAACAGTGGAGCGCTTTTACGCCTACGCAAAGAAGCAGGGCTGGTACACGGGCGAATTCATCGTCAACAAGGTGAAAAAGGGGCGCGTCACTCTTCAGAACGACTTGGGTGGACAGAGGAGTTCGAAGAGAAGTTCTGGCGACGACGGCACCAAATCCCAGTCCCGAGAGACTTCCGAATTTGGCGAACCAGTACGTCCGCTGTCTGCTATTGAGTGGCAGTTGATTCAGGAAGCACTTGGCCCTCTTCCTACGCAACGCGGAGACGACTGGCGGCCGAGTAGAAATCGCGTGGTTTGCGAACTCGCAATCGGTACCGGAATGCGAGTTGATGAGCTTGCGTCGCTTACGGTGTACCAGCTACAAGGGCTACATAAGCTGTGGTTGCTGGCAAGTGAAGAAATGAGAAAAGACGGATTTTTCCCTCTTGCCATCACGAAAACGAAGCGGTTGAAACCTCGTACTGTCCAAGTTCCTGGGTATCAGATTCCTGAACTGATGGCTTACATGGACGGCGAGCGTGAGGAGTCTATCAAGAACGGTCAAGCACATGCCTTTAAGAATGGGCAGAGGTACAAGAGGCCTGTATCCCTCTTCGTCAATGACGCTGACTCCGCTCAACATTGCGGCAAAGCAGTGCGCGCGCCGGCTTTGTCATGGGCGTTCAAACAAGCATGCATGGCAGCAGACATCACCCATCTTGTAGAGAAAATCGACATTGAAACTGGCGAACGGTACCACGAGAAGCTGGTGCGCCATCGCTTTCACGACCTGCGGCACACCTTCGCAGTGTGGAAGTATCACTCTGAAAAAGCCGATGGCAACGCTGAACCATGGAAGGAGATTCAGATTCTTCTTGGGCACTCTAGTCTCAAGACGACGCTTGATATCTATCTCGCAATTATCGATGTTCATCGCCGTAACGCTGGGAAAAAGCAGTACGAAGTCAAAAAAAGGATGGGTGAAGACCATGCGGATTAAGAAGACCCCTAGCGCCTACTCTCAAAAGCGAGAGGCGACGAACATCACTGACTTCGTTTCAGAAAAGGCTGCCAGGTCATACCGCATCGAGCTGGTAGAAGGCGACGCAAGGCAACGGTTAGACTTCGTTGTTCCTTTTGAAGCCGCGCCGGGTGGCGAAAAAGCGATTGATATCAGTTGGCTGCTCGACTTTCCTATGCTTTGGGAACCATTCTCGGAAGCGCTTGCAACAAGCGCACGCCTTGCAGCAAACCCTTTCGTTACTGTCGATGGGAGGTGCAGCCAGCTCAAGAATGGCTTCATCAGCTACCTTCGCGTGGCAGCTCCTAAC
The DNA here is from genome assembly GCF_034659755.1 of Massilia phyllosphaerae. Classification (NCBI taxonomy): domain Bacteria; kingdom Pseudomonadati; phylum Pseudomonadota; class Betaproteobacteria; order Burkholderiales; family Oxalobacteraceae; genus Massilia; species Massilia phyllosphaerae. Next base: position 378,071 of record NZ_JAXSQX010000005.1, read on the forward strand.
GCGGCACTCAGCGACATCACGACTGCACTTTTTGAAGACTTTATCGTCTGGCTTCGCCGCACTCGAAGTAACGGGACCAAGTACAAGAAAATGTCCAAGCAGCACTTCCAAATGGCTATCTCTGCAGTCTTGGAGTATCTGCAGGGCACAGAGAAATGGAAACATCAGCTATCAGAGTTGGCACTTCGAAGTAACTATTGGCGCGATGAAACCGACGACCGTAAGCCTGTCGAAATCATTCCCGAAGAGACGTACCGGGACATCTACATTGCATGCAAAAAAGAGATTACTGCAACGATGGCGAAGGTACGGCATCAGCGCGCATTAATGCAGGCGAAGATGGACAACCCAGTTGCCCGACAGGGCGACATCTTTCCGGCTGATGCTTACTACGCGTCTGGTAAGTTCAACGCGAAAGTATGGAAAACAAATCCTTATACGGACGTAGGTTTGACATTGGCAGCGCTGAAGCACCGCACGCCTGGCGTCATCCTCAGCATTACCGAGCTTGAGAAGATGCAGGATAAGATGCTTCTGCGGGTGGTGGAAGACAACAAATTTTTCGGCGGCATCCCGACAATCCATTCTTGCTTTTATCCATACGCACGTGAGCTCATCCCTTTTGTCCTGATGCTGTCCATCCATTTGGACTACAACCCTGAGACAGTGTTGAAGAGTCTCATGAAGGACTATGTTATTCGCAAGAACGAAGTTGGTAGCATCGAGTTGGTTGCGTCTCCCGCGAACATCAATCGCGAACAAAAGGAAAAACTAGAGAAAGCCCACGAAGCTCAAGGGCTCGAGGCCGAAATCCTTGCTAGAGCCAAAAAAGGCCGCTCCAAAAACACGGAGCAGAAACAAATTAGGCCGGCAACGGACGACCCTGACAACCCTGCTTGCATCGTCAAGTTTATCGAAGAGTGGACGGCGTACATCCGGGAGGTCGCGCAGCCTGCGACACAGGGGCGTTTGTTCCTGTTCGTTACAGAACAAGGAGACCGCGTGATTCGGTCGTTTGCGGGTTACAGCACGGCTGGCAACGATAAACCGTTGCGAAATGGTCTTGAACGATTCTACAAAGACCATGGCCTACCTCATGTCGCGCTTAACCGATTCCGAACGACTGGACTTGACGTTACCGATGCGCTGTTTGAAGGAGACATTCGGGCCAAGCAAGCTGCAGGCAACCATGCTAGTCCTGAGACCACGTACCGTATGTATACCACCACTGCGGCTCAGCAGCGTGGTGACGAGTTCCTGGGTCAAGTTGGCCAGCTGCGCAAGCGCTGGAGAGAATCTAGAGGCAAGGTCGACCCTCGCAATCGGCCTGACCGGGCGGACATGGGAGCCGCTACGCCGGGCTGGACTTGTGCAGACCCGTTTAGCGGTCCATATACGCCAAACAAACTTTGTTCGAGCTATGGCTCCTGCCCTGCGTGTCCGCATGCTGGCATTACTCTTGATGATGCGTACGCGTGCGCTCAAGCGTGGAATCTCCTCAACGCTATTGACGATGCAGCTGCAGAGATTGCGCCTGACGCATGGCTTACTCGATGGTCACCGATAAAGAAGAAGCTTTTAGAGGTTTGGTTGCCGCGCTTCTCGCCCGCGGTAGTTGAAAAAGCGAGGACCATAACGTTGGCCAAATTGCCGCTCTTGGAGTAATGACTGATGTCGAAATCAAGTGAAGAAATCCGCTTAGTTAGCGGTAGCGATGTCGCGACCGCTACGGCTGAATTAGCTGCAACAGCAACTGCAGCTATCTCGTCTGAAGGACATCGAACAAGTGCTAACGCTGAGAGTGTTAAAGGCCCAGTTGAGTGGGTGTCTAGCGTAAGTCGCTGGCCTGACAGAAGGTGGGTATTTGACGGACGTGCTGTAGGTTCCGGGACAAGCACGGTGACTTGTATTTGGGACTTCAAACTTCATGATGGCTCTACCCTTTTTGATGAAGACCATTCACAGCTACTTCACGAAGCTCGTAACTTTTTTTGGAGCCTCTACAATGACCGCCGTGATGGACGACGGCTCAAAGAAAGCGCTGCAGGCACCGTGTTTCCAGGTCTTCGTCGGCTTTTAAAGTGGATGGTAGAGCACAACTACGCGAGCTTCGGTGAGCTGAATAATCGCGCCTCTACACGCTTTTGCGACTGGCTTGTGGATTACTACGCAAACCTGTCCAGCGATGCCGCCCAAGAACTCAAAAGGGCTACTGCCAACGCTGCTTCTGACGGCCAAGAGGTAGCTGTCGATGATGAGTGTGTAGGCAACCACGATACCGTTAATGAGAGTGAAGACGAGTCCACAGGTTCTGGTCAAATATTGCATGGCGACGAGTACGAAGAAATTGACCCCGAAGACGTTGGCGGCATCACTCCCGGAACGATGAGTTTTTCGCTCTCCACGTGGCGATACCTTTGGGAGCAACGCTTTGCGCTGACTCGCCTCGGCCTTCCCGCCATGCACGAGCAGCCATTTTCCGGCCGCGCAACTCATACAGTGTCGGCTGAGCTCGCCACGAAGCTTGCTTCTCGCATCCCTGCGCTGCCTGACGAGGTCGCGATTCCCCTTCTAAATGAAGCGCACAACTTCATTGCGACGGCATCAAGCGACCTTATTAAAATCATGGAGAGCATCTATCAAATTCATGGGGCGACACGCGAAGACGAAGGTCAAACTCTCTCGGAGAACCCTCTAGTTCAAGCGTTCCTTCTAAGTTTTAAGTTCTCGACTTCGCTTGGCGACTCGTATCCTTGGCGTGAATACTTAGGCGCTGGAGGCAAGTCCGCTTTTGAAGACCTTCGACGACTCCTCGACGACTTGGTTGACGCCTGCACAATCATCGCCCAGGCAGAAACAGGCATGCGAATCGGTGAGATAAGTAGCCTGTTAGCAGGTGTGAATTCGGACACGGGCTTGCCTTCGTGCATAGCAGTGCGGCCTTCCAAATCGGGAATGTTGGACCTCTACTACCTTAAGTCCAAGCTCAAGAAATTGCGTCCGACTCCTGTTGACGAAGAGTGGCTGCTTGCTGCTGCTCCGCGCGGGACAAAAGAACTTCCTGATGCTGTGCAGGCGATTGTCGTTCTTCAGAAGGTTCTTGCTCCTCTCAGAGCACTGGCAGAACCTGACGTTCGGCCCTACCTCATCGTCGGCATCGGCGTTCCTAGGGGTCTTCCGAGTTTTCCCTCAAGTGTGAGTAAGCCCAGCAATCATCTTCTCCGTTTGGGACAGAAGAACTTCGCGATGTGGTACGTCGACTGGTCTGAAATTGTGCTTACTGAAACCACTCGCCCTTACATAGACAGCTATGGTGATTGCATTCGCACACACCAATGGCGTAAGACCTACGCGCAGTACGTCTTCCAGGTCGACAAGCGTATGTTGCCGGCCATCGCGCGACAGTTCAAGCATCTCTCGCTTGCGATGACAGAGGGTGCCTACGTTGGCACTAGCGCGAGCCTTATTGCTGGCGTTGCTGACTTCAATCGCAACCTCACTGCTGAACTGTTCTTGTCGAACATCCGCGGGAAGGCTTTTAAGCAGGAAGGTCGCCTGGCCAAGCTCATGAATAACTATCGACCCGAACTCGAGAAAATCGTTGAAGGCATGAACAATACTGAGGCGTACACAGCGATAGACGCTTGGTGTCGTAATCGAGACATGAAAATTTTCTTCCATGGGTACGGCAAGTGCATCCCGGCTATTGCGCCGACCAAAGCTGAATGTCACAAGCGAGCGCAAACCATCCACTGGGCCAATAAGGCTCCAAACTTCTCGATGCGTGAGCCATCGATTTGTACTGGCTGCTACTTGTTCCTAGCTGACGAAGAAAGCATTGAGCACTGGACGAAGCGCTTTGTCGAGAACATGACTGCTTGGCTGCAGGCTGATGCTCAAGGCCGCGGTAATGAGTACCGAGTTGCGCGGACGCGAGCTGAGCAGGCAAAGGGATACCTGCAAAATCTCGGTGCTCCCCTCCCCTCTCTGGATACTGTCATGCACTCGACAATGGAGGTGGCACATGCGAGGTAAACGAACTGACCTGCCAACGACGTTCGAAGGCATGCAGCAGCATCTACTCGACGCGTTAAAGCGGGTCGAGGAAGGCCGGCCACAGCACCCGAAGCTCATCGAGCAAGCGAAGAAAGGACGGCTCAAGGTTACGATTTCGAGCGTAGCACTTGAAGCTGGAGTATCCCGCACATTGATTGGCTTTGACGGTTGCCGCTACACGGAGGTACGCAAGAAAATTCTAGGCGTAAACGAAGCCATTCCTGTTCGTGCCCCAACGGATATGAGGACCATCAACGCTAACCTTCGTGAGGTCAACAAGGTACTTGAACAGCGTTTCAAGATGGCCCTGTCTGAGAATGCGGCGATGCTTATTAGGATGGGAAAGCTCGAACGCGAATACGCAGACAAAGCCGAAGAAATCCAGCGTATCAACAACCGCGGCAAACGCAACCAGAACGAGATTGTTGGTCTACACATCGTTAAACCTGGAGAGCAAAACCGTTAGACTCTGCAATAAGAGATGTATGATGATTGTATGGGTCTGTGCAAGTGCACTTTGTTCTTTACACGTTTGCCAAGGCAAGAGCGTGCTCGGAAAAAGTTGGCCACAATTAAGCTGTTGCTGAATCAACTGCAGTAATTGGAGAAATAAATGGGACTCGCGAAGTCAGCATGGATGGCCGCTTTAGAACGGGGATGGGACGCGCCAGATACATGGGTGTGTCGCTCATGTGTTGGTGATGATTTTTTGGCGGAGCAGGTTGACGCGAATGTCGAAGAATGTGAATGTAGCTATTGCGGCGAAAAGACTGAGGAGCCCAGTGCCGCTCCTACTGAACCTATCATGGAATCGATAGCTGGAGCTGTTTTTTATTATTTTTCGTCGCTCGAAGCTTCCGGTATTCCCTACGATAGCGAAGATTTCGCCATGCACTCACTTGACATTCGCGAAGTACTTGGTGAGTTATCCCTGAATGGACAGGAAAAATTTGTTGAAGACGTCGCAGGTGCATTTACAGAGACCGCCTGGGTAAGGAGCTCACACGCATTTTGGAATGCTCCTCGACTACACCAAAAGCTCGGGTACGCCTGGGAGAGTTTTGTACAGACTGTCAAACACCACACCAGATTTCACTTTCTTATACCGCAGGGTAGAGACGCCGATGACCCTGACCACATCCCATCGGAAAAAATTCTAAGCACTATTGCTGGGCTGCTTCGAAACTTCGATATGTTAAGAGAAGTCCCTACAGGCACGAAGATTTATCGATGCCGCATCAAATACCCACAGGACAATTGGAAGCCTAACGAAGAACAACTCGGCGCTCCTCCGTCAGAACGAGCAAGTGCCGGCAGGATGAATCCTGCTGGTATATCGTATTTTTACGGGGCGTTTGCCTATGGCACGGCACTAGGAGAAATCGCATCTCACCCGCCGATGGCAATTGGGGTTGGCACATTTGAAAACATAAAGCCACTGATGGTGGTCGACTTAACAAAACTTGCCGATATTCCTTCGGTGTTCGATAGCGACAACCGCAACGAAAGGGAAGCCTTACTGTTTCTCGAGAAATTTACCGAGGAAATTTCGCAGCCAATTAGGAAAAATGGCATGGAGCACATTAACTACTTACCTTCTCAGGTTGTTTCCGAATACTTGGCGCAAGTTTTCGAAATCGATGAATCGGGAAGAAAAATCGATGGTATTGTTTTTCCTAGCTCTATCAAGCCGGGATGCAATAACATTGTCCTATTCCCGTCAGATAGGAATTGGAAAATCAAATTCGACAAGTTGAAATTTGTCGATGGGAAATTTTGTCAACTAGACGACTGGCAAAGCGTGATAAAGTCACTCGGAATGGACGATGCACCTAAAGGCTTCTCGGGACTATTCAAAGGAATTTGATTCTCAAGGGCTAGCGTGAGTTTGACTAGGAGAGTTACAGTTGACCACTTCCCCTTGCTACGCTTGATAGTCGTTTCCAAATCACCACCGCAGGTTTGCGCTTGTGGATAGGGTTTTAGTAGCACTTGAAGTACGCAGCGGTGAGGATAACCGGATTAGCTTTGCCAACAAGAGTCATTTGCCCTGTGACTCTCTTCACCTGGTCCGCCAAGCGTTTCAAGTCGGCAGCTACGAACTCGGCTTGAGGATAGCTGGCGACGTTGAACAAGTCGGCGCATTTAGGTATTCGTTGAACGCGTCGATACCGGCTTACGCTACCTACGAGTTATCGTTATCGATGCGACCCCACTACCGGACTTCCGTGAATTTGGAAAGGCTGCGAAAACACGAGCGATGTCCGGTAAGCCAGCAAATACGGCGAACAAACCCGCTCGTCAAGGCTCCCAATAACAAGGGTTCGAGGCGTTAGTCGTCGAACCTCATGAAGTCGTCCCAAGCTAAGCGGCGTGTTCAGGTCTTTGTAGCATACCAACTGCCGAAAAGAACAGTCACTCCTTAGTGCATCTTGCTCAGTTTCCGAGTAACCTTGCTGCTGCCAGCGCTGAGGATTTCAGGCGCCAATCTTCACGTGACGACCATAATGAATTCAATTTTCAACTCTCGCGCTTACCTTGACGCTATATCTACCCAAAATAGGGTTCGTGAGATTGAGCAGGTGCTCGGCGGCACCTTCGCGCAAAGAGAGTACGCTAAATCTATCGCTGGGGTTCTCAGCGCAGATAAGCTTGGTATGGATGCACTCGGCTTGGCGCACACGAGAGACCTGACAGCTCTGCAGTCAATGAATTCGCGACAAAATGCCATGAAGGAGATGACCTCTTTGCAGGGCCTGGCGGCCTCGCTTGATACGACTTGGAAAACGCAGTCGTTGTTCGATGTTGTCGGCAGCCGTTTGGCTCTACATGAGTACACGAAGGCATTGGACATCGGTGCGCAAGTGAAAAAGCTAGCTGGTGGCTTAGACTTTGACCACTTCCGCAGCAAGTCCCTCAAGTCACTTGAAGGCTCACTTCTTAGTGGTCAGGCCGCTGCGCTAGGACGCTTGCCCACAGACCTTGCACATGCGAGCGCACAGGCGAGCATGGAGTGGGTCGACAAGGTGTCGAAGTCGATGGTTGAGGATGGTTTGTACAGACGGTTCCTGAATACGCTAGACATTCGGCACACTGTCCCTAGTGAGCATTGGCTGTCGGCGGCGGAGTCCGTTAATCGTCGCTATGAGGCGCTGTTTAGTTCGACTGAAGCATGGACTGGCCAACTGGAAAAGCTCGCGCGCCCAACCTACCTAAACTCGTTCCTTGAGGCTATCGAACGTGACATCTCTGCCGGTGCTTACGTTGTCGATGATTCGTTCGTTGACCAAGACAGCGCGGAGGACGATGAGGCTACGCTTAAGGCTCTTGATGCTGCGGAGACACCAGAGCGGTTCCGTGAACTCTGGGCGCGTGCATCCCCATTCTTAAAGTGGGCTTTTCTAACACTCATCACCTGCGTGGTGACCCCCTTCATCGTCAGCGTTTCAGCCAACCTGGCGATGCCGTACATCGAGGCATATCTTAAGCGGTCCCCGGCTGTAGCACCCCGCGAGCAGGTGAAGGAAATTAAGAAGCTTTCGATGGGTGAACTGGGCACCGCTTTACGAGACTGTCGCTTCGTCACAGCCCCTACCCTCCATCTACGTAGTACCCCCAACGCTCGAGCTAAATCTGTCGAGACCCTGCAGTTTGGCCAGGTTGTCACAGTCATCTCTACGAAGGCTGACTGGACGGAAGTCTCATATGAATACGGAGATGGTCAGCTTGTGAGTGGTTGGGTGTTCACGCGCTACCTCGCGAAATTTCGACGCTAGGTTGACTTCTGTCAGCCCCCACCATAGGAGCTTCTATGTCGCCCTCGCCGGAGAAGTGTGCCGACCTCAAACCTGCCCTTGTAACGAATGCGAGAGCACCAACGCTATTCCGATGCCGTACTTAGCTCAACCCAGCTAGGTCTGCTCTGGCTTGCGCAAACTCTTGAGCAGCGGCTTGAAGCTGGTTACGTAGCGCCGCGGTTCTTCCGTTTACCTCAGTGCTCATACGCTGAAGTTCTGTAACCCCTGCAAGGAGACTTGCCTCGAGCCCCTTCCTTTGAACCATTAGTTTGGCTCGCACCGCGTTGCGGTCTGCTTCGGTCACGGCTTGGGCCGGGTTGAACACGAACTTGCGCTCGCACGCCTTCCTCCAATCGACGACAGCTCGCGTTAGCACCTCTCCGAAGCCCTTCACGCTGCGGACTTTGTTCCACTGAACATCGGCTGCGGTTTCGATGCCAAACGACCGCAAGGCTGCTTTCTTGGCAGGCCCAACGCCGGGAATTGAAGCTACTTCGATAAAATAACGGTCCAAGAACTTGTCTCGTTGGCGTTGCTCCGCTGTCTGATGCAACTTGTCGAGTTCTACCTTCTCCTTAGCGGCAAGCCCAACGTATTCATTCCGCAAGTCAGACAGTTGTTTTTTGCGATGATTAAAGCCTTCTGGTCCGGCTTCCTTGCGAGCTCTATCAGCGAGCGCTTGGTAAGCTCGCTCAGCGGTAATCATCCGGTTCTTGCGCTTTAGCTTCTCTCCGGCCAGCTCAGGGGAATCCGAGCCCCCAACCGCGCTCCAGGCGAAATAAGCGGCTCCACCCCAGATAATCCAAGCCGCGGGGATTGCTGCAGTGAGACACAAAGCTACGATAACGATGAGGGCTTTTAGAAGGCCTGGATGGCCGTTGCCTTTGAGGCCAACAGGAAGCGGCGTAGCGGTGACAGTAATACTTGCAACGTTGGGCATGCTGACCGGTGGCGGAGGTGCGATGGCCTCGATTAATGCCCATACTTTCGTCAGGACGAACCCACTGGCCGTTGCGGTGATTGTCGTACCAAGGTCAACGAAGTAGACAATGCCCTGCTGCTCCAAAGCGCACCATGGGCAATGCGTGAGATGGTCCGGGTAGACATGAATCGAAGCCGACGAACACTTCTTCATGCGCGTTCTTAACGCGTCTATAGCGGCGACCCATTGCTGGGCTGTTGGACGTAACCCAGACGTACCTCGCTCTGTGAATGCTTGCTCAAACATCGCTTGCATTGAGTCCGGTACGAGCGCAATCGGGATTGACTTCGGCGGCGGGAGCATTCCTCTTGCCTTGGAGTCGCGAGCGTATGCGTAGCGGAACGCTTTGATGTCCGATTCCAAGGCTTCGCCAGCTTCGCTTTTCTGCGGCACTCCAGAGAACGGATGACGACCGCCGAACAGCAGGTGGAAAATCAGGAGGGCCAGGCCAAAATTGTCGTGGTTGGCCGACCTCTTTACTCCTCGAAACGACGAAAGCCCCTGAAGCTCTGGAGGCGTAAAGTGGGCAACCCCAACCTCACATAAATGCAATGTCCCGTTGGCGTTAATCTGGAAGGAATCGCAGTCAATGAGTACGACCTTGCTATCGGCTCCAACGAAGACATTGCCTTGGTTGACGTCGCCCAGCACGTGCCCACGAGCATGCAATGCCTCAAACGCTACGGCTGTATTGCGTGCAGCATAGAGCAGAAAATCCCATGCAGCCTTTGGACGGTTCTGCCGTCGGTATGCGGGGCCGTACAGCATGTGAATGGGGTCACGTCCAGTGACCTTAGGCATAAGAAAGCCCGCTACGGGTCCGCCGGAAGAAGGATGAAGCGTGTCTTGCGGCCAAGCAGAGTACTGGAGCAGGGCTTGGTCACCTCGAGTGACCATAAAGCGGAGCTTGTCCTGCTTCGGCCTGTCTAAACTATCGTGGTAGAGCTTCGCTACCTGATTTGGTAGCGACGGGACCTCAAATACCGAGCCTTCGCCGCCCTTCCCTAGCTCGCGGCCTAACTGGACTACAGCTCCTGAAGCCGTGACGAAGCGTTTCGTCATAGTAATTTCGTCTAGATGAGAACCGCGAGCGCAAGAGTTTTATCGTCGTCGGTCCGCTCGTTCACCGCTTCGCTATTCAGAAATCGCATCAGGGCATCCTGGAGCTGGTCCTCTTGCTCGGCAGTAGCTGTAGAAAGAACCTTGAAAAATGGAGCGAAGAACGGCTCGTGAGCAGTGTTTGTGTCCATTTGGAGCGCGAGTCGCTGAATGCCATCGGAGAACGCCGCGGCTTTGAGAACGGGCTTACTAAATGCGTGCGATTCCAAACGGTCAACGGCATCTTCATCAGTGATGAAATGAGTCATGTTGGCGTATTCGCCGGACATTGGTGCGATTGGGACTTCGAGACCGTTGCCGATGTCGACTACGATGCCTCCATCGCCGATTTGCATTATCAGGGTACCGAGGTTCGTCGAGACTATTCCGAGGAAAGTGCAAGCGAACTCTCGCGCCCGGACCTTTGCTTTCTCGGCAGCAGAAAACAACACGGCTCGGATGCCCATGACGCAGTCGACAGCAAAATCGTCACCTAATCCAAATTCGGGCAAAGCCGCTTTTTTCTGCATGAATTCGGCCGCCGCCTTGATGGCAAGCTCTGCTCCCTCACCGCCGTGCTTTGCACTACCGGCACCGTCAGCCACGAAGATAGACAAGACTGCAGTCTTACCTGCGGGCGTGTCCACTTGGGCCCAGCAGCTATCCTGACAGTCGAGTCCAGTAGCGCTGTGCGATGTGCCGGCTGCAGAGCCGGCAACGACTCGCCAAGTCACACCGAGGCCCATCCCGTCGGTGCATCCAGCTTGACCTCAGTACCCGGAGTCGATTGCGACACGCGCTGCAGGGAGCTGGACAACCAGGTGAACAGTTCGCGGAACTTCAGGCCTTCTAGCGACATAGGAGTACGAGTACTAATTTGCGAAAGTACATCCATGTTGGCGCCCTTCACCCCTACTGCGAAAAAGGCGAACTTCTTAGCTTCCTCACCCTCGCGGACTGCTGCCGCGGCAGACTTCCACTCGTCAGTAGGACCGCCGTCAGTGATAAGGAAAATCCAAGGGCGGTAGTAAGAGATGCCATTGGCTCGATACTCTTGCTTTCTGTTGTCGACCAGCTGAATCGCCTGGCGAATTGCTTCGCCCATTGGGGTGTCACCCTGTGCAGAAAGCGTCGGTGGATAGAACGATTCGGCAGCCTGGAACGGCGCCTCGACGCGGACCGGGCCGAATGTGACTAGAGCCACCTCTACGCGCTTCATCGCGAGCGAGTCAGCCGCGAGCTCGTCTTTAAACACCGACAAGCCGGCATTTAGTTCTGAAATTGGTTGACCAGACATCGAACCGGAGACGTCGAGCAAAAGGATACAAGGGCAACGTGGTTCAGGATTGCTCGCGAATTCGGCGGCACCAAACGAAATCTGGTCTGACATGACATCCCCTATAGTTGATTTTCTGCAATACCTTTATTATAGCAACATTGCACTGCAAAGAATGCAACTTGCTTGTTGTTTTGAAACCAATTCCTCAGAGGTCTCATGGGTTTTTATCTGCGAAAAAGTGTGTGCGTCGGACCGTTTCGATTCAACCTTTCTAAGTCGGGCGTTGGAGTGTCTGCAGGCATTAAGGGACTTCGCGTTGGTACGGGCCCACGAGGAAATTACATCTCTGTCGGTCGCGCTGGCCTGTACTACCGCGCCACAATACCGACTGCACAGCCCGTGGCCATACCGCGAACGCCGCCTGCGCCGACACCGAACATGGCTCCTCAACCAGGCCTTGGACCTATGGTCGCCATTGAAAGCGCTCCGGTCTCTGCTATGCAAGACACGTCGTCCGCTGAATTGCTGAGCGAGTTGAATAGCAAGGCGAATCGTCCCAACTATTGGAAGTGGACCGCGGCTGGTGGCCTGCTAGCGCTGTGGTACGTCTTCTCCACCGGCCCCGAGTGGATTACTCTTGTCTCCGCTGCAGTACTAGTTGCACTCACGATTTACATAGCGGTAAGGGACACGGTCGCCAAGACTTCGGTCCTGTTCTACGAACTGGACTCAGCGAACGAGAGTGCGTTCGAGGCCTTGCACGAAGCATTTCATACGTTGGCGAGTTGTCGAAAGGCGTGGCGTATTGATGCTCAAGCCACGGTCCACGACCGCAAATACCACGCCGGGGCCGGTTCCGTAGTGAGGCGAAAGGACGCCCAGTTCGGTAAAGGCTTGCCGCCAATGCTCAAGTCGAATTTAGAAGTGCCGTATGTGAAGTCAGGGTCGACGTCCCTCTACTACATGCCCGACCGTGTGCTGGTGTACTCGCCGGCTGGAGTGGGTGCCGTCTCTTACAAGGATTTGGAGGTCAGCGGCCAATCCAGGCAATTCATTGAAGACGGCGCTGTTCCTGGCGATGCCGAGGTGGTGGGCCATACTTGGCGATATGTGAACAAGAACGGCGGGCCCGACAGGCGGTTCAAGAACAATCGTCAGCTCCCAGTCGCCCTGTACGAGGAGCTAGCATTCCAGAGCACTTCAGGACTCAACGAACTCTACCAGTTGTCCAAGCACTCATTGACCGCTCGCGTCCGTACTGAAGTACGACGAATGTCATCGCTTCTACCTGCTTGAAGCTGAAGATGCCCCTACTTTGTTTGATTGAAGAGCATGGAACGTGTAATCGCTGTTCTCCGGTAGTGCCTCAACTCAGTTCGTTTGGCAATACTGTATTTTTCGCATCCATCCTTACATGAGGACAGCCACACTCCGTGGCGTCTATGGAGAAGCCAATGCTGGCGGCATACATCGAACATCGCCCGGCGGGCACTGAAAAGAACGGTGTTACGACCCATCAAGTCGTTGTCGTCGGTGGCAAGGAAGTGACTGAGCATAAGATTTAGAAAGAAGCCAAAGACTCCGCGTGCCGTGCCGGCTATCGTCCCGCGCACGTTGCTCGCGAGCGGCATCTGCAAGACTGAGAAATCGCTGACACTGTCGTGTTGCCCCTGACTGACAAACTGTCCTCAGCAGCGTTCGCTTAGCCACAGCAACAATCGGGAACTAGACTGGCACAAGGACATCGCAATTAAAAAGATAGATACTGCAAACGCATTGTGGCACCCAAAGTACTTGGGCATCTAGCTGGTTGAATCGTCAAGTGTTTAAGGCTTAAACAATCTAAGCAAAGACACGATTATTAAGGTCGAACAATGTGGTCAGACAAACTTTTCTTCAGCAGACTCGGCATTTGGAGCCGAAAGCAAAGTCATAACGTGCGTCGAGAAGAAGGCGCTAATGTCGCACTATCGCTTCTTCTCGAATGTGTCGGAACTGGCGAGATATCGTGCTTGGACGGCCAAGCATCGCCAGTTGCAAAACAAATGCTTGAGAAGCATGGGTCTCGTCCCTTTGAGATGAACACAAACTGGGTCGGTTCACCTCAGGAGTGGATTTGCCCATGCTGCCGGAGGCCCAAGTTCGAGATTTCACGGGTCGGCAACCGCGGGCAGATTTTGGCCAAGAACGTTATCCATCACGACCATATGGGTGACGTGCTGCACGAGGCGTTCCATGCAGCGTTCGCCGAAGCGAACACTGAACTTGAACAAATGGACGGACTTCGCCTTATTGAGCGAATGAGCGAAGCGTTTGCCGCATATGAACCGGTCTTGGTATGCGAGGACTGCAATAATGCCGATACTGCGGCAAAGGCCGCCCTAGAGATTCCACGGGAATTTTCGTTCTCGGTCGGTCAAATCAGTCGGTTCATTGATGTGGCCGCGCACCGCTCTCACAGAGTATTGGAAGAGAGGGCTCGCGTCGAGTGGGAAGCAGCGAAGGCAGCTTTCGTTCTCCGAATGCGAATCATCAAAGCGGTCGCCAAGGCGGCAGCTACCGATTGTCATTGGTACGAGCCACATGACAGGCAGTTCGAGCCGGTGCCGGTGTACAGTCATGGCGGGCGCCATTCTGAGATTATAAGCAGATGGCTTAGCTGGGAGACGCTTAGCGATGCGCTGGGAATGCAGACACGTATAGCCCCGCGCGATATGTCGAGGTGGCGAACAGTTAGACCCAAACCAGGAAGGCAGTTACCGCCTAACTTCGTTGCAATGCTGCGAAGCGTCGACTACATGGCGGAGAAGTGGGATGCAACGCCCAGCGACTGGTGCTGTCCTATCTGTTCACGTGGCAAGGCTGAAATCGTCTACGTTTCAGATAAAGGAAAGGTGCATTTCAGCATTGTCGATGCCCCTCGCGCATGGCAGTTGGAAGTTCGCATTTGTCACCACTGCGATAAACTGCAGAAAAGGCTCGGGTGGGAGGTAGAAGAATTTGTTGGCGACTTCGATGATTCAGAGCGGATTGCGTCCCCTACAGCGCTTTCGGCCATATTGCTACCGCGAGCTCACTCAGACCACGCAGTTCGGCCCGATGAAGCGAAGGCCTTAGTTGGTAGATTGGTGGAAGCGTATGGATAGTAGTGTGCAGCGAAAAACCGAAGCACGTTCATAGGACTGTCCATGAACCCTTGCGACTCATCACAAATCACCCTGTGCGACTGCAAAGGCGTGACGTACAGCCTATGACCTCTAGCCGTATCGTCGAGTATCACGTAAGACGAACCATAGTGGGCCATTATGTCGTTTAAGCCGGGAGCTTATGTTGGTCGCGGGCAAGGAACCGACATCGGTGGCGCTTCGCCAAGCGGAATGTAATGCTGAGGCCACGAATCCCAAGCCGCTACGGACGAGAGCCTTACTGACCTCTTCGCGCGACAGGTAGGTTGCTCAGGTCGAGCTAATGTGGCCTGAGCGTTTCGACCTGAGAGGAGTGGCCACCTGATGTGACTTGTGGTCGGAGTTGAAGGCAAGTACGTCATCAAAATCGAGAAATACTAGAGTCTGCATTCTCGTCGCGTCGTAGCGGTTACACGCCCGGCAGCCAGGTACAGCTGGTCAGGAACGCCCGCCATAGGAGATGCGCGCAAAAGGACAGCAGGTTGGAGCATCCTACGTTAAAGGGTGTCTCAATCTTCGTCCTCATCCTCGTCAGCATCGATGGCGTCGTGCTGGTCTGCCCGTTCCACCGATTCGCTCTCTGCAGCTATCTCGGCAGCACGCTCGCGCTCGGCCGCGATAGCCTCACGCATCGCCTCCACCATTGGCGCTAACAGTTCAACGCCGGCTCGGTACTCCTCCTCACGCAAGAAGTGACGCTTCTCTATGAAGGTTTGAACGGAACAATCCTGCGGTGGGGTCCAGTCAACGGGCACTGATTCATTTGCGATGAAAATCTGCTCTGCTTCAGCATGGTTGTAGACCGCGCTGAGGAGCCGCCCCGTATTAGGGTCGTCCAAGCCTTGTTGACGAGGCGTGTCGACAATGAAGGGGAAGCGCGGCCCGCTACCATATTTTGCGTTGGTTTCCAGCATTGCCATGTGCATAGCCAAGTAGACGCGTGGGCCCGAGCTACCAGCGCCCATCGCTGGCCGCGCTCCGATTTTGACAGAAGCAATTTCCGCCTTGTCGATGCCGAGACGGTCAGCACACGATTTTACTGCGGCCTTGTAAAAGGCTCGTACCTCTTTCACCCGCTCTGCATCCGTCAACGCGTCTAGTTCAGCCTGGAGCTCGCTTCGGCTTTCATCGAGTTCATTGATAGATTCAGACAGTTGTTGGCGTGTCTGCCCATATGCATCTTCAATAGTGGCCAAGCTTTTTGCGGCGACGATTTCGGCAATACCACCCTGCCCCGGCCGTCTTTCAGTCGAAACCCGCAGCGCTTCCATTTGTTTTGTGACACTAGCAAGCTTGCTGCGCAAGCCCTCCTCGCGCTTACTCAACTTGTCCAGCTGAGTCCGTACACTTAGAAAGAGTTGATGCGCTTCGTTGGCATCCGAAGCAAGTTCCACCTTCGCGCGAAACGACAAGCCGTGTGCTTGGCCACACGTTGGGCAGTTCAACTGCTCCTCATCCGGATACGTGGACAGGTATGCAAGGTCCTCTACTAAATCCTGCTCTGCCCGGGCCGCAAGTTGCAGTTCGCCAGTCAGCTCCTGGCGTCGCTGAGCAATTTCGAACAAATCGTTGCGGACCCTGTTTTCGTCATCGACCAATGCCTCTACCTGGCTGGCAACCTGCTGAAGCTCTTTGGCAAACGCGCTTTCATTGAGCGCGGCATCGGACGCCGGCAACATTGCTTTAACGTGCTGGTAGGCGCTCGCCTGCACCTTTGCTTGCAGTCGTAGTTCGCGCAGCTTGAAGACCAGTTCGTCCCGCGTGAGCTGGGCATCAAAGTAGCGCTGCGGCCGCAGGCCCAGGAAGGATTCGAAGACGACTGGCTCCCAGCGCGCGAATTGGGACAGCCGGAGAAAGTTCCCCCATTTCCGCGCCCAGCCCCCTTCTTGGTCGATGTAGAACGGCAGCAGGGCGTACTCAGGCCCTGCCAACGCAAACGCGCCTTCCTGGTGGCGCTGCAACTTCAACGGGAACTCGAACGTATCAGCAAAAAACCTGGCCCATGTTTGGGCGCTTTCGGTCGCAAGTAGGAGCGTACCTTCACCGTCGAAGGCCGCGCGCTGGTCGCGCCCCATTCGAACGAACGTGAACCGCTTCTGCCCGATACTGAGCACTACGCTTACTGCAATATGACGTCCCAATTTCCTGCAATGCGTGTCGACGGCTCGCCGCCGAGCGCCCAAACGAGGTGCTTTAGGATGCGTGACTTACCCGTTTCATTCGTTCCCGCGAGCAGGTTCTTGCGCGGACTGAACTTCAGGAACCGGGCGCTCTCGTCCCTTTCGGATACTAGCCAAAGCTCGTGATAGGTGACGATTTGCCTCATTGCGAGTCCTTAGGTTGCGGACCAGCCGGAACAGATGGTAGTTGTTTTGTGGGGTTTGCATTTTGGGTAATCATGGACATTAGACAGTAAATGTACTCGCGGCTGTAAGGGCGAGCTTCGCTTAACTGCAACTGCTGGAAGTCCTCGAACCAAGCGGAGAAAATATCGGTAACCCTCGGTAGTGAGTTGTACTCCGACCTCGCTTCGTACAGCGATTTGAGGTGCGCGGCTAAGATTGGCACAGGGCCAGCACGGTTCGTGATTTCCATACACGCGCGCACGACTTGCCTCTTCATGTTTCTCACCAGCGTAAACGGCGCCGTCTCGATGTTCAACCGCTCGATAATCTCTTCTACGAGTTCTCGCGCCGACACTGTTTCTTCGTCGGCCGCGGCTAGATAGCGGTCAATGTCGCTTCGCGTGACCGCGCGGCCCAACAACTCGGGAAAATTCTTAGCGTGTCGAGTGCTGCCTGCCCTGAGGTTCACGTACGAAGCGATTATTAGGACCGCGAGAATGGTAGCCGAACCGCTAAGGTTGAGTTCCGACTCCAGTTGCATCTGTGCAAGCTCACCGGCGAGGTACTTATGTGGCTCATTTACCGGGCAGTCGCTCACCACAAGAGCAAAGTCAGAGAAGTCGACCGGCTCGGCCGAGTCGAGACCCAGCTGCTCTCGCAGTTTGGCCTCAATGGCCTGTCGAACTAAAGGGTCGGCAGTAGCTAGCTCAACATTGCTTTGCAGCGAGCTAGCGCCCGAACCGTCTGGCATTTCGAATTGAGCGTCTGACGAGAATTCAAGACGCGACTTCCCCAAAGTTTTGAAACGGCGCCGATGCGCATAGAGTTTGGCCAGGATTGATGGCTTAGGCTTCTTAGGCGCCTTTGACTTCGCAGCCTTCCTGGTTGCCGCTGGTTCAAGGGGTGGCTCCGTCACCGCCCCGCCAGGTTCGACGGGGTTGGCTTCATCTGCCGTCGCTTGCGCATCCTCATCCTTACCCTTCGGCGACGCAATGAGATGATTCAGCTTCCAGTGGGTCGATGCCTCGTGTTTCTTCAGCTGCACGAAACGTACGCCAGTCGGTGCCACGGAAGAATCCAAAACAGCAACGTCCTGCTGCCATTCAAGTACGACGGCGTAGTCGTTGCCGGTCCGGTGGGCGCGAAGGGCTTCTAATACTGCATGCCACACCTGAAAACTGAAGCCGCGGATGGCATGCCGGCCACCGATTTCATCTCCCTTAAAGTCCCGGAACAAGTCCGATGCGACTTGTTGGAGAAGAGGTTCAGTTGGCGCCGTAGTCATGTATTCGATAGTGTCGATATTAAGGTTCGGCGGCGGTCAGGAAATGCGCAATCGCATTGCGGCCAGTTTTGAAGGACCGGGAAGTTACCTTGGGAAAATTGTTGTCATATATAAATCATTGTGCCATAACTGGGTAATTGTTAGTAGTCAGGGGAAGGCTACATTTTCAAGCATGGTTACTGACAGCCGCCGAGTCTTACTGTTCACTCTGTTTATATTACTATAGCAGAAATCATGTAAGTCTATGATTATATTGAATAATTTTGATTTTTTCATTGACCGACCACTGGACAAAAGTTATCTTATGGCCAAGGAGGAGCTATGGAAAACGAAGAAGATTGTGGTGGACTGTTTCATGACCGTGAACCGGACTACAGTGTTGTGCCCCCGCACTTCCCTCGCCCTGAGCCGCACGGCTCGGTCAGCGGATATCAGTCGAAGGTACTACTGAAGATGTACGACGGTAAATTGTATGCCGCAGGATGTACACCTCCAGAACTGTACGCACGGTGGGACAAGTGCGAAGACCTTGCACTTCAGCTAGCTACAAAATCGCTGGAGTCAAAAGAGGGCAAACGCGCACATATGTCTGAAGTCCAGATACTCGAGCAGTATCTGTCCCGTCTCATCGCTACCAAGTGGACTTCTGAAGCCGAAGCACAGTTCGTCATCCGCCGCACGGCGCAGATTCTCGCATGGCCCGTCCCAGCATCGCTGCAGCCTTGAGACGCTCACGCAGTATGACGACGCAATGCTCGTGGCTGCAGCGGAATCGTTTGTATCTGCCTATCACTCTGGCAGTGCCTCGAGTTACGTTAGTCACAACAACCCATCGCTACGAGTCTCGACGGAGGCCTGAGTGAATGCCCATTACATAAAACAGATGAGACCTGTCGTCTTTCTCGACTTCGATGACGTTCTTGCTTTTCATCCCGTCCATAACGGATATCGGGTCCTCGATGCGTTCGCAAACGGAACTACAGACGCTTTGCCTGAGTTATGGCACGAGGTTTTTAATGCAGCCGCCCGTCGAAATTTGCAAACGTTAGACTTCGAATACCAACCACATTATGTAATCAGCTCTTCATGGGCATCGCATCTGGGCCGGAACCAGATAAATGAAGTACTCATGCGCACAGGTCTCGAGTTCGTCAACTCCAATCTCTCAGAACACTGGTGTACTCCTCGCGACACAAACTCGAGCCGCTTGAGTGAAATCGAGACCTGGCTCAAGCGTTACGCGTCAACGGACGCCCTCGCCTTTATTATTCTTGATGACCACATGTCGGGAGGGGCCTTATCCGGGTCTTGGCTCGAAGAGAGAACCGTTTTCTGCGACGCCTGGGTGGGCTTCACTTACGCGAAACTAAGGACGGCGCGGAAAATATTAAAGCAGCCTGTTCGAAATGTTCGCTAGCCCATTAGGAGAGACTTTGGACTCGAACTTTGGTATCTTGCGCATGCTCCTGCGGCCGTTGACCAAGGCCAAGCCAGATTCCCTCGTGCGCGCTTGGAACGCGGCCAGTCTGAGCGAGCAACTCTCACTCGCGGACGGCGGCTGGAAGACGAAGCGCGACAATTCGTCACTTCGCGCTACGCTAAGAATGACGTCGCAGGCCTACCTTAGGACACTTCCATGTCAACCTTCCCAAACACGAGCAGGACTGGGGTCCGCCCCAAATACTCAGCCATCGGTTCTGCGCCCTTTACGATATGCTCTCTAATTCCGAGAAGGGACTTTTCGCTCAAGAAGCGTCTGCGTTTGTCATTGAGTCGCGCAGGCAGCTGCGAAACAATGTAAGTCGTTTGCAACTGGTAGCGTGTACCAGAGGCAAAGCGTTAGCGCCTAGGGATGACGTAAAAAAGAACGCGGCAGCCACAGCGGCTAGCGTCTAAAAACGCCGAGAGCTCGCGGCAAATGGACCTTTTCTTTGAGAGACTTTCATGCTGAAATACATGCAATCAGTAACGAGCGACGAAAAAAAATATCGCATAGTCACCGTAGTCCTTGGATGTATTATGTTTTTTGCTATAGTCGTGCTAATTGCCGTCACCATCGAAGTAAAGCGCTAGAGCTCACAGCACAAATCTTGTGACATTTGGCTTCCCCCCATCGTCACGGACACTTCCGTTAGGCGCATTTTAGATTTTCAAACTGTATCGGGCTGATGTAGCCAATAGTGGAATGACGCCGGCGTGGATTGTAAAACCTTTCAATGTAGTCGAACACATCTGCTCTCAAGTCATCCCTGGTCCGGTAATGCTTTTTGCTAAGGCGCTCGGTTTTCGGGGTCGAGAAGAAGCTTTCCATTGCAGCGTTGTCCCAGCAGTTACCGCGACAGCTCATGCTGCAAACGATGCCGTGGGATTCGAGTAGCCGCTGAAAATTTTCGCTCGTATATTGCGCTCCTTGGTCTAAATGATGCAGCACGGCACGAGGACGGCCGCGACGGAAAATAGCCGTCATCAGTGCATCCATTACGAGCTGCCCCGTCATCGTCGGTTGCATCGACCAGCCTACTACACGCCGCGAGTACAGGTCGAGGACGACAGCGACGAATAACCAGCCTTCGCCAGTCCACACCTAGGTGAAATCCGCGGCCCATTTCTGATTCGGACCTGTGGCTTCAAACTGCCGGTCCAGCAAATTTGGCGCGATGGCGTGGACAGGTGAATCAAGCTGTCCTGGTGCTCGACGCCGCTTATGACGGGCCTTAATGCCAGTAGCTTTCATCAACCGCGCCACACGATTCTCACTGCAGAAGAAACTAGCATCGATAAGGTCTCGCACCACGCGCGGCGAACCATATATGCCATCGCTGGCTTCGTGGCTATCCTTGATTGCTTTGAGGAGTTCGGCATTCTCGCGCTCGTGAGCACTCGCTGGACGCCCAAGCCAATCGTAAAAGCCACTGCTCGATACGCCGAGTAGTCGGCACATCGTTCGCGTTGGCCAGATGGCTCGATATTTGGCGATGAAGCCGCACTTCACTTGAGTTCGGCTGCGAAGTAGCCGAGCGCCTTTTTTAGGATGTCGCGCTCCGTCTTGACCTTCGCCAGCTCGCGCCGCATACGCTCGTATTCGTGGGCCGATACCTTCTCGTGCCCGACTGCGACCCCTGCATCGACGTTGGCATCTCGGCACCATCGTCCCAGTAAATTAGCACCGATGCCAAGGTCGCGGGCTATTGCCGCTTTGCTCGCACTAGGCTGGCCTACCAGCTTGACTGCTTCGCGCTTAAACTCTTCTGAAAATACCCGTCTTTCACGTGCCATGTAATACCTCGATAGGGACAACATACCTATCGAAAGTGTCCGTCGTGGTGGGGGAAGGCAATAGTTCTGCCCTGAGCACTTTCGTACACATAGTTCTGCCCTTGGAGAGGCCAAAGCGTCGCCATTGCACTTGAGACCTGACACAAATTACGCTAACCCGTTGATTTCGGCGGGTCTCCTATAGACCGTTCTCTTCCCAGGCCATCGAATGTCGAGCTCTCGCTCGAACGCCTCTTCCGCAGAGCTTTGCCAGAAAACGCCATTTTCGGGTGTTAATAAGCAGTTGGCCCAAAAACCTCTTCGAGCACGTGGATTGGTGAGGAGACGACTTCTGCCTGACCTCTGCGGTTGCTGCGCTGTCCGGCGCTGCCGTGGGCCCTCGACTCTTGACCGCACAGCTCTTCTCGCTATCGCACTTCTTAGTGCCTTAGCGACATTTTTTCGGCTTTCTAAGCCCCTGAGCGTCAATACCCCGGAAATTTCTCGCGTTCTTAGTGAATTTTGCCGCCTGCAATGCCAGGGACAGGTTCTTGCTCGAGTAAATCTTAGTGGCTCCGCGACAAAACTAGCTACTTCTTAGTGATTGGGCGACAATAGGGGCGGACTTACTCGTTTTCTTAGTGGATTGCGACCTCGGGATGCCGGGCGAACCACGGGGTCCGAGTAATCCTTAGCGGCTCGACGACAGAACCAGCATTTGCTCTAGTGTTTACAGGGCTCCCTCTCCTCAACTGTGAACGTCGTATCTGTAGAAGGCTCGACGCTGACCGTTTCCAGCTTTACCGTGACCGAATCAGGCCAGAGCACGCGGCCAGACGTTCGACTCATCACTAAGGACCGTGACCCGAATGAGTACGTGCAAGCAAATTACGCGTTCGTCGTTGGCAGGCTCCATTTAAGGCTAATACGAGCTACAACGTCATGTTCAATGGCAAGGTGAATGGTGTCGCTGTCTCCAAGTCGTGGAGTTTCACGACCGGGGCAAAATGAGCGACAAAACCTATTAGCTTACTTTAGACTGCTTTCAAGCGAATCTAAGCTCAAGCGTAGACTGGAGTCATTGACTGCTATGTACTCGCTTTGAATGCTTCTTCCTCGGTCATGAAACGCCGATGCGCGGAGGCACTCGCCGTCAGGACCAAAGGCGGCTCACCCTAGCGACCATCGTCCGTGAAGGCATAGTTCTCTGCGACGCTAGTGGTGGCGTAAGTGATGTATAAAAGGGCCAGATATGCCAAACATGAGACGACATGAAGACATTAGGTAAGGAAGTACGCGTCCACTTCCGTCTCGTTTTTCAGCAATAAAGAGTCAGCCACCCCATACTCTCTAGCCAGGTGAATGCTAGCTTCAAGAAGCTTAGCATTATGTGAAAGGTCAAACGCAGCCTTCGTGAGTGCGCCTAGACGGTCGAACTTCACCTCAATCGCAGCAACCTTCTTCCTGAATGCATCGTCAAGGCGTTCAAGTGCCACCTTCATTCGATTCTCGATTTTGGCATGGGCTGCCCGGACCTTATTTCCGAGGCACGAAGACAGGACTTTGCCTGCGATTGAGCCTATGACTGCCCCAAGAATCGGCACCGGTATGACTGCCTGACCAACAGCAGTACAAATGCCAACAATCGCGACGTCAGAGCAAACGAACATGCCCTCGTCTATCAGAGTGTCCAGCGAGATTTTCCCGGCCGTGTAATCCTGAATAAGCGGGGCCAGTCCCTTTACCGCAGTGACGAACGCGCCGGCGAATGGGGCAGAAAGTTCGGCGCAGTTGGTCAGCATGTAGAGCGCGGCGCCGGAAACGGCACCTGCGGCGCCACCCTTAAGCGACTGGACGCCCACCTCTTCCCAATCTTTGCGTGTAAATTCGCCCTTAAAGATATTCTTGCCTTCTTTGTACTTTGCGAAAGCTGCGGAAGCGAACCCCACTGCAGCACCGACGGCAGCTGCTCCTGCTGTCGCGCGCAATCCTTCCGAAAGCGATGGCTGGTGCTCTTGAGCGATTTGCTCCTTCAGAGCGTCGTTTTGCTGCTTAAGGTCCTCCTCATGCGAATTGAGCGTGTCATGCACTTGGCCTTGCTGAACCTCGCCATAAGTGGAGACCGAAGGGCGCACTACTTCTTCAAAGGGCCTTCCTGTCTCCTGCTGAATCTTCTCAACTTTCTCCAGGATGGCCCGCACTGACTTCGAATTTAACCCATCGGTATCGCCCTTGATGACGCGGAGGATTTGGTCATGCTGGTCTTTGGGAATATGGTAAAAACTCCCGTCCTTGCCGAAATCTTCGTAGTCCCCCATGTGCTTAATCACATGGCCCAAAGTGTTGTTACTGCCATTGATGAACTTAGACTGGACGTCAAGACCATTAATTTGGTAGTCGATGCCGGCCGTGCGACCGACACCATCCATGGTGGCTGATGGCGAGGCGCTAGCAAGCACGTCTCTGGCCCGACGCACGCCGACTTCGACATGCTCAGCAATCTCACCATGCTTCGTCGACTCGTTCCCTAGAATATTTTTGGGGGACCCAATGAAATCTCTGACCTTTTGCACCTCATCCATCGCGCGCCCCCAAGCCGCATCTTGGTTCGCCTTCTGAAGTAATTCGTCAGCAAGGCGCGCGTCGTTTATGCCTCCGACGAGAGTCGCATTGAGTTGGTCAGCCAGTGCCGAGCTGTGTGCTTTTGTTTTGGTAGCCATCTAGGTCCCGCTCGATGCTCATTAGGAGATTTTTTTGTTGAGCAAGTGGCTCAGAGTCTGGACGTGGTTCACTAACGCACCTATCTGCGACTTCTGCTGCGAGGAGAACTTGCGATAGTCGCCAGGAGCATCGTGCTTAAGACTCTTCAGCAACGATTTCATGCCGTCAGTGTGCTGCGTAGTGAGGTCCAAGAGCTTTGTTATTTCGATAGCAGCATGCTTCAATGAACGGATTTCTGCCTCGATTGGAAGCCTCTTCTCGTTAGCTTCCTCTGCAGTTTTTTTATTGGCCTGTGCCACATATGCAGCACCTCCCGCGGCGGCAAGACCAGCTAGCCCCCAACCTACCGGGCCAGCAAAAGCAAGGAGGGCTCCTCCCGCTGACATCCCGCCGCCTCCAGCTATAAGTGCGCCGCCACCCAGCCATGCCAAAGCAGCGTTAGTCGCCGCTGCACCAGAGAGCGTTGCGATTGCGGTGCCTGTAGAGGCGGTACCAAACGTCGTGGCGATAGCCATAGCAGCGGTAGGCCCGAGCAGCGCAGTTGCAGCTCCAGCGGCAACGCCAGCACCTGTCCCAGCGCTACCCTTAACTGTCGCATCGTGAAGCTTTGCATCAACATCGTTGACGACACCGTCGAAAGTTCGCAGCTCAACCTTGTATTCGGCGAAGGCACGACTGTACTCCTTCGGCGTTGCAGTCAGGCTGTTCACGTATGTCTCTACTTCGGCAATGAGGCCTTGGCTGCTATCACGGCGTAGCGCATACAGTTTAGTACTAAGTTTTGTTACCTGATAAGCCTGCGCGCCGTGTAATGCGACAGCTTCGGTGAGCTTGCTTCTCGCGCTTTCAACTAATTCTCTGTTAAGCATCCTACTCTTCCCTTGACTTTGATTTTTGCGCGCTAACGTTACCGTAATATATTTGGCACAACGGTGATTTTATCTTAGAGCAAGCTTTCACAGGGGCATCTAAGCGAGAGCGAAACTGGCAATGTATCTGAGATTCAGATATCTTACGTTTATCTGCTATTCAGCTATATTGACTTTATCTGAATTTCAGCTAAATATAGAATGCTTTCACTATGTCTTTCAGGCCAACTTTCCTTCCGCTCCTCAACGCTCCACAACTTGGCCAGCTTCTGGTATCAACGCGCAGGCGACAGAAGCTCACGCAAGCTGCGGTAGCCAGCCGCGTTGGACTGAGTCAAAACCGCGTCTCGCACCTGGAGAGACATGCTGACGAAATTAGCGTTAAGCAGTTGCTCAGTTGGTGCTCGGCACTTGAGCTGGAGCTGCAGTTGGGTGAGAAAGATGCTACTGCTGCAAACAGTTCGGCAGAGTGGTAGTCATGGGCCGCCGCTCACACAGCCAAACCGTTCACCCAAGGTGTTGTAAAGGAATGATTCAGTCGTTTTCTTATGCTCACCTTAGACCCAAACCAGGCAGGCCCTTACCGCCTGAGACGGCTACTCCCCGTCGGTATTGGTACGCACGTTCAGCTTCCAACGAATCTCACCTTGGGAAGCCGCGTGCTGGTGATGATTTTGAGGAGGAAACGGGTCGCCCTTATTTGAAGTTATCTCCTTCTTGCACCCCGTGCATCTATAGATGCCGGATACAGGCACCTTAACTGAAGGCCCAAAGTCTTTCGTCCAATGGGCGCCTGTTCCAGTAGTTTTTGTTAGCAACGAGCTATCGTTAATCCAAGACATAAGCAAACCTCGTGAACTGAAACAATGGCATTAATGCTATCAAACAACAATGCAGCACGCCATTACTTTCTGGCTGCGAGTTCCACCTCATCGGCGAAGGCAGCAGTTGGAAGCGGCTGATGGACACCCTGCCCTCAAATCTTTTTAAGCTGTTTGTTAATGGAAGCCAATGCCTGCTCGTTACGCTCGCTATAGCGGTCTGTTAGATAGTTGGTGCGCCCCCGGAGGAGCAGCGTCATCTTAAACAGCTCCTCCATGACGTCGACTACCCGGTCATAGTACGCAGAGGGGCGCATACGACCTGCGTCATTGAACTCCTTGTATGCCATCGGGACCGATGATTGATTGGGGATGGTGAACATACGCATCCACCGACCGAGCAGCCTCAGAGTGTTCACAACGTTGAAGGACTGCGAGCCTCCGCAAACCTGCATAACCGCCAATGTTCTCCCCTGGCTCGGTCTTAGGGCACCCTGCTCAAGGGGAACCCAGTCAATCTGGTTTTTCATTACCGCCGTTACGGCTCCGTGGCGTTCCGGACTGCACCAAACCTGGCCTTCAGACCATAGGAAGAGGTCGCGCAGTTCCCGCACCTTTGGATGGTCCTCTGGGACACTTCCGGCCATAGGCAACTCCAACGGGTCAAAAATCCTAACCTCCGCGCCAAAGTGTTCCAGGATACGTGCAGCCTCTTCGGTTAGGAAGCGACTAAACGAGCGCTCACGGAGCGACCCATATAACATGAGGATACGTGGCGGATGGTCAAAATCGCCCGATGTGGCCAACTTTGCCATCGACGGGATGTCGAGCTGCGCAGCGTTAACGTTGCGAAGGTTCGGAATCTTACCCATGTTTGACTCGCTGGCCGTTGTCGTCGACGACGCGTTCCCCATCCTCTTTGGTGAATTGCCCTTTTTGAAGAACCGACAGAATGTCGAGCACAGCCTCGGAAGGCCGGCAAAGGCGTATGCCAGCTGGCGTGACGACAAACGGCCGATTGATGAGGATGGGATGCTCGAGCATTGCGTCCAGCAGTTTTTCGTCGGTTAGGTTGGAGGCGTCCAGGCCTAGTTCAAGATACGGAGTCCCCTTCTCTCTTATCGCTTCCCGTACCGTGAGGCCAGCGTCGCGGATAAGGTATACAAGCGTTGCCCGGTCAGGCGGGTTCACCAGATACTCGACAATTGTCGGTTCAATTCCCGCATTGCGAATCAACCCTAGGGTATTGCGGGACGTCCCACAGTTCGGGTTGTGATAGATGGTCACGTTCATTTAATTTCTCCTATATCAGCTCAGGCGTACTGCCAAAGCTGCGAGTGTGACGAGCAGAACAGGCAACGTCAAAACGATACCTACTCGGAAATAGTATCCCCACGAAATCTGGATATCTTTTGTCGACAAAACGTGGAGCCACAAGAGGGTGGCCAAGCTGCCAATTGGGGTGATTTTTGGCCCCAGGTCACTACCGATGACGTTCGCATACACCATGGCTTCGCGCACGACGCCCTGCGTGCTCGTCGCATCGATAGACAATGCGCCAATCAGGACAGTCGGCATGTTGTTCATGATTGAGGACAAAATAGCCGTGATGAACCCAGTACCCAGAGCCGCCCCCCAGACACCGTAGCTAGCACAGTCATTCAACGCGGACGTCAGGTAACCCGTTAAGCCAGCGTTACGCAAGCCGTACACCACCAGGTACATCCCGAGAGAGAACACTACGATTTGCCAAGGGGCGTTTTTGATGACGTCTGTAGTCGAGATTTTGTGTCCTCGCCCCGCCACGAGCAGCAACAAGACTGCGCCTGCGGCCGCGACGGCGCTAATCGGCACCCCGAGGCCCTCAAGCCAGAAGAATCCGACTAGAAGCAGGCCTAGAACCCACCATCCGGTTAGGAAGGTTGCACGGTCATGGATTGCCTCGTTAGGACGCTTCAGCTGCTTTAAATCGTACTGCGTAGGTACATCGCCTCGGAAGTACCACATCAGCGCAGCTAGGGTAGCGACTATAGCTACGATATCTACCGGTACCATCAC
Organism: Massilia phyllosphaerae; assembly: GCF_034659755.1. Taxonomy (NCBI): domain Bacteria; kingdom Pseudomonadati; phylum Pseudomonadota; class Betaproteobacteria; order Burkholderiales; family Oxalobacteraceae; genus Massilia; species Massilia phyllosphaerae. The sequence continues at coordinate 405,822 of NZ_JAXSQX010000005.1, forward strand.
TGAGGCGTAGCGAGCGAAGCGTATGTTGAAATAATCTGCCGACACGATGTTGACCAGGTTCGACACGACTAGGGGCAAGCTCGAGGTGTCCGCAATAAAGCCTGCCGCCATCACGAAGGCCAAAGTTGCCTTCTTCGAGAAGCGTAGCTCACGCAGCATGGCGATTACGATTGGCGTCAGGATGAGGGCGGCGCCATCGTTGGCAAACAGTGCTGCGACTGAGGCTCCCAGTAAAACCAGCAAAACAAAGAGCCGGCGGCCGTTACCTTGCCCCCAACGAGCGACATGGAGGGCCGCCCATTCGAAGAAACCAGCCTTATCCAAGAGAAGACTGATAATGATGACCGCTACAAACGTCCCAGTAGCATTCCACACAATGTGCCAGACGACGGGAATATCGCTAACATGGATGACGCCGGCAAGAAGCGCGACTACGGCCCCGGCAGCAGCACTCCAGCCGATTCCAAGCCCGCGGGGCTGCCAAATTACGAAAACGAGAGTGGCGAGAAAGATTAAAAACGCAGTTAACACCTGAATTCCTTGATGGTAATTCGCGAGCCGCGCCCACGACGGCAAATGGTCGACCGGCAGCGAATCGTGACTCTTCCGGGAGACGGTACGGACGTACGGTGGAGAATTACGCCTGAAGTGCGCCGATACGGTCGAGCTCAGCCTTTAACGTTGCTTTATCGTTCTCCAGCTGCTCAAGAGGTAGCGCCAGGAAGGCTTCGATGCGTGCTCGAATGATTCCGTAAGAGTGATTGAATACCGCTTCGATTTCTTCCTCTGTCCCAACTACATGGCTTGGGCCTTCTAAGCCCCAGTGTGTACGCAGCACAGGGCTCAAATAAGCCAGGCAGGTTTCGCCTGCAGCACTGCTGCAAACCGTGACAACGATGTCGGGCGCCACCGGTAAGTCATCCCAGGACTTGCTGAAATATTCTTCGGTCGATATGCCCTTCCGATTAAGGAGTGCGACTGCTCGCGGGTGGAGTTGGCCCGTCGGCTTGCTGCCAGCGCTGATAGCTTGTAAACCGGGTGGAGCGAGATGGTTGAAGGTTGCTTCGCTGAGGACGGACCTACAGGAGTTTCCTGTGCAAAGAAAGAGAACGTTCATAGTTTTGGCTAGTACAGTAGTTGTGATTTAGGTGTTAAACCGAGGCATTGCCAACGGCATCGATTTCTTGCTGAGGGCGTTCAAGGACGTGAACGGGAAGGCTGAAAAAGGTGCCTAGGCATGCGCCTGAGTTTGGAGCGTATGGCCTCAGGTCGGAGCTACGTTACGCGCTTCAGGTCCACACTTGGCATCGGGTGCACAAGGCACTCCCCCACAACAATTCTCTGTCAGGAAACTGATGAGGCCATTCATCGCATCGACATCCGCCGAATAAATGACAAAGCGTCCTTCCTGCTTCGACGATATCAATCCCGCATGAGTGAGCTCCTTCAAATGAAAGGAGAGCGACGATGGCGCCATGTCGAGATGCTCAGCAATTTTGCTAGCGGCCATTCCTAGCGGCCCTACTTGGACTAGCAATCGAAAAATTGCCAGTCGAGTGTCCTGCGCCAAAGCAGCCAAGGCCGCCAGCACCTGTTTTGTTTCCATGAAGACATCCTTTGACACTTTTACGATTTTCGAAGTATAGTACCCTGATTTATTCGACATTTCAACGAATATCGAAATGTCTTGGCGCTGCTGAGTGAGACCTCTACGCTTTACTCGTTGACAACGAGTCGCCACGAGGGGAATGTAGCTGGGATGCTCAGACGAGACTACCTGGCAGTGCTAGCTAAATATTTAACCTGTGCTAGGCACTAATCCCCTTCGCACTCAAGTATAACCGCTGGGTCAACCATTGCTGTAAATCGAAACATTGATAGCACGACTCCATAAATCCATGTCAATATTGCCAGTATTAAACCTACGCAAGGTGATTCCGTGTCGATAGTTGGCGAGATAGTAGACTGGGCAAACCAGCAATCCGAATGGGTTTCAGATGCCGTCCGAAGGGTCTTCGAGAAGGGTGAACTTCACGACGACGACATCGAGGATTTAGCGGCCCTCGTAAAGACAATGCACGGCATAGCAGATACTAACGGCCGAACGGCCGTGCCAATGAACAGAGCTCAAGTTCCTACAGAGAAGGCTAGCGATGGGCCAGTCAGCGTGCTCGCGATTAAAGCGCCCAAGCATATCAACGCGATAACTGTTCAAGATGGCATTACTTTTGAGGCCGCTGGCTTAACGATTGTCTATGGTAACAACGGCGCGGGCAAATCTGGGTATGCTAGGGCGCTCAAAAGGGCCTGCCGTGCCCGGAAAGCGGAGGACATATATCCTGACGTTTTTTCGTCCAGTAAGGTGTCGGCGCCTGCCCAAGCAAGATTCGAATGGCAAGTCGGGCAAACGACGGCCGCCGATGACTGGATTAACGACGGCCGAGCGACTCCCGCGCCGTTATCGCGTATTGCCGTTTTTGATAGCCACTGCGCCAGGGTGTTCGTGGATGACCAAGCATCTGTGTCGTACATACCTTACGGACTAGATGTCCTGAAAGAATGTGCAGCTGTGATGCGAAGAGTCCAAAAACATGTTGAGGATGAGGCCGCCAAAAACCGGGCTGATGCGCGCAAGCTTGACTCACTTCGAACAGAGACTACAGTGGGTGAGCTTATCAAGACGCTCAAACACTCGTCATTACTTCACGTGTTTGAACAACATGCCACGTTAACAACTGAAGAGTCTGAGGAACTTCTCGTTCTAAGGAAGCTCCTCGGAGACGACGACCCTGCAAAAGCTGCTGTCGCTCTCCGCCGGGCCGTTGGTAGATTGCAACTTTTAGAGAACGAACTAACAGCAGTTGCCAGCCCGCTCACCGACGAGCACATAAACGCGCTGGAACTGGCGTTTAAGCAGCTGGTAGCGGCTGAGAACGCATCGAAGCTCGCTTCACAGGCCGTAACGGATAATGGTCAGGCGCTCGCAGGCACGGGCACTGAACCATGGGAAGTGCTGATGCGCAGCGCAATGGAGTTCACTACCAAATCAGCTTATCCCGGACATGAATTTCCTCCTGCAGTCGAGGACGCGAAATGCGTACTTTGCCAGCAACCACTATCGCTAGAAGCGACTGAGCGCTTGCGGAGGTTTGTAACCTTTTTGGACACCGAAGCGCAGAAGTTGTACACCGAAAAACGGCTTGAAACTGCAGCGTTTTATAAGGCCATTACACGGGTAGACATTGATGGTTTCTTGGCCGACACAGTACGACTTGATGAGCTGAAAGAGGAATACCCTGCAATCGAACTCAGCCTTCGAGAGTTTGTCGCCGCTCTGCAGCGCCGCAAAAACGACATTATTGCAGCCGCTCCGCAACGAACTGTCGGCGAACTCTTCGGTCTCCCAGAAAGTCCTGTGCCGGCGCTTCAGAGGCTGATTGAAGGTAAAACACGCCATGCGACACAGCTTGAAGGCGCTCTAACCCCGGAGGCTAGACAGCTTAAAGTACGCAGATTGAGGGAGCTTGAAGCGCGAGTAAAACTTGGTGAGATGCTACATCTTGTATCGGACTCGATAAATGAGCTCAAGCGGGAGCACGCGTTTGCTGAGGCCAGCAGAGCTTGTTCGACCACCTCACTCACCCGTAAAATAAACGAGCTCTACGACCGAGTCGTCACTACAGAACTGGAAGATGCTTTGATGCGTGAGTGCAGTGAACTGGGTATCAATCCGGAGCTCATTGGACTGGAGATGTCCGGACAACGTGGAACCCGAATGCAAAAGCTCAAGCTTGCTGCAAGCGCTCAGTTTTCTCGCGTTAAGCCATCTGGCGTCCTTAGCGAGGGTGAACAGCGCGCCATCGCCCTTGCGTCCTTTCTAGCCGAGATAAGCCTAGAGCAAGATGGGTCGGGTATCGTTTTTGATGACCCAGTATCGTCGGTCGACCACGTTCGACGCGAGAAGATTGCTCTCCGTCTTGTCAAAGAGTCGAAATCTCGGCAAGTGGTAGTTTTTTCGCATGACTTAGCATTTGCTTGGTCATTACGAGATTTGGCAAAGCGAAACGGAGCGCCCCACTCCGAACGGTTTGTATTTTCAAACCAGACCAGCAAAGGTAATATCGCTCCCAATTTTCCTTTTGAAGCTAAAAGACTTGACGCTCGAGTCAACGACCTCAAGGCCCTAGCCGCACGCGCGAGGAAACAGCTTGAAAAAGAAAATGATTATGAGGCCTACAACGACCTCGTGCGTCAGGGGTATCGAAAGATGCGGGATACCTGGGAGCTCGTGGTTGAGGACCTCCTGTTCAATGAAGCAGTGAAGCGCTTCCGACGGTCAGTAGAGACTCAGCGCCTGGCGTCTGTACATGTAAGTGATGATGAGGTACAGGCCGTATCGCGGGGTATGACACGCTGTTCATACTTTACTCATGAAGGCGGTGCCGAGGCTCCACCTCCCTTACCTCAACCTGATGAGTTTGAAGCGGACCTGCAGATGCTCGAGAGTACCGTTACACGCTTGAAAGCTCAGCAAGGGGAGGTGGAAAAAAGGCGTAAAAAAGAGGGTCTACTAGGGTAAACCTGCAGCGGCATAGCGACCCTTACAAGGACGTATCTTATGTGCGGTTTGAAATCGGGGACCCGGACGCATTCTACTGCAGCCGGGTCCCGCATCAACGCTGTAGTGGTTCGATAAAGAGGCTCCAGAAGTACTCTGATATACCTTGCTCAGAAAGCTGTGACTCCCTTTTCCCATGGAAAGACTGCATACCAATTGACTTGAAATACATGGACTGGGTGTCAGACTCAATCATAGCTATTTCGTTAGAGCTGCCTTCCGGTGCATTTGCGCTAAAGGAGAAGGATAGGGATGGAGAACGTCCTCCCAAACCACCTACCCGTACCGAACATTCAGCGACGCTTTTCCCGTCCCGGTATGCTATGGCGGAGAAGCGTTGGGCATCGAGACGTTGAAAGCGTACTTGAATACCTTGATTGCGAGCCGCCAGTTCTTCTAACGACGCATCAAAGAACTTCGCCATATAGTCAAACGATTCGTGCAAAAACTTATCGCGGTCTAAGTCCGTGAATTCCTTCTTGAGCCGCAAGTTACTGGACCTTGGTCTGTCCTGCGCAGGTTGGCCCAGCCCAGCATTCGATATCCATGGCTGATTTACACTTGAGGCCGGTTGAACGACTCCTCCAATTGCCCCAAGACCTGCGACAAGCGGGCTAGCGGTCTTCGGAGCTACACGAGCCATCTCCTCAACCGCCTTACGGATTTGGCGAGTCACGTCGGTCCATGCTTCTGCCTGATTGGCCCAGATAGTCACAGCCTTTCCGTCTTTCGGAACAGCAAGTAGCCCAGCAAACGGGGCGGTATGCCAGTCACACGGCTCAAGAATCACAGGGATGACACGAGCAGTACCCTCGACATGCCGCTCTAAAGCCCTCTTCATCTCGATAGAAAAGCAGTACCTTGAAGCAAGGAAATCCGCGCTCACTAGTAACAGGATGACATCGGCACTTTCCAGATTCTCATCAATCGTCCCATCCACGCTTGACCCGGCAGTAATGCCGCGGTCGTGCCACGTCTCTATGAGACCTTGGTTTTTCATAAGCGAAAGGTGGACTTCCAATCGGTCGCGAAGTTTCTCATCAGCATGACAGTAAGAAAAGAAAAGTTTGGCCATGGTTTGCATCTCTTGATTAGACAGTCTCATGTTGTTCGATGTGGCATGCGCATTCGATGCTCGATTATGCAACTGGTGCTCTAGCTCCACGTGTCAGTCTACATCGACCACTGGCACTAGACCCGCGTCAGCGGAAACAGCTACTGTTCGTTACCTCATGTCGAACAGCGAAGGTAACCCAGCGCCCGGCGTCTCCGTGGGACAAAGTACCGGACTTCATTTTCTAAGTCGAACTGCACATAGAGGAGGTCCTAGCGTTCTGGAAGGCCAACGGCAGTGCGCCGAACGTCTTTTGTCCGCATTTCCGCCAACGCCTGCAGGCGAGTTATCCCGAGCAAGAAAAACTTAATCAAACAGTTCGGCCCCTGACGCTACGGTAATTGTGCAACAGCCCGTTGCACAATTGACCTCTGTATGAGCGACATTCCATTGATAGCTCGGAGCGTCGTGCGAACATTATTCAGTTCGATGTGCACCGGTTGCTCGGCGGCTGAGCCAACGGATGTGCGAGCAGTAGGTTGACCCCATAGTGCAACAACACGTGCGATAATGTCCATGTGGAAACTTTTGTGAACCATAAAGATGAGCATTAACGTACTAAAGAAGTTTGAGCTTGAGCCGTATTTCGTCATTCCTGGGCTCGCAACCGAACGCGGACAAGCAACCGCACGCCTAGCCTGGACAGCATTTTTCGCCCTCTACCTTAGCGCAACTTACTCGAAATTTGGCTACACAGCAGAATACGCCGCAGCTTGGGTTGTACTCATTTTGCAAGTGGCAGTCGCGTCAGTAGCGATGTGCGTAGCGTTAGAAAAATCGGAAAGCGGACAAGTGTGGCGTACTTCCACAACGCTGCTTGACCAGGTAATTTTCGCGGTTATGCTCATGTGGACAGGCGAAATCGCAGTTCCTTTCGCTCTGACTTCCCTGCTCCTCATCTTTAGCAGTTACCTGCGATATGGGCGAAATTACGGAGTGCTTTCTTGGACGGTCGGTACCGTTTGTACGTTGCTCGCCGTGATGTGGTCCCCATACTGGAGCCAGTATCCCAGCTTTGGGGTAGCTTTGCTAGCTACCATGGGGCTGGTCCCGCCTTACGTGTTTCGCCTGATAGATTGGCAAGCGCTAGATTTGCGTACCGACACGCTCACGAAGCTGCGAAACAGACGTGGCTTTGACGAGCTTGTCAACAAATTGTGTAGTGACATTGCTGGCGCAACGCAGCATGGCGTCATTGTGCTTATCGACTTAGACGGGTTTAAAAAAATCAACGACGAGCAGTCTCATGCCGGCGGCGATGCGGTGCTAAAACACGTGAGTTACTGGCTGAATGTGGAGCTAAGTAAGCTCGGAGTGCCTGCCCGATTTGGTGGTGATGAATTTGCCGTCATCATCAATAAGTTGGTCGGCCGTACAGAACTGGAAACAGCGCTCAGTCGGTTTCTCGAGCGAGCAGTAGGCGTGGGTGAGCTCTTTGGCAGTCCACTCAGCGCGAGTGTCGGTGTGTACTACGTAGAGCCCGGCTCAGTGACGAACTCAAGCTTCGTATTCAAAGCTGCAGACAAGCTAATGTACCTGGCTAAAAAGCTGGGCAAAAATCAGTATCAGACCTCAGTGGGAGCCACATTTGGTCCGGATGGCACACTTCTTACTCACCCGGCTCAATCAGAGGACGAAAACCTCAATGCATAGTTTTATGTAGAACTCCTCATGATGAGCACTCGGCATCTTCTTCAGGCACGGCTAGGCCGACGAATCTACGCTTCCAAGACGATGTCGGCCTTGGTGTTTGCATTGCTTTATTTGAATACGCACGTATGCTCGTGTAGCGCTTCAGGAGTGCAGGAGAACAGCTTCTTCGGGCGGCCTAACCGTTGAGTCAACGATGTATCCCTTACGGCCATGTTATTTTTTTTGAATGCAGCCCAATGTAGAGTTGGTCACACTTCGCTGGCGCCTCCGGAGACTCGCAATGCCCGCCGCATACATTGAGCATCACCTCAAAAGCAGTGACAAAAACGCCGGAACTACCCATCATGTCGTCGTGGATGGGAAGGAAGTGTCTGAGCACAAGACTCAGCAGGCAGCGAAGGACTATGCTTGCAAAGCCGGGTATCCTCCAGTACATATTGCCCGCGAGCGGCATCTGCAAAACAGAGACATCCCTGACCATTTCCGTGTCGACCCTTGTTGATGAGCTAAGGGCGTTACCCAGGTCGGCAGCGACCTGGTCCAGTGGACAGAAGCCCGGCCCCTTCTTTCGCTTCCAACGAACGGCGCCGGACGACACCAACCAAGTACCTGCTAATAGCCTGCTGAGCCCTTTACTTTGGCGGAGGGCTCCCTTCTCTCATATTGCGGTACCTCAACTATAATCGGCAGCGGTGACGGCTCCGTGTACGGCTCCTCACTACCTAGTGCCAACATCGAGCTAGCCGGAGTGCCGCAGAAGAAACAGCGCGTGAATCGTATTGTGGACACCGTGCGTGTTCCGTATGTCTCTACCGCCTCAGCTTCGTCCATTGACGCCAAAAGTGCGTTCGTCTTCGCAACTGTGGTAGCTGCGTCCTCCGCTGATATCCCATAGTGGTCGCACCGACAAGTCGGGCATCTAAATATCGCAACGACCTTAGCCTCGTGGAATGCCCCGAGTGTGGCGGGAGACGAGACGTTCTGCTTTGCCTTCCGCTTGGGTCCGGGCCCTATTGATGTGCGAATCGTGCTCATAAGCGTTCTCAATTTTAGTGTTCGTTAAAGTGCACCGCTGCTCCCCGCATTGACAAACACCTGGAATCCACGCGCGCCTTTCTGTCTCAGCGTTCTCATAAAGAGACGAACAGCAAATATCCCCATGCTGAGCCGCCTTTCGAAAACTTTAGAGGGTCAACGTAAAGCACTGCTTGCGCTGTGGTGGCCGAGCCATTGTAGACCAAGGGTATGTAGACTACCAGTCTGTAGACGGCCAGTCTGTAGACACTCAGGCATTCTTACGCGAATCTGCTGAGCATGCCCGTTCCCCTGTCACAAGACGAGCTGCGCGCTCGACTAGCAAACAACATCCGCCAGCAACGTTACGCCATGAACCTTTCTCAAGAAGGCCTGGCTCAGCTTGCTGGCGTGCACCGCACGTTCGTGAGCCAGATTGAACGAGGCCTTCGGAACGTGTCCCTGGACGTCCTGCTCAAACTTGCGAATACCCTTCAGGTGGACCCGGTAGAGCTTCTCCGCTCCTCAGAGGCACATGCCTAAAACTGCTCAGGCGAAGTCCCAAGATTGGACTTATGCCAGAGGTCTTCGGGTGAGACGGCACAGGATACGATACGAAACTCGCCCAGATTCAACATACGTCGGGCGCCGATGCTTCTGCGAACACCTACTGCTTGCCGCCGGCGTAAACATACGCGAGTTACGCTGGACAAGCGCTTGGGAGCAACTTCGTGCCGGCGCAACCTTCCAGGGGGCAGTCCGTTAGTATTGATAGCGAAACGGCGCAGTTGTCCTCAGTCGAACGTCCGGCGCTGCTGGAGACGTTTCCCCACCTTCATTACCGAACTCACCGGAATCTCCCAGCTCGACGTCGACCGGGATGGGCACTCGCGCCAAGACGCGTTGAACGAGTTCTTAGGTTTTATTGGGAACCGGCCAGTGTTCTTCCACAATTCCCCCTTTGACGTCTCCTTCTTGGAACGAGCCATGCAGCAATCGGGTCTCCGATTTTCCAATCTCGTCCACGATACGCTTCCCGTTGCGCGGGCAGCATGGCCGCAGGATGCGGTCACACAAATTGGAAATTTTAGCCAAGATTGTTGATACTGCGCCAACATCTACTCACTGTGCGTTGGCCGATGCGAAAACACTGTTAGCAGTGCTGCTAGCGGCAAGGGAGGTGGCTGGGCGTGAGGTGCCCGAAACACAGTAGAGGTTAGGCGCCCGTTCTCTACTCGACCAGGCTAGGCGTCGCATTGACAAAGCTGAGGCAGCATAAGACTATTATTCTCGGCCAAATTCGCCGGTACAGCTATATGCGTATTAAGTCGAGATGCTCGACCGTTTTACGCGCCTGCAGTCTGTCGTTGAGGACCGCTAGCCGCGCCAGGTGAGCGATAGCTACAATGACTCACCTTACACGCACATTGGCAACGGATGACATGTCCATTAGCTGCGTAAGGAAGCAAATGTCGACGTACCTTAATATTGAAGAGCTGGCAAGATGTTGGGACATAGCCCAAGGGCGATAAGTCGCGACCTCATCTAAAAGCCGCACTCGGTCTCGACTAATTTACGACTGAGTGAGCCGCGATACACTCCTGCACAGCTTGCCGGTATCCCCGTTGCAGTCCCACCCGTGGCCCGGTAGTTCAGCTTACCGTTCTCAGGGACTTGCACCGATACGCATTCCTGCCCAGCTTGACGATATCCCCGCTGGCACTCCCAACCGTTACCGAGGTAGGCCAACTGCTGCCCCTAAGTTCAAGCGTCAGCACTGCCAGTGCAGTATTGCTGAAGTCTCCTCCCAACGTCGTCGAAGCCACTGCTCTCGCCAAACGCCTTTGCAACCACAACTATAATTTCGCTGTTTGTCCACCTAGCATTCGCCGCCCCAGCTCGGAATGATGCCACGTCTGCAAGTCCATCCAGAAACCCGAGTTGGCAGGTCACGAGTGGGAGGTCTACTAAGGTTCCCATTTTTGTGCTCTATGGTTGGCCGAAAACCAGTGTAAGCAACGGGTTTATATGTTCTTCAAAGAAATTGCAGACTTGTTATAGGACGGGCGAATACAAACGCTCAAAGTGCGCAGTGTCTTTGTTCTCATCCACGTTGGCCGAAGCGCTGCGGTGCCACCAACCTGAACGGGTGTCCTTGGCTCTGCAGGTGCGTAGCTAACCAGCTGTAGCGTCACGCCGCGATACCGACGAGCCAGGACGGCAGGTTCGCCAAAGAATCCGGCGGTTTGGTGCGCTAGATTTGGCTCTTCAGCATTGTTCTGCCGAGCTCATCAACCGCATGAACCTGGCCAAAGTGGGCAAGATGCGAGCTGCCCTAGTCGTCACCAAGACTGATTGAAGTGCTTAAGGTCAACGTGAACAAGGCCGCGTTGCATGCGGCCGTGTCCATACTGCAAAAACTAGACATGTAGCTTATGGCACCATAAAATTGCATTAAAGGAGTTTATTTTAGGTGCGACGTGTACATATCTGGTTTCAAGCCGCAGTGGCAGCTTGCCAACCTGAAACCTTGATTATGCGCGCAGCATCAATAAAGTCGTATTGGAGCCTAATATAAGACCAATCATAGTCAATCTATAGCTTCTTGACCACATCCGAAAGTGCAAGCGGCTGGTACTGGTTTTATAAGGAAGTCGGCGAGTTGTACTGCGAAGTGACGGAGAAACCTCTCTCCGACACTTTTCAGTCGCGCTGTTCCTTTTTAGACTGGTAGTACTAGGTAACATCTGGGATATCAGCTGAAGAAGTTCACACCTCGGGTTTGTCGAGCCCACGCTCCCAGTCTAGTACTCCGCTTTATATGTTCTCAGGGTCAAAGAGAAAGACACTCCTATGGCAAAACACGCGTCTGTCAGAATTTCGCTCAACACTTAATATTTTAAGGCACACAACGATGGGAAATTTCGAAGTTCATGAGAGCGTCCTCGTAGGATACTTCTGCCAAGCGGTCGGCTGGATATCTAGAGACTTGGCAGACGAAGAGTTGTCGAAGGTCCCTTTAGCTGAACGCTACATGCGTGCAATCAATCTCAGCCATAATCCGCTGGACCCGGCAATTGGAGACATGATTCTGCAACTCGATAACGCTAACAATCTTCCAGAAGATTTCTACATTTTCGAGTTCAAGGTTGAGTGGCAAAAAGGTGTTCGCGGCGAACATCAGAAATTCGCCGAAAAGCATGGAGGGATGGCCCTGACATCCGATTTCGTGTTTAGCCTGACACAGGAATTCCCAGAGGCAGCTCACGCACATTTGTACGGTGCGCTAGCGAAAACTGCTTCAGCCAAGCATGAGCTCTGTTCCTGCCCTTATTGGGAAGCAATGCTTACTCTTCCTGAGAAAGTGCCGAGTGTTATGTCAGCCTTAGCGAACATCGCTCACGGTACTGCAAATAAAGGTTTTTCATTAGAGCGATTAGCTCTCTATATGGAACGTCTGAACAGCCAAGCAAAAAGTGGGTCAATGGCAGCGACTGGAAGTGCTCGCTTTGCTGTTGCTTACCATGACTACCAGCTCTACACATTCAATTTGGAGTCAATCTGCGAGTACGAACTCGAGAAGCAACGACATCTTAACCTTCACACGGACCAGGAGCCTGATTCATATAGTAGCGACCCATTTTCTCCTTCTTGAGATGGCTTCTAAAAGTGTGTACTTCGACTAATACACAGGCAAGTACCGCAACGCACTCACACGGTTACGGTGAATCCATCGTAGAACATTCTGGTGCAAAAAGACCTTGGGGCAGGCCAATTTCCGTAAAGCGGCTTACCAACCATCCCCCTACTCTGGCTTGTTGAAGACCTGGCGCAGGTACGCGACGAAGGTGGGGTCACTGCAACTGGCCTTGCCCGGCGTGTCCGAAATTTTGCAGACGGGCTGCCCGTTGCAGCGAATCAGCTTCATGACGATGTTAAGCGGGGTAACGCCCGTATCGTTCGTGAGGTTTGTCCCGATGCCAAAGCCTGTCATGATGCGGTCGCTGAAGTGGTCATAGAGCTCGAAAGCCTTATCCACGTTGAGACCATCCGAGAACACGAGCCGCTTCGTATGAGCGTCAATCTTCAGCTTTGCGTAGTGGGCTAGCGCCTTTTCACCCCAAACGATTGGGTCACCACTGTCGTGACGCAGCGAGTCGAAGAGCTTCGCAAAGTATAAGTCAAAGTCCTCCAAGAACGCATCCATGCCAACCATGTCGGTAAGCGCGTTTCCAAGGTCGCCCCGGTACTCATCGACCCATGCTTGGAGCGCAGCCTTCTGGAAGTTCCGCAGACGTACAGTCTCTTGCGCCTGGAAGAGACCGAACCATTCATGCGCATGGGTACCAATTGGCACGAGATTGTATTTGCGCGCCAGGTGCACGTTAGACGTGCCTTTGAAATGCTGTGGCACTTCAGCTGCGAGAGTCTTCACTACCAGTTCTTGCATCTCCGCCGAGAAGCGACGACGCAGGCCAAAGTCGAAAAACTCAAACGGGTGTGGACGGTTGTTAGCAATCTGCTTAGCGCCAGCCCTGATAGTCTCTATCTTCTGATGCAAGCGCTTAGTGCCCTCTTCTATCCGAGGAGCCTTGTCGAAGCGACGGAAGTAGAGCTCGTTCACTAGCTGCAGCACGTAAATCTCAAAAGGCAGCGTATGAACCATCGGGCCGATGGCACGCACCCGCAGATGCTCACCTTCGGTGCTTACGGTGATGAACTTACGCTGTAGGTGGAACAGCGAAAGGAAATCCACAAAATCCGGCTTGATGTAGCGAAGGCTTCGCAGGTAGTCCAGCTCACCTTCATCGAAGCGTAAAGAACACAGGTAGTCAAGTTGCGCGTCGAGTTCGTCTGCAAGTTCCGACAGCGGATACTCAGGCGTGTTACGACATTTGAACTCGTACTCCGCATGCGCTGCCGGATGGCTGTGGAAGAGTGCCTGCCACATAGTGAACTTGTAGAGGTCGTTCTCCAGGAGCGACTTGATGACGGGTACAAAGTTAGCGTTGGTCATGAACAAAACTCGTTTTGGGGTGCCGAAAGTATAAATGAACAGGTGCTCTGGTAGCGACGCAAGCTGCACCCGTTACCACAACATCCGCTTCACTTTCCGCGCATAGTCACGGTATTGGTGAACAGTTCCATCATTGATAAAAATATTCGTGGGCCATGGTGCCGATCGGGACCAGCTTCAGCTTCTTGGCCAGGTAGACGTTCGAGGTGCCGCGGAAGAATTGCGGCAGCTCGCGTGCCAGCGTGGCCACGACTTCTTCCTGCCACACGCCCGAGAAGCGGCGGCGCACGCCGAAGTCGAAAAATTCGAAGGGATTCAGGCGCTTCGGTTCCTGGTCGAAGGCGCGCCATTCGTCGATCTTCTGCGCCAGGCGCTTGCGCGCTTCAAGCATGGCCGCTTCCTGGTCGAAGCGGCGGAAATACAGTTCGTTGACGATGTAGAGGACGAAGATCTCGAAGCCCATCACGTGCACGATCGGACCGCTGGCGCGGATGCGCAGGTGTTCGCCTTCGGCTTCGACGTGGATGAACTTGCGCTGGAAGCGGAACAGGGTCAGGAAGTCGGCGAAATCGCTCTTGATGAAGCGCAGCGAGCGCAGGTAGTCGATCTCGTCCTCGCTGAACATCAGCGTACACAGGTGGTCCAGTTCGCGCTCGACTTCCTCCTTCAGCTCGGCCAGCGGATAGGCCGGCGTATTGCGGCACTTGAATTCATACTCTCCCACCGCGTTCGGGTGCATGTGCAGGAAGGCCTGCCACATCGTGAATTTATAAAGATCGGTTTCGAGCAAACTGCGGACGACGGGGGTCATGGCGGGCTTTCTTGTTCGCGCATTCACGTGAATGCTGGTATCAAACGCTGGCGACGTCGGCCTTCTTCCTGGCCCGGCGCTTCGGCGCGAGCATCGTGCCGCTGCAGGCGGGCGTGCCGCAACGGCATTCGAACAGGCGCTTCAGGGCCGGCGTGTGGCGTTCGTCGTAGATCAGGGCGTAATTGTAGTTCAGCTCTTCGCCGGCCGCGATATCGCGCATCGCGTGGATATACACCTTGCCCTCGTCCTCGAAGGCCTGGCAGTTCGGTTCGCAGGCGTGGTTGATCCAGCGCGCATCGTTGCCGCGCTTGCCGCCGTCGATCACGCGGCCGTCGGCCAGGCTGAAATAAAAGGTGTGGTTGACCGGGCCGCCGCGCTCCTCGGCGCGCTGGGTGGCCTGGTCCCAGGTGATGCGTTCGCCGCGGTATTCGATGATGCGCTCCCCGGCCGGGATGTCGTGCAGGGCAAACACGCCGTTGCCGTGGACCGGGGACTTCCTGACTTCATACAGTTGCGGTGCTGCCGTTTTTGCGGATGGGCTCATGGGCGGGCGGATGGGCAAGGTCGAAGGTCGTTGACAATGAACGCTGTCCCTATTATTGCCCAAATTGCAGCACCGGTGCCACACATGGCGCCGAACAGGTCAGCCCCGGGGCCGGCCTGAATCGCGCGCCGCAAGCACGCGGTCGACGATGCCGTATTCGGCGGCCTCGTGCGCCGACATGTAATTGTCGCGGTCGGAATCCTTGTCGATGCGCGCCGGCGTCTGCCCGGTACGCTGGGCCAGCAGCGTGTTCAGCCGTTGGCGCTGGTACAGCACTTCGCGCGCCTGGATCTCGATGTCGGCCGCCACGCCCTGCGACCCGCCGTGCGGCTGGTGGATCATGATGCGCGCGTTCGGCAAGGCGTAGCGCTTGCCCTTCGCCCCCGCGGCCAGCAGGAACGAGCCCATGCTGGCGGCAAAGCCGGTGCACAGCGTGGACACGTCGGGCTGGATGAACTGCATCGTGTCGTAGACCGCCATGCCGGCATACACCGACCCGCCGGGCGAGTTGATGTACAGGGCGATATCCTTGTCGGGATTGTCCGATTCCAGCACCAGCAGCTGGGCGACGATCAGGTTGGCCGACTGTTCGGTCACCTCGCCGACCAGGAAGATCACACGCTCCTTCAGCAGGCGCGAGTAGATGTCGTAGGCGCGCTCGCCGCGGCCGGTCTGTTCGATCACGGTGGGCACCAGGCCCAGTCCGAGAGGCATTGTCGCAGTCATGGTCTTCCTTTCGCGGTAGAGTTGAATCCCGCGCTTGACGCCTGCGGACCCGGCCGGTGTGACGGCGCATGAAATATCTTGCCGGCGTGTCACATCCGCCGTGCCCCAAGCGTCAGGCAGTACCTACCACGACAGGAGACCACGATGCCATCCCAGATCGATCCCGCCGGCGCGCTGTTCCAGCAGCTGCGTCCGCGCCTGACGGCCATCAGCCGCCGCATCGTCGGCAGCGAGGCGGAAGCCGAAGACATCGTGCAGGATTGTTTCATCAAATGGATGGGTGCCGACCAGGTCGTGCTGGCCACGCCCGCGGCCTGGCTGACCACCGTCGTGCAGCACCAGTCGATCGACCGCCTGCGCAGGCGGGTGCGCGATGCGCTGGCGGTGCACGCGGCCTTCGATCCAGTATCAGATGCGGTTGCGGAGGCGCCGGAAGACGCCCTGCTGCGCCGCGCCGGGCTGGGCAACGCGCTGGCGCGGATGCTGGCCTGCCTGTCGCCGGCCGAGCGCCTGGCGCTGGTGCTGCACGAGGTGTTCGAGTGCAGCCACGCCGACATCGCGGCGGCGCTCGGGACCCGGCCGCCGAATGCGCGCCAGTACCTGTCGCGCGCGCGCCGCCGGCTGCGCGAGGACAGGCGCGAGACCTCGCCCGAGGAGAAGCTGTGCCGCGAACTGGTCCTGCGCTTCCAGGCCGCGATCAACGGCCGCGACCTGCCGGCGATGGTCAGCCTGCTGGGCAATGAACAGCCGGTGGCCGTGCACGAAGCCGCGCCGCCCCGGCTGCGGACCGGGGCCTGTGCCAACGATGCGCTCTACCGCGCAGCCCGCGCGGCCTAGCGGCTGCGCAGGCTTATTGGCCGCCCTGCCCGATATTCTTCTGCAGGAACTTCTCGACCCGGCCCCAGAAATCCAGGCGCGTCTCGACCAGGGTCCAGCCATGTCCTTCCTCCTGGTACACGACCCATTCGACATTCTTGTTGGTTTGCCGGACCGCGTCGTAGAACTTGCGGCCGTGGTAGAGCGGCACGCGCTGGTCGGCACCGCCGTAGGCCAGCAGCAGCGGCTGGGTGATGCGCGCCGCCTGCTTCAGCGGCGAGGTGGCCGTGAACTGGGCCGCATCCTGCACCGGATCGCCAATTAGCTTCGGCATGCCGTAGCGCTTGTAGGCACCGGACAGGTCGTCGGCGCGGCTCCAGTGCCCGGCGTACATCAGTTCGATATCGGTCACTCCGGCCCAGTCGATGCCGCAGCGGTACAGCTGCGGATCGCGAATCAGCCCCATCAGCGTCGCATAGCCGCCATAGCTGGCGCCGGCGATGCAGATGCGCTGCGGGTCGGCGATGCCCTCGGCGATCGCCCAGCGCGTGGCGTCGGCGATATCGTCCTGCATCGCCAGCCCCCACTGCTTCCAGCCGCTGTGGAAGTGGGCCGCGCCGTACCCGGTGCTGCCGCGGTATTCCGGCTCCAGCACGACATAGCCGCGCGAGGCCAGGAACTGGCTCTCGGCGTTCCAGCGCCAATCATTGCCGCGCACGTAGGGTCCGCCGTGCACCAGTACCACCATCGGCAGCTTCTTGCCGCTGGTCTTGGCCGGCAGCGTGACCCAGGTCGGAATGGTGCGGCCGTCGCGCGCGGTGGCCTGGACCAGCGCCTGCGGCCCCATGCGCGCCGCCGCGATCGCCGGGCGGCTCTCGCCGACCTTGGACAGCTTGCCGGTGTCGCGGTTGTACAGCATGAAGACCGGCGGCTGGCGGTCGGACCAGGATTCGACCAGCACGAACGGGGTGGTGGAGCGTACCGCAACGCTGAGGGCGTTCACGCGCCCAGGCAGCAGCTTGTCGACCGCTTCCTGCGCCTGTTTCATGGCGGGATCGAACCAGGCCACGGCCTCGGTATCGATCGTGTAGCGCACGCCGAGCAGGCGGGTGGCGTCCGTCACCAGCTCACCGCTGAAGTCGTACTGTTCCAGGTCGACCAGCGGCGTCGCGGCCACCTTGCCGGCCGCGAGGTCGTAGGCGAACAGCGCGCTCTTGTCGCGCTTGCCGTAGCTGCTCACATACAGCATGCCGTCGGGCGCGAAGCCGACCGGCGTGACCGCATCCTCGCTGCGCAGGAAGGCATCGCTGTCCGCCAGCTTGCGCCACTGGCCGGTCTTGGCGTCGAGGTAATGCAGCACCTCGCGGTTGTCCTCGACCGTGGTCACCAGCGCCGGCCGGCCCTTGGCGTCGAGCCACCATTGGCGCGTCCAGCGCGGCGCCTTCACCGTCTCGTTGGCACCGTTCAGGGTATTGAGCCGGACCAGCGCGACCTCGTCGATACCCTCGTCGCGTGAGAAATTGACCTTCATCACATACACCCACTCGGAATCCTGGGCGCCGGGTTGACGCAACACATAGGTATTCCAGGGCATTTTTTCGCGTTCCAGGACGGTCGCGTCCTTGACCCAGGGATCGAAGGTGTCGACCAGCTGGCGCCGCACGCTGCCATCCGCATTCACGGCGAACAATCCGGGTGCGTAGCGCTCCTTGCCCGGCGCGGTGGACTTGTCGCGCGAATCGTAGACCAGGCGGCCGTTGTTGACCCACTCGAAATAGCCGACGTCGGCATCCCTGAAGGTGCCCACCACCTTGATCGCATTGTCGGCCAGGTCGATCACGCCGAGCTGGTCGTGCCCGCTCTCGTTATTCACCAGCATGGCCAGGCGCTTGCCGTCCGGCGACAGCTTGGCGCCGCTCACGCCGGGATTGCCGAAGAAGGCGGTCAGCGGGACCGGGGCATCGGCCGCCTTGGCGGTGACGCCGGCGAAAAAGGCCAACAGCAGCAGCGACAGTGACAACAGCGGGGGTGCGATACGCATGATGGACGACCTTGTGACAGGAAGGCCGGCCATGGTAACGCGGCGGAAATATTTACGCTACTGCAATAATTGGCGAGAATTCGCCATCTGCTCGCGTACCAATGCAACGACTCAACCGCATGGCCGCAGCGTATGCACGGGTCGGCGCATTTGCTTGGACCGCCGGTCGGTTGGCGCCTAAGGTGAACGCTTCCATACGTCAGAAACGCAAGTCAGTCCAAAATGGAGGAAGTCATGTCAGGCAAAAAGAGTGTAATTGCGAGCATTGTACTGAGCACCCTGTTGGCGTTTCCCGCCCTGGCGGCGGCGGACAGCGCCTTGAACGCGTCCGATCGCACCGCGATCGTGCAGACACTGGCGACGAAACTCAAGGCGAATTACATCGCCCCCGCCGTGGCCGAACGGGTCGGCCGCGCGCTTGCCAGGAAAAATGCCGACAACGGCTATGCGTCCGCCGCCACGACGAAGGCATTCAGCGAAGCTTTGGCGACAGACCTGCGCGCCTTCAGCGGTGACCTGCATTTCGGCACCAGGCTCGACGACAGTTTTCGCGAGTACAGCGGCGCCCGCAGCCTGCCCACCCACGCCGAGCTGGACGAGGCGCGCGAGCAGGCGGCGCGCCAAGGGTTCGGCATCGAGAAGATCGAACGCCTTCCCGGCAACGTCGGCTACATCGAGCTGCGCGGCTTCGGCAACACGACCTTCACGGGCCCGGCCTACACCGCGGCGATGTCACTGATGGCGGGAACCGATGCGTTGATCCTCGACCTGCGCCGCAACGGCGGCGGTAGTCCAGCCAGCGTGGCTTACCTGATGAGCCACTTCTTCGCGCTCGGCGACGACCGACACCTGATCGACATCTACAACCGTGCGACCGACACGACGCGGCAGATCTGGACCGTGCCGTCGGTCGCGCAACGTTACGACAAGCCCGTGTACGTGCTGACCTCGGCCCGCACGTTTTCCGGCGGGGAGGATTGCGCCTATGACTTCCAGGTGCAGAAGCGCGGGACGCTGGTCGGCGAAACCACCGGCGGCGGCTCGAATCCGGTGGGCTGGTTCAGCGCGAGCCACGGTATCGTGGTGGCGATCCCGACCGCGCGCACGACGAATGCCGTCACCAAGACCAACTGGGAGCATGTCGGCGTCAAACCGGACATCGCCGTGCCGGCGGCGCAGGCCTTGCAGACGGCGCATGCCGCCATTCTGCGCAAGCAGCTGTCATCTGCGAAGGAGGACGGGGAACGCGCGACACTGGAGCGGCTGCTGGCGATGGTGGAGAAAGGCGACACCGAGAAGCCGGTCTATACGCTCAGGGGCGAGCGCTGATTCGATATGGCGACGGCGATCCGTCCAGGGTCGCCGTCATCGCCTCATCGCTCAACGCGCTAATCGACCTCGGCACCCGCAATCCTTCCATTACCCTCGGCATCCGCCTCGATTCCCCAAGCCTCCGTCGCTCGGTGAAGCAAGGCGAATTCACCATCGGCAAAACGATCGTCCGCGTATGCCAATTTCCACATGGCCTTCCATAAACGTAGTCTGAGGTCTGGCCGCGTAATTTCTGCTAAACACTGATCGACGGTGACGGCGTCCACTTTGGCCAAGCCGTCAGCGTTGGTCGGAAGATCGGTGGTCAAGTCGCGAACGACTTGATCGAAGACATCGTCTTCAATGCCGGCATGGTCGAGGATGCTCAATCGGTAAGTGGCCGCTATTTCGGACGGCGATCCACCGCCATCACTGATCACGGTCAAAGCAAGCAATCGGCAAACGGCTTGGGGGCTATCAGACGGGTAGGAACGCATGGCTTGTCCTTGCTAAACAATTTGAAAGTACTGGTTCCACAGCAGACCGGTTCAAACAAGCCCTCGTACAGGTTGGCGATCGCGTGTTGCAGTGTTATTCGCCATGGTAAACCGATGCACGTCGCCAATGCGCACCGTTGACTGTGGTCATCTGACGCATTGCTCAGCATGCATCTGGTTCGGCATCGACCCAAGCTGGATGTTCGCAGGTGATGTAACCATATGCGGCGGCTCGAACCCTCCTGCCGCTGTCAGGTGGCTGGATCATTCAAGCGCCCGTTTGGTATTTGATGAAGCAGGGCAAAGAATAGAATAATCGCCGTTTCAGTTCCTTCAAACCACGCATTCCCACCGTCGGCGATTCGGGTAACGATCGTGCGCCAGCCGTCAAAGTAGACACTACCGAGGTAGCAGACGACGAGGGCTGCCGCCGCGTATCGTCTTGCCGCGCGCGTCAAGCCCCCTACGAAAAGCAATGCAATGATCACGAGCGCTGGAACGACAGCCCATGCGGACGTGGTGGTCCAGAAAAATGTGACCGAGAATAGCCTGAACAGAACGACGGCAATGGTGGCAACACAGAGCAGAGCACAAAGTGGGAGGCACCAAACCAATTCGACTACGCGCCTGCGTTTCATCGTTCACCTGCCTCGGCAAGAACCGTATCTGCCATCGATATTTCCTTTCATGCCGGTCGAGCAAATGCGCGCTGACCTATTTGGCGTGCCACATCAGGAACATGATCCCAAAAACGATGATTACACAAATCCAATACCCTATCCGCTCGTTCCTGGATGCTTCGGCATACCGTTCATCAAAGGATTTGGTGAAAGACTCCTTGAGCAACTGCTTCCCGGTCTTTTTCATCATGCACCGCAGTCTTCCTCGCGATATTCGGTCTCGTTGCGCCCACCCGCCGCCTCGGCCTTGCGCAATTCCACGCGCCGGATCTTGCCCGAAATCGTCTTCGGCAGCTCGCTGAATTCCAGCCGCCGGATGCGTTTATAGGGCGACAGCCGCTCGCGCGCAAAGGCAAAGATGGCGGCGGCCAGTTCGCGCGTCGGTTCCACGCCGGGACGCAGCGCGATGAAGGCCTTGGGCACCGACAGGCGCAGCGGATCGGGGCTGGGCACGATGGCCGCTTCCAGCACGTCCGGATGCTCGATCAGCACGCTCTCGAGTTCGAAGGGGCTGATCCGGTAGTCGGAGGACTTGAACACGTCGTCGTTGCGGCCGACGTAGAAATAGTAACCGTCGGCATCGACGGTGGCGCTGTCGCCGGTGCGATAGCGGCCGGCGCGCATCACGTCCGCGGTCTTGGCTTCGTCGCCCTCGTAGCACAGCATCAGGCCGAGCGGCCGTGGGTCGGTCACGATGGCGATCTCGCCCTCGTCGGCAGGCTGGTCGTCGCCGTCCAGCAGTTCGATGCGGTAGCCCGGCAGCGGCCGCCCCATCGAGCCGGGCTTGACGGGCTGGCCCGGCGAATTGCCGACCTGGCAGGTGGTCTCGGACTGGCCGTAGCCGTCACGGATGCGGATGCCCCAGGCGCGCTCGACCTGCTCGATTACTTCGGGGTTCAGCGGCTCCCCTGCCCCGACCAGCTCGCGCAGCGGCGGCTGCCAGGCGCGCAGGTCTTCCTTGATCATCATGCGCCACACGGTCGGCGGCGCGCACAGCGAGGTCACGCCGCAGCGCACGATGGTGTCGAGGCAGGCGCGCGCCGAAAAGCGTTCGTAGTTGTAGACGAACACGGTGGCGCCGGCGTTCCACGGCGCGAAAAAGCAGCTCCAAGCGTGCTTGGCCCAGCCGGGCGAGCTGATGTTCCAGTGGACGTCGCCCGGTTGCAGGCCGATCCAGTACATGGTCGACAGGTGGCCGACCGGGTAGCTCTGGTGGCTGTGCAGGACCAGCTTCGGCTTCGCGGTGGTACCGGAAGTGAAGTACAGCAGCAGCGGATCGCTGGCTTTGGTCACGCCGTCCGGCGTGAAGCCTTGCGCCGCGTGGCGGCTGTCGTCGAAGTCACGCCAGCCGGTGGCGCTGCCACCGACCGCGATGCGGGTATAGCCGCCCTCCAGCGACGCGAACTTGTGCGCTTCAGACGTTTGCGCGATCACGTGGCGGATCTGCCCGCGCTCCATGCGGTCCTCGAGGTCGGCGGTGGACACCAGCATCGTGGTCGGCACCAGCACCGCGCCCAGCTTGATCCCGGCCAGCATGATTTCCCACAGCTCGACGCGGTTGGGCAGCATCAGGAGGATGCGGTCGCCGCGGCCGACGCCGCACTCGCGCAGCCAGTTGGCCACCTGCGACGAACGTTCGGCCATCTCGGCGTAGCTGATCTTGCGTTCGCTGCCGTCTTCCTCGACCACCCACAGGGCCGGGGTGGCATTGCCCTGGGCATGGCCGTCGAAGTAGTCGAGCGCCCAGTTGAAGTCGATGAGTTCGGGCGCGCGGTAGTCGCGGTAGGCGGTGTCGTAGTCGGTGCGGTGCTGCTGGAGGAAGTCGCGCGCGGCCAAGAAGCGCGCGCCCGGGGATGTTGCGGCCATGGTTGTCTCCTGTGCGTGGTGTCACGAGCGATGACGGCTTGCGCCGCCCCGCTCTGCGGTTATTGTCCGCACCATTCTGCCACGACTCCGGCGGCCACGGCAGATGCACCGGGCATCAAGGGTTCATTCGCGCCGCAGCGTCGTCACCTTCATCTCGTCCTGTGGCTGCAGCATGTCGATCACGCGGCAGTCGCCGCACATCTTCATGCGGTCGAGGTTGCCTGCAAAGGCCGGATGCGAGGCCAGGCGCGCCAGCATGCCCTCGATCATGCGCAGCGTGCCGAAGGGCTTGCTGCAGCGGATGCAGTGGAAGGGCTGGGTTTCGTTGAGCAGCACCGCCTGCTTGCGCGACTCCGAGAAGGAGAGGCGCGGCACCAGCGCGATCGCGTTTTCGGGGCAGGTGTCGGCGCACAGACCGCATTGCACGCAATTCTTTTCGATGAAGCGCAGCTGCGGAGCACTCTGCCCATCCTGCAGGGCCGAGGCCGGGCAGGCGCCGACGCAGGCCATGCACAGGCTGCAGGTGTCGCGGTTCAGCGCCAGCGCGCCGAACGGGGCGCCCGGGGCCAGCGGGATCTCGGGAACCTGTTGCGGCGCGTGGCGGTACAGATGGTCGAGGGCGTAATCCAGCGTATTGCGCTTCTCGAGCGCGATGTTGTAGCCGGCGCGTTGTGGCGGCACCTCGCCGCGCGGCGCGTGGTGCAGGGCCGGCGCCAGCTCGGCCGGACTGCTCACCCGCAGCAGCTGCAAGTGCGGGCCGGCGTAACCCAGGCCATCCATCACCTGCTGCGCGAACCCCATCTGCTGGTCGAGCGCCGCCGTGTACTGGGGCGCATCGTCGTCGGTCATGAGCACGGTCACACCGCTGGCGCCATAGGCCAGCGCGGTCAGCCAGACCTCGATCCCGGTCGATGCGGTGTGGTGCAGCGCCACCGGCAGCACGCGCGCGGGCACCGGCTCCGGCAGGTTCGCCAGCAGGTGGCCGCCGGATTCGCTGTGCAGCAGCACCACCGGTTCGCTGCCTTCGACCTCGAAGTACGCCTGCAGCAGCGCCTTCAGGCGCCCTCCCGTGTGCTGGGGCGCCGGGTAGGCGTAGGTCATGGCGCCGGTCGGGCACACGGTCGAGCAGGCGCCGCAGCCGGCGCACAGGTAGGGATTGACCTTGACCAGGTTGCCCGCGCCTTCGATCGCGCCGGCAGAGCACACCTCGATGCAGGCGTTACAGCCGGTGCGTGCATTGCGGCTGTGGGCGCACAGGCGCTCTTTATAGGCGAAGTACTTCGGCTTTTCGAAGTCGCCCACCATGTCGGTGACGGCCTCGAGCGCGGCCGCGCGTTCGGCCTCGTCCGCGCCGGGCGCGTAGTAGCCGTGCGGCTTCTGGTGGGAGGCGATCTGCGGCGTGGCGCCGAGGTCCAGCACCAGGTCGAAGCGTTCCTGCTGGGGCGGCTGTCCCGGCGCCTGCCAGGTAGCATGGAAGGCGCCGAGCCAGCCGCTCAGCACCAGGCCGCGTACCTGGGACACGGGGTAGAGGCGCAAGCCAGGACGTTCTCCGGCTTGGCCGCCGTCGGCGCCATCGGTCAGCAGCACGGTCACCGGCAGCGCCGCGGCCAGGCGGTCGGCGTGGGGCAGCACGTCGCCAGCGGCGCCGATGACCAGCGTCTTGCCGGCCGAGCGGTAGCCGACGCTGTCGATCGCCTCGGGCATGCCCTGCGCATCGAGCGCCACGATGGCGGCGACCTTGGCCAGCGCGTTGCGGCGCTCCTGCTCCGGGTCGGCGCCCTGTCCTTCGATAAAGCGGATATTCATTCTGTCTCTGGTTCAGGTGGTCGTTTTTATGATTATGGTTGTTTTTGCATGATCATGGCGCTTTGCGGCACGATCTGCATATCGGCCGGCAGCACGGCCATCCCGGGCACGTCGGCCGGCCCGATGGCGTCCCCGCCATCCTGCCGTACCTGCACCTGCGCTGCCTCGGCCGGGCCAGGCTGCTCCGTGACCGGCTGCGAAGCCGCCAGCACCCCGCCCGCCTCGGCCCTGGCCTCCGCCTCGGCACGCTTGCGGGCGTCTTCGGCCGCCTGGTCGAAAAAGCTTTTCGAATGCTTCAGCGAAGCGAGCATGTCCGCCGGCATCGGACTGGCGACATTGTAGTCGTCCATGTACATATCGAGCTTGTCCATCACGTTGAAGTGAGGATCGGCGAACAGTTTCTTGAGCGCGCTGCGGCGCACGGCCTGGTCGACGCCGCGCGCGACGAAAGCCGAGAAGTCGGAATCGCTGGTCAGTTGCGCCACATCGTCCATCGTCGGCAAGACGATCGGCGCCGCGGCGTGCGCTACAGGCACCGCTTCGGTCGCCGGCATGCGTGGCGCAGGGGATTCGACCACGGGTTCGGCGGCGGTTTCCACTGCCGGCTCGGGTGCCGGCTCGATGCCCGCCAGGGTTTCAGTCTTGCGCCGTGCCCAGCGCCGCAGGAAGCCTTCTTCGGCCATGGTCATCCGTGCTGCCGTCCGCGGCGCGGCTTGGGCTGGTAGTGCTCGCGCAGGTAGCCGGCCACCCAACTGTAGACCTCGGCCGGCATATCGACGCCGTCGGCGTTCTCGCCCGAGTCGAACATGCGCGTGCCCTCGACGTAGCTGACCGAGGCGCGCACCGGCATCGCCTTGCCCTCTTCCATGCGCCACATCACGAACACCTTCGATTCCGGCGCCATGCAGTTCTCGTAATAGCCTTCGTTTTCGTCCGGGTAGAGTTCCAGCTCGAGGCCGGAGACCAGGTAATAGTCGCGCTCGGGCGACTGGCTCAGCATCTGGACCGGCGGCAGGTTGCCGCGGTCGGGCACGATGCCGACGGCGGCCCAGGCTTCATCGGCCCAGCGGTGCTGGACGCTGCGGCGCTGCATCAGCACCGCGATCGGCATGCTTCCCATTTTCATTTTTTCTTGCTCACGTTCTCTGGTGACCCTTTCTGGACCGTCGGCTCGGCGCCATGCGGCACGGCCTTGGTCGGGCCGGCCTTCTGGTCTTCGCTCGGCGGTGCGGTACCCCATTTTTCGCTCTTGACGATCGGGTTGGCGGGCGACGCTGGCATTTGCCCGGCCTGCTGGCCGCCGGCGCCGGCTGCGGTGACGATCCCGCCGGCGGATGCGCCCGCCGGTGTCGCCACGCCGGGCGTCGCCACGCCGGGCGCTGCTGGGGCGGGCGCGGCGGCTGCAATCGCCACCGGCGGATGCGTCTTCCAGCCCTGCTGGGCGGCGCGGCCACGCCAGCGGCTGCTGACCGCATCCATCGAAGCCGCCAGGCTTTCCTTGTCCTTGGCCGCCTGCGCAGCGGCCTGGGCTTTCTTGGCGTCGGCGGCCTGCTGCTGGGCCGGCGTCGGGGCCGGCAGTGCGGCCCACGCCGGTAGCGAGGCCGAGGCCGTTGCCAGCAGCGCCGCGGCCAGCATCATGGTCTTGGTGGTCATTGCGTTCTCCTCAACGTCCGGGCGCGGCCTGGCTGGCGCCCGGGTCGCGGTGGGCCCCAGCCGGCTGCGGCGCGCCGTTGCCCGATTCCGGCGGGGGGGGGGCCGGCGGCGGCGTGTTGTGGCCGGAGTGCTGCTGGGTCGTGCCGCTGGCGGCGCCTGGGTTGCTGACGCCCGAACTCGGACCGTGGCCCGTCTCGGTGGTGGTGCCGCCGGTGCCCGCGCCGGAGGTGTTGCCGCCGGCACCGCCTGCGATGCCCGGCGTGCCGCCGGCATAGGTGGCGTCGGTCTTCGGACCGCCATGCGCCGCCATCACCTGGCCGCTGGTGCCGCCGCCCGCGGTCACCATGCCGGGAAACTTGGTCTTGATCTGGGCGCTGTCGCCGTGGTCCTTGCAGCCGGCCACGGCCAGGGTCAGGGCCAGCAGTACGCCCGGTATCGGATAAGTCGATGCTTTCATGCCGCTGTCCTCAGTGGGCCGGGCCGGGGCGCGGCCGCATGCCGCCCGGGGGCGGCGGGTTGTCCGGTGGCGGCACGTCGGTCGGCACCTGGTCGTCGAAGGTGCCGGGCGGCACGCCCGCCTTGACTTCCTCGTACCACAGGCGATGGTGGGCCTTGGCCCAGGCTTCGTCGACGGTGCCGTGGCGCATCGCCTCGTAGGCGCCCGGGGTGCCCCAGGTACCGATGAAGGCATGGCCCATGCCGGCGGCGATATAGAAGGTGGCGCCTATCATGTGCAGGTAATTCGCCACCTGCAGCATGTAGCGGGTCTGGCCGAAGCCGATGAAGTCGAGAATCAGGCCGCTGATCGACATCACCAGGCCCAGCAGCACGACGCCGAACCAGAACCAGGTCTTTTCGCCGGCGTTGAAGAAGCCGGCCGGCACGTGCTTGTGCTGGACCAGGCCCCCGCCCTGCTTGACCCACAGCCAGTCGATCTTGCGCGGGAAGTTACGGCGCAGGAAGGTAAAGAACATCAGCACCGAGCACACGATGAACAGTGGGCCGAGGAAATTGTGCAGGTACTTGGAGACGTAGGCGAACATCGAGAACACGTCGTGGCCGAACAGCGGGATCAAGAGCTTCTTGCCGAAGGTGATCAGGAGGCCGGTGACGGCCAGGATCACGAAGCTGATCGCGGTGGCCCAGTGCACCCAGCGCTCCCAGCCGTTAAAACGCTGCAGGCGGCGTCCGGTGTCGGGCGCGTCGGTACGCGCCGGGCCGACCACGCGGTAGAACACGAAGATGACGGCGATCACCAGCACCAGCAAGGTGCCCATGATGGTCGCGATCGGGCCGTTGCGCCACACGCGCCACTGGTTGCCGCCGCGCTGGACGATCACGTTGGCTTCGGTGCTGCCGTACTGGCCGAGGTAGTGACGGTCGACGTGCACGCGGCCCGAGGACTTGTCGGCCAGGCCGGGCTCGGGCACGCGCGCATCCTGCTGCAGTTGCAGCATGGTCTGTTCTTCCGCGTAAGCCGGCTCGGCGCGGTTGTTCGGTACGCCCGCGTGCGCCAGATGGGTCGCGAACACGAACAGCATCGTGCCCAGCAGGGCAAACCGGATCAACCACGGCACGGAGGCAAGCGCGGCGCGCAAATCGATTCGCATGGCGGCTCCTTTACGGGTTGGCCCGGTTGTATTCGTTCTGGTGCATGTTGCGGTTGGCAACCGTGCCCCACCACGCCAGCCTGTCCTTGTGGAAATGCACTTCGAACGGGCGGTTGTCCTTCTTGCCGGCGTACTGGCCCTTGACCCAGTTCGGATGCTGCTCGACTTCGAGGCAGCCGGTCAGCACCCACAGTGGCACCATCAATAGCAACAAGCGCTTCATGTCGGCAGCCTCCCCGTATCGTTCTGCGAATCCTTGAGGTTCTGGTTCTCGCGCGGCGCGTCGCCCGTGGCCTTGATCTCGCCGCCACGTTTCGGCTTGCCGTAGGCGATCTTCCAGCCCCACAGTTCCGGACCGTAGCCGCGCGTCTCGACGCGCTGGCGGTAGATGTCGGCGATCACGTTGGCGTCGCCGCCGATCAAGGCCTTGGTGCCGCACATCTCGGCGCAGGCCGGCAGCTTGCCTTCGGCGATGCGGTTGCGGCCGTATTTCTTGAATTCCGCTTCCGAGGTATCCGGTTCCGGGCCGCCGGCGCAGAAGGTGCACTTGTCCATCTTGCCGCGGTGGTTGAACAGGCCGGTCTCGGGGAACTGCGGCGCGCCGAACGGGCAGGCGTAATAACAGTAGCCGCAACCAATGCACTGGTCCTTCGAGTGCAGCACGATGCCGTCCTCGGTGTGGTAGATGCAGTTGACCGGGCACACCGCCAGGCAGGGGGCGTCGGTGCAGTGCATGCAGGCCACCGAGACCGAGCGCTCGCCGGGGATGCCGTCGTTGATCGTGACCACCCGGCGGCGGTTGACGCCCCATGGGGTCTCGTGTTCGTTCTTGCAGGCGGTCACGCAACCGTTGCAGTCGATGCAGCGTTCGGTGTCGCAGATGAACTTCATTCTTGCGGTCATTGCCAGCCTCGCTCTCTACTCTCGTTACCTTCACTAACGTCATTCCCGCGCAGGCGGGAATCCAAGTTGTGCTTGCGCCTCGACAACGCGTACAACTTGGGTCCCCGCCTGCGCGGGGAGTCGTTTCCGGCAGTGCCGGGAATGACGTGCATAATGTGCGTCCTACAGCTCGCCCAACTGTCATTTACCGTCGCTTGTCGCCCTCATGCCCGCACCAGGCGGCACAGCGATACCTTGGTTTCCTGCATCATCGTCACGGCGTCGTAGCCATAGGTCCAGCCGGTGTTGACGGCTTCGCCGCGAACCGTCGGCGCCCCGCCTTCCGGATAGTGCTTCTCCAGGTCTTCGCCCATCCACCAGCCGCCGAAGTGGAACGGCATCCAGACGATGCCGATCGGCACCCGCTGGGTCACCATCGCCATCAGCTTGAGGCGCGCGCCGGTCGGGGTCTCGACCCACATGAAGTCGCCCAGCTTGACGCCGATCTGGGCGGCGTCTTCCGGATTGACTTCGCAGAACATGTTCTGCTGCAGCTCGGCCAGCCACGGGTTGGAACGGGTTTCCTCGCCGCCGCCCTCGTATTCGACCAGGCGGCCCGAGGTCATGATCAGTGGAAAGTCCTTTGAGAAGTCGACCTGCTGCACCGATTTGTACAGCGTCGGCAGACGCAGGAAGGCGGCCTTGTCGTCGTAGGTCGGGTACTTGGCGACCAGGTCGCGCCGCGGCGACAGCAGCGGTTCGCGGTGGGTCGGCACCGGGTCCGGGAAGTTCCAGACGTTGGCGCGGGCGCGGGCGTTGCCGTAGGGCGCGCAGCCGTGCGAGATCACCACGCGCTGGATGCCGCCCGAGAGGTCGGTCTTCCAGTTCTTGCCCTCGGCGGCGATCTTTTCTTCCGGCGTGAGGTCATCCCACCAGCCCAGCTTCTTGAGGAACACGTGGTCGAACTCGGGGTAGCCGGTGTCGATCTCGCTGTCCTTCGTGAACGAGCCATCGGCGGCCAGCAGGCTCTCTCCGTTGTGCTCGACGCCCCAGTTGGCGCGGAACGGCAGGCCGCCTTCGGCCACGGATTTGTTCAGGTCGTACAGGATCGGCGTACCCGGGTGCTTCATTTCCGGCGTGCCCCAGCACGGCCACGGCAAGCCGTAGTAATCGCCCTTGCACGGGCCGTCGTCGGCGCGCATCGTGGTCGGGTTAAAGGTGTGCTTGTTCTGCATGTGCAGCTTCAGGCGCTCGGGCGAGCAGCCGGTGTAGCCGATGGTCCAGCACGAGCGATTAATTTCGCGCAGGATGTCTTCGATCACCGGTTCGTTGTGCACGACCTTGATGTTCTTGACCAGCTGTTCGCCGAAGCCGAGCTTCTTGGCGAACAGGTACATGATTTCATGGTCCGTCTTGCACTCGAACAGCGGCTGGATCACGCGCTCGCGCCACTGGATCGAGCGGTTCGAGGCGGTCACCGAACCCTGCGATTCGAACTGCGACGCCGCTGGCAGCAGGTAGACGCCGTCCTGGCGCCCGTGCATCGACGCCGTCATGCTCGGGTACGGGTCGACCACGACCAGCATGTCGAGCTTCTGCATCGCCGCCTTCATGTCCGGCAGGCGGGTCTGGCTGTTGGGCGCGTGGCCCCAATAGATCACGGCCTTCAGGTTGCTCGGCTGGTCGACGTACTTGTTTTCCTCGAGCACGGCGTCGAACCAGCGCGACACCGTGATGCCCGGTTTTTCCATCAGTTCCTTGGAACCGAAGCGCGCCTTGATCCAGTCGTAGTCGACGCCCCAGACGCTGGCGAAGTGCTTCCAGGCGCCTTCGGCCAGGCCGAAGTAGCCCGGCAGCGAGTCGCCGTTGGGGCCGACGTCGGTTGCGCCCTGGACGTTGTCGTGGCCGCGGTAGATATTGGCGCCGCCGCCCGGCTTGCCGATATTGCCCAGCACCAGCTGCAGGATCGAGAGTGCGCGCACGTTGGCGGTGCCGACGTGGTGCTGGGTGATGCCCATGCACCAGACCACCGACGACGGCCGGTTGGTGGCCAGCATCTCGGCCGCCATGCGCACCGCCGATTCCGGCACGCCCGTCACTTCAGTTACCTTTTCCGGGGTCCATTTCGCCACTTCCTTGCGCACGTCTTCCATGCCGTAGGTGCGATTGGCGATGAATTCCTTGTCTTCCCAGCCGTTGGCGAAGATGTGCCAGACGATGCCCCACACCAGCGGGATATCGGTACCGGGGCGCACGCGCACGTAGTGATGCGCGAAGCGCGCGGTGCGGGTGAAGCGCGGGTCGATCACGATCATCTTCGCGCCCAGCTCCTTGGCGTGCAGGAAGTGCAGCATCGAGATCGGGTGCGCCTCGGCCGGATTCGACCCGATGAACAGTACGGCCTTGCTGTAGTGCAGGTCGTTGAACGAGTTCGTCATCGCGCCGTAGCCGAAGGTCTGGGCCACGCCGGCCACCGTGGTCGAGTGGCAGATGCGCGCCTGGTGGTCGCAATTGTTGCTTCCCCAGAACGAGACCCATTTGCGCAGCAGGTAGGCCTGCTCGTTGCTGTGCTTGGAGCTGCCGATCAGCATCAGCGCATCCGGACCGGACTGCTGGCGCAGCTGCAGCAGCTTGTCGCCGATCTCGTTGATGGCCTGGTCCCAGGAAATGCGCTCGTACTTGCCGTTCACCAGCTTCATCGGGTAGCGCAGGCGGTGCTCGCCGAAGCCGTGTTCGCGCACCGACGCGCCCTTGGCGCAGTGGGCGCCCATGTTGATCGGCGAATCGAAGGCCGCTTCCTGGCGCACCCAGACGCCGTTGCTGACCACCGCCTCGACCGAGCAACCGACCGAGCAGTGGCTGCAGACGGTGTGCTTGATCTCGGTCGTCGGTTCGGCCTGCACAGGCTCGGCGGCGGTGGCCGGCTGCATCATGTTCAGCGGCAGGTGGCGCGCGAGTGCGCCGGCGCCGGCGGTGACGCCGGCCCCGACCAGGAAGCGGCGGCGCTTGGTGTTATTACCTGAGCCGCTGTCGCGCGATGTTTTCACCAGGGTCATGACATTTCCTCGATTTACCAGTACGCAGCGGTGCGGTAGTAGTTACGGATGTGTTCGGTCTCGTGGTAGCCGCGCGGCTTGGCCGGGTCCGGCGCCGGCACGGCGGCCGGGGCTTCGGCTTCCTTCGCACCGGCGGCGGCGGCCACCGCCAGCGCACCCAGGGGCGCGGCCTTCAGCAGGCTGCGTCGGGTGAAGTCGGGTTTCTGTTCCTTGTCCATGTATGTCCTCAGGCTGCAATCAGGTCATCGGCATCCAGCACCGAAAAGGCCTGGGCTTCGATCGACAGGAAGGCGTCGGCCACGGCGGCCACGACGCGGTAGAAATTCGCCCCCTCGGCATGCGCGATATCGGCCAGGCAGGCCGCATACCAGGGGCGGATGTGCGCTTCGAAAAACTGTTTCTGGACCAGCAGCGGCTGCCGGCCGACGCCCGGCGCGCCCTGGATCAGCACGCGCATGGTCTCGCACAGCGCGCCCAGGTGATCTTCCGACTCGCCGGCGCCGGGCGCGCGCGCCAGGCGCAGGCGCGCGAGGTCGTGGCGCAGCTGGACCAGCGGCACGTCGTTCAGGTGGCCGGTGAGATAGAAGGAACCGAAGGGATTCAGCAGCGGGTTGCCGGTGCTCAGGAACAGCAGCGCGAACTCGTCGGACGCCGCGCCGGCGTCGACCACGCTGGCGGCTTGCGTCAGCTTCAGCCAGGCATCTTCCAGCGCGAACTCGCCGGCGGCAGAGACCGGCTCCGACTCGGCCAGGGCTGCCAGCAGGCCGCCATCGGGTGGCACCAGCAGCAGGCGCGCCAGCAAGGCATAGAAATCGGCACGCGCCTGGTCCTCGCCGCCGAGCGGCAGGCTAACGGATGCGTCTGGCTGCTGAGGAACCATGGTTCTCCCGTTAATAAATTCTTACGGAAAGTGTAGACGCTCGTAAGGACGGAACGCGCACGGTTGAACCGCCTTGCATGCGCGGCCGGTTTACGTGCCAGCGCGTGCCCGCCGCATGCATGACGACAGGCAACGCCAGCACGCCCGTCCAGCGAACGGGGGGCACACGCTCGCTAGACGTGGGCGTCCAGGCCGCGCAGCGGCTACAAGGCCTCGAATGCATTGGGTGGCAGAAAGTGAACAGCTATAATGGCGGGGTATTGACGGCCCTTACCTCCCATGCGCTCCACCGAATTCCCTGCCATCGAGCAGCCGCTGAACGTCCAGGCACTGAAGGCCAAATGCTCGGCCTGCAGCATGCACCAGCTGTGCCTGCCGATGGGCCTGGAAGACGCCGACATGGAGCGCCTCGACCAGATCATCGGCCGCCGCCGGCGCCTGGTGCGCGACGAGCGCCTGTATGCGATGGACGAACCCTTCCGCAACCTGTACGCGGTGCGCTTCGGCCACTTCAAGACCTACCAGGTGAACGCGGCCGGCGCATCCCAGATCACCGGCTTCCAGATGGCCGGCGAACTGCTGGGCATGGACGCGATCAGCGGCGACCGCCACCACTGCGACGCGGTGGCGCTGGAAGACAGCGAAGTCTGCGAGATCCCGTTCGCGCGC
Organism: Massilia phyllosphaerae; assembly: GCF_034659755.1. Taxonomy (NCBI): domain Bacteria; kingdom Pseudomonadati; phylum Pseudomonadota; class Betaproteobacteria; order Burkholderiales; family Oxalobacteraceae; genus Massilia; species Massilia phyllosphaerae. The sequence goes on from NZ_JAXSQX010000005.1 coordinate 439,086, forward strand.
CTGGAAGAGCTGTTCGGCCAGGTACCGGCGCTGCTGCGCCACTTCCACCGCATCATGAGCCAGGAAATCACGCGCGAGCAGAACGTCATGCTCTTGCTCGGCAACATGCGCGCCGAGCAGCGCTTTGCCGTGTTCCTGGTCAACCTGTCGTCGCGCTACGCCGCCCGCGGGTACTCGCCGACCCGCTTCCAGCTGCGCATGTCGCGCGAGGACATCGGCAATTACCTGGGACTGACCATCGAAAGCATCAGCCGCCTGCTGTCGCGCTTCAAGAAGACGGGGCTGGTGCAGGTGGACAAGCGCGAGATCGTGCTGCTGGAGCCGGCTCGATTGCAGGCGATGGCGGCGGGCACGGCGCAGTGCAGCCCGATGGCGTAAGAGCGCCTAACAAAACCTTCAGGGCAAGAGATGCGGCTTGCCGGCGTATCGCCGCAGCGGCGGACCGCGAAGACAGTAGGCCGGGTCGGCAACTGCTCGGCGCGACGATGCAACGCAGTCATGGAGGTTTTGTCAGGCCGCTCCAAGCCGTTTTTCCATCTGCAGCGCCCGAATCGCGATCCCGCTGCGGTGCGCGACCAGCCGCTCGCGCAGCGCGCGGAACCCGGCGCGCTCGTAGAACGGCACCGCATTCAGCGACGCCGACAGGAACAGCCGGTCGAGGTCCTGCGCGCGCGCCATCGCTTCCAGTGCCGCCAATAAGGCGCGCCCGATGCCCTGCCCGTGCGCGCCGGGATCGACGAACACCGCATCGACTTCGCCGGTCTCGGCATCCAGCACGGCATAGCCGAGCAGCCGGCCCGCGTCTTCCGCGACGATGCCGCCGCCGGCCCGTACCAGCAGCGGCATGGTGGCCGGCGGCGCGGCCGCGGACCAGGTATCGATGACTTCGGGCGGATAGTGGCTTGCGCAGCTGCTCCGCACGGCACGGGTGCGCAGCGCCCAGAGGGCCACGAGGTCGGCTTCGGTGGCTGGGCGCTGGGATGGCATGCTCATCGTCTGGCCTCGTACGCTATGGGTGCCGATCAATCTATCACGGCCTTCAAGCCAATCCAACTTCCGCGCGCGTGCGCGCCTCCCGGCAGGCATCGGCTAGACTGTTATCAAGACAATCAACAACGCGATCAACAACGCGATCGATAACGTACCAAGGACTTACCTATGCCGCCAATCTCACCGGAACTCCACGAAGAACTCGGCAAACGCCTGCGCCAGAGCCGCGAAGACATCCTCGCCACCGTCCACGCCCGTACCGACGGCGACACCGACGACCGCCCGGCGATCTCGCCGAATGCCCACATGGGCCAGAACGACGACGCCCCGGCCGGCGAAATGCTCAGCCATAACGAAGAGCACCTGGCCGAACACGAAACCAACATGCTGCACGAGATCGACGCCGCCATCGGCCGCCTGGAATCGGGCGGCGCCGGCATCTGCGTGGTGTGCGGCTGCGACATCCCGGAAGAACGCCTGCTGGCGACGCCGACGGTGCAGACCTGCATCCAGTGCCAGGAGCGGATCGAGAAGGAAGAAGGATCGGGGCGCGGGCCGACGATGTGAGTTGGCCGAAATTAGCTCAACCAGCTAGCTCAACCAGCGATAGTTGGCTTGAAAAGTTAGCTTGAAAACCGTCGCCCCTGCGAAGGCAGGGGCCCAAGTTTTGCGATACGCCACCAACTTGGGCCCCTGCCTGCGCAGGGGCGACGTGCATATTACGTGTCTGTCCTACCTTAAACGGTCTTCGAATGTCGCGGCTCCACGCTATTCAAATACCGGTCGAACACCATACAGATATTCCGGATCAGCAACCGCCCCTTCATGCTCACGCTGATCCACTCCTCCCCCACGCTCACCAGCCCATCCCGTTCGAGCCCGGCCAGCGCCTCCAGCTCGCGCCCGAAATAACGCCGGAACACGATCGGAAACGCCTGCTCCAGCGCCGGGATCGACAGTTCGAACTGGCACATCAGCTTCTGGATGATGGCCCGCCGCAGCACGTCGTCCATGCTCAGGCGTACGCCGCGCGCCACCGGCAGTTCGTTGCGGTCGAGTGCGTCGTAATAGTCGTCCAGCGTCTTGGCGTTCTGGCTGTAGGTGGCCCCGACCGCGCCAATGGCGGAAACGCCGCAGGACACCAGGTCGGCGTCGGCGTGCGTCGAATAGCCCTGGAAGTTGCGCTGCAGCCGGCCCTGGCGCTGGGCCAGGGCCAGGTCGTCGCCCGGCTTGGCGAAATGGTCCATGCCGATGTAGACGTAGCCGGCGCGGCCCAGGCGCTCGATGCACAGCTGCAGCAGTTGCAGCTTGGTGTCGCTGTCGGGCATGTCGGCGTCCAGGATGCGGCGCTGCGGCTTGAACAGCTGCGGCATGTGGGCGTAATGGTAGACCGCGATGCGGTCCGGGTCGGCAGCAATGACTTTGTCCAGCGTGGCTGCCATCGTGGCCGGGGTCTGCTTCGGCAGGCCGTAGATCAGGTCGATGCTGACCGAACGGAAGCCGGCGGCACGCGCGGCGCCGATGATGGCCCGCGTCTCCTCCTCCGGCTGGACGCGGTTGACCGCCTTCTGCACGTCGCCATCGAAATCCTGCACGCCCAGGCTGATGCGGTTGAAGCCCTGGCGCCGCAGGCTGTGTACGCGCTCGGGCGACACGGTGCGCGGATCGACCTCGATCGCGTATTCGCCGGCGGCATCGCCGGCAAAATGGAAGCAGCGCCGCAGGTGGTCCATTAGCTCGCCCATCTGCGCGTCCGACAGGTAGGTCGGCGTGCCGCCGCCGAAATGCAACTGCTCGACCTCATTCATCCCGGCGAACAGCCGCCCCTGCATCTCGACCTCGCGCTTCAGGTAAGCCAGGTAGGTGGCGGCCTTGTCGCGCTTCCTGGTGACGATCTTGTTGCAGGCGCAGTAATAGCAGACGGTGTCGCAGAACGGGATATGCAGGTACAGCGAGAGCGGCCGGACGCCGGCACGCGTACGGCGGTCGGCCACGGCATGCAGGAAGTCGCGGTAGCCGAAGCCGTCGCCGAAGCGGTCGGCAGTCGGGTAGGAGGTATAGCGGGGGCCGGCCTTGCCGAGACGGGCAATCAGGTCGGCGTCGAATTCGACGGTCGGCAGGTCGTGCAATTTCATGGTAACAAACTCCTGGTGATCCACATCGCCCATGCAATGTGGAAATCTTTACGAGGAGTTTATTGATCGGGCTCAGCTAAATCTTTGACTTACATCAAAAACCACCGAGCCCTTTAATTAAGCAGTAAGTGAACGCGTATCGATCTTGAACACATCCAGCGCCTGCGACAGATGCACCGCCTGCTCCGCCACGCTGGACGATGCCGCAGCCGATTCCTCGACCAGCGCCGCGTTCTGGCGCGTGATCGCATCCAGTTCCGCCATCGCCGCATTCACCTGGGCGATGCCCTGTCCCTGCTCGCGCGAGGCCAGCGTGATGTCGTGCATGATGACGGCGGCGTCCTGCACCGACGCCACCACTTCGCGCATGGTCTGGCCGGCGTCGCCGACCTGGTCGTTGCCCTGGCCGACCTTCTCGACCGAATCCTCGATCAGCGCCTTGATTTCCTTGGCCGCGCCGGCCGAGCGCTGGGCCAGGCTGCGCACCTCGCCAGCGACGACCGCGAAACCGCGCCCCTGCTCGCCGGCGCGCGCCGCTTCCACCGCCGCGTTCAGTGCCAGGATATTGGTCTGGAAGGCAATGCCGTCGATCAGGCCAATGATGTCGACGATGCGCGTGGCCGAGCCGCTGATCTGGCCCATGGTGGCGCCGACCGCCTGCACCGCCTCGCCGCCGCGGCCGGCGACGTTCGAGGCAGCGCCCACCAGGCCGTCCGCGCGGACCGCGCTGTCGACGTTCTGGCCGGCGGCGGCGGCCACCTGCGCCAGGCTGGCGGCGGTCTGCTCCAGGCTTGCGGCCTGGGCTTCGGTGCGCTGCGCCAGGTCGTGGTTGCCGCTGGCGATCTCGCGCGTGGCCGCTTCGATCGAGCCGACGTTGGCCCGCACGTCGCCGACGATCGCGGTCAGGTTCACCTTCAGCTGGCGCAGCGCCAGCAGCAGGCTGCCCATCTCGTCGTCACGCCCTCTGGGCGGCATGTGCGACAGGTCGCCGCCGGCCAGGGCGTTGACGGCGTCGCGCGCCTGCCCCAGCGGTGCCACGATGGCGTGCTGCAGCTCGGCCCAGGCCAGCAGGGTCAGGACGGCGCCGGCACCGGCCAGCACGCGCCACACGGTGCCGTCGGTAGCGGCGGCCAGCGCCAGCAGCAGCGCCGATTGCGATCCCAGCATCAGGCCGAGGCGGCGTCCCAGCGGCATGCTGCGCAGCGCCAGCAGGCGCGCCCGCCAGCCGCTCTTGGCCACGATGCCGCGGCGGATCGCCAGGCCCTCGGCTTTTTTCTCGCGGAAGCGCCGGTACAGCGCTTCGGCCTTCTTGACCTGGTCGCGCTCGGGACGGGTGCGGACCGACATGTAGCCGACCACGCGGCCGTTTTCCTTGACCGGCACCACGTTCGCCACCACCCAGTAGAAATCGCCGTTCTTGCGGCGGTTCTTGACCATGCCGGTCCAGGGTTCGCCGGCTTGCAGGGTGGCCCAGAGGTCGGCGAAGGCTTCCGGCGGCATGTCCGGGTGGCGCACGATGTTGTGCGCCTTGCCCAGCAATTCGTCGACGGAGAAACCGCTGACTTCGATGAAGGCCGGGTTGACGTAGGTGATGCGGCCCTTGGTGTCGGTCTTGGAAACGATCGACTGGCCGTCCTTGAGCAGGTATTCGATGCCGGTGACAGGCAGGTTGGTGCGCACGGGTAGTCCTTAATTCTGATGAAACATCGCAATTTTATGGATTCACGGCAACTATTTTCCTTGACTTAGATCAAAAACGCGAATGAAACCTGCCTATGTGAAGAAAAAAACAGACGGTTTCGTTGTTGGGCTCAAAATGGGTTACGCTGCGCGCAATAATTGCAGACCAATGTTTTTAAGTGCACAACGGCCTTGCTTAAACCCATGCTTACCCTCAACTAGCGTCGATGAACGATCACCTTTCCCTGACGCGGCACCCCGACGTGCTGTACGGACCACACCAGCCCGAGCTGCTGCGCAATGAAATCCTGGCCGACCTGCTGGAAGCCAGTGCACGCCGGTCGCCCGAGCAGCTTGCGCTGGTGTCCGGCGAACGCCGGCTGAGTTATCGCGAACTCGACGAGCAGGCCAGCCTGGCCGCCTCGCGCCTGATCGAGGCCGGCATCGGGCCGGGCGACATCGTCGGCCTGTGGATGCCGCGCGGCGTCGAGTTGTTGATCATGCAAGCAGCGATCGCCAAGACCGGCGCCGCCTGGCTGCCGGTCGACGAAGACACGCCGGTCGAGCGCCTGCTGGTGTGCATGGAGGATGCCGGCTCGCCGGCGCTGGTCAGCAGCGAACGGATGCGCGAGCGCCTCGGCGACGTCGCCCGGGCGGACGCCGCCCGACCTGTTTACATGGCCGAGGACCTGCTGCTGCCTGCCGCTGACGGCTACGTGCTGCAGCGCCGCGGCGAGGTGCCGGGCAGCGCCCCGGCCTACGTGATCTACACCTCGGGCTCGACCGGCAAGCCGAAAGGCATCCTGATCGACCAGCGCAGCATCTGCCACTTCCTGCGTAGCGAGAACGAGGTGCTGGGCGTGCGTGCCGACGACCGCGTCTACCAGGGCTTCTCGGTCGCCTTCGACATGTCGTTCGAGGAGATCTGGATTTCCTACCTGGTCGGCGCCACGCTCTGGCTCGGCCCCAAGGAAAGCGCGGGCGACCCGGAAGCGCTGCCGCGCCTGTTGACGGAAAACGGCGTGACCGTGCTGCACGCGGTGCCGACCCTGCTGTCGCTGTTCGCCGAAGACGTGCCGGGCCTGCGCATCATCAACCTGGGCGGCGAGATGTGCCCGGAAACCGTGGTCGAGCGCTTCTCGAAGCCCGGCCGCACCATGTTCAACACCTACGGCCCGACCGAGGCCACGGTGTCGGCCAGCCTGGCGCGCATGGAACCGGGCCGCACGATCACGATCGGCGACCCGCTGCCGAACTACGGGCTGCTGGTCATCTCCACCGAAACCGACAAGGGCTTGCAGCTGCTGCCGCGCGGCGATACCGGCGAACTGTGCATCACCGGTCCCGGTCTGTCGGCCGGCTACCTGGGCCGCCCCGACCTGACGGCCGAAAAATTCCTGCCCAACCCGTGGGCCTCGGGCATGGACGACGCGCGCCTGTACCGCACCGGCGACCTGGCGCGCATCGAGCCGGACGGCCAGGTGGTGTGCCTGGGCCGCACCGACGACCAGGTCAAGATCCGCGGTTTCCGGGTCGAGCTGGGCGAGATCGAGGCGGTACTGGCCCAGCAGGACGGCATCGGCACCACGGCCGTCTTGCTGCGCAAGGACGACGGCATCGACCGCCTGGTCGCGTACCTGGTGCCGGCCGCCGGGGCGAGCGACGAACAGCTGGCGCCGGCCACGCTGCGCAAGGCGCTTGCCGGCCGCCTGCCGCCCTACATGGTGCCGAGCCGCTTCGAAGTCCTGAGCGTGATGCCGCGCCTGACCTCGGGCAAGATCGACCGCAAGGCCCTGAAGGCGATGGCCCTGAGCGCGCCGCTGCCGAGCGACCCGGCCGAATCCGATACGCCAGAGACGCCCGGCGAGGAAGCCCTGTTCGCGGCGCTGGCCGGGCTGTTCCCGGGCCAGGCGATCCGGCGCGAACAGGATTTCTTCTCCGACCTCGGCGGCCACTCCTTCTTTGCCGCTCGCCTGGCCACCGCCCTGCGCCAGGACCCGCGCTTCGCCCACATGACGGTGCGCGACATCTACCAGCAGCGCCAGATCGGCGCGATCGCCTCGACACTCGACCAGGCCGCGGGCACCGCCGCGATGGAAGACGACTGGACCCCGCCGCCGGCGGCGCGGCGCTGGCTGTGCGGCCTGGCCCAGCTGGCGACGGTGCCGGTGCTGGTCACGCTGCGCATGGCGCAGTGGCTGGCGCCCTTCTTTACTTACCACTTTATGACCGGCGACCCGGGCGACAAGATCCCGCGCGCGATCGCGGCGTCGATCGGCGTGTTCCTGCTGGCGACGGTCATGGAATTCGCGATCGCCATCGGCGGCAAATGGCTGGTGGCGGGCCGTCTCAAGCCGGGCGTCTACCCCTTGTGGGGCAGGACGTATTTCCGCTGGTGGCTGGCCGACCGCCTGGTCGAGGCGGCGCCGACCTACCTGCTGGCCGGCTCCTCGCTGTATGCCTGGTGGCTGCGCCTGCTGGGCGCGAAGATCGGTGGCGACGTCGTGATCGGTTCGATGACGGTGCGCGCACCGGAACTGCTGCACTTCGGCGACAACGTCAGCATCGGCAACGCGGTGAACTTCGAGAACGCGCGGGTCGAGCGCGGCCGCCTGATCCTGGGCGCGGTCACGCTGGAAGACGACGCCTTCGTGTCCTCGTACGCGATCCTGGAAGGGAACACCCGGGTCGAGCGGCGCGGCCACCTCGAGGGCCAGTCGGCGCTGCAGGACGGCGCCGTGGTGCCGGCCAACCGCATCTGGAACGGCTCGCCCGCGCGCGACGCCGGCGCCTTCGACCCGTCGACGCTGCCGCCGCGCCCGCGCGCCAGCCGCCTGCGCCTGGCCGGGGAAGCGCTGTTCTTCGTGTTCGGCATCCTGCTGGTGGCGACCCTGTTCTTCATGCCGGTGTTCCCGAGCTTCGTCCTGATCGACTGGTTCGACGAACGCGGCACCCTGGCCTGGCTGCAGGCCAGCACCATCCAGGGGCAATTGGTGCGCTACTTCGTGCTGGCGCTGCCGGCCAGCGCGGTGCTGATCTTCCTGACCATGCTGGTGTCGGCCGCGATCCGCTGGGGCTTCCTGCCGCGCATGCAGCCGGGCCGCTCCGCGGTGCACTCGAACGCCTATTGCCAGAAGTGGCTGGTCAGCCACATCCAGGAATCGAGCATCAACGTCCTGCACGGCATCTACGCCACCGTGTACGCACCCTTCTGGTACCGCCTGCTGGGCGCCAAGGTCGGACGCGACGCCGAGATCTCGACCGCGCTGGGCGTGGTGCCGGACATGCTGACCCTGGGCGACGAAACCTTCATCGCCGACGCCGTGATGCTGGGCGACGAACAGATCGACGGCGGCTGGATGACGATGGAGCCCACCGTGGTCTCGAACCGCTCTTTCGTCGGCAACGGCAGCTACATCCCGGACGGCACCATCCTGCCCGAAGGCGTGCTGGTCGGCGTGCATACCCACGCCCCGGTCAACGAACGCATGACGAGCGGCGACACCTGGCTCGGATCGCCGCCGATCCACCTGCCGGCGCGCGAGCAGGTCAGCGGCTACCCGGAACACCTGACCTACCGCCCTTCCGCGCTGCGCCGCTTCGGCCGCGCGCTGGTGGAAGCCTTCCGCATCGTGGCGCCGCACGCGGTGGTGATCGCGGTCGGCTACACGGTGGTGCTGGACCTGATGCCGATCGCCGGGCAAGGACGCTGGGGCGAAGTGATCTGGTACCTGGCGCTGATCGGCCTGGCCTTCGGCGTCGGCAACTATCTGTTCGTCCTCGCCTTCAAATGGCTGCTGCTGGGGCGCTACCAGAAGCGCGCGGAACCGATGTGGACGCCCTTCGTGTGGCTGTCCGAAGGCGTGACCAATATGTATGAAGGCATCGCGGTGCCGAACTTCATGCGCTACCTGCGCGGCACGCCGTGGCTGCCGGTCGCCTTCCGCCTGCTCGGCTGCCGTATCGGCAAGGGCGTGTACATGGACACCACCGACATCACGGAATTCGACTGCGTGCACATCGGCGACCACAGCGAATTGAATGCGCTGTCCTGCCCGCAGACCCATCTGTTCGAAGACCGGGTGATGAAGATCGACCGCGTCGACATCGGCAGCAAGGTCTATGTCGGCCCGCGCGGCACCGTGCTGTACAGCGCCAAGGTGGGCGACAACGCGCGCCTGGGACCGCTGACGCTGGTGATGAAGGGCGAGCACATTCCGGCGGCGACCAGCTGGAGCGGCTTGCCGGCAGCGCCCTTGCGGGCGGCGGGGTGAGCATGGACGAGCCGGTCACAGTAGCCTGGCCCGGCGATCCCGTCCTTGAAGGGCCGGGCGGCGTGCGCGTGATCGGCGTGCCCGGCCAGCCGGACCGCGAGACGGCCCGGCTGCGCATCCGCGCCGCCCTGGCAACCGCGCTGGCGGCGCATTGCGGCATCGATCCGGACCGCATCGGGCTGCATTCGCCCGAAGGCGCCGCCCCCTGGGCAACCGCAGCCCTGGACGGCGGCGAGCGCCGGATTGCGCTCGCGATCAGCCACGATGGGGACATCTCGGTGGCCGTGTTCCGCGCCGACGGCAGTGCGGTCGGGATCGACGTCAGCCAGGTCGTGCCGGTGCCGGACTGGGAGCCGGTGGCACGCGACTATCTCGGGCCGGCCGTGACGGCGCAGCTTGCCGGCCTGCCCGCGGCAGTGCGCGATGCCGCGTTTGCGCAAGCCTGGAGCGAACACGAGGCGCGCTTGAAGTGCCTCGGCCTGCAACTGGACGAGTGGCGTGCCGAACGCGCGCCGGCGCTGCAAGCCTGCCGCTGTTTCCCGCTGGCGCTGCAGGCTGGCTACGTGGGTTATCTCGCCCTGGCTGCGGACGGCGCCTGACTGGTGGCGCTTTTCATTGGTGCCTGCCCTGCCTGCTGGCGCTTTCAGTCGGTACTCAAATTGATCGTCGGTTAGTTGCAATAATCGGTAAGATGCCGCAGGCATGCATTCGAATGCTGCCAAGCTTACGATCAAGGTAAGATTGCAGCATGGACAATATTACGCACTCGGTCGTCGGCCTCGGCGTCGGCGCCCTGATCGACCGCAGCCTGCCGCCGGAACCCGACACCGCCCGCGAACGCACGCGCCAGCGCATGCTGCTGACGGTCGGCTGCCTGGCCAGCAATTTCCCCGACCTCGACCTGGTCTACACCCGCATCCTGCCGGCACCGCTCGGCTACCTGCTGCACCACCGCGGCCATACCCACACGCTGCTGGCGGCGCTGGGCGAAGCGGTCTTGCTGCTGGCGCTGGTGTGGCTGTTGTGGCCGAACGCGCGCCGGCTGCTGCAGGTCAGCGCCAGTGCCCGCTGGGGCGCCGTCATCGCGGCCTGTGCCGGCCTGCTGCTGCACCTGTCGATGGACGGCATGAACGTCTACGGGGTGCATCCGTTCTGGCCCTGGAACACCCACTGGTATTACGGCAGCATCTTTCAAACCCACAGATGTTATATAAGTGCTTTAATTCAAGGGTTCTATGGTCATATAACGCATGAGGTAATATCATCTTATATAAATGTTGCCTCAGAGGAAAGGCCCACCCGAAGTACGTATAACATACGAATCGGGTCCCTTCTAAGGCGCCTGTCGTAGGCCAAGCTCACCCATACGGTTGAGGCGCAAGGACCCAAAGCCGGTCATCATATGCGGCGCGACCAAATACATGCTGAATTTCTCAGGCCTGAGCGATGACAGAAGTCCAGCATACTGTTATCTGAAAAACATGCTGACGACAAAACGTAGAATTTTTTCTACGCATCGTGTGTTAGGTTGGCAGTGCTAACAAGCGACCCGCTTCAGCAAGTCATCGAAAACGACATGAGGGCTGCGAGGTTTTGCGCGCCCCTCGGCGCCTGCACATTGTCGGATTTTCGCAAGCCAGCCTCTACAGAACTTTTCGTAAGCCGTCCAATCAATGTGTTCAATTAGCGCCGTGCTATGGACTTGCCTTTTTCTCTCTTCATAAATCTTTTGAATGTTCGAAAATTCTTCGAATGTCTGAAATAAACGGCTCTGTGCCGATATATCCTGTGTTTTTACGTAAATCAGGCACAGTATTTCAAAGAAGCTTAGTTGCGCTCTAGGTCGAGGCATCTTGAAATCCATGTGTATTAGCTGAGAGATTTTCTTTACATCATATTCATTGCCAGTGTCAAAATCCCAGAATCGGATGCCGCAAACTAAATAGGAGTATATCTGCAATATAGTCTCTGGCATCTCAACAACGGATTTCATCGCTACATATGGGGTGAAATTATTTTTGGCAAAATTCAAGCGAATTTCCAGAAAATCGATTAACGCTAAAGTGATCTCATTACTTCCGCTAGACAGCGAAAATTGCTCTAATCTGACCCCTGTTTTGTCTGCCTCCACTCTAAAAGAGTTCATGCTTTTGCACAGGATCTTCCATTCGGAAAAATAGGAGTTCAAATATGTAGCAGAATCAGATTCATGAGATAGGCAGAAACCTGTGAACTCATCAAGAATTTTAGCTACCTTAACCCAGTCTGCATCGAACGGGTTAATGGCATCTGAAAATCTTTTTAAAATAGATAACTGATATTTACCATGATCCATATCAGTTTTTGCAATCTCAACCGAATCTAGGAGCAGATCAAAGTCCTCAGGTGTTCCTTTGATGAAACACTCTTGCATTTGCTGGATATACCAAGATGCGCTATCACGCATGATTTCGTTATTGCAGGCCCAGACAAGCATTTGAATGCCTAACGAAGGTTCGCTCTTTCTAAATAAATCAGCCCAATCATGATCCAGCAGGCTCGTTATGTCGTTCGAATTTGAGTGAGCGACAGTCTTTACAAGCAGTCGTTTGAAGAAATCATCACCAGGCTTATCTACCCATTGAACTAGCCGCACGCAAAGTTTGCTAGCTTGCGATCTAGCGAAGTTAGTTAAGCCGGTTGGATCTCGTGACTCCGCTGCCACAAGTAGTTTATCTACTAGTCCCGGTAGCCCTGCAGTTAAAGAATATATCGTTTTCGCCATCTCATCCCGCTTAGGAATTTCGGGCAACAATTTTGCAACTTCCTGCTGAGTTAAACCTTTAACAAATTTCTCCGAGTGCCCTTGGCCCCAATCTGAAGCAAGAAACGGTGGTGGAGCGTTAAGCGATACGCTCCAGCGCTGTCGCAAACACGTGATTGAGACTGGCAACTCTACGACGGTACTGAGATTATAATCGTGCTCCAAATTTCTTAGCGCAGTACCTATATCCTCGCCGAGTTTTGTTAAAGCCTCATGAAATCGATGAATGACAATAATTGGGTGATAGCCTTTATCGATAACGCATTGGGTGCCGAAGTTTAAAAGTGAGACGGCGTCGTCATGCGGCGAAAACTTGGGAGGCATAATTTGCCAGCCTCGTAGAACACGTAAAGCGAACGTCAGGTCATCTTTAAAGTCACTGGTATCCAGCTCGGCCACAGAGTAATTTACTGAGGCATCCACCCCATGCACCGATGTTATCAGCTCGGTTTCACAGATTCGCTTCAGTAATGAGCGCGCGTTACTTAAAGGTGGAGCAATTAAGATATAGTTACTCCCTGATCGCGACCAAGATTTTACAATCTCTCTGGCTAGTTTCTCAGAAAAAATCGTCTGATTGATCATTCTTCGTCTCTCGCAATAGTACGTAACTCATGGTCTATGTTGGCCCATAATCTGCCACATGAGTTTTTTATTGACTCGCCCAATATTGGAATGGAAAATTCTATGTCACCGTATCGCTCAGTTGAAGGCTTTAAGAACCCTAATTCGATACACAAATCTAGTCCTCTTTCTATGCTTTTTTTGGGCAGCGAATATCGCGTTATTAAAGGGGCATCTTGAGCACTAATACTATTTCGTGATATTGGTTGACCACCGAGCGCGCTGTACGACTCTGCAATTGAATACAACACACCTAAGGTGATTAGTTTGTCTTGTCCTGTTTCGATTGCCATAGTTCGAAGTTCATCAGAACCTGGTTCACCGCTCATCTCGTCCAGTTTTAAAACTCCTGTTCCCCGCTGCAATAGGGCTCGAAGTCCATCGTTTACGTCTGCTATTAAAATGTGCGACTGTCGGGCGACTGCCATCGTAGCGCCCGCTACCAACTTCATATAGTAAGGAATGCCCGCGCACACCCAAATCAAATGCTCTAGGCTCGACTTTGGAAAGCTATAGATCTGACGAGTTCGAATAGGCTCTACTATCTCCCTTGCGCAGCGCTCTTCGTCTGGAGTGCGTGATCCAAACGGCGTTAGTTCAAGTAAACTTATTCCATTAAAAAAAGGCGAATCAGAATTGGTAACAAATATACGTTTGGCTGCGGATGAGCCGGCGAACACAAATCCTACTTCTCGCCGTTCTCCTATCAGGTGACGTAGTTGCCACATAATTTCGCTAGCGGTATCTTTTCTTTGACTACCGGCATAGTGCATTGCTGCAAATTTATCGATTTCATCAATAAGGAAAACAACTCGCGAACCCACCTGGTTGGTTAGTAGGCAGTCGGATAAGGAGTTGATAAAGGTACCTGCATCTGCATCCCAAGGAAGATTTTTACCTAGCTCCTCAAAATTATCGTATAACGCCCGCAGTTCCTTGTTTGCCGGTAGAGTCCTGACTCGTGTCCATAACCATGAGTTGAACTCAGCAACACTAGTAAAAGATTTATCTAACGTGAGATAAACCACAAGACTATCTCTTCCAACCTTATGTGAAAAAGCGTCAAGTATACGGTAAAGCATGGTTGTCTTTCCTGACCTTCGAGGGCTTGATATCCACAAACTCCTGATCGTTCGTCCAAACAACGCTTTCTCGATCTTCCTTTCATCCTCAATTCGGACGACGTAGTCGTCACCTCGCATCTGGTATTCTGGAAAATAGGCAAAAGCTTCTTCAATTTCATCGCTGCCTAAACTTTGGAAACGATAATTCGCAGATAGGTCTATATCTAAGTTTGTTATGAATCGAGACGGTTTTCCGGTGATCGAAAATGCATCGCAGACGACCTCTAATAAAAAGACTGATGCGTCCGAGCCGTTTGCGATGAATTCAAGTGAGACAAGACTCGGTTCGAAGAATGGGCCAATCAAAGTGTGCTTTAGTTCACCCTGTGCAAATCGTATTGGCGAATGTTGCTCAAGTGTTAATTGTATCGTATCAGGACAGTCGCTCTTTCTGGGGATAATGCTTAAGGTAGCACGCCATTTTTCGCCACCGTCGACCTTATTTAATTTCCCAACTATAGAGAGCTCCGCAGCCTGCTCCGATGACGTGGGAATCATGGACAGCATCGTGGCGACGAACAGGTCGAAAGGTTTCGCTGAAACTGAACCTCGCATATCCAAGAAACTTTGAATTAAATCAAATTTCCCGTTTTGTAAAATCTGGTCTGCGACAGCCGCTAATGCATTTGCCTTTCTGGAGGAAATCTCGATAGGCGCATACGTCAAACATTGAGCCAAGACATTTGGAAGCGAGCTTTTCCATATAAGGCTCATAAACGCGGCCCTAATTTCGGCTTGCCGTGAATCTCCTGCGAAAAACTCCCAAAATGTCTGGGTTGTTAAGGATTTTGAATCGCCGACTGTCGCAAAGGCGATGCGTAGGAACAGTTTGTATTGCGTGAACGTAGCAATAGATGCTGATATGACGGAAAGCTGATCTTGGATTGTCGATCTTTCTGTTGTCAATCCCATTGATAGCGAAAGTTTCCTGATAAAACGGAGCAAGAATTCGCCTAGGAGGCCTCGTGCAGTCTTCGTGGGGAGTATATACTGCACCCCCGCAGCAGAACTATTCGCATTTACTAGCCGGAAGAGAGCCGCCATTGATTCGAGATCAAACTCAGCAGGGTCGTTCAAATACGAGCTTATGGCCCAGTTTGTCAAGACTTCCTGCTGCTGTAGTGGTGTAAGGTGCGTCGAATCGGTGTAGAGTCTGTATGCGATTTCTGAAGAGTGGTCCCACCGACCTGCCCTAATGTTCTGATTCAGCTGTTCATTACTGACAACGAGCCCGCCAGAGTTAAGTTTTGACGCACAACGACTTTGAAGGTTTTGGATGAACCGAGCGATTATCGAGTTGCTATCCCCCGTCAAATTTTGTTCGGTGACTTGCGTTCGATTAGGGCGGTCTGCGTCGACGCCCAAGTTAAGCGTCTTAACATTGGTAATGTCGCTCCATGTAAAGCCGGCAGCAATGAATTTTGCCGATATAATATCAATACCGTTTTCGCCTTGTCGAGGTAGATGAGACCAGTTATCGGCTAAGCCTTCCAATATTGAAATCTGATCCGCGGCGGTGAGGCCGCCTAAACTCATCTTTTCTAGGTTGGCCATCAAGTTCATAGTCAGACCTTTCAACTTCGAACTATAAGATGGCAGTAACGTGCGATACCGGGAAAGCTCATCTAATAGAGGGCTGATTGTCTGTTCTAAAACGTATGATAAATACTCGGATTGCTCCGGCGTGGGCAAGTTGGCATGTGTATCAAAGTTTTTATAAGCGGCACGAGTTGCATTTATTATGTCCGAATCCATTTCGGGAAAGCCGATAATTCGATTAAGAGGAGCTAAATGCAGGCGTTGGGGGAGAGTAACATTGTATAGTTTGTCGCGTAAAGTCGTCAGCTCTTGCGTGCTTGCCTTTTCGTCAAAAGTACCGCCTAGCTGTGCAATTTCAACGCTAAGCTGTTCTCGTATTACTTTGTTGGCGCGATTAGCTTCAATGTCAAGGGCTAAAACTTCGACTTCTGTAAGCTCGTTTTCCAGGCGGGCCCAGCTCTTTTCTTCCAAAAACTGCTTTAATTCTAGCAAGTAGACGTCAATACTCTCGCCAGACTCCAGAAATTTTGCTTGCTTCTTTGCGAGGTTGTCGATCCTGGCAGATTGCTTTACTTGCAACTGGTCGACTTCAAGTTCGACTTTTCGATCAAGATCGATAGATATGGATTCTGTAGTACTCGAGCTTAGTGCGAAATATTCTTCGTACATGCCCAATTCTGCATAGTTGAAAGCAAGTTCGCTGACTGTGTTGTGTCCGAAATATTGAATAATCCTATCCGCACACAGTCTTCCGAAGGTAATGTCATTGTTGGTATATGTGCGCGGTTCGAGCGGCGTAGCCGTATGTCCTATAAGCTTTTCGTCCCAGCTTGGCTCTTCGGACGAAGAAAAGCTCCAGACACGTTTCCTCACTTCGCGATCTTGCAAGAGAACAACCTCAAACCACAGTTTTAGCAGCCCGACGCTTTGCTCGTTTGAAAGGTATACGTTTCTTATGGCTTGCTCGAGTCTGGTTAACTCGGGCTTGCCTACGCTTTTTTGAAGCACTGTGGATAATCGATAACTGTTCGCCCAATTTAGCAACTCGGAAACCTTCCCTTCAACTTGGGCACGTATGTGTTTGTCATATTCGGACCGTTTACGCAGGTGCTCGGGGATATGTAGTTTCCACTCTTGTAAATGGTAATCCACCTTAAAACCTTCGCATTTCGCTATGATTTTTTCAGCAACGTCGGAAAGACAATGATTTTGCGCGTAATCTCGCAACGGTGTGACAACGGTAGCGTATGCCTGTGCCCACAGTTCTCCATATGTATTTTGGCCACGCTTATAGAACCGAAGTATTTCGTCCAGGCGGTTTCGGAAATCTTGTTCGTCTAGAAGAAACCGACTCTGTTCATCAATGGCGCGCGCTTTCAGCAGTACTTGGCGGAGATCGACAAAGCCAAACGAGCGTTCAGACGTTTGTGCACAAATTTCGTAGACAGACTGAAAAAACTCGGTAAATAAGTCATCTAACGATATTGAAGAAATCTCGTTTAGAGGCCTGATACTCCAGTATTTAAATGCACCAGTAGGATTATTTGGGGCCATGTCTAAAAAAGCGTGCAGCTCAATAATGGCCAAAAGTCTCCTTAGATTTTCCGACTGGCGTGCGATCGTCTCAATTTGCCCTAGCGTTAAATAACTGAAACAATCTATCACATGCTCGAGCATATCTCTGGTTGATATTTCGCAAGCAGAAAACTCCACACAGCGAACGAATTCGTCTTTTAAGATATGAAATGATTGACGTAAGATAATGCCGAGAATCGACCCAAGTTCACCACAGCGAACTAATTCATGACCGAGGTCACCCCAAAGCTGACTTGAAGAAGTTGACTTTGAAAATGGATTCCAGCTTATGTTTTTGAAATTATTTTTTATAGAATCGTAAATCTTTACACGGGCGAGGAAGCCATTTTCGCAGATTTGCAAGTCTTTTTCGAGAATGGGTAGTGTCTCCCATATTTGACGCAATGGAAGTGTT
Organism: Massilia phyllosphaerae; assembly: GCF_034659755.1. Lineage (NCBI taxonomy): Bacteria > Pseudomonadati > Pseudomonadota > Betaproteobacteria > Burkholderiales > Oxalobacteraceae > Massilia > Massilia phyllosphaerae. The sequence goes on from NZ_JAXSQX010000005.1 coordinate 456,245, forward strand.
CGCTTTTCTTGCAGTTTGAGAAATTGCTCTCTGACTTCCTTTCTTTTATTAGGAAGGAGTATGCTAAATTTGATAATGTCACTTGACAGTGACAGCATTTCCTTCGTCTTCGCTGACCAGCTTGCTCGTAGTTTCGGGGATAATTTTTCTACATCAAGCTCAGTTAGGTTTACTTTTATTTCGGAAAGATTTGATGTCAGAAGCTGGGAGAAGTCGGCGAGGAATGTTTGTTCATCCCTTGCAATCTCAGAGCTAATTCTTTGCAAGTGGCTCAGGGTATTTTGCAGTTCGTCGAAGTAGCCTTCGATTGACTCTGAATAACGGACTTCTAACGCCTTCTCTGAAAGTGTATTCGCATACTTATCCGCGTCTTGAAGCTTCCTTAAAATCTCATCTACGCGTTCTTCAAGCTTTAAGATGGCATCGTGCTTGTGAACTATAGGCACGATTTCAACCGGAGCGGCGAGCTCCTTTTTAGGCAGATGTATAATTGGTTTTATCGGGGATTTGGGAAGGGCTGGAGCAGGCACCCAGTCGCCAATCTTCACTAAATCTGCGATATCACTCAGTCCATGTTCGTCTAGTGCTGATAAGAATGCTTGTGCGAACAGCGTTAAAGACTTTTCACCCGGATACCGGCGCGAGCTGAATAACGCGGATTCAGTAAGTGCCCAGCAGAAGATGGCCGCGTGGTCTTTCGAAAGTTCTGCGACGACTCTGATGTTTTCGATTAAAGTCGGCATGTTCTGCAGCTTCGGAAAATAGGTGAAGCTGCCAGATTTTGCTAGCCTTTTGGCAAAGAAGCTAGCCATCTGCTCGGAATCATAGTCGAGATATTTATATTTGCTGACTATATACCTATGAGTTAAGGCAAAAAATGGCCATATTGCAAGCTTCTTGTTAATGCTTTCTTCGTACCATCGCTCACGGAAAGCCTTGTCGACAATAATCTCGCTGAGCGCGGAAAATGCCTGCGCTGCATCGACTTTTATTGGGCCGCATAAAGCTAATAGCTCTCTAACACTTCTTGCCGGCTTTTCGCGAATTGAGCAGATTTCTCGCAACAACTTAGGGTCAACTTTTCCTTCCGGACCGGCAAATGCTTTTGGAAAATCGGAAAGCGGCGTATACTGGTTTGCCATTTTATCTCTATTCTTGTGGACGAGTTCGGCAACTACTAAGTTGCTCTAAGCTTCAATTTTAAGGTAATTAGACTACATTTGTCCGATAACATCTTCGCCCGCGGGCTTTTTCATCTTCGCCCGCGGGCTTTTTGCACTTTAGTCACGGGTACGGCCGAACCGTTTTGCGGTCTGTTGATTATCAGACCGCCTCAGCTAGCTTTACGGAAGTGTAGATAGCCAACTTGCGTTCGTTTTCCATTATCGTACGGTCCTGGAGTTCCGTCTAGGCGCAGGAAGGCTCGATATGCGGTTTCCGATGGCACATGCTGGAGGCGCCGGTCACGCTGCTTGGCTGAAACACATATGTATAGTGAAGCCGCAGATACGGTGCAGCGGCGAGAGTAACAATTTTCTGAATGGGAGCAGCCACCAAGTACTGGCTTGCCTCCCGCCGGGAAGCTACTCAGACCGAGGATTTCAACCATGGTAATGAACGTACTCACAAGGAGGGGAAATCGTGATGCCTATGATAAATAGCCGGAGTATCATCTTCAACCGCAAATGCATGTGTGGGCTATTCGGACGTGTAGATGAGGCCATAGGCGAATCTGTGGCGGCTCGCCTTCGTCAATCCTACGAGCCGGCACGCTCCAACTGCGTCCCCCAAGCGATACGCTCGAGGCCCATCGCGTGGTCTACGATCGCACTGAAGTAGGTCTGCCTAATCTCGGAGAATGAACAATCCGTACAGCCTGTCGCCAAGAGCGGCTCAAACACCGTCGTTCGGCCTTGGCGGAGACAAGAGAGTCGTTCACTCGGCTCTGAAACGGATATTAGCTTCCCGCGAGCTTTTGGCGGTCGAGCTGGTCCGTCTAGATATGCATTCCAAACAGATCGGCTATCGACGCGCGTGCATATTTTTCGTAGCGGTCGAGGGTGCGTGCCGATGGCCACAGCACTTTGTGTTCAGGGAAGTCCGCCACCGGAAGCAGGTACACTTGCGCGACCCTGGCGTTGGAGTCGTTCATGCGCAGCCAGATAATGAAGTCTGGCTGCGGCAGCTGGCGCAGGAGGACTTTCCAGCAAATGTAGCTCCGCTCGAAGCGACAGCGAGTGCACAGTAGGCGCGCTGTGACATCGTTGAAACGATACGTGCGTTTGCCGATCCGTTCGACCTTGGCGCCCGCTAAACGCGCCCAATACTCGATCTCGATCGAGCACTCCTTCGTAATGCCGTAGCTACGGAAACGCGTGATCGTGGCGCGCGACAGCGACGTGCCAGCTACTCCGGCGGCGTCCAGGGCTGCTACGAGGCCGTTGAAACGGAAAGCATATGACTTCGCCCCTGGCAGCGTGCTCAAGTTGATCAGGTCGGGCGTCACCTTGCCGTGCTGGGCCACGATGTCCCGCAAACCATCGAGCATCTCTTCGTCGCTCCACACGCGGCGGCGCCTTGCGCGCTCTACTTGCGCAGCCTGGAAACGCTCGCGTGTGACGATCCCAGGAAAAGCATCCTCGTGACGTATCCATTCGGCTGGAGCGTTCTGCCGCCGCGGGGTGCGCATCTTCTGCGTGCTGCGATTGAACACGATGGTTCCAGCGTACTTCTCCCTCGTCAAAATCGATTTGACGTTGTGCGCTTGCCAGTGTCGCCCGTTGTCGGTACGCAAGCCTTCGCTGTTGAGCTTTTCCGCAATTGTCATCTCGGCCAGGTGGTCCTCGAGGTACATCGCGTAGATGCGCAGAACGACTTTAACTTCATGGTCGGGCCCGCATGTAAAGGTTACCCTGTCGGTGGGGACTCCTTTGCGTTCTTTCTGCTCGAGCACGCGACGGATTCCACCGCTAGATGAGACCGCGACGCGGCGTAGTCCGAAGCCGGCCGAGCCACCCTGCTTGAAGCCTTCTTCCACAAAGCGTCGTTGGGCAAGAGTTACCTTGTCGGACAGCTCGCGGCTATATTCGGCCGCCATCGTACGCTTGAGGCTTTTAAAGAGCGCGTCCATTGGACCGCCGTTGTTCTGAAAGGGCTCGGCGCAGTAGCGCACGTCAATCCCGGCGCGGCGGCACGCAAATTCGTAATGGGCGGGCTCGTCTGCGTCTTGAAACCGCCCCCAGCGACTGACATCGTAGATCAGCAGCGTCGCGAAGTTGGCGCGTCCAAATACAATCGCTGTTAGCAGCTGAATCAGGCCGTCACGTCCCTCAATGGTAAGGCCACTGCGCCCCTCGTCGCGGTATATGCCCACAATCTCGTACCCATGTTCGCTAGCGTATTCGCGCAGTACCGCTTCTTGGTGGGAAGTGCTGTAGTTCTGGTGTTCGGTTGAGGCGCGCATGTAGAGTGCGGCATGAACCAGTTTATCTTTCAACATAGGGATCCAGTCGAGGCAAGCGGGATCGGTGTAGTGACGGGTCCCAAGAATAGCGATTCCAAAGATACGTGTTGAAATGACGCGTACTCCTGCAAGTTCGCTTCGCGCAGGTAGACTGGAGTAGTCGGTCTGCAGCTTGCTCCTGTCAAGAAATAGTCTATGAAATCATGCTGAGCTCGACTAAGCCGCGCAGTAAGTACAAAGTCGGCACCTGGAGCATTCTCCAACTTCCAGTTTCGCTGCCCACGTCTCGGAGTTCGGCATATCGCGACGTTCACGCGCAGCACTAACCGTCCGTTCAAGAGCAGGGTATAAGGGTCTGCACATTTCTCCACGATTCCACCAGCCTGAGATGCCAAGGACTCAACCAAGCGGCATAGCTCTCTTCGCTTTCGTGAAAGTTCTTGCTTTGTCTTGACGAAGGCGTAGTTAAGCCTGCGCGGTAGGTTAGCTGCGTCGTATGCCGCGACAAGAGAGCCGAAACTACGAACAAATAACTGAGGATCTGGCATAGCTGGATCCGCCGCAATGATGGCGGTACTCAACTTCCCATGTCGGTCATGACAACTGCGAAGCATCGCAACTAACTCCTTCTGCGAGTATCGTCGAGTCCGCGCTAAGCGCTCTGCTTGCACAGCCGAAAATAGCTCACGTGCAATAATTGGATCGATGGCACTATTGTTGACGACCCACTTGTCCTCAGTGTTCCTCACTCGAGAAGCTTGAAGTTTGCATGAGCGTCTGTTGTAGGCTAGCGTCCCACAATACTTTACGTTTGTTAGGATGGATCGCACCATATGCTGCGTCCATGGCCGGCCGAACTCACTTAAGACCTTTTCCGCGTTGAGGAAGGTTACGATCGCTAGAACGCTTAGCTTCTTGTCCAGATACAGTTGGTAAATTCGGCGTACTGTTTCAACCTCATTGTTCGGCCCCCAAACCAAGACGACCCGGTCCGTGCGGACGGCCTTCGACTCTTGATAGGCTAGATAGCCACGTGGCGCACCACACGCTTTTACAGCCAGACGCCTTAGCCCATAACCAGCATGACCGCCCTGTTTGAAACCCATTTCTACGAATCGCGATTGAGCAAGAAATACTTTATCGGAAAGCTCGCGACTGTATTCTGCCGCCATGACCCGCTTCATGCTCTTCATTAACGCCGCGTACGGGCCAGAGTCGCGCGCAAAGTGCTCAGCGCAGTACACAACTTCGATACCGGCTCGTCGGCACGTGTGTTCGTGATACGCAGCTTCGTCGATATCTTGGAAGCGCCCCCAGCGGCTAACATCAAAGACGATCACGAGACCAAAGTCCGCGTTAAGGGATTGTACGTCTTGGATGAGCTGAGCGAGACCAGCACGGCGCTTAATGCCCAGGCCACTCTTACCCTCATCAACATACTCTTTAACGATCTCCACGCCTTCAGCTAGTGCATATTCTCGGATTTTTGCCCGCTGATGATCTGTTGAGTAGTTCTGATTTTCCGTTGACATACGGACGTAGGCGGCTGCTCGGGCGGACTTCGATGGGCGCATACCTGCTTTCCTATGTTTGAGATAGCTCAAGCCTCGAGAAGCTAGTTGAGAGACTATCTAAACACGAATAATCCTGCCGCACGGATCAACTATGAACCCATACATACTTGCTGCTGCGCTAGTGTTGGCGCGCATTCACGGAAACCTGTTTGCCACAAGGTTCCTTCTTGAGCGAGGAGTGGCGCCGGAAGTTGCTGAAGAACTTTTGGGATCATCTCAGCACGACGGATAACCACGGCATGCGTAACAGAGTTTGACGTTGGTCAACTTGCTGCCTTCGCGAATGGTACTGTCAAGGTACAGAGAAACGAATTGATGTGTACGAGGCAGCGTTGGTCGACAACGTACTGCAAGCTACAGCCCGAGAGGGCGAGCGATGTCTCAGCACAATCGTTTGAACGTATCGGACTTTCAGTTGAACTTGCAAGGCGACTCTCATACAACTCAGCAGAACGACGCCCTTTGAAGTGCACTTCAAGAGACAAGGCGCCACAGGACAATACCAATCAGTTCTGAACCCTCAACGACCGCTGCCGACCCAATGCCGACGGTGAAACGGAACATTCGATATTCACAAGTAACAACCTCGCCATCAAAACCTATCACCTACACATAGTTGAATCTAAGTTTTTAAACAGCTTCACAGGTATTTCGCGGAACTTAATACCTATCTGGTTCGACATTGAACAGGTAAATTTTCTTCAATGCCAGCTTCCTCTCGATCACGGAACTCTTTTTGCTGCTCAAACTGCTGACTAAAACCATCGTCGATTATCTTCTTCATTCTATCCGCATTGGTGAATAGCACCCTTGTTTCGGCGTTTATAAGGCCTACATAACGGAATTTACGTGGCATGTCAGTTCTCCGGGGCAAGCGCAAACAAAGAGCAAGCAAAAAAATAATAAATGCAACTCAAGACCATTTTTCAGGCAAAGTACCAAAGAGCAAGATATCATGTCCTGCAGCACTCCAGCAACACGGTCATGCTATACGAAAACCTCAACCCTGGCTAGCTTCTGCAAATTGGGAGTTCTTCATCACCCGCTCTGAGAGTTCTTCATCACCCCCTATGAGAGTTCTTCATCACCATGCGTCTCCCGCTTCAGATATGCTTTCTATCAAGCTATACACCGGAAGCCGCAGACGATATGTTTAATACAGAAGCTTGCCGTTCTGTAGTTGCCGGAGCTCCTCCATTTCCGTTTCTTGATCCTGCCGTGCCTCATTCCGCTCATCGAAGTTCACGATCTCAATGCCTGAAAACATAGTATGAAAGTGCAGCATTTAAGCGCCCATAAACTCAATTTCGCTACTTCAACCTATCGCAACACCACCGCCTCGGCATAGTATTCGATACAGAAAAATGCGAATAAAGACGAACCCAATATACATGAAGAGGTTAGTATTATTACGCTAAATCCACAGTAATTTCAAACTACACTTAAAATTCTTGTTAAGAACGTAGACGCTTTAAATGGGGTGCGATTTGATCTAACCATGCATACACAAAAGAAAAACGAACTCCAATCAATGCATCGACAGCCTTTATGTGTTCAATCAAAATCGCGCTTGCACAAGTCGGATATCGCCCATTGGAATGCGGCAGATAATCGAAACAGCCTTGTAGAAGCCCACCGCTCATGCCATATGGAACCGGGATGTCGGCGGGCATCATGTCATCGTCTACATTACCTACCTTAGTGAAATCCATGGCAATATGGAGTATAGGACTATACTTTGCAGCCCTCTTTAGTCTTTCGGTAACGTTGGCACCGCTAACAAGGGCAAGTTCTGGAGTAAATAAAGCGTTTTTTGCAGCTGCCTTTTCGGCCTGCTTACGGTTTTTTGAAACTGGATAACCTACCGCTTGATAGGCAATTATATGCTGAGCCTTCTTTTCGTCCTCGATCGAATCCCTAGTTATTATTTTAACCTTTCCGTTAATTTGATCTAAAATATCTTCTGACACCCACATTACTCCCAAATCGACAGGATCAGCCGCGCGAGACTTCGCGAAAGCTTCAGTACTCGAGAGTAAAGCTGGAACTCTCTTTAGAGAGAATATTTTATCCGCCGCGGCCAAGAAAACTTCGCCCCTCGCCAAATCCTCAAACACGTGCGCGGCAGAAACGATATAAAGCCATCCTTCGTAAAAAACAAGCGTACCACTACCAATAGGATCCCAAGAACCACGCTTGGTTTTTTGCATAAATAAAACAACAGCATCAGCAAACATATAAAAGTTTAATCTGAATTATAAAGACAATGCCCGAAATCCTTGCCAAGCCTATTTTGGGCAATGTTGCAGTTCACGAAAAATGATTACTAGGTTACTATTTTTGAACCTCTTGTGTATTATATCTATTGAATCGCGTTACTTCATTGGGCGTGCCGAACATTGTTCCCGCGTTGGGAACCATGCTATAAATATCGTCAACTCGTCCTTTGCCCGGCTTTCCCAACAAAGCTAGAGCGAAAAAAATCTGGGTAATTATGGAGGCGCGTAGCGTGTTATTCCTTTCCCCTGCGGTGGGTATAGAGGGACGTTGCCACAGACTGCTGGAGAGCCGAATTCTGCTCCCTTAGCCGAGAGACCAAATTTTCCAAATCGGCAATCAGGGTATTTTTCTCGGCAAGCTCTGCCTCATAGATGCAAATTTGGGTTGCAACCTTCCGGTGCTGCTCTTTCCAATGATCAGCGCGGTCGGCGACAGCCTTCCGTGTATCGTGGATAGTCTTAGGAGCCGTTTTTTCCGCTAGCCAGTTGTCCACGTCGCGCTTTAGCGTGTCCTTGTGCGCTGGCTGCTGCAATGTTTGATAGTGAACGCTGGCTCGACGGCACAACTCTCGTTGGCTTAGCTTCCCACCTGGATGAATGCCTTCGTTGGCCTTAATCTCTTCGTCAATCAGTTTCATTGCAGCGCGGATCTTTTGCGCCACTGCCTGACTTCGCGCTCTGGCGGCAGTAGCAGCGCTTGCGCGCAAGGCGTCATTGATCGCAGTTTGCTTAGCCGGCATTTGTAGCCTCCTCAAGATTGCGCGCGAGAATCGCGGCGACAATGGAATCGGTTGACCATTTTCGATAAAGGACGTCATAGCGCTTGAGATTGGAGAACAGTTGGCCTTCAAGCGCATCAATCTGAACAACATTGTTCTGAGCTAACGCGGCCTTAATATTTTTTACGATATAAGCCAGCGTACTATTAACCTGGCTGATGTTATCAGCCTCTTCCAAGCGATGCTGGCATTCGAAACTGCATTTGGATGGATTCGGAGTGCTACACCCGAGCGCGCACGGCCCAACTTGATCGCGCATCTTTGTGCAGATGACCCCAGGCACGACAATCGTCCACTCCCGACCTACTGAGGTCATACGGACCACTAATTCACGCACGTCTTCGGCCTGGAGGTCCTCACGGGCGCGGATAAACTTAATGCGCTTAACCTCGGCCTTAATCTTATTGGCCCCAGGTCCGCCGTTGCTATCGACATTGGCGATTGCCTTCTCGACACGCATGGCAAGCAACTCCTTTTGTATCCGCATGATTTCTGCGCGTACCCTATTGTCCGTCAGGATATAGTGCATAGTCATCGCGATGTCCTTGTGTCCGAAGATATCCATGAGGATTTTCGGCGCATTGACCATTGCAAGCGCCACCAGCCGGGCAATCGTCTTGCGGAATCGGTGATTGGTCAGAGATTCGTCGTCGAGTAGATGGCTTGTGCCGATCCGATCGGTGAACTCCCGGATATACTCGTTGTACTGGTAGTTAAGCGGGTTACCCTGACTGGATCCACCAAATACACGCCAAAGGCTTGTCGAGCGCCGGCGCCTGGCCCGTTCTACAATCATCGCTCTGTCGAGCACCTTGGACAGTTCTATCTGCGTTTGCACTGCTTGCAATCCAAGCGCGGGCATTGGCCAGTCGCGCTTTTTGCCTTCGAAAAGCGCTTCAAGCTTATAGATTCTGCCGTTGAGAAGCGTTATTCCTTCGCTTGATTCGGTCAAGCAATCGTTTTGTATTGAGAGGAGTTCGCCGGCCCGTGGCCCGCTGCTTAAAGCAACGACAAAGTAGGCGGCCATCTGGCACACTAACAACAACCTGTTCAGCTGGTTTCGATCCTGCGGAGGCCACGGCCTTTTGTCATCCGATTTTATTCTCAGATCAACTGGGCAAGAGCCGGGAACCGGGTTATCACTGAGGTCCCATTCGAACTCACGCAAGTATTTACAGATATATGCGGTTCCGGTATTTTCGCTAACATCGACGCTTAACGGCAGTACGTCCGCGTAGGCGCGCACTGCCTGAGGCATCACCTGCCTCACCAGCCAGGCGGCGCGCTTGCCTGTCTCTAGGACGAACTCGTCAGGAAGCGGCCTGAATGGATCGGGCTTGGCCTTTTGTGATGGTTCTCGCTTGGGCTTTTTATTGGTAGTTTCTCCCTTGGGCAGAGGAGTCTCTTGCATCAGGTCCCACCAAAGCCCGCGGAAGACGAAGTTCTCGAAACGCCTGAACTCTGTGAACGTTCTTCTTTTGCTGCCATCGGAGGTAAATGTTATCTCCCCCATATTGAGCCTAGAGAGAAGCCCGCCATCCTCGCGCGGCAGCTTTTGAAGCGCCTTTTTGGCAAAGGGAATCCAATAAGTCATCAAAAACCCTTTGATGCTGCTCACATCCAGTAGACTCCGTCGCCCACTATGGGATTCAACGCAGAAGCATAACAACACCATGCGCAGGCAAGTGGTGTACGCTAATTGCGCCTCGTCTTCTGTGGCTGCATGCTTTCGGAAGGTCTCGGCAAGGTAAAAGAGTCCAAAGGCCTCTGTCTCGTGGGGCCGCAGCCATTCTTTCGCGAACGCAATTTCGCCCCACTTAGTGCCGAGTCGGAAGTACTTCTGCAGTCGCAAAAGCTCTTCCGGTTGCATAAATTGAATCCGTTTTGCCTGGAGTGTATTGCCGAGCGAATTTAGAATTTGATGCCGCGAGAAGTCCCGCTTGGCATGTTGCGCTGATCGTTTTTCTGAATGCCTACCCATTTACGCCTTCCATTCTCATCGGAATATGCCGATCAGCTCGAATCTCCTCTTGCCAGAATACCAGTTCCCTGGCCACTTCTTTATCGTTGTAAAGCGTGAGTGCCCACTCCACGTTGCGAACCTCCTCCGGATAGTCCGACTCCACCCATGCCTTCACCGACATAGTGCCTTGAATGTGACGCAATTCCGCACAACGTTTAGCAATATACAAATAACTATCTGGTAGCAAGACAGCGTGGCTCGGACAGAGCAAGCACCGTTGAGGTTTACAGCCAGTATCTAGCTTGTGATTAGGAGCGATTAATCGCGGCGGATTCTGATTGTCCCGACACCCAACGCCCTGAATCGTAATGTCCTTACCGTCGAGCCAGCGGACCACTTTCTCCTCCGGGATACCATTGGCACGCGCCGAAATCACCGTTGGCATGACGACTCCCGCGCCGCTTGGTAGATCATTGATGGCGCTCCACATCGCGGTAGTAACGCTCAGGAAGCTTTTCTGGGATGCTTGATGATGCTGGCGCTTATTCAAGTAAGCATTTAACGACGTCAGACTCTTGTGCCCTGCCGCCATCATCGTGGCAAGCCAGGAGTATCCGCCTTTACGCCAGCGGAACGAAATAAATGCGTCCCGAAAGTCGGTAAGTACAATACCCATGGCAACCGGCTTGGCAGCGGCTGGGAGGCGCCCATCGCGGCGGGACGCCTCCAGCTCTGCGTTGATGCGTGAAGCAGCCATACTGAGCGGGCTCTTTCTGCCGCCGCCTGAAACATCGGTATTCGTCAACAGTCTAATCTTGCCAGTTTGGCCTGTGTAGATCCAAGGGCATCTGAGCATGGTTTTGAGATCGGCAATTTCCTTGACTAGCCTATCCCCATCGGCTTTTGTAACTGTTATTTCGCGCTTGCTCACCCTGTCACGTAACGCTTCCTTGAACGCGAGTTCCTCGCGCAGACGGGCGCGCAGCGGCGCAGATTGCCGGTATAGCGCTTTGACGATGTTGATGCACGAGATGCGCTGCTTGTTCAGCCCGTGTGCCTGCTGGATTGAGTGTGCGCGATGCTTTACTGAAGTAATCACTGAGTACAGCGAATTCTGCACATCTTGCATGATGCAGGCGAGCGAGCCGTCTTGGTTCGTTTCGCTTACATCGATGGCGAGGACAACGGACGGATTCCAGCCAGTGAGTATGATGAACATGATATACAGCGCATGCAAATCCCCTCGCACGGGCATCACGGTCTCGTCCTCCTCCCAACGTATCAGAATGCTTTTGCATCTTTGTTGGAAGTACGTGTACAACTTGGAGACATCCTCATGCGCAACCAAGTCTGTTGTCACCGGCTCTGTCCTAACCGCCGTCCAATAAAGATCTGGCAAGCGCCGGGCCGCCCTCGCTGCCGCGACCACCCGGAAGAACGGTGTAGCGCGGGTCGGACTGCATGGGTTTATCCTATAGGACGCGTAATGTATGGAATCGAAGTCTGCCACCCCTTGCACTGGTACGATGTCATGGCATGCATCCAGAAACCGCCACCACCATTTCAGGCCGTCTATGTATGTGCTGCACGTTTGGGGACGGGCGTACATGAGGTCATCGCGGATATGAGGAAGTAATTCCCGAATCAACTGCGGACGTGCAGTAAACGGCTTTGCCAGCTTACCAGCGCTTTGACGCTGTGCGATCTCCTCGGCAGTGATTCCTTTCGCGAATAGCCTCAGATCGATAACGTATGGAGCCGTTTCATGCGCTGTTTGGAACAACAGAGCCGGCTCGATTGGTAGCTCAAACACTTCAGCTGGCGGGTGGGCGGAACCTTTCTTTCGCTTCAACAGCAATTCAGCCATCACGTCTCCTTTTGATTTTCGGGTGCAGCGATTTGAAGGGACTCAATCCACTCACCGGTTTCCGTCGCACTTCTAAGCATTTTGCCGAGCCACACGGTGTAGGCCTCTGACGTCTTGCCGTCAATATGGCCTAACTGCGGTTTCACGAACATCAAGAGATCGTCGCGCGCTAGGGCTGTTGCCCAATCAGGGGTGACCACGGCACCTTCCCCAAGCATTTTTACGCGCTCTCGATGACGCTCCAACAAAGTCTTACAGGTCCAGTAGTGACGCCCTAGATGCGGGCTCCATCCATCGACGGGACGACTAGTCACTTCATGCCACGCTTGGTAAAGCTTCTTTCCACTCACCGGAGTACCCGTGTGCTCAGACAGGAATAGGCGGGGCTCTTTTTCACGAAGACGACGCTTTTGCTCTTCTTCCGTTTTTCCAGCCGTCACATATCGCATGCGCGATTTCTGGCGGATGACATTTTGGTAGCGTACCAAGCGTTCCGCCAGATCCAGTGGAACATCGATATAACGTGGTTTGTTTCCTTTAGTGCCATGCTCAATGAGAGCCGACACATAGTCCCCCATGACCTTCCACTTGCCAAGATCTAAAGGCAAATAGTCAATGCGCCACTGGGCAACTTCTTCTCTGCGCATCGCAGTGCGTAAAATTAGCTCCGCCATCAAGGCCTTAGTCTCCCCTCTCTCGGCCGCGAACCGGCGCAACCATTGATCAACTTTTGCTGGTGTCGGTATGCTTAGATATATTGGCTTCGGCCGCACTTTGCCGATGCGTGCTTCGATGTTGGTCAACTTGTGGCTATCGGAACGAATGCCGGCGACCTTACGATGGGTCGTCTTGGTCTGGACCTTGAATGGCTTCCGCAGACCACGCTTGGCAGCCCAATTAGAGAACCGAACGGCTTCATCTACGCGGCCATTGACGGTGCTGGGGGAAAGTTTCTGTCCTGGTTCTGCGGCCCAATTGCCTCTTAACATGTGCTGCTGATACCGGCTTACTAAGTCGCGGTGATATTCCACCTCTCTCCAGTCGCGCTCGACCCAGTCGCACCAGGCTAGAAAGTCTGCCAGTTTGTACGCATACTGGCTGATCGACGATCGCACGGGAAACACCCGAACCTCGCGCTCGACGTCGAATGCCTCGCCCTTGGACCGGTCTCGGAGATACCAAGACGCTTCTCGGTGGTAGCGCCAGTTCTCGTCGAATATGGCAGGTACCTCGGCGATGTAACCAAAGTCGGCTTTCTCCATCGTGGCCTCATCCGGCCAAAAAACTAGATAGTGCATATAACATATCCAAGCTGAGGTTGAAATAATAGACGAGAGAAAGACAAAAGTTCTCGATCAAAAACATTTTATGAAACAAAGGGAGGGTTAAAAGACCTGGTGTTCATCGTCGAGCCGGTGTTCTGGTTCGCGTTCGGGGCGCCGCTGGCGGCCATCGTGCCGCGGCCGCGGCTGCGCTGGCTGTTCCTCGGCCTGATGGTGCTGATCCCGGTGGCCGCCACCCTGCTCGGCTTCCTGCAATGGGGTTCGCTGGCGGCCCTGCTCGCGATCGGCCTGGTGCTGGCCTGGGTGACGCGCCATGCGCACGAACGCCACGGCGCACGCGGCCCGTTGGCGCTGGCGGCCGGGCTGGTGGTGTCGCTCGCCTTTGTCGGCGTGCAGGCGGTGGCGCTGCAACAGGCGCGCAGCGTGCTGGCGGCCGCCGTACGCACCCTCGACCCAGGCGAGCGCCTGCTCGACAGCGCGCTGTCCGCCTACCCCGCCAACCCGCTGTGCTGGTCCTTCGTGACGGTGGCGCAGGACCAGGCCAGCGGCAGCTACCACCTGCGGCGCGGCCTGCTCAGCGTCGCGCCCGGCATCGATCCGGTGCGCGCCTGCCCGGCGTCGATTGCCGGCCGCGCGTCGGAAGACGCGACGCCGCAACTGGCCTGGCTGGGCGACCGCCGCGAAAGCCTGGCCGAGCTGCGGTTGCTGGCGCGCGATTGCCACGTGAACGCCTGGCTGCGCTTCGCGCGGGCGCCGTCGATCGCCGGCGGCCTGGCCACCGACGTGCGCTGGGGCCCGGTCGGCAGCACGAATTTCTCGACCATGGAGATCGCGGCGCAGGCGGACACGCCCTGCCCGCATCCGGTGCCGGACTGGACCTATCCGCGTGCCGACTTGCTCGGCAGCGCCCGTTGAATGGCGTCCGCCGATGCCGTTCGTAATCAGAGATAACCTGACCTTCGCCGAGATTGCGGCCTTGGCCGAGCTGGCGAAAACGGCGCCGTATGCAGAGCGCGTTGGCCGGCTGGGCGCCAGACATTTCCGGATGGCCGAAGACCAGCCGCGCAATGCGCTCATGTTCGAGGCCGGTGCCGTGTCCAGGGAGACGGCCGACCAGACCCACTACCTGCTGTATTTCATGCAGCACTGGTTCGACATCCGCAGCCGCTGCTACGACAGCATCGAAGTGTGCTTCAACGATTTTCCGCCCCTGATGGAAGCCTACAGGAAGCGGATCGAGCAATGCTTCGCGCAGGCCGCACAGGTGTACGGCTGGTCGTATGGCTTTGAAGACAAGGCGCGGGTATTCGACCCCGTTTTTCGACCCGACAATAGTTTTCGGAACCCGGGCCCCTGACGCCCACTCCGGTCAGCTGGTGGAAATGTGTGCATTTTCAGGGATGGCAGGTCTGGTATCGTTTCTGTATAGATCGATTCCAACCTGCATTTTCTGACTGCGCAAAGGCCATCGTGAGCGAAGCCACTCCCTACCACCCCAGCATGGCACTGGGCGGCATCTTCCTGTCCCTGTTCGGCGCCACCTGGCTGTGCGGCGCCAGCGTCGCGTATGCCGGCCCCAACCTGCCGCTGCTGGCGGCAATCGTGATCGCGGCACTGCTGATGACGGCATGGGCCATCGCCACCTTCCGCGCACGCCGCCGCAGCTTCACCGCGACCGCCGACGCCGCCGCGGGCAAACGGGTACGCAAGGTCTTCATGGTGGTCAACGCCATGCAGTGGTCGAGCATCGGTCTCGCAGTGCTGCTGCTGAACCTGACCGGACACGTGGCCTGGATCCTGCCGGCCGTGATCATGGTGGTCGGATTGCATTTCTTCCCGCTGGCCAGGCTGTTCGGCTTCCGCGCCTACAACCTGACCGCGGCCGCGCTGGTCGTGGTCGCCGGCGCGGCCCTGCTGGCCGGCGGCGCCGTCAACGGCGTGGCCCTGACCCTGCTGGCGACCGGCGCCATCCTGTGGCTGACCGCGGTCGCGCTGCTGCGCAGCGTATGAGATAGCAAGGTCAGCAGCCGCCGCCGGATCCCTTGCGCACCGCGGCCGCCATCGCCTTCCCCAGCTTGGCCAGCGCCGCGCGGTGGCCGGCCACCAGCGCGTCATAGCCCTGCCCCACCGGTTCGCGCAGCACGCTGCGGCAGGTCAGCACGGTCTCGCTGCCGACCTGGCGCACGCTCCAGGTGGCGTCGACCAGCGCATACTGCCCGGGCACCGACTCGAAGCGCTGGACGTTGGTGCTGATCCGGTAGGGCGCCGCCCCGGCCGGGTACGGGGTGCGGTAGACGTCGATCGCGCCGAGCTCGGCGCTCACCTGCAGCGACAGCGCATGGCCGATCTCGTCCGCCAGCGGCCCGATCCAGCGGTGATGGTCGAGCATGTCGACCTGGCCGGCGCCGGTGGTGACCACCAGCTCCTTGCGCTTGACCTGGGCCGGCACGTTCACCGCTAGCATCTCGATATAGACCGGCTGCGCGGCGGCCTGGGCCGTTGGCGCCGGCGTGGCGGGGCCGTTCAGGGTATAGAAATGGTCGCTGTCGGTCGTGGCGCACGCCGCCAGCAGCGCGGCCATCCCGATGCAAGCCGCAGCCTGGATCGATCTCATTTGCTTTTCTCCTTTGCTTTGCCGCGGATCAGCGATTCCGGATGGCGTTCGAGGTAATCGGACAGCGAGTTCAGCGATTCCACCGTGCCCTGCACGTCCTGCAGCGTCTGGCGCAGCTCGGATTGCAGCGGCGAATCCTGCTGCAGCAGGGCGTCGGCGCTGGACAGCGTCTTCTTGGCGGCGTTCAGCGCTTCCTGCATTTCCGGCAGCACCTTGCCGTCGAGGCGGGCGATCATCGCGTTCGCCTGCTGCAGCGTCTTGTTCAGGTTATTCCCGATCTCGTCGAACGGAATCTTGTCGAGCTTGCCCGCGATGCGCGACAGCTGGCTCTGCAATTCGTCGAGCGGACCCGGTACCGTCGGCAGCACCAGCACGCCGGGGGCGGCGGCCAGCGTGGCCGGCTTGGCCTTGGGCGCTTTCGGGAAGAAATCGAGGTTGAGGTACAGCTGATTGGTCAGCAGGCTGCCGGTGCGCAGCTGGGCGCGGAAGCCGCGCGTGACCATCTGGGCCAGCGCCTGTTCGGAGGTGGCGGCATCGGTGCCGAGCGCATTCAGTACCGACTGGCCGAGGCGGCTCGGGTAAATGTCCGCCGTCACCGGCATGCGGAATTTCTTGCGGACAGGGTCGTACTCGATGCCGACCGTGCGCACCTCGCCCAGCACGATGCCGCGGAAATCGACCGGGGCGCCGGCCGTCAGCCCGCGCAGCGACTGGTCGAAATACATGATCGTGGTGACGGCCGGGCCATCCGGCGGGCGCAGCGCCGCGTTGCGGTCGTCGGCGAGCAGGAAGCTGGTGTCGGCGCTGGCCGGGACCGCGGGTTTTTCGCCGCTCGGCGATTCGAAGGCGATGCCGCCGGTGACCAGCGTCGCCAGCGACTGCGTGTTCAGCTTGAAGCCGTTGGCGTCGAGGCGCACGTCGACGCCGCTGGCATGCCACCAGCGCGTATCGGTGCCCACCAGGCCGATGTAGGGCTCTTCGATGAAGACCGACAAATCGACACCCTTGCCGGCCGGATCGAGCCTGGCCGAGGCGACCTGGCCGACGCGCACCCGGCGGTAATACACGGGCGCACCGGCCGCCAGCGAGCCTAGGCTGTCGCCGTGCAGCTTGAATTCGCGTCCCTTCAGGCCGGGCGGCACCGCGGGCGCCTTGTCCAGTCCCACGAAGCTGGTATTGGTTTCCTTGGACGTGCCGGGGGCGGCGCCGATGTAGGCACCCGACAGCAGCGTGCCGAGGCCGGTGACGCCGCTGGTACCGATCTGCGGCCGCACCACCCAGAACCTGGTGTCGACGGCGGTGAAGCGCTCGGCTTCCTTGGCCATCTGGATCGTGGCGACGACCCGGTTGCCGTCCGGCCCCAGCGTCACCTTGGTCACCTGGCCGATGTCGACTTCCTTGAACTTGACCTTGGTCTTGCCGGCTTCGAGTCCTTCGCCGGTAACGAAGGTGACCGTGATCGACGGTCCCTTGTCGAACAGCCAGGTCACGACCTGGGTGGCGCCGATGATCGCGGCCAGCAACGGGATCAGCCAGATCAGCGACGGCAGCCAGCGGTTCGGCTTGTCGATCTCGGGCGGGGGCGGTTCCGGCATCTGGCGCGCCTGCGGTGGCGCTGCCTGGGTCGCAGGGGCGTTGCCGCCATCCTGGTCAATCATGTTCTTTCTCCTTCTTCACGAGCTTCGATCGGATCCCAGATCAGGCGCGGATCGAACTGGCTCGACGCGAACATCGTCAGCACGACGACCACGCCAAAGGCCAGCGCGCCGGGACCGGCGGTGATGGTGGCGACGGCATTGAAGCGCACCAGGGCGACGGTGAGGGTCACGACGAAGATGTCGAGCATCGACCAGCGGCCGATGAACTCGACGATACGGTACAGGCGGGTACGCCTGAGCGGCGCCCGGCGCGAGCGCAATTGCGCAGTGACGACCAGCACGGTCAATGCAATCAGCTTTCCGACCGGCACGAAGATACTGGCAACGAAAATGATGATTGCCAGCCCGCGCGAATTGGTGTCCCAGAACAGCTTGACGCCGCTCATGATGGTGTCGCCCTCGCTGCCGCTGCCGAGCGAGGTGGTGTACATGATCGGCAGGATGTTGGCCGGGATGTACAGCAGCGCGGCAGAGATCAGCAATGCCCAGGTGCGCTTGATGCTGTCAGGGATGCGACGGTGCAGCCGCGTCGCGCAGCGCGCGCAGCGCGCCGCCGGGCCGCGGCAGGCGCACAGGTTAACCAGGCCGCAGGCATGGCAGCTGACGTATTCGGTGGGCGTGCCGGGCGCCGGCGCCACCCGTTGCATGCGGCGCGGCGCCACCTGGTCGCCGAGTGCCCACAACGCGCGCGGGTCGTAGCGCATGGCCAGCGCCGACAGCAGCGTCAATGCGCCGAAGGCGAACAGGCCCGGATGCGGCGCCACCCTGGCCAGGCTGGTCATCTTGATCACGGTGACCAGGATGCCCATCATCAGCACTTCGGTCATGGCCCAGTGGCGCGCCGCCTGCACGATGCGCAGCAGCAGGTCGAAACCGGGCACGCGGCGGCCGCGCGCCAGGCCGGTCGCCACGTACAGCAGGGCGCCGAGGTCGAGCAAGGGGAACACGATCGCGCAAAAGAACACCAGCGCGGCGATGATCTGCATGCGTTCGTGCCACAGCACGCCGATCGACTGCAGCAGCGTGACGCTGGTCACCATGCCTTCGAGGTTGAGCGAGACGATCGGGAAGCACTGCGCGATCAGCCACACCAGCACCGCGCCCAGCGTGACGGCCATCATCGTGTTCGGATGCGGGGTCGGCCCCGCGGCTTGCCAACGATACAACTCCTTGCGGCATTGCGTACAGCGCGCCCGCTCACGCCGCGCCAGCGGCCGCCAGCGGTAGACCTGGCCGCAGTCGTGGCATCCGATCAGTTCCCCTTCCCTCATGCGGACGCACGCTCCCCTGACACGGGACCGGCTTGACAGGTTGATGCTGAGGGGGAATAGGGCAAACGGGACTCCAGAAAGAATGGCGATGTCATATGTATTATGACTATTTTGATGCAGCAACCCCGCACGATAGCGTGCGCCACGGTTGACGGCATGCGGCTCGGGTAAGGGCCGCGACCGGTGCTATAGTCGCCGCTGCAAGGCCGTCGCCTTGCGGGACCCACTGAATAAAGGAAGATCAAGGATGCTCAATCACGTCGTAGTCGGCTCGAACGATATCGAACGATCCAAACGTTTTTATGACGCCGTGCTCGGCACGCTGGGCGCGGGCGAAGCGATGCGCAACGTGGCCGCCTCGGGCCATACCCGTCTATTCTACCGCCACGCCGGCAGCAGCTTCGTTGTAAGCGAACCGATCAATGGTGAACAGGCAACGCCGGCCAACGGCGGCACCATCGGTTTCAAATGCAGCTCCCCGGAACACGTCAAGCAGTTCCA
Source organism: Massilia phyllosphaerae (assembly GCF_034659755.1). NCBI lineage: Bacteria > Pseudomonadati > Pseudomonadota > Betaproteobacteria > Burkholderiales > Oxalobacteraceae > Massilia > Massilia phyllosphaerae. The sequence goes on from NZ_JAXSQX010000005.1 coordinate 475,497, forward strand.
CGATGTCGCCGTCGCCAACGGCGGCACCTCGGTCGAGGCGCCGCCGGGTCCACGCGAGAGCAGCATGGGTACGATGCACCTGGCCTATGTGCGCGATCCGGACGGCAACAAGCTGTGCGCCGCGTTTCGTCCCTGAGCCGACCTGGCGCTCATGAGCGGGTGTGGCCGCCTTCGGCGATCACCCGCCGGAGGAAGCCGAGCAGCGCCGGCACGTGGCTGTCGAAGCTGAAGCGCTCGCGCTCCCGCCACACGCGCTGGCGCAGCCCGCGCATGCGCGCCGCGTCGCGCAATTGCGCGGCCAGGCCGTCGATGTCGTCGTAAAAGATGCCGATGCCGAGTTCGCGCGCCAGCGTCTGCGCGGCCACCGCCGCCCCGCGATTGTCGCGCTGGATCATCGGCAGTCCCGCCATCGCCAGCGTCGCCATGCGCGCCGGATAATTCAGGTCGTCCCAGTCGGCCAGGCGCAGGTCGCCGCCATTACGACTGGTAAAGCAGTGCAGCCAGCCGGCATCGTAGCGCGAGAATTCGTCGACCCAGCGGTCTTGTGCCACATTGGCATGCAGGTGCAGGTGTTGCGGCGCCAGGCCGCGCGCCTTGGCGATCCATTCCTTCCACTGGCCGTGGGTAAAGTCGCCATAGAAATGCAGGTGGATGTCGTGCGCCGCCAGTGCCGCCACCGTGGGCGGATGCAGCCCGATCGGCCGTCCCGGCACCACCGTGTGCAGGCCACCGTCGCGCGCCGCCAGCAGGCTGCTGCGCGGCGCATCGAACCAGTCGCGCTTGGGCAGGTCGCCGTCGAGCACCATGGCCGGCTTCGACGTCGCCAGGCCGGGCGACGCCAGCTCGAACCAGTCGCGCGTTTCCGGACTGCCGAAGATGCGTCCATCGGCGCGGCGGTACAGGTCGAGCAGCTGGGGCCAGCTGCCCTTGTCGACGCAGATGAAGGGGCCTTCCTTGAAATGCCAGACGAAGGGAATACCGGGCGTGGCCAGCATCACCGCATGCACGAAGGGCACGGCCTGCCAGTTCAGCAGGCCGTAGATGAGGTCGGGACGGAGTGCGCGGACAGCCGCGCGCCAGTCCTTGCGCGGCAGCTCGGCCACGTGGCCGAAGGGCAGCGGGCCGACCGTGTTGAACCAGTAAGGGGTGTCGGTCCACAGGCCGTACAGGGCATGGCCCTGCTCTTCCAGCGCCAGCACGCGCTCGGCGTTGTAGGCGAGTTCGCCCACCAGCAGGATGCGCAAGCCGTCGGCGGCGCGCGGCGTCGGCGGGCGTTCGCGCAGGCGGCGGTACAGGGTGTCCTCGTCGATCGCGTTGCCGGCGCTGGTGTGAAAGCGCAGCGGCGCCGTCACGCGGTAATGCTGGCGGAACGGATTGATGCCGCCCACCGGCTCCTGCATGCGCTTGTGGCGCTGCCCGGGATGGTCGACCCACTCGCAACTCGGCTCGCCGGTGCCGACGAAACTGCCCGCCGCGCGCAGGCGCCCCCAGTACAGGCGCTCGAGGTCGTCCGATTCGAGGCTTGCCCGTTCGAGCCAGCGCAGGCCGCTGCGGCGGTGCATCACCTGCACCAGCTGCAGGGGCGTGTCCGGCAGCTGGCCCGGATGCCAGCGGTTGTAGTGATGGCGCAGGCCGGCAAAGGCCAGCACCGCCTGCGGGGTCGCGCCCAGCGCGCCGGTTAGCAGTTCGAGATGGCGCGGGTAGAACACGTCGTCGCTGGGCAGGTAGGCCACCAGCGGCGCACCCGTCCGGTCCAGCGCCGTGTTCAGTGCGCGGCCCAAGCCCTCGTTGCGCTCCAGCCGGACGGTGCGGATGCGCGGATCGGCCAGGAAAGGCGCCACGGCCCCGGCGGTGCCGTCCTCGGAGCCGTCGTCGACGACCATCGCTTCCCAATTGCGCAGGGTCTGGCCCTGCAGGCTGGCAAGTGCGCGGCCGATAAAGTCCGCCTGCTCGAAGCTGGGCATCAGCACACTGACCGCGGGCGCCTGGGACATGGAAGCTCCTGCCGGTTGAACATGCAGCCAGCATAGACAGCGGTACCGGCCGGCGTTTGCGCGGTATCAGTCGTGCGCCGGCTCCGCTACAATCGCCGCATGAGCGAGCTGCCGATCCTGGATACCGCGCGCACCGTGATGACGGTGCCGGCGCCCGACCATGCGCCGCTGCTGCTGGCCTACCGCCTGCACAACCGCGCCCACCTGGCGCCGTGGGAACCAGCGCGCAGCGCGGACTATTTCACCGAGGCGGCGGCACTTCGGCGCCTGGCGCAGTCGGTGGCCGAGGCCCGCGCCGGCAGCGCCCTGCATTTCATCGCATGCGACCGCGCCAGCGGCGCCATCGTGGCCACCTGCGCCTTCACCAACATCGTGCGCGGCGTGTTCCAGGCTTGCCACATCGGTTTCTCGGTGGCGGCGGCCTGCCAGGGCCAGGGCTTGATGCACGAAGTGGCACGAGCGGGCATCGATCATATGTTCGGGTCGCAAGGCTTGCATCGCATCATGGCCAGCCATCTGCCGCGCAACCTGCGCAGCGCCGCCCTGCTGGCCAGGCTCGGCTTCGAGCGCGAGGGATACGCGCGTTCCTACCTGCGCATCGATGGCAAATGGGAAGACATGGTATTGAGTTCGCTCATCAATCCTGCCGATTAAGTTAAACAACTGTATAGCCAGGACACACATCCATCATTTCAGTTTCATGACGGCGGAGCCAATTTGGCGGTCCGGTTGCTTTATGGTCACTTTTTTGTGGCTTTGAGGAACTATTTTTGCATCCGACTATCCCTTGCAACTGCCCAGTTACCTCGGCGTGAAATAAAATCTCTCACAATTTCACGTTGACGGTTCGCAATGTTTATTAAGCATGCAACCGGAGAACCATCATAATAAAGCTGGGGAAGTCTCATGAAGAAGCAATGGGTTCGCCTGAACCCCACCCTGCTGGCAGCCTCGATTGCCGGCATCGCCTCGTTCGCAGTACCGTTCCATGCCACCGCGCAGGCCCAGCCATCGCCGCAGGGACCTGGTGCCGACGCCACGCTCCCGGAAGTCATCGTCACCGCCCAGCGCAATGCCGCGCCGGCATCCCGCACGCCGGTAGCGATGAGCGTGCTCACCGCCGCGCAGCTCGACCAGCAGGGCATCGACAGCCCGGGCGCGATCGCCGACCGCCTGCCCAACACTTACCTGCAGAATTCCTACGACGGCCTGCGCATCACGATGCGTGGCGTCTCGAATGCCGACGCCACCGAGAAGGGCGATCCGTCGGCCGCCTACCTGGTCGACGGCGTCTACGTCGCGCGGCCACAGGCCCAGAATGCATCGTTCTACGACGTCGAGCGCATCGAAGTGCTGCGTGGCCCGCAGGGCACGCTGTACGGCCGCAACACGACCGCCGGCGCCGTCAACGTGATCAGCAAGGCACCGGTGCCGTATTTCGAGGCCGCCGTCAATGCCACGGTCGGCAGCTACGACACGCGCCAGCTGGGCGGCATGGTCAACGTGCCGGTGAGCGAGGTGCTGGCGCTGCGCGCCGCGTTCACTGCCAACCGCCACGATCCCTATATTCGCAATGGACAAGGCACCGGCTACCGTCCCGGCCTCGACCGCGACGACCGCGCCGCGCGCCTGTCGGCCAGGCTCACGCCAGGCCACGGCATCACCGCGATCGTGCGCTACGAGGCGGGCCTGGACAATACCAACAACGACAGCACCGTCGCGGACACCAATTTTTATACCGGCCTGGCCCAAGGCAAGCCGGTCTGGAACGGCGACGACAGCGCGCGCCGCCTGACCAACCGCTTCAAGTCGCCCAACAACGTGCCCGACCAGGGGTTCTCGCACAAGACCTCGTCCAGCCTGAGCGCCGACGTCAGCTGGGACCTCGGCCCGGCCACGCTCAGCTGGCTCGGTTCGCACCGCAGTTTCGAGCACGACTACCTGTATAACTATTTCTACCGCGTGGCGCCCAGCGTCGCGCTCGGGGTACGCCAGAACTTCCACGGCGACTACACGCAGGATTCGCACGAGCTGCGCATCGCCACCAACGGCCAGGGACCGCTCAGCGCCCAGGGCGGCGTGTACTGGTTCCACGAGAACGTCAGCGACCATTACACCTTCCGCGACCTGAAGGCGGCCGGCCTCACGCCCTACTACGTGTTCGACAACGATCCGGTCGACGCCTGGAGCCGCGCCGTCTTCGGCCAGGCGACCTACGCCTTGAGCCCGCGCCTGCGCGCCACCGCCGGCGCCCGCTATACCGAGGACGACAAGTCGCGCTACGGCTATATCGGCTACCAGCAGGCGGCGACGCTGAACACGGCAACCGACCCGCGCGAATTGAATGCCGGCGCGATCTCGAGCAACAAGACCACCTGGCGCCTCGCCCTGGACTACGACCTGGCGCCGGGCACCCTGCTCTACGGCTCGCTCGCCACCGGCTACAAGTCGGGCGGCTTCAACGACGGCTGCAGCGCCGGCGCGGTCGGCAGCGGCCGCCTGGCCAGCGTCGGCTGCCCGGCCGCCAGCGCGGTGCCGGCGCACAGCCTGGTGTACCAGCCCGAAACCCTGCGCGCGCTCGAAGCCGGCCTCAAGACCCGCTTCTGGGACAACCGCGCCAGCCTCAACCTGGCCGTGTTCCATTACGACTACCGCAACCTGCAGCTGTCGTCGCAGGAAGTCGTCAACGGCAAGCCGCGCTATGAAACCACCAACGCCGGCGAAGCCAAGGTGCGTGGCCTGGAAGCCGACGGCCAGGTGCGCGTGACGGCGGCCGACCGCGTCACTTATGCGCTGAGCCTGCTCGATGCGCACTACACCAGCTACCGGCCGGACGCCACCCGCGACCTGTCCGGCACCAAGCTCGACCGCGCGCCGGCACGCACGCTGGCGCTCGGCTACGAGCACCGCTTCGCGCTGCCGGGCGGCAGCCTGGTGCTGGGCGGCGGCACCCGCGCCAGCGCCGCCTACATCCTGGGCGTGCCGTCGAAGGGACTGGTCTACCGCATCCCGGGCCACACCGAATCCGACCTGCGCCTGGGCTGGGAGCCGCTCGCTGCCAGCTGGAGCCTGCTGGCGCGCGTGCGCAATCTCGAAAACCAGGTGCGTCCGCTGACCATCAATTCGACCGGCATCACGGTGCCGAGCGATCCGCGCACCGGCGAGCTGCGGCTCGACTACCGCTTTTGAGGCACTGACACCATGACCTTGCCGATGCCCCGTCCGTACGCCAGCCTGCCCATGATCGCGGGCGCGCTGCTGGCCGCCTTCCTCGTCATCCTGGCCACGCGCGGCGCCGGCGAGACCACCGTCCTGCTCGTACTGAGCTCGCTGGTCATGTTCGGCTGCTGCTGGGTCAGCGCCGCGCATGTGCTGGGCGGACGCGCCGCCTCGAGACTGGTACTGATCGCGCTCGTCCTGGGCTGGGCGGCCGAACAGCTGGGGTCCACCCGCGGCTGGTTTTTCGGCAGCTATACCTACACGGGGATGCTGGGCCCTCGCCTGGGCGAAGTGCCGCTGGTGATCCCGATGATGTGGTTCGCGCTGTGCTACGTCGCCTACGTGATCGCCAACCTGATCGTCTGGCAGGCGCCCTCCGACAGTGCCGGCGCGCCGCCGCTCGGGCAAGACCTGCTGATGTCGCTGCTGGGCGCGATGGTCGTGACCTGCTACGACCTGGCCGCCGACCCCTACATGGTCAACACGCTCCAGGCCTGGATCATGACCGACAAGGACGGCTGGTGGTTCGGCGAGACCGTGCAGGGATTCGGCGGCTGGATGCTGGTCTCGTTCACGATCCTGCTGGTGTTCCGGCGCGGCTTGCGCGGCAAGCCGCTGCGTCCGGCCGCGCCGGTGATGCTGCGCCATGCGCTGGTGCCCCTGGGCGTGTACGGCGGCCTGATGCTGTTCCTGGTCGCTCTCGGCAACCCGGTCGAGACGCGTACCATCGCCTTGTTCGCGATGGGCTTTCCGCTGCTGGCGGCGGCCTGCGGCCTGCTGCGCTGGCAGCGCGAGGCCACCGTCGCCGCCGCCCGGGGTGCGGCCGCGGGCGCGCCCGGCGCCGTGGCGGCCGCGCCGCTGAAGGAAGCCGCATGAAGGTGGCACCATGAAGCGCGACGCCTTCCGTCTGGACGCCGGGCATCCCGGCCTGCGCGCCGATCCGCTGGCCGATGGCGTCATCGGCGCCATCCTCGGCCCGCGCGCGGACCACGCCCCCGGCCAGGGGCCGGACATGGCCGCCATTGCGCAGCTCAACCGCGAGATCGCGCGCTGGCAGAATAACGCCGACCTGGCCGGATGGCGCGCGGGCGCCGACCTGCCGCCGCACGCCGCCGCCGCCCTCGAAGGCTACGTGGCTGCGGCATGTGCCCTGCCCGCCTGGGCCGACCCGGCCCGCATCGCGCGCGCGGAACAGTTGTTCATGGAATTGAGCATGACCTCGTGCACCTTGCTGTTCTGCGCCAGCCTGCCGCAGTGCTACGTGGTGCCGGACCTGGCCGCCGTGCTGCACGTCGCCGGCCAGCTGGAGCAGCACACCGACTACCGCGTGCGCGCCACCGCCGCCATGATCTTCCCGGTCATGATGCGCGGCGGCCTCACCGCGGCGGCTGGTGGCGGCGTGGCGCAGGCCCTCAAGGTGCGCCTGATCCACGCCACCATCCGTCACCTGGTGCTGCGCGGCGAACCGGACGCCGCACCGGCGCGTGCCGTGCCGCCGCTGGCGGCGCGCGGCCCCGGCCTGCAGCAGGCGCTGTACGCGCACGGCTGGGACGTCGACCGCCTCGGCCTGCCCTGCAACCAGGAACAGCTGGCCTACACCCTGCTGACCTTCGGCTACGTGTTCCTGCAAGGCTTGCGCCGGCTGGGCATCGGCCTGGCGCCCGCCGACGAGGAAGCCTACCTGCACGCGTGGAACGTGCTCGGCCACCTGCTGGGCATCGAGCGCGGCCTGATGGCGGACACCATGGACGAAGCGCAGGCGATGTTCGAAGCGATCCAGGCGCGCGGGCGCGCGGCGGCGCGCCCGGACGATCCGCGCCCGGCGCTGGGCCGGGCCCTGGTCGGCAACCTGCAGGCCTACATCCCGCTGCGCCTGCTGAAACCCGCCCCGGTCCTGCTGACCCGCCACCTGTGCGGCGAGGCCGCCTCGCGCGACCTCGGCCTCGAAGGACGGGTGGCCTGGGCCTCGCGCCTGGCCTTCGCGCTGGTGATGGCGGCGGTACGCGGCATCGATCGCGTCGGGCGCCTGTTCTCGCCCGGCTTCTCGCTGGCGCGCCTGGCGTCGCGCATCCTCGGCTACCACCTCACCGTCAAGCTGCTGATGGACCAGACCCGCCCGCTCAAGCTGCCGACTGCGCTGCTGAACCAGGTCGACGGCGTGGTCCGCGCATGGCACTGCGATCCGCGCGCGCCTCGCTGGATGAATGCGGTCGAACGGCGCCTCACCACACGCCGTCCCTCTCCCAAAGGATAATCCTCCCATGCCGAACCTTCGCTCCCTTCCTGCACTGCAGGTGCTGCGCAGCCTGATGCTGGCCATGCTGCTGGCGCTGGCGTTCCCCCTGGCCATGGCCGGCGCGGTCGTCGCACCGGCGGCATTGGTGCTGGACGACGCCACGCCGCACATCGAAGCCTGGCCGGCAGCCACGGTGCTGCGCGACCCTGGCGCCAGCCTGGCACCGGACGCGCTGCTGGCGGCGCCGCAGCGGTTTACGCGCCCGGACGGCGCCTACGCCACGCTCGGCATGGAAAAGGCGGTGGTCTGGGTCCGCGTGCCGCTGCAGGTGGCAGCGGGCGGCGACGGCAGCTGGGTCTTGAAGCTCGACTTCGGCCTGCTCAAGCGCGTCGACATGTATCTGGCGCGCGACGGCCGCATCGAGCAGCATGCGGTGGCCGGCGGCGCGGTGGCGCAGAGCGGGTCGCTGGGCACGCCGGCGCCGGCCTTCGTGCTGCGCCTGCAGCCGGGCGCGCGCTACGAGGTACTGCTGCGGGTCCTGACCAACGGGCCCAAGATCCTGCCGCTCAGCCTCGAGAAGCCGGCCACTTACGCCAACGCCACCATGAGCGAGTTCCTGCTGCAGGGCGTGCTGGGCGGCTTGAGCCTGTGCCTGCTGCTGTACAGCCTGGCCCAGTGGGTCAACCTGCGCGAACACCTGTTCGGCAAGTACGCGCTGCTGACCGGCAGCATGGCCATCTATAACCTGTCGTGGTTCGGCCTCGGCGCCCACTACCTGTGGGGCGGCAATGCCTGGTTCACGATCCACGCCGGCGGCACGGTCGCCCTGATGGCGTCCTGCGGCGCCTACCTGTTCGTCGAACAGGCGCTGGCGCGCCCCGGCATGGACCGCATCTTCTCGCGCCTGATGAAGACCGGCGCCGTCCTGTGCGTGCTCGGCGCCGCCGCCTTCGGCTTCGACCTGATCGACGACAAGGTACTGGTCGCGATCGTCGGCAGCCTGGGCATCATGCCGATGCTGCTCGGCCTGCCCGGCGCCTTCCAGCGCGCCCGCCGCGGCGACGCCGTCGGCACCTACTTCCTGGTCGGCTGGGCGGTCGCCTTCGCCGGCTCGGTGATCGCGGCGGAGCTGATCAAGGGCCGTCTCGGCGCCAGTTTCTGGACCCTGCACGGCGTGCAGCTGGGCAGCACCTTCGAGATGATCCTGTTCATGCGCATCCTCGGCCTGCGCACCAAGGGCATCCAGGACGCCATGCTGCGCGCCGAGGAAGCGACGCGCCTGAAGTCCGAATTCCTGGCCAACATGAGCCACGAGATCCGCACCCCGATGAACGCGATCATCGGCATGAGCCGCCTGGGCCTGATGGCGGATCCGGATCCGAAGCTGCGCAACTACCTCGGCAAGATCCTGGGCGCCGGCGAGCACCTGCTGGGCGTGATCAACGACATCCTCGATTTCTCCAAGATCGAAGCCGGCCGCATGACGCTGGAAGCGGTCCCCTTCGACCTCGACGAACTGCTCGAGCACCTGTCCAGCCTGACCGCGCTGAAGACCGACGACAAGCGCGTCGAACTGGTGTTCTCGGTGCCGCGCGGGGTGCCGGCGCGCCTGGTCGGCGACCCGCTGCGCCTGGGCCAGGTCCTGATCAACCTGACCAACAACGCCGTCAAGTTCACCGACGAAGGCGAGATCGTGGTCGCGGTCGAGGTGGCCGAACGCACGGCAGACGGCGTCCTGCTGCGCTTCTCGGTCAGCGACACCGGCATCGGCATGGACAACGACCAGCTGGCGCGCCTGTTCCAGTCCTTCAGCCAGGCAGACAGCTCGATCACCCGCAAGTACGGCGGCACCGGTCTCGGCCTGTCGATCTCGAAGCAGCTGGTCGAACTGATGGGCGGCCGCATCGAGGTCGCCAGCACCCCGGGCGTGGGCAGCCGCTTCAGCTTCACGGCGCGCCTGGGCGTCGGCGATGCCACGACAGGCGACCCACGTCCCTCGATCGGCGCGCTGCAGCAGATGCGCGTGCTGGTGGTGGACGACTGCGCCAGTGCGCGCGGCGCGCTGGTCGACATGCTGGACGGCTTCGGCATCAAGGCCGATACGGTGGACTCCGGCGGCGCGGCGCTGGCGAGCATGGCCGCGGCGGCCGGCGACGGCAAGCCCTACCAGGCGGTGCTGATGGATTACCTGATGCCGGAGATGGATGGCGTCCAGGCGATCCGCCGCATCCGCGCCGACGCCGGTGTCGTGGGTGTCGCGGCGCCGCCGGCGATCCTGATGGTCAGTGCCTGCACCCGCGAAAGCGTGCTGGCCCAGGAAGGCGAGCTGCCGCTGGCCGCCTTCCTCACCAAGCCGGTCGGCCCGGCCCTGCTCTACCACAGCCTGGTGCAGGTGCTGCGTCCCGAGCTGGCCGCGGATGCATCGTCGCCAGGCACTGCATCTGCAACGACCAGCAATCACGCCGATGCGCCGGCGCCCCTGGACGGCGCCCGCATCCTGCTGGTCGACGACAACGCCAACAACCGCGAGGTGGCGCTCGACTTCCTGACCGCCGCGCGCGTGCAGGTGGACGTCGCAACCGGCGGCCTCGAGGCGGTCGGGATGGCGGCCAGGAACGACTACGACCTGGTGCTGATGGATATCCAGATGCACGAGGTGGATGGCCTGAGCGCCACCCGCCGCATCCGCGCGCTGCCGCAGTGCGCCGGCGTGCCAGTGATCGCAATGACCGCGCATGCCATGGCCGGCGACCGCGACAAGAGCCTGGCGGCCGGCATGAACGACCACGTGGTCAAGCCGATCGACCCCGACCTGCTGCTGCGCACCCTGGCCAAGTGGATCGACCCGGCGCGCCTGGCCGGACGCAGCGTGCCGCCGGCCGCGATCGCCGACGCCGGCTTGGACGAACAGCGGGACGCCGGCCATGGACTGGCGCCGGTGCACGGGATCGACTGGCAGCGCGCGCTGGCCAGCGCCGCCGGCCAGCCGGCGCGCCTGCACAAGCGCATCGCCGGCTTCGTCCAGGAATACCGCGCCGCGCCACAGGCGCTGCGCGACGCGCTGGCGGACGGCGACTATGCGCCGCTGGCGTCGCTGGCGCATAACCTGAAGTCGGGCGCCGCCTACATCGGCGCCATGCCGCTGGCGGCACTGGCAGGCAGCCTGGAAGGCGAATTGCGCGCCGGCAGCCACGCACGCCTGCCGCTGCTGGTGCCGGACCTGATCATGGCCCTGGAAGGCGTGCTGGCCGGGCTGGCGCGCGCCGCTGTACAGGCCACCCCGGCCGCCCCGGCGTCGGGCGTCGCGACCGGAACGGCAGCCGATCTTGCTGCCTTGACCACCGCACTGGCAGCCTGGCTGCACGACGGCGACGCCCGTGCCGACGATGCGCTGGCGGCGCTGCGGCAGGCCTTGCCGCAGCCGTCCCACGCGGCCGCGCTGGCGGCGCTGGCCGCGGCCATCGGCGACCTCGAATTCGACGCCGCCCAGGCGCAGCTGGCGGCACTGGTGCGCTCGCTCGACCTCGAAATGGAAACCCAGGCATGAACCCGGTCGAACCCCAGAAAGTCCTGATCTGCGACGATGATCCGATCAACCGCCAGCTGCTGGCGGAACTGCTGAAGCCCGATTACACGGTGCTGCTGGCGAAGAACGGCGAACAGGCGCTGGAACGCGCCGCCCGCCTCATGCCCGACCTGCTGTTGCTGGACGTGGTCATGCCGGACATGAACGGCTTCGACGTGCTGCGCCGACTGCGCGCCGATCCGGCCACGGCCCAGCTGGCGGTGATCTTCATCTCCGGCCTGGACCGGCCCGAAGACGAAGCCAACGGCCTCAAGCTGGGCGCCGCCGACTACATCGCCAAGCCCTTCAACGCCACGGTGGTGATGGCGCGCGTGGCGCTGCACCTGCAGATGGTGCGCCAGCGCCGCATGCTCGAGCGCCTGGCCAACGTCGACGGCCTGACCGAACTGGCCAACCGGCGCCGCTTCGACGAGGTGTATGCCCAGGAATGGTCGCGCGCCCAGCGCAGCGGCACGCCGCTGTCGATCGCCCTGCTCGACATCGACGCCTTCAAGCAGTACAACGACCATTACGGCCACCCGGCCGGCGACCGGGCGCTGCGCGCCGTGGCGCGGGCGGCGCGCAAGGCGATGCGCCGTCCGGCCGACCTGGCGGCGCGCTACGGCGGCGAGGAACTGGTGCTGATACTGCCCGAGACCGGCGCCGACGAGGCGCGCGGCGTGGTCGACGGCCTGTGCGCGGCGCTGGCGGAGCTGCAACTGGCGCACGCGGCGTCGTCGGTGGCACCGGTGCTGACCGTCAGCGTCGGCGGGGCGACGCTCGGGACGCACGGCGCCGAAAGCGCGGCCGCGCTGTTCGAAGCGGCCGACAATCACCTGTATCGGGCCAAGCAGGCCGGGCGCAACCGGGTGGTGTGGCGCTGAATCGGAACTTGGGAGGAAACGGCTGGATGCCGTGAATCTGGAGGGGAAATAGGCGAGGACAGGAATTGAACCTGTCTGGACGGCTTTGCAAGCCGTTGCATAACCTCTTTGCTACCTCGCCACAACCGATAGTACGCGCCCGGGAAAAACCGGTACGGAAGCCGGTCAATCGATCATTTAAAGCATATCAATATGCGCAAAATGATCAGTTCGCTGCTCACATCCGTGTCCGGCACAGCGCCGGGTTGACAGGCAAGGCCCCGCGCCGTCATTCTTGTCGGGCTTACCATCTCCCGACCCGAACATGATCATTTCTTCCGCAACCGACTACCGCGAAGCGGCACGACGCAAGCTGCCGCCCTTCCTGTTCCACTACCTCGACGGCGGCTCCGGCACCGAGTCCACGCTGCGCGCCAACGTCGGCGACCTGCAGGAGGTGGCGCTGCGCCAGCGCGTGCTCAAGGGCTCGGAAAGCCTCGACCTCGGCACCGAATGGTTCGGCGTCAGGCAGGACCTGCCGATCGCGCTGGCGCCGATCGGCCTGGCCGGCATGTATGCGCGGCGCGGCGAAGTGCAGGCGGCGCGCGTCGCGGCCGAACGCAACATCCCGTTCATCCAGTCGACCGTGTCGGTGTGCCCGTTGCAGGAAGTCGCAGCGCAGTCGGCGCGCCCGATCTGGTGCCAGCTGTACGTGCTGAAGGACCGCGGCTTCATGCGCGACTACCTGCGCCGCGCGCGCGAACTGGGCATCAAGACGCTGGTCTTCACGGTCGACATGCCGGTGCCCGGCGCGCGCTACCGCGATGCCCATTCCGGCATGAGCGGGCGCAGCGGCCCGCTACGGCGCGTGTTCCAGGCCATGCTTCACCCGCGCTGGGCCTTCGACGTCGGCGTGTTCGGGCGCCCGCACGACCTCGGCAACATCTCGGCCTACCGCGGCAACCCGACCGGCCTGGTCGACTACATGGGCTGGCTGGCGGCCAACTTCGACCCGGGCATCGACTGGTCCGACCTGCAGTGGATCCGCGACGAGTGGAACGGTCCGATGGTCATCAAGGGCATCCTCGACGCCGACGACGCGCGCGACGCCAAGGCCTTCGGCGCCGACGGCATCGTGGTCTCGAACCACGGCGGGCGCCAGCTGGACGGCGCGCTGTCCACGGCCAAGGCCCTCCCCTCGATCGCCGCCGCCGTGAAAGGCGACCTGACCATCTTCGCCGACTCCGGCATCCGCACCGGCCTCGACGTGGTGCGCCTGCTGGCGCTGGGCGCGGACGGCGTGCTGATCGGCCGGGCCTTCATCTATGCGCTGGCGGTGGGCGGCGCGGCCGGCGTGCGCAACCTGCTGGCGATCCTGGAAAAGGACATGCGGACCAGCATGGTACTGACCGGAGTGAAGTCGGTGCGCGAGATCGACGGCCGCATCCTGGTCTGAATACCTGAAAGGAAGTCATGCGCAAACTGCTGCTGTTGTTCGCAATCGGACTGGCATCCCACGTCGCGGATGCGGCCGCCCCCGCCTTTCCCGGCGGACCGGGGCCATACGGCGTCGGACTGCGCGTCGTGCAGTTGCACGACCGTTCGCGCGCCTACCAGGAAAAGACGGACATGGTAACCGGCATGCCGACCGATGGCGAACGCGCGCGCCCGATCCAGGCACTGATATGGTATCCGGCCGAAAAAGGGGCGGGCACTCCGGTCCGCTACGCCGATTACCTGCGCACCGCGGCCACCGAAGACCATTTCGGGCGCGATGCCGCGGCGACCGAGCGTTTCGTCGCCGATTACATGCAGGACAACTACCCGGTCCTCGACCCGCGCCAGACCAGGACCGCGCTCGACCAGCCGATGCTGGCGCGGCGCGACGGCCGGCCGGCTGCGGGACGCTTCCCGATCGTGATCTACGCGCCGGGTTCGAGCATGTCCGCGCATGAAAACGCCGACCTGTGCGAATACCTCGCCAGCCATGGTTACCTGGTCGTCGCCAGCGCCAGTATCGGCGTGCATGCGCGCAGCATCGACCTCGACCTCGTCAGCGCGGAATCCGAGGCGCGCGACATTTCCTTCCTGGTGGGGTATGCCGCGACCCTGCCCCAGGCCGCCACCCGCCACGTGGCCGCCATGGGCTACAGCTGGGGCGGCCTGGCCAACGTGCTGGCCGCCGCGCGCGACGACCGGATCGCGGCGCTGGTCTCGCTCGACGGGTCGGTGCGCTACCACCCGGCGGTCGTCCAGCAAGCGGCGTATGCGACGCCGGAACGCCTGGCGCTGCCGATGCTGTACCTGGGCGGCAAGCCGTCGACCGTCGAGGCCATGAACCGCTCGGCACAGGTGGCGGCAAGCTACAGCCTGATGAACCGGATGAAGTACGCGACGCTGTACAACGTGACCATGGACACCATGACGCATGCCGCCTTCCAGGCGGAAGCGCTGCGGCTAGGGCCCGAAGACCGGTTCGGCGACTACTCGCGCGAGGAAGCCCTGCTCGCCCACGGCTGGATGGGACGCTACGTGCGCGCCTTCCTCGACGCCTACCTGCGCGGCGACGCGGCCGGCCTGGCCTTCATGGGCAACAAGCCGGCGGCGAACGCGGTGCCCCCCCACCTGCTGGCGGTCGACATCCACCAAGCCGAAGGCGAACCGGCGACGCTGGCGACGATGGCCACACGCTATGCCCGCCAGGGCCACAAGGAGCTCGAGACGATCTATCGCGACATGCAGCGGCGCGACGCCGCTTTCAAGCCGGAAGAGCGCGCGCTGATTTCATGGGGCGAGCGCTTCCTGGACCTGAAGCGGTATGCCGAGGCGATCGACATCTACCGCCTCGCCACCAGCCTCTATCCGGACAGCGGGCGTGCCATGTTCTACCTCGCGATGACCTACGACCGGCAGCGCGACAACGTGGCGGCGATCGCGGCCTACCGGCGCGTGCTCGGCTTCTGGCCCGACATGGCGGATGCGAAGCTCGCGATCGCCCGGCTCGAAGCGGAAAGCAGGCACTGAGACCGACATCCTGGAGGAGACTTGAGTCAAGCACACCCCACCCACCCGCAGTGCCGCAGCCTGCCGCGCAGGCCGCGCACCTGGCCCCTGCTCCTGTGCGCGATCCTGGCGGCCCTGCCCGCCGCCGCCCAGCAGGTGCCGCGCCCGGCCGCCGGCCTGTCGAGCGCCACCTGGACCGCCGACAACGGCAACGGCACTTTCACCAACCCGCTGTTCTACGACGAATTCTCCGACCCCGACCTGATCCGCGTGGGCGACTGGTTCTACCTGACCGGCACCACCATGCACACCATGCCGGGCCTGCCGGTCCTGCGCTCGCACGACCTGGTCAACTGGGAATTCCTCGCCTACGCCGCCGACCGCCTCGACTACGGCCCCGGCTACCGGCTGGAAGACGGCAAGGGCATCTACGGCCAGGGCATCTGGGCGCCGAGCCTGCGCTACCGCGACGGCACCTTCTATATCTTCAGCAACGTCAACCGGCGCGCCACTCAGGTCTACAGCGCGCCAGATCCCCGCGGCCCCTGGACCCACCGCGAGATGAAGCGCGGCCTGCACGACCTCTCCGTGCTGTTCGACGACGACGGCAAGGCCTACGCGGTCTGGGGCCACCAGGACATGCACGTGGCCGAGCTGACGGCGGACCTGACCGACATCGTCCCGGAGACCGAAAAAGTCGTGTTTTCCAAGACCGCCGGCATGGGCGAAGGCGCGCACTTCTACAAGATCGACGGCCGCTACTACATCATCAGCGCCAACTATGCCGGCGGCTTCCGCATGCCGGCCGCGCGCGCCGACCACGTCTTCGGCCCCTACGAAGTCAACGAGGCGATCAGCCGCGACGAAGCCTTCGGCCTGGCGGGCGGCCATGGCCTGAAGCAGACCGGCGACTCGTCCGCGATCGCGCCGCCGCAGCCGGGCAAGTCCGCCGGACCACTGCACCAGGGCGGCATCGTGCTGACCCCGGCCGGCGAATGGTGGGGGTTCTCGATGATGGATGCGAACGCGGTCGGACGCCTGACCGCCCTGTCGCCGGTGACCTGGAAGGATGGCTGGCCCTGGTTCGGCCTGCCCGGCAACCTGGGACGCACGCCGCGCACCTGGGTCAAGCCGAAGACGGACAAGGGGCAGCCGATCCGCGTGCCATTCAAGCGCAGCGACGATTTTTCAAGCACGGCGCTGCAGCCGCTGTGGCAATGGAACCACGTGCCGGTCGACGGCAAATGGTCGCTGACGGAACGTCCCGGCTTCCTGCGCCTGCACGCGCTGCCGGCGGCATCGTTTTGGGACGCGCGCAACAGCCTGACCCAGCGCGCCATCGGTCCGCGCTCCTCGCCCACGGTGGCGCTCGACGCGGCCGGCATGCGGCCGGGCGACGTCGCCGGCCTGGGGCTGCTGAACCTGCCGTACGCCACCCTCGGCGTCGAAAAGACCGGCGCCGGCCTGGCCATCGTGCTGTTCGACGGCGCGCGCGCCGCCACCCGCCGGATCGCGCTCGCGGGTTCATCCAACACCGCGCGCGTGTGGCTGCGCGCCGACTGCGATTTCCTGAGCGAGCAAGCCCGCTTCTCGTACTCGCTGGACGGCAAGACCTTCCAGCCGATCGGCGAGCCGTTCACGATGGTGTTCCAGCTGACCACCTTCCAGGGCGTGCGCTACGCCCTGTTCAACTACAACACGCAGGGCAAGGAAGGCGGCCACGCCGACTTCGACAGCATCGACGTCTACCAGCCCACGCCGCATGGCCTGATGCGCGCCATCCCCTACGGCCAGTCGATCCGGCTGGCCGGCACCGGGACCGGCGCCGGACTGCATGCCGACGGCGCCGAGCTGTCCGTGGCGGCACCGACCCCGTTCATGGTCGAGGACCTGGGCCTGGGACGCGTCGCCCTGCGCGCCGGCACGCGCTACCTGACAGTCGGACCGGACGGGCGCGCGGCGCTGTCTCCGGGACCGGCAAAGGAAGCGCAAGGCTTCCAGTGGAGCGAGACCCTGAACGGCGAACTGCTGCTGATGTCGCTGGCCACCCGGCGTTACCTGCGCATCGATCCGGCCACCGGCACCATCGGCGCCGACAGCCCCGGAGCGGGTCCGGACGCACGCGACTGCGTGCGCTTCTCGTGGTCGCCGGCAGCGGCGGCGAGACAATAAAAAAACCCCGGCGCCGCAACGCCGGGGTTGTCCACTGCCTGGCCTGCCGACTTAGAACGCGGTCCGCAGCGACATCGTATAGCTGCGGCCCGGATCGTTCTGGTCGTACACGGCGTTGGTGAACTGGGTGTAGTTCTGGCTCTTGGCCCGGTTCAGGTTCCACACGCTCAGCGTCAGGTCGGTGTTGTAGCGGAAGCCGAACATGCGCTGCAGGTTCAGACCGGCCGACAGGTCTACCTGCGAGCGTCCGGTCGAATACGCATACACGCCGGGCGCCAGGCCGGTGCTGGTATTGCTGATCAGGCTCGAGGTGTACTGGCGCGACACCCGCATGTTCAGGCCATTGCGCTCGTAGTAGACGGTCAGGTTGTTGGTACGCGGCGGCACGCCTGCCACCGGCGGCGAACCGGCCACTTCGTCGGTCTGCTTGGTGTAGGTGAAGTTGCCGGTGAAGCCGAAGCCCTTGACCGGCAACATGTCCAGCGGCTGCTGCCAGGTGAATTCGAAACCGCGCACCTTGAGCTTGGTGTTGATGTCGTAAGGCTCGGTGATGATCACGTGTTTCTGGTCGCGCCCGCCGGCGGCATCGACCGCCGCCTGCTGGGCGTCGGTCAGGCCCACCGTGCCGTAGATCTGGTCCAGCTGGGACAGCGTGTAGTCGACCAGGCGCTGGCCCGGACGGCTGACGATGTCCTTGGCGAAGCCGGACAGCGCCACGTAGCCCTCGCGGCTGAAGTACCACTCCAGCGCCAGGTCGAGGGCGTTGGCCTTGAACGGCTTCAGGTTCGGGTTCGACACGCTGCCCTGGTTGACGCCCTGGTCGCCGATGGTCAGCTGGGTCTGGTGCAAATCGGCCGGGTTGGCGCGGGTCATCGACTTGGAGCCGGAGACGCGGGCGATCAGGTCGCGCGTCAGGTTGTAGGACAGGTTAAACGACGGCAGCACGTTGTGGTACTTGGTGGTCTCGTAGACCCAGGTCTGCACGTTCGGATAGCGGCCGCCGTTCTGCAGGTTCTGCGCGGCGTTGCGCGGATCGGCCGGGTTCTGCGGCGCGCCGATGGTCTGCTCGGTGGCGGCATAGCGCACGCCGGCGTTGTAGCGCAGCGTGTGGCCGAACACCGGCAGCCGGCCATTGGTCTCGACATAGAAGGCGCTGACCTTTTCGCGCAGGTAGCCGCCGCCGGCGGTGGCCACGCCGTACATGTGCTCCTTGAAGTACTGGTAATTGGTGTCCTTCGCAAACTGGTCCCAGTCGACGGTGATGAAACCGTGGTCGCTCTTGTGCACGTACTTGGCCAGGTCGGCATTCGTCACCTTCGAGCCCAGGTAGACCAGCGGCGCGGTCTGGCCGGCGCTGACGCCGGTGCCGTAGCCCGGATACAGGGTCGGCGCCACGGCCACGCCCGGGGTCGAGCGGCCGTCGCACTGCCCTTGCAGCGCGGTGTTCGGCGCATAGAACTGGTAGCTCACGTTGTTCCCGCAGGTGTAGTTCATCCACGCCTCGGGATTGGTGAAGTCGCTGCCGGTGAAGCGGCGCGTGATGTCGTCGAACGAGCCGCCGACCTTGATCGCGAACTTTTCCTCTCCCCAGTTGAGGTTCAGGCGCGTGCCCTTGGTCGTGTTGGTGCGCTGGTACAGGTCGGTGCGCAGGCCGGACAGGTTCTGGCCCGCCTGGTACCAGCCGAAGGCGCTGGGGTCGTTGATGTCGATGTTGCTGGTAATCTTGGGGATCTGGCCGGGATCGGTGTTGCTGTAGTTGATCAGCGACGGCGCCGAGCGGGTCGCCACCAGTACCGACGGCGTGTCGCGCCAGAAGCCGCTGTCGGTGTAGTTGACGTGGCCGTCGATCGTCAGCTTGTCGGTGGCGCGCCATTCGAAGCCCGGGTTGAGGCTGCGGAAATGGGTATTCTCCTGCAGCGGACGGAATTCGAGCGACCAGAAGGTGTTGGCCAGCGTCGCCTGCGTGATCGTGCAGTAGGCCGAGCAATCGCTGCGGTCGAACTGCAGGCCGATCGGGATCGGGGTGTTGGCGCGCATGCCGACGTTCATCGACTCCTGCGTCATCTTGTTGCCCTTCTGGGCGAACAGGGCGTCGAGGTAGAAGTCCCAGCTTTCGTTCGGCTGCCACTGGAAGCTCAGCACTTCGCCGCGGCGCTTGCGCGCGCCGTCGTAGACCAGGTAGCGCGGCAGGCGGCCCATCAGGCCGTTGTCGATCTGCTGGATGGTGGCGCCGGGGTTCAGCGCCAGCAGCATGTTGCGGTCGATCGCCGCGCCGGGCTTGAGCACCGCCTGCGCGTAGGCCGGCAGCAGGTTCATCGGCAGCCCCGAGGGCACGGTGGCCGGGCTGTTGAAGTAGTCGCCGCCGAGCGACGCCGGGTCCGAGCCGTTCCTCTGGTTGGCATTGAGGCGGAAGGTGCGCATGTCGACCGTCTGGAACACGTCGGTGTGGTACTTGGTATTGCCCCAGGCGAAACCGGCCAGCGCCCCGACCTTGCCGAAGCGCGTGTTCCAGGTATTGCTGACCAGGGCCGAGCCGGTGTTGCCCCACTTGCCGTCCTGGTCGCGGTAGTTGCCGCTGGCGGTGAAGGCCGAACGGAAGCCGGCCTTGTCGAACGGACGCACGCTGCGCATGTTGACGGTACCGGCCACGCCGCCTTCCATGATGTCGGCCTGCTGGCTCTTGTACACGGTCGCGCTGCGGAACAGTTCGGACGGCAGGAAGTCCATGTCGACTTCGCGGTTGGCGCTGATGGTGCCGCCCCAGCTGCCGGCCGACGCCGCCGCCATCGGCGCGCCGTTCAGCAGCACGCGCGTGAAGGCCGGGCCCATGCCGCGGATCGAGATGCTCATGCCCTCACCGTCGATGGCGGCGCGCTGCACCCGCACGCCCGGCATGCGCGAGAGCGCGTCGGCGATGTTCGGATCGGGGAACTTGCCGATGTCTTCCGAGAACACGGTGTCGGTCAAGCCGTTGTTGTCGCGCTTTTCATTGGCCGACAGCGCCAGCGAGCTGCGGTAGCCGCTCACGTTCACGGTCGAGATGGCGGCTGCCCTGGCGTTGCCGTTGCCGGTGGCGGCCACCTTGTCGGGCGTGGTGTCGGTGGACTGCGGCGCCGTCTGCGGAACGGTCGCCGGTGTGCCGGCCGGGTCTGTGGCGCCCGGTGCCGCACTCGTTTGCGCGTAGGCGCTCGATATCATGCCCGCCAGGACGGTCATCACGAAAACCTCGCGCCCGGCATCCAGCCGGCGCCGCGCGGCACCTTTCCAGTTCTTGTTCATGGTTTGTCTCCTCTGTTGTTGTCTTCTCGCGTGGCACTGCTTTGGTGCCACTCATGCTTCTACACTAATATATAAGCAATTTATCGGAGTAAATACGGGAAGGCCAACAACTTTTTTTGTCGCCGTGATATCGAAATGGGTATCGAACGCGTATGCGCGAGGGAAGCGCTGCGGCGGCCATGCAGGCCGGGTGAAGAAGAACGAAAAGGCGTGTTGTAGCCAGACACGCGCCTGACCTGCCAGGTCCGGCGCGTGCGGCGCTAAGTGGCACTTAGTGGCACTTAGCGGCGATCACGGCGTCAGGGTCAGCAGGTAGACCGGGGTGACGCTCACGCCGCGCAGCGCGGCCAACTGCGGCTTGCCGCCGAAGTCCGGCCGGCCCTCCTTCGGGATATACACCGGCGCGTCGGCGCGCAGCGGCATCACCGACAGTGTCAGCGGACGGTCCAGCGCCGCCTCCGCATCGCGCAGGCCGAACTGCCAGCCGTAGCCGCTGTAGTACCAGTCGTCGAGCATGTGCACGCCGCTGTACAGGCGGCCGACGTCGCCGACGAAGTCGATGTTCAGCAGCGCATCGTCGAGACCTGTCAACTGCGCGCGCGGTACGGCGATCTGCCAGCTGGCAGCGGCCTTGAAGCTTTCCGGCGCCGGTTCCACGGCCGCGCGTGCGGGGCCGCCGATCCTGACCGGCGGGGCTTCGCGCGCGTCGCGCACCGGCGTAACGGTGGCCGTGATGCGGCGCTCCGGCAGGTCGGCCTCGAAGGTCTGGAAGATGCCGTCCTGGCCCGCGCGCGCGCCGGCCAGCGGCTTGCCGAGCGCCGGGAACACGCCAAGGCGGAAATGCGGCTGCCCGGCCGAGCGCAGTTGCAGCGCCTTGTCCGCCACCACCACCTGCTGGGCGCTCATCAGGAGACGACGCGCGCCGGCCACCTGCCCGATGCTGACCTGCTCGGCCTGCGCCGCGCTCAGCACCACGATGCGTACCGGGCGCGCGCCGGCACGGCGGATCGTCACCGCGGCCGAGGTGCCGGGCGTGACGGCATCGACCACGTAAGTGCTGTCGCGCGTGCTGCCCTGTGCGCCGGCCAGCGCGATGCCGCCCGCCGCAGCGGCATCGAAGCCGAATTCCACCGGAATCGATTTGTGGGCAGCGAACACGTAGACGATGCCCTCGTTGCCGGCATCGATGCGCGCCATCGGCTGCGCGGTGGCGTAGCGCAGGTCGGTGCCGTCGAGGTCGAGGTGGAACGGCCAGATGAAGTAATCGCCGTCCTGCACGTCCACCGCCTTGCTCGGGAAGACCAGGGTTTCGTTCGGCAGCTTGACCGAAAAGCGCACGCCCTTCTGCGGCGCCATCGCGTACTGGCGCACGTGGTTGTTCATGAAGAGAAAGCCCGACTTGCCATGGCTGCGCACGGCGAAGCGCGGCGTCATGAGGTCGGCCGGATTGGCCGGCACCACATCCGGCTTGCGCACCGTCATGGTGGCCAGCTGCGCGCCGAAGTCGTGCAGGAACCAGTGGAAGGGGCGCAGGCGCGCCAGCACCGGGCGTTCCTGCCCGTCGGGGCCGAGCGGCGCCTGGAAGTCGTAGTTGATCAGCGGGAGGTCGTTATAGCCGCCGCTGGCGCTGCTCTCCTGCAGCCAGGTGCGCCCTTCCGGATTGCGCCCGCCGTGGAACATGTAGTAGCCGAGCAGGTTCAGGCCCGACCCCAGCTGCACCGGCAGCATCGAGGCCACGTCGTCGGGCGACAGCACCGGGCGGCGGCGGTACATGAAGGGCAATCCGGGGCCGTATTCGGCGCCCAGGAAGGGCGTCTTGTCGGTTTCCTGGTCGGCGGTGCCGACGCCGTGCGAGGCGGTCTGGGCGCCGAGGTCGCCGCTGACGCGGGTGTCGAAGCGGAAGGCGTGGGTCTCCTTCGGCGGCAGTTCCTTGGTACTGGTGGACCAGGGTTCGTCGATGTAGCCACCGAATACCGGGGTCACTTCGCCAGGCGGGTACACGGTGCCGTCCCAGCCGGTGACGGTGTACAGCGGCACGTCCAGCCCGGCCTTCAGTACCAGGCCTTTCAGCCTGGCGATGTGGGCGGCGCCCTGCCCCGGCCCGCGTAGGTTGTATTCGTTTTCGATCTGCAGGCCGATCACCGGCCCGCCATCCTTCCACAGCAGGCCGCGCAGCTGGAGGCCGATCTGGCCATAAAAGCGCTCCACATACGACAGGTATTGCGGGTCGTCGCCCCGGGTAGGCATCGCATCCACCACCCAGTCGGGGACGCCGCCATAGCGCACCTCGGCATGGGCCCAGGGGCCGCCCCGCACCACGAAGTCGAGGCCGACCTTGCGGCACAGTTCGACGAAGCGGCGCAGGTCGCGCCGGCCGCTCCAGTCGAACTTGCCTTCCTGCTCTTCATGGTGGTTCCAGATGATGTAGCTGGCGACGACGTCGACGCCGGCCGCCTTCATCTTGCGCAGTTCGAGTTCCCACTGCGAGGCCGGCATGCGGGTGTAGTGGAATTCGCCCATCACCGGCAGCCAGGGCTTGCCGGCGCGGGTGAGGTAGCGGCTGTTGATGCCGATGGTGGCGCCCTGCGGCGAGCGCTTGCTGCCCTGCTTCAGGTGGCCTTCGAGCGGCGCGCTGACGGGTGCGCTGGCGTCGACCGTCAACAAGGTATCTGCCAGCACGGCTGCGCTGGGGAACAGCAGCGCGCACACCAAGGCGGCCGCATGGCGGTGGTGGGTCGTAGTCTTCATCGTCTCTCTTTGTAAATTATTGCTTGCTGCGCCAGCTGTCGAGTACCGGCAGCGCCCTGCCCTTGAAGTCGAACAGCGTGGTGTTCGAGACCACGTTCGGCCCTGGCTTGCCGTCAGCGTCGCGCAGCGCCCAGCCGACGCCCGGGGTTTCGATCATGATCGGGTCCCAGTACAGCACGCCGAGCGTGCGCGGCGTGCGGCGCAGGGTCGACAGCAGCTCTCGCATGAAGCGCTGCTGGCCTTCGGGCGAACTCATGGCCGCCGGATACGGGCCGTTGTCGGCCAGCTGGCCGCGCCGCCCGTCCGGCAGGTCTGGATTCCAGTTGAAGCCGGCCTCCATCACGAACAAATCCTTGTCGTAGCGCGCCGTGACCGCGCGGATGAAGTCGGCCAGCTGGGGCACGCTCTTCCTGGTCCAGAACGGATAGTAGGAGGCGCCGATCACGTCCCATTCCACGCCAAGCTTGCGCAAGTGGTCAAAGTACCAGGTGTACTTGTCGATGTTGCCGCCGTCGTCGAGGTGCAGGATGGTGCGGCTGCCGGGTGCCACCGACTTCACCGCATCGTGGCCGGCCTGCAGCAGCTTGCCCAGGCGCGGCCAGTTGTCCTCGCCATTCGGTACGTTCAAGCCACCGTACGGGAACAGCATGCCGCCCTCGATCTCGTTGCCGATCGAGACGAACTGCGGCGTCGTGCCCTGGGCCTGCAGTGCCAGCATCACCTCGCGCGTGCGCGCGTACACCAGCTCGCGCAGATGCTCGAAGCGCGCGTCCTCGCTCGGCAAGGCATCCAGCTGCGCCTGCCAGGCCGCGGGTACGGTCTGCACCTTGCCGTTGGTCCAGAAGTCGCTGTAGTGGAAGGTCAGCTGGATCCGCATGCCCAACGCGGCGCTGCGGCGCGCCAGTGCCAGCAGGTCGGGCAGGTTCATGCAGTCGGCCGGCCAGTGCCAGCCGTCGTGGCCGCGGCCGGGGCCGGGCTGCTCGTACAGGCGCAGG
The DNA here is from genome assembly GCF_034659755.1 of Massilia phyllosphaerae. Classification (NCBI taxonomy): domain Bacteria; kingdom Pseudomonadati; phylum Pseudomonadota; class Betaproteobacteria; order Burkholderiales; family Oxalobacteraceae; genus Massilia; species Massilia phyllosphaerae. The sequence goes on from NZ_JAXSQX010000005.1 coordinate 499,571, forward strand.
CGCACGATATCGAAGCCGGCGTCGCGCAGGATGGCCAGCGCATCGCCGCGGCGCCCACGCCGGTCGTGGTAGCGGGCGCCGCTTCGTTCGAGCCAGCCCAGCACCGAGACGTCGCCGCCGGCGTAGAACCGGCTGGCGGCGACACGCGTCGTGGCACCGGCGGCGCAGGCCGAGCCGCCAAAGGCCAGCGCCAGCGCCGCCGCCAGGCCGCGCAAGACGCCGCGGCGCGGCTCAGAAGTCCGCATGCAGGCTCACCGCGAAGCGACGGTCATCCACGTAGCGTCCGAACGGCAGCCCGCTCACGCCATAGTAGCTGTGGCGCGAGGTGCGGGTCAGGTTGTTGGCCTCGACCGCCAGCTTCAGCGTCTTGCTCAGGCCGTAGCTCAGGTAGGCGTCGACCAGGCCGTAGCCGTCCATGTAGTACGGCGTTTGCGCGATCGTATTGCCGTTGTTCGGATAGTAGTTGGTGGTGCCGGCCAGGTACTTGCCGCGGTGGTTGTAGGCCAGGCGCGCCGAGAAGTTCTCCCAGTCGTACATCGCCACCAGGTTGTAGCTCTGGCGCGACAGGCCTTCCAGCGCGGTCTGCTGGCCTTCGAGCGGTCCCGGCGCACGGCTGTCGACATAGGTGAAGTTGGCCTGCACGCCGAGGCCGCGCAGCATGCCCGGCAGGTTCTTGAAGAAGCCCTGGTAACCCAGCTCCAGGCCCTTGATGGTGCCATCCTGGCCGTTGCTCGGGGTGCTGACCGTGTACGAGGTGCCGCCGTACTGCAGGTTGGTGGCCGAGGTCTGGATGAAGCCGTCCACCTTTTTATAGAAGGCGGCGCCGAACAGGTAGTCGCTGCTGCTCATGTAGTACTCGAGGGTGGCGTCGAGCTGGCGCGCACTCAGCGGCTGCAGGGTCGGATTGCCCTGGTAGCCGGTGCGGTCGTTGGCGTTCAGCGACAGGCTTGGGGTCAATTGGTCGAAGTTCGGACGGGTGATCACCTTGGAGGCCGAGAAGCGCGCCTGCAGCTGGTCGGTCAGCGCCAGCTTGGCGTTCAGGCTGGGCAGCCAGTCGTTGTCGGTGCTGTCGCCGGTACGCATCGCGTAAGTACCGCCGGCCACGGCTTCCTGCCACGCGCGTCCGGTTTTGGTGTGGACGTAGCGCACGCCCACGTTGCCGCTCAGGTCCTTGCCGAACAGCGCCGATTCGAAGTCGAGCACGCCGTACAGGGCAGTCGACTTTTCCGAGAAGTCGAAAGTCTGGGCCGCATCGAAGCCCGGCACGCTCAGGCCGAGCGTGCTGCGCACCGCCTGCGGATCGCGCAGCCAGTCGAGGTTCGAGACCGACAGCCACTGGCGTGGATAGATACCGCCGCCCTCGCGGTGCAAAAGATCGCTGTACGGGATCGGTGCGACCTGGCTGGCCAGGCCGGGCACGGCGCCGCCCACCGCACCGGAATTACCGTCGCGCCAGATATTGTCGATGGTGTTGATCTCGGCGCTGCTGGCGTCGCGGTCGGCGTAACGGACGCCGGTACGCACGCGGGTGACGGCGCCGAGGTCGAGGCTGCGTTCGCCGTCGGCGCGCCAGGTGGTTTCCTTGCCCTCGTTCTTCTGGCGGAAGTACAGCGCATTGCCGGCCCAGTAGTTCGACGGGTTCAGGAGGTCGGCGGGGTTGGCCAGCACCGGATAGGCCGACGGCACCGGCGTCGTCATGTCGTAGGTGAAGGCGGCATCCGCGGTCGAGGCGCCGAGGCGCACTTCCTGGTACAGGCGGGCGTAGTCGCTCTTGGTGTGGCCCAGTTCGGAACGGACGGTCCAGTCCTGGCCGCGCCACTTGCCGCCCAGCGCCAGCTGCCGGGTCTTGGTGCGGTCGTCGGCGATGAAGCCCGAGGTGCTCATCTGCGCGCCCCACACCGTGCCCTTGACGATGGCGTCGCCATTGGTCTCGATGGCCCCCTTCGGCCACATGGCGCCGGCATTGGTCGCGGCGCTCCAGTTGGCCCAGTACGGCGAGGCGTACATCGAATAAGTGTCGGTGGCGGTCTTCAGGCGGGTGAAGTTCCCGTCCAGGTACAGGTCGAGCTGGCGCGACGGCCGCCATTGCAGCGAAGCGGTGACGCCGGTGCGGTCGCGCTGGCCGTTCTCGTACGAATAATAGGCGCCGACCGGGGCGTAGATGCCGGAACCGTCGGCCAACTGCGCCGGCGCGCCCAGCTCGATCGAATCCGAGCGATAGTCGAGCTTCTGGTGGGCCACGCTGAGCAGCGCGCCGACGTCGCCGATGGCGGTCTTCCAGCGGTTGCTGAGCAGGATCGAGCCTTCCGGGTTCTTTTTCTTGGCGTAGTCGGCATAGGTTTCCTTGAGCGTGCCGGCGACGCGGGCGCCGCTGAAGTCGAAGGGCCGGCGCATGCGCAGGTCGATCAGACCGCCGATGCCGCCCTCGACCTGGTCGGCGGTCGGGGTTTTATAGACGTCGGCGCCGGCAAGCAATTCGGCCGGCACGTCCTGGAACGACAGGCCGCGCTCCTTGCCGGCGGTGAAGATCGAACGGCCGTTGAGCAGGGTCTGGGTCTGCGACAGGCCGCGGATCTGCACCTGGTCGCCTTCGCCGCGGTTGCGCGACACCTGCACGCCGGTGATGCGCTGCAGGGCTTCGGCCACGTTGGCGTCGGGCAGCTTGCCGATGTCGTCGGCGACGATGGAGTCGACCACCTGGTCGGCGCGGCGTTTCAGGTCCTGCGCCTTTTCGAGGCTGGCGCGCATGCCGCTGACCACGACCTGCTGCAGGGGTGCCTCGGCATCGGCGCTCTGGCCAATGCCCTGGCCTGTTTGGGATTGTGCGTGGGCTTGCGCGCAGACCTGGGCTGCGCACAGGGCGGCCGCCAGCGCGATGGCGCGGCGGCGCGCCGGGACGTGCATGTTCATTCCTGTCTCCTGGATGGATTCTTATTGAAGTGTCCACGAGCTTACTATATCGATAACAAAAACGTGCTCAGAAACAAGGTTTTTGCAGGAACATTTTCGATCGTTTTTCACGGATGTGGCGTCCAGACCACATGCTTCCTGCATGCAACTGGCTGGACAGGTGCGGCGCAACCGGTCTGGCCGCTTTCCTTCCGTCAAGCGGACGAATCAACGGGTAGCAGCAGCGATATAATGGTCACAACATTTCCTTCCTGACTCCATGCATTACGCCCTCGCGCCGCGCACCTTCGTCTTTAGTCATTACTTCTACACCGGCCTGCGGATCGCCACCGGCGTCGTCGGCCTCAGCTGCCTCACCTACGCCTTCGCCGACCTGCGCACCGCCATGGCGGTGGCGATGGGTGCGCTGTGTACCAGCCTGATGGACATGCCCAGTCCGCTGCGCCACAAGTTCAACGAGATGCTGGCGGCGGTGCTACTGTGCTCGTTGGTGGCGCTGCTGATCAGCCTGTGCTCGCCGGTGCCGTGGCTGCTGCGCACGGTGATCGTGCTGGTCTCCTTCCTGGCCAGCATGATGGTGGTGTATGGCCGCAAGGCGATGCCGCTGCAGTTCGCGGCGCTGTTCGTGATGATGCTGTCGGCCGAGGAAGCGGCCACGCCGCTGCAGGCGCTGCGCCACGGCGCGCTGTTCCTGGCGGGCGGCGCCGGCTACATGGCGTATGCGATGGCCGTGGTCTGGACCCTGCAGCGGCGCCTCAAGCAGCAGGTGCTGGCCGAAGCGCTGTACGAACTGGCGAGCTATACCAACCTGAAGGCCAACTGCTACGACATCGCCACGCCGCTGTCGTCCCAGCTGGAAAAACTGGTGCGCCAGCAGAGCGTGCTGGCCGAACGCCAGCAGGCTTCGCGCGACCTGATCCTGCGCGGCAAACCCGGCCCCGACGAAACCAGCCTGGTGCAGGTGCACTACGCCATGTTCGACCTGTACGAAGTGGTGCTGTCGACCCATACCGACTACGCGCTGCTACGTCGGCATTTCGCCGAGGGACCGACCGGCGGCCCGGTCCTGGAGCTGCTCGGGGACCTGATCGGCAAGGCTGCGCGCGACATCGAATCGGTGGCCTATGCCATGACGCGCAACCGCCCTTCGCGCCGCGTCGTCGATTACCAGGACGATCTGCGCCGCCTGGCCGAGGTGCTGCGCACGCTGCCCAGCGGCGACGAGGACGACAGAACCCGCGAAGCCCAGGCGGTGCTGCGCGCCACCTCCAACAAGATCCGCGAGACCATCGGGATGATCGCCCGCCTGCATGCCGCCAGCCGCGCGCCCCAGGGTGCGCTGCCGATCACGCCCGGCGCCGACCTGACGCCCTTCCTCACCCAGCAGCGCTACAGCATCGGCCTGCTGCTATCGAACCTGCGCTGGAGTTCGCCCACCTTCCGCTTCGCGCTGCGGGTGGCGATGGCGATTTCGGCCGGCCTGCTGCTGTCGGAATGGCTGCCCTACCAGTCGCATGGCTACTGGACCGCGCTGACCATCGCCGTGATCCTGAAACCGAACTTCAGCATGACGCGCCAGCGCCGCGCCGACCGCCTGGTCGGCACCTTCATCGGCTGCGTGCTGACCGCCATCATCCTGCGCTTCGTGCATGCGCCCGCGATCCTGTTCGGCTTCCTGTTCGTGGCCACCGCGGCCGGCCCGACCTTCCTCTATATTAAGTACCGCTACACCGCGATCGCCGCCAGCATGCAGGCGCTGCTGCTGATCGGCCTGACGCTGCCGCACGGCGCCAGCGCCATCAACGAGCGCCTGCTCGACACCCTGCTCGGCACCCTGATCGCCACTTTCTTCAGCTACGTGCTGCCGAGCTGGGAATACCAGGCCCTGCCGCGCCTGATCGACGCGGTGCTGGACGCCAACCGCAAGTACGTCGACGCCGCCGCCGACCTGCTGCTGGGCCGCAGCGTCGACGATTTCCACTACCGGGTACGCCGCAAGGGCTTCATGGACAGCCTGGCCAACCTCAGCGCGGCGCTCGGGCGCATGCTCGACGAACCGGCGGCCAAGCGGCGCGCGCCGGAAGCGCTGAACCGCTTCACGCTACAGAATTACTTGCTGGTGGCGCACGTGGCGGCGGTGCGGCTGCTGCTGCAGCGCTACGCCGAACACATGCCGCGCGCGCAGGTGGCGGCGGCGCTGGAGCAGACCTTCGCCGAGCTGCGCGCCCGGCTGGGGATGGCGGCGCCCGGCGACGCCACACCGCCGCGCGAACGCAGCGGACCGGCGGCGCCCTGGGCCGGCTGGGGACCGCTGCAGCGCCGGCTCATGCTGCTGCAGCAGGATGCCGAGCAGGTGGCGCAGGCCAGGGCCGCGCTCGACGAGGCCCTTGGGAAAGCCTGATCAGGCATGCCGGCGGCGATACAGCGCCGGATCGGCCTGCTGAGTCCTGATGACGAGCGCGGCCATCTCATTGGCCGCGCATTGCGTCCGTGTCTCTGCTTACTTGCCGGGTTTCAGCACGACCTTGGTCCAGCCCTGTTCCCGCTTGTCGAACTTCTCGTAGGCCTTCGGCGCCTCGTCCAGCGCCAGTTCGTGCGAGATGATCTGCGACGGCTTGGCCTTGCCAGCATGGATCAGCTTGGCCAGGTTGCGGTTGTAATGCTTGACGTTGGCCTGGCCGGTGCCGATTTTCTGGCCCTTGAACCAGAAGTTGCCGAAGTCGAAGGCCAGCTTGCCTTCTTTCGCCAGCGCGTCCTGCGCACCCGGATCCTGCGGCAGGAACACGCCGACCACGCCGATGCCGCCGGTCGCCTTGACGCTCTGGACCAGGTTGTTCATGGTGAGGTTCGGCACTTCCTTGCCATGCTTGTCGCAGCACTGGTAGCCGACGCACTCGCAGCCGCGATCGGCGCCCTTGCCTTCGGTAAGGTCGAGGATGCGCTGGACGCCCTCGCCCTCGGTATCGTCGATGGCGACGGCGCCCATTTTCTCGGCCAGCGCCAGGCGGTCCTTGTGGGTATCGACCACGAACACCTGGCTGGCGCCCTTGATGAAGGCCGACATGGTGGCCATCAGCCCGACCGGGCCGGCACCGTAGATGACCACCGATTCGCCCGGCTTGACGCCGGCCAGTTCGGTTGCGTGGTAGCCGGTCGGGAAGATGTCCGACAGCATGACGTAGTCGTTTTCCTTTTCCTTGGCATCTTCCGGCAGCACCAGGCAGTTGTAGTCGCCGAAGGGTACGCGCAGCAGTTCGGCCTGGCCGCCGCTGTACGGTCCCATGCCGGCAAAGCCGTAGGCGGCGCCGGCGGTGCCCGGGTTCGCGGTCAGGCAAAAGCCGGACAGGCCGCGCTCGCAGTTCTCGCAGAAGCCGCAGCCGATGTTGAACGGCAGGCAGACGACGTCGCCGACCTTGACGCGCTGGACCGCGTTGCCGACCTCGATCACTTCGCCCATGTTCTCGTGGCCCAGGATGCGGCCGGCTTCCATTTCGGTGCGACCTTCGTACATGTGCAGGTCGGAACCGCAGATATTGGTGGTGGTGATACGCACCAGGACGTCGGTCGGTTTTTCGATCTTCGCGTCCGGCATGTCCTTGACCTGGACGTCGCAGGGACCGTTATAGACAAGTGCTTTCATGGATTTCCTTTTGGCATTAAGAGGCGCCACCCGCAACGTGGGGAAGCGTTCACTACCCAAGAATATAGGCAGTCCCATCCGTGCGGAGCACTGTTGACTCGTGGAAGGTTTTTGCGAGGTCCCGGTGAGATTCCGGCGAAACGGCTATAGTGCACCCAACGCAACCATGAAAGGACCTCCAATGAAACAAGAAACTGCAATCCTCGCCGGCGGCTGTTTCTGGGGCATGCAAGACCTGATCCGCAAGCTGCCCGGCGTGCTCTCCACCCGCGTCGGCTATGCCGGCGGCGACGTCCCGAACGCCACCTACCGCAACCACGGCACCCACGCCGAGGCGATCGAGATCGTGTTCGATCCGGAGCAGACGAGCTACCGGCGCATCCTGGAATTCTTCTTCCAGATCCATGACCCGAGCACGCGTAACCGCCAGGGCAACGACATCGGCACCAGCTACCGCTCGGCCATCTACACGACCAGCGACGCGCAGCGCGCGGTGGCGCTGGACACCATCGCCGACGTCGACGCGTCCGGCCTGTGGCCGGGCAAGGTCGTCACCGAGGTGGAAGCGGCCGGCCCGTTCTGGGAAGCGGAACCGGAACACCAGGATTACCTGGAGAAGCGCCCGAACGGCTACACCTGCCACTACATCCGCAAGGACTGGCACCTGCCGCAGCGCGGCAGCGCAGCCTGAGCGCGGTACCACTGCGCGCATCCGGGCGATGCTGGACACGCTACGCCAGCTGATGCAGCCGCCGCCGGGCATGGCCTTCGACTTCAGCCAGCCGCCCGGCGAACCGGCGCTGGCGCCGCGCGATGGCGTGTCCTGGCGAGTGTTCGCCAACCCGGTGGCGCTGTTCGTCGGCGGGGTGGCGGCGGTGCTGCTGGAGCTGGCCGAACCGTCGGTACGTAGCGGCGTGTGGGACCACAGCAGCTTCCGCCGCGATCCACAGATGCGTTTGCGCCGTACCGGCTTCGCCGCGATGATGACCGTGTATGGTCCGCGCTCGGCCACCGAAGCGCTGATCGCGCGCGTGGTGCGCATGCACGGCCGTGTCGCAGGCACCACCCCGGATGGCGTCGCCTACCATGCCAACGATCCGCGCCTGCTCGACTGGGTGCAGGCCACGGCCGTCTTCGGCTTCACCCAGGCTTACCATTGCTACGTACGGCCCCTGTCCGCGCGCGACAGGGATGCCGCCTTCGCCGAGGGCCAGCCGGCCGCCGCGCTGTATGGCGCGACCGGCGTGCCGGCTTCCTGGGGCGCCTGGGACACGCTGCTGGCAGCGACCGCCCCCGGCCTCGAGGGTTCGCCGATCCTAGCCGAATTCCTCGACATCATGAACGAAGCGACGATCCTCCCGGCGCCGTTGCGCCCGCTGCAGCGGTTGCTGGTGCGCGCCGCCGTGCAGATCGCGCCCGAGCCGGTGCGCTCGCTGCCGCAGCTGCGCGGGCGCGGCCTGCGCGCCGGCGAAGCGGCGCTGGTGCGCGCACTGGGGCGCGCGGCCGGCATGCTGCCGCTGGGCGACACGCCGCCGGCGCAGGCGGCGCGGCGGCTGGCGCGCTCGGCCTAGGAGGTCCGCAGCACGCGCACGCGGTACCAGGCCAGGCCGATCGACTCGTAAATTGCATACCAGGACAGGCGCATGCCCTCGGCGTCCGGCACCCAGGCATCGAGCGACAGCGGACGCCGGGTATAGAACATGGTGGGCGCGTCGACCACCTCGAGTCCGGCTTGCGCGAACACGGCATGGGCGCGCGGCATGTGCATCGCGTCGGTGACGAGCAGGATGCGCTTGATGCCGCCGGCTTTCAGTATCGCGGCGCTGAAGGACGCGTTTTCGGCGGTGTCAAGCGAGCGCCATTCGATCCACCGTACCGGCACCCCGAAGTCTTCGCGCAGCGCCGCGGCCATGCCATCGGCCTTGGCGTAGGCGCGCGGACGGCCCGGCGCCGGATGGCCGTTGTCGGCGCCGTTGCCGCCGCTGACCAGCAGCGGCAATCCGGTGCGGCGCTGCAGGTGCGCCGCATAACGCAGGCGTATCAGGGCGATGTAGTCGGGTATGTCGCGGCCTTCGTATTCGGGTGCACGTCGTACGTGGCCGGCGGCCAGCACGACGATCGCCTGCGCCCCGGCCCGCTCGGGCGCGCGCAGCGGCGCAGTCATGGCTTCCAGCGGCCGCACGAAGAGCTGGGCGCCGGCGCCGGTGCACAGGAAGGCCAGCACCGCCAGGCCGCTGCCTGCAACGATGCGTCCGGCGCGCGGCCAGCGGCGCCACAACGCCAGGCCGACGGCGATCACCAGGAACAGGCTGGTGGGCGGCAGGATCAGGTTGCGCGGGAGGGCATTCAGCAGGTCGAGCACCGGTTGGAGAATCATGAATGGCGTTGGAAGATGATGGCCGCGAGAGTAGACCGCAGCCCCGCCCCGGCGTCAAGTGCCGGCGCCCAGCATTCGCCCGGACCTTCCCCGCCTAGACCGTCCCCGTTGCGCCCGCCATCGGCACCCCGGCCCCGCGCTGGACCTGGCGCTTGAATACATAGAGGCTCACCAGCATCAGCGCGATCGGCACCAGCGTCAGGTAGAACGCGAAGTGGCCGCTGAAGCGCCCGAACACATAGCCGGTGATGAGCGAACCGGTGGTGCCGCCAAGCGCCGAGAAGATCACCAGCAGGCCGGTCATGGGCGCGTGCTGGTGGCGTGGCAAGGAGCTCAGCATCACCGAATTGATGCCCGGGTAGATCGGTGCCATGAACAGGCCGATCAGCGGGAACAGGAAGGCGGCAGTCGGGGCCGTCGACCAGCCGACGTGCGGGTCGTGCACGATGCCTTGCGCCAGCGGCAGCGCCAGCAGCACGGTGGCGCCCATCGCCAGCATGCAGACGCTCAGGACCGGGTACCAGTTCAGGCGGCGCATGATCACGCCGGCCGAGAGCCGGCCCAGCGCCAGGCAGCCGGCAAAGATGCCGGTCATCTGCACGCTCATCGCCGCCGGCAACTTCAGGATCTCGTTGTTGAAGGTCGGCAGCCAGGTGCCGACGGCCTGTTCGACCAGTACGTACAGGAAGGCGGTCAGCACGAACACGCACACCAGCGGGCGCATGAACAGGCGCAGCATTTCGACGAATTCGGCCGTGAGTCCGCGGTTGTGCGGGGGCGCGGCGCCGCGCTCGTCGAAGGTCGTCGTCAGCACCAGCAGGAAGGTGGCCGCGCACAGCGCCGACAACAGCCAGTAGACGTCCAGCCAGCCCGTCGACTTGGGATCGGCCGAATCGATGAACTGGCCGAACAGCCAGTAGGCGCTCAGCACGCCGAGCATGAAGCAGCCTTCCAGCGTGTTCGTGATGCCGGCATGCTGGCGGCTGTCCTGGGCGATCAGGCCGACCGTCGAATACACCGACACCTTGACCAGGGCAAAAGCGATGCCCACGCACAGGAACAGCAGCTTGGCGGTGGCGAAGGCCGGCAGCAGCGGCATCGCCAGCGTGGCGCAGGTGACGATGGCGAGCGCCTCCAGCATCGCCTTCTTGTAGCCGAAGCGTGGCAGCATCGAGGCCACCAGGAAGGACACGATCGCGATCGGCAGGTCCTTGAAGCCTTCCAGCACGCTGGCGGCGCTCTTGTCGACGCCGTAGTTGTTGATGACCTGCAGGATCACCGTTCCCACGCTGTTGAGCAGGATGGCGAACACGAAATAGATCAGGAATAGTGCAAGCAGTATGCGTCGTTTGTTCACGGTGTCTCCGCCGTCGTGATGGTTGTGGTCGTCTTGTATTTTATTAGTATGCGGACAAATCGAACTCTTCCATTGAACGAATCACGCGGTCGGCCCGGTACAGCACGTCCGGGCTGCCGACGCCGACGGCGACCATGCCGGCATCCTTGATCGCCGCCACGCCCGCCGCCGCGTCCTCGACGCCCAGGCAGTCGGCCGGGGCCACGCCGAGGTGCGCGGCCGCGGTCAGGAAGATTTCCGGATGCGGCTTGCTGTTGCGGATGGTGGCGGCATCGACCACGTCGTCGAAGCGGTCGCGGATGCCGAGGCGGTCCAGCACCGTGAACGCGTTCTTGCTGACCGAGGCCAGGCCGATGCGCAGTCCGGCGGCGCGCACCGTCTCCAGCGCCGCCAGCGCGCCCGGCAGCAGGTCGCGCGGCGTCATGGTGGCGATCAGTTCCTGGTAGTGGCGGTTCTTGGCGTCGGCCAGGGCCAGCTGTTCTTCCTCGGAGAAGCTGCGCGGCGCACGCGCCAGGATCAGGCGCAGGGAACCCATGCGGTCGACGCCCTTCAGCTGCTCGTTGAAGGCTTCGTCGAATGGCGCGCCGATGCCGTCGGCGGTGCGTTTCCAGGCCAGGTAGTGGTAGTGGGCGGTGTCGGTGATGACGCCGTCGAGGTCGAAGATGACCGCCTTGAAGCGGGTGTTGATCATGTTATTCGTGCTCATGCCAGGTCTCCCATGCGGATGCTGTTCTGTGTTGCGTTCAATTCGAATGCCTTGCCGCGGTGCGCCAGCGCCAGGCGCTCGCCCTGCAGCAGGCGGTAGTCGGCGCCGCCGGCGTCGACCGCCACTTCCAGCAGCGCGCCGCGCACGTGCAGCTTGAAGCGGTAGGCGCGCCACTGGTAGGGCAGCGTCGGCGCGAAGCGCAGGCCGCCGTCGTCGAGGCGCATGCCGGCGAAGCCGTAGGCCACGCCCAGCCAGGTGCCGGCCATGGCGGCCGTATGCACGCCGTACTCGGTGTTGGCGTGGGTGTTGTCGAGGTCCAGGCGCGCGGTCTCCATGAAGTAGGCGTAGGCCTTGTCGCGGTAGCCGACTTCGGCGGCGATCACGCTGAAGATGCAGGACGACAGCGAGGAATCGTGGGTCGTCACGCGCTCGTAGAAGTCGAAATCGCGGCGCTTGTCGTCCAGCGCGAACTGGTCGGACAGCAGCAGCAGCGCCAGCACCACGTCGGCCTGCTTGCAGACCTGGTGGCGGTAGATCACCAGCGGGTGGTAGTGCAGCAGCAGCGGATAGTTTTCCTGCGGCGTGGCCGCGAAGTCCCACGGCTTCTTCGAGAGGAAGCTGTCGTCCTGCTCGTGGATGCCCAGTTCCGCGTCGTAGGGCAGGTTCATGGCGCTGGATGCGGCACGGAAGGCGTCCAGCTCGACCGGCTCGAGGCCGATGGCAGCGGCCACCCGGGCGTAGTCGTCCGGGCGCTCGGCGCGCAGGCGCGCGGCGACGTCGGCGGCAAACGTCATGTGCATGCGCGCCATCGCGTTGGTGTAGTAATTGTTGTTGACCAGCGCGGTGTATTCGTCCGGCCCGGTCACTTCATTGATGCAGAAGCGGCCCTGGCGGTCGTAGCTGCCCAGGCCGATCCAGATGCGCGCCGTCTCCAGCACGATCTCGGCGCCGTACTGCGCGATGAAGTCGAAGTCGCCGGTGGCCAGCAGGTAGAGGCGGATCGAATAAGCGACGTCGGCATTGATGTGGTACTGGGCGCTGCCGGCCGGGAAATAGGCCGAGCACTCCTCGCCGGCGATGGTGCGCCAGGGGTAGAGCGCGCCCTTCGCGTGCGCCATCTGGCGGGCGCGTTCGCGCGCCTTGGGCAGGCCGTTGTAGCGGTACTGCAGCAGGGCGCGCGCGATCTCGGGCCGCGAGAACAGGAAGAAGGGGAACACGTAGATCTCGGTATCCCAGAAATAGTGGCCCTCGTACCCTTCCCCAGTCACGCCCTTGGCCGCGATATTGGTCTTGCCGTCGCGGCCCACCGATTGCAGCAGGTGGAACTGGTTGAAGTGCACGCCCTGCTGCAGGGCGTCGTCGCCGTCGATGCCGACGTCGGCCTCGTCCCAGAACTGCGCCAGGTAGGCGGCCTGCTCCGCCGCCAGTGCCTCGAAACCAATCGTACGGGCGCGCGCGGCTTCGGCGCCGGCGAAGTCCGCCACCTCCGCCTCAAGCATGTCGCGCGAACTGGCGTAGGCGATGAACTTGTGCAGCGTGACCGTCTGTCCCTGCCCGGCGTCGACATCGAAGGCATGGCCACCTTCCAGCGCGCTTACCGGAGCCTGCTTGCCGCCGGCGAGCATGGCATCGGTGGCGCTGGCCAGCAGGAAGCCGCTGTGGCGGGTGCGCTGCAGCACCAGCTGGCTGCTAGCGTCGAGGCGGCGCTCGACCAGTTGCAGGCTGGGACCGCTGATCGCCGAGCCGACGCGCGGATCGTCGCCCGCCTGCAGGTTGGTGACGTCGGCATCGATCGCGGCGACGATGCGCACCGTGCCGGAGAAATTCAGCGGCGTCACCGCGTATTCGACGGCCGCCACGTGCTTGCGCGCCATGCAGACCAGGCGCCGGCTCACGATGCGCACGCGCTTGCCCGAGTTCGAGGTCCACTCTAGGCTGCGGGTCAGGAGACCGGTGCGGAAGTCGAGCATCCGCTCGTAGGCCTCTACCCTGCCGCTGTCGAGGGCAAAGCGTTCGCCGTCGACGAACAGGTCGATGCGCTTGGCATTCGGCACGTTCAGCATGAACTCGTTGATGCGGGCCAGGCCGTAGGCATTTTCCGGATAGTGGATGGCTTCTGTATCGTGGAAGCCGTTCAGGTAGGTGCCCTCCAGCGTGTCCTTCCGCCCATGACTGCCCTCTTCCGGCGTGCCGCGCATGCCGATGTAGCCGTTCCCCAATGTAAACAGCGTCTCGTGCAGGAAGCGCCGGGCGGGATCGATGGCGCGCTCGCGGATGCACCAGGGCTCGGCCGCCAATGTAATCATGCTACCCATGTTATCGATGTCATTCTGCACTTCGTTTTTCCTCTTCTCGTTGCGCCTGGCGCTGATGGTGGGGCGGATGGATGGTTCGGGTGGTTCAGGTATGGCGCGCGATCAGCGTCGTCGGCAGCATTTCGGAGCGCACGTCCGGCTGGCCCTCGATCATGGCCAGCATTTTTTTGGCGAGCAGCACGCCGCCGTCGCGCAGGTACTGGTGCACGCTGGTCAGCGGCGGCACGAAGCTGGCTGCGCCCGGCGTGTCGTCGTAGCCGATCACGGAAATATCATCGGGCACGCGCAGCCCGGCTTCGGTGAGGGCGCGGATGGCGCCCATGGCCAGCGAATCGCTGGCGGCAAACAGGCCGTCGCAGTTGCGCCCGCCCTTCTTCTTCAGCAGCGCGTTGACGCAGTCGAAGCCGGCCTCGAAGGTGAACGCCTTTGGCCGCAGGATGTGGACGGTGGCGCGTCCGGACAGCGCGTCGATGAAGCCGGCGCAGCGCTTTTCGACCTCGGCGTGGTCGACGTCGCCAACGAAGACCAGCTTGCGCCGTCCCAGTTCGAGGAAACGGTCGGCCGCGCTGGCACCGCCCTTGGCATTGTCGCTGCCGACCACGACGTAGCTGCCGTCGGCCTCCGGCGCGCCCCACACCACCAGCGGCAGGCTGGTCGCCTGCAGCGCGCGCACCGCTTCGCCGTGCGAACCCTGGCCCAGCAGGATCAGGCCGTCGGCGCCCTGTACCGGCGCGGTGTCGAGCAGCTGCTTCGAGGTCAGCACGACGCTGTAGCCGGCCGTGGTCAGTTCCTGCGTGATGCCGCCCAGCAGCTCCAGCGGATACGGATCGGACATCGGCCGGCCCTTCACCGGCGTCATCTCGACCACCACCGCCACAGAGTACGAACGGCGCATGCGCAGGTTGCGAGCGCTGATGTTGAAGCGGTAGCCCTGCTCGGCGGCGATCCTGCGGATCTTTTCGCGCGTCTTCTCGGTTACCAGCGGACTGTCGCGCAGGGCACGCGAGACCGTGATGGACGAGACGCCGGCAATTTTTGCCAGGTCTTCCATCGTGACCGCGCTGTCGCCCGCGGTCCTGTCTTGCATTACCTTGTTGTGCGCCATGTGGCTGAATCCGGATGAGTCTGCGAACGAGGATGCATTATGCCAGATTTGTTTGCATTGTAGACAAAAAATGACATCGATAACAATCCGGTTGACATCGATAACATTTCAATGTTTCAATGATTTCATTGCTTGTCGAAAAAATGAGTCGACGGCGCACGGGGAGGAGACGCCCCGTTCACGGATTCCCATCCTCCAGCAGAGAGACCACAATGAAAAAGCCAATCCACTTCCCGCAGCTGTCGGCCAGCGCGCTTGCCGTCCTTGCCCTCGTGGCCCAGGTCCAGGCCGCCGCCCAGGACACTTCTCCCCTCCCCGCGCAGGACAACGTGCAGAAAGAGATCCAGCAGGTCGTCGTGACCGGCACCGCGTCGGCCAGCGGCACGCGCAAGATCGACACCAGCTTCTCGATCACCACCGCCAACGAGGAACAATTGAAGCAGGCGGCGCCCACCAGTACCGCCGACGTCCTCAAGATCGTCCCCGGCGTGTACGCCGAATCGACCGGCGGCCAGTCCGGCGCCAACATCGAGGTGCGCGGTTTCCCGTCGGGCAGCGACTCGCCCTTCGTCTCGATCCAGATGAACGGCAACCCGGTATTCCCGGTGCCGGTGCTGTCCTTCTTCGAGGGTTCCTCGGCCTTCCGCCTCGATGACACCATCGAACGCGTCGAAGTGCTGCGCGGCGGCCCGAGCACGATCTACTCGGTCGGCCAGCCGGGCGCCACCATGAACTTCATCATGAAGAAAGGCGGCGATACGCCGGAAGGCAACCTGCGCTTCACCACCGGCACCGGCAACCTGCGCCGCGTCGACGGCGTCTACAGCGGCAAGATCGCCGAAGGCTGGTACGGCATGATCGGCGGCTTCTACCGCACTACCAATGGCGTGCGCGATGCCGGCTTCCCGGCCGACGACGGCGGCCAGCTGTCGGCCTCGCTGACGCGCAAGCTGGACCAGGGCGAACTGACGCTGTACGCCCGCTCCACCTCGGACAAAAACGCCTTCTATACCGGCGTGCCGCTGATCTCTTCCAACAACGGCCACACGATCTCGTCCTTCCCGGGCTTCAATCCGCTCACCGGCACCCTGATGAGCAACGAGATGCGCAACTTCACGGTCGAAGCCGGCCCCGGCAAGACCCTGAACTACGACCTCGGCGACGGCCGCGGCCTGAGCTCGAACCTGCTCGGCGCCGAATTCCAGCAGAAATTCAACGGCTGGGACGTGTCGAACAAGCTGAATTACTTCAAGGGCGACCTGAACACGATTGCCATGTTCACCGGCAATAACCCGCTGAGCGCGGCCGACTACCTGACCCAGGCGATCGGCGCGGCCAACGGCAATGCGGCGGTGCTGGCGGCCGCCGGCGGCGTGCCGGCCAGCGGCGGCAGCATGACTTACACGAATGGCAGCGGCGCCGTCGCCGCCAACCAGCAGGTGGTGCAGGCCGGCCTGTGGGCGGTGGAAAAGAAACTGCGCTCCTTCACCGACGAGTTCCGCGTCAGCAGGGAGATCGGCAACAACACCGTCACCGCCGGCGCCTACCTCGCCAATTACTCGTCGAAGGACGTCTGGTACCTGGGCAACAGCCACCTGATGACGGCCACGCCCAATGCCAGCCTGCTCGACGTGCGCCTGAACAATGGTGTGGTGGTCTCGAACAAGGGCACCGACGGCAACGTCAACTACGCGCCGATCGCTTCCTACGACGGCGACAACACGGCCGTGTTCATCGCCGACGAGTGGCGCATCAACGACCGCTTCAAGGTCGACGCCGGCATGCGCCACGAACGCCAACGCCTCTCGGGCTCGGTCTCGAACCTGACCAGCGCCGACACGGACAACAACCCGCTGACCGTCTACAACAACGGCACCTCGATGCCGAATGGCAGCTACACCGCGCTGTCGCGCACCGATTCGGCGAACTCGTTCACGGTCGGCGGCTTGTACAAGCTGAGCCGCGATGCGAGCGTGTTCGTGCGCGCCAACCAGGGCCACACCTTCATCTACTTCGACGACATGCGCAATGCCGGCAGCCAGGCCGTGCTGAACGACCGCAACCGCGTGCCGAACCCGAAGGTGACCCAGTACGAAGTCGGCTTCAAGACCGCGACACCGCTGTACAGCGCCTACGTGAATGCCTTCTTCACCGACTTCAGCGGCATCTCGTTCCAGCAGATCACGACCACCGACATCCTGTATTCGATCAGCGGCTCGGAGGGCAAGGGTGTCGAATTCGAACTGGCCGTGCGTCCGTTAAAGGGCCTGCAGCTGCAGCTGACCGGCGACTGGCAGGATTCGACCTACAAGGACAATCCGAACATCGCCGGCAAGCTGGTGCAGCGCCAGCCCAAGTTCCAGTACCGCTTCTCGCCGAGCTACCGGATCCCGATGGGCGATTATGCGCTGCGCCTGTACGGCACCTATTCGCACATCGGCAGCCGCTGGGCCGACCAAGCGAACACCCAGTACCTGCCGGCCTATAACACGGTCGACGTCGGCATCCTTGCCGAACTCTCGGACAAGCTCGAGTTCCGCGTTAGCGGCAGCAATCTCAGCAACGAGCTCGGCCTGACCGAAGGTAATTCGCGCCTGGTCGGCGCCAGCAGCGGCCCGATCAATGCGCGTCCGATCTTCGGGCGTGCGTGGGAAGCGTCGCTCAACTACCGCTTCTGATCCGGCTGCATCGGTTCACTGTGTCAACCCTCTTGGCGGGACTTCGGTCCCGCTTTTTTTGCTCAAGCCTGCCGCCATGCCGCAACAAAAGCCTGCGCGCGCCGCGCCAGTTCGTCGGGCGCCACACCCGGCGTGAACAGCGCCCCGCCGATCCCCGCCCCACTGGCACCAGCCGCCTGCCATTCCCCGATCTGCGCCGGCGCCACACCGCCCACGGGCCACAGCGGCGTCCCGTCCGGCAGCACCGACTTCATCGCCTTCAGCCCTGCCGGGCCAATCATCTCGGCCGGGAACAATTTCAATATATGCGCGCCGGCGGCCAGCGCGGCAAACGCCTCGCTCGGCGTCGCCACGCCCGGTGCGCACAGCAGGCCGCGCGCCGCCGCATGGGCGATCACCGGCGGGTCGCAATTGGGCGCGACGAAGATCTGGCCGTCGGCGTCGGCGACGGCGTCGACGTCGGCCAGCGTCAGCATGGTGCCGCCGCCGACCAGCGCATCCGGCGGCGCCAGTGCGCGGATGGTGCGCATGGCGTCGATCGCGCCGGGGCGGTTGAGCGGTACCTCGATCAGGCGGAAGCCGGCATCGAACAGCGTGCGGCCGACCGCTTCGGCATCCTGCGGCGCGAGTCCACGCAGGATGGCGACCAGCGGCAGGTCAAAGTGGGGAAGCTTCATGGGGGTCCATCCTGTGGAGGAAAACGCCGAGCGCCGCGCGGTAGACGGCGTCCGGATCGAGCGGCTGCAGGTCGATGCCCAGGCGCGCCGCGGCCGTCGCATAGATGCCCTGCAGCTTCGGCGCGGCGACGGTGGTGACGCCGCCGCGCCCCGGACCGGTCAGGTCGAGCGCCGCCACCAGCTCGACGCCGATCAGCAGGCCGCTGACGAAGGAGCGCACCTGCGCCGCCGGCATGGCGCCGGTGACGGCACGGGCGCGCACGCCGAACAGGGCGTGCGTCAGGGGCGCGCGCCGCCGCGCCTCGTCGACGCCGGCGGCAAAGGCCGCATCGTCGTCGGGGCCTTTCATCAAGGGCGCCAGCGTGCCCTGCTTGCCAAGCGTCGCGAAGAATTCGCCGGTCATGAAAGTCGAGACGTGGCGGATCACGCCCTCCTCCAGCCGCACCCATTTGCTGTGCGTGCCGGGCAGGACGAACCAGCCGCTGCGCCGGCCCATGGCGACGGCGCCGAGCAGCTGCATCTCCTCGCCGCGCATCACGTCGACGCGGCCGTCGGTATCCTGGAAACGGTAGCCGGGCACGATCCGGCAGCTGCGCCCGGGGGTAGCACCGGGCACCGGCACCGGCACTAGGTGAAGCGGCAAGTCTTCCAGCGCGACGGCGGCGTCGAGATACGGCGTCTCGCGCCAGCCCTGGGCGCTGCCGATCATGCCCGAGGCCAGCACCGGCACGCCGGGGTCGATGCCCATGTCCGCCAGCAGCGCGGCCAGCGAGGCGCCGAAGTCCGGGCCGGCCGCCAGCATGCCCTGGTCGTCGGCGCGGCTGTCGACCAGGCTACCGGCGCCGTCCACCAGGTAGGCGCGGCGGTTGCTGGTGCCCCAGTCGATGCCGAGGATGCGGCGGGTGGCGTCGTTCATGCGGTCCTCACCATTCGGCGATGCTGCCGTCGGGGTGGCGCCACACCGGATTGCGCCAGTCGATGGCGCGCTGCGTGGCTTCCAGCACCGCCGCCTCGTCGATCTCGACGCCCAGGCCGGGCTTGGGCAACGGCTTGATGTAGCCGTCGACGATGGCAAAATCTTCCTTGTTCGCCACGTAGTCCAGCACTTCGCCGCCCTTGTTGTAGTGGATGCCCATGCTCTGCTCCTGCAGCACGGCGTTGTGCGACACGAAATCGACCTGCAGGCAGGCCGCCAGAGCGACCGGTCCGAGCGGGCAATGCGGCGCCAGCGCGATGCCGTAGGCCTCGGCCATGGCGCCGATCTTGAGGCATTCGGTGATGCCGCCGGCATGCGACAGGTCGGGCTGGACGATGGACAGGCCGCCCTGCTCGAACACGTGGCGGAAGTCGAAGCGCGAGAACATGCGCTCGCCGGCGGCGATCGGGATCGCCGTCTGGTCGGCCAGGCGCCGGTAGCTGTCCGCGAATTCGGGCAGCACCGGTTCCTCGACGAACAGCGGCCGCAGCGGCTCCAGCTCGCGCAGCAGCACGCGCGCCATCGGCAGCGACACGCGGCCGTGGAAGTCGAGGCCGAACTCGATGGCGTCGCCGAAGGTCTCGCGGATGTGGGCGACGCGCTTGACGGTCTCGTCGATCCGGCGCGCGCTGTCGATCAGGGCCAGGTCGTCGGTGCCGTTCATCTTGAAGGTGTCGAAGCCGACTTCGCGCCGGGCGGCGATGCCGTCGATGACGTCGTGCGGGCGGTCGCCGCCGACCCAGCTGTAGGTCTTCATGCGCTCGCGCACCAGACCGCCCAGCAATTCGTAGACCGGCACACCGAGCGCCTTGCCCTTGATGTCCCACAGCGCCTGGTCGATGCCGGCGATCGCGCTCATCAGCACCGGGCCGCCGCGGTAGAAGCCGCCGCGGTACATGGTCTGCCACAAGTCGTTGATGCGGGACGGGTCGCGCCCGACCAGGTAGTCGGCCAGCTCGTGCACGGCCGCCTCGACCGTTCGCGCACGGCCCTCGACGATCGGTTCGCCCCAGCCGACGATGCCGGCGTCGGTCTCGATCTTCAGCAGCATCCAGCGCGGCGGGATGCGGTAGGTGGAAAGCCGGATGATGTTCATCAGCCAAGTGTACGCCCGGCTGCGAAATCTTGCTTCACATGGTCGTGCTGCGTGCGCGGCCTGCCGCGGGCCAACAAACAGAGCTTACCGTGCCGCAGCCTGTGCGGCATGTAGCGTGCGTTGCAGTCCGATTTCGACCTGAAGCAGCCGTTACCTACTAACTAGCGCAACTAGACCTCGTTCCAGCCGCGCTCATTAGCAGGAAGGACCACCGATGCAAATTTGCAACAAGTGGTCAAACGGGCATCATATATTTCCTATAAAACATTATTTTCGTTATCATGTAGAACATATTCACGGTTCAGATAACGGTATGGCTATCCTCAATCCTGGCTTCTCTTTTGGCGTACTTCTAATCGCGGTCCTGTGCTGCTTTCTGCTTGCAGTCGTAAGTCCGCCTCAGAAAGCTGATAGCCGCTATCAAACGATTGATGGGTTGCGAGGGTATCTAGCACTGTTTGTATTCATCCATCATGCGTCGGTTTGGCATTTATTCATGGCGACTGGTGAGTGGACGGTGCCAGATTCAAACCTTTATACGCATCTAGGCCAGACTAGTGTGACGTTTTTCTTCATGATCACTGGCTTTCTGTTTTACGGAAAGCTACTGGGAAAAGATGCCAAGGCGATAGACTGGCCCAAGTTCTTCGTAGCGCGAACTTTGCGTCTTGGGCCGTTGTATGTAGCGGCGATGATTGCGCTGATGACTCTAGTATTTTTGCAGTCTGGCGCTAATCTAGTTGATTCACCGGGCTATATTCTGCGCTCCATCGCCCGCTGGATGCTGTTTACCATCCCAGGCGCCCCGTCAGTAAACGGGGTCTACGCGCCAATGCTGATCGCTGGCGTAAATTGGTCGCTTCCGTACGAGTGGTATTTTTACCTGGCAGTTCCGCTGCTGGCCTTTGTCCGGCGGATACAAGTCCCATGGCCATTTATGCTGGCGGGCGTAGCAATGATGACGTTCGCTTTCGCTAACGGCGCATCTACCGTGTTCATGTCAATTTTTGGCGGGGGTATAGCTGCCGCCTATGCCGTGCGCAACGCGGCATTTGTATCCTTTGCTCGATCAAAAGTCGCGTCTCTACTTGTAATGGTGCTAGTCGGCACCGTCGTGATCCTGTTCGACACAGCTTACCAATACCCTCCTCTAATCATTCTGGCAGTGGCGTTTTCGCTTATAGCTGGCGGAGCTGACTTATTCGGGGCGCTCCGCGCGCGGCCATCGCATGTGCTTGGCGAACTTTCCTATAGCATCTATCTACTGCATGGGATGCTTTTGTTTGTTACCTTTAAGTACGTCACTGGATATGAGGTGGCACGTAGTATGTCTGCTGTATCATATTGGGCCGTCGTTGGCGCTGTAGTGCCCGCACTCCTCATCATTTCCAAGTTGGCGTTCCATGCTATTGAGCTTCCTAGCATGCGGATCGTGCCATTGGTAATGGCGATGCTACGCGCCCAAAAGCTCGGCCTGGGCAGGATAAAAGCAGATGATCCGCTCATTGATCGGGCCAACGAAGATAGAGGCGGCCCGGCGTTTTAAGCGTACGCGGTTCCATCGGCAACGCCGGCACTCGTGCGACTACCTCTAGCGGTACTTTGTTGGCCGCTTGAGCGTGCGAGACGGTGCAGGGGTTTTGGCGGGCATTTTCCATAACTACATGGCCGAAGACTCAAGGCCGCTCGACCCGCGCCACCAGCCCGCGCCTGCCATTGCGGTCGAAGGCGGCCACCTGGATCAGGCCGCGCGCGCGGATCGGTCCCGCCACCGGTGGACTGTTTTTAGTGGGCAGGCTGCCGTCGGTCGTGTAGCGCAGGGTGACGCCGGGCAGCACGTGGTTGACCTTCACCCCGTCGCCTTCCACCAGCAGGCCCGGCGGCGCGATGCGGTAGGCGACGCCGGGCTGCTCGAGATCGAGGCGCGGCAGCACGCGCTGGCCCAGGGCATTCACGAAGCCGGACCAGGCCGCGCGGTGCAGCGCCGCGGCCTTGGCCGCATCCTTTTCGGTGGCCCAGGCCGGATCCGGCGCCCAGGCGCGCTCTGCCACCGCCAGCAGGCGCGGCATCACCATGTAGTCGAGGCGGCCGGTGTCGCGCAGCGTCTCGCCGAAGATGGTCGCTTCCAGCCCGCGCACGTGGCGCTTGCCGTAGTCGGTCAGGCCATCCTTGCCGCTGCGCGCGCCGGGGGCGGCGTTCTTCAGGTAGTCGAAAGGGATGAAATCGTAGACGTCGGCCAGCTCGATGTAGGCGCCCCAGGTCATCCCCGGCTCGTCGAAATTGGCGTTGTAGGCCATGTCCATGTACAGCCGGGTCACCGGCGCCAGCACGATGTCGTAGCCGCCGTTGGCCAGGCGGTAGGCAAAGTCCTCGGCACCCTCGGTGTTGTTCCAGACCCAGGCACGGAAACCGCGCTGGCTGAAACGCGGGTTCGGGATCAGCTTGCGCTGGCCGTCCAGCAGCGTGCTGCGCGCCGCCAGTTCTTCCCAGCCCGACGTGTACAGGCCCTCCTTGCGCAGGATGCCGTCGACGCGGTCGTAGAAGTAGTCCCACAGGTCGGCCACGCTGTCCAGGCCTTCCTTGCGCATGCGCGCCTGGCTCGCCGGCGAGCGCTCCCAGGCGCCGTTGGCCAGCTCGTCGCCGCCCATGTGGAGGGTGCGCAGCGGCACCCCGGCCTCGCGATGCAGCGCCGCCACCTCGGTCACCACGTGCTCGATGAAGGCGAAGCTCGAATCGAGGCCGGGATTGATCACGTTGTCGCCGAACCACTGCGCCGAGCGGTAGACCGAGCGGTCGTCCGGATCGTGCAGCAGGTAGCGGGAGGCGTCCTGCTCGCCTGCCGCCTGCAGGCGCCGATGGCGCGCATCCATCGCCTGCACCGCGGCGCGGGCGTGGCCCGGCATCTCGATTTCCGGGATGACGTCGATGTGGCGCGCGGCCGCGTAGCGCAGGATGGCGATGTAGTCGGCGCGCGTGTAGTAGCCGCTGCCGCGCGGGTCGCGCGGGTCCGGGCCGGACCCATAGGCCGGCTGCAGGCGCAGGCCGGGACGCTCGCTGTGGCCGCGCACCGCGCCGATGGCTGTCAGTTCCGGCAGGCCGGCGATCTCGAGGCGCCAGCCTTCGTCGTCGGTCAGGTGGAAGTGCAGGCTGTTCATCTTGTAGCGCGCCATCAGGTCGAGCCACTTGAACACGGTCTGCTTGTCCTGGAAGTTGCGCGCCACGTCGAGCTGGAAGCCGCGGTAGCCGAAGCGCGGAGCGTCGACGATGGTCACTTCCGGCAGCGTCGGTGCAGCGGTGCCGGGCAGCGGCATCAGGTCGCGCAGGCTCTGCAAGCCGTAGAACACGCCGGCCGGGCTGTTGCCGACGATGGCGATGCCGCTGTCGGCGCGGATCGTCAGCGTGTAGGCTTCCGGCGACGGCTGACCCGGCACGCTGCCGACGCTCAGGCGCAGCGGCGGCCCGCCGGCCGGCAGCGCCGCCGGGAACAGTGCTGCGGCCAGCGCAGCCTCGCCCGCCAGGGTGCCCGGGGCGCTTACTGCAGGCCGCCCGCGCAGGGCCAGGTGGTCGGGGCCGGTCTGCAGCTGCAAGGGCGTCGGCAGCACCGGCGGCAGCGCCGCCGCCGGCAGCAGGTCGGCGCCGGCGTTCATGCGGTAGGTATCGGCCGGCGTGGCGCTGCCCTTGCCCATGCGGTCGGGCTGCGCCACCGTCTGCGGCTGGTAGTCGCCGATCGCCACGCCGGTGCCGGGCGCGGCGTCGTACACCAGGTAAGGGCCGAGCAGCGCCTTGCCCAGCTTGGCGACGCGCCAGGCATAGCTGTATTCGGTGTCGAGCGCCGCCCCCGCGGCCAGGCCGGTAAAGCCCGGCGCCGGCCGGATGCGGAACAGGTCGCCGGCCACGTGCTCGAGCACCAGCTGCCCCGGCAGCGGTCCGGCCACGGCGCCGTCCATGACGTTGAAGTAGAGCGACCAGCCCTGCGCCGGCAGGGGGCGGCTGTCGCGGTTGGTCAGGCGCAGGCGCGCGCGCGTACCGCCGCCAGGGGCTTCCGGGGTGGTCACGTTCGGGCCGAGCTCCCAGCGCAGCTGCATCCGCGCGGCGCTGGCGAAGCCGTCGACGGCGGCGGACGCTGCTGATGCGGCTGCGGCCGGTGCCGGCTGGGCCGCGGCGGCGGCGCTACAAGAATTGGCCGCCAGCGATGCGCTCAGCAGCAGCAAGGCCAGCAGGCCGCCACGGGATGGTGGATTCCCCAAATGTCTCTCCAGGTGGTTGAAGCTTGAAAACGGTGACGGTGACGGTGACGCGGCGCCGCGGCGGCGCCGCAGCGTCGATGCGCGCTCAGGCCGGACGGGCTGCGCGGCCCCAGCTGCGCATGCGGTGGCCCCAGGCGGCGTACCAGAAGATCATGCCGTAGCAGGGCAGCATCATCCAGTAGCCGGCCTGCGGACCGGCCAGGTCGGACAGGTGGCCGTACACCAGCGGCAGGATGGCGCCGCCGCAGATCGCCATGATCAGGAGCGCCGAACCCTGCGCGGTGTAGCGGCCCAGCCCGTGCAGCGCCAGCGGCCAGATCGCCGGCCAGACCATCGCGTTGGCCAGGCCCAGCAGCGCCAGGCACATCACGCTGTCCGGCACCAGCGGCACGCCGCTCCAGCCCAGCAGCGCCTGCGACAGGCCGCTGCCGGTCTTGGAGGCAGTGGCGACGCCGATCGTCAGCAGCAGGCCCAGCACCGCGGACAGCAGCAGCGCGCGCCCCTGCGTCAGCCAGCGCGGGATCGCCACCACGCCGACCAGGTAGCCGATCACCATGCAGACCATGGTGTAGGAGGTCAGCACGCCGAAATTGGCCACCTGGAGTTCATGGCCGTACAGGCCGATGGTGTCGCCGGCGATGACTTCGACGCCGACGTAGGCAAACAGCGCCAGCGCGCCCAGCACCAGCTGCGGAAAGCGCAGCACGCCGCCGCGCTCGGTGGCGGCAGCATCGTCCTGGATGTCGGTCTCGGGCGCGATGTCGCGCAGGCCGGAAAAGTGGATGAACACCATGATCGCGAACAGCAGGCCGGCCATGCAGACATACGGGAACACCAGGCGCTGCGCCAGCACGGCACGGGCGGCGTCGCGCGCGCTTGGGGCCAGCGCGGCCAGTTCGCCCTCGGAAAAGCGGCTGATATCGGCCAGCATCAGCGAGGTGAACACCAGCGGCACCACCACCCCGGCGCCCTTGTTGAACAGGCCCATGATACTGATGCGCATGGCCGCGCTCTCGCGCGCCCCGAGGCGCACGATGTAGGGATTGATCGCGGTCTGCATCAGCGTCATGCCGCTGGCCAGCGTGAACTGGGCCGCCAGGAACAGGCCGTAGTAGCGGCTCTGCGCGGCCGGCACGAACAGCAGCGCGCCGGCGCCCATCAGCCCCAGGCCGAGCGTCATGCCGTTCTTGTAGCCGATCCGGTTCAGCACGGCCGCGGACGGCAGCGCCATGACGGTGTAGGCGATGTAGAAGGCCGAGGTGACCAGCAGCGCCTCGAAATTGTTGAGGTTGCAGACGATCTTGAGGAAAGGTACCAGCGAGCCGTTCAGCCAGGTGGCGAAGCCGAGGATGAAGAACAGCAGTCCGAGGAACAGCATCCCGGCCACCACCGATTGCGGCATCCCGGTGCCGGCTGCCGGGGCGGCGCTGGAGGATGCCGGGGTGGCGGCCTGGCGGGGTTCGGATGGCTGTTGCATGCTGGCCTCATGAGTTATCAAACAGGAATGCTAGCATTGCTTTTGGCGCAGGGCGAGCCTTTCCTGATCGAATTCAAGGGTGTCGAACTGCACCGTTGCTGTTTACATGTTTTAGTAAACCGGGTGAACCGGATCAGAGGCTGCGCCGCGCCGCCAGCGTCTGGCGCAGCTTGGCATCGCGTCCATAGATATCGCCGGCAAAGCGCGCGCTGCCGTCGGTGTCGACGATGGCAGTGGCATAGAAGATCACCACCGGGATCGACTGCGCCAGGTCGACGTGCTTCGTCGGTCCCGGCTGCAGCGCATCCTGGATGGTGTCGGCATTCCACTGGCGCTGGCGCGCGAGCACGAACTGGGCAAGCGCGGCCGGATGCTCGACCCGGATGCAGCCGTGCGACAGGTCGCGCCGGCTGCGCTGGAAGGCTTCGCGCGCCGGGGTCGAGTGCAGGTAGATGTCCATCGGGTTCGGCATTGCGAACTTGATCGCACCTAGCGCGTTCTTCGCCCCCGGACGCTGGCGCACCCTGGCCTTGCCGGCCTTCAGATCGGCCACGGAGGCATGCGCGGGCACGGTCTCCATGTCGTTCTGTTCGAGGTACTTGGGGTTGCGCGCCATCTTGGGCAGGATTTCCTTTTCCAGGATGCTGCGCGGGACGTTCCAGTAGGGGTTGAACTCGAGGTAGCGCATCTGGCCGACGAACAGCGGCGTTTCGGTCTTGAGCGCGCCGACCACGACGCGCATCTCGAGCGGCGCTTCGGCACTCGGCGCGGCGTCGCTGCCGTTTTCCAGCGCCCACAGGCGGTAGGCCGGCAGGTCGACCATGATCATCGGCCCGCGGCCGACTTCCGGCAGCCAGCGCAGGCGCTCCAGCGTCAATTCCAGCTGGCGCGCGCGCTGCGCCGGGCTGACGTTGAGCGCCTCGATCGTGCCGCGTCCCAGCACGCCGTCGTCGAGCAGGCCGTGGCGCGCCTGGAAGTGCTGGATACCCTCTTCCATCGATTCGCTGTAGGTGCCGTCCGCCGGCGGCGCGGCGTCGGCCGCCAGGTCGCCCAGCAGCACCAGGCGCTCGAACAGGTCGCGCGCGGCCGGATAGGCGCCGCCCGGCGCCACCTTGGCGGCTGGCGCCGGCAGCGCCGCATACGGCTGCCTGGCCAGGTCGCGGTAGTGCGCCAGCGCCGCCTTGACCTGGCCGTAAAGACGCAGCTGCGGCTCGGCCGCCTTGACCGCGGCCTGCAGCTTGCCGCCGGCGAGGCCGGCACGCAGCCGTTCGACCGGGTCGTACTGGCGCAGGCGCGCGTCCGGCAGCCGGGTATGGTATTCGGAACGCACGCGGCCGACGCGCAGGTCGGCCAGGTAGTGCAGCATGGCCGAGGTCAGCGCGACATCGAAGCGGGCGGGGTCGCCGCCGGCGCTCAGTTGCCGCTGCAGGGCATCGGCACCGTAGTCGCGCGGGTCCAGGCCCTGCAGCGTGGCGCGGTTCAGCACCCACAGGGCGGCGGCAGCGGTCGACGGGCTCCAGGCCGGCGCGTACTTGCGCGGGGCATAAAAGCGGTCCAGCCAGCCGCGTTCGTCGTACGGGCCGCTAGGCTGCGCGGACGACTTCGATGCCTGGACGGCCAGGGTGCGGATAGTGGCGGGCGCCGGTTGTGCGAAGGTGGTACAGGGTGCGAGCGCCGCCGCTGCACAGAACGCGAGCGCGGCGCCGATTTTCAGGCTGAGCTTCATTGCAGCATGATACCCGCTGCGCATGCCGCTGCCCAGCGGCGCCACGATTGCGCCACCAATGCGCCACGATTGCACCACTCAGTGCAGCAGCGCACCGAGATGCCGGACGCAAGCACGTATCGTCCCCAATTTACAGGAGCTGACATGGAAAAATACAAAGCAGCCGTCGTGGGCGGCCTGGTCGCGGGCGTGGTGACGACGCTGGTCATGAACGTGGGCCGCAAGACCGGCTTGCTGACCAAGACGCTGGACCGCGATGCGGTCGACTGGATCGACCGCGTCTCGGGCTCGCGCGCCGTCATCGGCGACGCCGGCACCAGCGCGGTGGAATTCGTGAATCACCTGGGCGCCTCGGCGGCGTTCGCGGCGGCCCTGCCGGCGCTGCGCGAAGCCGCGCCCTCGCTGTCCCCGGCCGCGCTGGGCGCCCTGTACGGCAGCGCGCTGTATGCCGTCAACATCGGCGCCATCGCGCCGGTCCTCGGCATCACCGAGGGCGAAATCGAAGCCGGTCCGCGCAAGGCCGGCGAGCGCTGGGCGATCCACGTGCTGCAGGCCGTGGTCAGCGCGGTCGTGGCCGAACGGCTGGCGTCGCGTCCTCTCAGCGAGTAAGCCTCCGACTTCGCATCCGGGGCGGCACGCGCCGCCTCAGGATGCCCGCTTCAGCAGCGCCTCCGACAGCATCTCGAACAGCGTGCGCGCCGCCGGCGCCATGCTGTGGTCGCGCTTGGTGATCAAGCCGAGCGTGCGCTTGATCTCCGGGTTCACCAGCGGCACGCCGACGATGCCGTCCGGACGGCCCGGCAGCACCGACAGGCCGGGCACGGCGGCCACGCCGATGCCGGCTTCGACCAGCGCCAGCACGCCGGACACGTGATTCACTTCGCACAGGATGACCGGGTGCTTCTCGATGCCGGCCAGCGCGGCGTCGATCACGCTGCGGTTGCCGCTCGACTTGGCGACCGAGATATAGCGTTCGTCCACCGTGTCCTTCCAGTTCAGCACCTTGCGCCCGGCCAGCGGATGGTCGTGCCGCATCGCCAGCACATAGCTTTCCACATGCACCGGCTCGAACACGATCTCCGGGTTTTCGGCGCCGGCGAAGTTGATCCCGAAGTCGGCCTCCCCGCTCAGCACCAGGTTCAGCACGTCCTGGGCGCTCTCGTCGTGCACGCGTACGCGGATGCGCGGGTAGCGCGCGCTGAACTGTTTCAGCACCTCGGGCAGGAAATGCCAGACCGCGGACGGCACGCAGGCGCAGGTGACGCTGCCGGTGCGGTGGGCGGCCAGGTCGGCAATGCCCAGCACCGCGTCTTCCAGTCCGTCGAGCGCGGTGCGCACGTTCACCAGGAAGGTCTCGCCGACGTTGGTGAGCTGGACCCGGCGCGTGGTGCGCTCGAACAGCTTGACGCCGAGGCTTTCTTCCAGCTTGTCGATGCGCCGGCTGAGCGCGGACTGGGACAGGAACAAATCGGCCGCCGCCTGGCGAAAGCTGGCGCGTTCGGCCACGGCGACGAAGGCTTGCAGGTCGAGGATGTCGTAATTGATGCGCATGGCGCAAGAATACGCCAGAAAATTGCAATTATCAAATCACTCATTCTCAGGGATGATGACTGTTATACGAAAATCAGCCTCGACAAGAAGGCACACCCATGGAGACAAACGTGCGCCAATCCTGCATGTTCACCGCCCTGCTCGTTGCGAGCAGCGCCTGCACCGCCCAATCCGGCGTCGACCTGTACGGCATCGTCGATGTCGGTGTCCGCTCGCTGAACGGCCTGAGCGCCGGCAATACCCCGCTGCCGTCGGGCACCAATCAGTCGCTCAGCAGCGGCGTCGACAACACCAGCCGCTGGGGCATCCGCGGCCAGGAGTCGCTCGGCGGCGACTGGAAAGCCGTGTTCCGGCTCGAAGGCGGCATCAATGCCGATACCGGCACCTCGGCCAAGAGCGACCGCCTGTTCGACCGCCAGGCCTGGGTCGGCCTCGATTCTCCCTACGGCGCCGTGGCCCTGGGCCGCCAGCCGACGCTGCTGTCGGATGCCCTGCTGCCGGTCGATCCGATCGGCAAGCGCTTCGCCAGCTTCAACCCGAACATCAACATCGCGGGGCTGAGCAACACCAAGTTCGGCACCCACGCCTTCGGCACCCAGTACGGCCCCAGCGGCTACGCCGACAATTTCTACCGCCTCGACAATACGCTGAAGTACACCGCCACCGTCGGCCCGTGGCAGGCGCGCGCGGCCTACTCGTTCGGCGAGGTGCCGGGCGACACCGCGGCGCTGTCGAGCCATGGCGTGGCGCTGGCCTACCAGCAGGCGGCGTGGTCGGTGTCCGGCGCCACCATGCAGTTCCGCAGCCGCGACGGCCTGCCGCTGGATGCCTGGACGCTCGGCGCCGCGCTCAAGCTCGACGCCTGGCAGTTCAAGGCCAACCTCGCCCGCAACCATGCCGACACCGGACCGGAGCGCAGCGTGCAGCAGCGCGTGCTGTCGGCCGGCGTGAGCCACCCGGCCGGTCCCGGGGTGCTGGTCACCGCGGCCTGGTACGGCGTGCGGCGCGCAGCCACCGGCTTCGTCGACGACGGCTTCGACCGCGAATTCCTGTTCATCGAAAAGTCGCTGGCCCCGCGCACCACCGCCTACGTCGAAGCCGACTACACCACCTGGCGCGGCGACGCCGCCGGCTTGACGGCGGCGCGCGCCAACGACCGCCACGGCGCCGCCCTGACGCTCGGGCTCATGCAGAAATTCTAACGGAGACAAGGAGACACCATGCGACCAACCTATTTGAAACACATCGCGGCCGCGGCCCTGGCCGCATGCGCGCTGGCCGCCGGCGCCTCGGCCCAGGCCACCGACATCCGCGTGGTCAGCTCGGGCGGCTTCGCCCAGGCCTATAAAGACCTGTCCGGCCCCTACGAGCGCGCCAGCGGCGACCATTTGATCTCCGAATGGGGCCCGTCGATGGGGACGACGAAGAACGCGATTCCGGCCCGGCTGGCGCGCGGCGAGCCGATCGACGTCGTCATCATGGTCGGCGACGCCCTCGACAAGCTGATGGCCGAGGGCCGCCTCGAACCGGGCAGCAAGGTGGTCCTCGCCAATTCGCCGATCGCCTGCGCGGTGCGCCACGGCGCCGCCAAGCCCGACATCCATACCGTCGACGGTTTGCGCGCCGCCTTCCTGCAGGCGCAGCACGTGGCCTACTCCGACAGCGCCAGCGGCGAATACATCAAGCGCACGCTGCTCGACAAGCTCGGCATCCGCGGCCAGATGGAAGGCAAGGCGGCCCAGATTCCGGCCACGCCGGTCGGCGAGATCATCGCCCACGGCGACGCCGATTTCGGCTGCCAGCAGCGCAGCGAGCTGCAGCCGGTGAAAGGCATCGACATCGTCGGCCTGATCCCGCAGGAAGTACAACTCAAGACCGAATTCTCCGCAGCCGTGGTGCGCGGCAGCCAGCACGCCGACGCCGCGCGTGCCCTGCTGCGTTTCCTGGCCGCGCCGGCCAACGCCGCCGCCGTCGAGGCGACCGGGCTCGAACCCGTCAACACACCGCCGACCGCGGCCCGCTAAACATCACCACCAAGAGGTCATCATGTCCATCCAATCCTCCGCCAAGGCAGATCTTTCACCATCCGCCGCGCCGCCTTCGAAGGCGGCCGAGCCGGCACGTTCCCACTCGAAGCTCTCGACCGTCATCCGCGTCACCAGCGGCAACTTCATCGAGATGTACGACTTCTTCCTGTTCGGGTTCTACGCCAGCCACATCGCCGCGGCGTTCTTCCCGGCCACCAGCGAGTACGCGGGTTTGATGATGACCTTCGCAACCTTCGGCGCCGGCTTCTTCATGCGGCCGCTGGGCGCGATCTTCCTGGGCAGCTACATCGATCGCATCGGCCGCCGCAAGGGCCTGGTGCTGACGCTGGCGATCATGGCGTCCGGCACCGCGCTGATCGCCTTCGTGCCGGGCTATGCCAGCATCGGCCTGATGGCGCCGCTGCTGGTGCTGATCGGCCGCCTGCTGCAGGGCTTCTCGGCCGGCGTGGAGCTGGGTGGCGTGTCGGTCTACCTGTCCGAGATGGCCACGCCCGGCAACAAGGGCTTCTATGTGAGCTGGCAGTCGGCCAGCCAGCAGCTCGCCGTGATCTGCTCGGCGGCGCTGGGCTATGCGCTGAACCAGGGCCTGTCCAAGGAGTTCATCGCCGACTGGGGCTGGCGCATTCCCTTCTTCATCGGCTGCTCGATCATCCCGGTGGTGTTCTACATCCGCAAGTCGCTGCAGGAAACCGAAGCCTACCTGGCGCAGAAGACCCGTCCGACCTTCCGCCAGATGATGCGCACCATGGCCGCCAACTGGCCGCTGGTCACCGCCGGCACCATGCTGATCGTGCTGACCACGGTCGCCTTCTACCTGATCACCGTGTACACCCCGACCTTCGGCAAGAGCGTGCTCAAGCTCTCCACCGAGGAAAGCCTGCTGGTGACGCTGTGCGTCGGCGTGTCGAACTTCATCTGGCTGCCGGTGATGGGCGCGCTGTCCGACCGCATCGGCCGCTGGCCGGTGATGGCGGTGTGCGCCGCCCTGACCGTGGTCACCGCTTATCCGGCGCTGTCCTGGCTGATCGCCAACCCGAGCTTCGGCAACATGGTCATGATCGAGCTCTGGCTGTCCTTCCTGTACGGCAGCTACAACGGCGCCACCATCGTCGCCCTCACCGAAATCATTCCGGTCCAGATCCGCACCACCGGCTTCTCGCTGGCCTACAGCCTGGCGACGGCGCTGTTCGGCGGCATGACGCCGCTGCTGTCGACCTGGCTGATCGAGACCACGGGCGACAAGGCGGCGCCCGGCCTGTGGATGGCGGGTGCCGGCGCGATCAGCCTGCTGGCCACCTTCCTGGTCTACCGTGGCTTCGTCAAGGAGCGGGTGGCCGTGCAGTGACATTGCCGTGCAGGTTATGATGGCGGCGCACACCCACGCACGAGGAAGATACGCATGCCGACACCCACGCCGCCGTCACGCAACTGGTTCGACCAGGGAGGCGAGGCCTACGCCCGCTTCCGGCCCGAGTACCCGCCCGCACTCGCCGCCTTCCTGGCCGCGGCGGCGCCGGACCGCGCGCTTGCCGTCGACGCCGGCTGCGGCAACGGGCAGCTGACCCAGCTTCTCGCACCCTGCTTCGAGCGCGTCATCGGCATCGATCCGAGCGCCGACCAGATCGCCAACGCCGGCCTGCACGAACGCATCGCCTACCGCCAGGCCCCGGCCGAGCGCATGCCGGTGGACGACGGCTGCGCCAGCCTGGTGACGGCGGCGCAGGCGGCGCACTGGTTCGACCTGCCGGCGTTTTATCGCGAAGTGCGCAGGGTCGCACGGCCCGCTGCGCTGCTGGCGCTGGTCAGCTATGGCGTCATGGCGCTCGATCCCGACCTCGACCAGCGCTTCCAGCATTTCTACCACCACGAGATCGGCCCCTTCTGGCCGGCGCAGCGCAAGCTGGTCGACACCGGCTATGCGACGATCGACTTTCCCTTCGAGGAACTGGCGCCGCCGGCGCTGGACATCCGCTGCGCCTGGACACTGCCCCAGTTCCTCGGCTATGTCGGCACCTGGTCGGCCGTGCGCAGCGCGCGCGAAGCCGGCCGCGACGACCTGGCGGCCGCCTTTGCCGACGACATCGCGGCCGCCTGGGGCGACCCCGGGCGCCAGCGGCCGGTGCGCTGGCCGATCAACATGCGGCTGGGGCGCGTGTAGTGCGCGGCGCGCCCGGGGCCGCTGGCCGGGGCGCGGCCGTGCGGCTGCCGGGCCGGCTCGCCTTCCTGCCGCTGCTGCTGGCGATCGGCGCCGGGCTGGCGTTCGGCCTCGCGGCGCCGGCGGCGGCCACCCACATGCACGTCCTGACCGAGCTCTTCATCCGCGTGCTCGGATGGCTGATGTGCCCGCTCATCTTCTGCATGCTGGTCGACGGGGCCGCCGCACTGGGCCGCAACCGGGGCCTGGGCCGCATCGGCCTGGCCATGCTCGGCTATTTCGGGGCGATGTCGCTGCTGTCGATGGTGGCCGGACTGCTGGCCGGCTGGGTGCTGGAACCCGGCATCGGCATGGCGTCCGCGGCCGCCGGCGGGGCGGCGCTGGCGCAGCCGGGGGCAGGCACCGGAGCAGGTGCAGGCGCGGTTGCCGGCCACGCGCTGCCGCACTGGATGGATCTGCTGCCGCCGCTGCAGGCGAACAACCTGGTGGTGCTCGCGCTGGCCCTGCCGCTCGGCCTGGTCGCCGGCACGCGCGCGCACACGCCCTTCCTCGGCGCGATCGACCGCGGCCGCAGGATCCTGCTGGCCGCGGTCAGGATCGTGCTGTGGCTGTCGCCGCTGGCCGCCTTCGGCGCGATGGCATCTGCGGCCGCGCGCGCCGGGCTGGCGTCCCTGCTGCCGCTGCTGCGCTTCATTTTCGCCATCAACCTGGTCAGCGTCCTGTTCGTGTTCGTGGTCTACGGCGGCGTGGCCCACCTGATCCGCCTGCCGCTGCTGCGTTTCATCGCCTTCCTGCGCGACGAACTGGTGCTGGTGGCGGTCACCGGCGCCTCGCTGGCGGTGCTGGCGCCGCTCAGCGACAAGCTGGAACGGCTCGGCTGCCCGCGCCGGCTCAGCGACATCGTGCTGCCGTTCTCGTATTCGCTGAACCTGGCCGGCACCTATTTATATATTGCCATGGCGCTGGTGTTCCTGGCCGAGGCCTCCGCCGTCCCGCTCGGCTGGCACGAACTGGCCGTGATGCTGGGCGTGGGCCTGCTGAGCACCAAGGGCGCGGTCGGTGTCGCCGGCTCGGCACTGGCCACGCTGGCGGCGACGGCGGCGCTGCTGCACGTGCTGCCGGCCGACTCGGTGGCGATGCTGGTCGCGATCGACAAGACCATGAAATGCCGGCTGCTGACCAACGTGCTCGGGCACGGCCTGGCGTGCATCGTGCTGGCGCTGCGCGACGGCAGCCTCGACCGCGATGCCTTGCGGCGCGGACTTGAGCCATTGTGAGGTCCGACAAAGTGGGGCGCGTGGCGGCCACGCCACTGTCCTCGACTGATAAGCCAAGGTAATAGCCGTTTGCCATTTCATCGTGGCGGAATGGCGCTATATAATGAAAGTTGGCAACTTTAACGCCACCTTTGCACCGCGTTGGGTGCGCGACAACACGCCGTCCTGGCACCGCTTCCTTTGATTGACAGCATGACACTGGCCACTGACCAAAATACCGACGGGCACGGCCTGTCGCCGACCGCCCTGCGATTCATCGCCATCCGCGACGCGGTCATGGACCATTGGGAGCGCGAAGTGCGTGCGCGCGTCGATGGCGCGCGCGATCTGCTGCGCCCGGTGCTGACGAATACCCTGCCGGCCTTTTTCGACAACATCGCGGAAGCCCTGAGCCCTGACCATCCGCGCGTGCAGGGAGCGAGCGGCAGCAACGCGGCCAGCGCCCATGGCGACGAACGCGCGCGCATGACGCCCTTCGGACCCGACCAGGTGGTGCACGAATACCAGATCCTGCGCGAGTCGATCGCCGTTGTCGCCCGCGGCCGGGTCGCGCTGGGCGAGCCGGAATGGGCGGTCATCGACGCCTCGATCAACGCCGCGACGCGCGAGGCGATCCGCGCGTTCACGCGCATCCATGAAGAGCTGCGCCACAAGGTGGCGGCCGCACTGTCGCACGACATGCGCACGCCGCTGTCGGTGGTCGCCAACGGCGCCCAGCTGCTCGGCCGCACCGACGACTGGTCGCTGGTGCGCAAGGTCGCGGCCAAGATGCAATCGAACGCCGACCGGCTCGAAGACATGATGGCCGAACTGCTGGATGCCCTGACCTTCCAGGGCTCGGCCAGGATCCCGCTGCACCTGACGCGCTTCGACATCCTCGACCTGGTGCAGGAGACGCGCGAGCAGTACATCCCGGCCGCCGGCGGCGCCGCGATCGACGTCGCCATCGACGTCGCGGGCGAGTCGGTCACCGGCTACTGGTGCCGCGCCTCGCTGCGGCGTGCGCTGGAAAACCTGATCAACAATGCGATCAAGTACGGCGACCAAGGCACCATCGGCATCGTGGCGCACCAGACCCGCGGGCGCCTCATGCTGAGCGTGCACAACGGGGGCAATCCGATTCCGGAAGAGCAGCACGGGCGCATCTTCGACTACCTGCGGCGGGAAGCCGGGCCGCTGTCCGCGACCGGCTGGGGCATAGGCCTGCCGTTCGTGAAAGCCGTAGGCGAAAGCCACGGCGGCAGCGTCACGGTGGACAGCTCGCCGGAACTCGGCACTACCTTCCTGATCGACATCCCGGTCGACTGCCGTCCCTTCGTCGAGCAGGACGGCGGCCAGCTCGCCGTCTCCTAGGCGGCTTCGCGCTCGGCTTCAGCGATCTTCCGGATGCGCGCGCCGCTCCGGCGGGTCGCCTTCCTCGAATCCGGCGACGAACACCATCAGCAGCTCGCTGCCGACCTTCCCTTCCCCCGCTTCCAGCAGGTCGTTGGCGAATGCGGCCAGCCCGGACGTGCCGATCTTGCCGCCCGCGTGATCGACGGCGCGCCGCGTGACCTTGCCGAGTTGAAACGCCAGTTCGGCCGGGCTGGCCTTTTCCGGTTCATGCATGTGATACCTCTCTGTATTTGCCTAAAAAATATTTTATATGGATGAATTAAGATTATTCCTAGTATCGACCTAGGAAATCTCTTAGTTGACTAAGAATTATTGAAGCGTAGTATATGACTTGAGTAAATAACCATACCAACACGATAGCGGCAATCGTCCCACGCAAGGTGCTGGCAGGCGGCATATCACGCAGGGACGATGAGGGGTTGTTCGACTGGAGATCAACATGTCGGCCCAGCATTCCGTTCGGCTCACCCAACTGCTTTCCGCCAGAGATGAGGTACTTGCCGCGTGGCAAGGCCGGGTTCGAGAAGAAATTCCCTACGCTTGCAGCATCTCGCTGCCGGCCCTGGTCAATACCTTGCCGGCATTCTACGAACACCTGGTGCTGACCATGACCGGCGCCGAAGAGCCATTCGACCATGCCAGGATCGCCGCCGAACATGGCGGCCAGCGCGCCCGGGTGACGCGCTTCAATGCCGGCTCCATCGTCCACGAATTCCAGTTGCTGCGCAGCGCGATCGTCGATACCTGGGACCGGCTGGGCATCGTTCTCGACCTCGACGAGGTGGGCCGCCTGAACCAAGCGATCGACGTGGCCCTGCGCGAATCCCTGACCGGCTTTTCGACAGCCCAGGTACAGATCCGCGAACAGTTCTTCTGCGCCTTGACGCATGACCTGCGCACCCCGCTGGCGGCGGCGACGGCGGCGGTGACCCTGATCCACAAGACCAACGATGCGGTGCGCATCCAGCAGATGGCGCAGATCGCAATGCGCCAGCATGCGCGGCTGGCGACCATGATCTGCGACCTGCTGGACATGATGGTGTTCAATGCCGGCCCGGCCACGCTTGACGTGACCTACACGGCGCTGCTGGAGCCGGTGAACGAGGCGGTCGCCAGCGTCGCCTTTTCGTCCGGCCGCGACATCCGCCTGGACGGCGCACCGCTCACCGGGCAATGGCATGCCGAGGCCATCCGCCGGGCCGTCGAGAACCTGCTCAACAACGCGGTCAAGTACAGCACCAAGGAGACCCCGATCGACGTCGGCGTGTTCGCAAAAAACGGCGCCGCCGTCATCGCCGTGAGCAACACCGGGCCGCCGATTCCCGAGGACCAGACCGAAGCCATTTTCCAGCTGTTCCGGCGCGCCCGCGGCGACGGCGAGCGCGGCATTGCGGGATGGGGCATCGGCCTGCCCTACGTGCGTACCGTCGCCGAACAGCATGGCGGCAGCATCACGGTCGACAGCACGCCGGCGCGCACCACCTTCCTGCTGGCGCTGCCCCTGGACCGCATCTGACATCGGTCCGGGCGGGTCCCGACCAGACCACCTGGCGCCGTCGATCCGGCCTGCCACGGGGCGCCACCCCCGCCTGGGCAATACCACTTAAATACCTGTTGACATGGAAACCTTACCAACCTATAGTCTGCGGACCGGGTCGTTGACAGCTAATCAATAGAATAGTCAGGCAATCAAATATGACGGTGCTCGCGCAACTCGCCGATTTCCGGCCCGATGCCAACAGCGGCACGCCGCTCTACATCCAGGTCGCCAACAAGCTCTCCAGCGGCATCATCAGCGGCGACTGGCGCGCCAACGAGGCGCTGCCTTCCGAACGCACGCTGTCCGAGATGCTCGACATCTCGCGCGTCACCGCGCGCAAGGCGATCGACATGCTGTGCGAACGCGGCATGCTGACGCGCCGGCGCGGTTCCGGCACCTACATCACGCCCAAGCTGGAACAGCCGCTGTCGCGCCTGACCAGCTTTTCCGAAGAACTCAAGCAGCGCGGCTTCACCGCCGGATCGCGCTGGCTGCAGCGCGAAGTCGGCATGGCCACCCCGCTCGAGCTGCTGTCGCTGGGCGTCTCGCCCGGGATGCCGGTGGCGCGCCTGAAGCGCCTGCGCACCGCCGACAACGTCGTCATGGCGATCGAGACCAGCACCATCCCCACGGTCTACATGCCCGATCCGCACGGCGTGGTCGATTCCCTGTACGGCTACCTGGAGCAGCGCGGCGCGATTCCGTCGCGCGCGCTGCAGCACATCCGCGCCGTCAACGCCAGCGCCGAACAGGCGCGCCTGGCCGGCATCGAACCCGGCGCCGCCATGCTGCACATCACCCGCGTCAGCTACCTGGACAGCGGCGCGGCCGTCGAGCTGACCCACTCGTACTGCCGCAGCGACTACTACGAATACGTGGCCGAGGTGCGCCGGTGAGCGCGCCGGCGGGTGGGAATACGAAGCCGTCGCCTCCCAGCCCGCTGCGCTGGGTGCCGAGCCTGTACTTCGCCCAGGGCCTGCCCTTCTACGCCGTCGCCATCGTGGCCGCCCAGATGCTCAAGAGCATGGGCCTGGCCAACGACGCCATCGGCCACTGGACCGCCGCCATCATGTCGGCCTGGATCTTCAAGCCGCTGTGGAGCCCCTTCCTCGAACTGGCGCCCAGCAAGAAGCTGGTGGTGGTCAGCTTCCAGCTGATCGGCGGCGTCTGCCTGGGCCTGGTCGGGCTGGCGCTGCAGCTGCCCTTCTGGTTCGGCGCCTGCGTGGCCATGCTGACCCTGGTCGCGATCTGTTCGGCCACCCACGACGTCGCCTGCGACGGCCTGTACATCGCCAGCCTCGACGCCACCGGCCAGGCGCGCTACGCCGGCTGGACCGGCACCTTCTTCAATGCCGGCCGCTTCATCTCGGCCAGCGGCCTGCTGCTGCTGGGGGGCTGGCTGGAAAAGACCATGGGCGTGGCGTCGGCCTGGACCGTCGTGTTCTGCATCGTCGCGGCGATGATGGTCGCGCTCGGCCTGTACAACAGCTGGGCGCTGCCGCCGGCCCGGAACACGCTGGCGGTCGGCACCGATGCCGCGGCGATCGCCGGCACGCTGTGGGAAGTGATCGTCGAATTCTTCAGGAAGCCCGGGATCTGGGTCTCGATCCTGTTCATCATCCTGTTCCGCGCCGGCGAGGCCCAGGTGCAGACCATCGGCCCGCTGTTCCTGCGCGAGGCGCGCAACCTGGGCGGCCTGGGCCTGTCGACGATGGAAGTGGGCGCCGTGTACGGCACCGTGGGCACAGTCGCCTTCATCGCCGGCAGCGTGGCCGGCGGCTACTTCACCGCGCGGCTGGGCCTGAAGCGGGCGATGCTGGCACTGATCCTGGCGGTCAACCTGCCGAACGCCGTCTTCTATTACCTGTCGATGGCGCAGCCGGCCAGCCTGGCCATCATCGGCACGGCGCTGTCGGCCGAGATGTTCGGCTACGGCTTCGGCTTCGTCGGCCTGATCCTGTACATGATGCAGGTGGTCGCGCCGGGCAAGTACCAGACCGCGCACTACGCCTTTGCGACCGGCATCATGCAGCTCGGCTTTTCGCTGTTCAAGTACGTCAGCGGCGACATCCAGCTGGCGCTGGGCTACCAGCATTTCTTCCTGTGGGTGATGGTGGCGGCAGTGCCGGTGGCGGTGCTGTCGCAGCTGATTCCGATGGGGGCGCCGCCGGTCTTGAGTGGCGCCCGTGCGGACGCCCTGGGACCTGTTTGAGCGAATAATTTCGCCAGCCATAAAACGGTCGTCCCTGCGAAGGCAGGGACCCAAGTTTGCATGCGCAGTGACGCAACGAACTTGGACCCCTGCATGCGCAGGGGCGACGTGCTAGCGCTGCAGGTGGAATTTAACGGTCCAGGGACAGCACCGCATCGAACGCCCCGGCCGCCGCATCGACGCCGCTGCAGGCATCACTCGCCGCCGTCATCGGTTTCCCGCACGGTTTGTCGCGCCCCAGCGACCAGTAATGCACCCCGGCCAGCTTCAGCGTGCGCGCGCCTTCCACCATGACACGCGCATCGTCGACGGAAAACACGTTCGACACCACGTCGTTCATGCCGATCATCGCCGTCAGCGCGATGCGCTCGTACGGGATGCCGTACTTGGCGTGCACGTTGCGCGCCGCCTGCAGCGCCGAGCGGCCCATGTCGCACGCGCCGTCCACCACCACGCACACCTTCGGCGCGGCCGGGCCGTAATCCATCACCATCAGGTTGAACACCGCATCCCGCACCCCATGGCGCCGGACCGCGGCCAGGATGCTCTCGCCGAGCGGGTTCAGGCTGGCCAGGCTGCCGTCGGCGGCCGCGTGCGTGGCGACCGTGAAGCTGTAGCGCAGATGCGGACGGCGACGCTGCGCATCGCGGATGGCGGCCATCAGGGCATCCACCTGCGCCTGGCTCTGGCCATCCTCGATGTCGAAGTCGATGCCGACCAGCTGTGGCGATTCGTAGCGCGCGATGAAGCGCTCCATGCCGGCCGCGCCGGCGCAGGTGAACTTGTGCTCGGCACCGCCGGTCGAGACGATGTAGGGTTTGCCGGCCTTGACGAACGCCGCCACGTTGCGCGCCGCGACCCGGCGGCCGTCCTGGTCGTGCCAGACCTCGTCGCCGCATTCGCCGGTGGCGAAGGCCCAGGTCAGGGTGCCGTGCGGGATCGGCTGCGCAGCGCCGCCGCTCAGCGCCAGCAACTGGTAGGGGCCGGCGACGAAGGCCGGGGCGGCCTGGGCCAGCGTGCAGGCGCCCAGCAGTGCGGCGAGGATCGTCTTGTTCATGGCGGTCGGACCTTGGAGAGCACACCGTGGCGGTGCGCGGGAATGTGGGCAGCCGGATCGACGCCGGCATCGAAGACGTAATGGCCGAACAGCGCGGCCCAGGCCTGGCGCTGCGCCGGCGGCAGCGCGCGCAGCGCATCCATGGCGATCGTCAGGGCCTGCATCGGCGTGTGCTGGGGCACATCGCCCTGCTGGGGCGCCGGCTTCCACCAGTAGTTGACGAGGATGCTCAGGGGCGCGCTCGACTGCACGTGGTGCCACCACAGCGGCGGGATGTAGATGGCGTCGCCCGGCCCCAGGTCGGCCACCTGGGCCGCTTCCAGCGCCCGGGCAAAGCGCGGAAAGCGCGCCAGGTCGGGCGCGCTGAAATCGACCATGCTGATCGGCGTCGGCGTGGGCGCGTAATCCAGCGGGCCGATGTACAGGTTGCCCACCTGCTCGGGCGGGAAAAGGGTGAAGCGGCGCCGCCCGGCGACCACGCAGGCGATGTTGTCCGACTCGTCGAAATGGGCCGGGGTGACGATGGCGTTGCCGATCCATATCCGCGCAGGCGCATCGAATTCGCCCAGCAAGCCGTCGAGGCGGTTCTCCTGCCCGAAGCGCGGCAGGCAGGCCTCGATGGGCGCGCTCTGCACCGCCACCGATGGCGGATCGGCAAACTGCGAATAGCGCGCCAGCTGCTCGATCACCTGGGAGACCGGCAAACGGCGACGTGCGAAGTTGAAGCCGTCCATGCCGGGGGCGTAGAACAGGCGCCCCTTCTCGCCGGGCGGCAGCAACAGCGCGTCGACCGGCTGGCCGCTGTCGCAGGCCAGCAGGTACGCGCAGATTGCCTCGGGCGACGCGCGGGCGCGCTGCACGGCGGGCCAGCCGGCGGCGACGCCGCGCAGCACGGCCGGCGCCGCCCTTGGGACGATCTCGCCGTGCAGCAGCGCGGCGTCGACGTGGGTGTATTCGCGCATCAGTACTTGATATTAATACTTGATGCGCACGCCCAGGTAGTACTGCGCGCCGTTCACGTAGAAGCTGCGCGGCTGGTCCTTGTTGTAGACGTAGTTCTTCAGGACCGGGTTGTTGAGGTTCTGGCCGCTGGCGGTCAGGGTGACGTACTTGGTGATGTTCCAGTTCACCGATGCCGACAGCTGGCCGACGGCATCCTGGTACATCGGCGTGCCGCGGTCCTGGGCTGCCAGGTAGGACGAGCGCCAGGCGTAGCCGATGCGCGCATTGAAGCGGTCGTTCTCGTAGAAGGCGCCGACGTTGGCGGTGACCTTGGATGCGCCCAGCATGTCGCACGGATCCGCGCTGGTGACGTTCTGGGTCGCC
The DNA here is from genome assembly GCF_034659755.1 of Massilia phyllosphaerae. Classification (NCBI taxonomy): domain Bacteria; kingdom Pseudomonadati; phylum Pseudomonadota; class Betaproteobacteria; order Burkholderiales; family Oxalobacteraceae; genus Massilia; species Massilia phyllosphaerae. The sequence continues at coordinate 541,419 of NZ_JAXSQX010000005.1, forward strand.
GGACAGGTGCCGAAGTCCTGCTTGGAATCGGCCAGCGTCAGGTTGGCGTCGGTGCCGAAGCCCGCGCCCAGCGGCAGCTGCAGGTTGAACTCGGCGCCCTTCACGCTGGCGTCGACGTTGATCGGCGAGGTGATGGCATAGGTGGCGAACACGCCCTGCCCGCTCTGCTGCGAGGCGCGGCTGTCAATGAAGGTGCCGGTGGTCTGGCCATAGCCGACGTAGTTGCGCAGGTCCATGTAGAACAGGCCGACCGATGCCAGCGCGCGCGGGGCGAAATACCACTGCACGGTGGCGTCGATGTTGTTCGAGATGACCGGCTTGAGTTTCGCGTTGCCGCCGTTGCCGGTGTGGTTCTCGTCGGTCAGCGTGACGGTGCCGCCCAGGGCGCCGAAGTCCGGACGGGTCATGGTGCGCGAGACGCCCAGGCGCGCCACCACGTCCTTGTTGACGTCGAACTTGACGTTAGCACTCGGCAGCGCATAGGTGCTGTTGTTCTCGACCGAGGTCTGCTGCACGAAGCCGCCCCACGGGAAGGCCGGTAGGTTGCCGCCCGGGAGCTGGTTCGGCAGGATCTGGTAGCCGTTCGAGGTGCCCTCGGTGCGCACGATGCGCACGCCGGCATTGCCGCTCCAGGCCTCGCCCTCGAAGTCGCCCGAGACGTACAGCGCCTTGGTCTTTTCCTTCAGGTTGAACATGTCCGGGTAATAGGTGCGGCTGACGTCGCGGTTCGAGTGCAGGTTGGCCCACTCGGTCAGGATGTGGGGATCGAGCTGCCACACGTTGCGCGGGAAGTCGCCGCCCAGGTCGCTGGCGTAGTCGCCAGGGTAGGTGGTGCCGTTCCAGGCCGGGTTGGTGTCGGCCGTGCCCGGGCTGGTGTTGGCCCAGTTCGGACCCTGCGACACTTCCAGGTTGCTGCGGGCGTGGTCGGTACCGCGGAAGCCGAACTTGATCTCGCGCAGCGGGCCGGCGTCGAGGCGGAAGGCGGCGTCGATCTGCGCGTATTTCTCCTCGTCGAAGGTGGTGGCCGGCGAGGCGCCGAACACCCAGTCCAGGACCGTGCCGGTGAAATTCGCCGTATTAATGCTCGGGAACTTGACGGTGGCCGGATTGCCCAGGCCATTCAGCTGGTAGCTCACGCCCGAGTTGTTGATGTCGCCCTCGTACACGCCCTGCGCCGGGGTGGCGCCGGTGCCGCGCGTCTTGCCGGCCTTGGCGCTCAGCTCGAGCTCGTTGGTCACGCGCCATTTGCCGGCCAGGTCGAAGAACTGGGTCTTGGCGTAGGCGCCTTCGCGGTTGATGTTGTCGACGATACCGTAGCGCAGCGGCGCGGCGGCGGTGCCGCGGTTGGCCCAGGATGCCGAGGTCAGGGTGCCGTTGCGCACCGTGTAGGCGTCCGGCGCGACGTCGCCGCCGATCACGCCCGAACCGAGCATGTCGGTCATGTAGTTGCGGTTGTAGTTCGACGCATCCAGTTTCGACGTGAAATAGGTCGCATCGAGCGAGAAGTCGCGGCTCGGCTTGAACTGCACGTCGAGCAGGCCGCCCTTGCGGTGGCGCTCCTGTTCGAACAGCGAGGAACCGATCAGGCGCGGATACCAGACGTTGGCCAGGTCGGGATGGGCGGTGGCGATCTTGCTGCTGGGCGCGATCTGGCCCCACTGCAGCAGTTCCTGGCCGTCGCGGCGCAGGCTGCGCTTCTCGGAAAAGCCCTGCAGCAGCACGCCGAAGGTGTTCGATGCGTTCTTCCAGTTGACCAGCGCGCTGAACTGCGGGTCGGTCTGCTTGGCCAGCGTCGAGTGCACCGCCTGCACCGAAGCTTCGAAGGACAGCGGCTGGCGGAAGTCGAGCGGCTTGCGGGTGATGATGTCGACGGTGCCGGACACGCCGCCTTCGATCAGGTCGGCGGTCGGGGTCTTGTGGACGACCACCTGGCCGACGATCTCGGACGGCAGCAGCGAATAGCTGGCGCTGCGGCCGACGGCGCCGCCGATCTGGTCGAGCACGAACCAGTCGCCCGAGGACAGTGCATGGCCGTTGATGGTGGTCTGGGTCAGGCTGGGCGCGGTGCCGCGCAGGCTGACGCGGTCGTTCTCGTCGAAGCCGCCGGAACCGGCCGCCGAGGAGCTGATGTTCACGCCCGGCAGGCGCTGCAGCGAGTCGGCCACGTTCTTGTCCGGCATCTTGCCCACGTCTTCGGCGGTGATGACTTCGACGTTCGAGGCAGCATTGCGCTTGACCGCCAGCGACTGCTGCAGGGAAGCTCGGATACCGGACACGACGACCGTGTTGACCGGCGCATCGTCGGGCGCCGTCTGCTGCGCCGACGCAGCGCCCGCTGCGCCCAGCACCAGCAGCGCGACGGCGCAGGCCGTCGGCGTCAGCGTGGTATGGAAATGTGCTCCCTGGCGCTTGCCGGCTGCTGCCTTCGAATCTTTCATTGCTTCCCCCTTGAGTGGCTTCTTTGGTGACCGTTTCGTTGATGAGGTGATGCTCCCTGGACTGGACTATCGGGATAGCACCAGTCTGCGTTCAATATACAAGGGGTTGATACCAGATCACTACCAATTTATTGGTGTTTTTCTATGCCATTGCGGCGATGTTGCACCGCAATGGAACCGTTTCCACAAGTGGTCTGCTCCAGGGTGGTGAGGGACGCTGGAATGACGGGCTGTGGCATACCGCTGGACTGATAGTGGTCCTATGCATATGCGGCATGGATAAATCGTTTGCTGTTGTAAAACAGCAAACGGCACCGGCTGCGCAGGGGCAGCCGGTGCCGTTGTCGCGGTTGACGCCGGCAGTGCCGGTCAGGGCGTGGCCCTGGCGATCTTCCAGACGTCCCCGGTCAGCGTGACCATGTAAAGCTCGCCTTTCCCGTCCTGGCCGAAGGACGTGACCAGGCCGAGACGAGGGACGCTCCATTCGCGCTGCGCGTAGACCTCGGTGCCGTAGGCGTAGAAGCTGCGCAGGAAGCCGGCGCAGTAATCGGAATAGAAATAATGCCCGGCCAGTTTCGGGATCGCCGTACCGCGATAGACGTAGCCGCCGGTGACCGCGCACGGGCTGTCGGCCGCGCCGGTGTGGACGTACTCGACCACCGGCAAGGTGAGACCACTGCGGTCGCAATCCTGGGCCAGGTAGCAGGTGTTGCCCTCCATGCGGTTCCAGCCATAGTTCAGTCCGCCCTGCGAGGCCGGCACCAGGTCGATTTCCTCGACCGTGACCTGGCCGACGTCGCCGATATACAGGCTGGCGCCGGCCGCGGCAGCCGTATCGAAGCTGAAACGCCATGGGTTGCGCAGCCCGGACGCCCAGATCTCGGGTCGCCTGCCCGGCTGGCCGAGGTAGGGATTCGAGGGCGGAATCCCGTAGGGCTCGATCACGCTGGCGGCGCCGACGTCCAGGCGCAGCAGCTTGCCCAGCAGGGACCCCAGGTTGTGGGCGTTGCCTGGCGCATCGTTGGCGACACCGCCGTCCCCGGTCGCCACATACAGGTAGCCGTCCGGGCCAAAGGCGAGCTGGCCGCCGTAATGGATCAGGGCATCCGCGTGCGGGATGCGCAGCAGGGTCAGGACCGAGGCCGGATCGGCCACGTCGCAATGGCAGGGGACGGTGTAAAGCTCGAGCACGATGTCGCGATTCAGATCGGTGCGGTAGACGTAGAAATGGCCGTTGGCGGCAAAGCCCGGGTCGAAGGCGATCGACATCAGGCCGTCCACGATGGGATCGATCAGGGCACGGATGTCGAGGAAGGGCTGGGCCTGGAGCACGCCGTCCTGCATGACCAGGATGCGGCCCGCGCGCTCGACGATGAACTGGCGCGCGTCGCCCGCCGGCGCGCCCAGGTACACCGGCTCGGTCAGGCCGGTGGCGACGCGGACCAGCGCCAGTGCCGCGTTGTTGACCGCATAGGCGACCGTGGCCCTGGCGGCGTCGCCGGCGCCGACCCGGACCTGCTGGCTGGCGGTGGACGGGATCCAGGTCTGGCCGGCGGCCGTCACCGGCCTGGCCGTGATCGCGTAGGTCCCGGGCTGGAGTCCGGTCACGGTCTGCGTGCCGCCCAGCGCGCGCGCAAAACCGTCCGGGCCGCTGATGCGCACCATTGCAGCCGTGCCCGGCGGAAGATTGTCGATCGTCACGACCAGGCTGCCGACGGCCGGCGCCGGCGGCTGGGGCTGGACCGGACCGCTGACGCCGGACGCGCCGTCGCCGCGGTTGCACCCGGCGAGCGGGCCCATGAGCAGGCCAAGGAACAGGGACAGCAGGAACAGGCGCGCAGGGTGGAACGGCATCGCGATCTCCTCGGATGGGGGCCCGGCATGTGCGCGCGACCTTGATGCAGCCCAGACCGACGACGGATGATCCGGCTGCAAGCGACGCGATGGACGCGTACAAACCACACCTGCCTTGCGCCCCGCCGCGACCGAGGCAAGCGCCGCCATGGCAGCATGGGTGCAGCAGCGCACGGAGCGTCCGCCCGTCCCGACGTATCGTTCCGCTTCCACCAGCAGAGAGATGCCCATGACGACCGATTTCGACCGCAGCGACAACCAGCACCGCCCGCCTCTGGGCGCCACCCGGGCGCCCAGCGCCAAGCCCCTGATCGTCACGCCCACGTTCGTCAGCCGCGTCGACGACACCGCACGCGGCGAACGCCCGCAGGATGCCGGCGCCTCTAAAAGCCGGCACGGCCACGAGGTGCACTTCCCGAACTGGCGCCCGCACGCGCTGGCGCTGGAAGGCGATCCCAACCTGGCGTTCGAGCATTGGGACGAATACTGGCGCAAGGTCCACGGTCCGAAGTTCGCCTGGGACGAACCGGGCAGTTCATCCGCAGCCGTGCTGCGCTACGACCAGGTGCACCGCGTGGCATCCGGCCCCTCCTCCTCGTTTCCGCCGCCCTACCGGGCCATGGTCGACGGCGACGGCAGGCTGCCGTCCGATCCCGAAAAGCACGTGCCCGCCTACCGGCGTCCGCGCTGGGACGGCTTCGCCTACATCGCCTATGCCGACGAGGCGGACATCGAGCGCACGCTGGGCCAGGAAAAATTCGACAAGCGCATCGTCGCCGACGAGCAAGTCGCCTTCCGCATGGTGACGCGCGAGATCACCCGCGAATACATCCTGGTTCCGAGCGCGCGCCACCGCGACCCGGTCAGCCTGGTGATGATCCACATGCGCGCGCCCGGCATGTCGCGCGAGGTGTTCCAGCAGCGGCTGCTGCAGGAGCACGCGCCGCTGGTGCTGGCGCAGCCGGGGACGCGCGAGCTGGTGCGCCGCTACGCCCAGCTGCACAACATCGGCTCGACCCAGAAAGACCCCGAAGGCAGCCGCATCGATGCCGTCTCGGTGCTGTCGTTCGCATCGCTCAACGACGTCGAGGATTACCTGGTCGGCGCCGACTACCCGGCCATCGCCGCCTCGCTGGCGGCGCTCGAGGGCGAAGGCGCGGAGTGGTGGACCGCCATCAACTACAGCGTGATCAATCGGCTGGCGCCGGAAGTGGCGACCGAGCTGCCGTAGGCGGCGCGGGCAGAGACACCCGGTGGTGCGCCGGGGTGGTGCGCCACCGGAGCTTCGGTGGCAGTGTGGCTCAGCCGTCCAGGCCGAGCGCCTGCCATCCCTGCGGCGTCGACCTGACATACAACTTTTCCTGCTGCGTGCGTTCGCCGTCGACGGTCCGTCCCAGGACCGGGAACGCTTCCTTGACCTGCGGCGACCTGGCCCAGGGGGCCACGCCGGATAGCCGGTAGGTATAGATCACGCTGGACTCCTGGTGGTCGCCCGCCTTGGCCGGATCGGCCCAGCGCACCACCTTATCCAGCGACTTGCGGGCCCAGCACAGGCGCGACGGCTGTCCCACCCCGCCGTGCAGGTAGGGCTTGGCGGCATCGGCCATCGTATAGCGCCGCGCCTTGACCTTGCTGCCGGCCAGGGCGCCGGGCAATTCAACCTCCTCGCCCCTGGCCAGGCCCGCCGCCGCCAGCGCCGCCATCTGGCCGGCGACGCCGTCCGGATACAGCTTCTGCTGGCGCAGGTCGGTTTCGTAGACGTCGACCGGCCATGTGACCGGCTCCAGGCACATCTCGCCCTTCTTCTCGAAATACTGGCCGACCGTGATGCCGAAATTCTTTTCGTTGGCGGCCGTCTTGCTGTCGCAGGCGGAAAGCGTCGTGCACAAGGCCGCGCAGCAGGCAAGGGAAAGGAGGGTCTTGTTCATGGCGATCCCATTGTACCCATCTTCAGGCAGGCTGGCTCAGGGTCGGCGCGTTCGGGTACAGGCCGCCGTCCACGGGGATATCGACGACGAAGGTGGTCCCCCGTTCGTGGCTGGTGTCGAGGCCGATACTGCCGCCGTGGCTCTCCGCCACCGCGCGCACGTAGGGCAGCCCGATGCCCCACCCCTGCTTGTCGCCGCTGATGGCGGATTCCGCGCGGCGGTACATCTGGAAGATGCACTCCTGCTCGTCCGGCGGGATCGGCGCGCCCTCGTTGTGGACCGACAGCAGCAGGCGCCCGTACACCTCGTCCACCTTGATCGTCACCGGCGTGCCCTCGCTGCCGTACTTGACCGCATTGCTGACCAGGTTCTCGAGCGTGCGCTTGAGGGCAGCGCGGTCCCAGTAGCCCGTCACCGGACGCGCGTCGACCTCGAAACGCGGTCCCCAGGCGGCCGCCGCCTCGGCCTGGACTTCCGCCACGACCTCGCGCATGTCGAAGCGCGACAAGCCCAGTTCGATCCTCTCGCCGCTGTGGAACTTCATCGTGTGCAGCAGTTCATCGACCATGTCCGCCATCCGGCGCGTGCTCGACAGGGCCTTGGCCGCGACCGCTCGGATACGCGCCGGATCGTCGAGGAGCGCGATCAGTTCCAGCGCCGTCATGGTGGCGGCCAGCGGCCCGCGCAAGTCGTGGGTGAGCGCCGCCGCGAAGCGTTCCCGGAAGCCGCTGTGGACCAGCGAAAAGGCTTCCACCGCTTCCTGGATACCGGAGTCGATCGAACTGTTGATCGCGTGGGTCTCGTTGAAGTCGAGACTGACGTTTTCCCGGTGCAGCACGTCGAAGATGGTCGCGCGGAAAAGCTGGTATTCCTCGATCAGGGCGGTCTGGGTGTAGGCCGTGATGCGCGCACGCTCGCCGCCATGCTCGGCCGCCACCGTGGTGCCGTCGACGGCGGAGGTGCGCGGATAGTCCGGACTGAGGCTTTCGGCGATGTTGTCGTAGAAGACCGGCATCGTATCGATCAGGATGGGCAGCTCCACGTTGCGCGCCTCGGCGATACCTTCCTTGACGCGCTGCAGCCAGGTCGCGAACACCTGGCCACGCAGCTCCAGCATGCGCCTGGCATTCGCGGACAGGGTGGATGGGGCCTGGTTCTGGTCGCTGGCAAAGGTCATGCGTCTCCGTGAAATCGTCGATTTTGCCGCATCTTACCCCTTGCACGCCTGCGTTCGCGCCAATTGTTATTTCCAGATTTACGAGATTTAACAGACGCGGCCCATTCGTGTAATGGTTTGCAACAAATTGCAATCGTGCATATGTAGCAATGCGTATACGATTCAAGTAAATATGTTGCAATATTATTACGTAAAGGGACAGATATCATGCGCCAGCCATGGACATCCGAACGGATAAGAACAGCGGTCGTCGGCGCGGAACAGCAGCTCGAGCAGGTGATTTCGATCGCGGCGATGCAGGACCCTCCCCGCAAGACGATCCTAGAGGCGTCCTACCAGGTGGTCCACGACGCCATCGTCAGCCTGGTAACCCTGTTTCGCGACCATGTGGCCGATGCCGGCGCCGCGACCCTGATCGCCCGCGCGTACGCCAAATGCGTCGCCGGCACCATCAGCTCGCCCAAGGTAGCCTGCATCCGCCACGTGCTCGAGGTCGTGCAGGCGATGCGCGAACAACACTTGCCGGCCTGACCGACCCCAGCGATCGGCGCCGGCAGTGATATAAAGCTCGACATCGCGCTTCGGCGCCACACACTTCGCTGGATTTGCCACATGGGTCATCTGCTGTCGTCCTTCTTCGCCCTGCTGCGCCGCTACGCTCTCCTGTTCATCGGTATCGTGCTGATCCTGGTGTGCGGGAGCTGGCTGCGCGGCGAATGGCGGCAGGTGCGCGCCGTCGCCGCCGAGCTGCCGGCGCTGCGGACGGCGCAGCAGCACGCCGATACGGTCCAGGCCAGGCTGCGCGACGAAGTGATGCGGGACGCGCGCCGGATGTCGGCGGCGACGCTGCCGCAGCTGGACGCCCGCATGCGCGAGGTCGACGCCGCCATCCTGCGCCTCGAACGACAGCAGGCGCAGCTGCGCGACCCGCTGGCGCTGCTGCGCGCCGGCGCCGACACCCTGCCCGCGCGGCTGGAACAGGCGGCGCTGCAGGGTATCGAACTCGAACTGCGGCGCCAGGAGCGCGCCTGGCTGGCGACCTTGCGCAGCCGCCTCGGCTTCCTGCTCGACCAGGAAGCCGCACGCCGGCACCTGGAGGGCCTGCGGCTGGCCTACCTGGGCGAATTCCAGGTCCAGGAAGTCGCGAAGAAGCAGCTCGCCGCCGCCTACGCCCGGCAGGGATGGTTCGACCGCGTGTTTCCGTATTCGGCCACGCGCCGCCAGCTGCGCGCACTGGAGACCCAGGTGGCGGCGCAAACGGCGCGCACCGATGCCGCGCTCGTCCGCTTCCGGCGCCAGAAGGCGCTGGTGGAGCAGCTGCCGCGCGCTCCGGACCTGGCCACGCTGGCGATCGACGAGCGCCGCCTGGCCGCCGCCGCCGCCCCGCTGGCCGGGCGCCTGCGCCGTGCCGAGACCTTTGCCGCGCAGAGCGTCGCATGGCAGACCTGGCAGGTGGTGAAGCCGGTGCTCGGCGCTGCGGTGGCCGTGCTGGTATCGTGGATCGTGGTGCCGTTCGCGATCCGCGCCGTTTTCTACTTCGTGCTGGCGCCGCTGGCGGCGCGGGCGCGTCCCATCGTCATCGCCGGTCCGCGCGACGGCGATGACCGTCCGTTCCACGCCTGGCGGCGCCTGCGCGGGAGCGCGCCGCAGATCTCGGCCGTGTCGCAGCGGCTCACGCTCGGCCCCGGGGACGAGATGCTGATCCGGCCGGCCTATTGCCAGAGCCAGCCCGAACACGTCGAGGTCGGCACCAAGCTGCTTTTCGACTGGTCCTATTGGCTGCCCAGCATCGCGGCGCACCTGTGGCTGCTGAACCGCCTGCACGCGCCGCGCGCGGCCGAGATCGTGGTTTCGTCCACCGTCGACCCGCTCGAGGAAGTCGCCCTGCTCGAGATCCCGGCCGGCGCCGCCTTCGTGCTGCAGGCCAGGGGCCTGGCCGGGGTGCTGTACCGGCGCGGGCAACGCCCGCGGATCCGCAGCCACTGGCGGCTCGGCACCCTGCACGCCTGGCTGACGCTGCAGCTGCGCTACCTGTCGTTCGAAGGACCGGCGACGCTGGTCGTCAAGGGCCGGCGCGGGGTCCGGCTCGAGAACGCGGGCGCGGGACGGCTGGTCAGCCAGGATGCGACGCTGGGCTTCAGCACCAACACCCATTATTCCACCGTGCGCGCCCGCCCCTTCCTGCCCTACATGCTGGGACGGCGCGCGCTGCTGGACGACCGCTTTGCCGGGGACGATGCCTATTACCTGTACGAGGAGATTCCCGCACGCGGCCAGGCCGGCTACCGCGACCGCAATCCGCTGGAGGCGCTGGTCGATGCCGGCCTGAAGGCGCTGGGGGTGTGATCAGTCCGGGATGGCGCGCGCCACCGGGCCGGGCAGGCGGCTTTCGGTCCAGGCATAGTCCGCCGCCAGCACGTTGTAGCGCGTCGCCTGGCCCTGCCACTGCAGCTGCAGCAGGTCGGCCAGCGTCCAGCCGGCCCAGTCGGCGCGGAAGGAACGGTTTGCCAGCTCGGCCGCGGCCGGCCAGGGCCGGTTGCGCCAGACCAGGGCCGGGATCCGGTAGCCGGCCGGGGTGGCCGGGCTGTGTCCCGCGAAGTCGGCGTCGTGGCCGACTTCCTGCCCGTGGTCGGACAGGTACATCCAGGCCACGTTCCCCGCCGGCTGCGGCGCCGCGCTGGCCTGCACCAGCCCGAGGATGCGCGACACCACGGTATCGTGGTAGCGGATCGCCGCGTCGTATTCCTTGCGCAACGTGCCGACCCGCCAGGAGCGGCCCGCCGCGGCCAGCCCGGCATCCACCGCATCGGCGGCGGCAAAGGCGTCGGCGCCGGCCGGATAGCGCAGCTTGTAATACGGATGCGCGCCGAGCAGGTGCACCACGATGAACTTGCGCGGCGCGCCATCCGCGAGCGCGGCCTGCACGTCGTGCGTGATCACCTCGTCCAGACCGCCGCCCGAGCGGCCCGGATTGCGGTTGGTGGTGGTCGCCACGTCCGCCAGGCGCGCATGCTGCTGCTCGATGCCGATGTCGTCGTGGTTGCTGATCCACCAGGTGCGGTAGCCGGCGGCGCGCGCCAGCGCCAGCAGGTGCAGGTCCTCGCCGCCGTCGTTGCCCTGGTCGAGGGCGAACAGTTCGTTCAGCGCCGGCAGCGTGGTAGCTTCGCCGGCCCAGGCATTGCGGATCACCAGCATGTCGTCGCCAAGCTTGTGCTTCAGGGCCGCCAGCGCCGGCGTGGTCGCGCGGCCGTAGCCGTACAGCGACATGTTGTCGCGGTTGACGCTGTCGCTCAGGACCAGCACCACGGTCGACGGGCCGTCGCCCTTCACCGCCGGCCGCGCGCCTTCGGCCAGCGCCCGCGCGCGGGCACGCACGCCGTCGTAGCGGTCCCACTCGCCGCGCATGCCGGCCACCGACTGTGTCCAGCCGCTCCAGAACACGGCCGGCTGCAGCCTGCGCCAGGGCTTGAAGGCATGGGCCAGCACCGACACGCACAACAGCGCGACCAGTACCCGCGCCGCCAGCCGCGGTACCGGCGTGCGGCGGTTGCCCTGCGCCGCCAGCCAGGCCGCCCCGGCCAGCGCCATGCACAGCGCGATGGCCCAGCCGGCGATCGTCGGCGCGAAGGTGCGCGCATATTCGCTGCCCTCGCGCCAATTGGTGTTGGCGACGGCGCCGATGACGAAGCTGCTGTCCGGCGCCGCGCCGTAGGCGTCGCCCATATAGGAGCGCACGGCGCCGTCGAGCAGGAACAGGCCTGTCCAGAGGGTGACGACAACGCTGCGCAGCAGGTGGGCGCGGGCGCCGGGCAAGGGCCACAGCAGGGTGAGCACCCCCGGCAGCATCAGCACCGCCAGCTGCGCGCTGCGCGATGCGCTGTGCCCCTGCAGGAGAAACAAGGTGCTGCCGGCCACGATGGCCGCGCAGGCGATGGCGGCGTGGCGCAAGGCGCCCTGGGGAAAAATCGAGATCTTGTTGAATGCCATACTGACTTCGTGATTGGTGGAACCCGGCTGTAAATACCCGGCAGTATACAAAAGGTTCAATCCGGCATTGTCTTTTATTAAGATGCCGTTTTGTCATCAACGCGTCATACCCTGTGCCTACAGTAGCGGTCTTTGCCCCGACCGAGAGCACCATGCAAGCGATCCTGCGCCAACTGCCGCCACCCCGATTCCTGACCCTGGCCATCTGCTGGGCCTGGACCTGCCACGCCCAGGCCCAGGCACAGCAGGCGCCTGTCGACAACACCGTCGTCGTGACGGGCCAGCGCGCCAGCATCCGCAAGGCAATCCTGCAGCAGGAAGGCGCCGACAACATCGTCAGCGTGGTCAGCGCCGACGACATCGGCGCCCTGCCCGACATCAACGCCTCGGAAGCGGCGGCGCGCCTGCCCGGCATCTCGGTGCAGCGCGACCAGGGCGAAGGCCGCTACGTCACGGTGCGCGGCCTGGGTCCGGACCTGAATGCGGTCACCATCAACGGCGCGCTGGTGCCGGCGCCCGAGAACGGCCGCCGCGGCGTATCGCTCGACGTGCTGCCGGCCGGGATGGTACGCTCGCTCGAAGTCACCAAGACCCTGACCCCGGACATGGATGCCAATTCGCTGGGCGGCACGGTCGAGGTCAAGACGGTGTCCGCATTCGACGTCAAAGGACCGCTCTTGAACATGAGCCTCGGCAACGGCTACAACACCCTGGCCAAGAAGCACAGCCCGCAGGCCGGGCTGCTGTGGGCCGACCGCTTCGGCGGCGGCCGGTTCGGCATCGCGATCGGCGCCAGCGCCGACCGCCGCAAGCTGGCGTCCGACGACGTCGAGACCGGCGGCGCCTGGAAGGACGGCCGTCTGGGCGGCGTCGAGTTGCGCGATTACCAGCCCGAACGCGAGAACAAGGCCTTCGCCGTCAACCTCGATTACCGCCCCGCGCGCGACACCATGCTGGCCCTGAAGACCTTCCACAGCAGCTTCAGCGACGACGAGATCCGTGACCGCCTGACCATCGGCAACATCACGGGCGGGTCGGCGGCCGAAGGCGCCACCTTTACCGGCCGTGCCGAACGACGCCTGCGCCAGCGCAAGTACACCCGCACCATCGATTCAAGCGTGCTCACCGCCGAGCGCAGCATCGATGACTGGAAACTGGCCGCCGGCGCCGGCGTCAGCCATGCCGACGAAGACCAGCCGAACGCCCTCAACGACGTCCAGTTCCGCCAGAATAACGTGGCCGGCCTCGCGTTCAGCGGCACCGAGCTGCCGCTGCTGAGCGGCCCCGCTAGTCTGTATGACGCGGGCCGCTACAACCTGAACGCCATCACCTTCCAGAGCCGCGCCAGCCGCGACAAGGAAAAGCACGTGCGCTTCGACCTGAGCCGCCGCTTCGCCGCCGGCGCACTGGAATCCACCCTGAAATTCGGCGCCAAGGTCAGCCGCCGCGACAAGTCGAACGACACCGACCAGTGGGCCTTCACCAGCGCCAGCGCCGCCAGCCCGAACTACTGGGGCGCGGGTCCGACCACGCTGTCCGGCTTCACCAACGGTGCGACGGTCGACTTTCCGCAGGCGATCGGCCTGGCCATCGACCCCGACCTGGTGCGCGCCCGCGTGGCCGGCCTGAACGCCGCCGCGGCGCGCAGCCTGTCCGCCTCCGTCGTCAGCGACTGGGCGCTGAAGGAAAACATCCGTTCGTGGTACGTGCAGGACGCCACCACCTTCGGCAACTGGCACCTGCTGCTGGGCGTGCGCCACGAGAACACCGCGTTCGGCGCCGACGGCAACCAGGTCTCCACCAGCAACGCCGTGACGCCGGCGCGCAGCAGCCAGTCGTACGCGAACACGCTGCCCAACGTCCAGCTGCGCTACCGGGTGGACGCCGACACCAGCATCCGCGCCGCCCTCACGCGCGCCGTGGTGCGTGCCAACTTCAGCCAGCTGGCGCCGGGCATCGCCTACGCCAGCCCGACCGAGGCGACCATCGGCAACCCAGACCTGAAGCCGCTGCGCTCGAACAACCTGGACCTCGGGATCGAGCACGTGTTCGGCACCGACGGCACACTGTCGCTGTACGCGTTCAAGAAAGACATCCGCGACTTCACCTACCAGACCAACCTGGCCGGCACCGGCGCCTGGACCGGCTACACCACCGCCACCGGCTTCGTCAACGGCGACGACGCCGACGTCAAGGGCGTCGAGATCAACTACAACCATGCGCTGCGCTTCCTGCCCGGCCTGTGGAGCGGCCTGATCGTCGGCGCCAACGGTACCCTGACGGGCTCGGACTCGCGCCTGTCGCGCTTCGACAAGGCCAGCGGCGCGATGCGGTCGCGCTCGGTCGCGCTGCCCGGCCAGTCGGACCGCATCTGGAACCTGATGGTCGGCTACGAGACCGGCCCGCTCAGCACCCGCATCGCCGCCAACATGAAGTCGCGCTACCTGCTGCAAACCGGCGCCGACGTGCTCGACGCCGGCCAGGACAACTGGGTCGACAGCCAGACCCAGGTCGATTTCTCGCTGCGCTACCAGGTCACGAAGCGCGTCAAGCTCGGCTTCGAGGTGTTGAACATCACGCGCGAGCGCTACTACGTCTACCTCGGCACCAAGCCGTACAACGTGCAGAACGAGCAGTACGGCCGCACCTTCCGCCTCAGCCTGCAGGGGACGCTGCTGTGATGCGCGCTTTCCTGCTGATCCTGCCGGCCTGCATTGCAAGCGGCGCCCTAGCGGCTGCCACGGCGCCGGACGTGAGCGGCACCAAGCAGCCCTACGCGCCGCGCCAGGATCCGGCCACCTACGAAGCGCCGCCGCCGGGCTTCGTGCCGGTGCAGCTGCAGCTGGTGGCGCGCCACGGCGCGCGCGGGCTGACCGGCATGAAGGGCGAACTGGCGCTGCTGAACCTGTGCCGCCTGGCGCGCGAGCAGAGGGCGCTCACGCCGCTGGGCGAACAACTGGCGGCGGACCTGGAAGCGCTGATCCGCGCCAACGCCCTGCTCGGCGCCGGCGTGGAAGGCGTCGCCAAGCCGGGCTACGGCAACCTGTCGCTCACCGGCATCGAGGAACACCGCGGGCTGGCACGGCGCACGCTGGCGCGCCAGCCCGCGGTGTTCGACGGCGCCGGCGCCATCGTGGTCGAGCATTCGGGCGTCGACCGCGCCCGCGACAGCGCCGCCGTCTACACCGCGGCACTGCTGCAGGCCAGACCGGCATTGGCGCCGCGGCTGCAGGATGGCGGCGCCAACCGCTACACCCTGTACTTCCACAAGCTGAATACCAAAACCGACGGCGGCGCGCAGGAAGGCTGGCGCCGCGACGTGTTCCGGGCCAGCGCCGCCTACCAGGCCTACCTCGACAGCCCTGCCCTGGCCGCCAGACTCGAGGCGATCGATGCCGATCCGCGCCTGAAACCGGCCACGCACGCGGTGCTGGGGCGCCTGTTCCGCCCCGCTTTCCTGGCGCGGCTGGCGCGTGGCGACGTCCACGCGGCCAACACCGGCAGCTTCGACTTCGCGACCGCCGACGGCAGCTTCAAGACCACGGTGAAAGGCGACGGCAAGACCGTCATCGCCGGCGCCAAGGACGCCCTGGAAGCGCTGTCGGATGCCCACGACATCGCCCCCGGCCTGGCACGCGAACTGGGCGGCGACCCGCGCCGCGACTTCGGCACCTACCTGCCGCCCGCGCAGGCGCGCCTGCTGTCCAGCCTGAAGCAGGCCGAGGATTTCTACGAAAAAGGCCCGGGGATGCGCGAGCAGGATGGCGTGACCTGGCGCATGGCCGGCGGGCTGGTCGCCGAACTGTTCCGCGAAGCCGGCGCCGATGCGCCGCTGGCCCACCTGCGCTTCACCCACGCCGAGATCATGCTGCCGCTGGCTGCCGCCCTGGGCCTGCCCGGCAAGTCCGAACCCCTGCCGCAGTCGGTGCCGTTCAGCGAACAGGCCAGCCGCTGGCGCAGCGCCGAGGTGGCGCCCTACACCGCCAACCTGCAGTGGGACAGCTACCGCCATCCGGATGGACGGCGCATCGTGCGCATGCTGTGGAACGAGGCCGAGACCGGCTTCAAGCCGGCCTGCGACGGCGCCCGCATCGCGCCCGGCAGCCATTTCTATGACCTCGCCCGGCTGAAGGCGTGCTACGGGCAGGAGTGAAACCCCCATCATCTTCATCATTTCGCCGTACCCGCAATCGTGGCCGGCGCATCCAGTGCGTTCAAATTCGGCAAAGCAATGGTACGATGTAATTTTTACAACGTCACGCCATGCTCAGCCAGCCCTCCTCTTCCGGCGCCGATGAAGTCGGCCACCTGCGCGCGCTATTGAACGACATGGCGGGACAGCCGCCCGCCACCGCCCTGCAGCGCCTGATCGCCGCCGGCGCCGACCGCCTGCCCCTGCCCGGCCACGGCGCGACGCTGGCGCGCTGGCGTGCGCTGGCCGCCGTCGGCGCGCGCGACCTGAGCCTGGCCAAGCTGTTCGAAGGTCATACCGACGCCCTGGCCATCCTGCACGAAGCCGGCGCCGACCGCGGCGGCGATGGTGCGGCCTGGGCCACCTGGTGCGCGGAACCGCCCGACGCCCGCCTGCGCCTCGAGCCGGCGCCGGACGGCGGTTTCGTACTGCATGGCCGCAAGGCCTGGTGCTCGGGCGCGCGCAGCGTGTCGCATGCGGTGGTCAGCTGCTGGAACCGGGACGGCGAGCCGATGCTGGCCGCGGTCGAGCTGCGCCAGGCCGGCGTACGCATGACCGACGATGGCTGGCAAGCAGTCGGGATGCGCGATTCCGCGAGTTTCGACGTCCACTTCGAGAATGTCGCCGCGGTGCCGCTCGGCGGCCCGAATTTCTACGTGAAGCGCGCCGGATTCTGGCATGGCGGCGCCGGCGTCGCCGCCTGCTGGTTCGGCGCGGCCACTGCGCTGGCCGATGCCTTGTCCGTGGCGCTGCGCGCGCGTTCGGCCGCGCAACCCGATCCGCACCGCCTGGCCGGACTCGGCGAAGTCGCGGTCGCGCTACAGGGCGCCGCCGCCCTGATGCGCGAGGCCGCCGCCGAGATCGACCGCGCCCCGATGGATGACGCCATGACGGCGGCCCTGTCGGTGCGCCTAAGCGTGGAAGCGGCAGCCAACGTCACGCTGGGCGCGGTCGGCCGCGCGCTCGGACCGGGTCCGATGTGCAAGGACGCGGCCATGGCGCGCCGCTTCGCCGACCTGCCGGTATTCATGCGCCAGAGCCACGCCGAGCGCGACCAGGAAGCGCTCGGCCGGCGCCTGGCCGAGACCATGGAGCAGCCATGGACGCTGTGACACACGACCGTACGATCCACGGCGACGGCACCGCCGCCGGGGCCTGGCACGAGGATGCCGCGCTGGCCGCCGTGCCACCGAGCGATGCGGTGGCGCTGGTGCCGCCCGGATCGCGCCTGGTGATCGTGGCGCCGCACCCGGACGACGAGATCCTCGCCTGCGGCGGCCTGCTGCAGCTGCTGGCCCCTGGCGCCCCGCCGCCCTTGCTGGTCGCGGTGACCGACGGCGAGGGCAGCCATCCCGGTTCCGCCGCCTGGCCGCCCGAACGGCTGCGCGCCGAGCGTCCGCACGAGACGCTGGCGGCGCTCGATTGCCTCGGCGTCGCCCGGCCGTCGCTGCTGCGCTGCGGCATCGCCGACGGTGGCGTGCGTGCGCGCGAAGCCGAGCTGGCGCAGCGGCTCACTAACTTGCTGGGGCCGGACGACGTCGTGGTCACCACCTGGCGCTACGACGGCCATCCCGACCACGAAGCCACGGCGCGTGCCTGCGCCGCGGCCGCGGCGGCGCATGGCGCGCGCCTGCTGGAAGTGCCGATCTGGGGCTGGCACTGGAGCACGCCGGCCGACGGCGCCATGCCGCTGGCGCATGCGCGCAAGCTGCCCCTGCCGGACGCGGTGCTGGCGCGCAAGCGCGCCGCCATGGCCTGTTTCCAGAGCCAGGTCTTGCCCGATGCCAGCCGCGCCGCCGAACCGGTAGTGCCGGCGCATGCGCTGGACCGGATCCTGATACCTTTCGAATTGTATTTCCATGAACCTGCACGACCATTTTGAATCGCTGTACGCGGCCGACGAGGATCCGTGGGACGTACGCACCACCTGGTACGAACGGCGCAAGCGCGCCATCCTGCTGGCCAGCCTGGGCCAGGCACGCTACCGCAGCGCCTTCGAGCCGGGCTGCGGCAACGGCGAGATGAGCGCCGCGCTGGCGCCGCGCTGCGATCGCCTGCTGGCCTGCGACGGCGCAGCCAGCGCGGTGGCCGCTGCGCGGCGCCGCCTGCACGGCGCGGCGCCGCAAGCCGTGCGCATCGAGCAGCGCAGCCTGCCCGCGCAATGGCCGGCGGATGAACGCTTCGACCTGGTCGTCATCAGCGAGCTGGCGTACTACTTCGACGCCGCGGTCCTGCAAGACCTGCTGGCGCGCACCCACGCCATGCTGGACGCCGGCGGCGAACTGGTGATGTGCCATTACCTGCACGATTTCGACGACCGCATGAGCGCCACGGCCGACGCCCATGCGCTGGCCGGGCGCCTGCCCGGCATGGTGCGCACCGTGCGCCACCTCGACCAGGATTTCCTGATCGAGACCTGGCAGCGGAGCGCATCATGATCGGCATCGCGGTGCCGGCCCACAACGAGGAAGCCGTGCTCGGCGCCTGCCTGGCGGCGCTGCTCGCCGCCGCCCGCGATCCCGGCCTGGGTGGCGAAGCGGTGGCGGTGCTGATCGTGCTGGATGCCTGCGACGACGATTCGGACGGCGTGGTGCGGCGCCACCGTCCGCTGTTCGCCGCGGCCGGGGTGACGCTCGACAGCATCGCCGTCGACGAACGTCGGGTCGGCGCCGCGCGCGCCGCCGGCGCTCGCCGCCTGCTGTCCCTCGGTGCGCGCTGGCTGGCGTTCACCGACGCCGATACGCGCGTGACCCCGCAATGGCTGGCCGCGCAGCTGGCGCTGGATGCCGACGTGGTCTGCGGCTCGGTGGCGGTCGACGACTGGTCGCCGCACGGCGACCGCGCCGATGCGCTGCGCGCCCACTTCGACGGCTTTTACCAGGACCGCGAGGGGCATCGCCACATCCACGGCGCCAACCTAGGGGTCGATGCCACGGCCTACCGGGCGGCGGGCGGATTCGAGGCGGTGTCCTGCCACGAGGACGTGCTGCTGGTCAAGGCACTCGAGCGGATCGGCGCGCGCTTCGCCTGGAGCGCGCGGCCGCGCGTCTACACCAGCGCGCGCCGCGACGCACGCGCGCGCGACGGCTTCGGCGATACCTTGCTGAGGATGCTGGACAGCCCGCTGTCCTGAGTGCGGCGCCGGGCCCGGCGCCAATCCTGTATCGTGGCTGGCAAAGAACAAGCTTTCCAGGCGAACGACCATGAAGCGAAAAGCGCATCCCGCGCAGGCATCGGCGACCCAGCTCCAGCTCCCGCTCGGCCCGCAAGAAGCCGCCCACGACCTGTCTTATTACATCGGCCTCGGCAAGGTCTTCGCGACCTACCACAAGCGCTGGCCGACAGCCGAGGCGACCCGCGACGAATTCCGGGCGGCGCGCGTCCACGACTACGACGGCCAGCGCATCGACCGCGAACTGCGCTTCCCGGCGCCGCCCCTGGAAGCCGATCCGGCCTACCGGGCGCTGCGCGAGCGCTGCCTGGCCGATGGCCTGGGCGACGGCGTCACCCTGGCCACCCTCGATCCGCGCTATCGCACGGTGCTGAGCGACCACGCCATCGCCGCGCTGTTCGCTTCCCTGGTGCTGCCGCGTCCCGACAGCCCGGGCGCGGTGCGCTATGCGACCGGCGTGCCGGCGCATGGCCCCGGCGAGCTGTCCCTGCACGTCGGCGACGCGATACGCACGCAGGCGCTGGGGCTGGCGGACCTGGATCCCGGCGACGTGCGGATATTCGCCGCCGGTTTTCCCGTGCGCGTGCAGGCCGAAGCGGAGCTCACGGACTTGATCGACCGCGTCGGCATCTGCGGCCCGGCGGTCGTCGACCACCTCGCCGACGACTACCTGCTCCAAGCCGGCGACGACGGCAGGCTGTTCCTGATGTGCCGGGTCCACGCCGGCCGCCGCTACGCCGGCAGCTTCGACAGCGAGCGCCTGGCGCGCCGGCTGGCGGCCGTCTACGGCGCCGATCCGGTGCTGGCCGGCTTGCGCGCCAGCGCCCCGCCCGAGCTGCCGCCCGTCCCTTCCCTGCCGGCCGCGCCCGCGCCGGACAGCAACGAGGAATTGCGCGAACAGCTGGCCGCGCTCGAACCGGACGGCCACGTCCTGAACCTGCCGATCCAGGACCTGAGCCGGCTGGCCGACATCCGGCGCCTGCTGGAACAGGCCGGCGGCGTGTTCGACACGCAGCGCCAGCGCTTCGATTTTGACGACGCGACCGACCCGGCGCTGGTGGTCGAGCGCCTGCTCAGCGGCGGCGCGCCGTAGCGCGGCGTTTGGCCGGGGCAGTGCCGGCACCGCCGAAGAAGTCGGGCTGAACCGGCTGCTGCGGCGGCACGGGCGTTACGGGCGGCAGCGGCGGCGGTTCGGCCTCGGGCGGCGCCGTGCTTTCCGGCGCGGGCGCGGCTGCCGGCGTGCCGCTGTCGAAAGGATCGATTTCCACGGCCAGGCTGTCGGTGTAGGCCACGACCTCGTCGAGGAGCGCGGCGGCCGCGGGGTCGGCCAGCCCCTGCCGCAACTCGGCCACCGAGGCGCGCACCGAAGTCACCGTGCGGCTGCCGCACTCGCCGGTGATCAGCTTGTCGAAGCGGTACTCTTCCCATTTGTCCTGTTCGCGCCGCGACAGCGCCTGCGGATAATGGCGCGCCTTGTAGCGCAGGAACAGCGCGCCCAGCCTGGGATCGCCGAATTCCGGCTCGAAGGCCGCCAGGTTGCCCGGGTCCATCGCGCGCAGCATGTCCAGCGCGCGCCGGTCGGCATTGCCGATGAAGCCGGCATACAGCGCCTGCTCGGGATCGCAGTCCGGCGCGCGGTGGTCGAACGCGGCCTGCAGCAGCCGCGCCAGGTCGACCGTCTCGAGCACGCCCAGCATGGTCGGCACGTTGGCGAGGGCGGCGGCGACGTCGATCTCCAGTTCGGCGGCGCGCTCGCGCGACAGCACGCTCAGGTTCTGGAACACCGGCGGCGACTGGTTGGCGGCGATGCAGGCCAGCGGGATCGGCTCGACCTCCTGTTCGTCGTCGCCGGCTGGCGCCAGCCGCCTGCGCAGGGTCTCGGCATCGATGTCGAGCAACTGGCGCGGATCGGCCGCCAGGTCCCAGGCGATGACTTCGTTGCGGTTGACCGGGTGCTGGGCCAGCGGCAGCAGGATGCGCACCCCGGCCGCGCGCGCGGTATTCGGCCTGGTATTGAGCCCACTACTGCGCCCGACGTGGATGAAAGGCTTGTGCAGCGCCACGTCCATTTCGGCCAGCGCCAGGTTCTTGTCGATCATCGAGAAGCAATGCGCGTACAGGCGCGGCTGGCGCTCGCGGATGCGGCGCGCCAGGGACAGCGTGGCATACACGTCGGACAGGGCGTCGTGCGCCGACTGGTGCAGCAGGCCGTTGGCCGCGCTCATGCGCGCCAGGCTGAAGGAAACCGTGCCGTCCTCGTTGAGCGGCCATTCCAGTGCATCGGGGCGCAGCGCGTAGGTGGCCCGCACCAGGTGCAGCAGGTCCCAGCGGCGACACCCATCCTTCCATTCGCGGGCGTAGGGGTCCATCAGGTTGCGCCACAACATGAAGCGCACGATCTCGTCGTCGAAGGCGATCGAGTTGTAGCCGAAGCTGATCGTGCCCGGCGCGGCCAGCTCGCGCTGGACGGCATCGACGAACTGCAGTTCGGGCAAGCCCACTTCCTGGCAGAACTGGGGCGTGATGCCGTTCAGCAAGCAGGCCGCCGGATCGGGCAAGTGATCCGGGGTCGGCCGGCAATGCAGCGTGGTGGGATTGCCGACGATCTCGAGATCGAGGTCGGTACGCACGCATGCGAACTGGACGGGGCGGTCACGGACCGTATCCGTGCCTGTCGTTTCAAAATCGAAGACCAGTAAAGTGTGCATGGGCGCTCGCAGGAATCGACACGGGGCCATTATAGGCCCGCGTGCCGGATCCCCCCTGCACGATCAGATCGTCGTCGCGTACAGCGCGTGGTGCGTCAGGATGAACAGCGTGCGCCCGTCCCGTCCGCCGAACACCAGCTGCAGCGGACGCGCCGGCACGTCGATGCGCCCGACCTGCTTGCCGTCGGCGCCGTAGACGAACACCTGGCCGTTGGCCACGTACACCTTGCCGTCCGGACCCTGCGCCGCGCTTTCGCCGCCGCGGTCGGCCACCTTGGCCAGCCCGGTGAGCGCTCCGCCCTCGCCGACCAGCGCGCTGTAGGTGATGTTGCGCGAGGCATTGGTGAACAGCGCCCGCCCGCCGACCGGGGCGGTGACGAAGCCGTTGGCGTCCAGCGTGTCCGACCAGCGGTAGCCCAGGTGGTCCAGGCTGCCGTGGCGCACCACGCGGAAGGCCGGCAGCACCAGGCTGCCGTCGGGCGAGACGTATTCGCGCGCCTTGGCCTGCGCCACGTCGCGCGCGAACATCTCGTCCAGCGTGGTGAACTCGTAGGTGTCGAGGTTCAGCTGGTCCTTGAATTCGCCGTTGTTCCAGAAGTTCACCGGCAGGACCACGCGCGCGCCCGCGCGCGGCGCCGCCGGCGTGGCTGCGACGATGACCGGCCGCGCACCCGGCCTGGCAGGATCGAGCGCATACACCGTGGCATCCTTGCCGCTCGAGGACAGGATCAGCAGCTTGCCGCTGCGCTCCACCGCCAGGTTGACCGGATCGATGGGGGCGTCGCTGACCGTCTTCAAGCCTTCCCCGGCGGCGTGGCTGAAGATGCGCTTGAAATGGCGGTCGATGAAGTACAGGCGCCCGCCGGCGTCGGCAGCGCCGCCGGCGATCGAATAGAAGCCGTCCTGCAGCTTGTCCACCTTGGCCGTGGTCGTGGACGTCGAGGCTGGCGAAGGCGCCGCCGGCGGCGCGCCGTTATAGTCGAACACCGAGAACATCCGCTCGCGCACTTCCAGCCCGTTGGTGACGTCCGTGATCGCGTTCTCGTAGGCGTACTTGGAGGCGCGCAGGTAGGCGGTACAGCCGTTCTCGTCGCAGGTGGGGAAACCGCTTTCGGCGTTCACCGCGACGTTGCGGAAGCGGATGCCGCTCGAATTCGCGATCCGCACCGCGCTCGGCGCCGGCTTGATCGAACGCGTTACCCGGTACGAATGCAGGTTGGCCAGCAGGATGTTCTTCGAATTGCGGATGTCCAGCGCCACCGAATCGGCGCCGTCGTGCACCTCTTCTTCCGTCTGCGGCGCGTGGAATTCCCAGTTCTCGACGCCGTCCAGCACGATCTCGTTGCGGATGTGGTGCTCGGCCGAGAGCTCGTACACGCGGCCCGGTGTCCTGGTATTGGTCACGTAGAAGCCGGCCTGGCCGTGGCCGGCCGGCGCCCACACGCCGGTGAAGGTGCCGCCGCCGCCGTCGACCCACAGGTTCGGGCCCTGGCGGTCCCACCACGCGCTGGTGTCGAAGCGCGGCCCTTTTTTATAGGGATCGGTGGCGGCGCCCGCGCTCCACTGGAAGCGGATGTCGTCCACCAGCGACCGCTCGCCGGCGCGCCACAGCAGGCCGACGGCGCGGTCGTTGACTTCGCCGGTGTTGATGCCGATGCCGGTCACGATGGCGTCGCCGCCGCGCGCGCTTTCGATCACGGCGCGCGGCGTGCCGCTGCCCTGGTACAGCGGCGAGCCGTTCGGCAGGCGCAGCTGGGTCAGGCCGGGGTGCAGGCCGATCAGCACTGTGTCCGGCTTCAGGCGGATGGTGTCGTTGACGACATAGATCCCGAGCGGCAGGTAGACCGTGCGGCGGCTGTCGATCGCCTTCTGGATGGCGGCGGTGTCGTCGCTGACGCCGTCGCCCCTGGCGCCGAAGCTGCGCACGCTGGCCCAGTCGCGCGTGGCCGGCAGCGTACGCATCACCTGGCGCGTGCCGTCCCTGGCCGGCAGCGCCGCGGTCACGAAGCGGGTGTCGAAGGCGCCCGGCAGGCCGGCCTGTGCCACCTTCAGGCCATGGGTGAATTCGCCGACCCGGTAATCAGTGCCGCTGCCGGTGAGCGTCTTGCCGCTGTCGCGGAAGCGCGCGAAGGTCGGCACCTTGCGCGCGCTGACGCGCTCGAAGCCGACCTGGGTGTAGACGTTGTTCTCGTTGCTGATGACGACGCCCGCCTTCGACACGTTTTCCAGGCGCAGGTCCTGCCCCCACAGCCAGTCGCCGTAGCCGCGGTCGATCTCGATCCCGACCGGGGTGTTGCGTATCTCGGTGTTGGCCAGGGTCAGGGCGGCTTCGTGCTCGCGGATGGCGGCGTCGCGCTGGCCGTCGAAGGTCGAGTCGAGCAGCGTGAACTGCCAGGCCGGCGAGGTCTTCTCGGCCAGGATCCCGTAGCGGCCGCCGAAAAAGCGCAGGTCGTAGGCGATATTGCCGACCTGGTAGACCCCGGCCAGCCCCGAGCCCATGCGGAAATCGATGTGCGACAGGTTCGAGTGCTGGGCCGTGTGCATGCGCACGGCGCTGGCCGCCGGATTGCCGTCGCCGACCTCGAAGTCGACGTTCGACAGCGCCGAATAGAAGGTCGACGAATTGGCGTCGCGCACCGGCTTATCGACCGGATCGAAGGGCACGGCGCCCGGCACCGGCATCGCCACGCCGCCGATGTTGTAGGTGTCGGTGCCGGTGAAGATCAGCATGTTGGCGACGCCCTTCTGGAAGCCCGGCGTGTTCGGCCCCAGCATCAGCACCGGGCGCGTCCTGCCGACGCCGTAGATGCGCACGGCGATCGGCACCAGCAGGCTGCGGCTGATGCGGTAGCGCCCGGACGGCAGGAACACGATCCCGCCCTGCCCCTTGTTGGCGGCGGCGTCGATGGCGCGCTGGATGGCGTCGCTGTCGTCGGCGACACCGTCGCCTCTGGCCTGCACCACCACCGCGCGCGCATCCTCCGGCATCGACTGGTAGGCCGATACCGATGGCGGCGGCACAGCGGCGGCCGCCGCAGCTGCCGCCATGCCGGCGGTTGCCAGCGCGATGGCAAGCACCGCTCCGGACACCTGCTTCGGCTTGCGTTTCAATGTCATCTGCATCGTGACGGCCGCCTTCAGAAGGTCATGCGCACACCGGCGCGGTAGGTACGGCCGATGGCGTCGTACACGGCCGGGTTCAGCGCGAGGCTGAGGTTAGTCTGCGGAACCAGCACCGGCGCCCGGTCGGCCAGGTTGTCCACCTTGAAGTAGGCCGTCACCTGCTTCGAGATGTTGTAGTTGCCGCCGAAGTCGATGTACACGGCGCCCGGCATGTGGTTGTCGTAGATGGTCGGGTGGGCGGCGGTCGGCAGCGGGCAGTCGCTGCGGCACTCGATGTACTCGTTGTTGAAGACGCCGGCACCGATCCAGCGCTCGCTCAGCGTCAGCCCGAGGCGGCCATCCAGCAGCCCGTCCCAGGACTGCGACACCAGTGCCTTCCACTTCGGCGTCGCGCCGGTCATGTTGCCGGCGCCTTCGCTCGGGGTGGTGCCCGGCACGCCCGGATCCGAGATCGCGTGGATCGTGCGCGAGGCAAGGCCGCGCAGGGTCACGCTGCCCGGCAGGCCCCAGCCGGCCATGTTCAGGCGGTAGGCGGTCTCGAAGTCGATGCCGCGGGTGTGCAGCGAGGCGAAGTTGAAGCTCTGCGCCAGCACGTAGTTGCTGCCGGCCGGGCCGTTGATCGAGACCGAGCCGCACACTTCCTGGTTGCCGGCGTAGCACAGGTCGACTTCCTGCTGCGGATTGAGGGAGCTGATCACGTTGTCGACCTTGATGTCGAAGTAGTCGACCGAGAAGTTGAAGTTGCGCGCCCAGCTCGGCTGGCTCAGCACGATGCCGAAGGAATTGTTGCGCGCGATCTCGGGCTTCAGGTTCGGGTTGCCGACATTGCGCTGCTGGATCTGGACCGACTGGCCCTGGTTGTTGTTGACCGCCTGGTTGGTGACGGTCATGGCCGCATACAGCTCGGACAGGTTGGGCGCGCGCACGTCCTTGGAGCTCACCGCGCGCAGGCGCAGGCCGTCGAGCGGGGTCTTCCAGGTGGCGCCGATCTTCCAGGCGCTGGCCTTGCCGGCGGTGCTGTACTTCTCCTCGCGGTCGGCCAGGTTCAGGTTGGCTTCGCCCCAGGTGTCCGACTTCAGGAAGGGGATGTTGAACTCGACGTAGGCTTCGCGCACGTTGAAGCTGCCGCTGCCGTTGTGATAGTTACCCGCGAACCAGTTGTCGCCGCTGGCCGACAGCGTCGGGTCCTGGGGGTAGCTGGGGCTGTACGGCGACTCGAGCGCCACCCCGGCGCCGTAGGGATCGCCGCGCACCGCATATTTCTCGCGCCGGTATTCGGCGCCGAAGGCCATCGACACCGGTCCGGCCCAGCCCTGCCACACTTCGCCGTTGATGTTCAGGCTGGCCACGTCCTGGCTCGAATCGGTATGCTGCATCGGCCCGTTGACCGGCGCGATATAGTTCCAGCCCGCCAGGTTGATCGGCACGTCGCCCAGCACGTTGATCGGCTGGCAGCCGGCCGCGCGCGCCGCCGCGCTGCGGCAGACGATCTGGCCGGTGGCGGCGTCGCGCACCGCATCGATGGCGAAGTTGTAGCGCGGGTTGAGCGTGATGTCCTGCACGTGGATGACGGTGGTGTTCTCGCCGTGGGTCACGTAGGCGTCGTAGCGCCAGTCGCGGCCGAACAGGCCGAAGCGCCCGTCCGCGCCGACCACGAAGCGGCGCTGGGTGCGGGTCGGATGGACGTTGATGTCGGCCGGGAACTCGGCGTTGGCGGTGCCCACCGACATCGCGCCGCTCGGGTAGCCGGACAGGCAGCCGGCGACCAGGCTGGCCGGCAGGTAGGCGTTGTCGCAGCGGATCGCCAGGTTGCCCTGCTTGGCCGCGCCCGGATTCGGCTGGAACACCGACTTCACCTGGGCCCAGTTGGCGGTGACGTAGATTTCGTTGTCCGCATCGAGATCCCAGGAGATGCGGGTGTAGCCCACCTGGCGCTTGAAGTTCATGGCCAGGTTGGTGCCGTTGCCGACACTGCCGGAGCGGTCGCCGCCGATGCAGAAGTTGCCCATGCAATCGGCGCCGTATTCGAAGGGGTACGGCGTGCCGCCCGGCCCGAACGCGGTGCCGCGCAGCGGGCCGTTGGTGATCAGGCCATATTTTGCGTACTGGATGTGCTGGGCGTTGTGGATGTACTTGTAGCGCGGCGCGCCGGCGGCCTGCATCGCCGGCGTCGATTCCTGCAGCGCCGGATTGTCGTACCAGGAGCGCCCGCCCGCATTCACCTGGCCGAAGCGCGGCGCATCGATACCCTGGTGCTTGGTGAATTCGCCGCTCACCGTCACGTGCAGGCGGTCGTCCATGAAGCCCTTGCCCCAGGCGGCCTGCAGGGTGCCGTTCTTGTCGTCCTTGTACTTGGTCATGCCGCCTTCGACGTTGGCCTTGAAGCCGGTGAACTTCTTGTCGGTGATGAAGTTCACCACGCCGCCGATCGCATCCGAACCGTAGGAGGCCGAGGCGCCGCCGGTGACCACGTCCACGCGCTTGACCAGCAGCTGCGGGAACTGGCTGACGTCGGTGACGCCGGTGACGTTGGCGCCGACCACGCGCTGGCCGTCGAGCAGCGTCAGGGTGCGGATCGTGCCCAGCCCGCGCAGCGACAGCGAGGACAGGCCCTGGATGCCGCTCGAGGTGCTGAAGGTATTCGTGGTGCGGCCGGTGCTGCCCTGCAGGGCCGGCAGTTCGGTCAGGGTATCGAACAGGTTGGGCTTGGCGGCCTTTTCGATGTCGGCGGTGGACAGGGTCGTGGTCGGCGTCGGCTGGCTGAAACCGCGCGTCGCGATGCGCGACCCGGAGACGACGACGGTGTTTACGGCGGCGCCGCCGGCGTCCCGGCGGGCTTCGCGACTGGTGTCGCCGGTGGTGTCGCGGGCGGCGGTGGCGGGCGCCGGGGCGGCCGCTTCGGCCGGGGTGGCGGCGCCGGCGGCGGCGGCATCGGTTTGCCGGGTTGGCTGGGCATCCTGAGCCTGCTGGGCATGGGCCGGCAGGGCCAGGATGGCGCAGGCGCTGGCCACCGCAAGGCTGACCAGGGATTGTTGGAATGGCGTATGCATCGTGTCTCCGTTCTTATAGTGGTCCACATGGCCCGGTGTGGCTCACCGGTGCCAGGCTGTCGATGACTTCCATTGATCGCGAATCGATTGTCGGGTGTCTGGACCTCCTTTTCGAACAAGTGCTGAAACACTTTGTTAGCGCTAACTTGCTAACAATTCTAAGTTAGAAAGTAAATACCCGCCCAATAACTTTTTTATCCGTTGCGATACCGATCCCGGTATCGGCGACCGGCGCCATGCGTCTCGGGTACACTGCGTCTTTCGTTTGCGCCTCCGCCCGCCATGCCGACTTCCGCCAGCGCCGCCCGCCCCCGTACCCTGGAACTGCCCTGGAGAGACAAGCTGCTGCAACTCGAACTCGACTGGGTGGGCGTGGAAGACTCCGCCTACCCGCCGGTGGTGTTCTTGCACGAGGGCCTGGGTTCAGTGTCGCTGTGGAAGGATTTCCCGGACCAGCTGTGCCGGGCCCATGGCTTGAGCGGCCTAGTGTTCTCGCGTTACGGCTACGGGCGCTCCACGGCGCGCCCGCACGACGAGCGCTGGCCGCTCGACTTCATGGAACAGCAGGCCTGGGAGGTGGTGCCGGCGCTGCTCGCCAGGCTGGGCCTGGTGAAACCCTGGCTGTTCGGCCACAGCGACGGCGCCTCGATCGCCCTGCTGCTGGCGGCACGCCATGGCGCGCTGCTGAGCGGCGTCATCGTCGCCGCGCCCCACATCATGGTCGAGGACATATCGATCGCCTCGATCGGCGAGGCCCGCGCCGCCTATCTCGCCGGCCCGCTGCGCGAACGCCTGGCTCGCCATCATGCCGACGTCGAATCGGCGTTCTGGGGCTGGAACGACGTCTGGCTCGACCCGGCTTTCCGCGGCTGGGACATCCGTGCCGAGGTGGCGCGGATCGGGGTGCCGCTGCTCGCCATCCAGGGCCAAGACGACGAGTACGGCACACTGGAACAGGTCGAGGGAATCGCCCGCCTGGTGCCGCAGGCGCAGCTGCTGGTGATCCCGGGCTGCGGCCATTCGCCGCACCGCGACACGCCGGCGCGCGTGATCGAGGCCGCCGGCAAATTCATCCACGACCATACGTCCGCCATCGAATAATTTGTTTCATCACTAATCGTGATACTTAACATAAACAAACATTATTAGAATAGATGGTTGATCCACGCTACGCTATGGCAACAGCGTGGCAATCCGGGCATTCGACCGGCTGCGCATCAAAACAGCAGGAGACGAAGATGCAGGCTGCCCACGAGCGGTTCGATTATGTGATTATTGGCGGCGGATCCGCCGGATGCGTGCTGGCCAACCGCCTGTCGGCGGATCCGGACTTGCGCGTGGCGCTGGTCGAAGCCGGCCCCGACACGCCGCCCGGGGCAGTGCCTGCCGAGATCCGCGACAGCTACCCGATGCCGGTGTTCTGCGGCGAACGCTTCATCTGGCCGCAGCTGAAGGCGCGCGCCACCGCCGCGGCCCCGCTCAAGGTGTACGAACAGGGGCGCGTCATGGGCGGCGGCTCCAGCATCAACGTGCAGGCCGCCAACCGCGGCCTGCCGCGCGACTACGACGACTGGGCCGCGTCCGGCGCCGCCGGCTGGTCGTGGTCGGAGGTGCTGCCGTGGTTTCGCCGGCTCGAGCGCGACCTCGATTTCGGCGCCGCGCCGCTGCACGGCGATGCCGGCCCGGTGGCCATCCGCCGCATCTTCCCGACCGACTGGCCGCGCTTCTGCCATGCGTTCGCGGACGGCCTGCGCGGCAGCGGCCTGCCCTATTTCGACGACCAGAACGCCCAGTTCGGCGACGGCATGTTCCCGGCCGCGTTCTCGAACATCGACGACACCCGCGTGACCACGGCCTCGGCCTACCTCGACAGCGCCACCCGCGCCCGTCCCAACCTGCGTATCTTCGCCGGCATGCGCGTCGAGCGCATCCTGATGGACGGCCATACCGCGCAAGGCGTGATGACGGTCGACGGCGACGGCAACCGCCTGCGCCTGGATGGCGCCGAGGTGATCGTCTCGGCCGGCGCGCTGCAGTCGCCGGTGCTCCTGATGCATGCCGGGATCGGCGACGGCCCCATGCTGCAGCGGCTGGCGATCCCGGTGGCCGCCGACCTGCCGGGCGTCGGGCGCAACCTGCAGGACCACCCGTCGCTGACCTTCTGCCATTTCCTGGACCCGGCATTCCGCATGCCGCTGGCGCGCCGCCGCGCCAGCATGACCGCGGCCCGCTTCTCCTCGGGGCTGGACGCCTGCGACGGCTCGGACATGTACATGTCGAGCGCCACACGCGCCGCCTGGCACGCGCTCGGCAACCGCCTCGGCCTGTTCTTCCTGTGGTGTAACCGGCCGTATTCGCGCGGCCGCGTACAGCTGGCTTCGAACGACCCGCTGGCGCCCGCCGACATCGCGCTCAACCTGCTGGACGACGAACGCGACCTGCAGCGCATGGCGATCGGCGTGCGCCGCCTGGCCGAGGTGGTGCAGCAGACCGCACTGCACCGGCACGACGCCGACTTCTTCCCGGCCGCCTTCTCGCCGCGCGTCAAGGCGCTGAGTCGCTACACGCCGGCGAATGCCTGGCTGACCAAAATCCTGGGCCTGGGGCTCGACACCCCGGCCCCGCTGCGGCGCTGGCTGGTCGACCGCTTCCTCACGGGCGGGCAGACCGTGGCCTCGCTGGTGGCCGACGAGGCCGCGCTGCACGCCTTCATCCGCAAGAGCGTGTTCGGTGTCTGGCATGCCAGCGGCACCTGCCGCATGGGGCCGGCGCACGACCGGAGCGCCGTCACCGACAGCGAAGGACGGGTGCACAAGGTCGCCGGCCTGCGCGTGGTGGATGCCTCGCTGATGCCGCGCCTGCCGTCCGCCAACACGAATATCCCGACCATCATGATGGCCGAAAAAATCGCCGGCGCCATCCTGGCGCAGCGGCACCCCGCCGGCATCCAGCGCCCGACCGCGCTGGCAGAAGACCGCTGAACCACAGCGGCAACCGGTTACCCAGCCCACCCGGGGCGCCGCCATGCCACCCGGGCATTACAAGGAGACAATCATGGCTGTAGTAGCGAATGAAGAAGCAATTGCCGAGCGCGAGCAGCAGCGCCACGTGCTCAAGGCCGTGGTAGCGTCCTGCCTGGGCTGGGCGCTCGACCTGTACGACCTGTTCATCCTGCTGTTCGTGGCACCCGTCATCGGCAGGCTGTTCTTCCCTTCCGAGCACCCGATGCTGTCGCTGGCGGCCGTGTATGCGTCGTTCGGCGTCACCCTGCTGATGCGCCCCCTCGGCTCGGCGCTGTTCGGTTCCTACGCCGACACCCACGGCCGCAAGCGCGCGATGATCATGGCGATGGTCGGCGTCGGCGTTTCGACCGCCGCCTTCGGCGTGCTGCCGACCGTGCGTACGATCGGCGTGCTGGCCCCGATCCTGTTCATCATCCTGAAACTGGTCCAGGGCGTGTTCGTCGGCGGCGTGGTCGCCGCCACGCACACGATCGGCACCGAATCGGTGGCGCCGCGCTACCGTGGCGCCGTGTCCGGCCTGATCGGCGGCGGCGGCGCCGGCCTGGGCGCGCTGATCGCCTCGCTGACCTACTACGGCATGTCGGCCCTGTTCCCGGGCGACGCCTTCGACGACTGGGGCTGGCGCTGCATGTTCTTCACCGGGATCATCAGCGCGGTGCTGGGCATCACCATCTTCAGCAACCTCGAAGAATCGCCGATGTTCAAGAAGCTGCAGGAAGCCAAGGCGCGCGCAAAAGCGGCGAACAGCGCGGCCGCGCCGACCGCCGGTGCCAAGGCGGTGTCGCCGCTGCGCACGCTGTTTTCGCGAGACTACCGTAACATCCTGCTGGTGAACCTGCTGCTGACCATCGGCGGCGGCAGCGGCTACTATCTGACCTCGGGCTTCCTCCCGACCTACCTGAAAGTCGTCAACAAGACGCCGAGCGAAACCACCGGCTTCATCCTGATGCTGTCGAGCGTGGGCGTGGTGGTGGCCTCGATCGCGGTCGGCCACCTGAGCACCTTCATCGGCCGCAAGAAGGCCTTCCTGGGCACCGGCCTGCTGCGCCTGTTCGCCCTGCCGGCGCTGGCGCTGTTCATGCCCGGCGTGACCGACACGGTGCAGCTGGCGCTGTGCGTGATCGCGTTCGGCGCCCTCGGCAGCATCGGCTATGCACCGCTGCTGATCTTCCTGAACGAGCGCTTCCCGACCACCATCCGCGCCACCGGCACCGGACTGTCGTGGAACATGGGCTTCGCCATCGGCGGCATCATGCCGACCTTCGTGTCGCTGGCCTCGCCGTCGCCCACCGATATCCCGCACACCCTGGCGCTGTTCCTGGGCGCGATCAGCGTACTGTTCCTGATCGGCGCGCTGGTGGTGCCGGAAACCGTGGGCAAGCTGGATGCGCCGCAGGAGCCGCAGGCGCACTGATCGCGCTGGCTGCATCAAGTTTATCCATCTGAAATACTGATAGGTAAGATAAACAAACATTATTTGTCGTGATGTACCTGTCTCCCTATACTGGTTTCACGGAGACAGACACCAGCAACAGGCCAATAACATGGAAATGAAAACCCACCCAGCCGCCGGCGAAGGTGCGCAGGCGGCACCGGCAGGAGCGGCGGCACAGGACAGCCCCTTCGTCGGGCGCCCGCTGCAGCGCATCGAGGACATCGCGCTGCTGACCGGCCGCGGCGAGTTCGGCGACGATGCCGGCGTCAAGCCCGGCACCCTGCATGCGACCATCGTGCGCTCGCCGCATGCGCATGCCGCCATCACCCGCATCGACAGCAGCCGCGCCGACGCCGCCCCGGGCGTGCGCGCCGTGCTCACCGGCGCCGACCTGGCCGACTGGTCGAAACCCTTCGTCGTCGGCGTCAAGGCGCAGATGGAGATGTGGGCGCTGGCGCGCGAACACGTGCGCTACGTCGGCGAGCCGGTGGCGGTGGTCGTCGCCGACACCCGCTACCTGGCCGAAGACGCGGCCGACCTGATCCTGGTCGACTATGCACCGTTGGCGGCGGTCACCACCATCGACGACGCCATCCTGGCCGACGCGCCGGTACTGCACGAAGGCGTCGGCAGCAACGTCGTCAGCGACCGCAGCTTCCGCTACGGCGACCCGGAATCGGCCTTCGCCGCGGCCCCGCACGTGGTGTCGCTGACCCAGCGCTATCCGCGCAACTCGTGCACGCCGATGGAATGCGCGGTCGTCATCGCCGACTGGCTGTCCGAGGAAGAAGGCTACGACGTCAGCTCCAACTTCATGGGGCCGTTTTCGCTGCACACCGTGATGGCGCTGGCGCTGCGCGTGCCCGGCCACAAGCTGCGCCACCGCTACTTCCGCGACTCGGGCGGCAGCTTCGGCGTCAAGCATGCCGTGTTCCAGTACGCGGTGCTGATGTGCCTGGCCTCGCGCAAGGCCGGCGCCCCGGTCAAGTGGGTGGAAGACCGCCTC
Organism: Massilia phyllosphaerae; assembly: GCF_034659755.1. Classification (NCBI taxonomy): domain Bacteria; kingdom Pseudomonadati; phylum Pseudomonadota; class Betaproteobacteria; order Burkholderiales; family Oxalobacteraceae; genus Massilia; species Massilia phyllosphaerae. The sequence continues at coordinate 574,512 of NZ_JAXSQX010000005.1, forward strand.
GAGCACCTGGCCGGCCTGACCTCCGCAACCAACCGCCTGTCGACGATCCGCGCCGCGGTCGAGAACGACGGCCGCATCACCGCCCTCGACTACGACCAGCTCGACGACGTCGGCGGCTACCTGCGTGCCCCCGAGCCGGCCACCTTCTACCGCATGCACGGCGTGCTCACCGGCGCCTATGCGATCCAGAACCTGGCGGTGCGCAACCGCGTGGTGCTGACCAACAAGACCCCGGCCGGCCTGGTGCGCGGCTTCGGCGGCCCGCAGGTGTACATCGCGCTGGAACGCCTGATGCACCGCATCGCGGTCGAACTGCAGCTCGAGCCGCTCGAGGTCTACCGCCGCAACTTCATTCCCGCCGACGCCTTCCCCTACCGCGCCGCGGCCGGCGCCCTGATCGATTCCGGCAACTACCAGCGCGCGCTGGAACTGGTGCAGAGCGATGGCGGCCTGGCCGATCTTTACGCAAAAAGGGAGCGCGCGCGCGCCGAAGGCCGGCTGTACGGCATCGGCTTCGCCGCCATCGTCGAGCCGTCGATCTCGAACATGGGCTACATCACGACCGTGCTGCCCAAGGAAGCGCGCGCCAAGGCCGGCCCGAAGAACGGCGCCATCGCCTCCGCCACGGTCGGCATCGATCCGCTCGGCGGCATCAACGTCGTGATCGCGTCGGCGCCTGCCGGCCAGGGCCACCGCACCGTGTGTACCCAGGTGGTGGCCGACGTGTTCGGGCTGCAGCCGGACCAGGTCGCGGTCAACGTCGAATTCGATACCCAGAAGGATGCCTGGTCGGTCGCCGCCGGCAACTACTCGAGCCGCTTCGCCGGCGCCGTCGCCGGCACCCTGCACCTGGCGGCCGTCAAGCTGCGCGACAAGCTGGCCCTGATCGCCGCGCCGCAGCTGGACTGCGCCGCCGCCGACGTCGTGTTCAGGGACGGCAAAGTGTTCGCCGCCGCCAATCCGGGCAAGTCGCTGCCTTTCCTGCGCATGGCCGCCAGCCCGCACTGGGCGCCGGCGCTGCTGCCGGCGGGCGTCGAGCCGGGCCTGCGCGAAACCGCGTTCTGGACCGCCGAATCGCTGGGCGCGCCGGACGAGCAGGACCGCGTCAACACCTCGGCCGCCTACGGCTTCGCCTTCGACGTGTGCGGCATCGAGATCGACCGCAACACCGGCCGCATCACGATCGACAAGTACGTCACCACCCACGATGCCGGCAAGATCCTGAATCCGGCGCTGGCCGACGGCCAGATCCGCGGCGCCTTCGCCCAGGGCCTGGGCGCGGCGCTGATGGAAGAATTCCGCTACGGCGAGGACGGCAGCTTCCAGTCCGGCACCTTCGCCGACTACCTGGTGCCGACCACCTGCGAAGTGCCGGAACCGCAGATCATTCACCTCGAGACGCCCTCCCCGTTCACGCCGCTCGGCGCCAAGGGCCTCGGCGAAGGCAACAACATGAGCACCCCGCCGTGCATCGCGAATGCCGTCGCCGACGCGCTCGGCGTGGCCGACCTGACGCTGCCGCTGACGCCTTCGAAAGTGATGGACCTGATCGGCGCCGACGAGCCGCCGCCGTCGGAGGCGGTGGCGCAGGCGCAGCAGCCGTCCACCGGCGCGCTGCCGGTCGCGGGCGGCGATGCGATCCCGTCGACCGCCGCCGTCGATGCGGTCAGGGGCGCCAGAACCGGCAAGGGCAAGTCCCTCGGCGCGCGCGGCGAAGTCGTGCTCGACGCGACCCCGGAAGCGGTGTTCCGGGTGCTGCTCGACCCGGCCGCGCTGGCCAAGGTCATCCCCGGCTGCAACGCGCTCGAACCGAACGGCGAACACCGCTACCGCGCCGACGTGACGGTCGGCGTCGGCATGATCAAGGCGCGCTACTCGGCCGAAGTCGCCCTGTCCGAACTCGACCCGCCGCGCAGCCTGCGCCTGGCCGGTTCCGGCCTGTCGTCGGTGGGCAGCGCCAGCGGCAGCGGCCTGGTCACGCTCGAACCGCAGGGCGCTGGCACGCTGCTGCGCTACGACTACGAGGCCGACGTCTCGGGCAAGGTCGCGGCGGTCGGCAGCCGCATGCTGGAAGGCGCGGCCAAGATCGTGCTGAACCAGCTGTTCGAGCAGCTCGGCCGCGAAGCCGGCGGCGGCGGCAAGCGCGACGAGAACGGCGCCGCGGCCGCACCGGCCGCCACCGGGAACACCGCCGCCACGCCGCCGCGCAGCCTGTGGCAGCGCCTGAAAGCCCTGTTTGGAGTCAAAGCATGAAACCGCAAGCCTTCGATTACGCCCGCCCCGACAGCGCCGCCGAAGCGGTCGCGCTACTGGCCGATGCCGGCGAAGACGCGCGCATCCTCGCCGGCGGCCAGTCGCTGATGGCGGTCCTCAACCTGCGCCTGGCCCAGCCCAGCGTGCTGATCGACATCTCGCGCGTGCCCGACCTGGACTACGTGCGCAGCGAGGCCGGCGTGCTGGCCATCGGCGCCGCCGCCACCCAGGGCAGCGTCGAGTGGCGCCCCGGGCTGGCGGCGGAAGTCCCGCTGCTGGCCCAGGCTTTCCCGCACATCTCGCACTTCCAGATCCGCAACCGCGGCACCGTGTGCGGCTCGGTCGCCCACGCCGACCCGAGCGCGGAACTGCCCCTGTGTCTGCTGGCGCTGGGCGGCCAGGTAGTGCTGCGCAGCCGCAGCGGGCGCCGCAGCGTGGCCGCCGACGACTTTTTCCAGGGCATGCTGATGACCGCGCGCCGGCCCGACGAACTGGTCGAGGAAGTGCGCTATCCACTGGCCGAATCCGGCGTGCGCTATGCCTTCGAGGAATTCGCCGGCCGCCACGGCGACTTCGCGATCTGCGCGGTGGCCGCCGTGGTGCGCCCGGACGGGATCCGGCTGGCGGTCGGCGGCGTCTCGGACCGGCCGCGTGTCAAGTCCTGGGGCTGCCTGTCGCGCGCCGACCTGGACGCGGCAATCAACGATTTTGCATGGGAACTGGGCGCCAAGGACGATCACCACGCCTCCGCCAAGTTCCGTAGACAACTGGTGCGCCACCTGGGCCGCACCGCGATCGACAGGGCCATGTCATGAAGACTTACCAGAAGAACGACGTCGTGCGCATCGAATTGGTGCTGAACGGCCAGCGCCGCAGCGGCACCTGCGAGCCGCGCACCCTGCTGTCCGATTTCCTGCGCCACGAACTGGGCGCGACCGGCACCCACGTCGGCTGCGAGCACGGCGTGTGTGGCGCCTGCACCGTCACCATCGACGGCGTGGCCTCGCGCACCTGCCTGAGCCTGGCGGTGCAGGCCGAGGGCCGCAGCATCGAGACCGTGGAAGGTCTGAATCGGGGGCAGGACGGCCTGGCCGACCTGCAGGAAGCCTTCCGCCGCAACCACGCTCTGCAGTGCGGCTTCTGCACCGCCGGCATCATGATGTCCTGCGCCGACTACCTGGCGCGCAAGCCGGACCCGAGCGAACAGGAAGTGCGCGAGATGCTGTCCGGCCACCTGTGCCGCTGCACCGGCTACACCAACATCGTCAAGGCGGTGCTGGAGACCGCCGCCGCGCGCCTCGGCCGCCCGGTCGGCGCCACGCCGGAGGCGGACAAGCCCGGCCATGCGGGCGTCGGCGCCGCCGAGCAGGCCAGGCTCGTCAACGCCTGACACCGGCCCGACACCGTCATCGATATCCAACAACAATAGAGGAGAACACCGTGCTGGATCTAGGACGCACCTTCCTGCAAAGCGTCGAACGCAGCCCGCATGCGCTGGCCGTGGTCGACGGCGCGCAGCGCCTGACGTATGCCGAATGGTACGAGCGCATTCAACGCGTGGCCGAGGGCCTGTCCGTGCTCGGCGTCAAACGCGGCGACCACCTGATGGTCGTGTTGCAGAACCGCATCGAGATGGCGACCATCCACTGGGCCTGCCAGTTCCTCGGTGCGATCGTCACGCCGCTGAACTGGCGTGCCAAGCCGGACGAGGTCGAATACTGCGCCACCGACTCGGCGGCCAAGGCCGTCGTCTACGAACCGGTCAGCGCCGAAGCGGTGGCCGGCAGCCCGACCGCGGCCCGCCTCACCCGCATCGCGGTGGGCGGCGCCGACGGCACCGTACGCTACGAACAGCTGCTCGAACACGCACCAAGCGCCCCGCTGCTGGCGGCGAACAGCGAGGACATCTCGCTGATGCTGTACACCTCGGGCACCACCGGCAAGCCGAAGGGCGTGCCGCGCAAGCACCGCGCCGAACGCGCGGCCGCCCTCGGCCACGTGGCGCAGAACCTGTACCGGCGCGGCGAACGCACGCTCGGCGTCATGCCGCTGTACCACACGATGGGCGTGCGCTCGCTGCTGGCGATGGCGCTGGTCGACGGCGTGTTCGTGTGCGTGCCCAAGTTCGATTGCGCCGCCGCCTTCCAGTCGATCGAGCGGGAGCGCATCACCGCGCTGTACCTGGTGCCGACGCTGTACCACGACATGCTGGCGTGGCGCGCGCAGCACGGCGCCGAGATCGCCTCGGTGACCAAGCTCGGCTTCGCCGGCGCGCCGATGCAGGACGGCCTGCTGAAGCGCCTCAGAGAGACCTTCAAGCCCGAGCTGTTCGTGAACCACTACGGCTCGTCCGAAGTCTTCACCTTCGCCTTCGACCAGGACGCCACCCGCAAGGCCGGCAGCGCCGGGCGCGCAGGCATCAACACCCGCATCCGCGTGGTGGCGCTCGGGGCCGACACCGCGGACCAGGTGGTGGCGCCGGGCGAGGAAGGCCAGATCGTCTGCGAACTGCAGGGCGACGAGGCCTTCGAGGCCTACTGGAACCGTCCCGACGCCAACGCCAAGTCGATCCGCGCCGGCTGGTACTTCACCGGCGACACCGGCTACCTCGACCCGGACGGCGACCTGTTCGTCACCGGACGCGTCGACGACATGATCATCAGCGGCGGCGAGAACATCTCGCCGGTGGACATCGAATCGGTGCTGTCGCTGCACCCGGACGTCGACGAAGTGGCGGTGGCCGGCCTGCAGGACGAGCGCTGGGGCCAGCGCGTGGTCGCCTTCGTCAAGCCGCGCGGCGAGACCACCCCGGAAGCGCTGAACGAACACGTGCGCCAGTCGGACCTGCAGAATTTCAAGCGTCCGCGCGACTACGTGTTCGTGCGCGAAATCCCCAAGTCGCCGGTCGGCAAGATCCTGCGGCGCAAGCTGATCGCCGGCGACTACGAAGCCCTGCCGGCCTCCGAAGAAGGAAAGGCCCAACAATGACACACGCAGTCGAGAACAACAAACCAACGCCCAAGGCGACCGACCTGCGCACCTGGCTCGCGCACCTGCAGGCCACCGGCCGCCTGGCGGTGATCCGCGAGGGCGTGCCGCTGAAGCACCGCCTGGCCGCCATCGCCAAGCGCCTGGACGGCACCCAGGCCGCCTACTTCCCGAAACCGGCCGGCCACACGATACCGGTGGTGTCGGGCTTCGTGTCGAAACGCGGCTGGATCGCCGAGGCGATGGGCGTCGAGCAGGCCGGCCTGCTGGCCGCCTTCCGCCACGCCGCCGAACATCCGCTGCCGTGGCGCGAGGTGGCATCCGCGGAGGCACCCTGCCAGCAGGTGGTGACGCCGATGGACGCATCGAAGGACCTGAACACGATGCTGCCGATCCCGACCCACAGCGAGCATGACAACGGCCCCTACATCACGGCCGGCCTGGTGATCGCGCGCAATCCGGCGACCGGCGTGCAGAACGTCTCGATCAACCGCATCCAGGTGCACGGACGCGACCGCATGGCGATCCTGATGCTGCCGCGCCACCTGCTGGCCTTTTACAAGGCGGCCGAAGCCGAAGGCCAGGCGCTCGACGTCGCGGTCGTCATCGGCGCCGATCCGCTCACGCTGCTGGCGTCGCAGGCGATCACGCCGATCGACCACGACGAACTCGAAATCGCCGGCGCCCTGCACGGCGCCCCGCTGCCGGTAGTAAAGTGCACGACCAACGCCGTGCGCGTGCCGGCGAATGCGGAAATCGTCATCGAAGGCCGGCTGCTGCCGCAAGTGCGCGAAGCCGAAGGCCCGTTCGGCGAATTCCCGAAGTACTACAGCGCCCAGGAGAAGCGCGAAGTGATCGTGGTCGATGCCGTGACCACCCGCACCAATCCGATCTTCCACACCATCGTGCCGGCCGAGATGGAACACCTGCTGCTGGGCTCGATCCCGCGCGAGGCGACCATGCTGGCCCACCTGCAGCGCAGCTTTCCGGGCGTGACGGACGTGCACCTGTCGGTCGGCGGCGTCGGCCGCTACCACCTGTTCGTCAAGTTCCGCAAGGCGCGCGAGGGCGAGCCGAAGAACGTGATCCTCGGCGCGTTCGGCGCCCACTACGACATCAAGCAGGTGATCGTGGTCGACGACGACGTCGACGTGCACGATCCGCAGCAGGTCGAGTGGGCGGTGGCCACGCGCTTCCAGGCCGACCGCGACCTGGTCGTGATCAGCGGCGCCCAGGGCTCGGTGCTGGATCCGTCCACCACCGTCGCCACCGGCCACCACGAGATCGACGAACCGGCCCCGCCGCACCTGCAGGGCGTCGGCGCCAAGATGGGCCTGGACGCGACCCGGCCGGTTTCCTACCGCGGCTACATCTTCACCAAGGTGCGCATCCCGGGCGAACTCGAGATCGACCTCGGCCAGGAAATCGTGCCCGGCGCAGTGGTGGACTGGCACGGGGTGGACTGGCAATGAGCAAGCCCCGCCTCATCGTCGCCATCACCGGCGCCAGCGGCGCGGTGTACGGCGTGCGCATGCTGCAGGCGCTGCGCGCGTCCGGCGCCTGCGAGACCCATCTGGTGATGTCGTCGTCCGGCGTGATGACGGCGCAGCAGGAACTCGACATGCGCCGCGCCGACATCGAGGCGCTGGCCGACGTGGTCCACAACGTCAAGGACATCGGCGCCACGATCGCCAGCGGCTCGTTCCGCTCGGCCGGCATGGTGGTGGCGCCGTGCTCGATGAAGACCCTGGCCGGCATCGCCCACGGGCTGGCCGACAACCTGGTGGCGCGCGCCGCCGACGTGATCCTGAAGGAACGCCGCCGGCTGGTGCTGGTGGCGCGCGAGACGCCCCTGAACCTGGCGCACCTGCGCAACATGACGGCCGTGACCGAAATGGGCGGCATCGTCTTCCCGCCGGTGCCGGCCTTTTACACCCGTCCGGATTCGCTCGACGACCTGGTCGACCATACGGTGGGGCGCCTGCTCGACCTGTTCGACCTGCCGCACGAGGGCCTGGTCCGGCGCTGGGAAGGCATGCCGCGCAGCGGCGCCACCGCATCCAAGCAAGCAAACGACACCACAGAATAACCAAGGAGAACAGCATGACCCAACTGAAACACCCTGCCCACGACCTGCTCGAGAACCTCGACGGCTTCCGCGTGGAAGTCGATGCCGGGCGCCAGCGCGCCGACATCGTCCTGTCCAACGGCCAGTTCAACATCATCTCGATGCGCCAGCGCGAGCAGCTGCGCCTGGTGTTCGAGTCGCTCGACGAGGACGAGCGCGTGCGCGTGATCGTGCTGCGCGCCGAAGGCCAGCACTTCTCCAGCGGCGGCGACATCAAGGGCTTCCTGGAAGCCTCGCCGGAACACGTCTCCAAGCTGGCCTGGAACATCGCGGCGCCGACGCGCTGCAGCAAGCCGGTGATCGCCGCCAACCGCGGCTTCTGCTTCGGCGTCGGCTTCGAGATCTCGCTGGCCTGCGACTTCCGCATCGTCACCGACACCACCTTCTACGCGCTGCCGGAACAGAAGCTCGGCCAGATCCCGGGTTCGGGCGGCTCGGCGCGCCTGCAGAAGATGGTCGGCATAACCCGCACCAAGGACATCGTGATGCGCTCGCGCCGCATTCCGGGCAAGCAGGCCTACGACTGGGGCGTCGCCACCGAATTCGTGGCGGATGCCGAACTGGAAGCCGCCACCGACCGCCTGGTCGAGGAACTGGTCGCGTTCTCGCCGCTGGCCCAGCGCACCGCCAAGAAGCTGCTGAACGACACCGAGGATGCGCCGCTGTCGATCGCGATCGAGCTGGAAGGCCATTGCTACAGCCGCCTGCGCGCCTCCGACGACTTCCGCGAAGGCGTGGAAGCCTTCCACGGCAAGCGCGCACCGAAGTTCAAGGGCAGCTGAGCATGAGCCAACCGAGTATGAGTCCGCTGAGTGCCCTCAACTACATCGACGGCCAGTGGCAGGGCGCGGTGGGCGGCGGCGTCGCCACCAGCCGCAATCCGGCCGACGGCAGCGTCATCGGCAGCCTCGCGGCCGGCGGCCTGGCGGACGCGCGCGCGGCGATCGCCAGCGCGCGCCATGCCTTCGACACCTCGCTGTGGCCGCACGACGCCCGCCTGCGCCAGAACGTGCTGCTGCAATGGGCCGAGCGCCTGGAAAAGCGCCACGAACTGGCGGCGCTGCTGACCCAGGAAAACGGCAAGGTGATGGCGCAGTCGCGCGGCGAAATGGCCGCCGCCATCTCGGAAATCCGCTACTACGCCGGCATGGCGCGCCACATGCCGGGCCACTTCACGGAAGTCGAGCCGGGTGCCTACTCGGCGACGCTGCGCGAGGCGGCCGGCGTGGCGGGGCTGATCATTCCCTGGAACGCGCCGGTCGTGCTGCTGATCCGCTCGCTGGCACCGGCGCTGGCGGCCGGCTGCAGCGTCGTCGTCAAGCCGGCGCACCAGACCGCCCAGATCACGGCCCAGGTGCTGCGCGAACTGGCGGCGGTCGAGACCCTGCCGCGCGGCGTAGTGAACCTGGTGCTGGAAACCGGCAGCGAGGCTGCCCAGGAACTGGTGGCCTCCGAGGACGTCGACGTGCTGAGCTTCACCGGATCGAATGGCACCGGCCAGCGCATCATGGCGGCGGCCGCGCCGACCATGAAGAAGCTGTCGCTGGAACTGGGCGGCAAATCCTGCTGCCTGGTGTTCCCCGACGCCGACATCGGCGCGACCGCCCAGCGCATCGCGGCAGCCGCGACCGTCATCTCCGGCCAGCAATGCACGGCCGCGCGCCGCGTCCTCGTGCATGCGGCGCGCTACGACGAGATGAAGCACGCGCTGAAGCACGCCCTGGGCAGCATCGTGGTGGCGCCGGGCGACACGCCGGGTGCCGGCATGGGTCCGCTGATCGACGCCCAGGCGCTGGAGCAGGTAGCCGGCGCGGCCGAACGCGCGTTCGACATCTGCGACGAGGTCGTGCTGCAGGGCGGGCGTCCGGGCGGCCGGCTGGCAAACGGCCACTTCCTGACGCCGACGCTGGTGGCGCACCAGGACAGCGGCGCCTTTTTCGTGCAGGACGAGATCTTCGGCCCCTTCGTGGTGCTGGAGCGTTTCGAGGACGAAAAGGACGCGGTGGCGCGCGCCAACCACACGGTGTTCGGGCTGTCGGCCAGCGTCTGGACCCAGGACGGCGACCGCGGCATGCGCGTCGCGCGCGCACTGCGCAACGGCACGGTGTGGATCAACGACCACAACCGGCTGTTCGCGGAAGCGGAGACCGGCGGCTACCGGCGCAGCGGCGTCGGCCGCCTGCACGGCTACGAGGGCTTGAACGACTTCCTCGAGACCAAGCACATCTACCGCAGCGTGGGCCTGGTCTGAACCTCAGGCCGGCGGCGGCGGGCCCGCCGGCTCCGCCGGTGCGCGCAGCCGCAGGTTCGCGGCCAGCATCGACAGGAACAGCCGCGCCGCGGGGCTCAAGGGCCGGCGCGGGTGCGCCACGCTCACCATCCGCCGCACCAGCCGCGGCGCCGTGATCGCATGCGCGCGCAGGATACCGCTGCTGAGCTGGCGGTGCACCGCGATGCGCGGCACGATCGTCGCCACGCGGGCCTGTTCGACCAGCTTGACGGTCGCCACCAGCGAATCGATCTCGAACTTCGGCGCCAGCTCGATGTTCTCGCTTTCCGCGAACGCATCGATGGTGCCGCGCAGGCCGTGCCCGCGGGTCGGCAGCACCAGCGCCAGGTCCAGCGAGGACAGCTGGCGCAGAGCCAGGCTCTGCGGCACGCCCTGGTCCGACGCGGCGCTGGTGATCAGGACCATCTCTTCATCGACGATGTGCTCGACGTCGAGCGCGAGCGGACGGCGCGGCTTGTTGATGATGGCGGCATCCAGCCGCCCTGCCGTGACCCAGTCGATCAGCGTGCTCGTGTAGCCGTCGGCCACCGACACGTCGACCTCCGGATAGCGGTTCGAGAACTCGCTCAGCGTATCGACCAGCACACCTTCCGTCACCGAGGCGATCAGGCCGACGTTGACCTCGCCGCGGATCGCACCGTCGCTGCTGAGCAGCTGGGCGTGCGCGTTCGAGAAGTCGCGCATGATCGGCAGGAACAGGCGGTACATCTGCCGTCCGGCCGCGGTCGGCACCATGCCCTGCTTGGAGCGCTCGAACAACTGCTGACCGAGCTGCTCTTCCAGCTTGGCGATCTGCATGCTCAGGGCCGGCTGCACGATGTTGAGCCGGTGCGCGGCGCGGGTCACGGTGCCCTCTTCGTAGAGCGCGATGAAGTAGTTAATCTGGCGGAATTCCATAGCGGTCCATCTTACCCGAGGACGCCGCCACGGCGCTACGCCGCCGTCACCTTGCGCACGCTGCACACCGTATCGAACCAGGCCTGCATGCCCACCAGCGGCGACGGATTGACCGGAAACAGTGCGTTGATGTTCACGCCATTGCCACGCCCGCCGTTGCGTTCGTCCCACCACACGCCATTGCGCAGGTCGTCCAAGCGCGCTTCGGCGTCGAGCGCGCCGCGCATGCCGGCCTGGCCGGTGGCGGCCAGCACGCTGTCGCGCCGGCCGTTGCGCCCCTGGGTGGCACGCCCGCCGAAGCGCCAGCCGACCGAATTCGACACCGCCAGCACTTTCGGGTGGATGCCTTCGGTGACGAACACCCGGATGCGCGCCCGCCCCACCACCTCGTCGCCGGCGCCGGCGGCGGCCTTGAAGGCGCGGTCGCCGTCGCTGCCCGAGCGCGGACGGTAGGTCGTCAACTCGACCAGGTCGCCGGACTTCACGCCGATGCGCGCCGCGGTGCGCGGGTGCATCCACATCGGATTGTCGTGCACGATCTCGGCCAGATATTTCTGCGATGCGGTACGGCCCTGGGTATGCACGTTCCACTTGAAGGTCGTGAGCACGAAGCGGTCCGCGGCCAGCCGCGCCAGCCCTGGCACAGGGCGGAAGCTCGGCATGCCGTCGTCGCGCATGCCGGCCGCGGCGGCCACCTTCGCCACCTCGGGCGCATGGATCTCGAAGCGCCGCGAAGGCGTGGCGAAACCGCGCAAGGCCTCGCCGCCCACCATCAGGCCGATCGCGCGCTCCTTGCCGCCCGGCTTGTCGGCCTTGACGATGCAGCCGCTGGCCTCGTCCACGCGCGCCCCTTCGAGCTGGGCCGCGCCGAGCTTGCGCCGGAACACCTCGTAGGCCTTGGGCTGGCTGGTATCGACGTGCACGCCGTAGTGCTTCATGTAGGAAAAGCCGTCGGCGAAGCGGCGCCCGTCCGGACCGGTCGTGGGCAGCTTCGAACACTGCACGCGCACGTAATCCTCGTGCGTCCCGAAGGCGAAATAGCGCGCCTGCGCCGGCCCCAGGCGGCGGCCGACGTTGAACAGGACTTCGGGGAAGGACAGCGCTTCCCCGGGCGGCGCCACCATCGGCTGGCGCAACATGGCGTAGTGCTGCAGCTCGAGGTTGTTGCGGATGTCCATGCCCCAGCGTTCGAGGTAGGTCGCATCCGGCAGGATCAGGTCGGCGTAATGCGCCATCTCCGAATAGATGATGTCCGAGCAGGCGTGGAACCGCAGCAGCTTCTCGTCGCGCAGCACCTCGACCGCCGTGGTGCGGCCCTCGGGCCAGGTCATCGGCGAGACGATCGTGTAGCTGAGGTAGACGTCGAGCCGTGCGCGGCCCTGCTTCAGGTAGTCGTAGACCACCTGGCCGACCTTCATCTTTTGCCAGCGGTTGGCAAGCGGCCATTCGGGCGGGTCTTCGAGATCGGTGCGGATGGTCACCTTGGGCGGCTCCGGCTGCGGCGCCGGGTAACGCGCCGGCGACAACTTGTCGTCCAGGCCGTAGCAGTAGCCGCCCGGCCGCCCGACGGCGCCGACCAGGGCGTTCAGCATGACCACCGCGCGCTCGGCGTTGAAGCCGTTGTAGTGGGCGCCGGTGCCGCGGTTGGTGAAGGCGGCCACCGCCGGCCGCAGCTTGGCGAATTCGATCGCGATGCGCTCGATGTCCCTGGCCGGCATGCCGGACAGCCGGTGCGCCCAGGCCGGCGTGTACGCTGCCAGCCAGGCGCGCAGCTGCGCTTCGCCGGGCTGCACGAAGTCGGCGATAAAGGCGCGGTCGTGCAGGTTCTCGCGCAGGATCACGTGCGCCATCGCCAGCGCGATCGCGCCCTCGGTGCCGGGCAGCGGCCGGAACCACTCGTCGCTGCGGCCGGCCGTGTTCGACATGCGCACGTCGAAGGTGACCAGCTTGGCGCCGTGGTCGAAGCGCGCCTTGGCCACGCGCTTGACCAGGTGCAGGCCGCCCTGGTGCGCCTCGTAGAAATTGGCGCCGAAGTTGAGGAAGTAGCGGCAGCGCTCGGCGTCGATCGACTCCCAGTCGGTCTCGCCCAGGCTGACGTAGTTGGCGGCGCGCTTGTTCGAGGAGCATAGCGCACGGTGGTTCAGCAGCACCGGCGAGCCGACCGCGTTCAGGAAGCGCGAGAACTCGGATTCGTAGCGCGAGCGGCCCTGGTGGATCGCCACGCGCTCCGGATGGCCGTCGGCGATGCACGTGCGGATACGCGCCGCGATGTCGTCGTACGCCTCGTCCCAGGTGATGCGCTTCCACAGGCCTTCGCCGCGCGCGCCGACGCGTTTGAGCGGGTACAGCAGGCGCTCGGGATAGGTATTGATGGTCGGTCCGCTCTGCCCCTTGGCGCAGGTCATGAAGCTGCCGAGGTTCGGGTCGAGCGGATTGCCGCGGATCTTGACCACCTTGCCGTTTTCGACAAAGCCCTCGATGCCGCACACGGTCGAGCAATTCAGGCAGACGCTCTTTACCGACGCGGCGTTGCGGTAGTCGGGCCGCTGCTTGCGCGCCTTGCCGTCGGCGTCGGCGGCATAGGCGAGCGGATCGGGCGCGGCGGCGGTCGCCGCGGCGGCATCCTCCGGCGTCAGCAGGATGGTTTCCCCGACCGCGAGCGTGGCCAGCGCGCCCAGTCCCGACTTCATGAACCGGCGGCGCTCCATCATGCGCCTCCTTTCGCCTCGCCGACCTCGGTGCCGTAGTCGGCGCGCAGCTCGGCCCAGGTGTCGATTTCATATGTAAACGGATCGTGGTTGCGGCCCTTCGGCAGCTTGCGCTCCACCGCGCGCGGCACCACCTTGCCGATCCCGCGGTATTGCACCATCGGGCGCGCGCCCTCTTCCGGCTTGAGCACCGTGAGCTCGCGCGCGTATTTCGCGTTGAAGCGGCTGATCGGACTGTCCGGGTCGCCCAGGTCGCCGAAGGCGAATACCTCGGTCGGACAGGCTTCCACGCAGGCCGGCTGCAGGCCCGCATCGAGGCGATGGCTGCACAGGTCGCACTTGTCGGCCACCTGCGCCACCGGGTCGATATGGATCGCGCCGTAGGGACAGGCGGCGATGCAGTCGCGCGAGCGGTCGCAGGTGTCGGCGTCGATGCGCACCACGCCGTCGGCATCGCGCCGGATCGCCTCGGTCGGGCAGGCCTTCAGGCAGGGCGCGTCCTCGCAATGCATGCACAGCGTCGGCAGGAAAGCGCGCTTGAGCGTGTTCTTGCCGACCGCATCGCGGCCGTGGAAGTCATGGTAATAGACCTTGGTGCGGAACATGCCGAGGTAGACGGCATTCTCGACCTTGCAGGCCACCGAGCAGGCATGGCAGCCGATGCAGCGCTCGGTGTCGACGGCCATGCCCCAGCGGGGCACGGTCTGGCGTGGGGCGGATTGACTCATTGGGACGATGCCAGGCGGCAGTGTTCAATAAAGTCCGCAAGGATGCATCAATGCCGGCATGAAGGCAAGACCGCAATGGTCCCTAGTTCCGTGCCCAGGGATTGAGACTGGCCAGCCAGGCGCGGACGCGATTCGCATCGGCCGCGCGCGCGCGCGTGCCCTGGGCGTCCAGGAACACCATCACGGTGGGGCGTCCGCTCACGGCCGCATGCAGGACCATGCAGCGGCCCGCCTCCGAGATATAGCCGGTCTTCTGCATCCGGATCTTCCAGCTTCGGCTGGCGGTCAGGCGATTGGTGTTGTGGTAGACGGTGCGGTCCCTGCCCTGGCTGATCGTGTGTTCGCGGTCGGTCGAATAACGCCGCACCAGCGGGTGTTTTTCGACCGCGACCACGAGCCTGGCGAGGTCCCTGGGGGTCGAGACGTTCGCGCTCGACAGCCCGGTCGGCTCGACGTAACGCGTGTGGCGCATGCCGAGCGCGCGCGCCTTGGCGTTCATCGCGGCGACGAACTTCCTGGTGCCGCCCGGGTAGTTGCGGCCCAGTGCCGACGCCGCCCGGTTCTCGGAACTCATCAGCGCGAGGTGGAGCATGGTCGAACGCGGCAAGCGGGTGCCGACGCGCAGCCGCGACGACGAATACTTGAGACGGTCGACGTCGGCGCCGGTAATGGCCAGCGTTTGCGCCATGTCCTGCTTCGCCTCCAGCACCACCAGCGCCGTCATCAGCTTGGTCAGCGAGGCGATCGGCATGACCGCATCCGCATGTTTCTGGTACAGGACCTGTTTTGTCTTCGGATCGAGAATCAGGACGGCGCTCGAGCGCAGCGCCGTCAGGCGCGCGGCCGGCGGCACCGGGGTCGGATGCCTGTCACGGGCTTGGACTGTGGATGCGGTAGCGGCCAGCAGGCCGGCCGCCAGGAAAACGGAAGCAAACAATTTCATGAGATCGACTACGCCGGTGTGCGCCGCCGCCAAGGACGTGCGATGAGGAAACAGGATCGCGCACATCGTAGTCAACCGGACTTAGCAAAGCCTTAGGGCCGCAAAGCCCGAGGCGCCTGGGGTTCAGGATTTTGCGGAAGCCGGCTTCCCGGCGCCCGGCTCGTCCTGCCAGCCGCCGCCCAGCGCCTTGTACAGGGACACCGTCGCCTGCAGGCGACGCAACTTCAGAATCCCCATGTCGTTCTGCACGTCCGACAAGGCACGCTGGGTGTCGAGCACCGTCATGAAATCCTCGGCACCCAGCTTGTACCGGATCTCGGCCAGATCGTAGGCCTGGCGCGCCTGGTCCAGCTCGACGGTCTTCAGGCGCTGCTGCTCATCCAGGCTGTGGACCTGGCCGAGCGCGTTGTCCACTTCCGACAAGGCGGCGATCACGGTCGCCCGGTAGGCCTGCACCACTTCCTGTTTGCGCGAGATGGCGATGTCGCGTTCGCGCTTGAGGCGGCCGCCGTCGAAGATCGGCGTGAACAGCGAGGCACTGACGTTGGCAACCAGGTTCGGCGCATTCAGCAGCGACAGCAAGGCGCTGCTTTGCGTGCCCATCGCCCCGGTCAGGCTGATGCTGGGGAACAGGTTGGCGCGGGCGACTGCCACGTTGGCATTGGCGGCCGCCAGGTCGGCCTCGGCGCGGCGGATGTCGGGCCGGCGCGCCAGCAGTTCGGACGGCAGGCCCGGCGCCACTTCGGGCAAGGTGACCGCCGCCAGCCCTCCCTCGGCCACCGAAAAGGTCTGCGGCGCTTTCCCGAGCAGGATCGCCAGCGCCGACTGCGCTTCGCGTTCCTGCTGCATCAGGTCGGGTATGTCGGACTTGCGCTGCGCCACGGCGGAGCGCTGGCGCGCCAGGTCGAGCGACGACGCCGCGCCGGCGCTCTTCTGCGCTTCGACCAGGGCCAGCACGTGTTCGGCATTCGCCACGTGCTGGCGCGCGACGGCGAGCCGGTCGCGCAGCGACAGCACCTGCAGATAGGTCGCGACGATGCCGCTGGTGACCGTCAGGGCGACGGTCTGGCGGTCGAAGCGGTTGGCCGCGAGCGAGGCTTGGGCGGATGCCACGCTGGCCTTGTTCCTGCCCCAGAAATCGACTTCGTAGGACACCTGCAGGGCACTGCTGGCGGAAGTGCTGCCGCTGCCGCTTGCAAGCGGCACCGACCGGTTGGCGCCGCTGGAAAAGCTCGCCGTGGGCAGCAGCGAGACGCCGGCGATGCGCGCCCCTGCTTCGGCCTGCTTGACGCGCTCGAGCGCGCTTGCGAGTTCCAGGTTGCCGGACTGGCCTTCGTCGACCAGGCGGGTCAGCTCGGCGCTGCCGAAGCGCTGCCACCATTGCTTGTCGGGCCAGGCCGCGTGCTCGGGCGTACCGGCCGTCCACTCGGCGGGCAGATCGACCTTGGGCGGCGGCTCGGCGCTCGGGCCGCGGCTGGCACAGCCGGCCAGCGCGGCGCAAGCGAATGCCAACGACACCGCTGCCGGCACACGGGGAAATGGCAGCGTCAGGGGGCGCAGCCTCATTGATGCGCCTCGTGTGCCGAGGCCACGGGTGGCCTGGCACCGGCATTCGGCGCAGCCGGCAGCGCAAGCCCCTTCGGCACCGGACCGACCAGCACCTTGTCGCCTTCTTCAAGCCCCGCCACGATCTGTGCCTGCTGGCCGGCACGCACGCCCACTTTCAGCTTGCGCGGACTGATCTGCCGGGCGTTGTCGACGACATTCACGTCATACAGGCCGTCGTCGTCCGGCGCACCCAGGACTTTCGCCGGCAACAGCAGCGCATTCTTCGCCTGCTCAACCACGAACTGCACCTGCGCGCTCATGCCGCTCATCAGTGCATGATTCGGATTCTTCACCTCGAACAGGACAATATAAAAGGCCTGCTTACCCTGGTCACCGGTGCCGTCCGCCGGGATCGGGATCACCTGGCGCAATTTCCCGGACCAGTGCTTGCCGGGGTAGCCCGGCGTGGTGAAGCTCGCGTCCATGCCGGGCCGCAGCCGCGTCACATCGTTTTCGGCGACGCGCGCAGCCACCGTCATGTCGGACAGGTCGGCAATCCGGAGCAGCGGCGCCGCAGGTTGCGCCGCCGTTACCATTTGTCCCGGACGCGCAGCCAGCGATACGACGGTGCCGGCCATCGGCGCCTTCACCATGGTTTTCTGGCGCGCGTCCTCGTCGATCTTCAAGGTCGCTTCCAGTTCGCGGATCTGGGCGGTGATCGCATCGACGCGCGCGCTCGCCGAGGATGCGCTCATGCGTGCCGATTCAAAGGCTTCCTCGCGGGTCGCGTTCTGGGCTTTCAGCTGGGTCTGGCGCTTGAACTGAAGCTCGGCAAAATCGAGTTGCGCCCGCTGGTCGGCCAGGTCCGCCTGCAAGCGGGCCATCTGGGCGCGATTGCTCTCGGCCTTGGTCGGCTGCTGGGTCGGAGTAATCTCGATCAAGGGCTGGTCGGCCTTGACCGTGTCGCCGATGGCAGCCAGCACGTCCTTCACCTGTCCGCCGATCTGTGGGTAGACGTCGGCCCATTTGTGCAGTTGCAGCTTGCCGTTCGCCGCGACGGTATCGCGGATGTCGCCGCGCTGGGCGGTGACGGTGTCGAGCTTGACCGGTGCAGGAGCGGGCGCAGGTGCAGCAGGAGCGGCAGGTGGCGACGGCCGGGTCGCCTGTGCCGACACGGATGGGATGCCTACCATGGCGCCCAGTGAAAGGAGAGCGACTCCCACGTATAAGGCAGTCGCGCGACGCGCGAACGTGGGCAAACGGGATGTTCTGTCTTGTTGATCAGCAGCCATAGGACGACGACATCAGAAATATCCCGAGTATACACATACTGGGAATGGGACGAGCGCTTTGTGAAATCCGGGATGGAAAAGCAAAAACCCCACTCAGGCTCGCCGAGTGGGGTTTTGCATTACTACTTTACTTACTGCTGCTTTCACAGCATGTTAATTAGCCTGACGATAACCTACTTTCACACTGGTTGCAGCACTATCATCGGCGCAAAGTCGTTTCACGGTCCTGTTCGGGATGGGAAGGGGTGGTACCGACTTGCTATGGTCATCAGGCATAAACTGTACGAGTGCGCTTCGCTGTGCTGGGCGCCACTCTGAATCCGGAAGAAGTATTTAGTTTTTTGAATCTGGTATCAACAAACAGCTGTCAATCTCAACCTTGTACTGCCAAGGTTATAGGGACAAGCCGTAC